>JACRDT010000014.1 GCA_016212795.1 Elusimicrobiota bacterium | reverse complement strand
CTGTCGGGGGGGCTGGAACCCGTGTTGAGGTGAGATGTTCAAACATATCACCTCAACACGGGTTGGAGGGGACCCCTAGCCATGGCCTCGGCCGCGACAAGCTCAATAGCAGCGGCTGAACGGGCAGTCTGGGTCAACCAGGCGGCTACCTGCAAATTTTCGGCGCACCCGCTGGAGCGCCGGCTGCCTACAAATCATCCCCGCACCCAACGGCTCGTCCTCCTCGCTCCCCTGCGGTCGCAATCATGCTACAATGCCTTCCCGGTGAGAAGGAGAAACGGCCTTGGCCAGGCGTTCGACGGTGGAGCTGGAACGTCCGCACGGGATAGGCGCCCAGCGCGCTCGGGAGGAGTGCCATGAATCGGAGACGAGGGTCGTTCGTGCTCGCCGCGGTCTGGGCCTCGGCCGCCAGCGCCTGGGCCGACTCCTGGCCGCCCCGGGTCGCCGGCGCCTACTCGGGCGCCAAGCTGCGCGCCTCGGCCGGCGAGGCCAAGGCCTCCCCGTCCGGCGATGCCTTCCGGTTCTACTACCACCCGGACCAGTGCCACGGCGCTTTCCCGAGTCCGCCGCTGAGGTTCCGGAACGCCGGGACCTCTCCCCAGCTCTACCGGGAGCCCTCGGGCTCGGATAAGTTCAAGTCGAACGCCGGCGGATGGAAAGAGCTCGTCGCCCGGCCGGAGCACTCGGTCCAGAAGTACTTCAACCTCGGCTATCCCACCCTCCATTACTTCATCCCCGCCGACCGCCTGGAGTGCGACGGGTCCGGCAAGACGGACATGGCGGCCGCGAACTACCAGGTCACCGGGCCGGCGCAGATCACCAAGGGGCAGTGCGAAGCCCTCAAGCCGGGACTCCCGACGGCCAAGTCGCCCCTGCCCTTCGGGCTCTGCGGGGAGTTCCGGCCCACCCCCATGCCCGGCGTGGACCGCAACAAGCCCGCCCGCGAGGGGCAGAGCGACGACCCTCTCGACTGGTGCCTGATGCGGTACTGGACCATCACCACGGACATGGAATGCGTCGGCCCCGCCCCCGAAATCGACAGGAAGCCTCCCGTCCGGAAGGTCGGGGCCTGCAGCTGCGAGGGCCATGGCTCGGAGAACATCCTCTGCTACAACGACCATGAGGCCATCAACGCGTTCTACCTGGTCAGGTGCGAGGAAGGCGCCTTCAAGCGGCCCGTGCTCAGGCTGGGGGAAACGAGCTGCAACATCAAGCCCGCATGCTGTGAAGCGCCCGACTACTACGGGCCGGACCCCTCGGACCCGTCCGGAGGCACGCTGGGAGAGAGATGCCGCGATCACGTGCTGGAGACCATCAAGAGCAAGAAGAGGCCTCTCTGAACTCGGGATGCGCGCGCCCGCCTGAGCCGATCGATAGGAGAATGCCGACATGAGTCTCGACCGCCACCTGTCCCTCGCCCGCGAGACGCCCCACGCCTTCACGATCCAGTACCCGCCGGGGAGGGAGTATTTCCAGGGCCGCTTCGCGAGCGACGCCGCGTCGGCCGCGGGGTTCTTGTCCGCGAAGGGAGGCTTGACGGGGCTCTCGGAGTTCGGGCTCTACGTGCATGTCCCGTTCTGCCGGGCCCGGTGCCTGTACTGCAATTTCTCGATCGACACGCGCAAGGACGCGGGCCTGTTCGCCGGCTACGTGGGCGGGGTCGTCCGGCAGCTGGAGCTGTTGGAGGGGCTTCTGCCCGCGTCGGCCCGCGTGAGCGGCATCGACATCGGGGGCGGGACGCCCACCTTGCTGGCGGAGCGCGAGTGCGAGAGGCTCCTCAAGGCGCTGGGCCCCTGGCTGGCCCGCGCCGTCCGCAGGCGCCCGCTGTCCGTCGAGACGGGGCCGGAGACGGCCTCCCGCGAGCCGGCCAAGCTCGCCCTGCTGCGCTCGCTCGGGGTGGGGCGGGTGTCGCTGGGCGTGCAGACCGCGGAGGCCGGCCTGCTGGTCCGCATCAACCGCAAGCAGTCCCGGCTGGAGGCCGAGACCGCGTTCAAGCGCCTCAGGGACGCCGGCTTCGAGAGGGTCAACGTCGACCTCATCTTCGGCCTGCCGGGGCAGGGGCTTGCCGAGTGGCGCGGCGACCTCAAGTTCGTCGCCTCGCTGAGGCCCGATTCGATTACGACGTACGACTGCCTGTACCGCGGCAAGGGCAGGGGCTTCTCCATGGTCGGCGCCCGCCCGCCCTCGCCCGCCGCGTATGGGAAGCTCTACGAGGAGGCCCATGCCTTCCTGACGGCCAAAGGCTACCACGCGCCGTACGGCTCGGTGAATTACTCCCTGCACCGCCACGAGACCGGCACCTCCGCCTACTTCGAGGGGCGCCTGTTGGACGGGCTGCCGTATCTGGGCATCGGGCAATACGCGGCGAGCATGGTGGGATGCCGGTGGTGGTTCGCGCCGCCGGCCCTCTGGGATTGGCTGAAAGCCGTCCAGCGGGGCAAGGCCCTGCCTGTTTCGGACTGCTACGCCCTCCCCGAGGAGGAGCGGCTGGCCAAGCAGATCCTGTGGAGCCTCAGCTTCGGGTTCCTGGACTTGGAGCGCTTCAGGGCGGCGTTCGGCTGGGGCATCAAGCCCCGGTTCGGCCCGGCTCTGGAGGCCGCCCAGGAGAAGGGCTGGCTCGTCCGCCGGGGCGGCCGCTACTGCATGACGCCGGGCTCCTTCCGGCACCTGCCTGAACTGCGCTCCCTCTTCTACACGAGCGGGGCGGTCGAATGGATGCGTTCTAAGGAAGGCTCCGCCTCGATGGCGTAGGCTGGAACGCCGTCGCCGCGCCGCTCTCGGCGGAGCGCTCCTCGGATAGGTCCCGCCCGAGCCCCTCGTCCCCCTGGTGGGTGGAAAAAGTACGGTAAATCAAGCCTTTCGCCCCTTGACAAGTAAAGAACCTGTGTTACACTAATTATGTAAATATGCGGTGCCCGCGCCGAGCCCCAAACCGCATCCTCGCGGTCTTGTTGTCGCTGTGCCTCCTGCCTTGGCAGGGGCCGGCGGCCGTGTTCGCGGAGGCCGCCAACACCCTTCCCGCCGACGGGACGCGGCCAAGCGACCCCGAGGCGGAGAAGAAGCTCAAGGAAGCGCAGAAGAAGCTCGAGGAGGAGAAGAAGCGTCTCGAGGAGATCGAAGCCCTCTTCACCACGCCCGCCGACGTCCAGCCCCTCGTCGACAGCCAGAAGCAGCCCATCGACCCCGCCACCCGCCTCAAGGCCCTCGCGGAGAAAGTCGAGCAGATCAAGCGCGAGGCCCTCGAGCCCAAGGCGGGCGCTCCCGGCGCCGGCTCGACCTCCCCGAAACCAGGGTCCGTCGCGGGGACGCCGGCCTTGCCGCCGGGGCCGGCCCACGAGCTCTACGTCGAGCTGTCGACGAGGGCGGCCGTGATGGACCCGATCGCCGAGATCAAGACCGGGCACATCAAGGTCTTCGCCCGGATCAACGAGACCCATGCCGTGGTGAAGGCCCGCAAGGAGGCCGAGACCAAGAAGGAGAGCCTCGACAAGCGGTGCGAGGACCTGCTGGGGGAGGTCAAGCGCCTGCGCGGCCTCATCCAGGCCGAGCGAGGGCGCGCATGGGGCACGCCGGGCCCGCCCGAGGCGGTCCGCGGCGCCCACGGCCGCTTCGTGGACCACCTCTGGGCGGAATCGGATTGGCTGGAGCGGCGCTACCAGCAGGTGCGCGAGATCGTCCTCTCGGACCCGTCGCGCGCCAGCGGCAAGGCCACGGACAGCCTCATCGGCAAGCTCGTGGAGGCCGCCCCCGAGGACAAGCGCCAGGACCTGGAGAAAGAGATCGAGGCCGTCCGGGGGCAGTTGGCGGGGTTCCTTGCCGGCGAGAACGCCGACCTGCAGGGGGTCCTGGGCACCCTGGGCTCGATCTACCAGCGGGCCGGGCTCTCCCAATCGCAGCTGGCCGACGCCATGCCGATCCTGCAGCAGGGGGCCAAGGCCCAGCGCGACCGCCTGGTCGCCGAGAACAAGGCGAACGTCGACGCCTTGGCGTCGGGAACGGTGGAGCAGCGGGACGCCCTCGAGTATACCCCCGCCAGCCAGCTGCGCAAGCTGCGGCCCGACGGCATCGCGGTGCCGGGCGCGCTCAAGGGCAAGGTCGAGCCGAAGACCCTCGAGGAGAAGAAGTCGCGGGTCTCGGAGCTCGTCAGGAGCGGGGTCCCGGCCTGGCAGGCCATCCTGTCCGTGCTCGGCCCGGACCCGGGCCGGTGGGGGCCTTTCGGCGCGGCCGTGGGCTCCATCAAGTCGATGATGCTCCTCTACCTGCTCCCGAAATCGGAGCAGACCGCCGTGGCCGACAAGCTGGCCGAGCTGGCGTCCGCGGCCGGGGACAAGTCGAGCCAGATCAAGTTCGAGCTGGCGCTCAAGACCCTCAAGATGGGCGTCCTCGACGTCGAAGGCATGCTGTCCGCCACGACCTCCCAGGGCCTGCCCAGCCCCGAGGACACCCAGACCCTCCTCGACCGCGCGGCGCAGCTCCTCAAGCACCCGTACCTCGGCTCCCTGGAGCGTCCGGCGCGCCAGGCGCTGGCGGCCGAGCTCGAGGGCCTGCGCAAGCGCATCCAGTCCGCGGCGAGCCAGAGCAGCCAGAAGAAGAGGAGCTCCGAGGCCAAGGCCCAGCAGAGCTTGGTGGGGTTCGCGTCCGTGGTCGGGGGGCTGGAGAGGCTGTCGGCCGTGCTCGACCAGGGCAAGCCTCTCGACGCCGCGTCGCTGGCGCGGGTGCCGAAGCTCAAGGCCGAGCTCGAGAGGCTCGCGGGCCTCTACGACGGGGCCAAAGACGGCCTGCTCGAGGACCACCGCGCCCGGGTCGACGCCGAGCTCGTCAAGACCCGCGCCTTGCTCGAGGCGGTCCAAACCAGGTCGCTGGCGGCCGCCTACGCGGGCTTCAACCGGTCCATCATCGAGATGATAGAGACCGCGCCGTACAAGTTCTCCACGGGCGCCGAGGCCTACGCGGAGTGGGCCAAGAATTGGGAGCAGTTCAAGCGGCGGATGACCAGCTCCGAGCGGGACAGCCCCTGGGGCGCGCTGCAGGTGCTGTGGGACGGCGCGACGGAGTCCGGCCAGCAAGGGGCCCGGGGCGAGCGGGCCAAGGCGGAGGCGCTCAGGAAGCTGCTGGCGGCGATGCAGGAGAACAACTTCGACCCCGGGGTGCTGGAGCCCAAGATGAGGGCGCTCCTGCTGGGCAAGCTGCAGGCGGGGCAGGGCGGGGCGTCGGAGGACGCGACGTCCGAGCTCGGCCTGATCGGGCAGGCTCTGGTCAAGCAGACGGATGCGCAGCGGGAATTCTCCAAGAAGCTCTACGGCGCCGTGGAGAAGCTCAAGGCCCTCGGGCTCAAGCTCGACGGCGGCGACGGCGACGCCCAGGCCCTGGCCGCGTTCTTCGACAACGCGGACAACCGCGCCATGATCCAGGGCACCGAGCTCGAGCCTCTCGTCAACCAGTGGCGCGACTCCAAGGCCCGGGCCGACGCCTCGCCCGGCAAGCCGGGAGCCGCGGAGTCCTACCAGAAGCTCGCCGCGGGCCTGCGCTTCCTCATCCCCAACGTGGACCAGCCCGGCACGGAGCGGACCCGGGCGCTGCTCTACATGAGGCACTACAACCTCAACGAGAGCGTCTACGAGTACCTCAAGACCCAGGCCACGGAGAAGGAGAGGAAGGAGCACGCCGATTTCATGGCCGAGTTCGAGGCGGCCAGGGGCGCCGGCCTGTCCGGGACGCCGACCAGCGAGGATCTGCGCAAGCAGCAGAGGCTCAGCGACAAGGTCCGGGACCTCCTGAGGAACTTCCCCGAGTACCAGGCGATGATGGCCGTCCAGGCCGCCAACAGCCAGCTCGCCGACGCGCTCAAGGAGATGCTCGAGCCGGACAACGCCGAGGAGCGCAAGCTGCTGGAGAAGGCGGGGGCCCCGGACCTGCGCAACCTCAGCCAGCGCGCGGAGAAGTCCACCGTGATCCAGTGGGTCCTGACGGCCCAGCGGCTGGGCCTGGTCAGCGCGGGCTCCCCGGAATGGAAGGCGATGAGCGACCAGGTCCTGTCGTACTACTACGGCCCCCGCTACGACGCCACCTTGAAGGCGCAGTCCGAGACCCTGCGGGGGCACATCGCGGCCATCGTGAAGGCGAGGGAGACCGGCGACGGCCCAGGCGCGAAGAAGTCCGCCGACGAGCTCATGGGGGTCCTGGACGGCATGGTCTCGCCCGTGATCACCAACCCCGAAACCGGCAAGACCGAGATGTTCGTGACCTCCGGGTTCCTGCGCGAGGTCCCCAGGCTCGTGGAGCGCGGCGCCAAGGGGAGGATGAGCACCCGCGACCAGACGCTGCTCCAGCTGTGGCAGGGTGATGGAGAGCCGTCGAGCGACAGCTTCAAGTATTCCCTGAAGGGGACCCTGTCGGAGCAGTTCCAGACCTACCAGAAGCTGGCCGGCGTGGCGGCCGTCGAGGATCCCGCGCAGCTGCCCCCCGCCGACGACCCGGGCCTGAAGTCGATGCTCCAGTACCTCGGCGGCATCAGCCGGGACGACCTGGTGGGCATCCTCCAGCGGCCGCGCGACGACCCCGCTGTCGCGGAGGCCCGCAAGGTGCTCGCCCAGATGAGGGAGCAGTTCGGCGGCAGCGCCAAGATCATGCGCGACGCCCTCGACGACCCCGCCGACCCCGAGAAGCTCGCCGAGGCGCTCAGGCTCGCCGGCTATCAGGTCTACGACGCGAGGCTCCTCGGCGTGGCCATGGACCCGGGCGGCGTCCCCAAGGAGCCCGGCTCCGGCGACGTGGCCGGCCGCAGGTCGCTGGCGGCCCTGCGCCAGCTCGAGGCCCAGTTCGGCAAGACGGGCGGCAACCCGTCGAATTTCCTGGGGTTCCTCCTGGAGGACCTGGGCGGCGGCAAGGCCACGGCGTACGAGAACGCCCGGCGCGACCAGCTGCTCATGTCGACCAACGACGAGACCCAGGACGCGTTCCGCAAGCTCGGCGCCCTGGTCAACCCCGTCAAGGACGACCAGGACCTCGGCCCGGACGCCAAGGCCCTCAACGCCCGCGCCCTGGCCCTGGCGAGGTCGCTGGGCGAGAGCGACGCGTTCCAGCAGCTCCGGAATGCCGTGGCGTCGCAGTTGACCGCGACGGACAGGCTCGAGGAGCTCGCCTGGTCGAACGAGAGGTCCTCCGGCGGCCGCTTGCGCCAGCGGCTGGCCGCCGACCTCTCCCTGCTGCAGGCGCAGAGCCAGGCGGCCATCCGGGACAAATTCGCCGAGGACGGGCTGGCGGTGTCCGGGTGGCTCATCGGCCGCCGGGACGACGAGGTGGCCGTCCGCAGGCGCGCGTTCAACGCGCCGGAGAGCGACAGCATCTCCCCGTCGAGCCGGCCCAGGGTGAAGAACCAGCTGACCGGCGACGACATCGGGCCTCCCGAGGACCCGAGCGACGTCGACGGCATCCAGTACGTCAAGCTCAAGGGCGGGCGCCGCTCCGACGACTACGAGTTCGTGGCGCTCGACGGGAGCTACCGCAGGGTGGTCGGCAACGCGTCCCCCGCCCCGCTCAGGCCGAGGGCGGCCATCGGCGACGGCGACCTGTCGATCGGGGAGAACGACCAGTTCCTGGCGTTGCGCGACAGCCGGGGCCGGACGGTGTACGCCAAGGTGGACGAGCACGGCAAGCCCGTGGGCGAGTACTTCCGCCTGCCGCTGGCCGACAACATGCCGGTCGAGTTCGTGAGCAAGGCGGACCTGGGGAGCGTGCGGCACCTGCGGGAGGTGGCCGTCACGACGTACGACAAGTCGGGCGGCTCGGTCGGCTACCGCATGAGCTACTACCAGGCCCAGAAGGGGGACCGCGTGGTCATGCCGGCGCCCTCGGGCTACAACCGGGCCGGGCAGAAGACCATCTGGCCGGGCGCGAGCCAGCTCGGGGTGTCCGAGGTGAAGGCCGTCAGGGACCCCGAGAACCCCAAGAGCGACGTGGTCGCGTATGAAGGCGTCATGGGTCGGACGGGCAACGTCGTGCTCGCGGTCACGAGGGTGGAGGGCGACAGGACCGTCAAGGTGGACTACGAGGCCGGGACCCAGTTCGTCCGCGAGGGCAAGGCCGGCTGGCAGTTCCGCCTGAGCGACGACTGGATGGGCACCTCGAAGGACGGCAACCGCACCTACATGACCTTCGACGCGAACAACGTGGCCACCGCCCACTACACCGAGTTCCTGCAGAAAGACCCGAAGGGCCAGACCTACTCGATGATGCGCACCGTCCTCGACGACCCGTCCCTCAAGGTCAAGGGCGCGTCGATCGTCCCGACCTACAAGGTGTTCCCTGGCGCCGGCGAGTCGGACGTCCGCGACCGCTTCGCGGCCGAGCGCAAGGGCCAGAAGACGGCCTTCGCCGGGACCGTCGCGGAGTCCATCGCCGTCGGCTTCGAGCACGGGCCCAACGCGGCCCTCGACTCCCAGCGGTTCTCGCAGGTCGCCGGGCACGTGAAGAGGCTGCTCGGCGAGGACCGGGCCAAGTTCCAGGACAACCTCGCCGGGCTCATGGCGCTCTACGACGGCCAGGTCCAGAACCGCAAGGGCGTCGACGGCACCCAGGTGTTCGACGCCCGGTTCAACTTCGGCTCGGGCGGCACGGTCGGCGTGAGCCTGCGCAAGTACAACCATGACACCCAGGAGAGGATGGCGTCGGACGCCTTGAAGTTCCGCTACGTGCCGCTGCCCGAGAAGCCCGGGGAGACGATGTCGGGCCGCGACACCATCCAGCTGCGCGAGGAGATGGAGCGCAACAAGGACGCCACCAAGCTCAAAGGGGTCAGGGACTTCACCGGCGGCGAGTTCGCCTTCGTCGAGTTCGCGGAGGTCGCCGACGTCGACAACGGCGGCAAGCCGCGGTCCAGGGAGAAGGTCGTGGGCTTCGTCGGCAAGAAGGAGGGCGGCTCGAAGTACGGCCGCTACGACGTGGACCTCGGCGACGAGTACGAGAAGGGCGGTCTCGGCCCGCTCTACGGGGCCGACATCAAGCAGGACGTGGTCATCAGCGGCAACGGCGAGCTCTGGCGCCGGGGCTACAAGGTGGGCACGGCCGCGAGCGTGTGGAACTTCGCGGGCAAGATCGGCGACTACGCCAACAACGCCATCGTCTACTCCGACTTCGGCGAGGCCCACCCGATGTGGGCCGCGGTCCTCGGCGGACTGGCCGGCGGCATCATCGAGGGCGCCCTCGACCCCACGAGCTGGCTCGCCATCGGCGCCATGGCCAAGCTCGGCAAGGCCCTGCAGCGGACCATGAAGGTGGTCAAGAGCCTCGAGGGCGCCGTGGAGAAGGCCGCCCAGCTGCAGAAGGCCCAGAAGCGGCTGCAGCGCATCGAGACCGCGATGAAGGCCGTCGAGAAGGGCTTCAAGCTCATGCAGTACAACATCATCATCCAGTCTGCGCCGCCGGCGATCGTGGGGCTGGTCACCCAGGACCCGCGGCAGTTCAACCAGGGCGTGCGCGGCCTCTCCATGCTCCTGCCGCTCAACAAGTTCCAGGAGAAGGCCATGGGCATCCACGCCAAGGCCAAGGGCGAGATCGAGGGTCCCAAGGGCAAGGACATCGAGGTCCCCGGGGGCCGCGATGTCGAGACCCCAGGCTCCAAGGAGGGCGGGCGCTCGTCGGATGTGGACACCCGGCGGTCGGGGGACGTGGACACCCGGCGGTCGGGGGACGTGGACACCCGGCGGTCGGGCGACGTGGACACCCGGCGGCCGGGGGACGTCGATACCCGGCGGCCGGGCGGCCTGGACCCCGGCCGGCCCGGCGAGAACCTGGGGCCGCGCGACATCGACATGCCCTCGAAGCTGCCCGCGGGCATCGAGCATCCCGGCGTCAAGCCGCTGAAGGTGGAGGCGCCGAAGTTCCAGGGAGGAGACGCGGTCGCCGCGTCGAGGATCGGCGGCGACGGGTTCAGCCCCAAGGACACGACGTTCTCCGGCTCGAAGGCCGGCGGCGAGCGGGGCGGCGGGATGGGCCCGGTCCACGCGGACGGCCCCGGCGGCGTGAAGGCCGGCAAGGGGCCCGAGGCGGGGGCCGCCCCGAAGGAGGCCGCCGGCGCGCCCAAGGAGGCCTCCGCCTTGAAAGGAGGGGCCGACAAGCCCGTCGCCGCGGGCCAGAACTCCTCCCCCAAGGTCGAGCCTCCGTCGGTCAAGGGCGAGGCGCTTGCCGGGTCCAAGCTCGAGACGTCGCGGTCCGCCGTGGACGGCGCGAGGCAGAGGGGGCCGCCGCTGGAGCTGGCCTCCGCCAAGGGCATGGAGCCTCTGCGGTCGGGCGCCGACGCCCTCCGTCCGAACGTCGACAACGTCCGTTCCAGCCTGGATACCGGCCGCCTCGAGTCCAGCCGCCCGCGCCCCAACGCCGAGAGGGTGAGAGGCGACCTCGAATCGCCCGGCTCGCGCAGGAAGGGCCAAGCCGAGGACCTCGACCTCGATTCCAGGATGGGGGGCGACGAAGGCGGGCTCAGGGACCTCGAGGCCGGGCGGGCCAAGCCGCGCGACCTCGAAGGCGGCCGGGGGGCTCGCGGGAAGGCGGATATCGAGGCAGAGAGCGCCTCCATGAACCGCAGCCCCGACCTCCTGCCGGGCGGCCGAGAACCGGGCAAGGTCGGGACGCCGGAGGGGGGGTCGCCCGAGGCTGGGGTCAAGAGCGAGGGGCCCCTGAAGTCGGAGGCCCCGGGCTCGCCCAAGGGAGATGCGCACGCCGGGCCCGAGCCTGGCCGCTTCGAGGACGGCGGCCGGCTCAAGGCGGACGCGGAAGCTCCCACGGCCCGGCGGGGCGAGGCCAAGGCCTCGGCGCAGCCCGAGAAGCTCGACGTCATCGACCGGTTCCTCGACGCCGCCATCAAGTTCCCGGAGAAGGTGTCGTCGTTCGCCCAGCAGCGCTTCCCGAGGGCCAAGGCCGCGCTGGACTCGGCGTCCCTGCGCGTGGCGGGCGGCTACAACGACGTCCTGCTCAAGTACCACGCCAAGATCGAGGGCTTCAAGGAAGCCCACCCGACCCTGACCAAGGTCGGGAGGGGCACGATGGCGGCCGTCAACGCTCCCGGCAACCTCATGGCGAGCGTCGGCCGCAGCCTGTCGGCGTGGGGCGCGGGAACGGGGGGGGGCGCCAAGCCATCGCGCATGGGCCGGATCGCCGCGGCGGCCGGCGACTTCCTGCAGGGAACGCGCAGCCTGGGAAGGTCGCCCCTCGACTTCAGCGAGTCCCTGCATCCCAAGATGCAGGACCGCCCCGCTTTCCTGAAGGCGGCCAAGTCCGCGGACCTTCCCGGCGGCGAGGGCGTCATCCACGCCCGGACCGACCCCGCCTCGGGCCGGGTCCTCGAGTACAGCGCGAAGCCCTTCGCCCCGAAGGAGGGCTTCGTGGACCTAGAGCTCAAGGTCCGGCCCGGCGAGAAGGGAGGGTTCGAGATCGCCGGGATGGGGGTCTCTCCCTCCTCGAAAGGCCGGCCGTCCGAGCGCGCCCTGTCCCACCTGGATTACCAGCTCGAGGTCTCGGTCCGCGACGACCTGGTCGCCCGCCAGGCCCAGAAGCTGATGCTCGACCCTTCGTTCACCCGGCGCATCAAGGCTGGCGAGGACCCTCTGACGAGGGCGTCCGACATGGAGTTCTATTGGGACAAGGCCAAGGGCCGGTTCAGCCTGGAGCCCGTCGCGGGAGCCGCCAAGGTGAAGGTGACCTTCACCCCGTACGGGGCGACCGACATCTATCGGGTCGCCTCCATCTCGCCCGAAGGCCGGCTGCCCTTGTCGGCCGTTGCCAACCTCAAGACCGCGCTGTCGCGCGTCGCCGGGACCGGCATCGAGCTGGCGCCGGGCGCGCTGCGCACGCTCGGGCGCGGGGACGACCTCGCCGGCAGGCAGTTCACCCCCGAGGAGGCCGGCAAGGCCCTGGAGGAACGCCTGGCGGCCAACCGGGAGCGGCTCAAGGCCTCGGAAGGGGAGTTCCGCGGGAAGGCGGCCGAGGCGCAGGCCGAGCTCGAGAAGCTTCGGCTCGAGGCGGAAGGCTCCGGCGACTGGTCCAAGTACCTCGCCCGAGCCCGGGAGCTCCAGCCCGAGCTGGCCAGGCTTTCCAGGGATTACCGGGACGCGGGCGGGAACGCCGAGTACACGCTGGTGGAGAAGGCCAGGAAGGACTATCAGGCCGCGACGAGGATCAAGGACCCCGAGCTGCGCAGGACCGCCCTGGACGATGCCCGGGCCAAGCTGGCCGCGGCCCAGAAGGAGGCCGATCTGCTCGGCATCGGCAAGGACCTGCGCGCCGAGGCCCGCGAGCGCCTGTTCCAGGCGCGGGACAAGGCCCTTTCGCGCGGCGTCGACCCCGACGCCCTCGACAGCCAGGCGCTCTACCGGCGCAGCCTGGGCTCGCTCGAGGCGGCCCGCACCGTCGAGACCGAGCTCGCAGCGCGGCTCTCCGCCGCGCGGGGCGGCGATCCCGAGGTCGTCGCGCACCTCGAGACCGAACTGGCGCGGGCCAAGAGCTCCGTCGAGCGGGCCCAAGCCGAGCTCGCGGCCGCCAGGGAGACCCTGGAGTACCACGCCGGGAAGGACCCCTCGTTGGACCCGAGGATCGAGGATTTCCTGGCGCGCACCGAGTCCCTGCGCAAATCGCCGGACGCGGAGTCAGCCCGGCAGCTCGAGGCCGAGCTGGAGGCCCTGCCCGAGGGCCTGCGGGCCGCGGCCAGGAAGGCGGGGGCGGAGCAGGTCCTCATGGAGGCCTACCAGCGGCAGTACCTCGCCCGCTACGGCCGGGAGGGGCTGGTCGAGAGCAAGACGGCGCTGGCGGACGCCGAGGCCCAACTGCGCGAGATGGGCGTCGACCTCGAGAAGTTCGACGGGCTGCAGGCCCAGAGGGACGCCGTCGAGCTCGACCAGGGGAGGCTGTCGGAGCACATCGGGCGCTCGGAGGATCGCCTGGCCTCCCTGGAGAAGGGCGGCGACGCCGCCGCCGTGGACGCCGCCCGGGCCGAGCTGGAGAGGTTCTACCTCCGGAGGGCGGAGCTGCACGAGAAGCTCGCCGGCGTCGACGCCGAGCTGCGGCGCTCCCTCGACCCGGGCGGCGCCGGCGACACCTACGCCGCCCGCGACCTCGTGGGTCGGCGCGCCCAGGCCAAGGAGCTGCTTTCGGCGCTCAACGCCCGGTCGCGCGCCGACGCTTCGGACATGCGGATCCTGCGCGCCGCCGCCAACGAGTCCGGGCTCGACGCCAAGTCCCTCAGGGCCAGGGCCGAGTACCTGGCCGACCTCCAGATCCACGACTACCTGTCGGCCAGCGCGGCCAAGACCCACCGCTACCGCCTGGCCGGGATGACGGCGGGGCAGGCGGATGCCGCCGCCTCGCTGGAGTTCCGCCGGGCTCGGGGCAAGGTCATGCGCGGCGAGGTTTCGGGCGGCGAGCGCGTCGAGTACCAGGGCGCCGAGGCCATGACCTGCGCCCTGCACGCCTACGCCAACAACCTCAAGGTGCCTTACGCCGAGGTGGAGGCGCACCTGCGCTCCGTGCTGGGCGAGGGGTTCGTCGAGAAGGTCAGGGCGGGCGGGATGTCCCCGGCGGAGGTGACGCAGGTCGGCAAGGTCCTGGGCCTGGCCTACGGGCGCGAGCTCAAGCTGGTGCGGCCCGGCGACGTCTTCTCCATGGCGGCGGCCGGTAAAGACGTGATGGTGGTCATCAACTACGGCGCGGACGGCCAGGGCGTCGGCGGCGGCCCGCACATGATCAACATCAAGGCTTCCAGCATCAGGACCGAGGGGGGGTCGACCAGGATCTCGCTCAAGGACTCCGGCATCGAGGTCTGGGGGAAGAAGTACGGGCTCCCCGTCGAGATGGACCTCAAGGACTTCGTGAGGCTCATGACCCGCTCGGGCGGCTACGTCCTGGCCGAGGCGGACCTGAGCGCCGCCACGAAGGCCCGCTACGTCAGCGATGCCTCCCCGCTGGTCCGCCGCTTCCGGGGCGACGCCGGGGAGTGGGTCGCCGGCGCCGGGAAGGGCCCGGCCGAGGACGGCCTGTTCGGGGTCGTGCACCAGATCACCGGGACCGACGGCCGCCTTATGAAGGCTCCCGACGTCCCCGTCGACGACGGGCTCGCCTCCATGAGGCCCGGCGGCATCGGGGCGGCCGGCCGCAAGCAGGCGGTGGATTTCGAGCCCGCCCGCTTCGAGGTGGAGCGCGTGCGGCTCGACTTGGACCTGCCCCCGTTCCTGAAGGGCTATCCGCCGGACGTGACCCAGCCGCTGCTCAGCCGCATGCACACCGACTACATGACGAAGGCGCGCAACAACCGCTTCCTGGAGACGCACGCCGGGCAGATCGCGGAGCATTACGGCGAGGTGGTGATGTTCGACGGGGACAGCTTCGGCTCCGTCAACAGGGCCTTGAGGGCGAGGTTCGGGGACACCGTGGGCGGCCAGATGGCCGACGAGGTACTCGCCAGGCTCATCGGCAGGGCGCAGGCCGCCGTGGATTCGACGGGCTCGGGCCTGGTGGTGCGCAAGGGCGGTGAGGAGATCGTCATCTTCGCGCCGAAGGGCAAGGGCGCGATGGTCGCCGAGAGGATCCGGCAGGCCGGCGAGTACTTCCACGCCGAGAAGCTCGACCTGGGCGACATCATGGCCCGCTACAAGGAGAGCCACGGCATCGACGGCACGGTCGACGACGTCATGTCCCTCATCCGCCAGCAGGCCCTGATGGACGCCCGCGCCAAGGCCGGGGGCGACAACATCGACGCGGCGGCGGTCAAGGAGAGGATCTGCACGATCTCCGCCGGCGTGGCGAAGATCGAGCGGCCGGCCGGGGGCGACGCCCTGGAGTCCCTCAACGCCGCGATCAAGCGGGCCGACGGCGCCGTCGAGGCGGCCAAGAAGGGCGGCAAGAACAAGGTCGGCGAGGCGGGAGACGGCGGCAAGGTCAGCCTCCTCGCGCCGGGGGCCAGGGTCGATCCGGGGGCGTTCACCCCGCAGGACGGCCGCGCGCCGTGGGAGACGCCGGCCTTCAAGGAGGCCCTGGCCAAGCTCAGTCCCGCGGACCGGGCCATGGTCCTCGAGTCGATCCACACGGACCCCTTGACCAGGCTGGGCAACCGCGAGTCCATCCGGGAGAACCTCCCGTCGATGCTCTCGCGCTACGACGCCCTCTACAAGGTCGAGATCGACAACTTCAAGGCGATCAACGACCATCCGCAGCTCGGGCACGACGTGGGCGACGCGGTGCTCTCGGAGTTCGGGCGCGTCGCGCTGAAGGTGCGCGCCGAGGTGGCCCGCGAACTGGGCCTCACGGAAGCCGACCTGCATCTGGCGCGGGACTACGCCAAGGAGTTCCACTTCATGGGCCGGTCGCGCTTCGTGGACGTCTACGTCAAGCGCTTCGAGGCGGCGCTCGCCGACGGCGACGGCCTCTCCCTGGTGCGGGCCGCCGCGCGCGTGAAGTTCGGCCAGGGGAAGGCCGACTTCGAGCCGACCGGCGAGCAGCTCGGGCAGGTCCGGCGCTGGATCGCGGAGCAATCCGTCAAGACCGGCAAGGACCCCTCGCGAGTGGGCACGGTGACGGGCAAGAAGGTGGATCTCGACGCGTCCGGGGTGCGCGACGGCAAGCTCTCGGCGCGCGTGGCCTACGACCGGGCCGCCGAAGATGCGACGGCGGCCGTAGAGACGGTGAAGAACGACCGCAACGCCCGCTTCCTGGAGGGCAAGGTCGAGCGGCAGGCCCGCGACATCGGCGCTCCGGGCGAGCGCCTGCGCCTGGAGGACTACGAGGGGCCGCGCGTCCCGGGCCAAAGGACCAGGGGCCGCCTCGATGTCCTGAGCGCCAAGGAGTTCGCGGCCCGGCACCCGGACCTGGCGGGAGGGCTGGACGGCCGGGCGACGCACGTCCTCGTCGACCCCGCCCGCCCCGGCCGGTTCAAGCCGCTTGAGGCCGGCGACATCGCGCGGCTCGAGGGCGTCCCGCTGGAGAAATACTTCTCCTTCGACGAGTTCGCCGGCCTGCATCCCAAGACCGTCGGGGCGGACATCTACCACGACTGGCGGCACTCGTTGAGGGTGTCGAAGATGGCTCAGGACCTGGCGGTGGCCCGGGGCCTGAAGGCCGACGACGCGGCGTTTCTCAGGGAGGTGGCGCTTTTGCACGACCTCGACCCGGGCCGCGACCCCGGCAAGGCGGCGAGGGTGCCGAGCACGCTCGAGCGCCTGCAGGCCGATTTCGAGGGCAAGCTGTCGCTCACGGGCGAGGAGGGCGCGTCCATCCTGAGGGACCGGTTCGGCTGGGACGAGCGCAAGCTCAAGCTGGCCATGGCCATGATCCAGCGCACCGAGTTCCCGTTCGGGCCGACCCACCCGAGCCCGGCCTACAAGGACGCGGGCCCGCTGGCGCGCTACGAGAGCATGCTTCGCTCCATGAGCCCCGAGGACCAGCGGTTCGTGCTGCAAGAGGGGGCGCTCCTGTCCGAGTACGCCGACAAGTCGAGCTGGTACTCGACGGAATCCTTCGAAGGGGCCTTCAAGGTCGTCAAGGGCCTGGTCAACGAGATCAACACGGGCGTGGGCAAGCCCGTGATGGACATGGCCAAGCTCGACACGCACGATTTCCTCAGCAAGGTCGGCGTGGAGGAGAGCTTCAGGCTGGACCTCGACCTCGCCCAGCGGCTCGGCTTGGACGGGGTGCGGCTCATGGGCCGCGCCGAGGCGTTCGACCTGCTGCCCGGCCAGTACCGGCGGACGTTCGAGAGCAACCTCAAGGGCTTCGAGTCGTTCAAGAAGGCCATGGCCGGCGGCTCGGCGGCGCCGGACCTGGCAGCCGCCGAGCTCGAGCTGAGGGCCTTCGACATCGCCGTGAAGGAGGCGGCCAAGGGCCGGCTCCTCGGCGAGCCGGCGAAGATCGACCCGGGCGAGGCTCCCGAGAACATCGCGGCCCTCGCCAGGCAGAACGAGGCGGCCAGGATCCTCTACGAGAACGGCTACGAGGTGTGGCAGAACGGCGTCAACGCGGGCGCGGATTTCAAGCTCAACGGCCGGGAGTTCGACTGCTACGCCCCGACCACGGACAAGCCGAGGAACATCTGGGGGACCGTGAAGGGCAAGATCGTCGTCAAGCACCAGGGCCGCGGCGTGGTCCTCGCGCTGGACGGCTCGAAGGTCACCCTGGAGGCCCTGGGGTCGCAGTTCGCCGACCACCCCATCAAGGGTCTCGAGGACCTCCTGGTCATCCGCGACGGGCGGATCACGACGCTGATGGAGGGGGGCCGGGTGGTCGGGGTCGAGCGGGCGAAAGGGCCGGTCGACATCGGGACGGCCGGGGAGACGCTGCCGCCGGGGCTCAAGCGGGCGGCCGAGTCGGTGCCCGGCTCGAAGCTGACCGGGGACCTCGTCGTGCGCTTCAACGGCCTGCTGGGCGGCAAGGCGGAGGCGGCCGCCGGCCGGACCGCACCCTTGAGCGAGCTGGTCGGCCGGATGGTCGCCGGTCCCCAGGCGGTCAAGCCGGTGTCGGCGAGGGCGCCGGAATCCTATCGCCGGACCCTGCTGGCCTCCAAGGCGCCTGAAGTGGCCGTGACGCGCGTCATCAGCGAGGAAGGCTCGAGCGCGGTGGTCTACGAGGGCGTGCTGGACGGCCGGAAGGTCGCGGTCAAGACCTACCACGAGCCCATCCCGGCGGCGAAGGAATCCTTGGGCGAGAAGGGGGCCTGGGACCACACGCTGGCGTACTTCAGGGAGGAGGTCGGCCTCGCGCGGGAGATGTCCCGGGTCCTGGGGTCGCGGGGCCTGGCGCCCAAGGTCTTCGGCGAGGTGGACATCGGGCCCAACGGCAACCCGTCCTGGGCCATGGAGGTCATCGTCGGCAAGTCGCTCTCGGAGCTGACCCCGGCCGAGGCCAGGGTCCTCATCACGCCCAAGACCCTCGCCCAGGCCTCGGAGGGCATCGAGCTCCTCAGGAAAGCCGGCTTGGGAGGGGCGGACTCCCCGCAGGCCATGGTCCTCACCCGAGACCAGGTCATCAACGGCGTCGCGAGGAAGGCCGGCGACGTGGTCTTCATGGACCCCGGAGGGCTGACCAGGGACCCCGGCATCTGGAAGAGCCCCTTGGACATGGCCAAGGAGGTCGCCTGGACCAAGGCCCGGGCCGACCTGGCCGGCGACGCCGACCTCCATAGGCCGGTCGAGTCGCTCCCCTTCGACGACGCGATCAGGTCGGCGGTCAAGGCCAGGGTGGACCGCCTCGTCGAGCCGCTTGGCGGCAAGCCCGCGGGCATCCTGCCCGGCGCCTCCGGGCGACCCTTGCGCCTTGCGGCGCCGGGAGAGTGGAGGACGTCCGTTCCCGGCGTCGCCGAGATCGGCGCCGCCGGCGTGGAGTTCAAGACGGTCGGCCAGCGGGGGTCCGACTACTACGTCGACGGCGTGAAGGCCCGGTCGCTGGGCTTCGGCAACTTCAAGGAGACCTTCGTCCACCCGAAGGACCCCGAGGCCGTGCTGAAGCTCTTCAACTCCAAGTCCGTCATGGCGCGCGGGGAGAGCATCATCGAGAAGCGCCTCGAGCACGACTTCATCAAGAGGCTCGAGCCCCTGGGCGTCGTGCCCCGCCTCCTGTCGCAGGGCGCCGTCGCCGTCGAAGGCAAGCCGGTAGGGTACATCGTCCAGGAGCGCGTGGCGGGCCGCACCCTCGACAAGGTGTCCGCCGACCAGCTGCCCCACGTGCGCAAGCTCTTCGACATCCTCGCCAAGAACGGCATCCTCATGGCCGACTTCGAGCGGCCCCTGAAGTGGCGGGACAACATCATGGTCGGCACGACGCGCAGCGGCGGCCTGAAGGCCTACCTCGTCGACGCCGACATCACGCTCCGGCACGGCAAGAGCCCGGCGGAGCTCAAGGCCATCTACGACAGGCTCTACCGCAGCATCGACACCCGGCCCAGGACGGTCTCGGACATCGGGGCGGCCGGCGAGACGGGCGCGGTCGAGGACGGAGGCCGAGCGTCCCGGCCGCTCTACGGGGAAGGAGTCGGCGGCCGGGGCGCGGTCGGAGAGAGCGTGCGCCAGCGCCTGGTGCGCGAGTTCGCCGAGAAGCAGGGCTTGAAGCCCGAGACGGTGGACGCGGCCATCAACAGCCTCCTGAAGGAGCGGGGCTTCAGCCCACGGATGCTCGACGGCCTGCCGCCGGGGAGCCAGAAGACGCAGCTGGGGTTCCTGCTCAACTCGCCGGACCTCCTCAAGCAGCCCGGGATGGGGGAGTCGCTCAAGCCCAGCTTCAAGAACTTCAACGCCCGGGCCTTCGAGTCCGCCAAGAGGTCCTTCACGTCGGACGGGAGCTACGGCAGGATGATCGTGAGGGACGGCGGCGAGCTCGCCCGGGACGGGATGAGGCTCTACCGCCACATCCAGGCCCAGGAGCTCGCGCGCATCCTGGCGGACAACGGGCTCATCCCGAAGGCCTTCAAGGAGCACTCGGCCGATTTTGGCTCCGTCATGCACCAGATGGGCGGCGCCTACCGCATGGTGGAGCTGCGCGTGATCGACAACCCCAAGGCGAAGGACTGGATCTACGAGTACACCGCGCACGCGAGCCGCTCCGGCCTGGGCGCCAGCGTCACCACGGCCGGCAACATCAAGATCGAGATCGTCCCGCGTGCCGGCCAGGAGTTCATCGACACCAACCCGATCTGCCAGAAGCTGTGGGGCAAGTCCGAGCAGGGGTGGGCGACGATCGACCCCATCGCCATCGAGCAGATCCGCCTCTTCGGCCCCGGCTGCGAGAACGGCTGCTCGCTCGCCTCCGAGGCTGGGCGCAGCCTCGCGGCCAGGCTCCTCGGCCGCTGAGGCCGCCGGTCCCTCAGGGGGCGGCCGTTTATCGTATGATACCGGTATGAAAACGTCACGATGCGTCGGGCTGGCCCTGGCGGCCGCGGCCTTCCTCGCCGCCGCCTGCTCCAAGTCCAAGGGTAAGCTGCCCGACCTTCAGCTTCCGACGCTGTCCGGGAAGGCGGGGAGCTCGCTGGCGGGCTGCCCCACGGCCAAGTGCCTGACGGTCTACGTCGCGCCCTGGTGCGGGGTCTGCCGCCGCCACGGCCCTCTCCTGCTGGCCCTGCGGCCCTTCCTGAAGGAGAAGGGGGTCGAGACTCGCTTCATCGTCGGCATGGACAAGGACGACGCGGTGCGCGCCTACGCCGGGGATTTCGGGCCCGACACCCTGCTCGACGGCCAGGGCCTGGTCCAGGCCCGCGGCGTCCCGCGGTTCTTCGTGACGGACCAGGCCGGCTCCATCCTCAACGCGGTCTCGGGCGTGCCCGGCTTCGTGCGCAACGAGAAAGCCATGGCCTGGTACCTCGGCGTCCCCTGAAGCCCCCGGCCGCCGGTGCCCGGCCCCGCGTCAGGGTCGGACCGTCGTGATGGGGAAGTCCATGCCGCCGGCGAACTTTACCGGGTACTGGGCCTGGGACTTGTACTTCAGGGTGAGCTCGGGCAGGGCTTCCTCGACGTAGCCCAGGAGCTCGCCCACCATGACCACCCCGTCCTTGGGGTTGGCGTCGGCCGCGCCCTTGAGGGCCTCCAGCAGGGAATAGGTGAAGACCCCGTGCCCGAGGGTCTTGACCTCGGCCGCGACCTGGGCGTCCGTGGCCGCCGCCACGATGTAGACGCCCGAGGCCCGCGCCAGCTTGGCCAGGGCCTTGCGCTCCTCGACGCCCCGGCCGGCCCACGCGAGCAGCGCGCCGCCGGACTTGCAGGCGTCCACCAGCACGAGCACCTTCTTGGCGCCCACGCCCTTGATGAGCTCTTGGAACTCGGAGGAGGAGAGGGCCCTGGCCTTCATCTCGTCCTCGTCCTCCGGGTGGACCAGCTCGTGGGGGACGAAGTACCACGTGCTCTCGACCGTGTCGCCGTGGCCGGCCAGGTAGATGACGGCCACGTCCTGCGGCCCCGCGCCGGCCAGGGTCTTGAGCTCGCGCACGAGGCCGTCCTTGGTGGCCGCCTCGTCGAAGAGCTCGCGGCGGCGGACCTCCTTGAAGAGCTTGCCGGAGGAGGCCGTGAAGAAGTCGGCCAGGGACTGGGCGTCGGGCCTGGCGAAGTTGAGGTTCATGGCCCCGTTCTTGTACTTGTTGATCCCCGCGACGAGCACGTGGAGCACCGCCTCCTTCGACGGTCCCTTGAGGGTGACTGTCACCTCGTCCGGCGGGCCCTCGATGCGGTCTTTGCTCAGTCCGACCGCCTTGAAGAGGTTCTCTCCCTCGGCCAGCGTCACCTGGAAGGACTGCTCCCTGGCGCCGGCCTTGGCCGCGACCTTGATATCGCGCGTCTCGCCGCCCACGGCCTTGCCGTTGTGGTAGAGGCGGATCTCGTCGATCCCGCCGCCCTGGTCCTCGGCGGCCACGGTCACCTCGACCGTCTCCCGGGTGAGTTCGCTCCCCTGGCGGGGGGAGGTGATGCGCGCCTTCGGCGGCGCGGCGAAGCCCAGGGAGAGGTCCTTCTGCCCCTTGACGGCGGGGCTCTGGCCCGCCAAGGCGGCCGGCACGAGCCCCGGGCTGTAGTACCCCTCGGAGAACGCCTCCAGGGGGAAGGACTGGGTTCCCATGCTCCACGTCAGGGTCTTGAGGCCATCCTCGGAACCGTCGAAATAGCCTTCAGGGGAGACCGCGGCCCAGCCCTTGTCCAAGGAGACGAGCGCGAAGAGCTCGCGGCCCGCCTCGAGGTCGTAGACCCGCGCGGTGCCGTCCTGGCTGCCCACGGCAGCGAGCTGCCGGCCCTGGGCCACGGACAGGGAGACCGCGGACTCGGAGCGGACATTGATCTTGGTGTGGCCCGTCAGGCCCGGCAGGTCCGCCGTGATGAGACTGCTCATGCCGAGTCCAGTCAGGCGCCTGCCGTTCCCGGAGAAATCGAAATTCTCGTCCACCAAGCCGAGCTGGCTCTTGTCGCCATGGTACTGCAGCTCCTCGCGCTCGAGCCGCCAGTCCGAGGTGTCGAAGAGGAGCATCTTCCGGTAGCTGAGGACGACCAGACGCTTGCCGTCCGGGCTGAACCTGACCCCCAAGGTCTGGCGTTCCTTGGCCAGCTTGTCCACGGACAGCACCTTGGTCCGCGAGCGCAGGTCCCAGACCTCCACGACCTGGTCCTGCCATGAGACGGCCGCCAGGCCGCCGTCCGGGCTCAGGGCGATGCCGTCGACCCCGCCCACGCCGTGGCTGCTCGGCACGCTCCAGACCGGCTCGCCTGTCCGACTATCCCAGACACGGAGCGTGTCTTCGCCCTTCTTGCCCCAGGGGTTGAAGTTGTGGCCGCTCGACACGATGCGTCTGCCGTCCCCGGTCACGGCCAGGCCTGTCACGGGCTCCGAATGCCCGGCGAGGCTCAGGACCTGATCGCCTTGGGGCATGGACCAGACCTTGACCAAGTGGTCCTCGCCTCCGGTCGCCAGGAACTTGCCGTCCGGGCTGAACGCCACGGCCATGACCTGGCCGCCATGGCCGGCAAGCTTGAGCACCTCCCGGCCCGCTTCCAGGTCCCACACCCTGGCGGTGGCGTCGCTCAAGCCCAGGGCCAGGAACCTGCGGTCCGGGCTGAAGGCCACGCCATGCACGATGCCGGAACGACCGCCGAACTCCCTGAGGAGCTTGCCCGTTTCCGCCTCCCAGACCCTGATGACCCCGCCCTGGCCGGCGATGATGCGGCCGATGTCCTTGGTCGTCGAAACGAGCCCGGGACCGTGGTCGGAATCCTCGAGGGTCCGGATCTTCTCCTCGCGCCCCACGGTCCAGAGGCTCAGCCCCGAGCCCTGCTTGCTCCTGATGATGTTCAGGAACCCCGGGAAGAGAACGACCTCGCCCGTGCCGTCGTTGAGTTTGCCCATGGTCTCGCCCGAATCCAGGTCGAAGAGGACGTGGTCCCGGCCGGCCACGGCGAACCTTCCATCGGGGTTGACGAGGAGGGGGCCCGACATCCAGCGGCCGTAGACGGATTTTCGCTTGAGCTCGCCGGTCGCCACGGAGAACTGGAAGAGCTGGCCGTCGTCCCCGTCGCCTGGGTAACTCTTGGGGACACGGCCGTCCGCGAGCAGGAAGCGGCCGTCCGGGGAAAAGACCATGCGCTCGACCTCGACTTGGCCCGTGTCGAACTTCCGGACCAGCCGGCCTGTTTCAGCATCGAAGACCGCGGGCGGGCCGAAGATCTCCCTGCCTTTCCGGAATGTCGCTGCGGTGAGGAGGCAGTCCGGGGAGACCTGCGGCTCTGCGACGGAGAAGGTCTCCGATTCGTTCAGATCCCGGTGAGAGATCAGCTTGAGCGACGGCAGTTCCCGCACCGAGACGAACACCGATCCGATGGTGACCACGCGATCGCCTGCGGGGCAGACCATCATCGCTTTCACCCTGAACTCCT
The DNA here is from genome assembly GCA_016212795.1 of Elusimicrobiota bacterium. GTDB lineage: Bacteria > Elusimicrobiota > Elusimicrobia > UBA1565 > UBA9628 > JACRDT01. The sequence goes on along the minus strand of JACRDT010000014.1, from coordinate 45,272 downwards.
GGACCGTCAGGACCTCCTTGCCCGTGGCGAAATCCCAGAGCTTGATCGAATCATCCTCCGAGGCCGAGACCAGGTATTTGCCGTCCTTGCTCATCCCGATGGCCGTGATCGCCGCGGTATGGCCCTTCTGGACCGTGAGCAGGGGCTTGGAGGGGGCCGCGGTCTCTCCACCCGCGGCCGGCAGGCCGAGGCAGGCGACGGCCAGGGCGAGGATGGACCGGCGGCAAGGGGGAGATGTGACCATGCTGCAATCATAGAAAAATCGTGCTAAGATTACCCGATGGCGAACGTGGTCGTGCCTCGTTCCTGGGCCGTGCGCCTCATCGTGCTGGGCGCCTACTTGGCGGGGCTGTTCATCCTGCTGCTGATGCTGTCCTCCTGTTCGGCCAGGGCCCTCCTGCCTTGGTTCGTGGGGCTGACCGCCGTGACGGCCTTCGTCTGTCTCAGGGAGGCCTCCCTGGCCATCGAGCTGACGGACGACGGCATCGGCCGGGCGGGGGGCTTCCCCGTTCGCCGGCGCACCTTCATCCCGTGGGGGTCGGTCCGCACCGTCGAGGCCGACCTCAAGACCGTGATGCGCCTCGGGATGGCGGGGGGCGTGCGTTCCGTGGAGTCGGAGTCCCGGCTCGCCATCCGCGGGGAGGGGGAGACCATCGTGCTGCACGCTCCCCTGTTCGCGGCTTCCGACGAGGTGATCGCCTTCGTCCTCGAACGGGCGCGGCCGGCGGCCGTCGAATGGACCGTGGCGCAGGTCGCCTCGGCCGGCGCCGTGCGGCTGGGCCCGATCACGCTGACCGCGGACACCCTCGAATGTTCCCGGGCCGCCGCGGGAGGCGCCCTGCGGCTCCTGGGCATCCCGTCGCTGCTGCAGTCTTTCAAGGGGCCCATCCGCGTCTCCCTGCGCGAGGCGCGCCGGGTCGCCTTGGAGCACGGGAGCCTGAGGCTCGACACGCCGGGGGGTGAGGTCCGCGTCCCGGTCCCGTTCGTCCCGAACGGGATCTACCTGCCGGAGATCATCGCCCGGCTTTCAGCCGGCCGGTAGCGGGGCGTTCAGTCAGGCTCTTCGGCGTGGAGCCGCGTCTCGGCGGCGATGACGCCGCTCAAGGCGATGAGGGAGACCAGGTTCGGCACGGCCATGAGCCCGTTCATGATGTCCGAGAAGGCCCATACCGCCGGCAGGGAGGCCACGGAGCCCACCATGACCGCCAGGACCCAGGCCACGCGGTAAGGCCGCACGATCCTCGTCCCGAACAGGTACTCCGCGGCCTTCTCCCCGTAGTACTCCCACCCGAGGATGGTGGAGAAGACGAAGGTGAACAGGCCCACGCCCAGGATGAGCGGGCCGGCGCCGTGCAGCCCCGCGAAGGCGGCCTTGGTGAGCGCCGCGCCCCTGAGGGCGCGGCCCGCGGCGTCCGTGGCGGCCCACTGGCCCGAGTTCACGATCACGACGCCGGTCATGAGGCACACCACCACCGTGTCCCAGAAGGTCCCTGTCGAGGAGACCAGGGCTTGGCGCACCGGGTTCCTGGTCTGGGCCGCCGCGGCCACGATGGGCGCGCTGCCCAGGCCCGACTCGTTGGAGAACAGGCCCCGGGCCACGCCGTAGCGCAGGGCCTCCTTGGCGCCAGCGCCGAGGAAGCCTCCGACCGCGGCCTGGCCGGTGAACGCGCTCGAGATGATGAGGCTGAGCGACTCCGGGACGGTCTTCCAGCCCATGGCGAGCAGGACGAGGCAGCCCAGCACGTAGAAGACCGCCATGAAGGGCACGAGCTTCTCGCAGGCGGAGGCGATCGACTTGATGCCTCCCAGGATGACGAAGCCGGCCGCCAGGGTCATGACGAGCCCCGAGACCCACGGGGAGAGGCCGAGGCTCTCCTTGAGCATGGACGCGATGGAGTTGGCCTGCACCATGTCCCCGATGCCGAAGGCCGCCAGGGCCGTGAAGGCCGCGAAGACGAGCGCCAGCCATCTCGCGTTCATGCCGCGCTCCAGGGCGTACATGGGGCCGCCCGCCATCTCGCCCGTCGGCGTGGTGATCCGGTATTTCACCGCGAGCACCGCCTCCGAATACTTGGTGGCGATGCCGAACACCCCGGTCAGCCACATCCACAGCACCGCGCCCGGGCCGCCCGCCGCGACCGCGGTGGCCACGCCCACGATGTTGCCCGTGCCGATGGTGGCGGCCAGGGCGGTCATGAGCGCCCCGAATTGGCTGATGTCCCCTTCGCCTTCGGACTTCCTGGAGAAGGAGAGCCGGATCGCCTTGAGGAGGTGCCGCTGGATGAAGCCGGTCCTGACCGTCAGGAACAGGTGCGTGCCGCAGAGCAGGATCAGCAGGGGGGGCCCCCACACCCAGCCGCTCACCCTATCGAGAAGACTTTCGAGACCCTGCATGCCCGCCTCCTGTCGCCCGGCATCCCCGCGTGGGGATTAAAGCATATGGCGGCGATGCCGGGGTCAGGGGTTTGGCTCCGTTGGTCGCGGGCCGGGTCTGCCGCCGAAACCAAACCCCTGACGCCGCAGCCACTCCTGGAGGTCGTCGAGGAGCGAGTAGGTCACGGGGGTCATCACGAGGGTTATGAGCAGCGACATCAACTGGCCGCCGATGATGACGACGGCCATGCTGCGGCGCGTCCCGGAGCCGGCGCCCTGGCCGAGGGCGACCGGGAGCATGCCGGCGATCAGCGTGAAGGTGGTCATCAGGATGGGCCGAAGCCGGGTCTGGTTGGCCTCGATGATGGCCTGGTGGCGCGGCAGGCCCCGGGCCCGGAGGGTGTTGGTGTAGTCCACCTGCAGGATGGCGTTCTTCTTGACGATGCCCACCAGCATGAACACGCCCATGATGGTGAAGATGCCGAGGTTCTCGCCGACCATGAACAGCGAAAGGAGGGCGAACGGGATGGTCAGAGGCAGGGCCACCATGATCGTGACCGGGTGCACGAAGCTCTCGAACTGGCTGGCCAGCACCATGTAGATGAAGACGAACGAGAGCGTGAAGGCCATCAGGAAGCCCCGGAGCATGTGGCCGAGCTCCTTGGCCTTGCCGACGAGGTCCGTGCGGTAGTCGGGCGGGGCGCCCAGCTTGTCGAAGGCGGCCTGGGCCTTCTCGATGGCGTAGCCGATGGGCTTGCCCGCCAGGTTGGCCAGGACCGAGATTTGACGCTGGCGGCTGAAGCGGTCGATCTGGGTCGGCCCGAAGCCCGGCTCCACCGTGGCCACGCTGTCGAGCCGGGCCGTCCGGCCGGGCCCCGCGGGCACCATGAGCGCCGAGATGGTCTCGACGCGGTTGCGGAAGGCGTGGTCCGCCCGCAGCCTCACCTGGTAGAGCTCGTCGACGTCCTTGTACTTGGTGATGTCCTCCTCGCCGCCCACCATGGTCCTCATGGACATCGCGATGTCCTCGACCTTGACGCCGAGGTCGTGGGCCCGGTCGCGGTTGATGACGACCCGGAACTCCGGCTTGGCGTAGGAGAAGCTGGTGTCCACGTCGACGATCCCGTCCTCCTTCTTGATGGACTCGGCCACGGCGTCGGCGTAGGCCTTGAGCTTGTTGAGGTCCGGGCCCGCGATCACGAACATGAGCTCGCTCTCCTTGCCGCCGCCGAACCCCCCGACCGGGGCGACCATGGTCTTGAGGGAGGTGTATTTCGCGAGCATGCGCCGGGCCGTCCCGATCACCTCGTCCTGGTGGACGGCGCGCCGGGAGGAGTCCTCGATCTCGACGAGGAAGGCCGCCTCGTTGGTGCCCCTGATCTCGTGCCCTTCGCTCTGGCCCACGGAGGAGAGGACGTCCTGGACGTAGGGGAGCCGGCGGATGTCGGTCTCGATCTGCTCGGTGAGGCGCTTCATGGCCGGGATGCTCGTCCCCTCGGGCGCCTTCACGTTGATGTTGAACTTGGAGGTGTCGTCCTTGGGCAGGAAGTCCTTGCCGATGAGCATGATCAGGGGGACGCTCGAGAGCATCACGACGGCCGAGACCGCCACCATGGTCTTGCGGCGGGCCAGCGCCCACTCGAGCGCCGCGGTGTACCAGCGCACGAGCCGCTCGTTGATCGCGTCGGCCGCCTCGTGGAGCCTGGTCTTGGCGTGGCCCGGCTTGAGGAACACGGCGCAGGCGGTCGGGGTCAGGGTGAAGGCCACGAACAGGCTGATGGCGATGGCGTAGGCCGTGGTGAAGCCGTAGCTGCTGATGAACCGGCCCACGATGCCGCTCATGTAGGCCAGGGGGACGAAGATGACGAGCAGCGAGAGGGTCGTGGCCATGACCGCCAGCCCGATCTCGGTGGTGCCGTCGAGGGCGGCCTGCGCCGGGGGCTTCTTGAGGTGGTCCATGTGGCGGAAGGCGTTCTCGAGCACCACGATGGCGTCGTCGATGACCAAGCCCACCGCGATGGTCAGGGCCAGCAGGGTCATGTTGTTGAGGGTGAACCCCGCCAGGTCCATGAAGACGAACGTGCCGACGATGGAGGTCGGGATGGCCAGTGCCGCGACGATGGTGGCGCGCCAGTCGCCCATGAAGACCAGCACCATGAGGGCGGCCAGCAGCGCCCCGAGGACGAGGTGCTCCTCCACGGTGCGCACCGAGTCCTTCACGAACTCGGACTGGTCCCCGAGGATCTTGGTCTGCACCCCGGCGGGCAGGATGGGCTTGAGCTCGGCGAGCTTGCTCTTGACCCCGTCGCTCACCGCCACGGTGTTCGTCCCCGACTGCTTGCGCACGACGAGCGAGACGCAGGGCCGGCCGTTGAGGAAGGCGATGCTGCGGACGTCCTGGCCGGTGTCCTCGACGCGGCCGATGTCGGAGACGCGCACCGGCACGCCGTTCCTGGTGCCGACCACGATCCTGCTGAAGTCGTCGACGCTCCCGATCCTGCCCAGCGTGCGCAGGACGTACTCCTTGTTGAGCTCCTCGACCCTGCCGCCCGGGATCTCGATGTTCTGCTGGACGATGGCGTCCTTGACCTCCTTGATGGGGATGCCCAGGGCCGCCAGCTTGAGCGGGTTGATGACGATGTGGACCTCCCGCTCCCGGCCTCCCGCGACGTCCACGGCGCCCACGCCGCTGACGGTCTCGATGTTCTCCTTGATCTTCTTCTTGGCGACGCGGGTGAGCTCCACGAGGCCCATGTCGCCCGAGACGGCGATGCTCATGACGGGGAAGGAGCCCATGTCGAACTTGGCCACCACGGGCGGGTCGGTGCCCTGGGGGAGGTTGCGGGTGATGCCCGAGATCTTGTCGCGCACGTCCTGGGCCGCGACGTCGATGTTCTTGTCGAGGGCGAACTTGATGAAGATCTGGGAGAAGCCCTCGAAGCTCGTGGAGTTGAGCTCCTCGATGCCGGCGATCGTGTTGACGGCCTCCTCGATGGGCTTGGAGATGGAGGTCTCGACCTCCTCGGGGCCGGCGCCCTTGAGGGTCGTCTGGATGAGGATGAAGGGGAAGTCGATGTTGGGGAACAGGTCGATGCCGAGCTTGGGGAAGGAGAACGCGCCGAGGACCACGATGGCGCACATCATCATCGTGGTGAAGACGGGGCGCTTGATGCAGACTTCGACGATCCTCATGGCGTCAGGGGAGGACCGAGATCTTGCTGCCGTCCTTGAGCCCGAAGAGGCCGTAGTTGATGACTTCCTCGCCGGCCTTGACGCCGCGCAGGATCTCGGCGAACTCGGGGTTCTTGAGGCCCACGGCCACGGGCCGGACCGCGGCCTTGCCGCCCTCGGCCAGGAAGACCACGCTGTAGTCCTTCCCGGCCTGCTGGACCGCGTCGGCGGAGACCGACAGGGCGCCGGACCGCCGGCCGACCACGAGCTCGACCTGGGCGAACATGCCGGACTTTAGCTTCATGCCCGCGTTCTCGGCGAGCACCTCGACGGGGACGCTGCGGCTGGCGGCGTCCACGACCGGGCTGATCTTGTAGATCCTGCCGCTGAACCGGCGGCCCGGGTAGGCGTCGACCTCGACGTGGGCGGATTGGCCGGCGGCGACCTTGCCGAGGTAGCGCTCGGGGAGGTCGACCTTGATGCGCGCCTGGGACTGGTTGACCACGAGCGCCACGGGCGTCTGCGGGGTCACGTTGGCGCCCGGGTCGAGGTAGGTCCGGCCGACGACGCCGTTGAGGGTCGAGGGCACGGGGGCCGGCTCGAAGACGACGCCCACCTCGTCCCTTTCGACCAGGGCCACGGCTTGGTCGCGCTTGACGGGCTGGCCCTCAGTGAGGATGTTCTTGAGGAGCTTGCCCGCGACCCTGGGGAAGAGGACCGCCTCTTCGAGGGCCTTGACCGAGCCGGTCATCACGATCTTTTCCTCGATGTCGCGGATGCCGGCTCGCTCGGTCCGGACCACGAAGGTCTCGGCGTCGACCGCCGCGAGCTTGGCCAGGTCCCTGGCCCTGGCCCGATGCTTGGCGACCAGGACGGCGCCGGCCGCGAGGATGAGCGCGATGGTGACTAGTTTTTTCATGTCCTTTCCTTTGATGACTGCCGTTTCATAGGTCGGCCGCCCACTGGAGCTCGGCGGACGCGACGCACGCGTCGTGCCTGGCCTGAGCCTGGATCATGCGCGAGGTGTTGAGCGCCAGGGTCGCGTCGTTGAGCTCGAGCTGGCTGGCCAGGCCGTTCTTGAACCGGGTCTCGGTGGCCGCGAGGGCCTTGTGCGCCTGCTCGACGGCCTTCTCCAGGGAGCGGACCCGTTCGGCGGCCGCCGCGAGGTCGAGCCACGCGCCCTTCACGTCGATCTTGACCTTCCGTTCCGTCTCGGCGAGGACCTGGAGGGCGGAGGCGTGGGCGAGCTCCGCCTCCCTGACCTTGGAGACGGTGGACAGCCCGGAGAAGACCGGGATCGAGAGCTTGACGCCGGTGGCCATGCTCCAGCTCCTGCCCTGCTGGCTCGGCCAGCCGCGGTCGTCCTGGCCCGTGAACTGTCTGTTCCAGAAAGCGTAGAGGTCGGGATAGTAGGACGAGTTCTCGAAGGCGACCCGCTGCTTGGCCAGCTCCAACGACTGCCTGGCCGCGCGCGCCTCGGGCCGGTTGGCGAGGGCCGAACGGTAGCGGGCGTCGAGGTCGGCTTCGCCGCCGGCGTGGCACTCGAGCGCCCCTTGGGGGTTGAGGGACTCCTCGGGGTCGATGGCCAGAAGGTTGTTGAGCTGGAGGACGCCCTTCGCGTACATGTTGCGCGCCTTGGTGAGCGCCGGCTCGGTGTTGGCGACCTCGACTGTCTGGCGGAGGAGCGTGAGGTCGCTGGCCAGGCCCTGCTTGAACTGGGCTTCGATGGTCGCCAGGTGCTCCTGGGCCATCCGCAGGGATTCCTGCTGGATGTCGACCGTGGCCGAGGCGAGGAGGATGCCGTAGTAGAGCTGCCGGACGGCCTTCTTGACGCCGGCCTGGGCCTGGCGGAGCTCCTCGGCGCCGTTCTGGGAGTAGAGCTTCGCCATGCGCACGCCGGTGGCGACCTTGCCGCCGGACCAGAGCACCTGGCTGGCCTCGACGACGGCGGCGTACTGGTTGTTGGCGCCGATGGCGATCTTGCTGCCCGCCATGAAGAAGGAAGGCTTCTCGACGTTGTAGGAGTACTGGCCGCCGACCCTGATGTCCGGGAGGGCGTTGGCGTAGTACTGGCGGACCCGCTCGTCGTAGATGGCCTTGTTCTTCTCCGCCACGATGACGGAGGTGTTGCGCGAGAGCGCCAGCTCGACGGCCTTGTCGATGGTGAGGTCCCGGGGAGGCGCCGCCGCGAGGGGGGAGGCCAGGAGCAGCAGCGCGGCGAATTCAAGCATCCGCGGCTCCTGCGCAGACGAGCCGCGCGAGCCTGCGGGGCAGCCCGGCGTCCAGGCCGGCCCCGCGGCCCAGGTGCATGCACATGACGAAGTGGGTCAGCACGGCGCTCACCATCCGCAGGACGTCGCCGGCGGCGCCGCGGCGGATGACCCCGGCCTTCTCCCACTGGTGGAGCATGGCGACGAGCTGCCGCTGGTGCCGGGCCTCGAACTCCTCGACCACCCGGCGAATCCCGGCGCTCCCGGGGCAGATGAGGGCCTGCAGGGCGAACCGGGCGACCTCGGGCCGGGCCTTGAAGAACCGCAGGTGCCCGTCGAGGACGGCCGTGAGCAGGTCCTCGAGGGGGGCGCCTTTCGCCTCCCCGGCGTCCTGGCGGACCTGGGCGGCTTCCAGCGCGTACCTCAGGAACATCTCCCGGCAGAGGTCCTCCTTGTTCTTGAAGTAGTAGTAGAGGACCGGCTTGGTGACCTTGAGCTCGGCCACGATCTCGCGGATGGAGACCCGGTCGATGCCGCGGCGGGCGAAGAGCCCGATGGCGGTCTTGATGATCCGCTCGCGCATGCCCTCCGCCCGGGCAGGCTGGCGGGTCGGCGAGGGGGCGGGGGGGCGAGGGGACATACTTACCTACCGGTAAGTATACTCGGGATGGCCGCCCGCTGTCAACCGGGCCGCGGCGCGTGACCCTCGGCGCGGCCGGAGGACGGGACCTATTCGACCGTCTCGGAGGCGGATGCGGCGCCGCCGTCGTCCGGCGGAGGGGGCGGCAGTTGCTCGAGGGCGGGGGCCTTGGCGAGGCCGTAGAGCTCCTGGAACTTGCCGGCGTAGGAGCGGGCCGTGGCCGCGTCCGCCGTGAAGAGGACGTTCTCGAAATCATTGGCCTCGGCGTTGGCGGTCCAGTTGAACGAGCCCGTCTCCATGAAGACGCCGTCGTAGACGGCGAACTTGTGGTGCATGGCGCCCTTGCCCCGGCCGGTCATCCACTTGATGGCGATGTTGTTCTCCACGAAGTACCTGGTGATCTGGGTCTTCTTGCCCATGTCCCTGTCCATCAGGACGCGGACCTTCACCCCTCGGTCGCGCGCCGCGACCAGGGCCTGGGCCAGGGGGACGGAGTAGAAGCTGTAGGAAGCAACGTCGATGCTGCTCTTGGAGAGCTCGATGGCCTTGAGGAGCCTGGCCTCGGTCTGGCCCAGGGGGGAGAAGGCGCAGACGGGGAACTGCGCGCCGTTGAACCCGACCGTGCCCTGACAGGCCGGCGGGGTGGGGTAGCCGCCGCTGGGCACCTCCCCGGTCGGCCCGGCGGAGAACGGCCGCGCCAAGGCCCACATGTAATCCCAGTAGGCCGCGAACCCCGCGACATAGGCGGACCCGGTCGTGAACAGGGCGTTCTCGTAGTTGAAGTTGTTGGCCGCGTAGGTCCAGTTGAAAGACCCCAGCTTGAGCGTCTTGCGGTCGAAGAGGCCGATCTTGTTGTGCTGGACGCCGTAGGAGCGGGTGCCGCGCAGGGTGCGCAGCTCGATGCCCTGGTCGAGAAGGAACTGGACCTCCTTGGTCCTGGTCCTCACCGGGAAGACGTGGTTCTGGTTGATCACGACCCGGACGGCGACGCCCCTGCCCTTGGCCCGGACCAGGGCGTCGGCCACCTCCTGGAGGGAGAACCCGAAGATAGCCATCTCGACGGACTCGTTCGACGCGTCGATGGCTTGGACGAGCCGGGCCTTCACGTCGGCCTCGTCGGAGAAGTAGACTTTCATGCCCGCCGTGGACGGCGCCGAGAACTCGATGGGCGGCCGGAGGCCGGCCGGCGGCACGGCGGGGAAGGGCGCCGGCAGCAGCGAGGAGGCCTCGAAGACGCCCGAGCCGGCGCCCTGGACCATGCCGAGGAGCTGGCTCGCGGCCCGGGACTTCTCGGCGAGGGGCGCGGAGGACTGCGCCCGAACGCCGGCGGGGACCAGCAGCAGCGCCGCAGCCAGCAGGCTGATCATCGCCCGTAGTGTAGTAGGACCTAGGTCCTATAGGAAGTGCCGGGAGGCCTATGCTGGAGTAGGACTAAAGTCCTATCCGGGTCAGGAGCAGCCCAGCGAGCTGCCGCAGTTGAGGCACTTGTAGCAGGTGCCCGAGCGCACCGTCACGTGGCCGCAGTTGTCGCAGAACGGGGCGTCGCAGGAGTCCTCGGCCGGTTGGGTCCCGCTTCCGGCCGTGCCGGGGGCGGCGCCCGAAGGGCGTCTGGGGTCCCCCGGTGCGGCCGGCTGTGTTCCGCTTCCGGCCGTGCCGGGGGCGGCGCCCGAAGGGCGTCTGGGGTCCCCCGGTGCGGCCGGTTGGGTCCCGCTTCCGGCCGTGCCGGTGGTCTCGGCGGCCGGCGCCGGCGGGTCTCCCGGCGCGACGTGCGCCAGGTCGGTCCGGCCGAGATACTCGAGGCCGAGCAGGCGGAAGGCGAAATCCACGATCGAGGTCGCGTTCTTGATGTTGGGATGCCTCACCGCGCCCGAGGGCTCGAAGCGGGTGAAGGTGAGCCGCTGGACGTACTCCTCGAGCGGGACGCCGTACTGGAGCCCGAGCGAGACGACGATGGAGAAGCAGTTCAGGAGCTCCTGCATGGGCGAGCCCGGCTTCTGGAAGTCGATGAACAGCTCGCCGAGCCTCCCGTCCGGGTACTCCCCGGTCCGGACGTAGATCTTGTGGCCCGCGAGGGCCGCCTCGTAGGTGTGGCCGGTGCGCTTCTGCGGCAGGTAGCGGCGCTCGAGGATGGCCGCGGCCGTCTTGACCTCCGAGCCGTGGACGTCCTTGTCCCGCGCCACGGACAGGGGCTGGGAGAGCTTGCAGCCGTCGCGGTAGACGCTGATCGCCTTCAGGCCCAGCTTCCAGCTCTCGACGTAGATGTCCTCGATGTCCTGCACCGTGGCCTGGTGGGGCAGGTTGACCGTCTTCGAGATGGCGCCGGAGATGAAGGGCTGCGCCGCGGCGATCATGCGGACGTGCCCCATCGGCGCGATGAAGCGGCCGCCCTCCACGGAGGGGGAGGCGCAGTCGAACACCGGGAGGTGCTCGCGCCGCAGGGCCGCGGCGCCCTCGACGCCGCCGGTCGCCAGGGCGTGCCCGACGATGTCCTGCAGGTCGGGCCCGCCGTAGCCGAGGTAGCGCAGCGCCCGCTCGAGCGACTGGTTGGCGATGCGCACGGTCCCGCCGCCGGCGAGCTTCTTGGATTTGACGAGCGCGAAGTCGGGCTCGATGCCCGTGGTGTCGCAGTCCATGAGGAGCCCGATGGTGCCGGTCGGGGCGAGCACCGTGGCCTGCGCGTGGCGGTAGCCGTGGCGGAGTCCCGCCTTGCGGGCCGCGGCCCACGACGCGGCCGCGGCCTTCAGCAGGGGCTTGGGGCACCCTGGCTCGACGCGGCCCAGCGCGGCCTCGTGGAGCCCCATCACCTCCAGCATGGGCTTCTTGTTCTCCTCGAACCCGTCGAACGGCCCCTTGCAGGCGGCCATCTCGGCGGAGGCGAGGTAGGCCTCGGCGGTCATGAGCGCGGTCAGCGCGCCGCACCACCCGCGGGCCGCCGCCGAGTCGTACGGCAGGCCGAGCGTCATCAGGAGGGTGCCGAGGTTCGCGTAGCCCAGCCCCAGGGGCCGGAAGCGATGGGAGTTCCGGGCGATGCGCTCGGTCGGGTAGCTCGAGAAGTCGATGAGGGCCTCCTGGGCGACGAAGAGGAGCCTGGCGGCGTGGCGGAAGGACCCCACGTCGAAGGAGCCGTCGTCGCTCAGGAACTTCAGGAGGTTGAGGGAGGCCAGGTTGCAGGCCGTGTCGTCGAGGAACATGTACTCGGAGCACGGGTTGGAGGCGCGGATGCGGTCGGTCCGGGCGGCCGTGTTGAAGCGGTTGATGGTGGAGTCGAACTGCACCCCGGGGTCGGCGCAGGACCACGCCGCCTGGGCCACGAGCTTCATGAGCTTGCGGGCGCCGTGCTTCTCGAAGGCCTGGCCGGTGGTCCGCAGGGTGGTGTGCCAGTCCCCGTCCTTGAGCACCGCCTCCATGAAGGCGTCCGGGACGCGCACCGAGTTGTTGGAGTTCTGCCCGCTCACGGTGCGGTAGGCCTCGCCGTTGAAGTCCGGGGCGTAGCCCGCGGCCACCATCACCGCCACCTTCTTCTCCTCGCGCTGCTTCCACTGGATGAAATCGACGATCTCGGGGTGGTCCATGTCCAGGCAGACCATCTTCGCGGCCCGCCGGTTGATGCCGCCGGACTTGATGGCCCCGGCGCCCTTGTCGAAGACCTCCAGGAAGAACATCAGGCCCGAGGCGTTCCCGCCGGTCGAGAGCCTCTCATGGCGGCTGCGCAGGCGCGAGAAGTTCGAGCCGGACCCAGAGCCGTACTTGAAGATGCGCGCCTCGTTCTTGAGGAGATCGAAGATGGCCGGCAGGCTGTCCTCCGAGGACTGGATAAAGCAGGCCGAGCACTGCGGCCTCGAGAGCGAGTCCGCGCACGGGTCGGCGCGGCGCGCCGCCGGGTTCCAGGCCCAGTTGCCCCGCGGCCCTTTGAGTCCGTACTCCTGGGACAGCCCGCAGTTGAGCCACACCGGCGTGTTGAACGCCGCGGTCTGGCTGGCCAGGAGGTAGGCGAGTTCGCCCTCGAAGGCCCGCTGGTCGCATGCGCCGGCGAGCAGTCCCTGCTCCGCGGCGGCCCGGCCGACGGTGCGCGTCACCCGCCCCGCGACCTGGCGGAGCCCGCCCTCCCGGCGGGAGGCGTCGGGCGTCACGGGCCGGCAGTACTTGGAGGCGAGGATGTCAGTCGCGAGCTGGCTCCATCCGGATGGGACCTCGATGCCGCGCGCCTCGAAGACCACGCTGCCGTCGGCGTCCGTGATCTTGGAGTTGCGGCGCTCGTAGGAGAACGCGTCGAGTGGGTCCTTGCCGGGCCGGGTGAAGCGGCGCGGGATCTTGAGGCCGGAGGACTTCGAGGGTCTTGTCATGGGGGGGTCCTTGGCGAGATTATAGCAACTACTCGCCTCCCCCGCGGCGGGGCATCCTGATGAGACGGCTTCTGCCCCCACAGCTACTCGCCTCCCCGCGGGGGAGGCGAGTTACTTGGGCTGGAAACTGTCGAGGATGCGCTGGAAGGCGGGCCGGCGCTTGGCGAAGTCGGCGCTCGAGGCGTGGAACACGAGGACGTAGAAGCCCCGGCCGTGCTCGAGCACAACGTGCTCCTCCCGGACGGGGACCTTCTTGGTGTCCGTCGAACGCGGCGGGATGAACTCCACCGAATCCTCGGTGAAGCCCTTGGCGGGCCTGCGACCCACGCGGCACGCTTTCACGGGGCCGGTCTTGGTGGAGGCGGCCTTCACGGGGCGGGGGCCCTGGTAGCGCGCCAGGTACGCCGCGGCGTCCTTGTACTCCCCTCCGCCCTCGGGGAAATGGCTCACGCTGACGAAGGTGCTGGCCCCGTCGCTGGCGGCCTGGCCCAGGACGAGGGCGCTGCCGTCCTCGGTGGGCGCCGGGCGCCAGCCCTTGGGCAGCCGGAACTCGAACGACGGGTTGGACACGACTGCCTCCTCGGGGGCCGCCGGCTTGCGGCCCGGCGCCGCGCCCCAGGCCCAGGGGGAGAACGCCAGGAGGGCGGCGGCCAGCCTCGTCAAGGCGGGGGGACCCCCGAGGCCTTGCGTCCGGGCCGCTTGCCCTGGGCGAGGTCCTGCATGGCTTGCGCGACCTTCCGGTCGGCTTGGGCCAGCCGGTCCCGGGATTTGTCGTAGTCCTCGGCCTTGGCCCCCGCGGTCTCCCGCTGACGTTTGACCTGGTCCTCGAGGAACGGCGTCCCGACCTTCCTGAGCGCCTGCGACCACTCGGCCTGGGTCATGCCGGGCTTGGGGAACGGCGGTCCTCGCGCGAGCCTGCCCTGTTCGGCGATGGGGAGGCGCCGGCGCCTGGTGATCTCGTCCTGGAGCTCCTTGACCAGCATGAGGTTGAAGGTGATCCCGCACCAGAGGTTCGCTTCCAGCGAGTTGAGCTCGGGATAGTGGTCGGCGATGATCTTGTTGCGGAAGAGCGTCCTGTTCTTGCGGAGGGACTCGGCCAGGCTGAGGGATTCCGCGGCCAGCAGCGAGCGGTCCGCGGCGCCCTCCGTGACGGCCTTGAAGCCCGGGTCGACTGCCATCTTCTCGTTGGTGAAGAGGGCCTCGACCATCATGGCCTCGAGCTCCCGGTGCTGGCCGGACTGGTCCGAGATCTTCTGGGCGCGGGCCCATTCGCTCTGCATCTGGTGGGTGGCTTCGTGCGTGAAGACGGGGGCGAGCAGCGCGGCCGCGCGTCCGAAGGCGTCCCCCCGGGAGAGGAACTGGGACACCGTGAGCCCCTCGCCTTTCACCAGCTCGAGGATGAGCTCCTCGCTGAAGGTGATCGTGCGCGTGCCGTCGTCGTAGGTCGCGATGGCCTTGCGGGGCGCGACCGCGATCTTGAGCTCGTGGGTCTTGTAGAACTCGGCCAGGTCGTCCCCGGCGGTCGTGCCGCGGACCTGCCTCATCAGGGCGGGCCCCAGGGCCTTGGCCAGGGTGGACCGGGAGCCGGCGTCGAGGGTCTGGCCCGCCTCGGCGGGCGCGACCGCCTTGAGGGAGCCGTTGGCGACCCCCATCCTGTCGTAGATCTTGGACAGGGTGGAGAGGGTGGTCTCCATGTCCCTGGCGTTGCGGGCCTGGTCCAGCATGGTCTTCAGCGCCGGGTCCTGCAGCTTGGAGAGCCGGCTCTGGACGTCGCCCAAGGCAGTGATCGAGCGGCTGGCCATCGTGAGCCGGCGGGAGATGTCCACGGCCTCGTCGTGCGAGATCGCTCCCCGGACCGCCGCGTACTCCTGGCGCATCCGGTCGACCTCGGCCTGGGTCTTCGGGGCGGCCTTCATGAGCCTCTCGTGGATGGCCTGGCCCCACCGGCGCATGTGCTCGTGGCGCTTGGGCAGGGTCATCGCCTCCCAAGCCTGGCGCGTCACCTGGGGCGAGAGCCAGGCCGCTTGCTCCCGCGTGAGCTTGTCCCAATCCCACACGACGGCGCGGACGAGGTCGTAGCTGGCGCCGGCATGGCGCTGGGTCCAGCCCAACAGCTTCGCGGGCTGGGTGAAGAGCTCCGATGGGGCCGGCCGCGCGGTCAGGGCGCGCCTCAGGGTCGCTGCGTCGGAGTGGGCCCCGAGCATGTCCATGAGGTCCTTGAGCTCCGCGGCCTGGCGGAAGATGGCGGTGCTGTCGGCGGGGAGGGCGGCCCGCACCGCGGCCCGGTCCGCGTCGCTCTTGAGGAGCCGGTCGGCGGATGAGGGGTCGAGGTCCTGGAGGATGGCCTGCCGGTACTGCAGGGCGCTCTCGGCCAGGGCCGCGGGCGGGGCCAGGAACGCGGCCGGCGCGGCCACGGCCGCGGCCAGCGAGAAAGAAAGGACGGCCCGCTTGAGCGCGTTCACGGGATCCTCCGAGGGGCTCCGGCTCGCGAGCTACACCCGAAGTATAACCCCGGTTCCCGGCGGCGTCAAGGTCGAGCGCTATTTGGTATGATGGGACGCCCGGCGGACGGGATGTGCTCACAGGGGCTGGGCGCCTCGTCCCCGGGAAGCGTCCATATGGAGATCGTCGCCCACAGGGTCAACAGCATCGAGCGGGTCGCCGCGCTCGACGCCCGTTTCGGCGCCGAGATCGACATCCGTTCCCGCAAGGGCCGGCTCGTCCTCAACCACGAGCCCCACGCGGAAGGCCCCGGCTTGGAGGGGTTCCTGGACGCTTTCGCGCGGACCCGGCGCGGGCGCATCCTCATCTTGAATGTCAAGGAGGACGGCCTCGACGGCGAGGTCCTGCCCATGCTGGCCGAGCGTGGCATCGAGCGGTTCTTCTTCCTCGACCTCACCTACCCGTCCACCGTGAGGCTGGCCGTCCGGGGCCGCGAGCGCAGGATCGCGCTGCGGGTCTCCGAGTACGAGCCCGCAGCCGCCGCGCTCCTGTTGGCTCGCCGGGTCGACTGGGTCTGGCTCGACTGCTTCAGCGGCAAGCCGGCCCAGGCCCGGACGGCCGGCGCCCTGGGCCGGCGGTTCAAGGTCTGCCTGGTGTCGCCGGAACTGGAGGGCTATCCGCCGGCGCGCATCGCCGGGTTCCGGCCCCTGGGGCGCCACGCCGACGCGGTCTGCACCAAGCACCCCGAGCTATGGCTTTGACCGTCCGGGCCGTGCTCTTCGACCTGGACGACACGCTCTTCCCGACCGCGGCGAGCCACGCCGCCGGGATCACCGAGGCGTGGAAGGCCCTGCGCCGCGTCCGGCCGCTCGGCCGAGCCGCCTTCGACCGGCTCTACGCCTCCTCGCGGGCCGACGTGAAGGCCCGGCTGGGGGACGCGCCGGCGGCCAGGAACCGGCTGCTCTATTTCAAGAGGCTGGTGGAGCGCTTGCTGGGCAGGGCCGCCCCGGGACTGACCCTGGCCATGGGCCGGGCGTACGAGCGGTCGTTCGCCCGCGCCGACACGGCGGGCCTCGGCCGCCTGCTGGCCTCCCTCGCCCGGCGCTACAAGCTCGGCATCGTCACCAACCAGGAGTGCGGCCTTCAGTTGGAGAAGCTGCGGCTCATCGACCCCGACGGCAGGCTGCTGCCGGTCGTGGTGACGTCCGACGAGATGGGCGTGGAGAAGCCCCACCCCAGGATCTTCCTCGAGGCCTGCCGGCGCCTGGGCTGCAAGCCTGCCCAGACCCTGGTGGTCGGGGATTCGTGGAGCATGGACGTGCTCGGCGCCCGTCGCGCCGGGCTCCAGGCGGCCTTCTTCCTGCCCCGCGGCACCCCTCCCCGGGACTCGGTGCCGAGGCTGCGCAGGCTCTCCGACCTGCCCGCTCTATTGGGCGCGGAAGGGGGACGGCCTTGAAGACCCTGCAGGTCGTCATCCCGATGGGCGGTTCGGGCCGCCGGTTCCAGGAGGCCGGGTACCGGGAGCCCAAGCCCCTGCTCGACGTGGCGGGCGAGCCGGTCATCAGCCGTCTCGTGCGCAAGTTCCCGCGCGATTGCCGGTTCGTGTTCGTGTGCAACTCGGAGCACCTGGCGTCCACCGGCTTGAGGGACGTGCTCATGGCGGCGGCGCCGGGGTGCGAGATCGCGGCCGTCGGCCCGCACAAGCTCGGGCCCGTCCACACGGTCCTCGAGGCCAGGGAGCGCGTGCAGCCCGACCTGCCGACCATCATCAACTACTGCGACTTCGGCTTCGCCTGGGACCCCGACCATTTCCGCGAGTTCGCCCAGCGCACGGCCTGCGACGGCGCCATCCTCTGCTACCGCGGCTTCCAGCCGCACTACCTGTCCGGCACGCTCTACGCCTACTGCCGGGAGGAGGGGGGCCGCGTCCTCGAGGTCAAGGAGAAGGGCCATTTCACGCCGGACCGCACGCGGGAGTACGCCTCGTCGGGGACCTACTACTTCTCGTCCGGGGCCGTGGCCCTCACGTACCTCCAGGAAGCCTCGGACCGGGGCTTGACCCTCGGCGGTGAGTACTACATGAGCCTGGTCTACAACCCCATGATCGCCGACGGGCTCAAGGTTCTGGTCTACGAGATCCCGCACTTCTGCCAGTGGGGTACGCCCGAGGACCTCGAGGACTACCTGTACTGGCACCGCGCCTTCGAGCGGTTCGGCCGGTGGGAGCATCGGGCCGGCGAAGGGCCGCGCCTGCTCATGACCATGGCCGGCCTGGGCTCGCGCTTCGCTGGCCATGAGTGCCCCAAGCCGCTCGTGCCGGTAAGGGGCAAGCCCATGTTCCTGGCCGCGGCCGACCTCCTGCCCCGGAGCGCCGAGCCTCCCGTCCTGGTCGTACGCCGGCCCATCGAGGAGGCTGTCCGCCAGGCCGCCCCCGGGGCCAAGCTCGTCGTGCTCGACCAGCCGACCTCGGGCCAGGCCGAGACCGCGGCCAAGGCCATAGCGAGCCTCGACCCCGACGAGCCCGTGCTGGTCTCGAGCTGCGACCACGGGCTCCTATGGGACGACGCGGCCTGGGCCAGGCTGCTCGCCGGCAAGCCGGACCTCGTCATCGTGGGGGTCCGGGGCTACCCGGACGTGCGGCGCACCCCCGAGAGCTACGCCTACATCGACGCCGGGGAGGACGGGCGCATCCGCCGGGTCTCGGTCAAGGCCGCGTTGGGCCCCAAGCCCCAGAAGGACCTCCTCCTGGTGGGGACGTTCTATTTTCGCACCGCCAGGCTGATGGCCGAGCTCGCGGAGGAGCTCCTCTCGCGCGGCGTCAAGGTCAAGGGCGAGGCCTACCTCGACTCGGTGGGCAACCTCGCCGTCGAGAAGGGCCTGGACGCGAGGGCCTTCGAGGCGTGGGCGTACCTGAACTGGGGCAGCCCGGACGCGCTCGCGCAATTCCGCTACTGGGACGGCTACTTCATGGGGGCAAGGGTGTGAGAGGCTTGAAGGAGTTCCTGCGGGGCAACAAGGAGCAGCTTGGCGACCGGGTGTTCCTGGGGGTGCTGGCCGCCAAGCTGGCCGCGAGCTGTTTCTTCGGCTCCGCCTACTTCCTGGACGAGCGCTTCATCAAGTTCGTCTCCTACTTCCTCGATTCGGGGCTGTCCGACCCGTGGACCGAGTTCATGAGGCGGGGCGTGCTCGACGCCTTCCCCTACTCGGCCACCATGCTCGCCGCGCTCGCCCTGCCCATGGCGCCGGCAACGGTCCTGTTTGGAAGCGCGGCGAACGTCCCGCACTGGCTGGAGTTCCTCCTGATGCGCGTGCCCATGCTGGCCGCGGACATCGCCATCTACCTCATCCTGTGCCGGTGGTTCCTCAGCCGCTGGAAGGTGGTGGTCTACCTCTATTGGTGCTCGCCGGTCCTCTTCTACGTCAGCTACGCCCACGGGCAGATCGACGCCATCCCCACCGCCTTCCTGTTCGCGAGCCTCGCGGCCGCGGCCCAGGGGGCGCCCTGGTGGGCCGGCGCCCTGCTTGGCGTGGGCATCGGGGCCAAGTTCCACATCGCGGTCGCCGTGCCCCTCATAGGCTTTTTTCTGGCCAAAGGGGCGCGCCGGGCCGACAGGACGTCCGTCATCGCGGCCTACCTCGTGTCCCTGGCCGCGGCGTGCTCGGTCTGCGTCGGCCTGCCCATGCTGCTCAGCGAGGGCTACCGCGTGCTCGTGCTGGGCGCCAAGGAGATCAACTGGGTCTACGACCTGGGCGTGGTCATGCCCAAGGGCTCGACCATCCTGCTCTGCCCGGCCGTCCTGCTGGCGCTCCTGCTGCACTTCTTCTCGTACGACCGCATCTCGCGGGACCTGCTGGTGCTCTACACGGGGCTGGTCTTCACGACCCTCATCGTCCTCGTCACGCCCATGCCGGGCTGGGCGTTCTGGGCCGTCCCGTTCTTGTGCTACTTCCTCATCCGGCAGGACCTCGTGGGGTACCTGCCCTACTGGGCCTACACCGTCTCCTATGTCCTGTATTTCGTGGCGCTGGCGCCCAACGTCGCCCCGCTGGCCGAGTTCATGCCGCCGTCGTTCCAGCACGTCCCGGACATCATGTTCTCCGTGATGCAGACCTCGCTGGCGCTCGTGGTCGTCTGGGTGTACCGCGTCGGGGTGCGGGCCCACGCGCGCTATCGTGCCTTGCGCCGGTCCATCGCGGTGGGCATCGGCGGCGACTCGGCGTCCGGCAAGCACACCCTGGCCGAGGACCTGGCCCTCGTGGTCGGGCCGGAGAACACGGTGCGCCTGCACGGCGACGACTACCACCGCTGGGAGAGAGGCCATGAGGCGTGGGAGGACTTCACGCACCTGCACCCGCGGGCGAACTACCTGCGCCAGCCCGTCGAGCACCTGCACCAGCTCAAGAGCGGCCTGGCCGTGGTCAAGTCCCAGTACGACCATGCCACCGGGACTTTCACCGAGCCCGCGGCCGTCGAGCCCAACGGCGTCATCCTCTTCGAGGGGCTCCATCCCTTCGTTTCCCGCCGGATGAGGGACGCCTTCGACGTCAAGGTCTACCTGGAGACCGACGAGTCCCTCAGGAAGTTCTGGAAGGTGCGCCGGGACGTGCGCGACCGCGGCCACGCGCCCGAGAAGGTGGCCAAGGAGATCGAGCGGCGGCGGGACGATTCCGACCGCTACATCCAGCCCCAGGGCAAGTTCGCCGACTGGGTCGTGGCTTACGCCCCGGCCGAGCCCCTCGGTGAGGAGTCGCCCAAGGCGGACGACGCCCCGCTCCGGGTGCGGCACACGGTCTCGAGCGCCGTGGTCGAGATCGAGGACCTCGTGGACGAGCTCACGAAGCTCGGAGGGGGGAGGCTCAAGGTGGGCTGGTCCCTCGACCCGAGCCTCGAGCGGCAGACCGTGGAGTTCGAGGGCCGCCTCTCCCCCGAGGAGGTCGGCGCCATCGCGGCCCGGGTGGCGCCCGACCTTTCGGAGTTCGTCCGGGGCTCGCCCCGGTGGCAGGCCGACATGCGCGGCCTCAGCCAACTGGTCTTCCTGGCCATCCTGAGCGGCATGGCCGAGCGCTGATGCCCGGGACGCCCGTCGTGTCGGTCGTGATCCCCTGCTACAACGAGGCGGGCAACATCCCGGCGCTGCTGGAGAGGTTCCGCTCGCTGAGGAGCAGGCTCGACTTCGAGCTCGTGCTGGTGGACAACGGCTCCACCGACGGCACGCCGGCGGCCCTGGCCGCCGCGCTCGCGGCGCCCGGGGACGCCAACGTCTTTCCTGAGAGCGCCCCGGACGCTCGTCCTCCGGCCTCGACCGCGCCCGGCTTCTCGTTCGTCAAGACCGTCAGGGTCGAGAAGAACATCGGCTACGGCCACGGCATCCAGGAAGGCCTCAAGGCGGCCGCGGCCCGGACCGTGGCCGTCACCCACGCGGACCTCCAGTGCCCGCCCGAGGACCTGGTCAAGGCCATGGACCTCTACGAGCGGGAGCAGCGCAAGGGTCCCTGCCTCGTCAAGGGGCGCAGGCTCGGCCGACCGCCGCTCGACCGCTGTGTGACGTGGGGTTACAACCGTCTCGCCGCCGCCATCCTGGGCGTGCGCGCCGGCGACTCGGAGCGTCCCGGCCAGGCGCCGTCGGACGTCAACGCCCAGCCCAAGGTTTTCGACCGCTCCCTCATCCCGGCCCTCCTGGCCGGCACCAAGGACTTCACGTTCGACCTCTTCATCCTCCATTGCTGCCGCCGCCTCGGGATCGCGATCGTGGAGTTCGAGGTGGACTACCTCGCCAGGGCTTGGGGGAAATCCAAGCTCGCGGCCAACCCGTGGGTGCGCCTGAAGACCTCGGCCAACGCCGCCGTCCGCATGGTCCGCATGCGCCTGGGCGACCCGCCCGTTGCTCCTCTGGGCCCCGATTAGGGCGAGAACCGGCGCTCTAGCCCGGCCGCCAGGTCGGCGACCGCGCGCATCCGGGAGCCTTTCCCGGCCGCGACGACGGCCAGCGCCTCGGCGCGCCGCTCCGGGGTGGGGGGGCCTTCGAGGACCCGCTGGGCCTGCTTGAGCGCGACGAGGGACGGGTAGGCGAGCGTGACGTCCTCGCCGAAGGCCTTGGCGAGGCCGGGCGCGGGTTCTGTCGAGCAGCCGGCGAGGTTCAGGCATGGAGGCTCGCCGGCAACGTCGCGCAGGAAGCGCCAGTCCTCGGCGTCGTCGAGGTTCTTGCCGAGCAGATAGACGATGGTGCCGCGGTCGTTGCGGCTCTCCGGCGGGAGCTCGGCGTACTTGCGCCGAAAGAGCCGCTTGGCCTCGGGCGAGAGGTCGTTGAAGTCCCGGTCGAGCCTGGGGTCGTTGTCGTTGCGGGAGCGGAGGATATCCTCGAGTGTCTCGAGCTTGAGCCGGGGTCCCGAAACGGCGGCGGGCGGCGGGACGCCAGGATGGGTCCTCGCCGCCCGCCAGCCCAGGCCCGCGAGCGCGCAAAGGACGACCACGGCCGCGGCCAGGACGCCGCGCTTCATCTGCCGAAGTCGGCTTCCATCTCCCGGCGGGCGTCCGCGTCGGTGATGCGGTCGAGCTGGTCGTTGCCGTAGAGGCCGGCGTCCATCCTGACCTTCTCGGTGCAGTTGGCGCAGGATTTCTGGATGTTCTTGAGCATGATGGTCGACGAGCCGTACGAGCCGAGCGGGGTCTTGTCGCAGGCGGGCTCGCCGGCCAGCAAAGCGCCGGTCCAGATGCTCTTCATGTCGTTGCCGTCGGCGTCCTTGAAGGGGTCCGGGCAGGTGGCGTGCCCCCAGAACAGGTGGCGGGCCTCGGTGTGGCGGGCCTCGTGGAACACGACCATCATCCGGGAGATCTGGGGGTGGCTGAACTTGATGTAGTTCTGCGTGAGCCACATCTTCGACGGGCCCATGAGGGGCATGACGCAGGCGACGGCGTTGCCGTTGCCGCACCCGCTCATGCCGATGCCGGTGACCCGGGACTCGAAGAATTGGGTGTAGGCCGCGCCGTCGACCTTGCCGTAGATCTTCTGGTGGAGCGGCGTGGCCTTGGTCCCCTGGATGCCCTTGATGAAGGCGAGGTCGTCGCGGACCTGGGCCTGGATGGCGGGAGGGACGTCGCTGTCGAAGGTGTAGCCGCGAGACTTGGGCTGGAACGAGGGGAGCTTCGCCGCCTCGGCGGCTTCCTCGGGGGTGAAGTAGTAGAGGTCGGCGGAGGCCTTGGGCCGCGCCGGGGCGCGGTGGGCCGCGGGCCTCGGGGCTTCCCGGAGGGCCTGGAACATGGCGGCATCGATCGAGGCCCCGGCTGAGCCGTCGAAGAGCGGATCGCCCGGCCGGACGGGTCCCTCGGCGCGGCACGGCGCTGCGGCGGAAAGAAGGCCGAAAGACACGGCAGCGGCAAAACGGGCGAGTCGCATCGTCACACCTCCGGTCCTGCTTCCCGCGGCCCCAGCGGAGGCCTCGGCAGCCAGAGTGTAGGTCAGCCGTCCTATGAGGGCCAGGGCCCATGGGCCCAGGAGCGACCGGGACCTTTGGCCCCTAGCGTTCCTTGTAGAGCTCATCGAGCCGCTTGAGCCCGTTGCGGGAGTCGGGGTTGTTCGGGTCGAGCGCGGTCGACAGGGTCCATTCGTCCCGGGCTTTCTTGTAGTCGCCTTTCTGGAAGTAGATCACGCCGGAGAGATAGTGCTGCTGGGACGACCGCCGGGCGTCTTCCGACACGGCGGTTGGGTCGATGCCGGCGGGAGGCAGCGGGGACTCCGGGCTTCGAGCGTCCCGCGCGGAGCCCGCTAGGGGGGCATCGCGCCCCTCGGGAGAGTCGTCGCCGGGACGGCTCGGCCATAGGGGCTTGAGCAAGTCGCGCCTGGAGGCCGGCCGGTCCGGCCTCTTGCCGAAGAGCTTCTCGAGCTTTTCCAGCCCCGCCCGGGCGTCCGTATTGGAGGGGTCGAGCCCGAGGGACAGCGACCACTCGTCGCGGGCCCTCTCGTATTCGCCCTTCTGGAAATAGACGACGCCGGAGAGGTAGTGTACCTGGGAGGCGCGTTGGGATTGCGCGGCGGCGAGTTGGCGCGCCTGGTCGGCGCGCGACGGCTGGGTGGACGGCCGGTGGGGATCGCTCCCGATGGGGCCTCCCTCCGGCATCGAGGCGTAGGAGAAGTCGAAGTTCCTCGCCTGGATGAGGAAGACGAAGTCCTTGCCCGAGAGGGCCGGGTAGTCGGCGCTGGCGTCCCACACCGCGTGCTTCTCGCCGCCGGCCGTGACCCGGCCCACGTCCCCCTTGAGCGTCCTGGGCGAGAGCGCGAAGGTCTTGCCCCCGTCCTGCGACAGCCAGAGGCCGATTTCGCAGCAGGAGTCGCCGGGGTCGTCGAGCGTGTAGGCGATGTGCACCAGCCCGTCGGGCTCCTGGCGGAACCTCGCGTCGCTGACGCGGGGCGCGGCCTCGGCGCGGGTCGCCGCGACGAAGAGCGCGGCCAGCAGCGCGCTAAGCATGGTCGGGCGCCTGGGCCGCCGCCCGCATGAAGGATTTCACGGATTCGTAGCGGTGGCGCTTGTCCGGGGCGAGGCACTTGGCCACGACCTTGTCCCACGCCTCGGGGAGCCCGGGCGCTACGGCCGATGGCGGGGCGTAGTCCATCGCCTCCTTGCGCCGCTGGATGTCGTCGCGACCGCCCTTGAAGGGGAGCTCGCCGGTCAGCATCTCGTAGAGCGTGGCGCCCAGGGAGAAGACGTCGGACTGGGGGCAGGCCGCGCCCGCGTGCTGCTCCGGCGCCATGTAGGCCGGCGTCCCGCAGTAGGGCGGGCGGCCGCCATCGGCCGCCGGGGCGGCGATGCCGAAGTCCATGACCTTCACGTGGCCGCTCTTGTTGTCGTGCATGATGTTGGCCGGCTTGAGGTCCCGGTGGATGACGCCGTTCTGGTGGGCGTAGGCCAGGGCGTCGCAGACATGGTGCAGGATGTTCACGCAGTTCCTCGGGGCGATCCGGCCCCGGCTGGCCACGATCTGCTGGAGGTTCTCCCCGTCGACGAACTCGAAGACCAGGAAGATGTCCGCCCCCTCCGTGGCGATGGCGTGGATGGACACGATGTAGGGGTGGTTGAGGGCGGCCACGAGGCGCGCCTCCCTGAGGAACTGCTCGCGCGCCCCAGCGTCCCGGGCGATGGTCTCGCGCATCTGCTTGACGGCGACGGGCCGGGAGAGGGACCGGTCCCAGCCCTTGAAGACCATGCCCATCCCGCCCACGCCCAGGGGCTCTCGCAACTCGAACTGCCCCGCGACGACCTGCGGCGCGGGCCGGCCCGTGGCCGGCGCGGCCGAGGGCTCTGCGAGGGCGGCGGTCAGGCGGGTGATGTCGCGCTCGGAGACGGAGTCCAGGTTCCTGAGGCGGGCGGCCACGTCCTTGTAGTCGCTGATGCGCTTGGCGAGCTTTTCGTAGATCTCCCGGGCCGGCTGCAGGCGGCCGGCTTTCTCGCAGAGGAGGGCGTGGAGGTAGTAGAGCTCCGGCGCCTCCATGAGCGCCATCGAGTCCTGGAGTTCGTCGAAGATCCTCGTCGCGGCCGCGAACTCGCCGAGCCTCTGGCAGGCGCGCAGCGCGAGGGCGTAGTCCCGCCTGCCCAGGCCGGCCTGCCGGCCTTCCGTCAGCACCTTGAGCGCGGCCCTGTCCTGCCCGGCGTCGATGAGCGCCTGGGCGAAATCGGCCTTGCTGCCCTCGGGGACCCGGGCGTCGGCGAGCCGGTCGGCGCTCCCGGACTCCTTGCGGCACTCCACGTACAGTGCGCAGTCCTCGGGCTCCAGGGGCCGGGCCTCCAGGAGGGCCAGGGCGGCGCCCGGGTCCTTGAGCGACCGCAAGGCGGCCGCGTAGGCCCGGTGGAACGCGCCGCCCCTGCCCCGGCGGGGCTTGAGGAGCTCGTCGAGCCTGCCGGCCGCCCGAAGGACGCTCACGACCTGGACGGTCTCGTAGCTGTCCACGGCCGCGGCGGCCAGGAGCTCGTCGCTGAGCAGCGAGACCGCCTCGTGGTGGAACGAGTGGCTGGACAGCTCGACCGCCAGGGCCAGGTTGTCGACGTACGCCTGGACCGCGGGGAGTTTGGAAGGACGGCGTCCGCCGTGGGCCTTGGCCAGCGCGGAGCAGAGCTCGGCGTCCCTGGAATCCGAGGGCTTCTTGAGCTCGAGCAGCCTGCGCGCCGTGTCCGCGTCGCCGAGCATCAGGAAGGCCCGGGCGTAGGCGTCGTAGAACTCGGGGGAGCGCTCGGGGTTCCTGGCGATGAACTCGCCGGCCTTGCCGGAGCGATGGCAGGAGGCGGCGATCTCGCCGCGCTTGCCCGCGTCGGCCACCCCCGCCAGATAGTCCTGTTCCCCGAAGCCCTTCGCGTCGCGCCGGCCCCTCCGGCCCAACGGCGCGCCGCGGGCGTCGGGCTGGCCGGGAATGGGGGGCGGCTTTCCCGCCCCCGTGAAGAACCTGGCGGACAGGATGAGCGCGGCGGCGAACGTCGCGATCGCGAGGATGTCGAGGACGCCGCCTTCGCCCAGGCCCCGCGAGGCCCGGCGGGCGTCGATGCGGCCCGGGGCGGTCACTGCCTGCGAGACCACGACGCCGAGGGGCTCCTCCTGGGCGTGGAGGCCGGGGGGGAACAGGAAGGCCGCCGCGAGGAGCATCCGTCGGACGGCAAGGTTCATCTTCCGGCCGTGCCGGGGGTGGCGCCCGAAGGGCGTCTGGGGCCTCCCGGCGCGGCCGGTGTCCTTCATTCCCAGGTCACCCATCGCCCGCGCCAGCGCTCGAAGGTCTCGTTGAGCTTGTCCTGGTGGGTCTTGTAGACGATCGCGCCGCCGATGAGGAGCGCGCCGAACAGGAGCACCTGGCTGCCGATCAGGGTGATGCGGGCGCCGCGGTCCAGGTGCAGGACGACCTTGTAGAGGATGGAGGCCAGGTCGGTCAGGAGGCCCGCCAGCCCCAGGAGCACGTAGAGCCGCACGCGCAGGAAGCTGCCCAGAGCCATGGCGAAGACGGAGAGCGCGAGCATCGTCATGTGGAACGCCAGGGGATAGCGGTCGTCGAGCAGGGCGTAGTAGCCGGCGCTGCCCAGCATGGACAGGAGGGTGACGGCGCGGATCTCGTTGCGCAGGGCCGGGGCGATCCTGTCGCGGAACATCTGGAGGAGCAGCAGGACCCCCATCCCCACGGGGATGACGTAGGCCTGGACCGCGCGCAGCTCGAGCTTCGTCCAGAAGCCGACGAGGATGAACGCGACGAAGCCCCCGACGGCCACGAAGTGGTAGGGGGACTGCCGGTCGTCCTTGGCCATGAAGGCGAACATCAGGCTGTAGACGCCCACGACGAGGAGGACCATGTCGGGGCTCATGCCGCGCGCCAGGACCCAGCCCAGCACCACGACGGGCATGGCCAGCAGCGTGCCCAGCAAGGGGATGCGCTCTTCTCTCGGCGCGTCGGGCTTGATCTGCTTGGCGCCCGCCAGCGCCCAGGAAATCCCGAGCCCGGCCCAGACGTCGTATTCGTGGTTCCACCAGTCGAGCGTCAGCATCAGCTGCCGGCGGACGACCGCCAGGAAGCACAGGAGGCACAGCTCGAGCATCAGGTACGACGCCAGGTCGCGGCGCCGCAGCCCCTCCTGGCGCCACGCCGCGATGGACGCGCCGTAGAGCCCCAGGATGAGGGCCAGGTCCGGCGGCTCGAAAGGCCGCCCGTACATCGCCAGCTGGACCGAGGCCGTCGACAGGAACCCGGCGTAGAGGCAGACGGCGTTGACCGCAAAGCCCCGCGTCCCGAGCCAGGCGAGGGTATGGTCGAAGAGGCGCGGGGGCGTCCTGTCCCACTCCAGGTAGGCCGGCGCGAAGCCGCCCTGGACCCAGCGTGAGAAGGTCCCGGTCAGGAGCAGCGTCGCCGTGGTGATGAGGGTCGTCCAGGGGTAGGCGTCCAGGTGGAAAGTTCTCTGGCCGAAATACGCCAGCCACAAGGGAGCGGCGAGCAGGGCCGCGGCGAGCGCGTTGTCCTCCGGCGAGGCCGGCCGTCGGGATTCCCGGGGCGTCACCGCCGCGAGCGCGGCCGCGGCCGCCAAGCCCAAGAGCCCGGCGGGCGACCAGGGGCGGTGGTAAAGAACGTGGATCATCACCGCGCAGCCCAGCCCCAGGCCGATGGGCGCCGCGGCTTTGAAGTCGGCCTCCCGGCGGCTGGCCTGGCAGGCGAGCAGGACGGCCGCCCAGATGGCGAGCAGCGCCCAGAGGACGGCTTCCTTGGGCAGGAAGCTCGTCACGAAGAAGTCCGCGTGGAGCATGGCCATGGCTTCGAGCCCGGCCAGGCCGAGGATGGGGACCGACTCCCTGATCAGCCCCTGATGGATGAGCAGCGTGGTGCCGCCCAGGAGCAGCGGGGCCACCATGTGGCCGTGGAACCGGTGGTCCGCGATGCCCCAGAAGACGCACGCCTGCGTCGCGGCCAGCAGGAAGATGCCCCACCAGTTGCGCAGCGTGAACCAGAGCGGCCCGTCGATGGCCGCCATGCGCTGGACGAAGGTCCTCAGCGGCGAGGGCTGGGAGCTGAAGAGCATCCAGAAATGGCCGATCCCGACGGCGCACCACGCGGCGGGGATGGGGTGCTCGAAGGGGGTCAGCCCCGGGATGGCCGACAGCGCGAAATAGCTCCCGGCCATCATGGCCAGCCCGCCGTAGAAGGCCAGCCAGAAATTCCCTCCCATCCCGTGGAGGTGCAGCATCACGAAGGCCAGCGCCATGACGAACGGCGCGTTGACGTGGTAGTGCCCCAGCCCGACGGGGGCCTCGGGGAACATCACCACCTGGAAGGCGCCGCGGAAGGCGTAGAGGACGAGCATGAAGAAGCAGAGCGTCGCCGTCGTGTCGCGATACCGGACGATGGTTGGGTCCATGCGGGGGCCCAGCTGGCAGCGCAGGTAGAAATAGAGGACCGGCAGCCCGAGCGCCGGGAAGGCGGCGTCGGGGTTCCTGAGCCAGGGGACCATGAGGGCCGCGCACCAGATGGCGGTGACGACCCCGAAGTGGTACAAGCCCTCCCACACGCGCGTGTAGGGCCGCTCCCCGGCGTCGGGGCTGCGGCTCGCCCGGTGGAAGTATCGGCCCGCCGCGTAGGCCATGAGCCCCGAGAGGACGAACCGGGTGTCGCTCATCATCTCCACGTCGGGGTGGACGAAGTAGGTGGCCCCCAGGAGGGCGAGGACCAGCCCAGCCAGGCACAGGCAGGCCCGGTTGATGAAGGTCTGGGCGTCTGGGGCCTCCTGGCGCGGCCGGCAAGGTTCCTCTTCCGGCCGTGCCGGGGGTGGCGCCCGAAGGGCGTCTGGGGTCTCCCGGCGGACCAGGGATCGGGCGAGGGAGAACTGGAATGCCGTGACCACCAGGCCCAGGCACAGGAGGTGGTTCTCCATGAGGCCCCGTCCCCGGAGCGTCTCGCCCAGGAACGCGCGCACCGCGTGGACGTTCCCCACGCTCAGGAACAGGCTGAAGACCGCCAGCGCCATGGCCTCGGCGCGCGACACCCCGAAGACCGCCATGGAGGCGGCGGCGAGATACGGGGCCGCCAGTTGTGGGACGGCGTTCCTCAGGGCTGGTTCGGCCGCGTGGCGGATGACGGCGAACCACGCAAGCAGCATGGCCGCGCCCTGGATCCAGGGCAGGACCGGCGTCGCCAGGAACCCCTGGCTGAGCCTGCCTTCCGTCAGCCGCGGCCAGCGCCGGCTCGCGCGCTCTCCCCAGACGGCGAGGGCGGCCATCGCCAAGGAGAGGGCGCCCAGGCGCCACGGGGACACCAGCGACTCCAGCCTGGGCTCCCAGCCGGCCAGCGGAGCCAGGCTGCCGGCGGCGAGGGCGGCGTAGCCGAGCAGCACGGCCAACAGCGCGAGCGGTCCGGACCGTTGCGCGCGGGCCGTGACCGCGACGACGGCCGCCAGCAGCCACTGCTGCGGCTGGCCGAGGCGGCCGAGGAAGACCGCGTCATGGACGCCGGCCGCTCCGGCGGCGAGGGCCGCGAGGCTCGCCAGGGAGAACGCCGGCGCGACCAGCGGGCGCAGCATGGCGTGGCGGGAGGGGGAGGCTTCCAATAAGATGTAGCCGGCCTGGATGGCTAATAGGAAGAGCAGCGAGGGAGTGGTGGCCGCGGCCCAGGACAGCCGGACCAGGAGCGATTCCGTCCCGGGCACGGCCCAGGCAGCGACGGCCGCCCATGCTTGGACGAAGAGGAGCGTCCCGAAGCCCGCCTCCCCGTCGGTCAGGCCGAACCACGACAGCTGGGCGAAGGAGAACAGCAGGAGCGGCCACAGGTCCCCGACGCTCTCGCCCATCAGGAGAGCCCAGATGACGCCCATGGACACGACCACGCTGGCGTTGCGAAGGACGCTTCGGGCTGGGTCGGCGAGGAGGTCGGCGGCCCAGGGATGGCGCGGCTCCAGCCCGTGCCGGTAGGACAGGTAGAGGCCGTTCATGAAGATTCCCCAGAGCAGGACATGGTGCCGGAGGGGCCCATCGAAGAGGGTATCGTAGATGAACAGGACGCCCGCGGACGCCGATATCCATCCCAGGGACGCCGCCGTCTTCGCCCGGGGCTCCTGCCGTTGGAACACCGCGACGAGCGTCCAGGCGCAGCCGGCGAGGATGAAGGCCGCGGCGGTCTTCAGGTGGACGCCGCCGAGGACCAGGTTCCTCAGCAAGTTCCAGGTGTCCACCTTCAGGCTCAAGAGGACCGCCGAGGCCAGCAGGGGCCAGGTGAAGAGCGTGTGGTCGCGCCTCTGCCAGGGGAAGGGGACGCGTCCGGCGAAGAGGTCGCCTTGCCCCAGGTCCTTGAGCCGGGGCGACCGGGCCAGAGGGAAACAGGCCAGCGCCATCGCCAGGGCGCAGACGCCGCTCAACAATCCCGATCCCCATGATATGAAAGGGCAGCGTTGGAGCACGGCCAGCTTCAACTCCGGCAGCAGGATGACGACCGCGACGGCCCCCATGACGGCGGGCAGGAGGGACCGGGAGTGGAAGGCGGCCACGGCGAGTGAGGCGGCCATCATCAGCGGGCCGGCCACGGACAGGAGCGGCGCCAGGCCCGTCTCGTCGCCCGGCCGGCCGGCTTCGAGGAACACCCGCAGGAACATGGCTGACACGGCCAAGGCCCCGTAGATGATGAGCACGGTCGAGCGCGCCTGGAGCAGCAGGGGAGTCCTCTTGACGCTCGTCAGCCCGATCCACAGCAGCGAAAGGATTGACAGTCCCAGGACGAGGTTGTTGCCGTGCAGTGTCCGTCCGGACAGGTCCGCGAACCCCAGGTACGGCAGGCAGACGGCCAGGACCGCCATGGTCGAATGGAGGCAGATCAGGTCGTCGTCCTGGCGGGCGCGCCAGGCCAGCAGAGCCGCTGTCGCCAGCAGCAGGCCGCCCGTCTTCAGGGGCGGAGATTGGTAATGCAGCTGGGTCAAGACGGCCAGCACCGCGGTGACGGCGAGGATGGAGGCCTGCATCTTGGCGGCCACTCCCCCCAATCCATCCCACCACCGCATGGCGGGCGGGCCGGCGGCGCCGGCGGCGCACGCCAGTCCGAACCCCAGGGCCGGGATCCAGGGGCCGGGGAAGGAACCCCACGTTGCGATGGAGCCGCCTCCCAACGCCATGAGCGTCAAGCCGATCCAGGCGTGGAGGGTGTCGCGCCGCCATACCGCCTGGGCGAGCCAGACCGCCCCCGCCAGTTCCAGGGAGGCCAGCCGGACACCCGGTTGGGCGGCGCCCATCAGCAGGCCCAGGAGGATGAAGGCGTAGCCGATGAAGGATTCCTTCCCGTAGGCCGGCCCTTCGCCGGGCTTGCGCCTGGTCCCCTGCTCGGACAGGAGGACCAGCCCGCCGGTCGCGATCACCATGCAGGCGTAGGTGTGCGCCCGCGGCATGAGGCGCATGAGGCCGTGGACCCATAGGAACACCTGGATGAACGTGGTGGCCGCGGCGACACCGAAGAACCACGGCACGCGCTCACCTTCGGCCAGCACGCCGGGGACCTCGTTTCTCACGAAGCGGAAGACCGACCAGACGATGATGATGAACCCCGCGTGGAACCCGGCCCCCAGGGCGAGGCGCAGCCCGTCGACGGAGGGGGCGAGGAGCTGCAGCAGCGGCCCGAGCAGGACCAGGCCGTTGAGCAGGAGGAGGGTGTCTCCCAGCAGGCTCTTCAGGGACGGGTGCACCGCGGCGCACCAGGACCGCAGGCACCTCCCGAAGACGACCAGATAGAGGACCGCGGCGAAGGGGAGGACCCAGGCTTTGTGCGTGACCTGCGGGTCTCTGCCCAGGAGCGCCATGGCCATGAAGTTGGCGGGCAGGAGGGCCACGGCGGCGCCGCGCAGCAAGTCCGCCGTGCCCCTGAACGCGGCGCTCCGCCTCTCGATCCAGGACCCGAGCCGGGCCAGCCCCGCCGTGAAGCATCCGAGGAGAGCGGGCAGGATGGTGTAGCGGATGAACCACTGCTTGTCCCAGGTGCAGTACGCCAGGATGGAGCAGCCCACGACCACCATGCCGATGCCGGCCAGCATGGTCCAGTTATCCGACACGAACGGGAGGATGTGCTCGTCCCACAGCGTGTGCGCGGGCGGCGGGGCCGGCTCAGCCGGGGTCGCGGCGGCGGGGCGGGGACTCTCCTTGGGCGAAGGCGCGGAGCCCGGCGCCGGCTTCGGGGCGGCCGGCAAGGTTCCTCTTCCGGCCGTGCCTGGGGTGGCGCCCGAAGGGCGTCTGGGGTCCCCCGGCGCGGCCGGCAAGGTTTCTCTTCCGGCCGTGCCTGGGGTGGCGCCCGAAGGGCGTCTGGGGTCCCCCGGCGCGGCCGGACCGGTTCCGCTCCCGGCCAGGAGCCGCCATTCCTCTGCCTTCATGGACTGGGAGCGGCGCTCCAGGAAATCCCGGGCCGTGACCGTGCCGCCCACTTCGCGGACCAGGCAGGCCGCGAGGTCGCGGTGTCGCGCGAGCAGGGACGGCTGGCCGTGAAGCCAGAGGAGCAGCAGCCCGGCCGGGCGTTGCTTGGCCAGGGCGGCGCAGGCCTGCCGGGCTTCCTCGTCTTTCTCGGCGGCCTCGGACAGCCAGGCGGACCAGCCCCGCCAATCGGTCACCAGAGGGTCGCCGAAGCGGAGGGTCAAGAGCAGGGAGGCGCGCTCCTGCGCCTCGGGCGTGTCGGCCGCCCGCCGGATGAGAGGAGCCGTCCGGCTGGTGGGCCAGCCCGCGGCCAGGTCGAGCGCCTTGGCCTTGCCCGCCGTGCCCATGGGCTCGGCCGCCGGGTCCTGGGTCCCGGCGAGGCTCCGCTCGAGGAGGAAGACGGCCGCCTCCTCGTCGATGCAGGCCGGCCACGCCGGGGCCTTGCCGGCGAGGAAATCCTCGGCCTGCCGGATGGCGAGACGGTTGCGCTCCTGGACCTCCGCTGCGAGCTTGGCCCGGCCGCTTTCCAGTCTTGATCGAGGCGGCACGTCCGCGCCAGAATCGCCGGGCGCGGCCAGGCCGCCGCGCAGGTCGGCGGGTCTCGATGGGTCGTCGAGCGCTTCGAGCAGCGCCGCGGGGTCGAGGGCTGCGCTCGCGGCGGCGGCCGAGCGCCGGAGCTCCTCTGCGACCGCCTTCGCGGCGAGCGGCGCCTTCCCGGCCCACGGCTCGATGAAGGCGTGGTCGTCGAGCGAGGAGAGGCCGGTCTTGAGCGCCTTGAACCTCGCCCGGGCCGTCTGCCAGCCCAGGGGGATGTCCAGCGGGAGGTCGGCCAGGAGTTCGCGGAAATCCTCGAGGTCGGTCCTCCCGGCCTTCCTGGCCTGGTGGCACCGTAGGGCCTCGGCGCGCCGGCGTGACTGGAGATGCGACGCCAGGGCCGAGAAGGCCGGACTCTGGCGGCCGCGGAGGAGCCCCAGCAGCTCGGCGGTGGAGAGGGACCGGCCCTTGTCCCTGTTCAGCTCCCTGAGGACGGGGAGGATGAGGCTGTTGTCCGCCCGTCCCGTGCCCAGCAGGCCGCAGAGCGTCTCGGTGAGTTCTTTCTCACCCATCCGGCAATCATATCATTTGGCGCGGCCGCGGATGCTCCGGCTCCCTCGCCTTGTCTGCCGGTTCAGCGGTCCCTTGACGGAGCCGCGGTCGGGGGAACCGTCGGGGTCGACAGGGGTCCGTGACCCCCTTGACGCCTCAAGGTGCCGAGGGTATACTAACAGCGAATCCGCCGGAGTCCTTCATGAGACCCACCCGCGAACGCTGCGAGAAGCGTCGGCGCCTCCTGCCGTTCCCCGTGGCATGGCGTCGCCGGGCCGTGTCGGTGATGCTCGCGGCCTCCATCGTCGCTCCCGCGGGATCCGCGAGGGGAGGGGGCCGCACTTGCGAGGAGATATTCAAGGCCACCAACCGCAGCTACTACGAATTCTTGGCCGAGCAGGGCGGACCCCTCCAGGAACTGAAGACCCGCCTCGACACGCACGGAGGCACCACTGTTCTCGGGCCATTCAGCATCAAGGTCGCGATCGAAGACCCGGCCAGGTTCGCGAATGAATCCAAGGATGCGCGGATGCGGTTGGTCAAGCTTGCCGACAGCCTGGACATCATGGAGAGCTTCACGCGTTGTCAATCCAATCTGATGGTCTATCCTGTCCAGAAGACCGAGATAGCCGTGGGAGGCAACAAGGACCTGCAGGGCAACCCCGTCGACAGGAGGAAAGACGCGGAACTCCAGCAGCAGCTCCAAGACCTCGAAGCCCAACTCCAGGCGGCCAAGACCCTTCATGCACTCGTTCCCAAATTCGGGGAAGCGGTCAAGGCGGCCGAGGAACATCGCCGCGAACTCAACGGCGCCGCGTACCGCCTCGCTGAAGGCGTGTATCGCGAAGTCCGCGATCTGGCTGAGAAAGGCGACAAGCGAGGCACCCTGCCCTACGAGGTCGCCGTCGGGAAGGACACGATGAAGGTGTTCGACGAGGACTCCACCTATCCATCCAGCTGGACCCCGAAGCAGCTGATCGAAAGGACGTTCCGCCTCGGCTCCGAATACTCGCTCGACACCAACATCAGAGACACGCGGACTCTCACCCAGCCCTATCTCATTGCCCGGGCCGGTTTTTCCAAGGACTTGGGGACCGTCGTGGAGCAGGCTCAGGCGATCACGAAGCTGCTGGCTCTCTTCGTGTCCCTGGATGCCGGCAAGAGCAAGACGGTTCAGGAGCTGGAGCTCGAAGAGCGCCGTCTCGGCAAACCTCTCGACAGGCTCCTCAGCGACATGGGATGGGACTCGAAGAAGAGACAGGAGATCGAGGAGGCCATGAAAGGCCTCCAGGATCAAGCCGGAGGCCTCTCCGGTCCGCGGTCCGATCCGGTCGCGGCCGAGAAGACCCGCGACGAGGTGCTCAAGGTCGTGGGCATGCTGGAGGACTCCGGGCGCCTGGGCAAGAATCCCGAGGCGCTGGCCGAGATCGTGAGGATCAAGGGGCTGCTGTCGAAGCGGATGGAAGTGCCCGGACTGGCTTCGCAAGGGAAGCCCGCCGGCAAGGAGGGCGACCTCGATGCCGCGTTGGCCACGGCCATCCTGCGGCTCCCCCTCCTGCCCGAGGGCTCGGCGCTCGTCCAGTGGGCCAAGCGCCATGCCGCTCGGGCCGCCAATCTGGCGACCGTCAAGATGATGGCGGTCGGCGCGGGCGTCCCTTTCGCGGAGAAGACGGAGAAAGACCGGAAGGGCCGGGACCGGGCCGGCGTCTGGGTGACGGTTCCCGGCGTCGGAGAGAGGTTCGACAGCGGAGACGGGTTCGTCATCGAGAAGAGCGGGCGGCTCACCACCAAGACGGAGTCCGATCCAGCCTACCAGGAACAGCGCCTGGAGGGCGACCAGCAGCCATTCTTCTGGATCGAAAAGGCTCCATCGGCCGGGATGAAGGGGAAGTTCGAGGGAAAGGACTTCGCGATCTCGAGCGCCGAGAGGTACCAGCTCAACAAGGACGGATCGGGGCGCGTGACCGGCGTGATGATCTGCCGCGAGTCCAAGGCCCCGAACGCCCCCTGCGACCTCCGCCACGCCCTTTACCGAGAGAGAGAAGAGATCTACCTCTGCCACGGCAAGGGCTTCATCTTGAGGACCGCCGGCAAGGAAGTGGTGGTCTTCCCGGACCAGAACAGGCCCTTTTTCACGAGCCAGACGGAGGCTTCCGAGTTCAGTCGGACCGTCAGGGAGAAGGAGGATCTGTGGCTGCTCAAGGAGGTCCCGGACAGTTTGATCCTGGCCGACAGGAAACGCATGGTTGAGCGCTTCCTCGCCCGAGGCCCACGCTCGATCATCGATAGGGCCTTGCTGGGGCTGGATGGCTGGAAAGTCGATCATGCGCTGGTGGAGAAAGACACCTTCGAGCTTGCGATCGAGAACTCCCAGGGAAAGACAAAGACGATGTACATCCTGAACCTCGCGGGGCTCGGGAACGAGAAGGAAGACAAGGATTACAGGAAGGCCGTGGAGTACTGTCTGAGCCAAGCGGAAGGCTGGAAAGGAGAGTTCGCCAGGTTCCCGGAGGACTACCGGAGGCTCCACGTCTTCGAGGACGCGAAGCCCGCCGGGTTCCTCGACATGCACGTCCGCATGTCGAGGTATGTCGAGCCGAAGGAGAACAACAGCCGGAGCGCGAAAGAATGGAAGGTCGAATTGATGCAATGGCACAGCCTGGACAAGGAATACTTGCAGGCTGCCGTGAACTGCGACCGGGTCGTGCCGAAATTCCAGGTCCAGATCGTGCCTCCTCTCGTGTCGAAGGGGCTGGAGGTCATGATGTCGCCGTTCCAGAACACTTTCTACAACGTGGTCGGGCATATCCAGAGGGGGGAGGGGGCCCTCCTGAAAGACCCCGAGAAGGATTTCGCCGGCACCTACACCCAGATGCAGGCGAAATTCGCCGAATGGAGCATGGACGGCTATTCGCAGGAAGACAGGGCCGGCGGAATCTACCAGCAGGCGCTGTCCCGGCTCGATAAAGACGGCAAGAGGCGCATCGAGGCGGGTCTCGACGAGTTGGTGAAAGAAAAGCGCAAGGAGCTCTGGGGCGAGTTCATGGCCGACCGGATGGGGCCGGTCACGACCGCGGAGAGGGCCGCCTTCGCCTACGAGAATTTCGGGCTGGCCAAGGCGCCCGGGTACTACTTCCGGCAGGGCCAGAAGATGATCGAGTCCGGCGATATCCTTGGCGGGGCCGCGAGCTACGCGTGGGGAGCGACTTTCATCGTCGAGGAGGGGCTCGCCACCGGCCTCATGTTCGGCGAGGTTGCCGGGGCGCTCAGGTTCCTGACCTCGGCCAAGCTCACGGGTTACCCCATGCCCCGCGCGGTGGAGCTCCTCAAGAAGGTCAAGGGCGTCAAGGGCGCGGACCTCAAAACCCTGAACCTTACTGCCGAGGAGATGGAAGTCATCTCCACGGCGGGCAACCTGGATAAGATCCAGAAGGCCCTGTCCCTCGTCAACAAGGCGGGCGGGACCGCGGCTTCGAGCGAACAGTTCATCATCGATTTGGTCAAAGGAGAGGACAGCCAAGCCGCTTGGGACAGCTTCAATAAGCTCTACTCCGACGGCGTTGGTCTGGGGGGCTTCATCCCCCGATGGGGCGCTCAGAAGCTATCGGATGTGACGCGGGACTTCGTCCAGCGGGCCACCGAGTAGCCCCGGCCGCGCCGCCTGGATCTCGCCAGGGTCGTGCGATGGGTCTCGTAATGGTATCATCTCCCCGGCATCACCATGAGACGCCTGGGCATCGACATCGGTTCGATCTACCTGGGTGTCGCGGTACTCGAAGACGGCCTTGTCAAGGAAACCCACTACGGCGAGCATAAGGGGAGCATCGCCTCCGAGTTGAGACCCCTGCTGGACGCGGGGCGTTTCGGCCGGTTCGACGTCGTGGGGGTGACGGGGAGCCTCGAGGGGCGCGACCCCCGGCTCATCGACAACAGCCTGGCGGTCATCGAGGGCGTCCGGTTCCTCCTGCCCGTGTGCCGCAACGTGTTCGTGGTGGGCGGGCAGTCCTTCTCTCTGCTCTTCTTCGACGAGGATGGGCGGTACGCCGAGCACTCGGTCAACCCTCCCTGCGCGGCGGGGACGGGGTCGTTCATCGAGCAGCAGGCCGAGCGCCTCCGGCTCTCCGTGGGCGAGTTGGGCGCGCTCGCGGAGGGGTTCCAGGGCAAGGTCCCGGCCATCGCCACCCGGTGCGCGGTGTTCGCCAAGACCGACATCATCCACGCCATGCAGGAGGGCTACCCGCTCGCGGCCATTTGCGCCGGGCTCTGCGACGGCCTGGCGCGCAGCGTGACGGAGGCCCTGGTCAAGGGCCGCGCGCTCGAGGGGCCGCTGGGCCTCGTTGGCGGCGTCTCGCGCAACCACCGGATGGCCTCCGCCATGCAGTCGGTCCTGGGCCAGCGCCTGAACACGCCCAAGCACGCCGAGCTGGCCGGAGCCATCGGCGCGGCCGTCCTGGCGAGGGACGGCGACCGGGACGCGCGCTGGCTGCTCGAAGGGGGCTGGGGCCGGGCGGACGGCGTGGCGCGGCGCAACACCCGTCCGGCCTTGCCGCGGGAGCTGGCGGACTACCCGGACTTCAGCGCCTTCTCCATCACCCAGGACGGCGAGGTCGAGGTGTTCCGCGAGCGCCGGCCGCGCCGGGAGACCCCAGACGCCCTTCGGGCGCCACCCCCGGCACGGCCGGAAGAGGAACCTCGCCGGCCGCCCCCGGCCGCTGGGGGGCTGCACCTGGGCATCGACATCGGCTCGACGAGCACCAAGGCGGTGGCCCTGACGGCCCAGGAGGAGATCGTCTGCGGGTTCTACACGGCGACCAAGGGCGATCCCATCGGCGCCGTCCAGCGCCTGATGGCCGCGGCCCGCGGGACCCTGGGGCCCGGCGCCCTGGAGCTCCTCGGCGTGTGCACGACTGGCTCCGGCAGGAGGATCGTCAAGTCCGTCTTCGGCGCCGACATGGAGGTCAACGAGATCACGGCGCACGCCGAGGCCGCGCTCTACCTCCATCCCCAGGCCGACACCATCATCGAGCTCGGCGGGCAGGACGCCAAGTTCACCCTCTTGAAGGACGGCGACGTCACCCACGCCGCGATGAACTACGTCTGCGCCGCCGGGACGGGGAGCTTCATCGAGGAGCAGGCCAAGCGCCTGGGCATCGGGCTCGGGGATTTCGCGGAGCTGGCCTTCGGTGCCGAGGCGCCGTTCACCTCCGACCGCTGCACCGTCTACATGGAGCGCGACCTGAGCTCCATGGTGGCGGAGGGGTGGTCCAAGGGGGCGCTGGCCGCGGCCGTGCTGAACTCCGTCCGGGACAACTACCTCGCCAAGGTCGTCGGGCACACCCCGATCGGCCAGCACGTGGTCTTCCAGGGCGCCACGGCCCGCAACCGTGCGCTCGTGGCCGCCTTCGAGAGCCAGCTCGGCCGGCCCGTCCATGTCTCGCCCTACTGCCACCTGGCCGGGGCCCTGGGCGCCGCGCTCCTGAGCCGGCGCGGCGGCTGTATGGTGTCGAAGTTCAACCAGGCGGCGTCGGGCATCCAGGTGGAGCCCGATGTCTGCCGGTGTTGCGCCAACCACTGCGTCCTGACCGTGGTGAGCGGGGAGTCGGGGCGCAGCGGGTTCGGGATGAAGTGCGGCAAGGACTACGACAGCCCCCACATGGCCCGCCGCAAGCCGAGCGCTGTGGAGGACAGGTTCCGCAAGTCCATGACGGCCCTGTACGGCGCCGCCGTCCCGGCCGAGGGGAGCCCCCGATCCGCCGACGCCTCTCCTGAGGGGCGCGGAGCCCCCCAAGCGGGCTCCGTGCGGGGCGCTCGGCCCCCAGCCTCGACCGCGCCCCGGCCCGCCAACGCCTGTCCGGACGGCGGCCGGGACGCTCGGCTTCCCGCCTCGACCGCGCCCCGCAAGGCGGTCCGCGTCGGGGTGCCGGCCGTCCTCTACGGCTTCGAGTACGCCCCCCTCTGGGCGCGGTTCCTCTCGAAGCTGGGCTTCACGGTGGTCCACGGCGAGCCTTCGCGCCGGGCGCTGGCCGCGGGGCGGCGCGTCGTGAACTCGGATTTCTGCTCCCCGATGGTCCTGGCGCACGGGTGCGTCGAGGAACTGCTGCGCAAGAAGGTGGACTTCGTGTTCTCGCCGGCCGTGGTCAACGAGCGCGACCCCCTGATCCCGGCCTCGTCCTTCAGGAAGAAGACCACCGACTCCTACTTCTGCTACTACTCGCAGTACCTCGCGACGATCGTGGACAAGCTGACGACGATGAACCTGGGCGGGCGGCTCATCTCGCCGCTCCTCATGCTCCATGACCGCTCCGTGGAGCAGACATCCTCGGACCTCCACCGGGAGCTGAGCGCCTTCTTCCCGGGCCTGGAGCCCGGGGCCGTGGAGGAGGCCTTCCGCTCGGCGCGCTCCGAGTTCGACGACATGAAGGCCGAGCGCCGCAAGAACTTCGCCCGCGCCCTGGCCCGTCCGGCCGGGGGCGTGAGGATCGCCCTCATGGGGCACCCCTACGTCGCGCTCGAGCCGGCCCTTAACCTCGACCTGCCCCGGCAGCTGGAGGCCCGAGGGGCGGAGGTCTTCTGGCAGGACGAGTTCGACCTGGAGGATTTCGATCCTGCCTGCGCCCGGCGGCACCTCGAGAGGATGCATTGGCGCTACGGCAAGATCATCGTCAAGCTGGCCGAGTACGTGGCCCGGACGGACGGCCTGTTCGCGGTGTTCGTGTCGAGCTTCCGCTGCAGTCCCGACTCCTTCCTGATGAGCTATGTGAAGGACGTCATGTCCCGCTACGGCAAGCCTTTCCTCGTGCTGCAGCTCGACGAACTGAGCTCCGACGTGGGCTACGCGACGCGCATCGAGGCGGCCCTGCGCTCCTTCAAGGCCGCCGCGCGGCGCGGGCCGCGCCGGAGCCCGGCCGCCCCCACGGCCCTGCTCGACGGCAAGCCCGAGCCGGGCGACACCGTGCTGGTCTCCCAGGTGGACCGGCTCATCAGCGGCTTCTGGGGCGACTGCTTCACGGCCGCGGGCTACCGCTCCATCCTGCTCGACGCCGACGAGCGGGCGCTGTCGACGGGCTACCGGTACGCCTCCGGCGGCGAGTGCATGCCGCTGGTGGCCATCGCGGGCGGCGCGGTCAACAAGGTGCGCGACGAACGCCTCGACCCTTCCAAGGTCTTCCTCTATCTGCCGACGGTGTGCATGGCCTGCAACTTCCCGCAGTTCCCGGTCTTCTGCGGCTTGGCCTTCGATGCGGCGGGTCTGGGGGGCGTCAAGGTCGGGCTCATCAACTGGTTGTCGGCGGGAGACCATTTCTCCCTTCGGGTGTCGGCCAGGGTCGTGCATTCCTACATCGTCGGGTGCATCCTGCACAAGCTCTACCACCGCAGCAAGCCTTACGAGGCCCGCCCGGGGGCGGCGGATTCGGCCCTGGCCGCGGCGGAGAAGGAGATCCGGTCGGCCCTCCTGGCCCGCAAGGACCTTCGGCCGGCGCTGTCCTCGGCGGCGGCGTTCTTCCGGCGCGTCGAGCGCCGCCGGACCGCCGAGCGCAAGCCGCGCATCGCGCTGGTCGGGGACATGTACGTGAAGTACAACGGCGTGGTCAACCAGCGCCTGCAGGACCTGGTCCTGGAGCTGGGCGGGGAGTTGGTGATGTCGTCGTTCAGCGAGTACCCGCTCCATTTCCTCGACGTGGACTCGCGGCTCTACGGTGAGAACTGGCGGGCCTACGGCCTGCTGCGGGGGGCGGAGCAGGAATTCGAAGCCATCGCGGGGGACCTCCTGGGCGACCAGGGGGAGCCGGACTTCATCGAGTGCCGGGCGGCCCTCGAGGACTACAAGATCAAGCACTACATCCCGGGCGAGACCTCGATCAACGTCGGGCGCGTCCTCTACTACATCAAGCGGCGCATGATCGACGCCGTCATCCACGTCAACCCCATGTTCTGCTGCCCGGGGGTCGTGTCGGCCTCGATCTTCCGCAAGGTCCAGGAGGACTTCGGCATCCCGGTCATCGACATCTTCTACGACGGGACGGGCAACCCCAACCGCCTGCTGATCCCGCACTTGCACTACCTCCCGGCCGCGATGAAGGCGGCCAGGCCGCTTTCCAGTCTTGATGGAGGCGGCACGCCCGCGCCAGAGACGCCGGGCGCGGGCAGGGCCTCCTGAGGGCGGCGTGGGCTCGCTGCGTGTCCGGGATTTCGACCTGGGGCAGACCCTCGAGTGCGGCCAGTTCTTCAACTGGCGGCGCGAGGGGGCGGGCTATCGGGTGCAGGCGCGCTCGCGGTCCTTCGCGGTCCGCCAGGACGGCGATCGCCTGTCGTTCGAGGGGGCCGATCCCGCCTTCCTGCGGCGCTTCCTCGCGCTCGACCACGACCCCGGGGCCATCCGGGCGACCATGCCGCGGGACCGCTTCCTGGACGAAGCCTTCGCCGCCTATGGGCGCCTGCGCCTCCTGCGTCAGGACCCGTGGGAGTGCCTGGTGGCGTTCTTGCTCTCGCCGGTGTCGAACATCCCCCGCATCCAGCGCAACCTCCTCGACGTCTACGAGAGTACGGGCTTCGAGCCCGGGCGCATGCAGGACGAGGCAGGGCTGCGGCGGTTGGGCATAGGGTTCCGGGCTAGGTTCTTGGTCAGCGCGGCGAAGCGCGCGGGGAGCCTGGGCGGGGGGCGTCCGCTTTCCCGTCTTGATGGAGGCGGCACGCCCACGCGAGCAGTGCTCGCGTCAGAGGCGCCGGGCGCGGGCAGGCCGTCCCTGGAGGGCATCCTCGGCGTCGGGGACAAGGTCGCCGACTGCGTGAGCCTCTTCGCCTACGGCGACTACGGCGCCTTCCCGGTGGACACGTGGATCAGGCGGGTGCTCCGGGAACTCTACGGCGTGCGCAAGCCCGACCGTGAGCTCCGGGCCTGGGGCCGCCGTCGTTTCGGACCGTGGGCGGGCTACGCCCAGCAGTGGCTCTTCGCATGGTCGCGCGAGAGCCTCGGCGGGCGCCGGGCCGCGAGGGCGGCATGCTGAGGCGCCTCGTCTTGTTCCTCGGCGTCGTCGCGGCGGGCATCCTGCCCGCCGGGGGGGCCACCGGAAGGCTGCCGGCCGTGCGGCTCAAGACCCTGACCGGGTTCCAGGGGCCGGCGCTCGACAGTTGTTCGCCGAGGAAGCGCTGCGTCACGGTCTACGTGAGCCCGGGCTGCGGCTACTGCAGGAGCGCCGTTCCGACGCTGCGCAGGATGCGCGACGAGTTGCGCTTCAAGGGCGTAGGGGTGCGGTTCGTGGTGGGCGGCGGGACGGCGCCCGACATCAGGAGGTTCGCTGAGAAGTTCGGCTCCGACACGCTGCTCGACGTGAAGGGTCTCGTCCCGGTGAGCGGCTACCCGACGCTGTGGGTCACGGACCGCCGGGGCGTTGTGCTGCGCACCAGGCAGGGCGCCTCGGAGAAAGCCGAGCGACTCGCCGCCTGGGCCGTCGCGCCCTGAGCGGCGCTCGAGGCCGCGGCGGACGGGCCTCGCGGGCGGCGACTGTGGTAGAATGGGGCGTGGCCGCTAAGGGGGGGCAGGACCTCGTCACGCGCGCCCTGCGCGAGGAGTGCCGGCAGGGGGCAAGGCTTGTCGCGCTCATCCGGCTCTCGCTGGTCGGCTTGGTGTGGTGCGTCTCGCTATGGTACGGCGTCGGCAAGGGCGAGACCTACTGGCGGACCCTCCTGGTCCCGCTGTCCGTCTACGTCGCGGCCAGCGCGGGTCTGGCCGTCGTCGTGCGGCGCTACCGCTGGGCGGGCGGCTCGGCGGGCATCGGCATGGCCCTCGTCGACCTCCCCATGGTGTTCTGGGCCCAGAGCGTCTCACTGCCCTTCTCGCCTTCCCCGGAGGGGACGGCGAGCTTCACGCTGGCGCTCTACACCGCGCTCACCGCGCTGGCGGCCCTCTCGCTGGACCGCCGGTGGGCGTTGGGCATCTGCGGCGTCGGCTGTTTGCTGACCCTCCTGCTGACCGGCAAGACCGCCATGGCCGGGGGGACCAGGGCCGCGGCCGTGGCGGTACTGGCGGGCGTCGGGGCCGCCTCCTGGCATCTCGTCGCGCGGGTCCGGCTCCTGATCGAGAAGGTCTCCAAGGAGCAGGCCCACCTGGAGATGCTCGGCCGCTACTTCTCGCCGTCCATCGTGGCCAAGCTCAAGGAGGATGTCGGGCGGTCCCGGGCCCCCCAGGCCTGCGAGGTCACCGTCCTGTTCTCCGACATTCGCGATTTCACGGCCATGACCCAGAAGCTGCCGCCCGAGGAGGTGGTGGCCTTCCTGAACGAGTACCTCGGCGTCATGGTCGAGGTGGTCTTCAAGCGCGGGGGGACGCTCGACAAGTTCATCGGGGACGGCCTCATGGCTTACTTTGGGGCGCCCTTCCCCGCCCCGGGCTTCGCCCGCCAGGCGGTGGAATGCGCCCTGGAGATGCACCAGGAGCTCGACAGGCTCAACGAGGTCCGGGTCCGCCGGGGGGACCTCCCGCTGCGCATCGGCATCGGCCTGCACACGGGGGCCGTGGTCATCGGGGACATCGGGGCGCCGGGACGGCGCCTGGAGTTCACGGCCATCGGCGA
Source organism: Elusimicrobiota bacterium (assembly GCA_016212795.1). Taxonomy (GTDB): domain Bacteria; phylum Elusimicrobiota; class Elusimicrobia; order UBA1565; family UBA9628; genus JACRDT01. Next base: position 1,551 of record JACRDT010000014.1, on the reverse strand, counting down.
CGTCGTCAACACGGCGTCGCGCATCGAGGGGCTGACGAAGCGGGTCCAGGAGAAGGTCCTGGTCTCCCGCGCGACGCGCGAGGCCGCCGGGGACGCCTTCGCGTGGCGGGAGCTGCCGCCGATGATGGTTCGGGGCAAGGAGGAGCCGGTCTCGGTCTTCGTCGCGGACGGAGCGTCCCCTTCGAGGCCCGCTCGGAAGGCATGAACTGCCTCCGCTGGGCGGGGGTGATGTGCCATCGATTCCGGGGCGCGGTTCGCGTGCCCTCTGTCAGACGGCGGGCTATGCGCCCAGGAACTGCGGCGGTTGTTTTTCTGCGGCCTTCTTCGATGATTGCAACTGTCGGCCGGATGAAGCTGAGAAGATACGACCTATATTCCGCAACTCGCGGCCGGGCTACTTCCGAATTATAGAATCGCGAGTTATGCTGCCGGCGTCAGTGTAATCCACTACTCGTAAGAAATCCTCCGGGCCTGGATCTGCGCCCTCAAAATCTGCAACTCCCGTTTCTGGAGGGCGCGAAACCCGTGTAGCGCCTTCTTGCAATCCCGGTAGCGCTGCCAGGCCTGCTTGATCCGCGCGGCGTCGGCGCCGCGGATGAACTTGCAGCGGCGCCTGCCCTTTTCCACATAGATCAAGAGGGTCTGGCGGTGGGCCGGCTTGGCGGCGCAGTGGCAAGATGGGTTGCCGCAGCGCCGCATCACATCGTAGACATAGCCCACCACGATAGGGTCACCGTGTCTGAGCTTTGCCAGTAAGGCACGGCGCTGATCCTGAAGCGCCTTGATCTGATTTGTTAAAGAAACACTTGACTTGGCCATAGCTAATATGCTTTATATCACATATGATGAATACTAGTCAAGCTGGGGGCGCGCACCTCAGCAATTCCGCAAGCCCGGCCAAGAGCGTCGCAAAAGTCGAGCAAATCCGCTGCGGCAGATTCGCGAGGCCCGATTTTGCCGTCGCGGGCCGTCGGGAACTCGGCCGGGGGCCGCAGAAACGACTCGGGAGCGAGCAGGGGCGCCCGGTGGGGGCCCACCGGGGATGAAGCAACGCTATGCGACGCCTCGGTGGTCTACGGAGGCTGGGCCCAGAAAGACTCCAGACCGCTGCGCGCCAAATCGTCGCAGAGCAGGCGCGCCAAGTGCAGGCGGGTTCTCCCTTCCCGAAGGGCCGGCTTGAGGCTCCTCGTGAAGAAAATCGTGGTCAGGACGAACGCCAAATACAGGATCAGCCGGCACGCCAGCATGGCCGTCGGATGGTGATGGTAGCAGTGGTTGAGGTGCCAATGCCGGGCCAACTCCCCGAAGCCGCGGGTTTCTTCGTCCCAGCGCGCGTGTCCCCAGCGTCGGATCGACGTGGCCGGCGGCTGCTGGGCATCAGGAAATACCACAGCCCAGCGCCAATCCCGTTCCACTTCCTGCTCCACCCACTTCTTCGCGACGCGTTTGCGTTCGTGCGTCTTCTCCAGGGACCGGACTACCCGGACTGGACGGCCCAACTGGGGCCATGAGGTCAAGTCCTTCACGTCCCACACTTCGGCCGTGCCGTTG
>JACRDT010000013.1 GCA_016212795.1 Elusimicrobiota bacterium | reverse complement strand
TCGTCGCTTGCATACGTCGAGTATGCGCGCTCCTCGCTCCTCGTTTCGCTCCAAAATCGACCGGCCAGAACCGCAGCTATGAGCCGGTCGCAGCACTAGGGCAGGCCGGCCTGGACGACGGCTTCGAGCTTCGAGAGGACGGCCTCCAGCTTGGCCTGGGCGCCCGCCGTCTTCGTGGCGGAGAAGGCGACCATCTTGCGGTTGGGCTCGAAGACGACGGCGGCGTAGGGCTTGGCGACCTTGCGGAACGCGAAAGGCCGGGAGACCATCTGCGGGGTGAAAGCGCCCGGCTTGGGCGCGGTCTCCTGATAGAGGACGAACAGGCGGGTCGGGTCGGTCGGGTCCTGGATCAGCGAGAGGTCGACCTTGTAGCCCCCGGTGGGCCGGGAGCCGAGGAAGACCGCGACGACGGTCTCCTTGGCGAAATCGACGGGAGGGAGGTCCTTGGCCTGGGGCGAGCCGTGGAGGCCGGGGCGCACGCCGTGGTGCTCGGCCCAGAGCCGGGCCCAGTCCTTGGCGTCTCGCACCGCGACCATCTGCGGCTGCTCGATCGCGCTGTTCTGCCCGTCCATCCCGTCCCAGTCGCCGGCGCAGGCCGGGAGGGCTGCGGTCATCATCGCGATCAGCAGGGTCTTCTTCATGGGCTCCTCACCTCTCTGGAAGACATTCTACCGCGAGGCGGGGAGCCCCCGTATGGGTCCGGCGGGGCGCCCAAGGCGCGGCAAGCGGCCTAGGGCGCCCTGGGCCCAATTGCCCGGGGGTCGGCGGCGCGGCCGGACTCAGTTGGGGGTGGTCTTCTTCACGACCGACATCGCGGTGGCGATGATCGCGGCCACGTCCGCGGTGTTGGCCGGGAGGATCATGGTGTTCGTCGTTTTGGCGAGCTGGCCGAACTCCACGATGTATTTCTCCGCGACCCTCAGCTGCACGGCCTCGTAGCCCCCGGGCTTCTGGATGGTCTCGGCGACCTTCCGGATGCCCTCGGCCGTCGCGGTGGCGATGGCGAGGATGGCCGAGGCCTGCCCCTCGGCCTCGTTGATCTGCCGCTGCTTGGTGGCCTCGGAGGCCTTGATGACCTGCTGCTTGGACCCTTCGGCCGAGTTGATGGCCGCGTCGCGCTCGCCCTCGGAGGTGAGGATGACCGCGCGCTTCTCCCGCTCGGCCTTCATCTGCTTCTCCATGGCCACGATGATCTCGCGCGGAGGGTTGATGTTCTTGATCTCGTAGCGCAGGACCTTGATGCCCCAGGGGTCGGTGGCCTTGTCGAGCTCGGTGACGACCTGGGTGTTGATGTGGCCGCGGGCCTCGAAGGTCTTGTCGAGGTCGATCTTGCCGATCTCGCTGCGCAGCGTCGTCTGGGCGAGCTGGGAGATGGCGAAAAGGAAGTCCATGACGCCGTAGGTCGCCCTCTCGGGGTTCATGACCTTGAGGTAGAGGACGCCGTCCACGCCGACTTGGACGTTGTCGCGCGTGATGCAGATCTGCTCCGGGATGTCGTAGGCCGCCTCTTTCAGGCAGACCCTGTTGCGCACCACGTCCACGAACGGGACCAGGATGTGGAAGCCCGCCTCGAGCACGCCTGAGTACTTCCCGAGCCGCTCGACCACGAAGGCGTATTGCTGGGGCACCACGATCGCGGTCCTGTAGAGGACGAAGACGACGAAGACGACGAAGATGAGGACGAGGAATTCCATGTTGTGAGACCTCTCAATGAGCGGCAGTTCGGTCATTCCGGGACGATGAAGAGCGTGATCCCGTCGACGCGCTCGACCCGGCAGCGGCAGCCCTTGGCCGCGGGCCTGGCCCCGACGTTCTTCACGCTCCAGAGCGAGCCGCGGTACTCTCCCTTTCCGAACCCTCCGGGCGGGATGTCCTCCTGGACCAGCGCGACGCCGCCCACCACGTCGCCAAGGCTCCGGGACATGTCGTCGCCGGGGCGGAAGCGCGCCAGCAGCCTTCTGCGGAACATCAGGAGCGACCCGACCGCCAGGATGACGAAGACCACCCCTTGCAGCCACACGGGCCCGCCGGCGCCCAGCCCCACCAGGAGGGCCACCACCAGCGCCGAGAAGGCGAAGAAGATGACGAAGAAGCCGCCCGGCGTGACGAGCTCGCCCGCCAACAGGGCCAGACCCAGGATCAGCCACATCCACCAGTTCATGGCTCAATAGTACAAAATTCTCAGCCTTGCGCCTTGCGGAGCTCGGCGCCGGCGCGCTTGGAGGCGGCGGCGGCGAGGCGCGAGGCCACCTGGCGGGCGATCCCGCGGAGGGCCTTCGCCGCGGCGGAGTCCGGCCGGGACGCGCTCACGGGCTCGCCGGCTTCGCCGGTCTCGCAGACCAGGGGGTCGAGGGGCACGGAACCGAGCGTGGCGACCCCGAACTTCTCCCGGAGGAGCTTGGCCCCGCCGTGGGAGAAGACCCGGCTCGTCTTGCCGCAGTGGGGGCAGGCGAACTCGGCCATGTTCTCGACCGCGCCGAGCACCGGGACGCCGAGGTTCTTGAACATGGACAGGGCCTTGCGCACGTCCGAGAGCGCGATGGACTGGGGGGTCGTCACGAGGATGGCGCCCGCCACGGCGACCGACTGGCACAGGGAGAGCTGGGCGTCGCCGGTCCCCGGGGGAAGGTCCACGACGAGGTGGTCCAGCTCGCCCCAGCGGATCCCGGTGAGGAACCGCACGACCGCGCCGTGGACCATGGGCCCGCGCCAGATGACCGGGTCGTCGGAGCCGACGAAGAACCCCATGGACATCGCCTTGACGCCGAAAGCCGTGGGCGGCTCGAGCTTCTCGTCGGGGCCGGCCTCGGGCGCGTACTTGGCGATGCCCATCATCTGCGGCACGTTGGGCCCGTGGATGTCCGCGTCGAGCAGGCCCACCTTGGCGCCGTCGAGCGCCAGGCTGACCGCCAGGTTGCAGGCGAGCGTGGACTTGCCCACGCCTCCCTTGCCGCTGCCCACGGCCAGGACGTTCTTGACGCCGGCGAGCTCGACCTTCCGGGGGGGAGGTCTCATGGCGGGCGCTAGATGAGGAAGAGCATGTCGTGGTACTTCGGCAGGGGCCAGAGGCTCTCGGGGATGAGCCCCTCGAGGGCGTCCGCGGCGCGGCGGAGCATCGAGAACCTGAGGCGCACCACGTGGCAGTAGGCCAGGGCCTTCTTGAGGGCGTCGGACTCCTTCTCGGCTTCCGCCATGGCCTTGCGCAGGCGGCCGAGCCCCTCCCGGGCCGACCCGATGTGCCCGGCGACCTCGTCGAGCAGCCCCTCCTGGGAGCGCAGGGACGGGTGCTTGGGCAGGACGTCCCGGAGCGCCTTGATGGACTCCGCCAGGTCCTTCTGGTAGGAGGCCGCGGCCGGGATGACGCGGGTTTCCACGAGCTCGATGATGAGCTTGGCCTCGATGTCGATGTCCTTGGCGTAGCGCTCGAGCTCGATGTGGTAGCGGGAGTGGGCCTCCTCCCGGCTCATGATGCGCAGCCCCTCGAACAGCGCCACCGACTCCTTGAGGATGAGACCTTCGAGGGCTTCGGGCGTGGTCTTGAGGTTGGGCAGGCCGCGCTTGGCGGCCTCCTTCTCCCAGTCGCCGGAGTAGTTGTTGCCCTCGTAGCAGACCTTCTTGCAGTCCTTGATGTAGCGCCGCAGGACCTCGAGCACGGCGTCCTTGAAAGGCTTCTTGGCCTTGAGGCGCTCGTCGATGTCCTTCTTGGTCTGCCGGAGCTGGCCCGCGACGATGGCGTTGATGGCCGTCACGGGGAACGCCGGGGAGGCCGAGGAGCCGACCGCCCGGAACTCGAACTTGCTGCCCGTGAAGGCGAAGGGCGAGGTGCGGTTGCGGTCCGTGTTGTCGCGCAGGACGGGGGGGATCTTGTCGATGCCCACGCTGAGCCACTCCTTGTCCGTCTCCTTGGGCGGCGTGCCCCGCTCGATGTCCAGGAGGACCTTGTTCAGGTAGTCCCCGAGGAAGACGGACATGATGGCGGGGGGCGCCTCGTTGGCGCCGAGGCGGTGGTCGTTGCCCGACGAGGCGACCGACGCGCGCAGGAGCCGGCTGTGGTCGTGGACGGCCTTCACGACCGAGACGAGGAAGACCAGGAAGCGCAGGTTCTCGCCGGGGGTCTCGCCGGGGGTCAGCAGGTTGACGCCGGTGTCGGTCCCCATGGACCAGTTGGCGTGCTTGCCGCTGCCGTTGATGCCCGCGAAGGGCTTCTCGTGCAGGAGCGCGGCCAGCCCGTGCCGGACGGCCACCCGCTCGAAGATGTCCATGACGAGCTGGTTGTGGTCCACGGCGACGTTGGCCTCCTCGTAGACCGGGGCGCACTCGAACTGGTTGGGGGCTACCTCGTTGTGCCGGGTCTTGATGGGCACGCCGAGCTTGTAGAGCTCCCGCTCGGCGTCGGTCATGAAGGAGAAGACCCGCTCCTTGATGCTGCCGAAGTAGTGGTCCTCGAGCTGCTGGCCCTTGGGCGGGGCGGCGCCCAGGAGCGTGCGGCCGGCCATGAGGAGGTCCGGCCGGTTGTCGTGGTAGGCCCGGTCCACCAGGAAGTACTCCTGCTCGGCGCCGAGCGTGGAGAAGACTTTGCGCGCGTCGAGCTTGAAGAGGGCGAGGATGTCCAGGGCCGCGCGGTTGAGGGCCTCGATGGAGCGCAGGAGCGGGGTCTTCTTGTCGAGCGACTGCCCGGTGTAGGAGACGAAGACCGTCGGGATGCACAGGGTCGCCCCGCCTGGCATCTCCATGATGAAGGCCGGCGAGGTGGGGTCCCACGCGGTGTAGCCGCGGGCCTCGAAGGTGGTGCGCAGCCCGCCGCTCGGGAAGCTCGAGGCGTCCGGCTCGGCCTGGCCGAGCTGCTTGCCGGTGAAGGACTCGAGGACCCCGCCGTCCCCGGTCGGGTCGATGAAGCTGTCGTGCTTCTCCGCGGTCAGGCCCGTCATGGGCTGGAACCAGTGGGTGTAGTGGGTGGCGCCCTTGGAGATGGCCCAGGTCTTCATCGCGGAGGCGACGGAGTTGGCCGCCTCGGGGCTAAGGCACTTGCCCTCCTGCATGGCCTCCTCGACCTGGCGGTAGGTCTCCTTGGGGAGGAGGGTCTTCATGGTCCGGAGGTTGAAGACGTTGCAGGCGAAGTAGTCCGAGATCTTGTCCGCGGGCGAGCCGGCGGCGCCGGGCTGGCGGCCGTTGGTGTGGGGCGTCTTGACGTCCGGCTCGGGCGTCCTTCCCAGCGCATGGTTCGGCATGTTCTCCCCCATTGTGACGTTTGGCTTATAATGTGCTATAATACTACACAGATAGTCTACAACTACCACAACGGGTTGTCAAGAGTCCAAAGATGAACGACAAATTAGAACAAATGTTGCTCAAGGAGCTGACCCGGGACGCCCGGGCTTCCTACCGGGAACTGGCCAAGAAGCTCGGGGTCTCGACCGGCACGGTCATCGCCAAGACGCGCGAGCTCGAGAAGCGGGGCGTCATCCGCGGCTACTCGGCCGTCCTGGACCACGAGAAGATGGGCTACGGGCTCGCCGTGGTCATGGAGATCACGGTCTCTAAAGGAAAGCTCGTGGAGATGGAGAAGAACATCGCCTGCCAGCCCAACGTCCTGGCGGTCTACGACGTCACCGGCCAGACCGACGCCGTGGTGGTCGCGAAATTCAGGTCCCGGGAGGAGCTCAGCCGCTTCACCAAGTCCATGCTGGCCCTCCCGTTCGTCGAAAGGACGAACACCCACTTCGTCCTCTCCACCGTCAAGGAAGACTTCCGCCTGACCTGAATCAGACCTCCTCGAGCGTCACCTCGGAGAATCGTCCGGTGGAGGGGGGCGGGCCGGCGTTGAACCGGGGCTTGTGGAGGGCGACGAGGGCCCCGGCGATGTCCAGGTGGTCCTGCACGGCGTCGATATCCGAGGACGAGACGTAATCGTAGTAGACGCCGCCGAGGGGGCGCAGTTCGTCCATGGTCGGGCGGGCGATGCCGGCCAGGTGGTCCGAAAGGGCGGCGCCGATGGACTCCATCGCCACGCCCACGAAGACGACCTCGGACGCGCCCGGCCTCGGCTCGACGATCAGCAGGTAGCAGCCGGGGTACCCGGCCGCGCGCGCCGCGACGGTCGGCGCGTCGAGGGGGTCGTGCCGGCCGGACAGCACGAGCCTGTATTTCCGCTTCATCCGGCCCGGCCGCCCGGTCCCGGCGCCTCGCGGGCCCTTTTCCACCTGTTGTGCCCCCAGAGCCATTCGCCGGGACGCTCCCGGACGAAGCCCTCGATGGCGTTGGTCATCTCGGCCGTCAGCCTGGCCGCCTCGGCCTCGGGGTCGGCGCCCTCGGCGGCGCGCAGGGGGCCGTGGAAGCTGACGACCAGCCCGGCGCCCTCCCGGCGCACCCGGGTCGAGACGATCGGGCAGCCGAGCTTCACCGCCAGCAGGCCGCTGAGCGTCGAGGTCGCGGCCGGCCTGCCGAAGAACGGCACGAAGATGCCGCCCTGGTGGAGGTTGTGGTCGATGAGGATGGCGGTGAGCTTGCCTCCCTTGAGCCAGCGCACGACCTGGAAGAAGGGGTTGCGGTGGGCGAACACCGACTCGCCGAAGCGGCCGCGGGTCTCGTTGATCCAGCGGTCGAGGAGGGGGTTGCGCATCACCCGGCCCACCACGCCGAGCGGATAGCCCAGGGCCGTGAACGCGACCCCGCCCACCTCCCAGTTGCCCAGGTGCCCGATGTTGTGGACGACGCCCTTGCCCTCGGCCAGCATGCTGTCCACGAGCTCGAGGTTCTCGAAGCGCACCCGTTCCAGGAGCTCGTCTTTGGCTAGGTGGCGGCTGCGGCAGAACTCGGCCGCGATGCGGCCCGCGTTCTCCCAGGCCTGGAGGGCGATGGCCTCGCGCTCCTCGGGGGGCTTGCCCGGGAAGGCCGAGGCCACGTTGGCGACGGTCATGGCCCACCGGCGCCGGCCGAGCCGCGCCGCGGCCCTGCCCGCGAAGGCGCCGATCGCCTGGCAGGATTCCCAGCTCAGGAGGGAGAGGACGAGGTCGAGGAGCCTGACGCCGGCGTATTCGAGGAGGAACCGGGGTTTCACGCGGGCAGGCCGCGTTCCCGTTCAGATCGAAGCGGCACGCCCGCGCCAAGGACGCCGGGCGCGGGCAGGCCCGCCCGCCTCATTCGTCGAAGCCGCCCATGCCGCAGGAGCCGCCGTCGCAGCCGCCTTGGCCGCACGGGAGGTCCCCGCCCGAGGAGTCGGCCCCGCAGGGGAAGTCCTTGCCGCCTTTGGAGGACACCCCCGGGACGCGGTCGGAGACCTTCACGACCTTCCCGAGCTTCGGGTCGTAGACGTAGGAGCCGGTGATGCTCCCGGCCTTCGGCTGTTCCGGCTGCTTGGCGTGCTTGCTCTTGGGCATGGGACCTCCAGGATGCGCTCCCAAAGATTGTACACTCTCCGACGGAAGAGGTCAAACGCCCCGGGCGCGGTCCCGCGCGAGAAATGATATCATGCCTTCCCCGATGCCGTCGGTGAATCCCGAGAGGCGCACGCTCGTCCTGGGGGTCATCGCCCTAGCGGCCTCCATGGGCCTGTGGCTGCGCTGGTATCCCAGGAGCCTGGGACAAGAGAGGTGCCTGGCCAGCGGCGCGCTGCTCGTGCACGGCCTGCCTTCGGAGGCGCTCGTCTCCCGGGACATGCCGCTGGCCAACGTGACGGTCTCGCTCTGCCAGGCCAGGCCCCGGCTGAAGGCGGCGGCCGAGGCCCTGGTCGGCGTCGCGGTCCCGGTCCTGGGCTTCCAGCTGGGCTGCGCGCTCTGCGGCCCGGCGGGAGGGCTGGCATCGGCGGTCCTGACGAGCCTGCCGCTGGACGCCTACCGTTCGACGCTCGACGAGATGCGGCTCTACCGCGTCCTGTTCCTCCTGGTCGCCGTCCTGGTGGCCTGGCGCGCGGGTTCGCCGACGCCGTGGCGCGGCGCCGTGGCGGGCGCGGCCATCGGCGTCAGCCTCCTGTGCCGCTCGCCGCTGTTCTTGTTCGCCCCGGCGCTGGCCGCGGCCGGCTGTTGGCGGGAAAGGCGCGCGGCGGGGCGGTGGCTGGCCGCGGCGGTCCTGGCGCTGGCGCCTGTCGCGGTGCTGGCGCCCTGGGCCGTGATGAACTGGAGGCTCGGCGGGGGGTTCTCGCCCTTCGAGTCGGGCCGGGCGGACTGCAACGTGACGACCGGCGCGCTGGGACTGGTGCCCACCGTGGAAGGGGACTATTTCGCCCTGGCGGGCATCGGTCCGGAGGACGACGTCATGCGGTGGGCGGCCGGCGAGGTGCTGCGCCATCCGGTCCGCTACGCCGCCGCCGTGGCGCAGCGCGCGTGGTACGTGGCGGGCTTTCATCCGGTGATCATCGCGTTGTGGGCGCTGTCGGCCTGGGTCTGCCGCAGGCGGCGCGAGCACGCGGAGGTGTCTTTCCTGCTCGCTTACTACCTGGGAATACATTGCCTGATGTCGGTCGAGACGACCTATTTCGAGCCGGTCTGGCCCGTGATGCTCGTCCTGGCCGGGTGCGGCGCGCTGGAGGCGTCGGGCGCCGGCCGCCGGGAGGGCGGGCGCCCGGGCCTGGGCCTGGCGTGGCCGTATCTGGCCGCCGCGCTGGCCGCGGGCCTGGTGGTCCTCCGGTTGGCGTGGGTCTATCCCGGCCGCGCGTCGTCGGGGTGGGCCGCGTTCGAAGGGGCCATCAGCCGCAGCCCGCTCGACCCGCTGCCCGTCTACTTCCGCGGCATGAGGAACCTAGAGCAGGGGCGCCTCGACGCGGCCGGGTCGGACTTCGAGCGGGCCGCGTCGCTGGGCGGGGACAGCTACTTGATCGCCTATGCCCGCGCCTGGGTCCTGACCCTGCGGGATAGGATGACGCCCTCCGCGGCGCGGGACCTGGCCAGGCTGGCCGGCGACGAGGCGGCCGGGGAGATCGAGCTGCTCCGGCTCCTGCGGCGAGGGGACCTCCAGGCTGCCGCCGGCGCGTGGGCTCGGCTCGAGGGCCTCCGGGGCCCGACCAAGGGCACGCTGGTCAGGAGGACGAGGACTCCCCTGGAGCAAGAGGCGCAGTCGCGCCTGGCCGGGGCGGACAAGGCGCTGGGAATCAAGCTGCTCGAGCTCGCGCGTCCGTTGCCCGCCGAGGAACGCCTGCGGCTGCTCGACGGCATGTCCCGGGTCCGGACCTGGCCGGGCCTGCTCGTCGAGAGGGCCTCCCTGCTGGCCGTTGCCCGGCCTGCCGACGCCCTCGACGCCCTCCGCCGGGCCGCGGCCTCGAGCCTCGACCTGGAGGACGGCCTGGCCATCGCCGGCGTCTACGAGAGGTTGGACCGGCCCCATCTGGCCGAGGAGACGCTCAGGCCGCTCTTGGGGCGCTATCCGAACAGCGAGGTCTTGCGCCGGCGGTGCGCCGGCCTGGCGGCCCGCGTCGGCGAAAGGTTCCTGCTCGTGGACTCGCTGAGGACCCGGCTGGCGGCTCGGCCCGCTCAAGGGCGAGAAGGCCTTCCCGGCGTCCGCGACATCTTCGACGAGCACGCGCGGCTCCTGGAGCTGCGCGGGGTCGATACGCGCCGCGCGCGCCGAGCGGCCGGCTCTCCCGGCGCGTGGAGCCGGCCCGCGGCGGCCCTGGCCGCCTACGAGGAACTCGCGGGCCTCCTGCCCGAGGACCCCGAGGTGGCGCTCGTCCGGGCGGGGCTGCTCGGCCGCTTGGGCAGGACCGACGAGGCCCTGGCCGGGCTGGCGAAGGCCCACGACCTCGCGGGGCCCGCCGCGCAGGACCATGAGGCCGCGCTCGGCCGCGCGGAACTCCTGGGCCGTCTGGGCAGGATGGAGGACGGCGCGCGGGTCCTCGACAGGGTAGTGGACCTCTCGGCCGACCAGGGGATCCTGCTGCGCGTCATCGGTTCCTACAAGGCCTTGGGCCGGCCCGAGCGGGCGCTGGCGGCCTACGGCAAGCTCGCGAGGCTCGCCCCCGGCGACCCCGGCGTCGCGCTCGGCCGCGCCGAGCTCCTCGCGGCCCTGGGACGGGGCCGGGACGCCTTGGCCGCTCTGGACACGGCCGCCGGGGCCGCGGCGGACGAGGCCGGGCTGAGGCGCGTCGCCGCGTGCTACGAATCCCTCGGCCGGCCCGAGCGGGCGCTGGCGGCCTACGACAGGCTCTCCGGCTTCGCGCCCGGCGACCCCGACGTCGCCTTCAGCCGGGCGGAGCTCCTCGCCGGCCTGGGCCGGCGGGAGGAAGCGGCGCGGGCCCTGGACAAGGCGGCCGGGCTCGCCCAGGACAAGGACCGCTTGCGGCGCATCATCGAGCTTTACGGCAAGCTCGGCCTGCCCGAGCGGGCGCTCACGGCCTACGACAAGCTCTCGAGGCTCGCTCCCGGCGACCCCGGCGTCGCCCTCAGCCGGGCGGAGCTCCTCGTCCGGTCGGGCCGCGTCAAGGAGGCCCTGGCCGCCCTGGACAACGCCGCGGGACTGGTGTCCGGCGCCGTCGACCTGCGCCGCGTCGCCGACTGCTACAAGGCGGCGGGCAAGCCCGAGCGGGCGCTGGCGGCCTACGGCAAGCTCGCGATGCTCGCCCTCGGCGACCCTGACGTCGCGCTCGACCGGGCCGAGCTCCTCGCCGGCCTGGGCCGGCGGGAGGACGCGGGCCGGGTCCTGGACAAGGTCTCGGGGCGCGTGACGGACCTGCGCGGACTTCGCCGCCTTGCGGAGCTATACGGCCGCCTGGGCCGCTGCGATCCAGCGGCCGCGGTCCGGGCCCGCCTCCACCTATCCAAGGGGGAGTCTCTGCTGGACGCCGCCGCCTGCGAGTTGGCCGTCGACCGGCGAGGGACGGCCCTGGTTTGCCTCTCCGCCGCTTCCCAGTCGGCGCTGGGGCAAGCCCAACGCCACCGGCTCGCCCTGCTGTTCCAGCAAGCGGACAGGCCGGTGGAGGCGGTCGGCATCCTGGACCTGCTGGTGCGGGAGCATCCGGAACGGGCCGAGTACAGGTGCGACCGGGGCGTGAGCAGGGCGGTCGCGGGCCGGGCGGAGGAGGCCATCGCCGACCTGCGCGAAGCCATCCGCCTGGACCCTGACCTCATGACCGCCTACATGAGCCTGGGCTCGGTCCTCCTGGGCCGCGGGCAGCCCGGGCCGGCCGGCGAGGTCTTTGCCGCGGCCCTGGCCAGGCCCCGCCGGCCCGGCGACGACGCCGTGCGCGCCGCCATGCGGTCCCAGCTCAAGAAACTGCCCAAGTAGGCTCACCCAGTTGAGGGCGGCGGCCGACAAGATGTATACTCGTGTCGACGCATCCCCTTATCGGTGCGATACCCAAGTGGTCCAAGGGGACGGTCTGCAAAACCGTTATTCACGGGTTCGAATCCCGTTCGCACCTCCCTCCTGGAATATTTTTTCCTGGGCCTTGCGCGAAACCGATTTCTCGGTTATGCTCCTTATTGTCGGTCGTGAGCCGTTCGTCCGGTCGTCCGTGTGTTCGGTGGATCGGTCGGTCGTCCGTTCGTGTCGTCGTTCGTTCGGTGGGTCGTCTGTCCGTTCGTGGTCGTATGGTCGTTGAGGTTGCCGGTCGGTCGTTGAGACAGACGTCATCGTGAGAGCCCCGGAAGGCCGGGGCTCTTCGTTTTCCATGCTGCAGGACGCCATTCTCGTGCTACAATATAGGGGGAGAGAAGTCATCTCCCAGCACAGACGCATGTCTGCACACTAAGTAAAACAGAGGAATACCAAGAAAATGCCTACGGGTAAAGTGAAGTGGTTCAACGACCAGAAGGGCTTCGGCTTCATCACGCCGGATGACGGCTCCAAGGATCTTTTCGTCCATCACTCGTCCATCACCGGGGACGGGTTCAAGACTTTGGCCGAGAATCAGGCTGTCGAGTTCACGACGGAGCAGTCCGACAAGGGCCCTCGCGCCGGGAACGTTCGGAAGGTCTGAGCCACAGCCGTACAAAGGCCGCCCGCATCCTCGTGGTGCGGGCGGCCCTTCTTTTCCATGGGCGGCGTCCTCAGCCGCTCGCCTGGAACCGCCGCTGGAGGGCTTGGAGCAGGGCTTCCCGCGCCAAGGGCTTGCGCAGCAGCGTCGCCCCTCGCGCGAAGATGGGGTCCTCGGAGAGCGAACCGTCGACGTAGCCGGTCATGAACATGACCTGCGCGGCGGGGCGCAGGGGGGCGAACAGCCGGGCGAGGGTCGGCCCGGCCATGCCCGGCATGACGACGTCGGTGAGGAGCAGATGGATCGGCCCGGGATGGTCCCGGGCGATGGCGAGGGCCTGCTCCGCGCCGGCGGCCGCCAGCACCTCGTAGCCGCTCTCCCTGAGCATCCTGGAGACGACCAGCCGGACGGGCGCCTCGTCCTCGACGAGCAGGACCGTCTCGGTGCCGCGGAGGGGCGGGGCGGGTGGTTGCTCCCGGGCCTGGGCCTGGACGCTCTCCTCGACGGCCGGCAGCAGGACCGTGAAGGTGGAGCCTTTGCCGGGGGCGGTCCGGAGGTGGATCATGCCGCCGCTCTGCTTGACGATGCCGAAGACGACGGCAAGCCCCAGCCCCGTCCCCTTGCCCCGCTCCTTGGTGGTGAAGAAGGGCTCGAAGATGCGGGACCGGGTGTCCTCGTCCATCCCGACGCCGGTGTCGCTGACGGACAGGTAGACCTGCCGGGCAGGGAGGGACGCGGCCGCGAGGGCCGAGGCCTCCTCTCCGGCGAGGCTCCCGGTCGTGATGGTCAGCTTCCCGCCTCCCGGCATCGCGTCGCGGGCGTTGACGGCCAGGTTCATGAGCACCTGCAGGATCTGGCCCTGGTCCGCGTGGGCGACCAGCCGGCCTTCGCCCCGGTCGCTGCGGATGTCGATGTTTTCCCCGATGAGCCTGCGCAGCAGTTTCAGCGAGTCCGCCACCAGGGCGTTGAGGTCGATGTCCTTGGGCATGAGGGTCTGCCGCCGGCTGAACGCCAGGAGCTGCCGGGTGAGGTCCGCGGCGCGCTCGGCGGTCTTCTTGATCTCCAGGGCGTCCTCCCGCCGCGCGTCCTCGGCCGGGAGAGCGTCGATGAGGAACTCCGAGCATCCCAGGATGGAGGTCAGCAGGTTGTTGAAGTCGTGCGCCACCCCGCCCGAGAGCTGGCCCACCGCTTCCATCTTCTGGGACTGCTGGAGGCTCGCGTCGAGCTGTTGATGCTCGATGATGGACGCGAGGACCTGGGACGCTGCTTCGAGGAAGGAGGCTTCCTTGGGGTCGTTGGCATGGCCCGGGGCCAGATAGAGGTTGACGACGCCCAGCACTTTCCCGCGCAGCTTGATGGGGACGCAGTAGTGGCCGTGGGGAGCGATGTCCCCGTAGCTGACCGAGTGGCCCTCGTCGAGCTCGGCGCGGTGCACGAGCAGTCCGGTCCGGGCGGCCAGGCCGCAGAGGCACTCCCCGACCGGGACCTTGGCGCAGCGGCTGAGCACGGCCTCCGACAGGCCCTTCTGCGCGACCATGCGCAGGGACTTGCCGTCCTCTTCGGCCAGGAAGATCGCGCCCCTCGATTCGACCGAGAGCCAGGGGATGGACAGCAGAAGGCCCAGGCACCGCTCCAGCGTCCCGGCCAGGTTGGCGGTCGAGAGCGAGGTCGCCAGCAGGGAGTTGAGCGCGGCCTGGATGTCGGCGCTCCTGTCTTTCTCCCGCTCCGCGTGGACCCGCCCCGAGATGTCCAGCAGCGAGCCGATGACGGCCGGACGTCCGTCGTGCCACGTCGCCGAGCCGAAGAGCTCGACGTGGATGGTCGAGCCGTCCTTGCGCAACCCCCGGAACTCATAGTGCACCGTCGGGGCCTTTCCCGACAGGCGAAGGCGGATCTGCTCGGCCACGAGCGGCCGGTCCTCCTCGACGACGAGGTCGAGGACGCCCTTTGATAGGACCTCGTCTCGGGGGTACCCGAACATCTCCGAGAGCCGGGGGTTCGCGTAGGCCAGGCGGCCGTCCTGGACGATGGCGATGCCGACGAGCGACTGCTCGACGAGGGCGCGGAACCGCGACTCGGCGGCCTCGGAGTCTTGCTCGGCCTTCTCTCGGCGGGCCGATTCCCGGCGGAGCGTGACGAACAGGTAGGAGCCCAGCACCGCTCCGAGCAGGAGGGTGTCGACCGCTCCTTTCGTGAACGGGCCGAGATCGAAGGGGTGCAGCGCGGCCATGATCAACGCCTCCGTCGACACCGCGATCACGAAGAGCTTTGTCAACGCGGCCCTATGGTCCATGGGTGGAGCCTCCGACCGTCATGCTGGCGCGTCCGGCAAGGGCGGCCCCGTCCCGCCGGAGGGCGGGGCGGGGTGCCGTCCGTACTTCTATAGTCTGCGCCGACGGGCTTGGGTCCGCCTTAAGGAACGCTTATCAATTCCTTAAGCCTTGGCTTGCCCGGGTCAGGGCTGGGCCCTTACGCCCGAGACGCAGCAGGCGTCCTTCCGGCCCGACTGCACGGAGTTCTTGAGCCAGCAGCGGGCCTTGGAGCCCTGGCCGCCCGGCTTGACATAGGTGTAGGCCCAGCACCGGTCGTCCTTGGCGCAGGCCGAGCGGCAGAGCTCCGGGTCCGGGGAGGGGAGGTCGAAGTCCTTGAAGTCGCCGCCGCCGCGGTTCGTGTCGTCCTCGCGGGTGAGCGGGCCCCGGGGCAGTTCGACGGCCGGGGGCTTCACCGGCCCGGCCTCGGGGCACTCGATGTGCGGCGCCCAGCCGAGGTTGTAGCTCACGCTCCTGGCCCCGTAGCCCCTCAGCACGGCGCAGACTCCCTCCTCGTCGGTGAACGGGCCCGAGGCCTCGCCGACCCTCCAATACCAGCCTCCGGACCCGTCCGGGAACTTGAAGAGGCCGGGCTTGCCCGTGTCCTCGATGCGCAGATAGAGGAGGTGGGAGACGTCCTTGGGGCTGTCGGGCGGCCAGACCCGGAACAGGTAGACGCGGAACTTCGGCGCGGGCTTGGGCGGCGCCTCGGGGGCCTTGGCCGGGCTGAGGAGCCCGTCGCGCTCCCTGAACGCCTCGCTGCCGAACATGGAGCCGCACACGAACTGGCCGAGCTCGAAGGCGCCCTGCTCGCCCGCGTTCTGGCCTGACTTCGCCCGCATCTCGCTCCATAGCCCGCCGATCACGGCGCCCGGCCCGAGCGTGGTCCTGCCCAGCGCGCCGATCCAGTAGTAGTAGTGGGCGCCCGCGTTCCACTCGGCGTTCGGGGCCCCGGGCTGGGGTTGGAACGGGCCGTGGCCCGGGTCGAAGAGCGCCGCCATGGACATCCCGCCCGAGGACGCCGCGGCCCTGAGGTCCTCCAGCACCGGCGAGGCCGGGTCGGAAGCTGGGTGGCCGTAGTCGCCCTTCATGCCCGGCCCGCTCCATTGCTGGGGGCGGGCGAGCAGGCGCATCACGTTGTGGACCGTGAGGAGCGTCTCCTGGATGTTGGCGGAGCCCCCGGGCTGGGAGCAGGCGTCGAGCCCGAGCTCGAGCAGGGCGTCCATGCCGAGCTTGTTGCCCGCGGGCAGGGAGGCCAGCTTCTCCTTGAGCTTCCCGTAGAACGCGGCCTCCCGGCCGCTGCGCAGCGGCTTGACCGTCCCGTCCTCGAGGGCCAGGTGACGCGCGACCATGACGCGGCCCGCGGCCTCGTCGGGCGCGATGCCGCGGAAGAACGCCCCGGCGTCGTAGTGGGCCTGCCGGCCCGTCTTCTTCATCCAATCCTTGACGACCGCCATGAGGTGGCCGGCGCGGGCCGCGCACTCCTCCTCCGAGACGGGCCTGCGCGCCTGGGGAGGGGGGGCCTGAGCCTGCCCGGAGGCGTCTTCGCCGTCGGCCGGGACCCGGTACTCGGTCAGGTCGTAGACGCCGCGCAGGCACGCGCACGCCGCGCCGCGCAGGCACGCGGGCATCGAATCCATGGTCGGGCCGGAGAGGAGCGATTGGCTGGCTCCGTAATAGAGCCCGCCCGGCTTGACGAAGAGCCGCGCCAGGTCGGGGTTGGAGAAGCTGTCGCAGGAGTAGTTGCGCACCAAAGAGAGGCCGAAGTTCCCGGAGCGCTCCTCGGCCCGGCGCTGGAATTCCCCGGCCGAGAGGCCGCGGTCCTTGGCCAGCCGCGACTGGGCGTCCATGAACATGGAGCTCCTCCATTTGGAGGCCGGAAGGCCGGCGAAGGTCGGGGCTTTCCCCCCGGTCGCCGGGTCGGTCCCGCCGTGGCCGAAGAAGGACATGGCTTCGACCCCGTCCCAGATGTCGTCGAGGACGGCCTGCTCGCTGGAGGGTTTCTCCAGGACCTGGTAGCCCTGGGCTTCCAGGAATTCGCGCTCCCAGACCATGCGCTGGCGGAAATTGCTCAGGTCCTTGTCGCTGAGCGTCGGGCTGAAGTAGAGGACGGCCCGTTTGGGGCCTTGGACCGCGGGCCGGGCGGCCGCGTCGAGGGCGGGCCGGTCGGCCGCGGCGGGAGCCTGGGCCTTGCGCCGGGGTTCCGGCCGGGGTGCGGCCTCCTCCTTGCCCGAGCGCACGGCCTCGATGCGCCTGCGGGACTCGGCCTCGATCCGATTGAGGTCGGCTTCGTCCTGCGCGGTCGAGGGGGGCGTCCCCTCCCGGCCCTCGGCGAGCCGCACGACGGCCGGGTGTCCCGCCAGGAACAGGATGCCGGCCGCCAGCAGGATGGACCGCGTCAGTATTGGCTTCATGGCTTGCTATCGTAGCATACCGGGACTAATGCTTGGGGAAGCGTATTGACACGGCCGCGGCGGGGAAGATAAGCTATCGATGATGGCTCAGCGTCCGAACGAAGGGAGTTCCGACACACCGGAGCGCGTCCTGCTGAAAGCCGGCCTCATCGGCGAGCGGCAGGCCCGTGAGGCCCTCGACCGGGTGTCCGCCATGCCCAGGCGGCGCCGGGAGGTCCCAGGGCGCTGTCTTCCCCAGGCCGTGGTCGACCTGGGGATGGCCGGCAAGCGCGCGGTCCTCGAGGCCCTGGCCGAGGCCTGGGGCCTGCCGTTCGAGGAGGACGTCAAGGCCAGGGTGGACCCCGCGTTCCTCGGCGAGCCGCTGTTCAAGGGCTACGTCTCCTTCAAGGAAGCGGCGCGGCGCGGCTGGCTTCCGCTGGGCGTCGAGGACGGGGACCTCATCCTCGCCTGCGCCGGGCCGGTGGACCCGCTGCTCCTCGAAGACCTCGGTTTCCGGGTGCCGCCGGGCGCCAAGGTCCGGCCGGTGCTCGCCCTGGCCAGGGAGATCGACGCCGTCCTCGATTCCGTGGACCCGGAGGAGCGGCGCATCGGCCCGGGCTCTGTCGCGCGGGAGTGGGAGAAGGAAGGCCGCTGAGGCGCCCGCACGGCTGAGCGGCCCGCCGGGCAGGGCTTCAGCCGGCTTGGCAGCGCGGAGCGGACAGGGCCTTCTTGACGCGGCGGCCCAGGACGGGCACGAGGAACATCGCGGCCAGCACGACGGCCACGGCCCGGTCGGGGCTTCCCAGCGCTGCGCTGAGTTTGAGCGTCGCGACCATCACGACGCCGAAGTACATCATGTCTCCGGCGATGGCGATGGCCCAGCCCGTGACGAACCCGTGCCCGGCCGCGGCGGCCGCCCCGCGCCCGGTCATGGGATCGATGCCGAAGGCGATCATCACCAGGGCGAAGGGCCCCGCGCCCGTCCCGTAGTGGGCCGAGGTCTTGTCCATCGACGCCTTGAAGGCTTCCGCCATCTTCGCGCAGGCGGGGATCCGCCGGCCCACGGCGGCCAGGCCGAGCATCACCGGCTCGAAGGCGAAGGCCAGGACGACGTCCGATACGAAGTAGAGGGCCGCGGTCACCGGCCAGAACAGGCCCAGCTTCTTGGCCAGGAGGACGCCGGCCGGGATGCCCCCGCCGACCGGGATGAGGAACAGCGACAGCACGCCCCACATGGGGAGATTCTACCTCTTCCGGCGGGTGTCGAAGCTGAGGACCACGCTCGCCACCACGCTGTCGAGCGCGTCGGCGTTGACCCCGCGCAGCGTCCTCTGGCAGCCGAGGATGGCCTGCAGGCTGTCCGAGGACCAGCCGGCGCCCACGATCATGTTGAGGAAGCGGGCCTTGGTGTCGGGGATGCGCTCGCCCGACTTCCGGACGTCCCCCTGGGAGAAGCCGTTGAGCTCGGCCAGCAGGTTGAACCCGCGGCCGAGGACGAGCTCGGCGGCCAGGTCGTAGTTGAGGTAGGGCGCGTAATCCGTGACCGCGCCGTCGACCGTGGCGCCGAAGGGGAAGGTGATGGAGGTGTCGGCGTGGAGGAAGAAGGGCCGCAGCCTCTTGCACATGTTCAGGCCGTAGCCGTGGTCCCAGGAGCCGGTCCCCATGATGTCGGCGCCCAGGTTGTCCCCGTACGCCTCCTGGTACTTGCCGGTGGGGAGTCTCAGCTGGAAGACCGCGGCGACCTCCGGAAGGCGCTCGCTCTCGGAGCGGAGCCGGTACCTCGCGTAGAGGAAGGAGTCGGCCATGCCGGCGACGCTGGCGCGCGCGCCCGAGGTCCGGACGAAGAACTCCTGCGCCGCGGTCTGGGCCGCGAGCTCGGCCCGCCCGGTCAGGCCGTATTGGAAGAAGAGCACCTGCTGCAGGAAGGACTTGCCGTCGTCGCCGGGCAGGGCCGAGAAGTCGCCCGACGCGTCGTAGCGGCCGCGCACGTGGTTGTACCAGAGCAGGGGCCGGAAGATGAAGGTGCGGTGCGGCGTGACCGGAGCCCTCCACGTGATGGCCGGGCCGGGCGTGACCGGGTCCCAAGCGCCTTCATCGGCCCGGCACGGCGCGAGGCGGGCTGACAGCACGGCGAGGGCCAAGGCCCCGGCGGTGGCGAGGAGCTTGGGCATTCGGGCCTGCTGTCGCCGGGTCAGTTCCGGTAGAAGGCGTGGTCCCAGCCGCCGCCGAACTCGATGGTCATGCTCTTGCCGCCGCTGCCGCCCCAGTAGCGCTCGGCTTTCCACCTGCCGTTCTCTTTCCAGTTGATGCTGCCGCTGTCGCGCTTGGCGTCGTAGCGGATCTCGACGTCGGTGGTCGTGTCCTCGTTGGGCGCCCACCGTTCATCTTTCCAGAGCCTGCCCTGGTAGCGCATCGTGTCCTTGCCGGTGTCGGGGTTGCGCTTGAGGGTCATGATGCCGTCGATGAAGCCCGTCTTGACCCGCATCGACACCTCGAAGGGGCTGTTGGCGAGGACCCTGTAGCCGCCGTTGCCCTGCTTGCCCGGGCCGTCGACCGAGCCGGTGCTGCCGGCCTGGCCCATGGCCTGGAACCCGGTGTTGATGGCGGGGTGGGGGCCCATCATCCTCAAGGGCGGGCGAGCGTTGAGCTTCTCGGCGCGAGGTTTGGCGAGGGAATCGTAGGAGAGCTCCTTCGGATCCGGGCAGTCCTCGGAGTTCCCGGGGTCTTCTCCTTGCTCCGGGAGGGAGCAGGCGATGGGAGCGAGCATGGGCAGGAACTCCTCCGGCGATCGCTGCGGGAGGGACTTCATGGCGCTGACCAGGACTGGGAGCTGGTCGGCCGGATACCAAGGTTCGTGGACGCCGTCGGCCTGGGCGCATGCCAAGCCGCTGAAAATCAAAAGCAACAATCCTGCCAATGTGGCACTCATTCGTCCCGTCAAATGATAGTTTTGAAGGCTTGAAACGGCAAGGGCCCGAGGGCCCAGGCCGGCATAGGCCTTAAGGCCTGTAGGGCGGTGGGGAATCAGATTATTCAATATTGGAGTAATGTCGGCAGTTGCAGCATAAAACTACATGTTCCACGAATTCCCCGTCGGAGGTCTTGTATTTGTCGACGGTGGAGGCTATACTATTGGTGCATAACGGGGAGAAGGGAAAGTTATGTTCCGGGGATACCACGATGAAAATAGAGCCGCAGCTGTCGGCCTCCATCGGGCTCATCCTCGGCAGCTTTGTTGCAATAGGAACAGCTGAAGCGAGCATCCATCCGCTGCGATTCGAAGACTCCGTCCAAAGCGTCTTCCGCCAACTCTACGCGCCGGTCGAGGGATTAAGGAATCAGCGGGCCTCGCCGGCCCCGGCGCTTCCTCGCAACGGCCTGCTCGAGCTCTCGGAGACGGTCTTCGAGTTCTCGGCGCCGGCCGCCCGCGACCTGGCGCATCTGCGGACCATCGCCGAGAAGGAGCTCGTTTTCTCGGGCGGGTGGGAGGAGTTCGGCCGGTTCGAGGAGACCCTGGCCGCGAACGTGAGCCGCAAGGGCGTGTTCTTCTCCCCGGGGATGCGGAGGAAGATCTACGTCGTGGGGGCGTCGCTGCTCTGGCATCAGGCTCAACACCTCTACGACGGCGGCATGCCCGCCATCAAGGCCGCGGAGGAGGCGCGCGGGGCCCCGCTCGAATCCATCGAGAGCGAGGACCGCGGGTGGCGGGCGGGCTGCGCCTTCTGGAACGCGAGCCTCCGCATGAACGCCGCCATGGGAGCGCAGGCCCAGCCCGACCCCTTCCGGTGCGACCAGGGCTTCCCGGCGGCTTACTATTGCAAACACCACTTCGCCGTGGAGCTGGTCCTCGTGACCGCCTATAAGCTGCGACTCGCCTCCAGGCTCGCCGTGGACGGAGGCGAGGCGTCCTCCTCCTCGACCGCGGTGCTGGAGCGGGAGCTCGCCGCGTACTGCCTCGAATACGAGCGCTCCTTGAAAGGCAACCCGCTGAGCCTGGCCGGGTTCAAGAGCGAGTGGGCCGTGGACCAGTGCCTCGACCATGCGGTCAAGACCGTCAACGCCCCGGGCTGGAAGAACTCCACGGTCCTGTGTCCCGCCGAGGCAGACGCTGCCACCGCCGCGGGCGACGCCCACTGAGATCACTCACCTCCCCCGCGGCCTGGCCGCTTGCGGGACTCGGCCAGGGGTGGGCAGCGAGGGGGATCAGCGCAGCAGGCGAGGTTCCCTTCTTCCGCAGGGGATCTGAGCAGTTGCGAAAATTCCTACAATAGCCGCGGAGGGGGATTGCTCGGCTATCACTGGCTCTTCGGTCTGGCGTGCCTCGCGCTGGGGGCGGGCTGCGTCCTGGTCCATCTCTGGCGCATCGCGCCCGTCGCGGCCGCCTTCAAGGCCAAGATCGTCTGCTCGGCGCTCTTCGTCAGCGGCCGAAGGCTGGAGGACGTGCTCGCGCAGGACGTCGGCGCCGACTCCTACCGCCTGCTGAGGCTCTTCCGCGTCCGGGTGGACCCCGAGCGCAAGGCCGTCACCGGCTCGTGGCTCGGCTTGCGTCCGCGCACCGCGGTGTGCCGTCCCGGCTTCGGGGCTTGCCTGTTGGAAGACGGGTCCCCGCCGGTCGAGGCGGCCCTCGCCCGGATGCCGAGCTTGCCGTTCCCAGGCCGCGAGAAGCCCTGGCCCATCGGCGAGGGCGCGCCCCAGCGCCCGGCGGGCGCCGGCGTCCCGGGCGCCGTCGAGCGCGCCGTGGAGGGCGCCTTCGCCGAGCCGGCCCCGGCCAAGCCCCGCCGCACGCGGGCCGTGGTCGTCGTGCACGACGGCCGCATCGTCGCCGAACGCTACGCCCCCGGGTTCGGCCCGGACATGCCGCTGCCGGGCTGGTCCATGACCAAGAGCGTCATGAACGCCCTCGTCGGCATCCTGGCGGGGCAGGGCAAGCTGTCCGTGGAGCGCGGCGGCCTGCTCGGAGCTTGGCGCGGCCCCGGCGACGCCCGGGCCGGCATCACCGTCGACGACCTCCTGCGCATGCGCAGCGGGCTGGAGTTCAGGGAGAGCTACTCCGACCCGCTCCAGGACGTGACGCGGATGCTGTTCGCCAGCCCGGACGCCGCGGCCTACGCGGCCGCCAAGCCCCTCGCCGCGCGGCCCGGGACCGTCTGGTCCTACTCGAGCGGGAGCACGAACATCCTGTCCAGGGTCGCCCGGCAGGCTCTGGGCGGGACGTGGGAGGACTACCTCGGGTTCCCGCGGCGGGCGCTCTTCGACAGGATCGGGATGCGCAGCGCCGTGATGGAGATCGACGCCGCTGGCGATTTCGTGGCGTCCTCGTTCATGTACGCCACGGCCAGGGATTGGGCGCGGTTCGGCCTGCTCTACGCCTCGGACGGCGTCTGGCTCGGCGAGCGCATCCTGCCGGAGGGCTGGGTGGGCTACAGCGCCGCGCCCACGCCCCAGTCGCCAGGCCTGCGCTACGGCGCCCACTGGTGGCTCAAGCTCCACCGCGAGCTGGGGGGGGACTCGCCGGCCGCGGCCCGCATCCCCCAAGACGCCTTCTTCGCCCTCGGCCACGAGGGCCAGGCGGTCGCGGTGGTCCCTTCGAGGAAGCTCGTCGTGGTCCGCTTGGGACTGGCCGTCGTCCCCGACGCCTGGGACGAAGCCGCCTTCCTGGCTAGCGTCCTCGAGGGCGTCGGCGACCGACTGTCCGGTCAATGAATCCACAACGTCCCCGTGCTATGCTGGGGATGATGGCGAGGTCGGTGACCGTTTTGCTCCTGGCTTCCGGGGTGTTCTGCGCGGCGGTCTCGATGGTGGCGGCAAGGGCCAAGCCCTGGATCCTCGACAGGCGGGCCCTTGCCTCATGGCGTCCCTGGTTCCTCCGTTGCGAGCCGGTCTTCAGAATCCGGGCAGCAAGATCCGTGGGGATCAGTTGGCCCGAATTCCACGCGATGCGCCGGATGCACCTCGAACTCGAGCCTCCTGGTATCTCCTTGTGGAGGAGCGACGGCACCGCTCGCTACGGTTACCGTTACGACGAGATTCGTTGCCAGGGGTCCTGTACCTATGGGACTTCGCCGATGTTGGTGGACAGCGATGCTGTGTACAGGGCTTTTCTGGACGGCCGGATGACGACCCGCGTCCTGCCCTCCGGACTTCGGGAAACGGCCTACCCTATCCTCGATGGCCAGCGCCGGGTCTTGTGCGTGCTGGCCGTCGTCATGCCCGAGGGACCGCCGCGCCGGGCCGGCTTTCGGTCGAGGTCCTGAGCGTCCCCAGCCACGCCCGAACCGAGGTCGCGGCGAGGAACAGGACCAGCCCCATCATCACCAGCGTGAGCCCGACGTCGAGGTAGCCCTGGAAGTCCCGGCGGGGCAGGTAGTTGCCCTGGATGTTGAGGACCCCGGCGCAGACGGTCGTGACGAGCATGAAGACGAAGGGCAGGAAGGTGGCCAGGGCGTAGGCGGGCCTGGCCCGGTTGAGGATGAAGGTCGTGCCCACGGCCAGGGCCAGGGTGGCCAGGAGCTGGTTGGCCACGCCGAACATGGGCCAGATGGTGGCGACGTTGCCCATGGCGACCATCGAGGCCCACGCGGCGCTGATGAGCACGCTGGTCGCGACCGTCCCGGGCAGCCAGTCCGTGCGGCCCAGCGGCGTCCAGACGCGGCCCAGGATCTCCTGGAGGATGTAGCGGGCCACGCGGGTGCCGGCGTCGATGGTGGTCAGGATGAACAGGGCCTCGAACATGATGGCGAAGTGGTACCAGTAGGACAGCAGGCGGCTCATGCCCGGCAGGCCGGAGAATATCTGCGCCATGCCCACGGCCAAGGACACCGCGCCGCCGGCCCTGCCGGCCAGGCTCTCGCCGACCGCGGCGTCGAGCTGGGGCAGGTTCGAGACCGCCATGCCGAGCTTGGCGAAGACCGCGGGCGGCACGTTGATCGCGAAGTAGTCGCCCGGGGCGAGCACGGTCGCGGCGATGAGGGCCATGATGGAGACGAACCCCTCGGTCAGCATGGCGCCGTAGCCGATGAAAAGGACGTCCGACTCGCGGTCCACCATCTTCGGGGTGGTGCCCGAGCCGATGAGGCTGTGGAAGCCCGAGATGGCGCCGCAGGCGATGGTGATGCACACGAAGGGCCAGGCCTTGCCGGGCACGATGGGGCCGCCGCCGCGCACGAACGGGGTCAGGGCCGGCGCTTGCAGGTCGGGGCGCACCCAGAAGATGCCGACGGCGAGCAGCAGGATGGTGCCGACCTTCATGTAGGAGCTCAGGTAGTCGCGCGGGACCAGCAGCAGCCAGACGGGCAGGACCGAGGCCGCCACCCCGTAGACCGCCAGGATGACGATGAGGCTGTCCTTGGAGAAGGTGAACCAATGGGCGCAGGCGCCGCGCGAGACCGGCTCGCCCAGGACCACGCCGAGCAGGACCAGCGACACCCCGATGGCCGAGGCCTCCGCCACCTTGCCGGGCCGCAGGCGGTTCATGTACCAGCCGACCAGGACCGCCGTCGGCATGGTGGCCGCGATGGAGAAGACCCCCCAGGGGCTCTGCGCGAGGGCGTTGACCACCACGAGGCTCAGGCCCGCCAGGGCCATGACGATGATGAACAGCACCGCGGCCGCGGTCGCGGCGCCCGCGCCCCGGCCGAGCTCCCGCCGGGCTATCTCGGTCAGGGAGAGGCCGTCGTAACGGACGGAGGCGAAGAGCACGACCATGTCGTGGACTCCCCCGGCCAGCACGCTGCCGATGAGGATCCAGAGGTAGCCCGGCAGGTACCCGAACTGCGCCGCGAGGACCGGCCCGACCAGCGGCCCGGCCCCGGCGATGGCCGCGAAGTGGTGCCCGAACAGCACGAACCTGTTGGTGGGCTTGTAGTCGTGCTCGTTGCGCAGGGCGTGGGCCGGGGTCGGCCGGCCGTCGTCGAAAGCCAGGACCTTGGCCAGGAGGAACCCCGCGTAGAACCGGTAGGCCAGGGCGTAGACCAGCAGGGCGACGACGAGCAGCGTGACGGCGTTCATCGGATCGGTCCGGCCGCAGGATTCTAGCAAACCGGGGGTGTGTTGGCTGGCATCCTCGAATGTGGTAGACTCCAGGTTCTTCAGGAGACCCTCTTTGGACGACCCCGGCAAGAAGCCCGAGAAGGAGAGAGCCAAGCCCCGCGCCAAGGCCGCCCAGGGCTGGGAGCGGACCATCCTCCTCGCGGACGACGACGACGCGATCCGCGCCGTCATGCGCAACGCCCTGCAGGACACCTATCGCCTGCTCGACGCCCGCGACGGCGGCCAGGCCCTCCGGCTGGTCCAGCGCTACATCCCGGACCTCATCGTCCTCGACGTCAACATGCCGGAGCTCTCCGGGACGGAGGTCGCCAAGCAGGTCAGGGGCAGCCCCCGCACCCGGATGATCCCCATCATCATGCTCACGGTCAACGCGGACATCGCCAGCCGGCTCGAGGGCTTCGAGTCCGGCATCGACGACTACGTGACCAAGCCGTTCGACGTCAACGAGCTGCGGGCCCGCATCGAGGCGGTCTTGAGGAGGAACCAAGAGGCGCTCTCCGCCAGTCCCCTGACCATGCTGCCCGGGGGGGCGATGATCGAGCGCGAGACCAACGGGCGCATCCAGAGCGGCGAGGTCTTCGCGTTCCTCTACATCGACATCGACCACTTCAAGGCCTTCAACGACGCCTACGGCTACGCGGAAGGCGACCGGGTCATCCGCTACGCGGCGCAGATCGTCTCCAAGGCGGTCTCCTCCCTGGGGGGGCCCCGCGATTTCGTCGGGCACGTGGGCGGCGACGACTTCGTCGTCATCTCAAGCCCCTCCAAGGCCGAGAAGATCGCGGAGCGCATCGCCTCGCACTTCGACCAGAAGGTGCCGCTCTTCTACGGCCCGGACGACCGGCTCCGGGGCTACGTGGCGGCCAAGGACCGCCAGGGCCGCTCGGAGCGCTTCCCGATCATGTCCCTCACCATCGCCATCGCGACCAACGAGCGCCGCAGGCTCGAGCGCTACGCCAAGGTCTCCGAGACCGTCACCGAGATCAAGCGCTACCTGAAGTCCAGGCCTTCGGGGCGCGGCAGCGCCTGGCTCCTGGACCGCAGGACGCAACGCCCGGACGCCCCCGCCGACTGACCAGGGAACTTTCCGGGCCCCTCGCTCGTATCATGAGGGCATGCGCCTGTGCGACCTGCACCCCGTCGAGAGGCCCCGCGAGCGGCTCTCGAGGCTCGGCGCCGGGGCCCTGGCCGACGAGGAGCTCCTGGCCCTGGTCCTGCGCTCGGGCTGCGCCGGCGCGAGCGCCCTCGAGGTGGCGCGCGCGCTCATCGCGGAGTTCCCGGGCCCCCGGCTCGGCGGCGCCGGCCCCGAGGGCCTGCGGCGCGTCAGGGGGGTGGGAGCGAGCCGCGCCGCCGCCGTCGTGGCGGCGGCGGAGCTCGGGCGGCGCTGGGCGCTGTCTTGCGACGAGGGATTGGGCGTCGAGGACCCCGGCCGGGTGTGGGAACTGCTCCACGCCGTGCGGTCGTCGCGCAAGGAGCATTTCGTGGCGCTCTACCTCGACGGGAGGAACAGGCTCCTCCACCAGGAGACGGTCTCGGTCGGGACCCTGACCGCCAGCCTCGTGCACCCGCGGGAGGTCTTCGGCCCCGCGGTCGAGCGGCGGGCCGCGGCCGTCATCGTGGCCCACAACCACCCCTCGGGAGAGCTGCGGCCCTCGCCCGAGGACCTGGAGACGACCCGGCGCCTGGCCCAGGCCGGCCGCATCCTCGGCCTGCCGCTCCTCGACCACGTGATCGTGACGGAGCGGGGGCATCTCAGCTTCCGGCGGGAGGGGAGGCTTTGATGGGAATCCCTGTCGGGCCTGAGGTCATCGCGCACCGCATCTTCCAGCTTCGGGGTTTGAGGGTTATGCTGAGTTCCCACTTGGCGGAGCTCTATGCGGTGCGGCCCAAGGCGCTCATGCAAGCGGTGAAACGCAACAGCGCCCGATTTCCCGTGGATTTCATGTTCCAGCTCGACGAGCAGGAGTTCGCCGGCTTGAAGTCACATTTTGTGACTTCAAGTTGGGGCGGTCTTTCGACGCCATCCGGCAACTGATGACGCCGCCGAAGGATATTCCGCGCAAGATCGGTTTCCAGCCCTGACATGCCTGGCGAATTTCGAACGAGGGTCTCGGCAGGAGGGAGTGGTGGCGTGTACGGGATTTGAACCCGTGATCTTCGCCTTGAGAGGGCGATGTCCTAGGCCGCTAGACGAACACGCCGTTCGGGCCGCCAGGACGACGGGGTGATTTTATCAGTTTTCGCCCTGCCGGGCAAATCGGGGAGCCCTTCTGGGGAGCCCTTCCCGGCATCAGGCGATAGGGGTGGCGAAGAATGACTGCTCCTGTTACACTATCGTTGGAAGGCGACCCCCATGAGCTCCCTGAGCCCGGCCTTTCCTCTATTCGTCTTTGCCCTCCTCCTGCCGGGGGCGGCCCGCGGCGAGGACTCCTGCCAGGCTTCCTACGACGATTCCTACGAGGCCAAGACCTGCGGTTACGCCCTCCCGAAGGACGAGTGGAACGCGGAGTGCGCCAAGGGGCGCAAGCCGGAGAACATCATCCTCCAGTACTGCCGGAAGGCCTACGACGAGGACTACGAGAAGGAGTACGCTCCCGACGGGGCGCCGGCCCTCAAGCGGGGGGTTTGGCACGAGCTCTGCGGCAAGGGCTTCGCCCCCTACGTCATCCTGGCCGCTTTCTGCCAGCAATCCTACAAGCCCCAATACGAGCAGCCCTATGGGCTGGGCCGGAGCAGGTGGGAGTCCTACTGCGACGAGTGCCTCTACCCGCGCGACATCGTCGCGCTCCACCAGCAGGACTGCCTGCTGAGGTATGAGGCGTCCCACGCCAGGCTCGGCATCGGCAAGGAGGATTGGAAGAAGCTCTGCGACGGGGGCTTGTCGGGGAAGACCCCGGGCCGGTTCATCGTCGACAAGAAGATCGAGCGCGCCCTCAAGACCCCGGCGGACAAGCTGTCCATCTCGGACGCCATGGAGTTCCTGGCCCTGACCTCCAAGAAGGACTCCGACCCGGCCGTCGCCAAGAAGCGCGCGGAGCTCGAGGCCCTGCTGGGCAAGGCCCGGGTGAACCAGAAGCGCTTCGGCGCGAAGATGAGCCAGACGGAGTGGGACGCGCTCCCCGTCGGGGCGGCCACGGCCGATTCCGAGGAGAGGTTCCGCTCCCTGTCGGCGAGCATCGACCTGGCCGGGTTCGCCAAGGCGGCGTTGGGCGACTCCGTCTTCGCCGCGCTGTCGTTGGGCGGCGGGGCGGCGGACGACCGGCCCGCCAAGCCTGTCTTGTCCAAGAAGGGCCTGGACAGGCCCCTGGACGCGCCGGAGAAGGTCCGCGGCGGGCTCATGGACAAGGTCAACTCGCTGGCGCTCCTGACCGACGAGAAGGGCAAGCCCCTCTACGACGCCAAGACCATCGGCATCCTGCGCGACATCGTCGGGTCCGTCCCCATCGGGCGGGGCCAGCCCCCGGCCACGGACCTCGTCGCCCTGGAGGACGCCCGGCGCACCGTCGAGGTCATGGCCAAGCACCACCCGGCGGTCGTCTGGGACGACGCGATGTCGGCGTACGGCTCGATGCAGGCGGAGTACAACGACGACGGCAGCTTGAAGGGGCTCACCCTCAGGATCAGGCCGGCTTCCAAGGACGGGAAGGCCTACGGCGGGGAGATGCTGGCTGGAGTCATGCTGCACGAGGTCGGCGGCCACGGGCACCTGGATTCCATCGGCGGCGGGGCGAACATGTTCGTCCACGAGCTCGCCTGGGAGCCGGAGTTCCGCTACTACCACAACAAGGCTGTCGGGTACGAGGAGGCCATCCGCGCCCGCCAGGCCCAGTTGGAGGAGCTCCGCAAAGGCAAGGACGCCGGGGGCAAGGCGGCGCGGCTCGAGCGGGAGATCGCGGCCCTCCGGGAGAAGAAGGGCGCGATGCTCGACGAGTACGGCGCCGAGCTCCTGGCCCTCTACCAGAGCGACCCCGAGGGGTTCCGGCTGCGCATCGTCTCGTCCTACTACGGGCAGGACAACGAGATGAAGCCTGGCAGGCTGACCGTGGACGAGCAGGCCAAGGACTACGACGACACGGACCGGGATGCCCGGCGGCTCCTCGACAGGGTCCGGGCCGACAAGCCGCTCTGGCGGCGGTGGTGGGGCCTCAAGGCGGAAGGCGAAGAGACGGCCGAGGAGCTGCTGGCGCTGACCAAGAAGAAGCGCGCGCTCCTCAAGAAGGACTCCGCGTTCTTGGAGGAGTCCGTGCGGAGGAGCGAACAGTGGCGCCAGGAGAAGGTCGCCCGATGCCAGGCCCAGCTCGACGCCGACAGGAAGTACGCCGCAGCCCTGGACGCGCTGATGCGGGAGGAGAGGAAGAAGAAGCCCAACCCCAAGGAGGTCGAGAGGCTCGAGGGCGTCCTCGAGGACGTGCGGAGCGGCTATGCGGATTGCTCGGTCTTCTAGCTTCCTGGCGGTCCTGGCCTGGGCGGGGCTGGCCTACGGCGGCGAAGCCCCGGCCTACAGCCCCGCGGGCGGAGGGTTCTCTTTCGAGCTCAGCCCGGGCTGGAGGGAAGGGCCTCCCCTCGGGGCGGGGACGTACGTCCTGCTGAGCACGGGCTCCTCGGCCGCGCGCTACAGGCCTTCCATCACGGTCCGCCGCCACGACGACGCCGATCCCCGCGCCTGGCGCCGGTTCGCGCGGCGGAAGGCCCGCGCGGGGGGCGGGAAGGCGCCGGTCCAAGAGGTCGTCGTGGCGGGCGTCGCCGGCCTGAGGTTCCAGGTCTCCTCCGGCCGCGTCGTCCCGAGGGAGGTCAACGTGCGGACCTCCACGGTGAGCATCCACCAGAGCCTGCCGCCGGAGCGCGTCGCGCTGCGCGAGGACACGGTGGTCCTGCCGGCGGCAAAGGGCTTCGTCGTCCTCGTCTACAGCGCGGCGGCCGCCGAGGCTTCGCGAGGCCAGCCGGCCTTCGACCTGGCGCTCGAGACGCTGCGCCTGGCCGCCCGCCGGCCCGCCGGTCCTCCCTGAGCACCCAGGGCGCGTCCGCGGCCGAGGGCGTCCCTGGGAGGGGTCAGCTCCACCAGGTGGTGAAATCGAACCTCAGGCAGTACGCCGAGACGAGCAGCCCGGTCGCGGCCAGGACCGCCGCGGCCAGCGTGAAGAGCGGCCTGCTCGACGAGCGCAGCGTCCGCAGGCCCTCGGCCAGGTACACGCAGAGGAGCGGCGCCAGGAACATCACGTAGCAGGCTTTGAGGGGGCCCATCGACAGGTCGTAGCGCCACAGGAATCTCGCGGTGGAGGCGACGGCGACGAACCAGAAGACGTTGAGCAGCGCGAACCTGGCCTGGCGGAGGCTCGACGCGAGCCCGAGGGCGGCCGTGGCCAGGACCACGGACGACGACAGGAAGACCGCGTTCCTCAGGGGCATCTCCTGGACCGGGTTGTGGATGCAGTCGAACGACAGGAACGAGGCGTAGAACCCGGTCAGGACGGAGGCCGATTCGTGCCAGGTGTTGACGGGCCGGGTGAGCAGGTCGCCGGGCTTGAAGCTGAGGAAGGAGTGCTGCCGGAGCTGGGAGACGCCCGGCAGGGAGAACGCGGTCCCGTGGATCCCGTGGTTCGTGCGGTAGAACCAGTAGGCCAGCAGCATGTTGATGCCCCAGACCCACGCGAGGTACTCGAGGAGACGCGCCCAACCGATCCTCCTTCTGAGCAGGGCCGCCAGCAGGAGGGCGTTCAGGTATAGGAAGCAGACGACGCCCGTGTATTTCGTCAGCAGCAGGAGGCCTGACAGCAGGCTCAGCGAGACCACGGCGGCCAGACCCTTGTCGTCGATCTCCCAGCGCAGCGAGAGGTAGAGGAAGAGCGCGCAGAGGACGGACAGCGTCACGTCGTTGCTCATCAGGTTGCAGAAGGTGATATGCGCCGGCAGGAACAGGATCAGCGACAGCCCGAGCAGGATGAGGCCCGGGGAGTCCCGGAAGAAATGCCGCAGGATCATCAAGGCCAGGAAGATCGTCAGGATGTTGCACGCCCAGACGTAGGTCTTCAGGACGAGCAGGGCATGGCGGGGCGCGGCCGCGGCCAGGAGAGCGCAGGCGATGTGGTGCGCCGGCGGGTGCCAGGCCAGCGGGCTCTTGGTCGTCAGGAGGAACCGGTGGAAACCGTACGCCCCGATCCTCTCGAGCACGGTCCGGTCCCGGCTCGGCTCGCGGCGGAGCGCCGCGTAGTGGGCGTGGATCTCGCGGATATGGTCGAGGTGCGGGTCGTATTGGAACAGGAACGGCGTCCTGATGACGTTCGCCCTGAGGACGAGCCCCGCCCCGATGGAGAGGGCGAAGGCGGCCAGGATCCTGTTCGGGATGCCCGTCTTGAGCCGGGTCCGGAGGCTGTTCACCGTCCCTACTATAACATGAATCCCCTATTTGTTAGAATCGTCCTGTTCCCATGGGATTCCCGTTCGGCGAGGCTCTTTCCAGGGTCAAGGACCCGTGCCGCTGGACCCCGTCGAAGGTCCGGCTCATGGTCCGGGCCTGCCGCGAGTTCGCGTGCTTCCATCACCGGCGCTCCCCCGAGCTGCGCCACCTCTACGCGTCTGGCGGCTTCGACCCCCGCTCCATCCGGGGCGAGCGCGACCTCCGGCGCATCCCGATGCTGGGCGTCTCGGCCATGAAGCGCTTCCTGCTGACCTCGCTGCCCCGCGGGTCCGCGGTCCTGAAGCTGACCTCGTCGGGGACCCGGGGGCAGAAGACCCAGATCTGGTTCGACCGGGCCAGCCTCGACCGCGTGCAGAGGTTCCTGGCGACCCTCTGGGAGCAGGAGGGCCTCGTCTCCGAGGAGCCGGCCAACTACCTCATGTTCGTCTACGACCCCCGGGAGGCCAAGGACCTGGGCATCGCCTTCTCGGACACCAACCAGCAGCGCTTCGCGCCCGTCGCCGACCGCTTC
This sequence comes from Elusimicrobiota bacterium, assembly GCA_016212795.1. Lineage (GTDB taxonomy): Bacteria > Elusimicrobiota > Elusimicrobia > UBA1565 > UBA9628 > JACRDT01. The sequence goes on along the minus strand of JACRDT010000013.1, from coordinate 55,777 downwards.
TACGCGGTCCGCAAGGCGGCGGGCGGCGGCTGGGAGTTCCGGAGGGAAGAGACCATTTCGAAGCTCGAGGAGTACTGTTGCCAAGGCAAGCCGGTGCGGCTCTTCGGCATCCCGAGCTTCATGTTCGACCTCCTGGACGCCATGAAGGAAGCGATCCGGCTCCCGCCGGGAAGCTGGATGGTGACCGGCGGAGGATGGAAGGCGGCCGAGGATAGGAAGGTTTCAAGAGAAGAGTTCCGGAGGAAGGCCGAGCTGCTGCTCGGCCTTCCTCCGGAAAATATCCGCGACGGCTACGGCATGGCCGAGCACAGCTCGCCCTACATCGAATGCCGGCGGCACCGTTTCCACGTCCCCGTCTACAACAGGGTCTACGCCCGCGACCCCGTGACCCTCGAGGTCCTCCCGCCGGGCGGGACCGGGCTCCTGGAGCTCGTCTCGCCGTTCAACGCCATGATGCCCAACCTCGCCATCCTCACGACCGACCTGGGCTCCATCGACGGGGACCGCTGCCCCTGCGGGGACGGCTCGCCGACCTTCACGCTCGCTGGCCGGGGAGGGCTGGTCAAGCACAAGGGCTGCGCCATCACCGCGGGCGAGATCGTCCGGAGAGCCTGACGCGGGGCCCGGGTATGCGTGCCGATGCGCCTGCCGCGGGTCCCGGGTTGCGCGTGCTGGTCTGCGTGGCGGGGATGGCGTTGTTCCCCGCGCTCCCGGGCTCCGCCGAGGACTTCACGATCGAGCCCGCCGCCGTCGTCGAAGTCGCGGAGGTGCGCATCGAGGCCGGCCGCAAGGCCGTGTACGTCGGCGGCGTCAAGGCCGAGGTGCTCCTCCACGACCTCTCGGCGGGCTTGAAGGAGATCGAGGAGCGCATCGGCGAGGTCGAGTCGGGCCAGGCGTCGGACCGGTCCGAGCTGCTCGACCTGCGCGCCGCCCGCCAATCGCTCACCGACGAGCGCAAGAGGCTCAAGGACTTCATCGAGCAAGCCCTGTCCGAGGAGCACCATGAGGCCGCCGATCAACCGGAGCCCCGGGGGGGCGGGGCATCGCCCTCCGGGGAGGGGCTGACGGAGGGGGGCGGCCCGGGCGCCGGTTCGGGTGCCGGCGGGGGCTCGGGCCCCGGCAGGGCCGCCGGCGCCCGGTCCCTCGCTCGGGGCAAGGTGTCGCCCGGGTCCGCGGCCCACGGCGCGGCCGCCAAGGCCCTCAAGATCGCCGACACGCTCCGGAGCGCTCTGGGCGGGCCGGCCGGGATGGGACAGTCCGCCGCCTCGGGCGCTGGGAGCGGCCGGGGCGACATGATGCTCGCCTTCCAGCAGGGGTATCGGGGCGTCTACGAGAAGCTCGGGCTCGGCGTGGGCGCCGGGCCCGACGGCCGCCTGAGCGTCCTGCGCAAGGACGGTTCCCCCGCGTCGGCGCAGGAGGTCGGGATGCTCAGGACGGCGCTCGCGGCCGAGCCCCGGGCGCTGGTCAAGCGCCCGGATTTCTTCGACGTCCTGGGCCGGCAGGATTTCCAGCGGCTCAAGAGCGCCTACGGGTCTCAGCCGCGCTCGCGCCAGACGGTGTTCCGCGACATGGAGGTCCCTGCCGCAGGGCGTTCGGGGAGCCCGGAGGCGGCGGGCAACGACTTCGTCTGGTCCAGGTCGTGCGCCATGGTCTCCGGGGAATGCAATCAGTCGGCGGGAGGGCTGTCGTACCGGAAGGGCGACTTCGTGCCGCCGGAGGATCTGAAGGCGGCGGCCAAGGAGCTCGACGAGATGGAGGGCGAGGAGGCCCGGGCCTCCTCGCCCTCCGCCGCGGACGACTCCAAGCAGGACGAGGAGGAATTCCAGGAGTTGATCGAGTTGTTGGAATCTGAGAGCCTGGCCCAGGAGAGCGAGTCCCCCGGCTGGTCCCCCGGCATCGCGGGGCGGCTCGCCAAGGCGAGAGGCAGGCTGTCCGGAGGAATCCTGGCCGACGCCATGGCGTGGCTGGGGATGGGGGAAGAGGACGCGGGCGTGCGGTCCGACTCGGGCGGCGGCGGGACCTCGGCGGCTCCGGGGAGGAAGGGGCGGTCATTCTCCGGCGGGGTGGCCGCCCCGGCGCGGGGAGCGGCGGGAGCCTCCCGGCCGGCCGGGAGCGCGAAGCGACGGTTCCCGCTGTGGCTGCCGTTCGTCTGCGTCGGGCTCGCGCTCGTCTATATCGGGATCAGAGGGAGACGCTCATGACTTCCATCACGGCACTGCTCGGGCTGGCCGCGGCCGCCCAGGCGACGGACCATCTTTGCGGGACGATGAGGTTCCCGGAGGCTCCCGCGGCCCTGGCGGCGCAGTGCGATTCGGTCCGGGCGAGGGCCCTGGAGCGCCTCGCCGCTCTCCTGGCCATCCCTGACGCCCGGCGGACGTTCCGCGACACAGCGCAAGAGCTCGACAGCCTGCTGGTGGACCTGGAGGAGGAGGCGGCGCCCCTGACCGTCCTGCGGCACCTGTCGCCGTCCTTGGGCGTCAGGGTGGTCGCGGGGGAGTGCCACGCCGCGGTCTCGGGGCTGGAAGTGGAGATCATGGGCAGGGAGGACGTGTACGGCGCGCTCAAAGGCGTGTTCGAGCGCGGGGGGGCTCTCGCGCCGGAGGACGCGCGGCTCCTCGGACGGCTGTCGCGGGAGTTCAAGCGCAACGGCGCCCTGTTGTCGGTCGACGACCGCGCCAGGCTGCGCCTGTTCAGGAAGACTCTCGGGGACCACGAGCGGGAGTTCAACCGCCATCATGTCGAATCCGACGACGCCGTGCCCTTCACGGCGGCCGAGCTCGAGGGGGTCCCGGCCGAGGTCCTGCGGGGGTTCGAGCGGTTGCCGGACGGCAGGCTCAAGGTCCCCGCCGACAACGCCGCCTTCGACGCCGTCGCGACGGATTGCAAGAACTCCGAGACGCGCCGCCGCCTCGAGTTCGCCTTCAACAACAGGACCTACCCCGAAAACCTCCCCGTGGAGGAGCAGGTCTTCTCCCTCCGGCATCGCGTGGCCCGGCTGCTGGGCTACCCTTCCTACGCCCACCTCGCCGTCGAGGACCGCATGGCGGCCACCCCGGAGAACGTGCGCGCCTTCATCGGGCGCGTCCGGCGCGGGGTCGCGGCCAAGGCCGGCCGGCACGTGGAGGCCCTGCTGGCGCTCAAGCGGGAGGAGGCCCCGGGCGCCGCGTCCCTGAACGCCTGGGACGTGCGGTACTATGAGAACCTCCTCACGAGGCGCGCCGACCTGCCGGACCCGGAGGCGGTCGCGGCGTACTTCCCGCTGGACCGCGCGCTGGACGCGGCGCTGGCGGCCGCGGGCGGCGCCTTCGGGCTGCGCTTCCAGGAGGTCAAGCCGGCCGCGGCCTGGCATCCCGACGTGCGCCTGGTCGAGGCCTTCGACGCCAAGACGGGGGCGAGGCTCGGACGGTTCTACCTGGACCTCTTCGCGCGCAACGGCAAGGCCAAGAGCAACCCCGATCTTCCCCTGATGAGCCGGAGGGCCGGGGCCGGCCAGCCGTGCCGGGTCGCCGCCTCGATCCTCGTGATGAACCTGCGCAGGCCCGGGAGCGGGCCCGTCCTGCTCAAGCACGCCCAGGTGGTCTCGCTGCTGCACGGGTTGGGCCACGCGCTCCACCAGACGCTGTCGGCGCCCAAGCACGCCGGCTTCTCCGGCTCGCGGGTGGCGCTGGACTTCGCCGACGTGCCGGCGAAGGTGCTGGAGGAGTGGGCTTGGGACAAGGGGGTGCTCCGGAAGCTCTCCGGGCACCACCAGGACGGGCGGCCGCTCCCGGAGGCCATGGCGGAGGCCGTCGTCCGCTCGCGCTGGGAATACGGGAGCCTCGCCGCGCTCGCCTGGGCCGCCCAGGCGACGTTCGACCTCGATGCCCACGCCGGCGAGGTCGCCGACGCGGCCGCCCTCAACCGCTCCCTCGTCGCCGAGATCGCGCTCGTGCCGCAGACGCCGGGCACCCACCCGGAGCTCAAGTACTCCATCGTGAAGGGGGGAGGGCTGTGGCTCTACGTCGTCCGCTGGTCCGAGGCCGTCGCGATGGATGTCGCCGGCCGGTTCGCGGCCGCGGGCCTTCTCGACCCGAAGGCCGGCATGGAATTCCGGCGCAAGGTCCTGGAGCCGGGGGGCTCGGTGGAGCCGCGGGAGGCGCTCAAGGCGTTCCTCGGCCGCGACCCTAGCGAGGACGCGTTCGTGAAGCGCTTGGAGTAAAGGGGTTGAATGGCCGTGCCGGATGATGTAAGGTCCAGTGAGAAAGGAGGATCCAAAGAATGAACCGGGTATCGGTAGCGCTGTTCGGGCTGGTGATGCTGCTCATCGGGATGGCTCTGAGTCCCGTTGAGTCCGCGAGCCAGGGGAAGGGGAAGAAGAGGATCACGGTCGAGTGGCTGTCCTCCAAGACGGAGCCGAACCTCGGCATCACCTATCAGCCGATCAAGACCGGCGGCAATGAGAAGGCCGACTGGGCGACCTGCGAGCCCCCGGCGGTCGCGGTGGGCATCTTCCTCGACGGGAAGGGGGGCGGGAAGCTGGCTTGCGCCCAGCTGACGCTGGAGACGGCGCCGGCGGCGAGGTAGGTCCCGGAGGAGCCGCCTCCGAGGCGGGGCGCGGGCGGCGCGCGCCTCAGAGCTCGTCGAAGTACGGCGCGTACAGCACGCAGGGGTGGTACCGGTCCAGGGCGTTGTACTTGCTGGACCCCCTCGCCGCGGCGTAGACCGTCGCCAGGTGGTTGATGGTCTGCTGGAAGCCGCTGAACTTGACTTGGCTCAGGCCGTCGGGCCCCTCCTCGCACACGTGGGAGTCGTAGACCGCGATCTTGGGCAGGCACGCCGGCTTGCCTGACGGCCCCAGCAGGCACCGGCCTCCGGGCCTGGCGCAGCCGCAGGTCTGCGAGATCCTCGCCCAGAGGTCGGCGGGGCCGCCGACCAGGGTCCTGCCCTCATAGAGCCTGCCGTCGTTCTGCAGGCAGAGGGGCCTGCCGAGCGGCTGGGTCCCGAGCTGGGTGAACACGAGGGAGTGCCTGACGCCTCCCGTGAGTTCGTAGGGGGTGATGTCCGACGCGCCGGTCGCCGCCGTCCACCGCTTCATGTTCTCTTCGGTCTTCTTCACGCGCTTGGTCAGATTCGTCGCGGCGTCGGCGACGAGCTTCAGGGACGCCTGGGCTTTCCGGGAGTCCTTGCCCGACAGGAGCATGCTCGTGTCCCTGTCCAGGACCCGCTGGAACTTGCTCATGTAGTGCTTCATGGTGGGCGTGTCCAGCATGGAGGACGGGTAGCTCCCGGCGGCGTAGTAGTCGACGAGGGCGCCGTGCTGCTGGCGTAGGGACTCGCGCACCCCCTCCATCTCCTGGTAGGCCGCCAGCGACAGCACGTCCATGACCAGCCCCGGGCCGCCGGACACCAGGGAGATCTCGAGCATGTACAGGTCCAGGGCGTCCAGCACGACCTCTTTCTGGGCGATCGACAGGAACTGGTGCCGCCGGGCCGCGAGCGAGCACTCGGCGTCGGACCCGCACGCCAGGCCGTTGGCCTGGGCGTACTGCCTGTCGATGGCGGCCTTCACCTCGAAGCCGTCGAGCCCGCAGGACATCATGGGTCCCTGGCTGATCCCCTTGCCGTTGAAGAGGATGTACTCGCCGGGGGTCGTCAACTGGATGGCGCCGCCCCGGGCGCTCCCGGTGGCGCAGGCCAGCGCCAGGGCGGCCAGGACGGCGCGGGACGAGGCTCTCGTGGTCATCGGATGGCCGCGGCCGCGTCGGCGAGCGCCGAGACGGCCTTCTGCGCCGCGACGATGTCCTTGGCCGCCGCTTCCAGCGCGCCCCTCATGGGCTTGAGCACGGTCTCGAAGAACTGCGGGTAGGTGAGGATGCGCCGGGCGCCGTCGGCGAGCGTCACCAGCAGCTTTTCCTGCTCGTCGAGGAACTTGACCTCCCGGACGGCGGCCCCCATCGTCGAGTTCTTGGGGAGCTGGAAGGCGAGCTGGCCGTCGGCGGCGCGCTGGGCCACGGCCTTGCCTTCGCCGGCGGCGCGCAGGAGCTGCTGCTTGAACTCCAGGAAGGAGCCCGCCTGGCGCAGGAGGTTCTGCTCCCCGGCGATGGCCTCGACCGCCTTGACGGCGATCTCGCGGTCGAGCTCGAGGAACAGGTGGGCGGCCGCCGTCCTCCCCTCGTTGATCTCCTTGACGGCGGCGCGGCTGTAGACCACGGCCTTGCTCTCGCTTTCGACGAGGATCATCTCGCCCCTCTTCGTGAGCTCGAGGAGCTTGTCGGCCATGCCGCCCTTGCCCGCCTGCCTGAGGGTCGCCGCGAGCCTCTCGGCGTCCTCGAGGCCCATGAAGACGCCCTTGATGGCCTTGAGGGCGAGGGCTGCCCCGGCCGCCCCCGCCGGCCGGGGCGGGAGGCACAGGGCCGCCCCCAGGACCCACGCCCAGCATCTGCTCATCATCATGTCAGAACGGGAACAGCACCCCACGCTCGCGGAGCTTCTCGAAGCGCGAGGCCGAGAACTCGAAGAGCCGGGCCGGCCGGGTGAGGCCCTCGCGGCGGCTCTCCTTGGTGGCGCGGAGCACCCCGAGGGCCAGGACCTTGCGCCGGAAGTTGCGCTTGTCGACGCCCCTGCCCAGCACGGCCTCGAAGACGCGCTGGAGCTCGGTCAGGGTGAAGCGGCCGGGCACGAGGCCGAACCCCACCGTCGTCCATTCCAGCTTCCAGCGCAGGCGTTGGCGCGCGTAGTCGAGGATGGCCGCGTGATCGAAGGCCAGGGGGGGAGGCTCGTAGGCGTCGAACCAGGCGGCCTCGGCGGCGTCGCCGCCCGCCGAGGGCGGGGCCGCCTTGGAGCCGGCGGGGAGCAGGGCGAAGTAGCTGACGGAGAGCACGCGGCCGCGGGGGTCGCGGCCCGGGGCGCCGAAGGTGAAGAGCTGCTCGAGGTAGACGTCCGCGACCCCGGTCTCCTCGAGGAGCTCCCGGCGGGCCGCCTCGTCGAGCGCCTCGTCGTCCTTGAGGAACCCGCCCGGGACGGCCCAGCGCCCCTCGAAGGGCGGCACGCCCCGCTTGACGAGCAGCGCCTTGAGCCGCCCGTCGCGGACCGAGAAGATGACGATGTCCACCGCCACCCTGACGCCCATGGGCAGAGTATACCGAATTAGGGCGCGGCCAGGCCGCTGCCCGTGTCGGGCGGAGGCGGCACGTCCACGCGAGCAGTGCTCGCGTCAGAAACGCCGGGCGCGGCCAGCCGCGCGCGCTCGCCGGCCGCGGCCACGCGCAGCACCGCCCCGGCGTCGAAGGGCAGGAAGTCGCTCTCGACGCCGTCCGAGAACACGGTCCCGCCGGAGGGCATCAGCGATTCGAGCACGAGCTCGGCGCCGGGCTCCACGAAGCCGGCCACGAGCCCGGCCTGGGACTCCCGGCTCGCGAAGGGCTCGCGAACCACGAAGACCAGCCGGGGATCCTCCCAGTCGAGGCGGGGGGGGCGCGGGGCGGCGCCGCCCCCGAACGCGGCCCCCACCCCCGCGGCCATGTTGAACATCGAGGAGAGCCAGCCGGTCGAGCCCGCGCCCGTGGAGACGATGAGGCCGCTGGAGGACTGGCGCTCGCGGCGCGAGCCGTGGCGCAGGAGGTACCTGGCCGAGACGTGGGTGCGCGGCCCGATGAAGAGGTCGTTGAAGGCCAGCAGCCTCGAGCCGTCGGCGAGCCTGGCCTCGGCCATGGTCACCTCGCGCAGCCTGGCTCTGCCCTCCAGGACCGCGGCCGCGCCGGCCCTCGCCTGGCCGACCTGGAAGGGGAGCAGGATGCCGTCGATGCGCGACGGGTCGGGGTTGACGGCCACGATGGCGGCCCCCCCCACGTACTTGGCCGCGTTGGCCACGAGGCCGTCCTGCCCCGCGGTCACGACGAGGTCCGCCGCCGTGAACAGGTAGGTGGGCAGGAAGGAGCGGTCGATCTCGTGGACCGGCAGGCCGAACTCGAGGGCCCGCCGCAGGGCCTCCAGGGCCCCGCGGTAGGCGTCGTGCTCGTCCTGGTAGCCTTGGAAGTCCAGGCCCTCGTGCTCGAGGTAGAAGCGGGCCTGCGCCTTGGTGTTGAAGCGCTCGAGGAGCCCCTCCAGCCGGGTCCTGCGCGTGACGAGCACGATCTTCTCGTGGTTCACGACCCCTTGCCCTCCTTGACGAGCGTCCGCAGCAGGTCCGGCGAGATGTTGAGCTCGCCGATCTTGCCCGCGTTGGCCGCCAAATCCCCGAAGGCCGAGGCGATGAGGAGCCCGCTGTCGAGCGAGCCCGAGCCGGCGGCCAGCAGGATGCGCCAGTCGAGGTCGCGCACCGGCTTGAGGGTGGCGTCCAGGGCGTAGGCCTTGGAGTCGGCGGCCTTGCGGTCGTTGGCCGCCTGGCGCTCCACCAGGGCGGCGCGGGCGTCCTCGACGGCGACGTCCGCCGCCATCTTGCGCTCGCGGATGGCGCGGAGCTTCTCCTCCACGGCGATCTCGGTGTCGAGCTCGCTCTCCTTGATGCGCCGCTCGGCGTCCACGGCCGCGTTGCGGCGCTCGTAGACCGCGTCGTCGGCTTCCTGCTTGAGGCGTTCGCGCGCCTGGGCTTCCAGGGCCTTGGCCATCTCCGGGCCGGGGCGGATGCTCGACACGGCGACGCCGAGGACCTCGACGCCCAGCATCGTGACCTGGGCGTCGGCCGGCAAGGAGCGCTTGAGCTGGCCGACCACGCTGTCGGCGCTGGCCAGCGCCTCCCGCAGGGAGAGGCGCTCGATGAGCGAGCGCGTGGCGGCCTGGGCGGCTTCGACGAGGCGCTGGCCCAGCATGCCCGGGTCCTCGGAGGCGTAGCCGCCGTCGGGCCGGAGGCTGTAGTCCAGCAGGCTCGCCAGCCGCCGGGGGTCCTGCACCCGGTAGGAGAGTTGGCCCTGGATGGTGGCCTCCTGGAAGTCGGAGGTGATCTCCTTGAACACGAACGGCAGTTCCGCGCTCCCCAGCGGCACCTGGACCAAGGTCGAGATCGGGGCCCAGTAGAGGAAGGAGAGCCCGGCGCCTTCGGCGGCGAGCTTGCCCCTCCTGTAGTGCAGCACGTAGTCAGTCGGGGACGACTTGTGGTAGCGTAGGCCGAACATAACTCACCTCCTGGATGTCCGCGCGCTCGGCGCGGACGAATCGATGTCGTTGAAGGACTCGCCGCGCGTGCCGCGAACGCTTGCGGTCTTGAGCAGTGCTTCCCGCCGGGCGGCCAGGCCCGGCTCGAGCTCCACCGGGAACCGCTCCGGCTCCGAGAGCCGCAGCACGCCCGCCGGGAGGGAGGCGAGCTGGCCGCGGGCGCGCAGCCTGGCCGCCTCCAGGCCGTCTCCGGCGAATGGAGCGCGTCCTGCGCCTGCGACGACCTGGCCTCCCGGGGCCAGGTCCGCCGGGGGCAGGACCCGGCGTCCCGCCCGGAACACGGGGACCAACAGCTCTGCCCCGCCGCCCGCGGGGGGCTGGCGGACGTCGTAGATCGTGTCGCGCACGGGCCGGCCGCCTTCGGAGGAGCGGCGGACCTGGAGGATGCCCGGGTAGGAGGCCTTGGCCGGCTCGCCCGACGCCTTGAGCGTGTCGCGCCACGCCCCTCCCGGAGGGCGCAGGGCGCCGAGCTTGTAGACCCCGCCCAGGGCCGGCTGGCCGTCGCCCGTGACCAGCTTGGTCCCCACGCCCCAGACCGTGACGCGGGCCCCGCGGCCGCGCAGGTCGGCGATGGCTTTCTCGTCGAGGTCGCTCGAGGCGGCGACGAAGGCGTCCGCGAAGCCCGCCTCGTCCAGGAGCCGCCGAGCCTCGATGCTCAAGGCCGCGAGGTCGCCGGAGTCGAGCCGCACGCCCGCGAGCCTGCGGCCGCGCTCGCGCAGCCGCCGCCCCACCTCGATGGCGCGGCGCACCCCTCCCAGGGTGTCGTAGGTGTCCACCAGGAACACGCAGTCGCCCGGGAGGGCTTCGGCGTAGGCCTCGAAGGCCTCCAGCTCGCTGTCGAAGGCCATGACCCAGCTGTGGGCGTGGGTGCCCCTCACCGGGATGCCGAAGAGCTTGCCCGCGAGCGCGTTGGAGGTGGCGGCGCAGCCGCCGACGTAGGCCGCGCGGCTGGCGCTCAGCCCGCCGTCGATGCCCTGGGCCCGCCGCAGGCCGAACTCGAGGACCGGGCTGCCGGCCGCGGCCAGCGCCACCCGGCTGGCCTTGGTCGCGATCAGGGTCTGGAAGTTGAGGATGTTGAGGAGGGCGGTCTCGAGGAGCTGGCACTGCGGGAGCGGCCCCCGGACCCTCAGCATGGGCTCGGGCGCGAAGAGGACGCTCCCTTCCGGCGCCGCGTCCACGTCGCACTCCAGGCGCATGCCGGCCAGGTAGTCCAGGAAGCCGGGCTCGAACAGGGGCGCCCCGTTCGAGCCCGGCGCCTCCGGCCCCCCTGAGGGTCCTGCGGCGCCGGGCGAAGGGAGGACGGCCGCGCCCGGCAGGCTGGCCAGGTAGGCGAGGTCGTCCTCGGCGAACGCGAAGGACTCCATGAACCGCGCGGCCGTGTCGAGGCCGCACGCCACGGCGTAGCCGCCGTTGAAGGGGTTCTTGCGGAAGTAGAGGTGGAAGACCGCCTCGTGGCGGTCGAGCCCCGACTTCCAGTAACCCTGGGCCATGGTGAGCTGGTAGAGGTCCGTGAGCAGGGCGAGCGACCCCCCGTACACCGGTCCGGCCGTCTCGCGACGCGGCGTGCCGTTCATAGAGTCCTCCCGGGGCCCCTCAAGGAGCCCCGAACCCTCCGACCGACACCTTGGCGAACTGGCCCGTGCCCTGGCTTGCCCGCGCCGCGGACTGGGAGAAGACGGCGAAGGCCCGCCGGATGTCGCTGGCCTTGTTCCCCGGCGTCAGGATCCAGCGGTCCTCGATGCCCATCTCCCGGAAGATCCGGCGGAAGTCCGTGCTGCCGTTGTCCACGCCCAGCGCGGCCACGATGTGCCGTTCCGCCCGGAGCATGTCGCGCATGAGCACGGCCACGTCGCCCGCCTTGGACCGCTGCGACCCCGCGTCCTCGCCGTCCGTGATGAGGAGCGTCACGGTCCGCACCGGCACCCCGGCCTGGGCGAACTCCCTCGATTTGGCCAGCACCGTGCCCAGCAGCACCACGGTCTGGTCGTAGAGCGGCGTCCCCAGGTTGGGGTCGTAGTTGGCCGCGTCCATGCGCAGCGCCCTGTCGAGCCCGCAGTAGGGATAGAGCACCAGGCCGTTCAGGTAGCGGGTGTGCACGAGGACGCCCTCCCGGGCCTTGGACGCCGCCAGGGCGTCGAGCACCAGGTTGTGGCCTTCCCGCACCGCCTGCGCGTTGCCGGCGAAGCGGATGGAGCCCGAGTCGTCGGGCATCATCGTCACCAGCACCACCTCGCTGGCCGGCACGTCGTCGGGGGTCACCCCGAGCGCGGCCTGGATCTGGGCGCCGAGGTCGGGGATGGACAGGGCCGCCATCGCCGCGTCCGAGAGCTCTCCTTCCTCGTGGGCCGCCTTCAGCATCTCTTTCGGGTCGTTCATATCGTTACCTCCTAGAGCTTGATGCCCGGCCAGGATTCGACCGGGTCCGTCGAGCGCACCAGGCGCATCCCGGCGCCGGCGAAGCGCTGGAAGGCGTCCTCGGCCTGCGCCGTGAAGTCGGCCGCGAACCCGCCCTTGCCGTCGGGCACCGTGACCGAGGACATGCAGTCGGTCAGGATGTAGACCTTGGCCGCCAGCGACGGGTCCTGGGCGAGGATCTCGCCGAGCAGGTCGTCGATGGAGCTCTTCACGCAGTGGCTCGCGGCCTGGCCGGCGATGACGACCGCGTCCGAGGCGAGCAGGCTCTTGAGGAACAGGGCGTTCCTTTGGGCGAGCGGCGCCCCGTCGTGCCTGGTCAGCACCTCGGGCCGGAGCACGGAGTAGTTCTCCGTGAGGGGGTTGCCTCCCTTGACCTCCACCCACGACTGCGCTCCCCGGACGAAGGAGTGGAACAGCCGCGCCTCGTGGATGACCCCGGCCAGCGCGTGGCCGTCCGAGCCCAGGAGGCAGTGCGGCGGCCAGAGGTAGAGCTTGTACTTGCCGGCCTTCTCCAGCTCCGCGCAGTAGTGCAGGGTCTGCTTGAGGAGCCAGGTGTAGTTTCCCTGGCAGAGCCACTTGGCCATGATGGGCGCTGGCCTGACCTCGCCCCGGCCGATCTGGTCGGCCGAGATCTCCCTGAACGGCGTGAGCGGCCCGCCGTCCCGGTCGACCCAGAACGACGGGAAGAAGATCTGGTAGGCGAAGTGGGTGTCCATCGTGGTCGTGATGCTCGTGAGGTGGGGCAGGTTGCGGTAGACGAACTCCGCGATGCGGCGGCTGTCGTCGACGGCCCCCTGGCCCGAGCGGCCCGCCACGTAGAGCGTGCCTTTCGGGAAGCAGAAGTCCTTCTGCGCGTCGATGAGCAGCAGGTGCACCGCGAAGCGGTCGGACGCGGCGGGGGGCACGTCGTGCTCCTTCCTCCATTGGGCGGCCGCGGTGAAGAGCCGGGCCTGGTCCGGGGCGTAGTCCCAGCTCCCGGCGTGGGCCGGGTCGTAGAAGGCCGGCAGGGTCGGCGTGGTCTTGACGGTCATGGCGATACCTCCTGGGTCAGTGATAGCTTCACGACTTCGCGCCGGTTGGCGACGATCAGGCCGCCTGGGCCGGCCGCGAGGCGGGAGCTCGCGTCCACGAAAGGCTCGGTCTCCGGGAATTCGGTCCAGCGCGCGAGCGATTCCTCCACCCGGACGATGCCCCGGTCCGTGGGCACGAAGAGGTAGGGGCCGGCCGCGCAGGCCCCCTGCACGGCCTCGAGCCACGGGGGCGAGTCCGCGGCAGCGGCGACGCTCCCGTCCCGGCGGATGACCACGCAGCGCCGCGTGAACCGGCCGCCCGCCTCGAGGTGCAGGATGAGCCAGGCCCTCCCGTCGCCGAACGCGCAGTCGGCGTCGATGACGCGGCCCCGGAGCGGCGGGAGGGCGACCCCGTCGGCCAGGCCGCGGCGGACCCCGTCGAAGACAAAGGCCACCGTGATCCCGCCGGCGCGGTAGAAGCCGAAGCCGAACTGCGGCCCCACCCAGAAGCTCGTCTGCCCGGCGAGCACCTCCCCGACGCGCTCGTCGCCCAGCGCTCCCTCCCGCCAGAGCGCCCCGTCGCGCTCCCACCAGGAGCGTCCGTCCGCGAAGGCGAAGGCCTCGCGCCGCCCGGCCGCGACGGTCCGGTTGCCCGATAGGAAATAGCGCGTCTGCGGCCGCATGGGTCCCCGGAAGGCCACGCTGCCGTCCTCGCGGCGGAACTCCCCGGCCTCGTAGACGAGCCAGCCCTCGGGGCCCACGGCCACGACCTCGCCCGCGGTCAGGAGGAGGCGCTGGGCCTTGACCCGGCCGTGCACGGTGACGACCTGGCGGACCGCGGCCGCCAGGCCGTCTCCGGCGAAAGGAGAACGACCTGCGCCTGCGACGACCTGGCCTCCTGGGGCCAGGCCGGCGCAGGCGGGGCAGGAGAGCCGGGCGTGGAAAGCGCCGCAGGACGGGCAGCGCGTCCAGCGCAGGGACTCCAGGAGCCCGTGGGGGAATGGGCTGCGCTCGTCTCGGACGAAGGTGGCGTGGAACCGGTGCAGGAGCTCGTCGGGGAGCGCCCGCCACGGCACGGCGGGCCTCGGGTAGCGGACGCGGGGGTCGAGGACGGTGATGCGGGCCAGCGCCCTTTCCGAGGGCCGCCCCTGGTCGCCCGGCAGGACCCCGCCGTAGGGGTGCACCAGGAGCAGGCTCTGGAAGAGCAGGGTCTCGAAGGCGTACCAGTCGCTTGCCGAGTCGTGGGGCCGCACCGGCCGCAGGTCGCGGCAGTCGCAGGTCAGGGGGTCCACGAAGCGCTCCGTGTAGGTCCGGCAGGGGTGCCGCCCGAACTGGAAGCTGTCAGCGTCGATGAGGTGGGCCAGGCCGGCCGCGACCAGCACGTTGAGGTCGTTGAAGTCGCCGATCACGACGCCGGCCTCGTGGAGGCGCGCCACGGTGGCGTGGAGGTCGAGGAAGAGCGGACCGACCACGGCCGGGGGGACGGCGCGGCGGAAGCCCGGCTCGGCCCAGCGGTGGAGGGGTTCGGCGTCCGGCACCAGCCGCATGGAGTAGCCCGCGGCGCGGCCCGCCTTGTCCATCGCGGTCTCCATGGGCGCCACCACCCTGGGGGGGAGGGAGGCGGGGAACTCCCGCAGCTTGTCGGCGCAGGCGGCGAGCCTCTCCTTGGCGCCGCGCTGCTCGTCCGGGAGCCCCCGGTAGTCCGGGTGGTCGGGCGCCTTGTAGAGCTTGAGCGCCAGCCCGGAGCCGATGTCGTAGACGTCCGCCTCGCCCCCCGTGCCGATGAGCCGCGACGGGTCGAGCTTGATGCGGCGGCCGCCCAGCAGCACCTCTTTCATATCGTGAGCCTCCCCCGCGGGGAGGCGAGCATTGAGGGGGTCAACAGTCGCCCCGCATTCTGTGGATGCATCTGCTCGGTCATGGTTCCTTCCTTATGATCAGGGCCACGGTGGCGTCGTCCGCCAAACGCTGGAGCTTGAGGCCGCGGCGGACCAGGTCGGGGTTCGAGAGGTGGCGCTCGTCGCTCCAGAAAGGGGCCAGCTCGGCCTCGGCGGCGCCGTCGGTGCCGACCAGCACGCAGGCCGCCGGCCCCTCGTGGAGGCGCTCGAACCCGACGCGGGGGTCTTCCAAAGCGTAGGCCAGGTAGGGGGGCTGGTTGCCCGGGAACGGGCCGAGGAGCTTGACGCTCCCGTCCACGGCCACGACCCCGTCGCCGCAGGCGAACACCGTGGCCCGCCCGTCCCGGGCCGCGGCGCCCACGATGGTGAAGAGGAGGTGCTCGCGGACCCCGACGCACGCCGTCTGGGCCACCAGGGCCAGGCGCGAGAGCATCTCGGCCCTGAGGCGCTCGAGGTCCAGGGTCCCGGCGGCTTCGAGCTGGCGGGCCGCCAGGTTCGCTGCCATGACGGCGCCCAGGCGCGCCCCGACGCCGCTGTGGGGCTCGCTGCCGCAGCCGTCGCAGACCACGGCCACCGCTCCCCAGTCCCCCTGGAGCGCGCACCAGGCGTCCTGGTTGGGGCGCTCGGAGAGCGCGTGGTCGCGCCCCGTGGCTGAGCCCGCCGCCAGTAAGTGTCTCATATACACTAGTATAGTGTGTATAGGACACTTTGTCAAGACCCACGTTGTCGCGGCGCGCCGGGAAGGGGTCCGCCGGTTGACAGCATGGTCTCGGGGATGCACAATGGTTGTGATGAGCAGGTTCTGGGTGTTCGACGGCAAGCAGGCGCTGGGCCCCTATGACCTGGCCGGGCTCAAGAGGGCCGACGACTTCGGCCCCAAGACCCTGATCTGCCGAGAGGGGACGCAGGCCTGGCTGCCGGCCGGGGAGTTCGACGAGCTTCGGGTCCTCTTCATCCGGCCCCCGCGCTCCACGGCGTCGAGGGCGCCTCGGCCGTCGACCCAGGCGTCGCCGGCGGCGTCGAGACCTTCCGACGCCGGCCGGGCCTTGGCGGACAGCCTGGTCGCCCGCCCCGCCGCCCGGCGGGCGGCGCCGCGTCGCTGGAAGAGCTTGGCGCTCTGCCTGCTCGCGACCGCCGCTGCGTGGGGCGTGATGCGATGGCGGGCGGGCGCGAGCCGCGCCCCGGCCGCCGCCGGGAGGATGGAGGCGCCTCGGCAAGCTCCCGACGCGGCCATCGCTCCCCCCGCCGACGTCGCCCCGGACTTCGGCAAGGCTGACGCAGAATTCAACAAGGCCCTCGCCGCGGACCCCCGCTTCAGCGCGCTCAACGCGGCGCAGCGGAGCGCGGCGCTGGCCGGGGTCAGGGAGCGATACGATGGGGCGCGCGGATTCGAGACCAGCGGCAAGATCGGCAACGCCTACTTCGCCTACTTCCAGATGCAGGCGCCCTACGCCGACTCGGCGGACCGCATGGCCCGTCTCAAGCTGGAACTCTGGGAGCGAGCCTCGCTCAGGGTCGCCGTCTTCGACTTCAAGGACCTCACGGACCAGCTCGGGCTCGGGGTGAGCCTGGCCGAGAGCCTGATCCTGAAGCTCAAGAAGACCGCGGGGTTGAGAGTCCTGACGCGGTCCGAGGCCGAGGGAACGGTGGGGGAGCGCAGGCCCAGCTTCAGGGAGGCTTCCGACGCGGCGGGGGCGGCTCAACTCCTGAAGAACGCGGGGGCGGAGGTGATCGTCGCGGGGGACATCGTGGGTTTCGGCATCGAGCGGCAAGAGGGCGTCACCGACGAAGAGGCGACCGCCGCCACCGGCCGTCAGATCCAGGTCCGCAACCCGAAGTACGACGAATGGCTCGAGGCTGAGCGCCTGCGCCAAAGCGCGCCGGCGAGCCCGGTCGGGGGGGGCGGACCTGGAGCGGACGTCGAAGATGCGATGACGGCGGAGGCGCGCGAGTTCGCCGGGAGGAAGGCCGGCGAAGCGGTCGCCAGGAATGTGGGGGGATTCGGCGGGAAGCTGTTAGGGTCCGCGGCCGAGTCCTTGGTGAGCAGCGGCGGCGACAAGAAGGCGGTCCAGAACGCCCTGGCGGACCAGGCGGGCGGGGCGGTGGAGAAGAAGGCGGGCGGATGGGGCGGCAAGATCCTCGGGGGCATCGTGGGGATGGTGCTGGGCTCGAAGGCGGAGAAGACGGCTGAGAAGACGCAGGAGGCGACGCCGGCCAGTGCGGCCCCCCCAACTCCGGCGGTCCCTGCTCCGCCGGAATTCATCTCCCAGGACCAGCTGGCGACGACGCGCACAAGGCGATGGGTCGTGACCAAGGTGGCGTCCCTGACCGTGATGTTCGCGCTGGCCGACGTCGTGGGCGGGGAGCAGAAGGTGTCAGCCGACCGGCTCATGAGCCACGCGAGGTCGCGGGGCGAGTCCCAGAACCCCGACGGCGCCGTCGGGATCGAGGCGGGCTCCCAGGATTTGGAATCCGACGAGGCCGTCAAGCAGGCGGCCGTCGACGAGGCCGTGGAGAGCCTCAAGCGCAAACTGGCGGAGGTCCAGGCCTCGAAGGTCAGGTCCTTTTTGGGGAAGGCCTCTCGGGCCGACGCCGCGGGCGACCCGACGGAGGCCGTGGAGGAGGCCGTCAACGTCCTGTTCCTGGCTCCCGGCGGCCCCGAGGTGGCGCGGGCGAAGGATATCCTCAGGAGGCACGCCGCGGACAAGGGAGCCGGGAAGCGCCAGACCCGCCGGCCCCCTGACGCGAAGCGCAAGCCGGGCCGAGCCCGTCCCTAACGCGCCTTTCTGGTCCTCAGGAAGACGCAGAAGGCCGCGGCGTAGGCCGCGGCCGCGACCGCCACGGGCGCCCGCAGGCCCAGGGACATGGACGAGAACTCGATGAGCCCGCCCATGACCGCGCCGAGCAGGTTCCAGGCGAAGGCCCGGGGGCTGGCAGGGTGGCGCTCGAAGAACCAGGCGAAGGCCAGCCCCGCGAAGAAGACGGGGCCGCCCGCCACGAGCAGCGAGAGCAGCGCCTTGGACGCCAGGCCGCTCTGGGTCCAGCGGCTGACGGGCACGAAGGCCGACGCCAGCAGGGCGAGGGCCAGCCCCGCGGCGCTCACGGTCCAGGGCGCGGTCAAGGACGGAGGCCGAGCGTCCCGCGCGGAGCCCGCTTGGGGGGCTCCACGCCCTTCAGGAAGGGCGTTGGCGGGCCGGGAGGCGGGGCGCCTGACGCAGGCCAGCGTGGACAGGAACACCATGAGCAGGATGGACCCGAACACCGCCGCGCTGGTGATCCACGTCGCGCCCCACAGCAGGCACAGCAGGGTCACGGCCCGGGTCTCGAGCAGCAGGAACCCCAGCCCGAAGAGGAACAGGATGGCCTCCATGGGCCCCACCGAGGACAGGAGCCGCCTGGGGCCGCCCGCGAAGACCAGCACCCCCGCGAAGGCCAGGCCGGCCAAGGCGGCCAGCATGCCGAGATAGAACGGGCTCATGCTCGCCCCGCGCAGGTAAAGGTAAGGCCAATCGTCCGTGGGCAGGCGCTGCTTCGCCAAGGATTCCATCCGGCGGCGGGCGAGCTCGGCGTCCGCCGGCGAGGGGTCCGGCGGCTCGAAGGCCGGGCCGGCCAGGCACATGAGGTTGAAGAGCCCGTAGTCGTCCCGGTTGACGAGGGGCGGGCGGCCGAAGGCCTTGGCCACCAGGCCCTCGAGCTTCTCCCCGATGAACGAGTCCGGGACCCGGAAGTACATGGCGAGCCCGCCGTCGGGCGTCAGGCGGCTCCTGGCCGCGGCCAGGGACTCCTCGGTGTAGACGAAGTTGTCGAGCCGCACGTTGGATTTGGCGGAGAGCCGCGTCAGGGAGTCCAGGGTGCCGAAGATGATGAGGTCGTAGCGCTCCCGCGTCCCGTTCAGGAAGGACCGGGCGTCCGTGTTGAAGACGGTCACGCGCTCCGAGGCGTACGGGGCGTCCGGGTGCCAGCGGCCGAGCCGCAGGATCGCCGGGTCGATCTCCACCGCGTCGACGTGGCGCGCCCCCTCGTCCAGGAGCACGGCCACGTCGTTGCCGGTGCCCGCGCCCAGGACCAGGGCCCGCCGGGGGGGCTGGCGCAGGAGGCGGTAGGGGAGGTGGTAGCCGTCCCGGCTCTTGCGGTGGTGGTCGGCCTTGGGCTGGTCTCCCCGGCGCACCGGGAAGGCGAGTTGGAAGAGGCCGCCGTTGGCCAGGACGGCGAACGAGGCCGCTTCGGGGAACGGGTTGACGCGCAGCGCGTAGTAGGGTGAATAGATCTCGGCGCGCTCGAAGAGCATCACGGCCGCGATGACGGCGGCCCCCAGCGCCGCGTGCCACCGCCGCGCGCGGCGGGTCTCATGCAGGACGAGCCCCGCCGCGACGACGATCGAGAACCACACCGCCGGAGGCCAGCCCGTCCAGGAGAGCGTGGTGAAGCCCGCCACGCCGGCCATGGCGCCCGCGATGTCCCACAGGTAGCCGACCAGCGGCCGGCCGGCCTCCTGGAACTCGCCGAGCCGCCGGGCCACGTATTGCCCGAGGGGGACGAAGCTCGCGGCGGACAAGACGAAGCTCGCCACGATGGGGCTCCACACGTTGCCCACCACCGGGCTCGCGGGGGGCAGGTCGTAATAAAGGAGGAAGATGTACTCCGACATGCCGTTCTGCGTGAAGACCACCCGGCCCAGGCCGCCCGTCGCGACCACGAGCGCGGCCAAGAGGACCGGCCAGGCCCAGAGCTTCGACGGCTGCCGGGCCCACAGGCTGCCGAGCCCCAGCCCCAGGAAGGAGCCCAACAGGATGATGTTGGGGAAGTAGTCGAGGACCCGCACCTGGGTGCCCATCCAGCGGATGAGGGCCAGCTCCTGGAAGAGGACGAGGCACGAGGCCAAGGCGAGGAGCCAGGCCGTCTTCGGCGGGAGGAGGACGGCCTGCGCCTGCGACGACCTGGCCTCCTTGGTCCAGGCCGTCCGGCGGCCGGCGGGGAAGGCGCCGCTCATGGGCGGCCGGCCCTCGGTCCACAGGACCGGCTTCGGCTTCTCAGCAGGTTGGCCAGGACCGAGAGGAATCCCCGGGCGCTCGAAAGGAGCTGGCCGGGGTTCCTCAGGACCAGCCCGAGCAGGGTCAGGGCGTTGCGGGGCCTGAGGTAGAAGTCGAGGTAGCCTTTCGTCATGAGGGCCTCGATCTCCCGGGCCGTGCGGGGAGGCTCCACGTAGGTGATGCCGGTCGCCAGGGAGTACCTGGAGAAGTCCTTGTCCAGGTGGGGAGAATCCTTCAGCATGGCCCAGTAGTTGGTGCCGGGGTACGCCGTGAAGAACGAGTAGATCACGAGGTGGAACGGCCATGCGCCGGCGAACTCCAGGGTCTCCAGCGCCTCCTCCCTGGTCTCGGTGGGCAGGCCCAGGATGAACAGCCCCTCCACCTTCAGGCCGCGCCGCCGGCAGAGCTCCAGGGCGGCCAGGACCTTCTCCCTGGTCATGTGCTTGTTGATGGTCTGGAGGAGCCGGGTGTTCACGGTCTCGATGCCGATGGAGATGAAGTCCGCGCCGCCCGCCTTGAGGTCGGCGACGACCCCGTCGTCGAGCAGGTCGATGCGGGTCGTGCAGGTCCAGGCGATCCGGCGCTCCCGCAGGGCCCGCGAGAGGACCTTGACCCGGCGGGGGTCGTGGGTGAAGATGTCGTCCGAGAACTGGATGAACTCGATGCCGTGCTCCCGCCGCAGGAGGTCGACCTCCCGCAGCACGCGCTCAGGGGAGTGGTAGCGGACCTTGGAGCCCCAGAGCTTGGTGGACTGGCAGAAGTGGCAGTCGCTGAAGCACCCGCGGGAGGTCATGAGGTGCATCACCCTGCGGCCGCGGGCCTCGACGAAGGAGCGGTACTTGTCCATGGGGAGCAGGTGCCAGGCGGGCATCGGCAGGGCGTCCAGGTCCTGGATCAGCTCCCTCGGCGGGTTCTTGACCACGCGGCCGTCCTCCCGGAACGCCGCGCCGCGGACGTCCCGGAGGGAGCGTCCCTGGAGCAGGCGGTCGACGAGCTCGCAGGCCGTGGCCTCGCCCTCGCCGAACACCACGGCGTCCACGGCGGGGATCGCCGCCATGGTCTCCTCCGGCAGGGCGGAGGCGTGGGGGCCGCCCAGGATGACGAGGGGCGGGTCCTGGCAGGCCTTGAGGCGCCCGGCGATGCGCCCGATCGAGCGGACGTTCTCGGTGTTGCAGTAGAAGCCGACGATCCTCGAGCCCCCGGCCAGGCGCTCCACCAGGGCCTCGTCGTCGATGCCTTGCGCGAAGGCGTCGAGGATGCCCACCGAGCGCCCCGCCTTCTCCAGGACTGCGCCGAGATAGGCCAGGCCCAGGGGGGGCAGGACGATGTCGAACATGTGGGTGCCGAGCCGGCCCTGGAAGGAGGAGCGCGTGCTGACCAGGACGATGTCCGTCATGGCAACCACTCACCTCCCCCGCGGGGAGGTGAGTAGCGAGGGGGATGAGCGCCGCAGGCGCTCTTGTCTTCCGCGCTGGGGAGGCGACCTGGGCAGTGACATGCCATGGCGGGAATCTAACATTGGGGACACGCTCTGTCAAGCAGCCCGACAGCAGCCCGCCGTCAATCGAGCTTGGAGCGCAGGCGCGCGAAAGCGAGGGTCACCGTCACGGCCGCGATCCCCGTCATGGCGGCCAGGTTGCCCCAGTAGACGTGGGGCTCGCCGCCCTTGAGCATCACGTTGCGCAGGACGCTCACGAAGTACTTCAGGGGGTCGAGGTAGGCGAGCAGGCGGGGGAGCGCCGGGATGTTCTCGACCGGGAACATGATCCCCGACATGAGGATGGCCGGGAACACGAACAGGAACCCGCCCATCATGGCCTGCTGCTGCGTCCTGGCGACGGTCGAGACCAAGGTGCCGACCGCGCAGGTCGTGCACACGAACACCCCTCCCCCGAGGAAGATCTGCCAGACGTGCCCCCGCAGGGGGACGTGGAAGGCGAAGACCGCCACGGTCAGCACGATCGTCAGGTCCACCATCGCGATCATCATGTAGGGCAGGGTCTTGCCCAGGAGGATCTCCCAGTCCGCGACCGGCGCCGAGATGAGGGTCTCGAACGTGCCGAGGTCCTTCTCCTTGACCAAAGACATGCTGGTCAGGATCACGGTGACGACGCTCAGGATCATGCACATCACCCCGGGGACCATGAACACCGAGGATTCCATGGTGGGGTTGTAGAGGAGCCGCGTGTCGAGGCTGACGCCCGCGGCGGCCCGGCCCCCAGGGGCCTGGCTGTTCCCAGGCTCCCGCAGCGCCCGGCCGGCCACGGCGCGGACGTAGCGCTCCACCTGCTGGGCCCGCACCGCGTTGGTGGCGTCGATGAGGAGCTGGAGGCGCGCCTCCCCCCTGCCCAGGGCCTTGGAGAGCCCCCCGGGAGGGGCGACGAGCACGGCCTCGGCCTGGCCCGAGCTCACGGACTCGACCGGGTCGGCCGGGTCTGCCCGGCCGGGGATGAACCAGCCGGAGGCGTAGCAGCGCTCGAGGACGCGGCGGCTCGCCGCGTCGCCGGGGCCGGCCACGAGGGCCAGGCGGATGTTCCTGACCTCGACGGTCACGGCGAACCCGAACAGGAGGGTCTGGATGACCGGCACCCCGAAGACCAGGGCCTTCATCCTGGGGTCCCGGAGGGCCTGGGTCAGCTCCTTGACGATGAAGCCCTTGATGGTCAGGTTCATGGCTCCAGGTCCTTCTTGAAGTTGCCGTTGGCCAGGGCGACCATCGCCGCCGCCAGCAGGACCATCGCCGCCAGGGGGCCGGCCAGCTCGACGGGGCCCGCGCCCTTCAGGAAGATGCCGCGGCTGACCACCATGAACCACCGCACGGGCAGGATGGCCGTGAAGTAGTGGAAGAACGCCGGCATGCTCTCGATGGGGAAGATGAAGCCCGAGAGGAGCATGGACGGAAGGAGCGACGACATGATGGAGAACTGCATGGCGATCTGCTGCTGCCGGGTGAGCACCGAGATGAGCAGCCCCTGGCTCAGCGAGGTCACGATGAAGACGAGGCAGGAGGCGACGTAGAGCAGGCGGCTGCCCGCGAAGGGCAGGCCGAACACGACCCGGGCGAGGATCCAGACCGTGGCCATGGCGCCCAAGGCCAGCGCCACGTAGGGCGCCATCTTGCCCAGGACGATCTCGATGGGCCGGACCGGCGTGGAGAGGAGCAGCTCCATGGAGCCGTTCTCCCACTCGCGGGCGACCGTCAGGGCGGTCAGGAGCACGGAGAGCAGCCCGATGATCACGGCGGTCAGCCCCGGGACCACGAACCATCTGCTGTTGAGCTCGGGGTTGAACAGGAAACGCGTCCTGGTCTCGGGCAGCGGGGGGGGACCCCTGCCGTAGAGCCTGCGAGACGCGATGGCCGCGACGGTCTCCAGGTAGCCGAGGAGCACGCCCGCCTTGGAGTTGTCCGCGCCGTCCACGAGGACCTGGACCTCCGCCGCCAGCCCCGAGGCCGCCTTCTTCCCGAACCCCGGCTCGATGACCAGGACCCCGGAGGCCCGGTCCCGCTCGAGGTCCGCGGCGACGGCCGCCGACGCCGTCGGCGGCTTGAGGAGGAAGTAACCGGAGGAGGAGAACGCCTCGGCGAAGCGCCTCGAGAAGCTGCTCTTGTCGCGGTCCTCGAGCACCAGGGCGACGTCGCGGTAGTTGAAGTCGATGACGAACCCGAAGAAGGAGACCAGCAGGACCGGCACGCCGAGCGCGAAGGCGATGGTGAACGGGTCGCGCAGGATGTGCCGGACCTCCTTGGAGGCCACCGCCCCCGCGCTCCCCAGGTCCATCATGCTGCGGCCTCCATGAAGCGGATGAACACGTCCTCGAGGGAGGGCCGGATGGGGCGGCTGCGGAAGGCCGGCCCGAGGTCTTGCAGGCAGCGCTCCCAGCCGGGGACGTCGCCGACGGCGACGTGGTAGCGCATGCCGTAGGGATGGACTTCGCCCACCCGCGCCCGGTGGAGCGCCTCGAGCCAGCCCGTCGGGGCGCCCGGCGGCGGCTCGAGCTCGAAGACCGGCTCCGGGAAGGCCGAGCTCTTGAGGGCCTCGGGGCTGTCGAGCGCGATGATCTTGCCGGCGTGCATCAGGGCCACCCGGCCGCACTGCTCGGCCTCCTGCATGTAGTGCGTGGTGACGAACACGGTCTTGCCCGCCGACGAGAGCCGCTCGATGAGCCGCCAGAAGCGCTCGCGCGCCGCCGGGTCGACGCCCGCGGTGGGCTCGTCGAGGAACACGACCTCGGGGTCGTGGAGGGTGGCGGCGATGAGGGAGAGGTGCTGCTTGGCGCCCGCGGGGAGGTCCCGGACCAGCGACGAGCGCGGGACGTCCAGGCCCACGAAGGCGACGAGCTCCCGGGTCCGGGAGGCCAGCGTCCGGGCCGGCATCTTGCGCAGGTCCGCCGCGAACGCCAGGTTCTC
Organism: Elusimicrobiota bacterium; assembly: GCA_016212795.1. GTDB lineage: Bacteria > Elusimicrobiota > Elusimicrobia > UBA1565 > UBA9628 > JACRDT01. Next base: position 31,887 of record JACRDT010000013.1, on the reverse strand, counting down.
CGCGACGGTCAAGTCGGCGTAGAGCGTGAACTTCTGGGACATGTAGCCGACCCGGGACTTGACCTCGAGCGGTGAGGTCGCGACGTCGACGCCGGCCACGGTGAGCCTGCCGGCGGTGGGCGTGAGGAGCCCGCAAAGTGCCCTGATGGTCGTGGTCTTGCCCGCGCCGTTGGCGCCGAGGAAGCCGAAGACCTCGCCCCGGAGCACGGAGAACGTGACCCCGTCGACGGCCTTGAAGTCCCCGAAGGCGACGGTCAGGCCCTCGGCTTCGACCGCGAGGGAAGCCGTCATCGCGGCTCCAGCCCTCGGGGGCCCCATGCGTCCTTCGGGCGCCGCCCCGAGGACGGCGGGAAGAGGCGCCCGGCCCGCCGTTTTGCGCAGGAAGATGTCCTCGAACCGGGCCGCGCCCGAGCGCTCGAGCATGTCCCTGGGTTCGCCGCTGGACAGGAGCCGGCCGCGGTCGAGGAGGTGCACCCTGGAGCAGCGCTCGGCCTCGTCCATGTACGAGGTCGACACGATGACGAGCATCCCCTGGTCGCGGAATCTGTAGAAGAGCTCCCAGAGCTCGCGCCGGCTCACCGGGTCCACGCCGTTGGTGGGCTCGTCGAGCAGGATGGCCCGGGGGGACTGCAGGAGCACGCAGATGACGCCGAGCTTCTTGTACATGCCCCCGGAGAGCTGGCCCGCCCGGCGGTGCTTGAAGCGCTCGAGCCGGGCGATGCGCAGGAGCTCGTCGCGCCTCGGCGCGTACTGGCCGGACGGGATGCGGTAGAGCTCCCGGAAGAAATCCAGGTGCTCGAGGCACGACAGGTCCGGGTAGAGGCTGGACTGCTGGGGGAGGTAGCCCAGGACCGGCTTGACCTCGGCGAAGTCCGCCGGCGCCCCGTCGAGCGCGTAGGCGAGCCGGCCGGCGTCCGGGCGCAGCAGGCCGGCGAGCATCCTCAGGAGGGTCGTCTTGCCGGCTCCGTCGGGGCCGATGAGGCCGTGGAGGCCGTTTTCGAAGGAGACCGAGAGCCCGTCCAGGGCGAGGTTCTTGCCCAGGGATTTGACGATATTGGAGAGTTCTATGGAAACGGACAGAATCTACCCCCTCCCGGCTGCTTGCCCCTCCCCGTCGGGGAGGGGAAAGTTGATTTCCACCGTCATCCCGGGCTTGAGCACGCCGTCCGGGTTGGGGAACACCGTCTTGATCCCGTAGACGAGGCGCGTGCGCTCCTCCCGGGTCTGGACGTTCCGGGGCGTGAACTCCGCCTCGTCGTTGATCCGGACGATCCTGCCCGGGAGGGGCCTCATGCCCAGCTCGGGCAGGTAGCCCTGCACCTGCATCCCCACCGAGAGCTTGGCGAGCATGGGCTGGGGGACGTAGACGTAGGCGTGGACTTCCTTGAGGTCCGCCAGGGTGAGGAGCTTGGAGCCCGGCATGACCCATTCCCCGGCCTCGTGGTACACGTAGAGGATCCGCCCGCCGGAGGGCGCCGCGATGGAGCACCAGGAGAGCCTGACCTGCGCGTCGTCGAACTTGTACTTGAGGCGGTCGTAGGTTTCCTGGGTCATGCCGGCCCCGAGGCCCAGGAGCTTCTTGGCCTTCTCGTAGTCTTTGCGGGCGATGTCGGCAGCGAGCTTCATGTCCTCGCAGTCGAGCCTGGCGAGGCTTTGGCCCGCGGCCACGTCGTCGCCTTCCTTGACGCCGACCGAGGAGAGCACGGAGGTCAGCCTCGAGGAGACGTCCACCTCGGTCGCCTCCACGGTGCCGGCGTAGAGCGGGTTGGACCGCGACGCGACCTTCCAGACCGCGACGCAGACGAGCGCGGCGGCCAGGGCTCCGGCTGAGGTCTTCTTGATCATGGCATCCTCCCGTCCGTCACTGCTTGGCCAGGCTGCCGAGCATGGCCAGCTGCATGAGGACCTGGACGTCGGTCCGCACCGCGATCACCTTCGCTTCCAGGGCCCGCACGTTGGCGGACTGGACCTCGAGGAAGGTCGACCGGCCCGCCTGATAGGAGTCGTAGACCAGGCCGGCCAGCTCGGAAGCCTCGGCGACGTTGGCCTTGTTGATCTCCTGCTGGCTCTTGAGGTTGGCCAGCTGGTCCGAGGACTTGTTCCAGTCCCTCCCCAGGTCCTTCCAGGCCTGCTCTTGGCGCTTCGAGGCCGCGTGGGCGCGGCCTTCGCCTTCCTTCGCCCGGTCGGCGGAGCGTCCCCATTCGAAGAGCGGCATGCTGGCGGCGAGGCCGACGGTGTTCTGGGAGAAGTCGTTGAGCTCGGCCCCGTTGGGGTAGTCCAGCGAGGTCTTGGCCGAGAGCGTGAGCTTGGGCCACCGCTGGGCCTTGTAGCCTTGGGAGGCCAGCGTGAAGGATCGCGCGAGCCCGGCCAGGGAAAGCAGCGTGGGATGGGACGGGTCGGGGCCCGCGAGCGCGACCTTCGCGAGCGCGGCCGCGGACTTGTCGATGGGGTCGAGCTCGATGATGAGCGAGGGCGGCTCGGCCCCTTCGGGCAGGGCGTCCTTGGTCCGGGCGTCGAGCGGCAGGGAGGCGTCGAGGCCTTCCCCCCAGCCGGTCAGGTTGAAGAGGTCCCTCAAGGCCGACGCGAGGTCCGTCCGGGCCTGCCTGAACTGCCTCTTCCTGGCGAGCATCTCCAGGTGGGCCATGAGCAGGTCGATGCGGGATTTGGTCCCGGCCTCGAGGCCCAGCTTGATGTCGCGGTGCTGGGCCGAGGCCAGCTTCAAGTGGTCGGCCAGCAGCCGAAGGGACTCCAAGGCCAGCTGCACCTGGAAGTAGGCCGTGCGCGCCGCCAGCAGGGACTGCCTCCTGGCCGACTCGTACTCGGCGCTCTTGGCCTTGGCCAACTCCGAGAAGCTCCGCCACGATTTTCTCGCGGCGCCCATGTCCCAGACGTTCCACTGCATGGCGGGCCCGACCGAGTAGTTGATGTTGTCGCCCAGCCTGCGGGGCTCCGTCCCCGGGATGGGCAGGGCCAGCTCCGAGACTTCGGACTGATAGCGGCCGGAAGCCTCCAGGCGCAGCTCGGGCACCAGGAACGACCGCTGGCTCAGGGCCGCGGCCTTGGCCGCCTCGAATTCCAGGCGGACGGACTCCAGGCCGGAGGAGGTCTCCAGCGCCCTCTTCTCGGCCTCGGCCAGGGGCATGGTCAAGGCCGGGGCATCGGCGGCTTTCCCCGGGACCGCGGCCAGCATCAGCAGCAGCGACATCCGCGCAACCATCATCCGACCTCCTTGGTGATGACCTTCACCCCCGAATGGGACCCCTTCCGGACGTCTAAGGGCCTTCACGGGCGACCTCTCTTCGGACGGAGGGCGCCGAGCGCCCAGTCGATGCGGGCCTCGATGGCCTCGTCCGAGAGCACCGCCTTCTCCAGCGCCGGCCGCGCCAGGCCCATCACCGTGCCCGCCCCGGCCTTCTCCAGCACTCCTACCACCGCGGTCGGGAAGATGATGCTGCCCACCAGGAAGACCGCGGCCTGAGGGAGGGGGACGTCGGCGATGGACCCCTCCCGCTGGCATTCCCGGATGATGCCGATGGCGGCGAAGATGTGCTTGGTGAAGTTGTTGACGGCGAAATCCACGGTGGGCTTGTGCCCCCGCATCAGGTCCGAGACGATGGCCAACGCCACGGGGCGGTTGCGCCGGGCGAACCGCGCGATGGAGACGAGCGCGCGCCTGAGCCGCTCCACGGGGGGGGCGTTCCCGCCCGTCTCGACCGCGAAGTCCGCGTAGAACTCGTCGTAGATCGCGATGAGGACCCTGCGGATGAACTCATCCTTGGTCTTGAAGTGGTAGTGGAACATGCCGAGGTTGACCCCGGCTTTCTGGGCCGCCTCCCGGACCTTGAGGCCGGAGATGCCCTTCTCGCGGATGAGGCTCTTGGCAGCCTCGATCATGAGCTCGTCGGTGTGCTTGGATGGGCGTGTCATCGTCAGGGTCGTGTTAGACGGCGGTATAATTATACTACCGTATAATCTGCTGATGCAAGCCTCAAGACTCGCGCCGGCGCGAGTCTTCGGGCCCCGCGATTGGGGGGAACGATGATATGTCGCGACCGATATTCGCTTTCCCCGGGGAAAGTGATTATCGGTCGAAGCCGATATCCCCCTTCCCAGGTCGCAAGTCAGGCGCCGGCCATCTAGGGAATGCGATCGCCGCGGCGGAAGCCGCCATGTGCCGACGGCGGTCCGACATCGCGCGCGAGATGCTGAAAGCAGCGCTAAAATAAGGCTATTTCTATTTGCTGCGCTTGATGCGCTGCGCGGGGCCGGGCTTCGTGGGCTGTCGCGCGGGAGCGGCGGGCTTGCCCGCGGGCTTGGCGGGGTGCAGGCCTCCTTCCCGTCCGGATCGAAGCGGCACGCCCGCGTCAGAAACACCGGGCGCGGGCAGGTCGCGGACGAAGAGGATGGCCATGGGGTCCGAATAGACGGCCCGCCAGGCTTTGTCCTCGACGAGGAAGTGGGCGAGCCGCGTGTAGGGCTTGATGAGGACGGTCTCGATGCGGTGGCGCTCGAGGAGCCCCTGCCAGCCGGGGGCTCCCTCGATGAGGGGGCGGTAGTCCTTGCCCAGGATGTCCCAGTAGGGCTCGAGCCTGCCGTCCACGAACACCTTGGTGCCTGGGGAGAGCTTGTAGATGAGGTAGCCTCCCCAGTCGTAGCTGTGGAAGAGCCTGCGGCCGGGGTAGCGCTGGGCGAGCATCTCGACGGGGGCCCGCGGGTAGCCCCTCTCCCAGTCGGCGGCGGGGTTGGGCCAGGAGAGCGAGCCCGCCCGGCTCAGCACCACCCAGCCCAGCGCGGCCAGCAGCAGGGCCGCGCCGCCCGTCAGGAGGCGCTCCTCGCGAGGGCCCGGGGGGTGCCGCTCGGCCTTGAGGCCCAGCGTGGCCGCGGCCGAGAGCAGGAAGAGGGGGAGGAGTTTCCTGCCGCGCAGGGAGACGACCATGAAGGCCAGGGTCAGCCCTCCCCAGGGGAACGGGTTCTCGAGCCCTTTGAGCCCCGTCCACGCGATGCAGACCAGGGCGATGGCGTAGGGGATGGCCGTGACCTCCGTGAAATTGACCGGCGTCCACTCGAGGACGAGCGACCGGCTCGCGGGAGCGGAGAACAGGAACCAGATGGGGTAGACGAAAGCCGTGACGCCGCTGGGATGGATGCAGCACGCCGCGGTCCCCGCGGCCCACGGCCGGAGAGCCGACAGACTTCCGCCGCGGCGGGTCCCCAGCAGGCAGACCGCGCCGAGCATGACCCAGCCCGCCATGTAGCCGCCGTGCATGTTGGCCCAGGGCAGGAGGCTCGCGGCCATGGCCCACGGCGGCCAGGCCTCGCCCTCCTCCCAGCGCCTGATCCAGTACAGGAAGGCGGCGATGAAGAGGAAGGTGTAGTAGTGGATGCGGACCGAGTAGAAATTGACCAGGCCGAAGGCGGTCAGCGCGAGGAGGAAGAGCCTGGCGCCCCACGGGCTGGCGCGGCCCAGGAGCCGCCAGAGGATGAGCAGGGTGGCGAGCAGCAGGGCCGTGTGATAGAGCACCAGCCCGCCGTAGCCCGAGACCCGGAAGACGGCGTAGATGACGGCCTGGGCGAGCCACTCGGTGGCGATCATGGGCCGGCCGGCCGCGGTGAAGGAATAGTCCTCCACGAGAGGCAGCCGGCCTTGCGTGACGATCCGCTCTCCTTCCTTGATGTGGAAGAAGAGGTCGGTGTCCACCTCCTGGCAGGACTTGAGGGCGATCAGGATGCCCAGGGCCGCGAAGACGCAGGCGATCGTCCTGGGGCGTTCGACGCTCATCGGTCGTCAGATTCTAACATGTTCGCGCCGCCGCCTTCCGAGTCCTCTCGCCCAGAGGGCCAAGCCGGCCGCGAAGGCGGCCAGCGAGACCGCGCTGAGCCAGGCGCCGGCGCGCAAGGACGCGGGGGCGTACTCGAGCAGGAAGCGATGGCGGCCGGCGGCCAGCGGCACGGCCATGAGGATGAAGTCGGCCGGGAGGACCTGATAGCGGTCCTGGGGGCCGGCTTCCAGGGGCCTGGCGCGCCACCCGCGGCTGTAGGAGTCCGTGATCAGGAGCAGCGAAGGCCGGGCCAGGTCCGCGACGATCTCGGCTTCGTCGGTGGAAGAACGCACGACCTTGGCCGTGCCGTCTGCGGCGAGTGGAGAACGTCCTGCGCCTGCGACGACCTGGCCCCCAGGGGCCAGGCCGCCCTTCGAGACGGGGGAGCCCGCCCGCGCAGGCCCGGCGGGCTCCGGGTCGGGCCGGGACTCCAGGATGACCGAGCGCCTGGGGTCGAACCCGGGACGGGCCAGCCCGGCCAGCGCCTCCTGCGGCCCGGAGGCCAGGGTCCATTCGCGCACGAGCTGCAGCCTCGGCATGGGCGAGGGCAGCTCGGAGACGGACCCGTCGGGGCCGCCGGCGAAGACGTACCGGAGCCGCAGCATCTCGAAGATCCTATCCACCCGCCGCACGACGGGGTAGGCCAGCATCTTGGCCGGGTCGATGCCCTGCGTCCAGGCCAGGAACTGCCCGTAGCGTCTCAGGGGCAGAGGGCCGTAGCCGAGCACATCGTAGGTCCCGTGGTGCATGGCGATGTTGGGGAACCTCGTCCCGACATGGAGGACCCTGTAGTCCCCGGGGTTCTGCTCGAGCCTCTTCTTCCACTGGGAGGGGTAGGACGGCTCGGCGCGCATCACGGCCGTGGAGCCTGCCGCGAAGACGGCCAGCTCGACGACCGCCAGCAGGCCCAGGGCCGCGGCCGGCCGGCGCGAGCGGCTGCCGAGCCAGAGCAGGCCCGCCGACAGGGCCAGCAGCCCCGCGCCGTCGAGGAGCCGCTGCGACGCGAAGGCCAGGGACCCGGCGAGGAAGAGGGGCTGGCGCAGCAGCCCGGCGGGGACGAGGTGGCTCTCCTTCGACGCGTCCACGGCGCCGAGCAGCCGGGCCCAGCAGGCGCCCGCCGGTCCCTGGCCCCCGGACGACCAGCCCCAGAAGCCGGCCGCGGCCAGCACGATGGAGGCCCCGAGGATGCCGAGCACGACGGCCTTCGGCCGGGGACCGCCTTTCAGGAGGGTCTCGAGGCCGGCGCCGCCGAGCCTGGAGAGGAACAGCACCGTCAGGGCCGTGAACTTCAAGGTCCCGCGCACGCTGGCGTAGCCCGGGACGAGGTGGTAGAGGGCGTCGTAGAGCGGCTTGGCGTGGGAGCCGAAGGCGAGCAGCAGCGTGGCCACGGCCATGACGGCCGCCAGCCTGACGAGCCTGCCGGGCGCGTGGAACGCGCCGTAGAGAGCCAGCACGAAGCCCGCAGCGCCGACGAACAGGGAGGTGTCCCAGGGCAGGCAGCGGCCGAAATAGGGGAACGCCGACATGTTCCCGAACACGCTCGGGCTGACGAGGGTCAGGAGGTTCTCGGGAGGGAAGGCGAAGGTGGACGCGCGGGCGTAGCCCAGGCCGCCGGACCGCATGGACTCGCCGACCATGTCGAACCCCGGGAGCAGCTGCGCGGCCGAGAGCGCCGCCCCGCCGGCGAAGATGGCCGCCCAGCCCGCCGCCATGGAGAGCTTGCCGTCGGAGCCGGGCAGGCCGCCTTCCCGTCTGGATTGAAGCGGCACGCCCGCGCCAGAAACTCCGGGCGCGGTCAGGCTGAGGGCCAGGTAGAGGGCGGCGCCGATGGCCGAGTAGTAGGCGTACTGCGGGTTGCCGCCGAGGAACTGCATGGCCACCGCGGCCATGCCCAGCAGGCACCAGCCGGGCCGGCGCGTGGAGAACCAGCCGTCGAGCGCCCAGAAGACCGCCGGGATCCACGTCATCACCCACAGGGGGGGCAGGTGGCCGGCGTAGATGCGGAGGTAATACGGTCCCGAGAGCATGAACATCGCGCCCGCCAGGGTCCCGGCCGGCCGGCCCCAGCCGGCTTGGCGGCACCAGCAATAGGTGAACAGCCCCGCGGCGAAGAGGTGGAGCGCGATCAGGACGTTGATGGCGCTGCCGACCGAGAGCGCCAGGTGCAGCCAGTTGGGCGGGTAGAGGAGGCCCGACTCGAAGCCGGCCAGGAACGGGATGCCCGAGAAGATGTGGGGGTTCCAGAGGGGCAGGTTGCCGGCCCGGAGCTCCTTGAACCCGAACTCGCGCCACGGGACGAGCTCCAGGGCCATGTCCTCGTGGGGGCTCGACAGCACGAGCTCGCCGCCGGAGAAGAGCCCCTGGCCGCACAGGGCGAGGGACAAGACGAGGAGCGCCAGCGGCCCCGGGAACCTCCCGGCCCAGGAGGCCGCGTCAGACCAGGGGCCTCTCCATCGGCGCGGCATCCGCCCTGTCGTAGCTCAGACCCGGCCGGCCGAGCCCAGGACCGTCTGGTTCTTCTCCGCGTACATCTTGATGAGGGCCTCGCGGGCGGGGCCGAGGTATTTCCTGGGGTCGAACTCGCCGGGCTTCTCGGCGAAGACCTTGCGGACCACGGCGGTCATGACCAGGCGGCCGTCGGAGTCGATGTTGATTTTGCAGACCGCCGACTTGGCGGCCTGCCTGAGCTGCTCCTCGGGGATGCCCGCGGCGCCCTCCATCTTCCCGCCGAACTTGTTGATCATCGCGATGTAGTCCTGCAGCACGCTCGACGCCCCGTGGAGGACGATGGGGAACCCCGGGATGCGCCGCTCGACCTCCTCGAGGATGTCGAAGCGCAGGGGGGGGACAGACTCGCCCGGCTTGAGCTTGAACTTGTAGGCGCCGTGGCTGGTGCCGATGGAGATGGCCAGGGAGTCCACGCCGGTCTTCTTGACGAAGGCCTCGACGTCGGCCGGGTTGGTGTAGTGGGACTTCTCGGCTGAGACGTGGTCCTCGATGCCGGCCAGGACGCCGAGCTCGCCCTCGACCGTCACCTCGCGGGGGTGGGCGTACTCCACGACCTGCCGGGTGAGGGCGACGTTCTCGTCGAAGGGCTTGGACGAGGCGTCGATCATGACCGAGGAGAAGCCGTAGTCGATGCAGGACTTGCACAGCTCGAAGGTGTCGCCGTGGTCGAGGTGCAGGGCCACGGGCACGGGCTGGCCCAGCTCCTTCATCATCTCGACGGCGCCGCGGCCCATCCAGCGCAGGAGCGTGGCGTTGGCGTAGTCGCGCGCCCCCTTGGAGACCTGCAGGATGACCGGCGACCGGCTTTGCACGCAGGCGGTGATGATGGCCTGGAGCTGCTCCATGTTGTTGAAATTGTAGGCCGGGACGGCGTAGCCCCCCTTCATGGCCTTGTCGAACATGTCGCGGGTGTTGACGAAGCCGAGCTCCTTGTAGGATACGTTCTTGGTGGCGGTGGCGGTCATGGCTCTCCTTGTGCCGGGGACGGGATACCGGATTCTACAATGTTTGACGTCAGATGAAGCGGGCTTCCGGCGCGGGCCGGGAGATCTCCTTGGCGTAGGGGAACCGGGGGTGCCCCACGATGATGCTGGTGTGGACCTTGTTCCCCTCGGGGATGCCGGCCAGCCGGCGCAGCCCCCGGTCCCGGTTGACGGGCTCGGTGAGAAAGCCGATGACGCAGGCGCCCAGGCCCAGGGCCTCCGCCGCCAGCAGGATGTTGGCCCCGCAGTAGACCGCGTCCTCCGAGCCGCAGGCGTCGCGCTTGAGGGTGTGGATGAGGATGACGCAGGGGGCCTTGTAGAGCACCATGTCGTCGCCCTTGAGCGTGGCCTCCGAGAGGGGCTTGAGCAGGGGCACCAGGGGCTCGAGCTCGGCGTACGCGCTCCCCCACAGGAGCTTGAACAGGCCGCGGACCGCCCCGATGTCGAGCCAGGCCGCGAACTTGCCGGTCTGCACGGCGATCCTGCGCGAGAGCTCGGCGATCACCTTTCCGTCGGTGACGACCGAGTAGCGTACGTTGCGGCGGTTGAGCCCGTTGGGCGCCTGGGCCGCGGCGTCGAGCAGGGCCGAGAGGTGCTCCCGGGATACCTCCGAAGCGGTGAACTCCCGCCGGGAGCGCCGGGACTTGAGGAGCGCCATGAGCTGGCGGAAGTCCGGCCTGCCGGCCTGGCCGGCGAAGCCCAGGCCCGCCAAGCCCGTGTGGGTGATGGCGTCCGCCGGGCAGACGGCGACGCAGTGCCCGCAGAGCACGCAGTAGCCTGGCGGGTCGGCCGCCTTGGGCTTGCCGTCCTCCCCTTCGAGATAGTTGGTGTTGCAGACCTGCACGCAGCGGCCGCAGCCGGTGCACGCGTCCTGGTCGATGGCGATCTTCATGCGGGCTATTGTAGCTTGACACCCTCGGTCCCGGCAAGGCATGATGTCCCCATGCCGGACTCGGATGTCGAGGGAAGGAAGGGCTGGCCGCTGCACGTCAGGATCTTCGCGGGCCTCATCCTGGGCACCGTCCTGGGGCTGCTCGGCAAGGCGGCCCTGGGCGAGAGCGCGAGGCTCGCGTGGTTCGCCGGCAACGTCGCCAACCCGCTCGGCCAGGTGTTCCTGAGGCTCGTGTTCATGGCCGTGGTGCCGCTCGTGGTGGCCGCCCTGGCCCTGGGCGTGGCGGAGATCGGCGAGATCGGGCGCGTGGGCCGGGTGGGCGTGAGGACCCTCGTCCTGACGCTCGTATCGTCCTCCATCGCGGTCCTCATCGGCGTGGGCGCGGTGAACTTCTTCAAGCCGGGCGCGGGGTTGCCCGCCGAGGTCCGCGAGAGGCTGATGGCCTCGGTCCAGAGCCAGACCGTGAAGACGAGCCTCGAGAACGCCGCGAAGAAGAAGACCCTCGCGCAGTCCCTGGTGGGCATCATCCCCAAGAACCCTCTCGCGGATGCCGTGGACGCCTTCGAGGGCGGGCTCATCCCCCTGATGTTCTTCTCCCTCATGGTCGGGCTCTCGATGTCGCTCGTCGGCCCCGAGAAGGCGGCGCCGCTCAAGGCCCTGCTGGAATCCCTGCTCGCCGTGATGCTGAGGATCATCGAGATGGCGATGTCGCTGGCCCCCTTGGGCGTGGCGGGCCTGATGTTCTCCGTGTCCGCCACGGCCGGGGCGGGGGCGCTCAAGATGCTGGCGGGCTACTTCCTGCTCGTGGTGGCGGCCCTCGCCCTGCACCTGACCGTGGTCTACTCCGCGGCCGTCTACTTCATCGCCCGGCGCGACCCCAGGGATTTCTTCAGGAGCATCGTCGAGGTGATGATGACGGCCTTCGCCACGAGCTCCAGCAACGTCACCCTGCCCTTGTCGCTCAAGGCGGCCCAGGAGAACCTCAAGCTCCCCCGGGACATCAGCAACTTCGTCCTCACCATCGGCGCGACGGCCAACCAGAACGGCACCGCGCTCTACGAGGGCATCACGGTCCTCTTCCTGGCCCAGTTCTTCGGCGTGGACCTGACCATCGGGCAGCAGTTCGCCGTGGTCGTCATGTCCGTTCTGGCGGGGGTCGGGACCGCCGGGGTGCCGGGGGGGTCGCTGCCGCTCATCGCCGTGGTCCTGCAGTCGGTGGGCGTGCCGGGCGAGGGCATCGGCATCATCCTGGGCGTGGACCGGCTGCTCGACATGAGCAGGACGGTCCTCAACGTGACGGGCGACCTGGCCATCGCCGCCTGCGTGTCGGCCATGGAGGAGCGCGCGGCGTGAAGGACAAGGTCGAGCTCGAAGCCAAGTGGAGCGTCCAGTCCGAGAAGGGGTTCGCCGCCTTCCAGGCCCGCGCGCTCCAGCTCGGGGCGAGCTTCGCCAAGCCCAGGCTCGCCGTGATCCACGACCTGTACCTGGACACGCTCGAGGGTTTCTTCGGGAAGCGCGGCATCTCCTGCCGGCTCAGGCATACGGACGGCCTGTGGGAGCTGACCCTGAAGAGCCGGTCCGCCCTCAAGGGCGGCCTGGCCAGCAGGCGGGAGCGCACCTACGCGATGGACCGGGTGTCCGACCTGACCCACGCGCGCCGGCGCGCCCGGAAGTTCCTGTCCGGCATCCCCGGGCACGAGAGCCTCGAGACGCTCTTCGCGATCGTCAACAGGAGGAGCGTCTGTCGGCTGTCCCTGCCCCAAGGCGTCGCGGCCGAGGCCGCGTTCGACCGGGTCGTCATCGGCAGGGGGCGGCGCAGGGTCAGGATGCTCGAAGTCGAGCTGGAGCACCTGGAGGGCGACAAGCCGGCCTTCCTGGCGTTCGTGCGGCGCTTGGGCGAGGGCCTGGGCTTCGCCCCCGCGGCGCGCTCCAAGGTCGCCACCGCCTTGGCCGCGTTCTCCCTGGAGCGGCGGCCGTCCGGCAAGCCCGACGACGTCTTCGGCGCCATGCCGGACGAAGCGTAGCCCCGGGGACGGATTCCTGGCGGTGCGCGGGGTCATGATGCCTGGGAGCCGGCACGGGTTGTCAAGGCGCGGCCAGCGAGCGGCTCGCGCGGCCGTCAGGGCTCCGGCTGCCGGCGCCGGTGCAGCGCGAGGGCCAGCAGGAAGGACCCTCCCGCGACCGCCTGGAACTCCCAATCCTTGGGCTGGGAGGCGAAGCCCCCGGCGGCCAGGTGCCCGATGAAGAGGAGGAAGGTCAGGGCGGCCATGCAGCCCAGGAGGGTCTTCACGAAGGAGCGGTAGTGCCAGGAGAGGAGCAGCGCGTGAAGGAAGGAGAAGGGGGACACCGTCTTCGGAGTCGCGGCCGGCGCTACTTCGCCGGGCGCCTGAGCACCCGCACCCCGTAGGCGGGGATGTCGACCGACACCTTGGAGCCGCCTCCTTCGGGGGCGTGCGTCCGGACCGAGTAGTCCGAGCCGGCCTGGTCTCGCAGCTCGGTGCCCGGAGGGCTCAGGTTGTTGTCGACCCACATGGTGGCGGAGCGGGGCTGGGCGGCCGTGTTGATGACGACCAGCACCTCCTCTCCCTGGTAGATGCGGCTGAAGGCGTAGATGCCGGGGCCGTTCTGGTCGGCCCAGCGCACGAACTGCCCGCCGCGGCGCAGGGCCGGGATATCCTTGCGCAGCCCCATCAGCCTGCGCATGTACTGATAGGTGGGGGAGCCCTGGTCGAACTTGTCGCCCGCGGAGCTCTGCGATTTGTACTGGCCGTCGGCGAACATGTCCTCGCGGTTGCGGGGGTCGTAGTGCCCGACGTGGGCCTGCCGGAAGGCCTGCTCCGTGCCGTAGTAGATGAGGGGGATGCCCGTGGAGAACAGGACGTAGGCCAGCGCCGTCCAGAGGGCCTTGAGCGGGGCCGATTCGCTCAGGAAGCGGTAGGTGTCCTGGGTGTCGAGGAAGCGGATCATGCGCAGGGTCGCGTCGCCCAAGGTCCTCAGGTTGGCGGCCAGGGACTCCTCGAAGATCCGCGTGGGGGCCCGCCCCTGGAGGGCGTCGAGGTCCTTCAGGTAGGCCGGGTAGTTGTAGGCCCCGTTGATGCCGTCGGGGCCCATGGCGCCGGCGATCTCCTCGTTGCGGTGGGTGAGGATCTCGCCGGGCCTGAACAGATCCTTCTTGCCGAGCTTGGAGGCGTATCCCTGGACCTCCCGATGGAAGCGGGCCCAGAACTCGGGGGCGATGTGCTTGTAGGCGTCGAGCCTGAAGCCGTCCACGTCCGTCTCGCGCAGCCACCACTTGGCGACCTGGATGAGCATGTCCTGGGTCTCTGGGTTCCTGGTGTCGAAGCGGCGCTGGTAGGGGGGGAAATCGGCGTTGACCTTCTGGGCCTCGTCGTCCCAGTTGTTGAGCACGCCGCGGCGGCTGAAGTGCCTCGGGTCCTTGAGCTCCTTGGGGAAGAGCTCGTAGTTCCAGTGGTCGATCTCCTTGGCGGGCTTGTCCATCCCCTCCCACTCGGCGCTCCCTTTGTACTCGAAGACCGCGCCGGCGTGGTTGATGGCCAGGTCGAAGATGACGTACATCCCGCGCTTGTGGGCCTCCTGGACCAGCCGCTTGAAATCCGCCATGGTCCCGAGGTGCGGGTCGATGCCCATGAAGTGGAGGGGCGAGTACCCGTGGTAGCCGTCCGGGGCGTTCAGGAAGACGGGGTTGATGAGGAGCGTGGTGAACCCGGCCTCCTTGATATAGTCGAGCTTGTCGATGAGGCCCTTGAGGTTGCCGCCGTGGCGGGCCCGGCCGTTGCGGGGGTCGCCGACGGGCTTGGCCCCCTCGCCCTTGGCGAAGCGGTCGATGAGCGGGAAGTAGATCGTCTGGTCGGACCAGCTCTCGGGGGAGGGCGTGTAGCGGACGCCCGGGTCCGGCTCGAGCGAGACTTCGGCAAGGGCGTTGGGCGCGTCGGCCGGATACTCGATGGGGTAGCTGATCGGTTCGTCGTAGTTCGTCTTGTTGAGGAAAGCGGCTTCGGCCTGCAGGGGCACGCGCTCGGTGACTTTCTGGGCGCGGCGCAGGCCCTCGGCGACGTAGTCGCCCACGGGCGCGGCGTCGGGGACGGTGTCGTCGACCGGGGCGTTGACGCGGGGCTGGCCGGTTTGCGGCGCGGCCTTGGCGGCCTCCTCGGCGGGCGCGGCGATCGGAGCGGCGAGGGACGTCCGGGTCCGGGCTGGCGGCGTCCGGGCCTTGAGGGAAGGGGCCGGCCCGTCTGCGGCGAGCGGAGAACGGTTCGCGCCTGCGACGGCCTGGCCCCCAGGGGCCAGGCCCGCGGGCGCCGTCGGCAGTCCCGTCCGGCCCTGGAACGGCTGGAGGGCGGCCGCGTCGATCTTGGGGGCGGGGATCGCGGGGAGGCCGCCGAGCGAGAGCCCGGTCACGGGCGAGAGCGATGCGGCGGCGTCGACCTTGGTCTGAGGGGTCGACGGCAGGCCCGTCACGCCGCCGGGCGTGGCCGGACCGGCCTTGGTCTGGCCCGTCACGACCTGCGCGACGGCCTCGGAAACGAAAAGTCCCTGCTGGCTCGCCAGCAGGGACGCGACGACGAACATCGCGACCGTCTTCTTGAATCTTCCCTGGACCCCTTCCATGACCCCCTCGCCTTGCCCCTTATGGGAATGATAGCTCCGGGAAGCGAAAGGTTCCTGGGCCTAGAGGGAAACCCGCCGGAGGTTTTTGGGCCTAGAGGGGACTGGGTCTTCCGCGCTCCGCCGTCGTGGCGCTACGCGCCGGTCTTTTTCTTGAGGAGGCGGATGAGGTACTTGACGAAGGCGATCGGCAGCTTGACGATCGGGTTGTCGATGATGGCCATGAGGGCGGACTTGAGGGGCGAGACCTCGGGGCCGGGCTTCACCGGGTACATGCCCTGGAAGTCGTCCGTCGCGGCGAGCTTGGCGTCGGCGACGTAGGCGATGGACCGCTTGGCGAGCCGCCGGCTGACGACGTAGAGGAGGATGTCCATCGACTGCTGGATGATGAAGAAGGCCCAGAAGAACGTCATGGAGCCCGTCCCGAAGAAGATGCCGCTCAGGCAGAAGAAGAGGTCGCGCACCTGCTGGAACCCGGAGCGCATGCCCCGCGAGATGATGCCCTTGTCGTAGAGCCCGTTGAGTCCCTGATAGCCCAGGGTGCCGCAGAACGTGCCGATGACGGTGGCGATGCCGATGTCCCGCCAGTAGGCCGCGGCCCACGGCGGGACCGTGGTCGGGATGGCCGACCAGACGAGCACGCGGAAGAGCGCCCCCGGGATCTGGCCGTAGAGGAAGTTGAAGACGGTCTGGTACTGGAGGCCGCGCTGCTTGCCGATCCGGTTCTGGAAGGTGTTCCAGGTGTCGATGAAGACGCCGTGGAAGACGTTCAGGACCAGGGAGTAGCCGACGGCGATGAGCCAGGTGGCCGGGTGCGCGGGCAGGAACGTCTTGGCCCACCACGCGAGCCCCATGATGAAAGGCGGGGCTTTGGACGCCAGGCCCCCGATCACTTCGATCCAGCTGGGCCTGGAGAACGAGGACTTGAGGGTCCGGCCGAGGTAGTAGAGCTCGCGGAAGGGCGCGGTGATCGGGCCGATGAGGTAGCGCCAGACCGGGTTGGCCTTCGCCTTCGACGCGGCCTCGGCCGCCTGCGGGGAGGAGCCGTCCTGGGCGTTGGGCCGGATGGGGCCCGCCCAGTTGACGGCCAGCTTCTCGACGTCGATCTTGGCGGTGACGCCCATCGAGCGGACCGCGCCGCGGACGCCCTCCAGGTCGGCCTTGGTCAGGCCGCCCTGGGCGTCGCCCGCGCTGACGACGAGGCGCACCCGCCCGCTCTTGTTGAGGCTCGCGAGGTACCGCGGGTCGGAGGAGAGCACGCCCCCGAGCGCCTTGAGGTCGGTCTCGACCGGGTCGCTGCCGTGGCGGGTCAGGTAGACCTTGACGCGTTCCGGCTCGAACGAGGGGGCGGCGGGCTCTCCCTTGGCTGAGGCGTCGTTGTCGAAGAAGCGCCGCAGGGAGACCGCCGCGCCGATCTTGGAGATGCCGCGCGTGAGCCGCTGGAGGCCGGTGAGCCTGGCTTGCCCGGCGTCGAGCCGGGCGTCCGTCCGGCCCTGCTGCTCGGCCGCGGGGGTCGCCCGGGAGAGCCCCGCGCCGCGGAGGTCCGGCGCGGCTGAGACGGCGGGGTTCGCTTCGACCGGAAGGGGGACGTCCTGCGGCGCGGCCTTGGCCGCCGTCCCCTCCGGCGAGAGAGCGTCCTGCGCCTGCGAGGACGGCGCCCCCATGGCCGCCGCCGGCGCGGCGAGGGCCGGGATGGCCTCGAGCCCGGGGACCGCGGCCCGCAGGGCGCCGGGCGCTTCCCGGGTCGCTTGCGGGCGGAGCTCGACGCCCGGGGCCGACGGCAGCGACGGGAGGATGGAGCCGTCGAGGCCGAGGCCCGGCGCGGCCCAGGCGGCGGGAGAAACGGGGGCGTTGAGCCCGGGGATGCCCTGGACCGAAGGGACGCCGCCGGGCGCGGCCTGGCCCGTCTTGGGCGAGGCGACGGTCTGCGCCACGGCCTGGACCGCGGCGAGCCCCTGCTCGGCGACGAGCAGGGCCGCGATCACGAGGACCGCGACCGGCCTGCGCAGCTTCAGAAGACCACGGCGGATGTCGGGCATGATACCCTTCACTCAAGTTTAGCGCGGCGGCGCCCTCGGGGCATGGGCCCACCGGGCCTGCCCGGCTTGTCAATGGGCCCAGCGGGTCTTGGTACTTTCGTTCCACCGGGTGTAGTAAAATAGGGGCGATGACATCCATGATGCCGCGCCGGGCCGTTCGGTCGTTGCTCGGGGCTCTCTGGCTGACGACCTTCCTCCCCGGGGCCAAGCCGTCTCCGGCGAGCGGAGAACGTCTTGCGCCTCCGACGGCCTGGCCCCCCGGGGCCAGGCCGGGCGGCGCCGTCGATTGGCCGGACCAGGTCGTGTACTTCCTGATGACGGACCGCCTCGACGACGGCGACCCCGCCAACGACGACCAGAAGCGCGGGGAGTACAATCCCGCCGACGGGGGCTTCTACAGCGGCGGCGACCTCGCCGGGATCCGGCGGCGGCTCGACTACATCCAGGGGCTGGGCATGACCGCGGTCTGGCTCACGCCGCCCGTGGCGAACGTCTGGTACGACCCCGTGCTGAAGATGACGGGCTACCACGGGTATTGGGCGGAGGACTTCGGCAGGATGGACGCGCACGTCGGCACGATGGGGGCCTACGCCGCTCTCTCGGCCGACCTGCACCGGCGCGGCATGTCGCTGATCCAGGACATCGTGACGAACCACGTCGGGGACTTCTTCCGCTACGAGGGGGCCCACGACCCGAAGGAGCCGGCGAAGAACTTCCGCCTCAAGGCCGGGCTCGTGCCCCCGCGGCCGTCCCAGTATCCGTTCTCCATGAACGACGCGGCCAAGGAGGACCAGCGGGCGCTGGCCGCCTACCATTGGACCCCGGACATCGCCGATTTCAACGACGAGCGGCAGCTCGCGACCTGCCAGGTCAGCGGGCTCGACGATCTTAACACCTCCGACCCGCTGGTCCGCCGGACCCTCAGGGAGTCCTACGGCCGCTGGATCAAGGACGCGGGGGTGGATGGCTTTCGCATCGACACGGCCCGGTACGTGGAGCACGATTTCTGGAACGATTTCATCCACTCGACCGACACGGCCGCGCCGGGCGTCGAGGTCCTCGCCCGGGGGCTGGGCAAGCCGGACTTCCTCACCTTCGGCGAGGTGTGGACGAACGTCACGCCCTTCTCCGACAAGGAGGACATCCTGACCGTTGGCTACCTGGGCTCGCCGGCCGTGCCCGAGATGAAGGCGGTCCTCAATTTCCCGCTGGCCCTGGAGTTGAGGGCGGTGTTCGCCAAGGGCGCGCCTCCCGCCAGGCTCAAGTACCGGCTGGAGGCCCTCGACCGCCATTACGACGGGGGGAGGGCGTCGGTCAACTTCATCGACAACCACGACATGCCGCGGTTCCTCGCCGAAGGAGGCGAGCCCGGGCTGGTCCAGGCGCTGGCCGCCCTGTTCACCCTGCCGGGGATGCCGGTCGTCTACGCCGGGACCGAGCAGGGCTTCACCGAGACGCGCGCGGCCATGTTCGCCGGCGGGTTCGGGTCGGGAGGCAAGGACCACTTCGACGCGGAGCACCGCCTCTACGCGGCCATCAAGGGGCTGGCCGCGCTGAGGCGCGACCACGCGGCGTTCAGGCGCGGCCGCCTGGTCCCGCTCTACGGCGCGCCGGGCGGCGCCGGGCCCCTGGCGTACCGCCTCGACCACGAGGGCGGGGGGGCGCTGGTCCTTTTCAACACGGCCGACGAGGAGATGCTGCTGGCCCAACTCGAGACCGGCCTGCCGGCGGGGACGCTGCTCGAGCCCCTGTTCGCCCGGAGCATCCCCTCGCAGCCGCTGAGGACGGGCAGGAAAGGGAGGCTGCTGCTGCGCCTGCCGGCCCGCGCCGTCCTGGTGCTCCGGGCGGCGCCGGGCGGGCAGGTCTCGGAGGAGAGCGTGGAGTCCGGGGTGATGATCACGCGCGTCGCCGGCGGGAGCCCGCCCGCGGACAAGGGGCGCGTCCCAGCCCGGCCGGGCAAAGGCAAGGGCGCCCCCGCGCGCGCCCCCCGGCCCGCCTCGGCCCAGGTGACGGTGGAGGGCTCGTCGGCGGGCGTCGGCGAGGTCTCGCTCATCGTGGACGGCCGCCTGGCGGAGCCGCTCAAGGCGAGGAAGCTGGCGTACGAGCGCTGGGTCGTGGAGTTCGACGGCGCCTCCCTGCCTGACGGGGAGCACACGCTCATCGCCAGGGGCGCGACGGAGTCCGGCGAGGTGTGGTCCCCGGTCCGCGGCCTCAAGATCGACCTGCCGTTCGTCCCCTCGGCCTCGGTGGACGACCCGGTCGGCGACGACAAGGGTCCCGGCGGGCTCTACCGCTATCCCTTGGCCGAGGGCTTCCAAGGCAGGGCCGACATCGCCAAGGTCGCCCTCAGCCGCCGCGGCTCGAGCGCGAAGCTCGTCATCAAGATGGCCAACGGCATCTCCGACGTCTGGAACCCGGCGTTCGGGTTCGACCACGCCTGCTTCGACGTCTACATCGATTTCCCCGA
Source organism: Elusimicrobiota bacterium (assembly GCA_016212795.1). Lineage (GTDB taxonomy): Bacteria > Elusimicrobiota > Elusimicrobia > UBA1565 > UBA9628 > JACRDT01. The sequence goes on along the minus strand of JACRDT010000013.1, from coordinate 12,553 downwards.
GAGCGTCATGGGGCGCAAGGGCGCGGCGGCGCTGCCCAGGCTCAACGCCTCCATGAAGGACGGGGCGGACTGGGACTTCGCCGCCTTCCTGGCCGGCTGGAAGATCGGCCTGTACGCCTCGGCGGAGGCCACGGCGGCCGGGTTCGGCCCGGCCCTGCCGGCCGCGCCCAAGGTCTCGGCGGACAAGAAGGAAGGCTCCCTGGAGGTCGTGCTCGACCTGCGCGCCTTCAAGGGCGTCCGCTCGTTCGACGGCGCGAGGTTCTACGTCGCGGCGTGGGACTACGACGGCGTCGAGGGGAAGCTCCGCCCGCTGGCCCGGGAGCCGGCCGAGTTCTCGTTCGGGGGAGGAGAACCGGGCGGCCCGCTGATCATGGATGACACGGCGCTTTTCCCATAACATGCTCCGCGATGCCCGACGGGTGTCCAGGCGGCCGGGAGCGGGCTGGCTGCTGTGCCTGGGGCTCCTCGTCCCCGGGCCTCTGCGCGCCGAGGAGGCGGTGCGACAGGTCCTGGCCGGGGTGCGCGTCAACGACATCGCGTTCGACCGCGATGCCTATGTCGTCGGCACTTCCTCGGGCCTGCTCTACCTCGACAAGGAGTTCAGGGTCAAGACGAGCCGCGCCGGGACCGGGCCGGTCACGGCCCTGGTCCAGGACGGCGGCGCGCTGTTCATCGGCTCGGCCTGCGGCCTCTATAAGGAACAGAAAGGGCGATGGTCGCGGGTCCCCCTGATCGAAGGGGAGGCGGCGTGCGACGGCAGCCAGAGCGTGGGGGCCATGTGCCTCAACAGGGAGAAGCGCCGGGCGACCCTGTTCCTGAGCCTGGAGGACCACACGATCGAGAGCGTGGAGTCCCTGGGCGTGTACGCCTTCGACGTGGCGAAGGGGAGCGCGGCGCGCTTCGACGCCCTCCAGCCGTTCGGGGGCTTGCGCATGACGGCGGTCCTCTGCGCGGGCGCGACGGTCTTCTTCGGCAGCGACGACGAGTCCGACTCCGCGCATCCCGGGCAGGTCTTCGCGGTCTCCCTGTCCTCCCCGTCCGCCTCCCTGATCTCGGAGGGGATGCCCAAGGCCGACGAGCTCGACGTCGGGGAGGTGACGGCCCTCCGGCGCGCCGGGAGCCGCCTCTTCGTGGGCCGCTACGCCGGCTACGGCACCGGCCAGTGCGTCCTGGCCGCGGGCGATGCCGGGCGCTGGTCGTGCCTGCTCCGGTCGGAGGCGGACGCCCTCGAGGGCGTCAGCGCGGTCGAGAAGTTCTCCAAGGGGGTCCTGGCGGCCAGCGGCCTGATGGCGAACGTGGACGCCGCGAGGGTCTTCTACGTCGACGAGGGGCTGGCCGTGTCGGAGGTCAAGGGCCTCCCGCTGCGAGGGCAGATCGTCAACCTCCGGGTGCGCGCGGGGAGGGTGTTCCTGTGCACCACGGACGGGCTCGTCGTCGTCCCCGGCAGGCAGGTCGAGGGGGCTATCCCTCGTCGGCGACTTCCCTGAGATACCGGCCGTAGCTGGTCTTGTCGAGCTTCCCGGCCAGCCGGAGCAGCTGCCTGCGGTCGATGTGGCCGAGCCTGTAGGCGATCTCCTCCACGCAGGCGATCTGCAGCCCCTGGCGCTTCTCGACGATCCTGACGAAGTCGGCCGCCTCGAGGAGGGAGTCGTAGGTGCCCGTGTCGAGCCAGGCGAACCCCCGGCCCATGAGCTTGACGGTGAGCCCGCCGCGGCGGAGGTACTCGTTGTTGAGGGCCGTGATCTCCAGCTCGCCTCGGGCCGAGGGCTTGAGCGCCTTGGCGAGCCTGGGCGCCTGGCTGTCGTACAGGTAGAGCCCGGTCACGGCGTAGTTCGACTTGGGCCGGGAGGGCTTCTCCTCGATGGAGAGGGCGCGCCCCTGCGCGTCGAAGTCGACGACGCCGTACCGCTCGGGGTCGGAGACGTAGTAGCCGAACACCGTGGCGCCCGTGTTCTCCTTCGCGGCGCGGCCGAGGAGCTCGGGCAGGCCGTGGCCGAAGAACAGGTTGTCGCCCAGGATGAGCCAGACGGGTTCCTTCGCGATGAACCGTTCCCCGATGACCAGCGCTTGGGCGATGCCCTTGGGCTTGGGCTGCGCGGCGTAGCTCATGGCCAGGCCCAACTGGGAGCCGTCGCCGAAGAGGTCGACGAAGCGGGGGAGGTCCTTGGGCGTGGAGATGATGAGGATGTCCCGGACCCCCGCGAGCATCAGCGTCGCCAGGGGGAAATACACCATCGGCTTGTCGTAGACGGGAAGGAGCTGCTTGATGGTGGGGATGGTGATGGGGTGGAGCCGGGTGCCGGCGCCTCCCGCCAGGATGATTCCTTTCATATATCATGAGCCTCCCCCGCGGGGAGGCGAGTATTGTGGGGGCAAACTCCGTGAACGTCGGACTCGCTGCGCGAAAAAAGAGGCTCCCCCTGCTTCCGGGGAGCCTCTTTTTTCTGTGTGCTAAGGTCGTTCCCGACGGTCTAGTAAACCGTCCAGACGCTTCCTTTCGTGTCCGTGTGGGTGCAGTTGACGACCAAGCCGCCGAAGTTGGAGTCCGTGACGGTGTTGTTGTAGAACCACCCGCCTCCATCGTTCGCCGCGATGCCGGTCGACCGGATGCCCGAGGTGTCCGAATGGAAGTTCGGAGCCTTGGCGACCGGGACGGCCGTCAGGTACTTGCCACCGATGGTCATCGCGTCCATGTTCACCGGGTACACCCCTTCCATGTCGCCGTAGTAGATGCTCAGCGCGGAACGGATGGCGCCCAGGTTGCCCTTGGACGCGCCTTCATTGGACTTCCTGATGAGCTCGGCGAACTTCGGGATGGCGATCGCGGCCAAGATGCCGATGATGGCGACCACGATCATCAGCTCGATGAGCGTGAAACCCGAGGCGCCGAACTTCTTGTTCTTCGATGTCATTAACAGCCTCCTGTAGTGTATGCGGCCCGGCCGCCGGCGAGCCGCCGGCCGTTCTAAGGGGAAAATGTAGCGAATAACCCGCCCTCTGTCAACCGGGCACGCCCCAGATGTCCCGGGCGTACTCGCGGATGGTGCGGTCGCTGGAGAACCTGCCCGACTTGGCCACGTTCAGGATCGAGGCCTTGCTCCAGGCGTCCTGGTCGCGGAAGAGCTTCTCGGCCTCGTCCTGGGCCCGCACGTAGTCGGCGAAGTCGGCCAGGACCAGGAAAGGGTCGTGCCGCGCGATGGAATCCACGATCGGCTGGAAGATCCCCGGCTCCAGGCGCGAGAAGAAGTCGTGCTGGATGAGGCGCATGATCTCCTGGAGCGCCGGCGACTGGGCGATGTGCTCCTCGGGGCGGTAGCCGGCGGCTTTGAGCCGCGCGACCTCGTCGGCTTTCAGCCCGAAGATGAACATGCTCTCGCGCCCGACCTCCCGGGCGATCTCGATGTTGGCGCCGTCGAGGGTGCCGATGGTCAGCGCGCCGTTCATCATGAACTTCATGCACCCGGTGCCCGAGGCCTCGGTCCCGGCCGTGGAGATCTGCTCGGAGAGGTCGCTGGCGGGGAAGATGCGCTGGGCGAGGCTCACCCGGTAGTCCTCCATGAAGACCACCTTGAGGCGGTCGCGCACGGCCGGGTCCGAGTTGATGACGGCGCCGACGCTGTTGGCGAACTTGATGATGAGCTTGGCCATCTCGTAGCCCGGCGCGGCCTTGCCGCCGAGCAGGGCCGTGCGCGGGACGAACCGTCCCGGGGGCTCGCGCTTGAGCCGCAGGTAGTGGTGGATGAGGAAGAAGACGAAGAGCAGCTGCCTCTTGTACTCGTGGATGCGCTTGATCTGGACGTCGAACATCGACTCGGGGGAGACCGAGACCCCCGTGGTCCGCTTGATGATGGCGGCGAGGGTCTCCCTGTTCCTGGCCTTGACGCGCCGCCAGCGCTCCCGGAACGCCGCGTCGTCGCGCAGGGGGAGCAGCGCCGTGAGCCGGCCGAGGTCCGTCTGCCAGCCCTCGCCCGCGGAGTCCGTGATGAGCCTGGCCAGGTCGGGGTTGGACTCGAGGAGCCAGCGGCGGGGGGTGACGCCGTTGGTCTTGTTGTTGAACCGCTCCGGCCACAGGTCGTGGAAATCCTTGAAGAGGGTCTTCTGGAGGAGCTCGGAGTGGAGCTCGGAGACCCCGTTGACGGAATGGCTGCAGACCACGGCCAGGTAGGCCATGCGGACGTGCTTGGGGCCGTTCTCGTCGATGAGGGACATCCGCCGGATGCGGTCTTCGTCGCCCAGGAAGGCCTTGGAGACCTCCGCCAGGAACCGGGCGTTGATCTCGTAGATGATCTCGATATGCCGCGGGAGGACCCGGGAGAACAGCGGGACCGGCCAGGTCTCCAGCGCTTCGGGCATGAGGGTGTGGTTGGTGTACCCGAAGGTCCGGCGCACGATCCGCCACGCCTGGTCCCACTCGAGGCCGGCGTCGTCGAGGAGGAGGCGCATGAGCTCGGCCGTGGCCAGCGCGGGGTGCGTGTCGTTGAGCTGGATGGCCACCTTGTCCGGGAAGGCGTTCCAGTCGTTGTTGTGGACCCGGAAGCGCCGCATGATGTCGGCCAGGGAGGCCGCCACGAAGAAGTACTCCTGCTTGAGGCGCAGCTCGAGGCCCCCGCTGGTCTTGTCGTTGGGGTAGAGGACCTTGGAGATGTTCTCGGAGGCGATCTTGTTGTCGTAGGCGTTGATGTAGTCGCCGTGGTTGAAATAGCCCAGGTCGAACTCCTCGGTGCCCTTGGCGGACCAGAGCCTCAGGGTGTTCACCACGTCGTTCTGGAAGCCCGGGACGGGGAAGTCGTACGGCATGGCCATGACGTCGTCGGTGTCGACCCAGCGCACGCTCAGCTTCCCGGCTGCGTCGCGCAGGTGCTGGGTGCGGCCGCCGAAGCGCACCCGGATCTGGTACTCGGGCCGGTCGATGGCCCAGGGCGTGCCGAGCCGGTGCCAGTTGTCCGGGGCCTCGACCTGGAACCCGTTGACGATCCTCTGCTGGAAGATGCCGAAGTCGTACATGATGCCGTAGCCCACGGCCGGGATGCCCAGCGTGGACATGGAATCCATGAAGCAGGCCGCCAGCCTCCCCAGGCCGCCGTTGCCGAGCCCCGCGTCGGGCTCGATCTCGAGCATCATGTCCAGGTTCAGTCCGTAGGCCTTGAGGGCCTCCCGCACCTCGGCCTCGATGCCCAGGTTCTGGATGCCGTGCATGAGGAGCCGCCCGATGAGGAACTCCATGGAGAGGTAGTAGACGCGCTTGAGGTTCTGCTTGTGGTAGCGCTGCTGGGTCTCGATCCAGCGCTCGATCATCCGGTCGCGGATGGTGTAGGCCAGGGTCATGAAGTTGTCGTGGGGGGTGGCCGTGTACTCGTCCTTGGCCATGGAGAAGGTCCGTCGTTCGGAGAAGGACTGCTCGATGCATTCCTTGGTCATGCCGTTGCGCAGTTGCCGGACCATCTTGTTCATAGGGGAAGATTATACATCGTTGGGGCCTCCCTGACGCCACCGGGAGGGAAATGATACACTTGCGCCATGAGCGCCCCGGCGACCCGCAACCTGGCCATCCTGATGACGGACATCAAGGGGTTCACGGACAAGACCTCCCGGCGCTCCCGCTCCGAGATCCAGGACCTGCTCGACGAGCACAAGCGGCTGGTGCTGCCGGTCCTCGAGTCCCGGGGCGGCAGGCTGATCAAGACCATCGGGGACGCCTTCCTCATGGTCTACGACAGCCCGACCGACGCGGTCCTGGCCGGGGTGGCGGTGCAGGAGGTCCTGGACAAGAACAACGACGGGCAGGTCGAGGACGACCGCATCGAGATCCGCATCGCCATCAACTCCGGCGAGGTCAACCTGACGGACGACGACGTCTACGGCGAGCCGGTCAACATCACGGCCCGCATCCAGGGCATCTCGCAGCCGGGCGAGGTCTTCTTCACGGAGGCCGTCTACCTCACGATGAACAAGTCGGAGGTCCCGTCCTCGGAGGTGGGGCTCCTGCAGCTCAAGGGCATCCCGGAGAAGGTGCGCGTCTACAAGGTCCGCCGCGAGTCCCCGGTGGGCGGCGTGGTCGAGGCCGGCCCCCAGGCCCGCAAGCACCTCTGGGACCTGCTGCGCCTGCGCCCGGCCAGGCCGCTGGAGGAAGGGGAGAAGGCCTCGGTCGCCCTGCCCGGCACGCGGCCGCCCTTATGGCGCCGGTTCGCGGCGCTCTGCCTCGACGGGCTGGTCTGCGCGATCCTGATGCACCAGCTCCTGCCCGAGGGGCTCTTCTCGACCGAGAGCGAGGGGGTGCACATCGCTTACAACATGAAGGACGGCGCCAAGCGCCGGCACGGCCCCGGCCGCGTCGAGTTCGGGGGCGGCGGCATCGTGCTCGACGGGGGCGAGGGGCGGGTCGCGCTGGGCAAGCACGGCGTGACCATCGAGGGCGGGGAAGGCAAGGTGTCGATGAGCGAGAAGGGGATCAAGGTGTCGGGTCCCGGCGGTTCCGTGGAGCTGCCCGTCGCGGGCCCGCCGACGCCCCCAGCCGGCGGACGGAAGGCGGCCGGGCGGGAGATCCAGATCGGAGGCGAGACCCTCGTCGAGGAGCAGGAGCTCTACGAGAACGGACCCTTGACCGTGACCAAGGTGCGCAAGAAGAGGGACCTGGCGTTCTCCCTCTGCTGGGTGCTCTACACGACCCTCTTCGTCGCCCTGTGGAGAGCCACGCCGGGCAAGCACGTCCTGGGGCTGCAGGTGGTCCAGGTCAACGGGCTCCCCGTCGAGTGGAAGCACGCCTTCACGCGGGGGCTCCTCTCCGTCCTGTCGGCCCACGCCGCCTTCCTGGGCTACTTCTGGGCGCTCTGGGAGAAGGACCGGCGAGGCTGGCACGACCTGCTCGCCGGCACCGTCGTGGTGCGCAAGGGCTGAGCGTCAGGGCGCCTGCGGCCGGGCCTTCATATCACGACGCCGGTCCCAGGGGAGCGCTGGGTCCCGAGTTCCGGGAGCGTCCTAGGGCGGGTCCCAGGCGGGCCTAGGGCCATTTCGTTCGCCGTTTCGGGCTCTTCGGCCCATGCCGTGTCGGCCCATAAACGATAAGATGGCCGACGATCTATGAGACATCATCCCGTTTCCCGCTCTCTGGCCGCTTTCCTGGCGGCCGCCATCTTGCTCAATTGCCCCGGCCCGGAGGCTCTCGCGGCCGGCATCCAGGCTGTGCGCCCCGTGCCCGCCGGCAGGGTGGACGCCCCGTTGGGCGGTCTGGGGATCATCCAACCGTCCCCGGTGGCCGGCCTGCCGGGCGCGGGCTCGGTCCAGGTCGGCGCGCTGGCGTATTCGGCTCTGCCCGGCCTGGGAACGCCCGGCGTGAAGACGCGCAATCTCGCGCCGGGTGTCCCCGGCCCCGCGGAGGCTCCCCCGGAGCCTGCTTCGCTCAAGCCCGCCGCGCCTGAGCCGGTCCAGGGCAGGACCTGGTTCGGCGTCTTGCGCCGCTCCCCGCAGGGGGACTCGGTCCAAGCCTCCCCGGCGGAGCTCAAGGAGCTCAAGCGGCAGCAGGACAAGGCGGCCAAGGAGGAAGCCCGGCGCCTTAAGGAGAGAGAGGGGCGCGAGAAAGAGCAGAAGCTCATCGACCGCGTGCTCGACATCTCCATCAGGCTCGAGAAGGCCGAGAACGACGGCGACGTCTCCGAGGAGGAGCTTCGCAAGACCGCGGACCAGGTCTGGGGCCTGGACCCGGGCTCGGCGGCGCTCGACCCGGTGGCGGTCTCCCAGCCTTTGCCTGCGGACAAGACCCAGGTCCTGGCCCGGGGCGAGAAGGACCGGCCCAACGCCCGCGGCCCTCCCGCTCCGGAGGCGCGGCCGGCCAAGCCTTCCGCTCCCAGGCGCTGGCTGGCGCACGCCGTCCTGGCCGCGGCTTCCCTCGTGGCGGCGGCCCGGCGGGTCGTCTCGGCCGCGGTATCGCCCGTCGCCCGCTTATGGTCGTCCCTGCCTTCCGGCGCGCGCGTCGGATTGGCCGCGGCCCTCACGGCGGGGGCGGATTTCTCCGCGAGGCTCCTGATGCCGGCCTTGTTCGGGTTCGCGCCCGCCGCCGGCTTGTGGGTGGCCGTGGGCCTGGGCGGCGTCGCTCTCCCGGCCCTGGCCTTCACGCGCTGGAGCCTGTCCCGGTCGAAGGACCCGGCTCTCGCGCCCCTCGTGCGCTACGCCGACCTCCTCATGGGCGTCCTGCTCGGGGCTGCCGTGGTCACCGGCATCGGCGTGTCCGGCCTGGGGCTGGGCGGCGCCCTCATCGGGCCCGCGTCCAAGGGGCTCGGGCTCATCAGCCTCGCGCCGCTCCTGGGCGTGCTCGGGTTCATGGCCGCCCTGCCGGTGCTCTTCGGCTCGGGCCACGTCGCCTGGGGCCTCAGGAACAAGACCAAGACCGACCCCGACCTGCCGCTCCCCTTCTTGTACAAGCTGATGCTCTTCAGCGCCATCCTGACGCCCGGCCAGCTGTTCGTGGCGCTCTCCGGCGGCTTGCCCGGCCTGCTCGGCGGGTTCGTCGTGTACGCCGCCATCGTCACCTACTTCAGCAGCCGGGCCCGGCTGGGCAGGATGACGGCCCAAGACGACGGAGCGCAGCCCAAGGCGGGCGTGGACGAAGAGGCCTGGCGCCTCGACCGCGTCCAGGGCCCGGCGACCACGCCGGCCGAGCAGCTGCGGCGGGCCCGCGTCCAGGCCGCGCTCTGGGGCGCCGCCATCGTCCTGGGCTCCATCGCTTTCGTGGCCCTGCACCAGCTCTCCCTCCCCGCAGCCCTGGCGCTGGCGGGGCCCAAGCTCCTCGCGGGCCTCAAGAGCCTGGCGCCGTTCGCCCTGCTCGGAGGCTTCCTCGCCGCGCTGTTCATGCGGGTCAAGCGCGTCAAGACCGGCCCCTATGTCGACACCGTGGCCGAGCTCGCCGCCAAGGCGGGCCTGCCCATGCCGCGGGTCCACGCCGGCAAGACCACGGGCTCCCCCAACGCCTTCGCGGCCGGCGCGTTCCACAGCCTGGCGGTGGTGGCCGTCGTCGGCACCATCACGCGTCTCATGACCGTGCGCGAGATGCGCGGTATCCTGGGCCACGAGCTCAGCCACGTGAAGTACCGGCACATGCTGAGCTTCTTCCTGGCCATCCCCTTCGTCCAGCTCCTGAGCCTTGGCGCGGCCACCATCCTGCAGATGGCGGTCGTCTACTGGGCGCCCGTCCTGTGGGTCCTGGCGCTCCTGGGGCTGACGCGCGCCAACGAGCGCATGGCCGACGCCGGCGGGGCCAAGCTGACCGGCGACCCGAGGGGGCTGGCGACCGGCCTGCGCAAGCTGGCCCTGCTCGGCTCGGTCGGCGACAAGATGCCTCACCGGGAAGGGAGCTGGCTCTACCGGCTGTTCCTCTCGCACCCCGACCCGCTCGAACGCGTGCGGACCCTCGGCCGGATGCTCAAGTAAGGAAGGGGGCTCGCCGAGGCCCGGTCGCGCCCGCGCGGGTCAGGCGCCGCAGCCCTTGTCGCGCGGGCAGCGGGGCTCGGCCGCCGGCGCCCGCTTCTCGGCGCAGTCGCTGGGCTCGCAGCAGGTGTGGCAGGCGCGCTTCATCGCGCTGAACCCCTGGAGCTCGACGTCGGGGGAGAGGAGGCCGTCCTTGGGGGCCTGCTCCTGGAGGAGGTCCGTGCTGAGGTACTTCTTGTTGTCGTCCGGGAACACCGTGACGACGACCGCGTCCGCGCCCATCTTCTCCTGGAGCATCAGCGCGCCGATGAAGTTGGCGCCGCTCGAGATGCCGACGGCCAGCCCGAGCTCCGCGGCCAGCTTCTGGGCCATGAGGATGGCGTCGCTGTCGTCCACGCCGACGATCCCGTCGAGCTGGTCCAGGCGCACGATGGCCGGGATGAACTCGTCGGAGATGCCCTGGATGCGGTGCTTGCCGACCTTGCAGCCCGTGCTCAGGGTCGGGGAGTTGGCGGGTTCGAGCGGGTGCAGGCGGACGGCCGCGTGCTCCCGCTTGAGGAAGCGTCCCACGCCCATGATCGTGCCGCCGGTGCCAACGCCGGCCACGAAGGCGTCGGGCTTGAGGTTCTGGAAGCGCAGCTGCCACCAGATCTCCGGCCCCGTGGTCCGCACGTGGGCGTCCACGTTGTCCTCGTTGGAGAACTGCCGGGGCAGGAACGCCCCTGGGCGGGAGGCCGCGAACTCCTCGGCGAGCCGGATGCTGGCCAGGAACCCGCCCTGCTGGCGGCTGACGAGGCGGGTCTCGGCGCCCAGGCTCCGGATGAGGTCCTTGCGCTCCTGGCTCATCCAGTCTGGCATGAAGATGACGACCGGGTGGCCCAGGGCGCGGCCGATGGCGGCCAGGGAGATGCCGGTGTTGCCGCTGGTGGCTTCGGCGATGGGGGCGCCGGGCGCGAGGGCGCCGCGCTCGTAGGCCATGCGCAGGATGTGCAGGGCCATGCGGTCCTTGATGCTGCCGGTCAGGTTGAGGTTCTCGGCCTTGGCGTAGATGCGCCGGGGCCGGCCCTTGTAGCGGCAGTCGACGGCCAGCAGGGGGGTGTTGCCCACCAGGTGGCCCAGCTGGCGCAAGCGCCGCTGGACGTCGGGCCGGGTCATGGGAGGGCTTCCCGCGGCGCTACTTGCGGCTCCAGAATCCGCAGGCGATGGGCCGATGGATGACTTCCGCGGGCATCTGATGCCCGTGGCACTTGCCCTCGCCGTCAAGGTGCCGGCACTCGTCGCACTTGACGCCCCACTTCCCGGTCAGGTAGCCCAACAGCGCGCAGACGTATCTCATGAAGACCAGTATACTATAAGCCCGGACGACGCGCGACCTCCTGGCCCTGCTGGCGGCATCCTCGAATGGCCCTTGACAAAATCAGGGGACCTGTTATACTAGTATTGGTCACGGCGAACGGGCGTCGCATAGCGCCTGCTCATCGTGATTTTTATTTGGTCACTCACATGTTACACAGAACATCGCAACCAGCTGAGCGCCCAGGGTCGGCGAATATGACGCCGACCGGATGGGGCGCATGCTGTAGCCTTGCGCTGTCATTTGAACGGCGAAAAGGCGATGGCATAAGCCGGGGCATGGGGCCGCCAATGTAGAGAAGCTATCAGGTCCGGACGCAGCGGGTCCCATGCTCGGCAAGACAGAGCATGGGACTTTCGATTTTAGGGCCCCTGTGGTGCAACAGAAGCATGCCGCGCTTCGAACGCGGAGAGCGAAGGTGCGAATCCTTCCAGGGGCTGGACGGGCCCGTGGTGTAAGGGCAACACGCCGGCCTTATGAGCCGGGAAACACACTCTCCTGATTAGAGAGCTGATGGAGGTTCGAGTCCTCCCGGGCCTAGGACGGGACATGGGATAACGGCAGTCCTCGTGAGAGTCACCGCCTTTTAAGCGGGAGGGTGTGGGTTCGAGTCCCACCGGCCCCAATCCGGGTCCGAAGCTTTAGCAGATGGCAGCACCTGGAGCCGGCAAATAGGAAGGCAGGCGAATAGCGGTTCGTCGCGCCGGTTTGCTGAACCGGTCCGGGGAGACCCGGTGGGAGTTCGAGCCTCCCGCCTTCCGCGGATATTTGGAGGGGTCCGAAAACGGCGAGTGACCCGCCGGAGCCTGCCGCGTCAGCGGCTTGCGGGCTAGGCCCCCGCCCCCTCCGCCAATTTGAGGAGAGTGTCCGGCTGGTCGGACGGGACTGTCGTCCCGTCCCGTCTCGAAAACGGCTGCCGCGGCGACGCGGTCCAGGGTTCGAGACCCTGACTCTCCGAGATTTCGGCACGGTACCCGAGGAGCCAGGGAGCGGTCCGCAAAACCGCTGACGCCGGTGCGAATCCGGCCCGTGCCTCGGACGCCCCGGTAGCCCAAGGCAGAGGCGGCCCGCTTAAGACGGGTTCAGTGGGGGTGCGAGACCCTCTCGGGGCAAGACGCTGGCTTAGGTCAATAGCAGACCGGCTCACTTGTAATGAGCAGACGGCGGGGCGGAACCGCCAGCCAGCTGGCAGGCCTCGTGGCGCAACGAAGCGCGGGACCCTTCTAAGGTCCGGGTCCGGGTTCGACTCCCGGCGAGGCCTCGAAGGGGCTATGGTGAAACCAGGATCACAGGACGCCCGCAACGTCCAGTTCCGGGGGCGGGACCCGGTAGCTCCACCATTTTGGCCGTGAAGCCAAAGCGACGAGGCGCTGGATTGTCGATCCAGTCATAGCGGGTTCAAGTCCCGCCACGGCCGCCAATGTGGGGTGGCTGACAGGGCAAGGCGCCGGGCCGTTAACCCGGAACATGTGGGTTCGATCCCCACCCCCACAGGCAGTTCTGTTCTTTGACAATTCAAAGGGAAGCCGAGACTACGCGATGGCTTGGGCGGCGAGCGCCTCCCACCATTGAGGAAAGTCCGGACTGCCAGCTCCCTGAGCGGGGCATGGGTTGGAGGCAACGCCTCCCGTCCGAAAGGATAGCGGTGCGAACAGAGACGAGGAAGCCCGCAAGGGCGTCCTCGCCCGGGCAAGCCTGGGCGAGCGTCCGCGGCAACGCGGGCGGTGAAACGGCCAAATCCGGACCTGGCAGCGATGGCGAATAGGGCGAAAGCCTGGGTGC
>JACRDT010000012.1 GCA_016212795.1 Elusimicrobiota bacterium | reverse complement strand
GCGTCCGGCTGGATTCTATAGACCGGCTCCTTCCTGTCGATGTTGAACCCCGGGTCCACGATCGTGCGGGGGCCCTTCTCAGGGACGAAGACCCGGTTGTCTGGGACCTCCGTCTTCGTGCGCTCCCGCCCCATGCCCGTGCCAGGGGCGGACTGTTCCGGAACGCCGGGTTCGTGCCCGGGAGCTCCGGTCTCCGGGGCTCCGGGCAGAGCGTCGGGCGGTGGAGCCTCCGCGGACGGCGGGCCGGCGGTCGGGGGGTTGCCGACGCGTCCCCGGATGATTGCGGCTCCCTTCACCGGGGCATAGCCCTCCATCATCCCGCCGCCTGGAATCCCGGGCGCCTCAGCATCCATCATCATCATCGGTTGGCCTCCGCCGGCCGCCACCATCTGCGTCTGCCCGGATTGAGGGGATCCCTGCTCGGCCTTCGAGTCGCCCGTCATGGCGTCGCTGATCTGCCGGGCCACCCGAGAGAACTCGGCCATGACGGGGTTGGCCTCCTCGCTCCCCGAAAGGAAGCCGCGCAAGGGATCCTCGTAGATCGCCATGTGGCGGTTGGTCAGGGCCTTCTGCTGGTCCGCCCCGATCTTGGCCGGGACGCTTTTGCTCAGCGCCTCCAACTTCTCCATGAGCCTCCGCGAAGCCTCTTGGAAGTACTGCGCCCGGCCCTCGCTCGCCAAAAGCTTGTCCGCGGTCCCGACGACTGCGGAGATGTGCTTCAAAGTCTCGCGCGTGGCATGCACGTCGGCCCCTCCTACCGGCAGGAGGGTGACCTCCCTGTAGAGGGCGAACCTCTGCTTGACGATGGCGCCCAGCTCCGGGCTGCGCGGGTCGTGGCCCAGCTGCCGCGCCATCAGCACGAGCTCGGCGTCGCTGACGGACTTGAGGGCCGCACCCTTGAGCTGGTTCACACGCACCCCGGTCGCGGAGGCCATGGCCTCGAGCGCGGCGTCCTTCTTGAGGGAGATGTCGACACCCGAGACCCCGTCGTCCACCTGGTCGAGCAGGGACTCGAGGCTGGCGCAGGCGAAGGCGATCCCCCCGTCGTCGATCTCCCGGATGGGTACGTGCTTCTCCGCGGACGCGGGCAGGAGGACGTCCAGGCTCTGGTTGATGATCCCAAGGGGCTTGGCGTTGTTGCGCACGCTCGCGTTGTAGGCCTCGACCAGCTGCTTGAGCTTCCCGGCCTCGGCGAGAACAGCTTTGATCTCCCCCTTGGCGCCGCCGTAATGCGACTTGAGCTGGCGCAGGGCGCCCTGGTAGCTCTGCAGCTCGGCGCGAGGGACGACCTTCAACGTCGACTCGAAGGCGGTCGCGCTCTCCACGCCCTTCAGCTCCGGCATGGGAGGCACAGCTTCGCACTTCTTTCCCAGGATCTCGGATTTCTTCAAGATGGCGGCCTTCTGCCTCTCGACGGTCTTTCTCCTGCCGTCAAGGTCGTAGTAGATGCCGCGCATGCTGGTGGCGTAATCCTTGTTGAGGGCGAAGACGACCGCCCAAGAGGAGTCTTGGGCCTCCGGGATGTCGAGCTTGAAGCCCGGGAGCTCGTAGCAGTCCTTGTTCTTGCAGCGCTCCGAGCGCTCCTCTCTGGCGCGCTTCTTCTCCTCAGCGGCCCGGTCGAGGTCGGCGTGGTAGGCGTCGTAGTTCTTCTGCCACTCCGCGTCGTAGGGGTCCGGCTCCTCCTGCGGAGGCGGCTCCCCTTTCCCGGGCCGGCCGGGCTCGGGCTTCTCCGGCTTGTAGTTCGGGTCCTTGACGCACTTCGCCCCGACCGCCACGTTCTTGTTGCCCCGGGTCTCCCATTTCACGTCGAGGTACTCCCCTTCGGCGCAGTCCCCCTTGAGCTCCGGCGCCGGACCGTCTTCCGGAGCGGGCTCGTCTTTCTCATTGCACTCCACCCCGATCTTCACGGTGTCGCAGTCGGGCAGGCGGGATTTGCGCTCGTGCTCCCGATCCTCGGCCTCCCGCTCCTCCCGCTCCTTGCGGGCAGCCTCTTCCCGCTCCTTGCGCTCCTGCTCCGCGGCCGACCTCGCATCCTCCTCGGCAGCTTTCTTCTTCTGCCCTTCCTCCCATTTCTTCCCCGCGGCCTCATATTCCCTGTCTTCGGCCGCCTTTTTCTGCTTATAGGCATCATTCTCGGCCTTCTTCTGCAGGCGGATGATCTCCCGGCCCACGTCGTTGAGCCTCGCCTTCTCCACGGCCTTCGTCCCCACCCCGACCTCCTTGCCGTCCACGTCGAGGACGAGCCCGGTCTTGGTCTTGGCCGCCTGCTTGGCGAGGTCGTCGAGCCGCTTCTGGACCACGGCGTATTCCCCGGGGGTCAGCGAGCCGGAGGGCTTGTCGAGCAGCTTGCGGATCGAGTCGAGGCTGTCCTCGAGGGAGCCCCCGATGTCCTTGATGATGTCGAGGCGCCCCTTGTCGTCCACGGGCAGGGCGTCGGTCTTGTAGGCGTCGGACTTTCCGGTCAGGTCGCCTCGGGTCTTGAGGAGGTTGACGTCCGTGTCGCCGTCGTTGAGCTTGATCTTGCGCTCGCCGCGCTCGAGGGCCTCCTTGCCGGTGAGTCCGCCTTCCTTCACGGCCCCCTTGTTCCTGAAATCCTCCAGGTCCTGCTCGGCCTTGTACTGGCCGTACCTGTCCGACACCGCCCCCACGCCCTCCTGGGCCGCGACCCCGATGTTCACCACGGGGTCCACCACGCGCCCCTTCACCTCGTCTACGACGATGCGGCCGCCCGCGACCACGACGCCGATCCCCTGCCTGATGGTCTTGTCCGTGCCGGTGAGGCCGGACTTCTCCGCGGCCTCGGCTTCCTCCAGGATGATCCTCTTCTTGCTCTCGATGTCCAAGACCCCCTCCATGGTCTTGACCACGGTCTTGCCCACGAGCTGGGCGTCAGACTCGGAGCCGTCGGACTCCTCCACGATCTGCCTGGCGTTGTCGATGGTGCTCACCACGGTGGCGACCCCCGCGGCGGCCTTCGTCCCCGCTCCGAACTTGTCGGCCCGAGCCTCGGCCTTGGCGTCCCCATCGCCCCCCCCGGACCTCTTCGTGGAGCCCGCCCTCTCTTCGTTGGCCCCGCGCGTGGCCTCCAATCTCGTCTTGGAGTCGATCATGTCCGAGGCGGTCTGGGCGCGCTTGGCCCGGTTCGCCTCCAATTCAGCGCCGCTGAGCTTCTTGGCATCGGCGTCGAGCCTCTCGATCTTGTTCTGCTGAGCCTTGAGCTCCACCTCGGCCTGCAGCCCCGCCTTGCCGCGGGCGGACTCCAGGGCAGCCTCCGTCGCCTTCTTGAAGGTCTCGATGTCGTCCGTCCCCTTGTAGGTCTTCCCTTCCTTGAGGCTGTCGAGCTCGGCCCGGTACTCCTTGACGCTCATCTTGGAGCCGGAGGCCTTGAGAGCGGCCTCGATCTCCTTGTAGTCGAGGTCCACGGCGTCCAGGGACTTCCTGGCGCCCTTGGCCATTCCTTGGAGTTTGTCCGCGTTCTCCGGCTTGAGCAGGTCCTGGGCCGGAGTCTTGAAGCCTTCGACCGCTTTCTTGAAATGATCCTCGACCTCGACCGCGGTCCTGCCCGCCTGTCCCTCCTTCATCCCCACGCTGACGTAGGTCTCCTTGGATCTCGCGTCCACCTCAATCTTGTCCGCGTGCGCCGAGGAGCCGGCCTGCTTGAAGCTGTCCTTCGAGCCCCCTGTGCCGAGCTTCTCGGAGAGTTCGCGCTTCTGGGCCGCGTTATGGTCCAGGGCGGCGCGGTCGCGGGCGCGCCTGGCCTCGGCGATCTCGGTCTCCAGAGCGGCTTTTTTCGGGGCATCGAGCTTGGCGTCCTTCAGGGCGGCTTCCTTCCGCGCGATGTCTGCCTGCAGGCGGTCCACCTCCGCCTGATAAGCCTTTGAGTCCTTGGCCGCGCCCCTGCGGTCCATGTCGTCGATGTTGGCGGTGAGCTCCAGGCCGGGCTTGGCGCCGTGGGTGGTCGAGACGTCTCCGCCCGTGACCTTGCCCCCGGCCCCCTTGCCCTGCGCGCCATCGACGTCGATGTCGAGCCCTTCCAGGACCTCCCGCATGTCGCTGACGGACTTGGCCGAGCCGCGCAGGTCCACGTCGCCGCTCCATCCCCGGTGCTTCGGGTTGAGCTTGTTGGTGCCGTCCGGATTCTTGGCGACGCTGCCGTCCGGATTCCTGACGTAGAGGTCCGTTCCCACGCTGGCGTCGAGGCCGGCGGTCCTCTGGATCTTCTCGACCAGAGGCTGGCGGTACTTGTCCACGAGCTCCCGGCTCTTGTTCTGGTAATCCGCCTCGACCTCCGCCATCTTCTCCTTCAGGGTCTTGCGCTGCTTCTCATCCGTCGCGGATTCGAGCTGCTTCTGCAGCGGCTCGAGCTTCTTGTCGCGCTGCTTCTGCGCCTCCTGCTCCAGATCCGCGCCTTTCTTGAAGTTCTCCTTGAGCCGTTCGAGGTCCTTGAGCTCGCCGTCCGTGAGCTTGACCCCTGCCTTGGCGCGGGCAGATTCCAAGGAGGCCGTCGCCTTCCTGAAAGTCTCGATGTCGTCCTTCCCCTTGTAGGGCCTGCCTGCCTTGAGGTTGTCGAGCTCGGCCCGGAACTCCTTGGCGTTCATCATGGAGCCGCTCGCCCTGAGAGCGGCATTGATCGCCTTGAAGTCGAGGCCCGCGGAATCCATGGTCTCCCGGGCCTCCTCGGCCATGGCGCGCAGTTTGGCCGCGTTCTCCGGCTTGGGCAGGTCCTGCCCCGGCGTCTTGAAGGCTTCCGCGGCGGCCTTCCCCGAGAGCTCCCGCTTGGCGTCGGCGAGCTGGGCCTCCAGGTCGGCCTTCTTCTCCTTGTCGAGCTTCTTGTCCTTCAATGCGGCTTCCTTCCGCGCGATGTCGACCTGGAGGCGGTCCACCTCCGCGCCGGCCTTCCCCGAGAGGTCGCGCTTGGCTTCAGCCACCGCGGCCTCCAAGGCCGCCTTCTTCTCCTTGTCGAGCTTCCTGTCCTTCAAGGCCGCTTCCTTCTGCTCGATGTCGGCCTGCAGGCGCTCCAGCTCCGCGCCGGCTTTCTGAGCGAGCTCGCGCTTGCCCTGGGCGACCTCGGCCTCCAAGGCGGCCTTCTTCTGCTTATCGAGCTTCTCGTCCCTCAGGGAGGCTTCCTTCTCGGCGATGTCGGCCTGCAGACGGTCCACCTCGGCGCCGGCCTTCTCCGAGAGCTGGCGCTTGGCCTGGGCGACCTCGGCCTCCAGCGAGGCCTTCTTGCGCTTATCGAGCTTTTTCTCCTTCAGGGCCGTCTCCTTCTCGGCGATGTCGGCCTGCAGCCGCTCCGCCTCCGCGGCCGCCCCCGCGGCGGCCTCGACCCCGAACAGGACCGGGGAGCCCATGGAGAAGAGCTTGAAGTCGCCGCCTTCCTGTGCGAAGGACATCCTGCCCGCGGAGCGGCCCCTGACGGCCTTGCCCGCCGCCTCGGACTTCGCGCGGCGGGTGAAGGAGTACTGGACCTCCACGAGGCTGCCGGTCTTGCCCACGCGGCCCACCGAGGCCTCGAGCTCGATGGCGCTGAGGTCGGCGAAGTCGGCCTCCAGCCCCTTCGCCAGAGCGGCGCGGTCTCCCTCGAAGGCGTCCGACATTCGGGCCATGAGGCCGGTCCGGTCCTCCGCCTTGTAGAGCTCGACCAGCTTGTTGAAGGCGGGCAGGACCTCCGCCCGGGTCTGGTCCGCGCGGACCACGAACTTGAACGCGCCGGCCTTGGGGTCGGAAGCCCGGCCGGTCGTGTCCAGGGCCTTGATCTGGAAGGCGTACTCCTGCCCGACGGCAGGGGAGAATTCGAAGTAGAAAGCGCCGCCCTTCTCCACCTTGGCCTTCTGAAAATCGCCCCCGCCGTCCAAACTGACCAGCACGGTCCCGACGCTCCCGCGGGTGGTCTCGGCCTTGCCCCGGACGACCAGCTTGCCGCCTTGGAGTTCGTCGGGGTAGAGCGTGAGCAGCTCGACCGAGCCCTCCAGCTGCCGTCCGCCGACCTGCATTCTGCTGATCTCGGGAGCGTTCTCGTTGCGGGCAAAATCGTACCAGGCGGCCTCGACCGCCTGGAGCGCCAGGGCCGCCGTCAGAAGCATGGGAAGGAATCCGTTCATCTTAGTGCCTCCAGTACGACTCCCGCCTTCGCCGCGGCGGCGCCGCCTCGCCTCTCATCCGCGGCCGACGATGATCTCGCGCCGCATCGCGGCCTCAATAGAACGACGGGTTCTGGCTGAGCTGGATGCGATACTCGAAGACGGCGTTGATGCTCACTTCCTTCGGAGGGCCGGGCGGCGGCGGGGTGTAGGTGCAGGCGGCCGTCGTGGCCTTGAGCAGGGCGTAAAGCGTCGGCGTCTTGACCGCGAAGACCTTGCCCACGGTGACGGCGACCGCGTTGTCGGCCGGGATCGCCTGCGCGTAGTCGGCCGAGTCCGAAGACACGGTCTTCACCGCCTCGAGGCTGCTTTGCCCGATGTCCCGGATCCGGCTGCCGGGCTCCACCACCCAGACGCAGCCGTTGCTGGCCACAAGGGGGTCGGGGATCGAGACGGTGATGCTCACCTCGCCGGTGTCCATGTCCCGGGCATGGCGCTGCTGCTGGAAGGTCAGATTTCGCGTGGAGGCGCGGGATTCCAGGCTGACGGCCGGGCACAGGGGCGTGGTGTCCCCCGTGTTCATCGCGCAGACGACGTTGAGCGTCCCGGACACGATGTTGGAGACCGTCTGGTCGGCCGTCGCGCCGGCCGACTGCTGCTGGGTGACCTGGACCGCGTCGCCCTGGGCCGTCACGGCGAGCACCTTGTCCCCCTGCGACACGGCGTCCACCGACGTCGCGACCTCGGCGGTCGCGGCCACGCCGAAGATCAGGGGCGCGGCCATGGAGTAGAGCTTGTACTCCTCGCCCTCCCGGATGAAGGACATCGTGGTCTTGGACTTGTCGGTCAGGGTCTTGCTCGAGGTCCTGGACTGCACCTTGCGGTTGAAGGTGAAGTCGACCTCGATCACGCCGCCGACGTTGCCGACGCGGTCGATCGACGGCTGGAGCTCGATGTTCGAGAGGTTGGCGAAATCGCTCTCCAGCCCCTCCTCCAAGGCCGAGCGGCTCCCCTCGAAGTTCTCCGAGACCCGCGCCATGAAGCCCGCCCGGTCCTTGGCCTTGTAGAGCTCGAGCAGCTTGTTGAAGACCGCCAGCGTCTCCCCGCGGCTCCTGTCGGGCCGCACGACCAGCTTGAAGGAGCCGGCCTTGGGGTCCGAGGACCGGCCCGTCGTGTCCACCGCCCGGATCTGCAGCTCGTGCTCCCGCTCGGGCGTGGGGGAGAAGTCGAAGAAGAAGGCTCCCGACCGCTCGAGCTTGGCCTTCTCGAAGTTGGCGCCGCCGTCCACGCTGACGAGCACCGCGCCCATGCTCCCGCGGGTGGTCGCGGCGCGGCCGCGCAGGACGATCTTGCCTCCCTTGAGCTCGTCCGGGAACAGCGCCAGGAGCTCCACCAGGTCCTCCATCTGCCGGCCGGCGACCGAGAGCTCCGCGATCTCGGGGGCGCTCTCGTTGCGGGCGAAGTCATACCAGGCGGCCTCGGCGCCGGACAGCGCGAGGAGGGCGGCCGCGGCCAGGACCAGGGGGCTTCTCATGTCATATCCTCCAATTCAGGGAGATCTTGAAGTGCTGTTCGGTGTAGTCCCGGGCGGCGTCCGAGAACCAGTAGTCCGCGTTGCTGTACTCGAGCGTCGTCGTGGCGTCGCCGGGAAGCTTGGGCTTGAACTCGATGAAGGCCCTCAGGCGGGTGATCCTGGACTGGGTGCCCGCGAAGGGATCCATGCCCGTGAGGTCGAACTCGACGCCCGTCTGGAATCCCCCGGGCCGGGCGAGATCGACCCGGGCGTTGGCGCCGTGCTGGAAGTCGTAGCCCATGGTGGCCGGGTTCTCCGTCTCGCGCCTGCGGCCGGAGAGCGCGGAGTTCAGGGTCCAGCTCTTGGGGAGCCGGCGCCGGTCGGAGACCCGCACCTCGTAGAGATAGTTCAGGGCGTCGGCGCCGCTGACGTGCTCCTTGTCGATGGTCGGCTCGAACAGGAACCGGCCGCGAAGCGTCCTGGTCAGCTGGTCGGCCAGCGTGAACTGCAGCCGGTCCACGCTCCGGTCGCGGGAGTAGTTGTGCGTGTCCGTCAGCGTGCGGTGCCAGGCGAGCGAGGACTCGGACTCCTTGCGGCCGAAGAGGCGCGTGCGCGTGACCCCGAGGTCGTAGTTCGTATTGGTCGTCCGGGTCCGGGCGCTCGAGTTCTCGATGCTGTCGTGGCTGAGGCCGAACTTGGCGAAGGCCTGCCACACGGGCGAGAGGCGGCGGCTCAGCTGGAGGTTGTAGCGCCGCCGGTCCGGGGTGGCGCTGCCGGCCAGCGGCTGGAAGCCGGGCGCGACGTTCTCGAAGGAAGCCATGAGCCTGGCGCCGAGGACCGTGGTCTGGGCCCGCACGCGCTCGGCATGCCCCTCGTTCTTGCGCCGCTCGCCCTCGTAAGGGGCGAGCGAGGTGGACATGACCGCGTGCTCGCCGTCCAGCGTCACCGCGCCCGGGCGCCATTCCCAATCGAAGGCGCCGACGTTCTGGTAGTAAGCGGACTCGTTGGTGCGCCGGCGGACCGGGTCGGTCCGGTCGTCGTGCACCACGCCCCAGTTGAGGCCCAGCCGATATTTCTCCCGGGAGAGCTGCCCCCGGACCCCCCCGCCGTTGCGGTCGATGGGCTCGTTGGGGTCCTCCTTGTAGACGTAGTCCCACATCCCGTCGAAGGTGCCGAAAGCCGCGCGCACGTAGTTCTCCTCGTCGCGGAAGTTGCGCTGGTAGGCGAACCCCTTGAGGAGCTGGCTCATGGAATACTGCGACAGGACCGCGAAGTAGTCGCCCATGGAGAACACGTGGCTGGAGTTCTTGACCTCCATGCTCAAGGTCTCCACCGAAAGGCCCCTCAGGTCCGTCAACCTGTCGTTGGTGAGCCTGGGCCGGAACTCCCCGCCGGCCTTCCAGCCCCTCGGGAGGTCCTTGCGGAGGTACATGGCCGGCTCGGAGGTGATGAAGGTGCCGCACTTGTAGAAGCTGGCGTCGCGGCCCGGGCCCGTGATCTGGCTGAAGCGCAGGGTGGTCCGGCTGTCGATGTCGAGGATCTTCGCCGCCGCGGGCGACTGCCCCCATGCCGAAGGGACCATGACCGCCAGGACGGGCATCAGCAAACGAAAGGAAGTCGTGTTCAAAAGGCCTCCTTAGAATTTGGTGGGAGATTTTAGCATGTTCGGCGGCCGGGAAGGCGCTCCGGGCGCCGCCCATGAGAAAGGCTTCCTGGTCGGAAGCCTTTCTCCGAGGGACGACGCGGGGCCGGCGCTACTTCACGAGCGCCGCGGCGTCGATCATGCCCGCGCCCTGTTCCTCGGCCTTGAGCCCGATGGACTTGGCGGAGCGCTTCAGGGCCGCGCGCACCCCCGAGGGGCCCTTGGCGCCGCGCGCGACGGCCAGGGCGGCCAGGCCCGCGACGTGCGGGGTGGCCATGGAGGTCCCGTCGTACGTGTCGTACTTGCCGCCCGGGACGCTGGACTTGACGTCCACGCCCGGCGCGATGAAGTCCACCTCGGCGCCGCGGCTCGAGAAGCCCGCGATCTTGTCCTTGGAGTCGCTGGCCGACACCGCGATGGTGTCCGAGTAGCAGGCCGGGCAGCCCATGGCCCCGCCGGAATTGCCGGCCGCGGCCACGATGGTCACGCCCCGCAGGGTGGCGTACTTGACGGCCGCCCGCATGAAGATGGTGCCGATGGGCGCGCCCAGGCTCATGTTGGCCACCTGCATGCCGTTGTTGCCGGCCCAGACGATCCCCTTGATGATCCCCACGAGGCCCCCGCTGCCCTCTGCGTCGAGCACCTTGATGGCGTAAAGCCTGGCCTTGGGCGCGACCCCGGCGACGCCCTTGCCGTCCAGCGCGCCCGCGATGGTGCCGGACACGTGCGTGCCGTGGCCGTTGTCGTCCATGCAGGACACCTTGGCGTCGATGGCGTTGTAGCAGCCGGCGTAGTTCGCCTTGATGTCGGGGTGGTTGAAGTCGATGCCCGTGTCGATGACCGCGACCTTGACGCCCTCGCCCTTGGTCTTGGCCCAGGCGTTGGGGGCGTTCACCCTCTCGATGCCCCAAGGCACCTCTTCCTTATTGACGCCCGGCGGCAGGGAGGACGCGGCCGGCGCCTTCTCGAACCTGGGCAGCGCGCCCATGACGGCGCCGAAGTCCGGCAGCGGCAGCCCCTGGAACGAGACCCCCTCGAAGTTCAGCCAGTTGCGGTGCGTGTCCTCCTCGAACCCGTCCACGCCGGGCTCGGAGCGGACCGCGGCCTCGAAATCGGCCGCCATCTTGAAGTCAGGGGCCTCGGCGACCACCGCGCCGATCTCCGGCAGGGCCTCCACGAACTTCAGCCCCATGCGCTTGAGCGACTCGGCCCGCTCCATCGCGCCGACCTCCGGGCGGAATCCCACGATCACCTGCTTGGCCTGCGCGGCGGCCGCCTGGGTTAGGAGCGCCACGGCCAGGGCCATCGCCGTCGAAATCTTCATAACTCCTCCTGATGTCGTCATCTGGGCCTTCCGTCACCCCAACTATGGGCCCAAAGAGCAAAAGGGACCAGGGACCTAAGACCTATGTTTTACTGGGCCCTTTGGCCCCGCGAGGTCCTACTAAAGGCCTATATGGCCAGGACGGCGCGGAGGGCGTCCTTCTTCTTCTCGTCGGGGAGGAACGACCCTTCCACGGCGCAGCGGTTGGCGTAGCGCAGGTCCTCGAGGCTCAGGCCCATCCGCTCCGTGGCGAGGAGGTACTCCTTGTTCAGGTCGGTGTCCAGGATGGCGGGGTCGTCGGCCCCGATCGAGACCCTCAACCCTTCCTTTATGTAGCGGGGCAGGGGGTGCCTCTCGATCGAGTCGACGGCGTGCGTCAGGTAGTTGCTCCATGGATTGGCCTCGATGGTGATGCCCTGGGCTCTCACGAGCCCGATCAAGCGGCCGGTGGGATCGTCGGCGATGCGCACGCCGTGCCCGATGCGGCGGGGCTTGAGCTCCGCGATGGCGTCGGCCACCATCGAGTAGTGGCCCTCCTCGCCCGAATGCACCGTGAGCGGGATGCCCGCGGCCGCCAGCCTGGCCGCGAGGCCCCGGTAGAGCGCGGCGGGGTAGGCCGACTCGCTGTCGGCGAAATCGAACCCCGCGACGAGGCCCTTGTTGCGCACGGCGAACTCCACCGTCCTCTCGGCCGACGCCAGCCCGTAGCTGCGCGAGGCGATGAGGATGATCCCGCCGCAGAGCCCGTGGCGCGCCTCGTAGCGGCGCAGGGTCCGGCTGATGAGCTCGAGGACTTCCTGCCAGCCCAGGTCCTTGCCCCGCAGCATGAAGTCCGGGCTGTAGCGGGCCTCGAGCAGGACGATGTTCTCTTGCAGGCGGGCGTCGTCGAGCATCCCGCAGACGATCTCCTCCACCGCCTCCAGCGAGACGAAGACGGACTGGGCGATGGAGAACATGCGCAGCACGTCGTCGAGGCAGGCCATGGGGGCCTTGAGCTTGACGACCTTGTCGAGCTCGGCGGGGTCGAAGGTCGGGAGCTCGAGCCCGTGCTTGCGGGCGAGCCTGATGAGGGTCGGGGTCGGGACGCAGCCCTCGATGTGCCGGTGGAGCTCGGCCTTGGGGAGCCCGCGCACGGCCCGCTCGCGCTCGGCCGGGGCCGCGGGAACGCCGCTCGCCCCCGGCCGCGGCTTCACGCGACGGCCTCGGCCGGCTCCTCCCGGCCCGGCTCCGACTCCATGATCGGCAGCCGGAAATGGAAGCGCGACCCGCGGCCGAGCTCGCTAGAGACCTCGAGCCGGCTCCCGTGGCTCGTCAGGACGTCCTTGGCCAGCTTGAGACCGACCCCGAACCCCTTGGCCGTCTGCTTCCCGGCCCTCGTCCGATAGAAGCCGGAACAGACCCGGCGCTGGTCCTCGGGCGACATGCCGATGCCCGTGTCCTCGACCGACACGACGACGCTCCGGTCGGCCGGGGACACGGCCAGGCGGATGGCGACGCGCCCTCCCTCCTGGGTGTACTTGACGGCATTGCCGATGAGGTTGGTCATCACCAGGGACAAGGCATCGGGGTCGGCCCGCAGGGGAACGACATCCGCCGGGAAGTCCCGCTCGATGAGGATCTTCTTCTGCTGCACGAGCAGGTCCATGGCGTCGAGGGCTTCGCCCGCGAGCTTCCTCAGCTCGGTCCGGCGGATGTCGAGCGCGAAACGGCCGGACTCCAATCTGGCCGCGTTGAGGAAATTCGCACAGGCCTTCTTGAGGATCGAGCACGTGCGCTCCATCGTCTCGAGGACCTTCTGCTGAGTCGCCGACCCGCCGTCGAGGAGCGACTCCTTGAGCAGGAGCGTCGCCATCCCCAGCACGGTCAGGTGGTTGCCGAACTCATGGCTGACGAAGGAGAGCGTCTCGCCCTTGAGCCGGGACACCGCCCTCTCATGGCCCAGGGACTCCTTGATCCGCGACA
Organism: Elusimicrobiota bacterium; assembly: GCA_016212795.1. Taxonomy (GTDB): domain Bacteria; phylum Elusimicrobiota; class Elusimicrobia; order UBA1565; family UBA9628; genus JACRDT01. Next base: position 97,451 of record JACRDT010000012.1, on the reverse strand, counting down.
GGGCCAAGACGGCCAGGACGAAGTACCCGCCCCGCATGACGGCGTTCCAGACCGCGATGGCCGGATGACCGACCGGGCGGCCGCCGAGGGGATATTCCATGAAGTGCCACAGCACCGCGCACAGCGCGGCGACGGCCAACCCCCAACGCCGTCCCGCGTGCCAAGCCACGAACGAAACGGGGAAGAGGTAGAAGATCGAGAACCCGACCTCGACCCCGGTCGCGTAGTCGATGGCGGCGACCAGCAGGGCCATGGCGGCCCCGTACGCCGTGGCCTCGGCCTTGCCGAACCGCCCCCCCAGGATCTTCAGCATGCTCGCCAGAAGATACCATTTCCGGAAGCCGCCACAGGAGCCCACAGGAGCCCGTCGCTAAGAGCTAATCCCCTGACCAGGGGTTGAACCCGCCCCCGCGCATCGGCGCCTCGTCGCACAATCTGCCGAAGAGCTCCAGCTGCGCCCGGGTGGCGCCCCTGGCGACGAGGCCCATGTACGCCTGGTGGTAGACGAGGTTGTACTCGGTCGAGGACCAGGGCCGGCCCTTGTAGGAGGCGACGCCGGTGGCGGCGCCCTCCACGTCCTTGTCCGCCGCGGCGCCCACCGCCACGGCCGACTCCACCAGGGCCGACCTCGCGAGCGCTTCCGCCGCCGCCCTGTTCGTCGTCCGGCCGTCCGAGAGGGCGACGCGGAACATGCCCGACCCGAGGTCCTCCATGACCTCCAAAGAATGCCGCCGCAGGAGCCCGGCGACGTCATCCTCGGTCACCGCCGTCTCGACCTTCGCGTCCATGACGACGGTCTCGCGCACCCGGACGATGAGCTGCCGGCCCTCGGGCCTGTCGTCCTTGGCCGCGACGGCGTAGAACACGGCCCGCTCCGACGAGAGGCCCCTGGCGGCCTCGGCCGCCGCGCCGCCCTCCTCCACGCCGACGACGTAAGTCCCGCCCTTGGCTTCCAGCACGGTCAGCCCATGGCGGCGCAGCACGCCGGCGACGTCGTCATCGCCCGCCGCCGACTTCTTGAACACCACCGTGAGGCGGCGCTCCTCGGGGATCTCGACGGCCTTGGCGGAGGCGTAGAGCACGATCCCCACGCCCGAGACCTCCTTCGCCACGGCCCGGGCCTCGTCGCCGCCGGTCACCGCGGCCCAGTAGGTCCCATCCCAGTCCTTGCGCAGGACGCGAAGCCGTCGGCCCTCCAGGAACCTGGCCGCGTCCTCGGGGGTAACGCTCTTCTTGAAGCTGACCTTGAGGACCTTCTCGGCCGGCGGCTCGGGGACCGGGAGCCGGCTGAACTCGAGGTTCAAGTCCTTGAGCCGCACCGTCACCCGGAAAGCGCCCACCCGGGTCTCGCCCTGGTTCCACTCGACCGAGAACGCCAGTTTGGCGATGGCGCCGCCCGCCTTCACCTCCCTGACGCCGACGACCTTGAACGCCGGGGGAATGGGGGCGTCCAGCTTGAGGCCCGCCTGCGCCATGCCCCTGGTCCAGCCCGCCTTGCGGCGGCCGAGGGTATCGGCGAAGAGACGCCGCTGCTCGGGCGTGACCTGCTCGGTGAAAGCCACGTCGGCAACGATCGGGGCGGAGCGTCGGACCGGGCGGCTGGGCGCCGCCTGGCCGTCATCCTGGGGCGCCCCGGCCCCGCCGAGCGCCGGCAGGACGGAAGGCCGCTCGCCCAAGACCGCCGCCATGATCCGCTGGCCAGCCCCCTGGCCGGCCTCCATCGAGAGCGACGGATCGGCCGCGGCCTTGACGTCCTCGGCGATGGCGAGGGAGATATTCTCCAGCCTGACCGTCTGATCCGCGGGCGAGGCGGGTCCCATGGCCGGCCCCTCAGCCGTCGCTCCGGCGCCCGGCAAGGAAGCCTCGACGGGCGCCAGGGCGGCCGCGGCCCTCAACGCTGGAACCGCGGGCAGAGGCAGGACAGGGGCCAACGACCCAGCCAAGCCCATGGAAGGGACCGCCGGCGCCAAGAGCGAGGACCCTGTCAGGGCCATGGTCACGCCCGGGGAGAGCACCGGGGCGACCTGCACCCTTGCCGGGCTGTAGAGACGGCCTCGGAGCGTCTGAGCCGCTCCGGTGCCCGGGAGCAGCGCTGCGGACAGGACGGCCAACATCGTGCATTTCATCGCCAAGGGTCCTCCATGTAAAGAGAATTCATTATATCCTTCATGCCCCGACGCCGGGATGGGCCGGCCAGGGAAGGGAGCGCCGCTCATTGGGCCCACGGGATGATGGGTCCTCCGGGCAGAATCCTTCCGTCCCGCCAGGCATCTAAGAAATGAGACCATGACATCCCCTGCCCGGAACGCTGGCGGCGCGGGGCGGCTTCGGCGAGCGGCGCTCGCGGCGCTGGCGCTGGCATGCGCATTATCCTATCCTGTCCCGGGCGCGCCGCGAAAGGATGAGCGGATGAAACGCTTCGAGAAACCAGACCAGGCCAGCTTGCGCCGGCAACTCACCCCCCTGCAGTACCAGGTCACGCAGGAGGCGGCCACCGAGCCGCCTTTCCGCAACGAGTTCCACGACGAAAAGCGGCCGGGCGTCTACGTGGACGTGGTCTCCGGCGAGCCGCTGTTCAGCTCCCTCGACAAGTACGATTCCGGCTCGGGCTGGCCGAGCTTCACCCGGCCGCTCGCCAAGGACGGCCTGACCGAGAAGACGGACCGCGCGCTCTTCGCCCCTCGCACCGAGGTCCGCTCCAAGCTCGCCGGTTCCCACCTAGGCCACGTCTTCCCAGACGGCCCGGGGCCCACCGGCCTGCGCTACTGCATCAACTCGGCGGCCCTGCGCTTCATCCCGGCCGACCGGCTCGAAGCCGAGGGCTACGGGGACCTGCTCCCGCTCTTCCAGAAGAACCCCGCGGGGGCCCTCCTCCCGAAGAAGGCGTCGGCCGGACTCTCGTGCTCCCAAACCGCGCCCAAGGGGTCGGCGGCGGACGCGCCTGCCAAGCTCGAGACCGCCACCTTGGCCGGGGGCTGCTTCTGGGGCGCGGAGGAGATCCTGCGGAACATCCCGGGCGTGGTCAAGACCGTGGTCGGCTACACCGGCGGCGCCGCCTCCGACCCGACCTATGAACTGGTCAAGGGAGGCTCGACCGGTCACGCCGAGTCGGTACAGGTCACCTTCGACCCCCGGCGGCTCCCCTACGAGGAGCTCCTGGGCTTCTTCTTCCGGCTCCACGACCCCACGACCCGCGACCGCCAAGGCAACGACGTGGGGACCCAGTACCGCAGCGCCATCTTCTACCACTCCGAGGAGCAGCGCCGGACGGCCATGGCCGTCAAGGAACGCGTCGACGGGTCCGGCAAATGGAAGCGCCCGGTCGTCACCCAGGTGGCCGAAGCCGGGAAGTTCTGGCCCGCGGAAGACTACCACCAGAAATATCTCAAGAACCACCCGGACGGCTACACCTGTCACTTCCTGAGAGACTAAGGGGTCCTGCCCTGACTTGAAGTGGTGAGCGTCCGGGTTTCCTTGATCAGGCGCCACGCTGGACGCTGGTCGTCGGAGGGCGTGCGCGCGAGCGCCTGGTCGTAGACCTCGAGCGCCTTCTCCCGCTTCCCTTGAGAAAGGTAGAGCCCCCCCAAGGTCAGGTACGGCGCCATGGAATCCGGCGCCAGCCCGATGGCGGCCTTGAGGTCGGCCTCGGCCTCCCCGGCCATGCCCAGGAGCGCCCGGACCACCCCGCGGTCGCCCAGGTACCGGGCCTGCCCGGGCTGCTCGATGACCAGCGCGTCGAGCAGCCGCAGCGCCGCCTCGTATTCGCCGAGCCGCTGGAACAGCAACGCGGCGCGGCCGCGCGCCCGCTCGTCGGGCGCGAGCCCCTGCGCGCGCCGCAAGGCGTCGAGCGCCCCCGCCTTGTCCTTGAGCTCCGCCGCGGCATCGGCCAAGTCCAGCAGCAGGCCCGCATCCGGCCCTGCCTCCCGGGACAGCTCCTCGAGCAGACCGCGGGCCTTGCGGCCCTCCCCCCACCCGAGGTAGAGGCCGGCCAGCTCCCGCCCGGACTCCCGGTCCGGCTTCATCCCGCGGGCCATGTCGGCGGCCTTCAAGGCCAGCGGCCGGTCGCCCGCCCCGGCCGCCTTGCGGGCCAGCCCCACGACCAGCCTGGCGTCCCGCGGCCAAGGGGACAACAACTCCAGCGCCGCCAAGGCCTTGCGGGTCTCCCCCAACTCGGCGTAGATGACCGCCATCCGGCGAGCGGACTTCCAGTCCGGCGCCCCGCGTCCGGCGACCGCCAGGGACCGGAGCGCGAGAGCTCGTTCCCCCGCGCGCAGGGCCGCGTCAGCCAGCTCCATGCACAACCCGACGTCACCCGGCTCGAGCCTCGCCAGCCCCTCCAGGATGTCGAGGGCCTTGCCGGGCTCCTTGAACTCGGCATGGGCGGCGGCCAGGCGCCGGGCATCGCCCTCCGAGGGCCCGCAGCGCCGCGCCAACGCCAAGGCCCGCGACGCCGCCTCGCGCTGGCCGGCGGCCCACGCCCCGCGCGCCGCATCCACGGCCAGGCCGGCGTCCGAGGGCCGGGGCCCGCTCCCCTCCAGAACCGCCAGGGCCTTGCCCCACTCCTTGAGCTCGACGTACGCGGCCGCCATCCGGCAGGCGTCGTCCGGCGCCGGCGCGCGCCGCGACGCGGCCGCCAGGGCCCGCAGCGCCGCCTCGCGCCGCCCCGCGGCCAGCGCCCGACGGGCCAGGTCGACGAGCAGCGCCGTCTCCTCGGACCCGGCCTGCGGGCTCCGCTCCAGCACGGCCAACGCCCTGGAGAACTCCCCGAGGCCGGCGAACAACGAGGCCAGCTCGAGCGCATCCTCGCGGCCCGGCGCCGCGAGGGCGGCGCCGTCGAGGGCCTTGAGCGCCAGCCGCCTGTCGCCGGACGCCAGCGCCTTCTTGGCCAGCGCGATGAACGCTCCGGCATCCTCCGGCCGCCGGACCTTGCGCCGGGCCAGCGATGCCAGCGCGTCGGGGTACATCTTGAGCTCGGCGTACAAGCCCGTCACCCGATCCGAGGAAGCCTCATCGAGGCCGCTGCGCCGGGCCCCGGCCAAGGCCGCCAGCGCCGCGTCCCTGTCCCCCGCCCTCGCCGCGTCCTCGGCCGCCTTGAGCCACGGCTCCGCCGGCAGCCGGAAGAGCCGGTCGAGCCGGGCCATCAGGGCCGCGCGCCGCCGCGCGGGCCAGGCGGGCAATTCGTTGATGAACGAGTCGGTCACCAGGGGCCACGAGTAGAGCAGCCGCAGCTTGTCGGCGACCTCGCTTTCCGAGGGACGGCCCTGGCGCGGCACGAGGACGAAGTCCGCGTCGCGCAGCACGAGCCGGCACACGGCTTCGAATTCACGGGCCGCGTCCTCTTCCCGGCCGGCCTGCAGGAGACCCAGCGTCCGAAGGACCCGCCCCCGCATGACCGTCAGGACGAAGCCCCTCAAGGGGACGCGCTGGATCAGGCCCTCGGCGGGTCCGCCCCGCGCGAGGAGCGCCCCGGCGTAATCCGCTTGCGCGTCCGCGCTCGGCGCCAGGGCCAACGCCTTCGCGAAATCCCGGACGGCGGCCGCGCCGTCGCCGCCCCGCCCGTGCCGTCGGCCTCTCGCGGTCCTCAGCCAGGCGTCGCCTTGATGGGACTCGAGAGCCGCCTCGAGACGGTCGCCGGCGGCCCGCCACGGATGGGCGCCCACGACCGCGAGCAGGTACAGGCCCAGCGCCGACGCGAGCCCCAGGCACGCCCAGGCCGGCCCCATCGCGGCCCGCCGCGCGGGATGGTCGTCGAGGGGCCGGAGGGACTCCGCGAAGAAGCCCGCGGCCAGCGTCGCCAGCAGCGGCCAGAGAGGGATGAAATAGCTCTCCATGACCACCAGGAGGGAGTGCATCCCCGCCAGGTAGCCGGCCAGGAACCCGACCTGGAGATACGGCTGCCGCCGCCGGCCGAGCAAGACCGCCAGGCCGCCGAACAGGAACAGCGCTGGGTGGAGGGAGAGGATGTACAGGAGCCGGAGCAGCCAGGCATGGGCGAAGCGCCACGGGTGCTGGATCACTTCCGCAGCCGCCCACGGCAGCACGCTGTCCTGGAGACCCGCCCCGATCAGCCGGTGGTAGTCCCCCTCGTGGGCCTCCACGAACCCTAGGGCGCCCGCGACGACGATGCTGTCCGACCGCCCTTGCTCGAAGGGCACGAAACCTCCCTCGGCCAGCCGATTGCGCACGATCCACGGCGCGAGGACCAACGCCGGGACCGCCACCAGGAGCAGCCAGCCCTTCCATCGGCCCCGGCCGCCAACGTCATCCCCAGAGGGGCGCGGAGCCCCCCAGGCGGGCTCCGCGCGGGACGCTCGGCCTCCGGCCTCGACCGCGCCCCGGCCGCCGAAGGCCCATTCGGACGCGCAGAGCAGCAGAGGGTACAGGCACAGCGTTGAGCGGCACAGCAGGCTCAAGCCGACGGCCAGGCCCGCCAGCGCGCCGGCGCGGGCCGCGGGGGCGGCCGGGCGCCACGCCGCCACGTTGGCCACGAGCAGGACGAGGACGGAGAAGCACGACTCCTCCAGGTACTCGCCCGACATCGCCAGGGGCAGGACCAGGCAGCCCGCGAGGAGGCCGCAGGCGGCCGAATGCAGGAGGCGCCCCAGGTTGAAGGCCAGCGCCGCCGGCAGGAGCCAGACCAGCCACCCGACGAGCGGCAGCGCCCAGGGCGGGGCATGGTGGCGCAGGAGCGCCGAGAGGACCGGGTACATGGGCATCGACACCGAGAGCCATTCCCTCTTGAGGCCGTGGATGAGGTGCTCGCCGGCGTCGACCGCGACGACGGAGCGGTCCAGGAAAGGCCTGCCCGCCGTCACCAGCGAATCCCCGATGACGGGCCGCCAGGAGACCGCCAGCCAGGCCAGGAGCACGCCGGCCAGCAGGAGCCTGACGGACGGCGTCGAGAAGGGTCCGGCCCGGCCCGCCGCGACCTGGTCCATGGAGATGGATAAAATGATAGCATGTGGGCATGCCGGGCAGCGGGTTCGGTTTCGCCGTCTTAGAGATCCTGGTCTTTCTCGCCGCCGTCGGGATGTTCTGCCGCAGCACCTGGCGGGTGGTGCGGCTCATCCGGCAGGGCAAGCCCGAGTGGGAGACGCGCTGGACGGGCGTCCCCCGCAAAGCCGCCGACGTCCTCCTGGAGGTGTTCGGCCACGCCCGGCTCCTGCGCGACCACGTCGCGGGCCCCATGCACCTGGCCATCTTCTGGGGCTTCACCGTGCTGTTCCTCTCGGTCGTCAACTTCTTCTGGGAAGGCATGACGGGGTCGGCCCTGCCCTTCACGGACGGGTACGCCTGGTACCATCTGCTGATGAACACCTTCTACCTCCTGGTCCTCGCCGCGCTGGCGACGGCCTTCTACCGGCGGCTCGTCACCAGGCCCAAGCGGCTGGAGCTCACGAGCGAGGCGCTCCTCATCCTCGCGCTCATCGCCGGCGTGATCGCGACCGACATCCTGATCGACGGCGCCAAGATGCTCAAGCACGGGACGGCCTTCCCGGAGGCCTTCCTGGGCGTCCCGATGGCCGTCCTGCTCAAGGCCCTGGGCGTCTCGACCGGCCGCCGGGCCGACCTCGTCTACGCCTTCAGCTGGTGGCTCCACGCGGCCATCCTGCTGGGCTTCCTGAACTTCCTCCCCATCTCCAAGCACCTGCACATCATGTTCGCCCCGTTCAACGTCTTCTTCAGGAGCCTGGCCCCCAAGGGCGCTTTGCAGCCCATCCCGGGGCTGGAGGAGCGGGAATCCTGGGGCGCGCGCGTCCTGCCCGAGCTCTCGTGGAAGATGCTGATGGACGGGCTCACCTGCACGGAGTGCGGCCGCTGCGACGAGCGCTGCCCCGCCAACATCACCGGCAAGCCCCTCTCCCCCAAGAAGCTCCACCTGGACATCAAGCACCTGCTCGTCCAGGAGGGCCTCAAGGCCCCCGGGACGGAGCGCGAGCCCATCGTCTCGGACACGTGGACCAAGACGGACGAGGTCTGGGCCTGCACCACCTGCCGCTCCTGCGAGACCGAGTGCCCGGTCGGCAACGAGCACATCGAGAAGGTCGTGGAGTACAGGCGGCACCTGGTGCTCACCCAGGGCAGCATCGCTCGCCAGCCCCAGGTCGCGCTCGAGAACATGGAGAAGCACTCCAACCCCTGGGGTTTGGACCCGTCGACCAGGATGGACTGGGCCAAGGCCCTCGGCCTCCCCGTCTTCGGCGCCGGCGCCAAGGCGGAGTACTGCTGGTTCGTCGGGTGCGCCGGGTCCTTCGACGCCAGGAACCAGAAGGTGGCCCGCGACTTCGCCGCCATCCTCAAGGCCGCGGGGGTGAGCTTCGCGGTCCTCGGGCTCGAGGAAGGCTGCTGCGGCGACTCGGCCCGCAGGCTCGGCAACGAGTACCTCTACAAGGCCATGGCCGAGGCCAACATCGAGACCTTCAAGAAATACGGCATCCGCAAGGTCCTCACCGCCTGCCCGCACGGCTTCAACACGCTCAAGAACGAGTACCCCCAGTTCGGCGCCCGGTTCGACGAGGTCTGGCACCACGCCCCGTTCATCGCCAAGCTCATCAAGGAGGGGCGGCTCACCCTCGGCGGACCGGAAGCCTCCGGCGGGCTCGCGACCTATCACGACTCGTGCTACCTGGGCCGCCACAACGACCTCTATGAGGCGCCCCGCGAGGTCCTGCGCCGCGTGCCGGGCCTGACGGTCCGGGAGATGCCGCGCTCCGGCGACCGCTCCTTCTGCTGCGGGGCCGGCGGCGGCCTGATGTGGACGGAAGAGCACGGCGAGCGCGTCAACCACAACCGCTGCAAGGAGGCCCTGGCCACCGGGGCCGGGCACATCGCCGTGGCCTGCCCCTTCTGCCTGACCATGCTGGCCGACGGCGTCAACGACCTCGCCCCGGGCAAGGGCCCCAAGGTCTCGGACATCTCGTCGCTCGTCCTGGAAGCCGTCGCGAAGAAGTAGGCGGCGCGACGGCAACTCCGTTGCATCGGATTATCGCATGGAAAGCCGCCCAACCTCGACCGTCGGAGCCCGCGCCATGACCTCGAAGACGACCAAAGCGAAGGAGAAGGCCAAGCCCTTCCTCCTGCCGACCTACTGCAAGGGCTGCGGCCGCTGCATCGACGCCTGCGCGAAGGGCTGCATCAGCGCGGGGACCAAGATCAACCCTTCCACCGGGCTCGTCCCGGTGAACCTCGACCTCGCGAACTGCACGGGCTGCGGCCTGTGCGTGGTCGCCTGCCCGGAGCCCTACGGCCTCCGGATCACCGAGGGCGGCTGCGAAGGGGTCCAGGGCGACTTCGTCATCGAGGACCCGCAGAAGCTCTTCGGCCCGCGCCCCACCACGGCGCCCAAGCCCGAGCCGGTCGCCGACCAGCTCATCGGGCTGCCCGACTGCGAGCCCCTCGTGACCAAGGGCACCTACGCCTCGGCCATCGGCGCCCTCCTCGCGGGCTGCCGGCACGTCTACGGCTACCCCATCACCCCCTCGACCGAGGGCGCCGAGCTCATGGCGAAGTACCTGCCGCTGCTCGACGGGGTGTTCTTCCAGGCGGTCAGCGAGGTCGCCACCGTGAACTTCATGTACGGCACGGGCGGCGCGGGCCTGCCGTGCATGACCTTCACCTCCTCCCCTGGCTTCAGCCTCATGCTCGAGGGCATCTCCTACATGGTCGGCTCCGAGGTCCCCGGCGTGTTCGTCAACGTCATGCGCGGCGGGCCCGGCCTGGGCAACATCGCCCCCGAGCAGGCCGACATCAAGGTCATGTGCCGGGGCCTCGGCCACGGCAACACCTTCTGCATCGTGCTGGCCCCGTCCACCCCGCAGGAGATGCTCGACCTCACCATCAAGTCCTTCGAGCTCTCCTTCAAGTACCGCAACCCCGTGCTCATCGCGGCCGACGGCTACCTGGGCCAGATGACGGGCATGGTCCGGCTGCCCAAACACATGCGCAAGCCCGGCATCCCCGAGTGGGCCGTCTACGGCGACCGCAACCACCGGGGCAACCTCATCTGCTCCATCTACCTCAACGAGACGGACCTCGAGAAGCACAACCGCCACCTCAACCAGAAATACGAGAACATCCGCAAAAGCGAGCAGTTGGCGGACCTCTACCAGTGCGAGGACGCGGAGGTCATCCTGGTCGCCTCCAACACGCCGTCCCGGATGGCCAAGGGGGCCGTCGCCGCCCTGCGCTCCCAGTGGGTCAAGGCCGGGCTGTTCAGGCCCATCACCCTCTGGCCGTTCCCCGTCGACTACCTCAAGCCCCTGCTCAAGAAGACCAAGCACATCGTGGTGGTCGAGGCGTCGGCCGGGCAGCTGGAGGACGAGATGCGCCTGGCGTTCAGCAAGGCGGACATCAGGGACTACCCGCCCATCCACCACGTGCGGCACATGGGCGGGATGTTGCCCCAGCAGTCGGAGATCGTGGAGAAAGTCCTGGCGCTTGATCTAAGGAGAACCCAATGAAACGAATTTTGCCCCCTCGGCTACTTTCCTCCCCGCGGGGGAGGAAAGTGACATGATCGGCGCCTTCTACGGCAAGTTCGAGCGCCACGCCCACGGCGCCGGCATCAAAGGCCAGAGCACCCACTACTGCTCCGGCTGCGGGCACGGCCTGGCGCACAAGTACCTGGCCGAGGCCATTTCGGAGCTGGGCATCCAGGACCGCACGGTCGCGGTCTCGCCCGTCGGCTGCAGCGTGTTCCTCTACTACTACCTGGACGTGGGCAACACGCAGGCCGCGCACGGGCGGGCCCCGGCGGTCGGCTTGGGCCACAAGCTGGCCAACCCTGAGAGCATCGTCGTCACCTACCAGGGCGACGGCGACCTGGCGTCCATCGGCCTGGCCGAGATCGTCTCCAGCGCCCAGGCCGGCATCCCGATGTCGGTCATCTTCATCAACAACGCCATCTACGGCATGACGGGCGGCCAGATGGCCCCGACCACCCTCATGGGCATGAAGACCAGCACGAGCCCCCACGGCCGCGCGCGGATGACGGGCCAGCCCATGAAGATGGCCGAGCTCATGGCCCTGCTCGACGGCGCCATCTACGTCGAGCGCGTGGCCCTGTTCAACGCCAAGGAGCGCCTGCGGGCCAAGAACGCCGTCAAGAAGGCCCTCCAGCTCCAGGTGGAGAACAAGGGCTTCGCGTTCGTGGAGGTGCTCGCCGAGTGCCCGACGCATCTGAAGATGTCCCCGTCCGAGAACTCGAAGTGGGTCCAGCAGAACATGCTCCCCATCTTCCCGCTCGGGGTCAAGAAGGACGTCCAGCCGGCCGAGGCCTTCCAGCCCTTCACCCCCTCCTTCGACAAGGACAAGGTGGTGGGGATCGTGACCGAGGGGCTGACGGGCAAGGCCCCGACGTTCTGCAGGAAATTCCCGGACCACCTCGCGCCCAAGGACGTGGCCCTCAAGCTCGCGGGCGCGGGCGGCGACGGCGCCCAGACGGCCGCCCTGCTCATCACGCGGGCGGGCATCAACGAGGGCTTCGACGCCACGCACATCCCGAGCTACGGCCCGGAGTCCCGCGGCGGGACCTCCTACGCGGACGTCCACATCGCCGACGGTGAGGTCCTCTCCCCGGCCTCCCCCAGCCCCCACGTGCTGGTCGCCTTCAACCAGCCGAGCCTCGAGAAGTTCGGCCCGCAGGTCCAGCCGGGCGGGACCATCATCTACGACAGCTCGGTGGTCGCGGGCCGGCCCGCCTTCGAAGGCAAGAAGGTCTACGGCGTGCCCTTCTCCCAGATCGCCAAGGACCTCGGCAAGCTCGTGGTCAAGAACATCGTGGCCCTCGGCGCGCTGCAGGCGGTCACGGAGATCCTCCCGAAGGAGTCGTTCCTGACCGCGGTCCGCATGGAGCTCAAGCACAAGGCCGCGCTCATCCCCTTGAACGAGAAGGCCTTCGAGCTCGGCCAGCAGGCGGTCAAATAACTTGCCTCCCCCGCGGGGAGGCAAGTAGCTGTGGGGGCTAAAGCCGTTTTATTCAAGATGCCACCCCCCGCGGGGGAGGCAAGTGACTAGTCGCTGTATTCCGACGGCGGGTTGAACTTGTTGGAGACCTCGGCAAGCAGCGTCAGGGACCGGTCTTCCTCGAGGCCCTTGTTGAGGAGGTAGCGCCCCTCGACAACGGGCTTCTTCTTCTCGCCGGGCTTGGCGGACACCACGAACTCGGCCGAGACGTTCTTGGCGTCGGTGAGCTGGACCAGCACCTTCATGATGTCGTCGTAGGCCATGCCGCCGGCGCCCGAGCCCACGATGTCCCTGAGGGCCTGGGCCTGCCGGTTGGCCTCCCCGGGGTCGGACGAGCCGTCGGGGCGCAGGGCACGGGCCTCCTGCAGCCTCCTCACCAGCTTCCCGGCGTCGCGCAGGGACCGCCGGACGTCGCCCTCGGGGTCGGATTGATTCTCGTCGGAAGGGGACCAGGGCCGGTAGTACGGGCTCTTGCGCCAATCGAAGTCCACGGCGCCGTCGGACGCCACCTTGCCGTTGGCGACGGCCCAGCGCAGGGCCTCCTTCTCGTATGAATCGCTGGCGGCGACGAAGGCCCGGATGACCTCCTCGGGCTTGGCGTTGAGGATGTCCGAGATGGCCTTCTCCCCCAGCACCACCGTGAACGCCCCCATGCCCCTGGCGTAGGACGGGCCCGTATCGCGCGCCGGAGGGCCGTCCTCGGTCCACGGCGTATCCTGCCGGGGCGTCATCGGGAAGACCTTGTCGAGCGGCAGGGCGGTCCTGGGGTTGACCCCCTGCCCCCTCGTCCCGGCCAGCTGCATGATCTCCGAGACCTCGACGGCCAGGCTGCGCGCGTTGTCCTCGCTCTGCTTGGTGTAGCCCTCCTGGTGGACGAAGATCACGCTGGGCGGCAGGGCCGCGCCGTCCTTGTCCTTGTGCGTGAAGGTCATGACGCTGCGGCGCGCGTTGTAGTTGAACAGCTGGCCCAGGAAGGGCACGGAGAGGAACCCCTTCGAGGACTCCTTGTGAGCCCGGTAGATGCCGAACTCCCCGCCCGCGTCGTCGAGGACGGTGATCTTGTCGTCGCGCTTGCCGGCGTTGCGGCTGTAGTCGAACAGGATCGGGAACTTCAGGCGGAAGGAATGCACGAGGCTCTCGGCGCGGTCGGTGCCGGTGAAGCTCCGGACGCCCGTCTCGAGGGCCCGCAGGGCCTCGTCGTAGGACTTGCGCAGGTCGGGCATCTGGTCCTTGAGGTCCTTCATGTCCAGGAACGCCATCCCGGCGGTCTTGAAACGCTTGTACATGCTGTCGATGACCTCGAGCCTCCCGCCCGCCAGCAGCTCCTCGAGGCCCTTCATCTGCTCCTTGTCGTTCGGGTTGAGGATGAACTCGATGAGGGCGTGGTCCTCGCGGACCCACTGGGTCAGCCAGCGCAGCCGGAGCGCGAGGAACTTCTCGAGCTCCCTGCGGATGTTCCGGTCGAGGGCGTTGAAGACGAGCTTCTCCCCGATGAGCTCGCCCATGGAATCCTTCGCCAGGTCGCGGCCGAGGACCCGGTACTCCTCGTACCAATGCGTCCCCGTGACGGTGTAGTCCAGCCCGACGCCCGGCCCGTGGACCCTGGCGTAGTCGATGCGGATGCGCACGCGCAGGGAGTCCTTGTCCAGGCGCCTGAGGGTCACGTTCACCCCGCCCTCGCGGGAGTAGCCGAACGAGACCGTCACCGGCGTCACGCCCGCGACCGGGTACCCGACGCCCGCCCCGAAACTGGCCCTCATCACCAGGGGCATGGACCAGAGCTCGCCCACCTCCATCTTCTCGAACCGGTCCGCCTCCAGCGGGTAGACCATCTTGATCGTCCGAAAATCGACGAGCTCGTCGAGCTCGCGGCAGGCCTTCGCGCCCTTCAGGGTCCGCGCCACCATGGACATGCCGATGATGTCGACCCCCGCGGACACCGACACGGGCGAGCCCGCCAGCTCCGTGGCCTTCAGGGAGCCCCCCAGGCTCAAGCGCAGCTCCGCGCGGTCCACCAGCACGATCTTCCCGTCCACGCCCGTGCGCAAGGACCGCTGGAAGCCGGGCTTGCCGCTGAGATGGTCACCGACCTTGAGCGCGTAATCGAGCGGGATCTTGGCTTGCTGGCAGAGCTGGTCGCCCACGTCATGCCAGAAGGCCTGGTTGCGCAGCTTGTCCCAGAAGTCCTGCTTCTCGCGCGACGAGGGGTTCTGGTCGGCGATGGCGTCCTCGATGTGGCCCACGGTCCGCCAATCGCTGTTCGGGATCTCATCGACCGGGGGCCTCAGCCCCATGGGCGAGACCGGGCTCTTGCCGGCGTCCTCGTCCGGGCCGGAGAGGTTCACCCGGCCCGTGCTGGAGACGCCCTTGACCGGCGAGACCTTGCCCGGGTCCGAGTCCGGGGCGGCGGCCGCCTGGTCCGGCGCGGCGCCCGGGGAGACGCCCGCGGCCTGCGCCGGGACCGGCAGCGGCGTGCCGGCCGCGGCCAGCGCCCCGTCGAAGAGGGAGTCGAGCCTCTCGGCCGACCAAGCCTCCTGCGTCGGCACGGCTCCGACGGCGGGACCCAGGGCGGCGAGGCAGGCGAGGAGGATCGAGGGCGATAGCATTCCTATATAGATGCCAGATTCCGAGCCCTCCATCCAGAGGCCTAAGCCCTACCTCGAGCCGGGCCCAAGGGCCTACGCCCCACGCCGCAGCCGCCGCACGGCCACGGCAACCCGTGGGTTTTTTTTGTATCATTCCCCCATCATGTTCATCCTCGACCCCATCAACGGCATCACGAGCATCAAGTTCTATCGGAAGGTCGCCCAGCAGTCCTTGAAGAGGTCCTTCCTATACCTTCTTTATCTCTCGGCCATCTTCACCCTGGCCATGGTCCTGGCCGCAAAGGTGCGCCTGGCCCCGGCCATCGTCGAGGTCACGGATTGGCTCGCCCAGAACGTCCCCCAGCTGACCTTCGCCGACGGCAAGGTCACCAGCCCGTCCCCGTCGCCGATCACCCTGCGCTACCCCAAGCTCCCCGACGTCGGGATGCTCATCGATACGACGCGCGTCGACCCTGTCACCCCCGCCATCATGGAGGAGAACAAGGTCCAGGTCTACCTCACGAGCAACGCCGTCTACCTCATGCGCCAGCCCGGCAAGATCGAGGTCAACGACCTCTCCAAGACGCCGAGCGCCAAGCCCGTCACGGTCGACGCCAACACCTACCGGGAATTCGGGCGGATCGTGCCGATCATCGTCTACGTCTCCCTGCTGTTCGTCACGCCCTTCGCGTTCGTCTGCTGGAAGGTCGGCGCGACCCTGTTCTACTCGCTGGTCGGGCTCATGCTCAACGCCGCCTTCGACGCCAACGTATCCTACGCCTCCCTCCTGGGCGTCACGCTCTACGCCCAGACCCTGGTCATCGCGCTCCAGACCGTCGTCCTCTTCACGCCCTCGGTGCCGCCGTACTTCGCGGTCATCGCGCTGGTCGTCGTCGGCATCTACCTGGCGTTGGCGCTCAAGGCCCTCAAGGCCCCCGAGCAGCCCCCGCCGGCCGCCTGACCGCCCTCCCGCCCCGCGCAACCGCAGGGCCGCAGATTTTCCTTGACAGGGGGCCATTGGTCCTATGCTATAATAGGCCCAATGGTCCCGCCGGGGCCTAAACCGCTGGGGTTGGGGGTGGTTATGGGCGGACTTCGGACGTTCCTCGTATTGACTTTCATGGCCGCGGCCACGTCTTCGGCCGCGCCCGACGCCGGGTTCGACCAGGGGGTGGACGTCCGCCCCGCCATCGCGACCGCCCGAGAAGCCGCGGGCATGACGGGCCGGCGCCTGGCATCGTCGCCGGAGCGCGCCGACGATGCCGTCTGGATCAGCGTCTCCAACGCCGACGTGGCCGCGCTGAAAGGGGAATTCGACTTCTCCCGGCGCGTCCCCGTCAGCCAGAACAGCCTGGTCTCCATCTTCGAGGTCACGGTGGCCGAGCTCGACGCCCTCTCGGACATCATGCACCATCGGCTCCGCAAGTGCGGAGGGTTCTTCGCGCATCCGACCCTGCGGGCCGCCAAAGCCGACATGGCCGAGCCGCCCCTCGCCATGGCTCGGGCCTACGAGATCGACCAGCGGGAGACCGTCGTGCCCATGCTCAAGCTCGTGGACGAGGCCGCCATCACGGAGACGATCAAACGCCTTGCCGCGTTCAAGAACCGGTACTACCGCTCGGAGACGGGCGCGGCCTCCGCCCGATGGCTGCGGGACTACTGGCAGGAGCTCTCGAAGGGCAGGCCGGACATCACGGTCGAGCTCTTCCGCCACGGCGGCTGGGCCCAGGAGTCGGTGATCCTGACGGTCCGCGGGAAAGCCGAGCCCGGGAAGGTCGTGGTCCTGGGCGGCCACCTGGATTCCATCGCCGGCTGGGGGGGCGGCGACAACGTCGCGCCCGGCGCGGACGACGACGCCTCGGGGATCGCCGTCCTCACCGAGTCCGCGAGGGTCATCGTGGCCTCCGGCTACAAGCCCGGGTCCACGGTCAAGTTCATCGCCTACGCCGCGGAAGAGGCCGGCTTGCGGGGCTCCCGGGAGATCGCCGACAACTTCAAGCAGAACGGCGTCGCCGTCCAGGGAGTCCTCCAGTTCGACATGACCAACTACAGAGGGTCGGCCGACGACATCTACCTGATCGCCGACAACGTCAGCGAGGCCCAGAACGCCTTCCTGGGCAAGCTCATCGCGGCCTACACCGACTACCGCGTCGGGACGACCAAGTGCGGCTACGCGTGCTCGGACCACGCCTCCTGGACCAGGAACGGCTACAGCGCCTCCCTCCCCTTCGAAGCCAAGTTCGACGAGGACAACCCGAACATCCATACGGCCAACGACACCCTCGCCCAGTCGGGAGGGAACTCCCTGCACGCTTTCAAGTTCGCCAAAGTCGCCGTCGCCTATCTCGTGGAGATGGGAAAATGAATAGCCTCGGAGGTGCACCCATGACGCGATCCGTCCTGATGTCCCTGATCGCCGCGCTCGTCTTCGGCGGCGCCGCCGTCCGCCAGCCCGCCGTCGACGTCTGTCCAGGCTTCCTGCCGGAGAACGACATGGTCATCCTGGCCGGGTCCAAGGACGACAAAGGCATCGACCAGTCCCAGTTCAACGCCGTGCTCGACGCCGTCGAGAAGATCTACAAACCCATCGTGGCGGCCCGCGGCGCCGTCCTCAGCATCGAGCGCAAGTGGGACGACGGCACGGTCAACGCCTACGCCCAGCAGCAGGGCAACAAGTACATCATCTCGATGTTCGGCGGGCTCGCCCGCCACGCCGCCATCACGCAGGACGGCTTCACCCTGGTGGCCTGCCACGAGATGTCCCACCACCTGGGCGGCGCCCCGAAATCGTCGGGCTGGTTCGGCTCCTGGGCCACGATCGAGGGCCAGGCCGATTACGCCGCCAACCTCAAGTGCCTCCGCCGGGTCTTCGCCGACGTCGCCGCCGCCAAGTTCAGCCGGCCCAAGCTGGCGGCGGACCCATACGCCGAGAAGTACTGCGACGACACCTTCGCCGGCGGCAAGGACCGCGCCCTCTGCCTGAGGGGCTCCATGGCGGGCAAGTCCGTCACCGCCCTGTTCAAGGCCTTGGGCAACGACGAGAAGGAGTACAAGTTCGAGACGCCCGACCCGTCCGTGGTGTCCACCATGTACGAGAAGCACCCCAAGACCCAGTGCCGCCTCGACACCTACTTCCAGGGCTCGCTGTGCGACAAGCCCCTCTCGCAGGAAGTCAGCGACAAGGACCCGGTCCCAGGGACCTGCAACGCCAGCGCCGGCGACAAGCTGGGGACCAGGCCCCTGTGCTGGTACAAGCCGCCCGTCGCCGCGGACCTGCCGGAGGACATGCTCGGCAAGCCGGTGGCCGGCGCCGCGGTCAAGTCGCTGGGAGCGCCCGAGTCCGTCCTCTCGACCCTCAAGGGCCAGGCGCTCTGGAAGGGCTTGTAGCGCGGGGCCGAAGGCCACGCGCAACGGCCGGTCCCCTGCGGGGGACCGGCCGTTGCGTTGGGGACAAAACGGCCATTTCGAGGGCGCTTACAGCGGGTGGTTCGCTCGCTGCGCTCGCAAACTCAAAGCCCGCCGGCGCCGCGCTCAAGCGTGGTCCGCAGGTCCATGAACCACTGCCCGTCCACCTTCTTCCAATAGATCATCGCCTCCACCCGCCGGTCCTCCTTGCTGTTGAGGACGTGGACGCCCGTGGTGGTCTTGACCTTGGCGCGAGCTCCGGTCGAGTCGAACTCCATGAAGTCGATGTTGATGTCCTGGATGTCCAGGTTCTCGTGCGGGATCTTGAAGAAGCTCTCGAGCTGCTTGGGGATGTTCGGGTGGTCCTTGAGCTCGGCCGGCGTATGGAACACGGCCGCCTCCTCGAAGTTCTTGAACTTCAGGCACTCGAGGAAGCGCACGGACTTCTGCCTGATGGCCGCCTTGTCGCTCGGCCAGCCCGGCACGTAGCCCTCGGACATGAGGAAGGCGGCCCCGGTCCCGGCGGCCAGCACGACGACGATGGCGAACAGCCTCTTCATCAACTCTCCTCCAGCTTGAGCTTGCCGGCCGCCAGGGCGAGGAACAGCCCGAGGGCCAAGGCGAGGGCGGCCAGGCTCTTGGCCTGGTCGAGGACATGGACGCCCTGGTGGACGTCCATGAGCGCCTGGTAGCACCACTTGGTGAGGGTCAGCTTCTCGATGACGGCCGGAACGGCGTTCTTGACGTTCTCCCCCAGCAGGACCTCGGTGAAGATGGCCTGCGGCAGCAGCACGATGGGCACCGCCACCACGGCCCCGTAGGACGTCCTGGCCAAAGACGAGATGAGCAGCCCCAACGCGCCCGCGGCCAGGCCGGTCATGGAAAGGCTGACGAAGAAGAGCAGTTGGGCGAGCACGGAGCTCTTCAGATGCATGAAGCGGCCCTGCGTCGCCAGCAGAAGGAGGCTCTGGAGGCCGCCCACGACCGCCAGCACGCTCATCTTGGAGAACAGGTAGGACCAGATGTTCAGGTCGAACATGCGCTCCCTCAGGTAGACCTGCCGCTCGACCACGATGGAGGTGCAGGCGTTCATGCAGCCCATCCACAGCGCCGCCACGGACATGATGAAGTAGGTCTGCGGGACGGCCTCCTGGCCCTTCCAGCCCAGGCCGATGAAGTAGCCGATGATGGGGGCCTGCGCGACCATGAGGAGCAGGGTGCCGGCCGCCCCGAAATGGATGGCGATGTTGCGGCCGATGAGCGCGTCCATCTGAGCCCTGAACCCCGGCCTGGCCATCGGCCCATGGTACCATTTGGGCCCTGCCCGGAAAAGCCCGCCGGTCAAGACCGATCAAGACACGCGGCCGACAGTCCCGCGGCCGCCGCCCGGACCCGCTGGGACAGGCCTATGGCTACCCCCGCCTCTTGAAGCGCCCCTCCCCGAATCGCGCTCGCGCCTCCCACTGATTGTGCGCCCGACATAGAAGCCGGATGTTCCCCCCGTCATCCGACCTCCCGCCGAGCGCCCATGGCCTGATGTGATCGTACTCGAGCCAAGCCGCCGCCCCGCACCTGCGGCCCGAAGGCGAGACGTACGCGCAGCGCCCCTGGTCGCGCGTCCATGCCTCGCGCTTGACGGCCTCCGGGATGCGCCGGGCGTTCCCACCGGACTTCCTCCCCCGCGGTCGTGCGCGACCCGCGCGCACCTTGCGGCTTGGATCTTTCCTGTCCAGGTAGAATCGAGCCAGTTCCGCAAAGACGTTCGCAAGCCCCCCCTCCGGATGCTTGTGCCTGAGCAGGTCCCGCGCCCGTTCGACCATTTCAAGCAGCTCCGAGCTGCCCGTGAAGCTGAACTTGACCCGACCCGGAGAAAGCGGCTGGATGCGCGCCAGGGAATGGTCCGGGCTGGAACCTGATAGCCCCAAAGGCTGGCATGACAGCCCCTCCAGCGAGCTTCCATTCCCGCCGCCAAGTTCCGCCTGAGCCGCCCCAACGGACGCGCCCGTAGACAGCCGAGGGTGCTCCGCCGCCGTCGCGCCTGCAGCGACGTCCAGCCTCCGCACGGCATCCCGCGTTTCCGGCCGGGGCGCCATGCCGACGATGACCATCTCGAGCTGCCTCTTGCCGAGACCCTGACTTCGGGTCAGCAGCATGTCCTTATTCTCGGGCGTCAGATGCGGCTCGAGCATGGCCACCGCGCTGAGCGACAGAGCTCCGTCGCGAAGCAGCGAGTATATCTCGGGGAACCGCCTTCCCGCCCGGGCCGCGTGGACCCTCTTGTAGGCGGCGCCCTCCGAGTGGCGCAAGTCCTTCACGCAGAACATGAAAAGCGATGCATAACCCTCCCGGAGGTGAAGGCCCCGCCGCTCCACCTCGCCCAGGACCGCGAGCAAGGCGACCGTCGCGCGCCTCTCTCGAACCGCGAACGTTCGGACCCACCGGAGAACCTCCGAATCATCCAAGCCGGAGAGGTCCGCGGGGATCGCGCCTGGAACGACAAGCTGTCGGCCAGGCGACTTATCCACCGGACTTTCCCGGGAAAGTTCGGTGGATAACTCCCCATCGTCTGGCACGGCGACACTGCTCGCAAGCAAGTCCAAGGGACCTCCTTTCAGCCTGGGATCAGCGCCCACCTATGCATACGATCGAGGCGGCAAGAAAGTTCCACCCGAACCTTTCTGATCGCCGGACGGCTTCCGCCGGCCAGAACATATGCCAGCCAGCGGCCTTGCTGGCCGGCCAAGGGCGGGGTATAATGCTGGCGGGATGGCGACTCCCGATGACTAGACCCTCGGCGCGCCGGCTCGCGGCCCTCGCGCTCGTCCTGGCCATGGTCCCATCCGCGAGAGCCGAGGAGCGCCGCTGGAGTACCCCCAAGCTGGGAGGCCGCTCGCTGAGCTCCAGCGCCGCGGCCCCCGCGGCCAACCCTAGCGGCTTCCGCGACCTGTTCAACGCGGGCGAAGAGGCCGCGAACCCCGCCGAAAAGATTCAGCTCTACACCAAGGCGCTGGCGCAGTGGACCCCCGAGGACGAGGTGTATTACAAGGCCTGGGCTCACATGAAGCGCGGCGCCAACTATGCCAGCCTCAACCAATTCGATCCGGCGATACAGGACTTGGACACGGCCATCGAACTCAATGCGAATTTCGCCGAGGCCTACGCCAGTCGCGGTGTCACTTACGCCAGCCTCAAGCAATATAATCGGGCAACACAAGACCTCGACAAAGCCATCCTGTTGTCGAAAAAGTCGCGCATGAATTCCGATACCATGAGTAATGTCTTCCTTGTGCGCGCCACAGTCAACATCGAACTCAAACGATACAACCGCGCGATTCAAGATTTGGACACGGCCATCAAACTCAAGCCGGACTATGTCGATGCCTACCAGAACCGCGGCATACTCTACGGTGTCCTCGGCCAATACGACCGCGCAATACAGGATGACGACAAGGTCATCCTACTCCAACCGAATCTTGCCATGCCCCACAACAACCGCGGCTTCCACTACGCCAGCCTTAAGCAATACGATCGCGCGATCCGGGATTTTGATAAAGCCATCGAACTCGACCCTCGTCTCGCCCTTGCCTTCGCTAATCGCGGGTTCGCCTACGCAGGCCTCAGGCAGTACGAGCGCGCGATCAAGGATTACGACAAGGCCCTCGAGCTCAATCCCGCCGTCTCCGAGGCGGCCGAGCACCGCGACGCCGCCAGGGCCGCCCTCCGGGCCGGCACCGAGACCGCGGCCGCCGGCCATTTCAAGGACGGGGAGCGCTTGCTCGCCCAGGGCGACGTCGAGCAGGCCATCGACTCCCTCAACAAGGCCGTCGAGCTCTCGCCCGATAACCAGCAGTACCGCCGAACCACGGCCGCCGCGCTCCTGGCCAGAGCCGGCCCGCTGGTGAAGACCGACCCGAAGCTGGCCCATCTCATCCTCGACAGGGCGGCACAGCTCGACCCGTCGGACGCCGGGATCAGGAACCTGCTCGGGGCCGCGAAATACCACCAGGGCGAGCACGCGGCGGCGATGGCCGACTTCGACGTCGTGCTCTCCTCAAGGCCGGACGCGGTCTGGAACGACTACCGGGGCCTGTGCCTGGCGACGACAGGCCGGCTGGCGGAAGCGAAGGAGACCATCAAGAAAGCGCTGGACGGCCGATCCCGGGCCGGAGGCGACCTGCGCGCCGAAGCCAAGGCGATG
This sequence comes from Elusimicrobiota bacterium, assembly GCA_016212795.1. Classification (GTDB taxonomy): domain Bacteria; phylum Elusimicrobiota; class Elusimicrobia; order UBA1565; family UBA9628; genus JACRDT01. Next base: position 75,299 of record JACRDT010000012.1, on the reverse strand, counting down.
CTGGGCAGGATTGCAGAATATGAGCGCCGCCTGGCCGTCGCCCAGGGGTTCGAGGACAAGGAGGATCTCCAGGCCGCGATCGTGGAGGTCGAAGCCGCCCAAAAGGCCCTCGACCTGCCGACCGTCGTGGAGAAGCTGGAATCCCTTCGAGAGCAGTCCCGCAAGCAGGCCGAACAGCGCCGGGAGAACCTGATCTGGCTGGTCGCCGGGGTCATCGTGCTCGTGTTCTTGGTCGGCGTGGGGGTGGCGGCGGGCCGCAGGTCCAAGGCCGCCCCGCCGCAGGAGAAGGAACCCGAGAGCCTGCCGTTCGCCGCCGCCGCGGCCGGTTCCTCGACCGGCCGGCTTGGGTCGGCGGCTTTCAGGCCCCGGACCGAGGCGGAGCTCACGGCCGCGTCGCGCCACGAGGCGGAGATGGATCGGGTGGCGCTCGACTACGTCAAGGCCGGCCGGTCGCGCGACTTCCCGCAGACTGCCTCGGGCCTGGCCGAACCCGCCCGCGCCGCCTTTGCCATGGCTTTCTTGCGGGCCGGGGCCTACGACGCGGCGCACGAACTGCTCAAGGACTGCCGCCCGACGGGCAAGGAAGCCGCGGCCTACAAGGTGCTCCACCGCGTCATCTCCCTGCGCAGGGCCGGGGCGCTCTCCACCGAGTTCGTCGCCTACGGCGAGCGCCTCGGCATCGCCAACCAGCTCGACTCGCTCAAGCTCGGCCGGGAGGCCGCTGGCGTCCTGGGCGCCGTCGTGGACACCGCCTGGAAAGCGGAGACGGACTCCTACCTGGTGGCCCAGGTGTTCGACGACGCGGGCCAAGCCGACGACTTCGCGGCCCAGGCGGGGACGGGCCGGCCGCCCGGGTTCTACTCGGGCTATGCCCAGGCGTTCCTGCAGCGAGGGCGGGCCGGGGCCGGGCTCGTCCTGCTCAAGAAGAAGCCCGCGCTCGAGGGCGAGGATTGGGGGCTGCTGGTCTCCCTGCACGCCAAGGACGGGAGCCTGGAGGAGCTGGCCGCCGACGAGCTGCCCGAGGACAAGCGCGTCCTCCTCGCCGAGGCGCTCATCGAGGACGGCAAGGAAGCGCCGGCGATGGACGCGCTGGAGAAGGTCTCCCGGAGCCGCTGGAGCGCCCGCGAATACGGCTGCGCCTTGAGAGCCCTCCAGCGGCAGGACCGCTTCGAACAGGCCAGGGCTTTGTTCCAGGACGCGCAGAGCCGCATCGCCGTCGAGGCCGCGCCCGAATTGCGCTACTACTGGGCCGTGTTCTGCGAGCGCCACGGCGATTTCGGGCGGGCCAAGGCGACCTACCAGGAGCTCCTCAAGAAGACGCGAGGCTACAAGGACGCCGACGTCAGGCTCCAGCGCATCGACGCCATCTCGCCCGACGAGCTGACGCATCTGACCACGGTCATGGCCATGCGGGACACCCGCGCGGCCGCCTCCGCCGCCGGGGCCGTCGTGCCAGAGACCGAGCCGCCCGCCGCCGCCATGGTGGCCTCCCGCTACGAGATCCTAAGGCCCCTGGGCGTGGGCGGCATGGGCCTGGTGTACAAGGCGAGAGACCGCCAAACCGGCCGCGAGGTCGCGCTCAAGCGCCTGCGCCAGAGCATCGCCCGGGACCCCGAGCACAGGCGGCTCCTCCTGGACGAGGCCGCCACCCTGGCCGAGCTCAAGCACGCGGGCATCGTGGGTTTCCACGAGACGGTCGAGCACGAGGGGTCCACCTACCTGGTGTTCGAGTACGTCGACGGCGAGACCGTCGCCGACCTCCTGGCCTGCCGGGGCGCGTTCCAGCCCAGGCAGTGCGTGCGCCTGCTGAGTTTGGCCTGCGAGGCGCTCGGCCACGCCCACGAGAAGGGAGTCGCGCACCTGGACGTCAAGCCCGCCAACATCATGATGGACCGCAAGGGAGCGGTCAAGATGATGGACTTCGGCATCGCCCGGCACGTGGACGCGGTCGGGCTCGAGCAGACCCAGGCCACTGGCACGCCGGCCTACATGGCGCCCGAGCAGCACGCGGGCAGGCCGGGCTACGCGTGCGACGTCTACAGCCTGGGCGTGACCGCCTACGAGCTCCTCACCGGCGACCTGCCCTTCCTGACCGGCAAGGGCCTGCGCGAGGTCAAAGAGCGGGAGTCCTACGCCGCCCTGCCCGACGCCGTGCCAGAGAAGCTCAAGGACCTGGTCGTCCGATGCCTCAAGGCGGACCCTTCGGCCAGGCCTCCGGGCATGAAGGCCCTCCTGGCCGAGCTCGCGGCAGTGTTCGGCCAGCCAGCCCAGCCTGAGGCGGCGTAGGGACGACCCTTCAGGCGGCGAGCCTACTCGTTCTCGATGGGGCTGACGTACCGGTCGTTGAGCTTGTACCCGAGGTGGAAGAACCGGCGCAACTCCTCGGACAGCCCCCCGGCGGCCTGGACGGCCGCGGCGCGGATCCCGGGGTCGGGATCGCGCAGCAGGCCCTCGATGGCGCGCGAGACCTCCGAGCCGGTGACCGCGCTCAGGGCCAGGATGGCGGCCAGGCGCAGATCCTTGGGCTGGCCGACGTCGTAGGCGAGGCGGATCATCCCGCGGCTGATCTCGCTGTACACCATGGCGCCGTAGAGGCTCTTGACCGCCTCGAGGCGCAGGCCCGCGTCGAGACCGGCGTTCCACGCCGTTCGCTCGAGCTCCCGACGCACGTCCGGCTGGCCGGAGCACTCGAACAGCGACCAGGCCACGGCCTGTTGGACCTCGAGGTTCTTCTCGTTGCGGGCCGCGTAGAGCATGTACCTCCACACCGACGAGCTGTGGGCGGCCGCGCTATGCAGGGCCTTGTAGGCCATGGCGCGCACCCGCGGCTGCGCGTCGTGGCGGGCCAGGTCGAAGAGCTGGCGCTGGAAGTCGTTGTACTGCGCCACCCAGTAGAGCGTCCTGACGGCCTCCAGGCGCACGTCGAGGACGCGCTCGTTGGAGGCCATGGCGCCGACCTCGCGGCGCACGTCGACGTCCTGGATGAGGGGCATGGAGCGGGCGTACTTCAGGGCCGCGACGCGCACCTGCGGGTCCTGGTCGCGCAGCAGGGCCACGACCTCCCGGTCCTGCATCCAATGGGACGCGGCGAAGAAATCGGCGGCCAGGCCCTTGGCCTCGGAGGCGATCTTGGCGACCGTCCCGGCGAACTCGGCGTCGTGGACGGGCACGGCAGGCGTCGCGAACGAGGGGACGGCAAAGCACAAGGCGAGCGCGGCGAGTCTCAGCATGACGAGGGGCACCTCCGGACGGAATGTCACCACGATCACAGTATAGCACGGAACCGGCCCGAAATACCCAGGCTCGGGGGGGGTCCAAAGGCCCGGCCAGGACCCGAGGACCCGTCAGGGCCCCTCGGCCTTGCGCGCCAGCTGAGAGCTGCGGTAGAGGGCCGCCCAGGAGTCGACGCCCTTGCCGCGGATGGCCTTGAACACGTCGGCCGCGTGCGGGACCTGGAAGTGGGCGAGGAGGTCCTGGTAGCCGCCCCAGAACAGGACGTTGCCGGCCGCCAGCACCACGATACGGTGCAGGGAGGAGAGGTACTCCATGGAGTGCGTGGTCATCACCACGGTCCGGCCGGCGCCCGCCAGGGCCCCGAGGAGCTTGACGAGGTCCTCCTCGGTCCCCGGGTCGAGCCCCGAGGCCGGCTCATCGAGGACCAGGACCTCTGGGTCGGCCAGCAGCTCGATGCCGATGTTGACGCGCTTCCTCTGTCCCCCGGACAGCCGGAAGATGCGGCGCTTCCTGGCCTCGGCCAGGCCCAGCAGGGCCGCGACCGCGTCGACCCTCTTGGCCACGGCCTCCGGGGCCATCGCCGTGTCCAGCCGCAGCCTGGAGGAGAACAGGAAGGCCTGCTCCACGGTCAGCTGGGGATGGATGACGTCGTCCTGCGGGACGTAGCCGAGGGACAGCCTGAAGCGGCGCCGGATGGCCCAGACATCCTCCCCGTCGAGCGTCACCCGGCCGGCCGTCGGCTTGTGGATCGTCGTCAGGCACTTGAGCAGGGTGCTCTTCCCCGACCCCGAGGGGCCCAGGATGCCCGTCAGTTGCCCGGACCTGAACAGCAGGTTCGTCTCGGCCAGGAGGCGCGCGCCCCCGGCCTTGAACGAGACGGACTCCAGCCTCAGCGTCGCCATGCCCGGGAGATGATACCGAATTTCCGCCGGGGCCGTCCGCACATGGTATGATGTCCCCGCATGACCGTCGACCTCTCTTCCGGCCTGCCCTCCGGCATCGCCTCCCGGCTGTCCTCTGGGTCGGTCTCGGGAGGCGCCGCCAACATCGCCGCGGGACTGTTCTTCTCGGCCGTCGGGCTCGTCGTTCTGGGCTACGGGAGGCGCGACGGCAACGTCAACGCGATGGCCCTCGGCGGCGCGCTGATGGTCTTCCCCTACTTCGTCTCCGACACCGTCTTGACCTTGATCATCGGTATCGGCCTGACCGCGGCGGTCTTCTACTCCAAGGAGTAGCGCTCCGGCCGCCTCACTTCCTGGAGTGACCGTAGTAATCCGTCTTGGCGTCCTCTTTGGAGGGGTACAGGAAGCCGAGCACGCTCCAGAGGACGTTCTTGCTCTTGCGGCCGTGGGCGTCGTCCGACTGGCCCCGGACCAGCCTCTTGGCCGCGTCGATGGGGTGGGATTGCAGCAGCCCCAGGACCGCGACGGCGCCGGCCGCGGTCAGAGCCAACGCCAGCACGATCTTCGCCTCCCGGTCCCACGGCGAGTGGACCGTGACCGGGGCCGGATCGACGTGCCACTTATTGCCGCAGGACGGGCAGAAGCGCTTGCGGCTCATGCGCAGGACCCGTACCCAATGCAGCGCCGCCACGGAACTGCAGCGCAGCTCGACGGCGCCGCACTTGGCGCACTTCTCGCCGGCGATCCTGAGGCCGCTGATCATGCCTGGCGCACCGCGGCCATCAGGACCGCGAAATAGGCCAGCATCAGGACGGCGCCCAGGGGCGCGGCGAAGGCCGCCCACTCCTTGCTCTTGATGCCGAGCTTGGAGGCGCAGATGATGTTGGGGATGTTCCCCGGGATGAGCATCCCCCCGGAGACGAGCAGGCCCATGAGAAGGAAGACGATCTTCCCCTCGCTCATGGAGGGCACCACCTCGGCCGCGGCCAGCGTCGCGTTGTCGAGGATGGCCGACACCGAGTTGATCCAGTAGAGCCCCCAGCTCGGCACGGCCGCCACCGTCCGCTCCGCCAGCGGCGCCAGGCCCGCGCCCAGGAAGACCAGCGCCATCACGAAGAGATAGACCTTGAACGAGCGCAGCGCGATGTCCCGCGCGCCCTCGGCGCGGTCCTCGGACAGCGAGGCGCCCTCCGCCACCCGGTGGCCGACCTTGGCGCCGGCCAGGAACGACACCAGCGCGACCCCCGGCACGACCCAGAGCCCCAGCAGCCGGATCAGGAAGAAGAAATCGGCGTTGTGGGGCGGCCCCTTGAGCTTGGACGCCACGATGGTCGAGAGGGGCTCCCCGATGGGCGTGAGGGCCGCGCCCAGGCCGATAGCGTAGCAGGCGCAGATGACCACCCTGACCTCGTACTTCCTGTCCAGCCTGAGCACCGTCACGACCTCGGCCAGGACCAGGGAGGCGATGATGGCGGTGATGACGCTCGACAGCAGCCCCAGCGCGAACACGATGAGCATGACGGCGGCCGGCAGACCGGCGGCCTTGATGAGCCAGGAGACGACCGACCGCACCTTCGGCCTGCCCGCCCGGAACGCGAACCCTACCAGCAGGACCGCGGCCGTGATCTTGACGGGCTCCCAGAGCGCCTCGTGGACCAGGTGCCCGCTCCACTTGCCGGCGATGGTGACCGCCGCGGCCCCCATGACGAACAGGAAGGCCTCGAGCTCCTCCTCGACCTTCTTGACCGAGAACGGCAGGACGAGCACCAGGCCCATCACGACGGCAAGGCCGCCCATGACCGCGTGGGCAATCACTCGACCCCCCCACGGGGGGGCGAGTAGCGGGGGGGCCAATGCCGTTTCATTTAGGATGCCTCCCCCGCGGGGAGGCGAGTAGTAACGGATTATAGCGGATTCGCCGGCATCACCGCGCGTTGTCTTGGCTGGCCAGAAATGTTAGCCTAGGCCCATGTCCAGCCTGTCGATTTTCCGCACCAAGTCGGTCGACTCCCTGATCCACGAGTCCAAGACCAGGGGACACCAGCTCAAGGCCGTGCTCGGCGCCTTCGACGTCACGATGATCGGCATCGGGGCCATCATCGGCGCCGGCATCTTCGCCATGGTGGGCGAGGCCGCGGTCGGGGCCTCGAGCGGCCACCCCGCCGGCCCCGCGCTCATCATCTCCTTCCTCATCACCGCCGTCGCCTGCGGGTTCACCGCGCTGTGCTACGCGGAGCTGGCCGCGATGGTGCCCATCTCGGGCAGCGCCTACACCTACACCTACGCCACCATGGGCGAGCTCGTGGCCTGGATCATCGGCTGGGACCTCATCATCGAGTACGCCATCGGCAACGTGGCCGTGGCCATCAGCTGGGCCGGGTACTTCAACGACTTCGTGAAGACCGCCTTCGGCCTGGACATCCCCATCTGGCTGCGCATCGACTACAGGTCCTTCATCCAGAAGGCGGCCGCCAACCCCCAGCTCTTCGACCTCTCCGCCGTGCCCCACGTCCTGGGCGTCCCGCTCATCTTCAACCTGCCGGCCGTGGCCATCGTGCTGGCCATCACTGCCCTGCTCGTCATCGGCATCAAGGAGTCGAGCCGGTTCAACGACGTCATGGTCGGGCTCAAGCTGGTCGTGCTCGCCGTCTTCATCTGCGTCGGCTTCTATTACTTCCGCTGGGAGAACTGGACGCCCTTCGCCCCCGGTGGCTGGCAGGGCATCCGGGTGGGCGCGGCGACGGTCTTCTTCGCCTACATCGGCTTCGACGCGGTCTCGACCGTGGCCGAGGAGACCAAGGACCCCAAGCGGGACATGCCCATCGGCATCATCGGCTCCCTCGTCATCTGCACCGTCGTCTATATCCTGGTGACCGTGGCCCTGACCGGGATGATGCCCTTCATGGAGATGAAGAACAAGATCGCCGAGCCCCTCATCGTGGGCCTCGAGTACAACCACGTCAGCCCCTGGCTCATCGGGCTCGTGTCCCTCGGCTCGGTCATCGCCCACACCGCCGTGCTCCTGGTGTTCCAGATGGGCCAGCCCCGCATCTTCTTCTCCATGAGCCGCGACGGGCTCCTGCCCCCGTACTTCGCCAAGGTCCACCCGCGCTTCAGGACCCCCCACGTGACCACCATCTGGACCGGCGTCGTGGTGGCGGTCCTGTCGGCCTTCTGCAACATCGACGAGATGGCCAACCTCTGCAACATCGGCACGCTCTTCGCGTTCGTCCTCGTCTGCGTCGGCGTCATCATCCTGCGCTACAAGGACCCGGGCCGGCCCCGGCCCTTCACGGTCCCGGGCGGCATCGTCATGCCGCTCCTGGGCATCGCCTTCTGCCTCTTCCTGATGACGGGGCTCGACAAGGTCACGTGGCTGCGCTTCGTGGTCTGGCTGGCCGCGGGGTTGGGGATCTACTTCGCGTACGGCTACAAGCGGAGCCTGCTGAGGTCTTAAGGGCTCGTCCGGGCGTGCTCCCGCACGAAGTCCTTGAGGTGGTCGGGCGGGGTCATGACCCTGCGCCAGGCGTCCGAATCCCGGCCCAGCCTCGCCGCCAGGGCGTCCAGGAAGTCCGCCGGAACGATGCGGGTGAGCTTGGTCCGGCCCGGGCTCAGGATCTGCCCCAGGACGCCCCACGCCGGGCCCTTCGCGAAGCCCCCGGCGTCGATGAGGACCCAGGTCTTCTTCCCGGCGTCCCAGATGAGGTTGCCCAGGTTGAGGTCCGCGGTGCGCTCCATGGCGATGAGCGACGCGGCCAGGCCGACCAGCGACGCTACGCGCTCCCGGTCCAGGCCTCCGCGCTCGGCCACGTCGTAGATCCTCTCGCCGTCCACGAGGTCCTTGACGATGACCATGCCGTCCGCGCTATGGTCGCGCATCCTGGCGTGCTCGATGCCGACGGCCGCCATCTCCTTGAGCGCCGGCACCTCGGAGCCGAAGACCGGGATATCGGCCAGGCCGGGATAGATCAGCTTGACCACCAGCGGCCTGCCTTGGACCCGGTAGACGAAGGCGCCCGTCCCCTCGCCGAGCTTCTCGCCCAGGACATAGGCGTTCCCGTTGATCCGGACCGTGTCGCCCTCCTGGCCCGGCCATTCGGGCACCAGGTCCCCGGCCGCATCGACCGGCAGGGGCGAAAGCCTCGCGGTCCCGTCGAAAAGGTGCGCGCTCTCGGCTGACCCGGCTTCGGGATGCCCACCCTCCCCGCCGGGGGCCGGAGCGGCCGGCATCGCCGCGCCCGGCAACGCCGGCGCGGCCGGCTCCGCGGGCAGCGAGGCGGCGGCCGACATGGGGGCGGCGGGCGCGATGCCCGCCAGGGGGCTCGCGAGCGGGCTCAGCGCCGGAGCGCCCCACGACCGGCCCGCCAGGGCCGGCTTCAGGCCGGCGCCGAGATTCAGCGAGGGGACGACGGCCGGGACGGGGAGGACCTGTCGCACGACCGACACGGTCGGGCCCTTGCAGGTCTGGGCCCTCGCGGACGCCGCCCATAAGACGAGGGCCAGCGTCGCCGTCCAGCGTCGTCCGGCCGGCCGACATCGCAGCATATGAACATGATACCGGGAAGAGCCGCGCCGCGCAAAGGCCCATCGGCCCAGTCGCCCCCAGGGCAAACGGCCCAACGGCCCCGCCCTGCCGGGGCCTGGCCGGGAGGCGCTACTTCTTGGGCCCGGGGGTTTCCGGCGGGCCCTGGTAGCGGCAGACGATCTGGCCGCCCTCGTCGATGTCGAACGACACCGCCTTGGCCCTCTTCTCGCGCATCTCGACCATGTGGGAGGCGAACTTGTCGAAGAGGATGCGCTCGAGCTCCCGGATGCCGAACTTGCTCACCTTCATGTTGGCCTCGAGGGCCTGCATCAGGAGCTCGGGCGCGATGAACTCCACGGTCAGCCCGTACTCCTTGGCGAGGCGCTCGATCTTCAGGAGCGCGATCTCCGCGATGATCATGCCCTGCAGCGGCTTGAACATGTAGACCTTGTCGATGCGGCCCAGGATCTCGGGCCGGAAGGTGCCGTGCTCGGCGAGCAGGGTCTTGACGGCGTTGACGATCTCGTGGTAGTCGGTCAGGCCCTCCACCGCCTTGCCGACCTCGTCGGCGATGGCGTTGCTCGTGAGCACGACGATCGCCTGGGTGAAGTCCGCGGTCTTGCCGGAGCTCTGCTCGGTCAGGCGGCCGTCCCCCATGAGCTGGAGCAGCAGGTCGAACACGAGGGGGTGGGCCTTCTCGATCTCGTCGAAGAGGACCAGCCGCCGGGGGTTGGCCATCATGGGGCGGGTCAGCTGGCCGCCCGACTCGGAGTCCTTGTAGCCGGACGAGGAGCCGGTCAGGCGGCTCTTGGCCATGTCCGGGCTGGAGAGCTCCGAGCAGTCGAAGCGCAGCATGTCCTTCTCGCTGCCGTAGAGGTACTCGGTCAGGGCCTTGGCGAGCTCGGTCTTGCCGGTGCCCGTGGGACCCAGGAAGAGCATGCTGCAGATGGGCCGGGTGCGCTCCTGCTTGCGCCAGCTCAAGTTGATCAGCTTGGCCACGTCCTTGATGACCTCGTCTTGGCCCTTGACCCTTGAATTGAGGTGGTCCAGGAGCTTGGTCTCGTCGACCTTGCGGCTCTTGTCGTCGAGCCGGGTGCTCTCCACCATGTCGCGGAGCTTGCTCCAATCCGTCATCTTGCGCAGTTCTGACATGATCCTCTCCTTCCTATTGGCCCGGCCTCTTCTCGTCGCCCCGGGACTTGGGGATCTCGAGGCCGATGTTCCCCGACCCCTTGATGATCACGGTCTTCTCGAGCCCCGGCTTGATGGCGACGGCGCCCAGCTCCAGCTCCGAGAACTCGCTGTTGCGGGCGTTGAGGGTGCCCAACCCCACGAACCCCACCCCGCAGCGGTTGCGCGAGACCTGCACCGCCTCCAGCGTGACGAAGGCCCCGTCGACCCGGACGCCGCAGTCGCGGTTGTCCGTGATCTTCGAGCGAGAGATGGTCACGTCGGCTCCGGAGCGCACGGACACCGCGGCGCCGAAGTTCCCCGTGAGGGACACCTCCTTCATGCGGACCCTGGCGAACCGGCCCGCCTCGAGGCCGACGCCCCGGCTGTCCTGGATGCGGGAGCCTTCGACCGACACGTCCGCCCGGCCGCCCGACACCGAGACCGCCGCCTGCTCGCCGGTGAGCGTCGCGTGGAGGAGGCTCACCCGCGACATCCCCTCCACCGACAGCGCCACCTTGGCGTCGAGCTCCGAGTCCGCGACGTCGAGGTCGGCGTCCACGACGCGCACGCCCTGGGTGGCGGCCCTGAGCCTGACGTTCTTAAAGGTCGCCTGCGCCTTGGCGACCTCCACGACGTAGCTCCCGCCCGAGTTGCCCAGGCTCAGGTTCTCCAGGGTGACGCGGCCGGCCGAGACGCCAACGGTCCGGGCGCCCGAGTGCGAGAGCGTGACCTGGTCGGGGGACACCCCCGCCCCCGCGATGGTCAGGGACTTGTTGATGACGACGCCCTCCTTGTACGTCCCCGGCCGCAGCGTGATGCTGTCTCCCTCGCGGGATTCCATCACGGCCTGCGCCAGGGTCGCGCAGTCGGCGTCGGCGGGCATCTTGGCGTCCACGATCCAGTGGCCGGCGGTCCTGGGCCGGCTCGCGGGGGCCTGGGGCGGCGTCGGGGCGGGCGCGGACGCCGGGACGACGCCGGCCGGCGGCTGGGACGGCGCGGCCGGCATCGGGTCGGCGGCGACCGTCCACCCGGGGTCGTGGACGGGCCGCAGGCTCCGTCCGTAGAAGAAGTGGCCCGACAGCACGCCGGCGACGATCGCCAGCAGGGCGAGGATCTGGACCCACACGTCTTCGGTCATGCCGGGCTGGTAGGACTGGCCCATCAGCGCTCCGCCACCGTGACGCGGTTGGTCTTGGGGTCGAGCTCGAGCCGGACGCTGGTGACGCCGTTGCGCCGCGCGGCCTCGATGAGCGGGCCCGTCAGCTCCTGGATGAGGTGCGCCAACTGGCGCACGCCGTATTCCTGGAACTCGACGTTCCTCTTGACGGCCTCGACCAGCAGCTCGGGCGAGGCGTAGGCGACCTCGATGCCGTACTGCCGCCAGTGCTTGGCGATCTGGAGGCAGGCGACCTCCGCGACCTCCACGGGCTTGAGCTCATCCATCAGGAGGATATCGTCGAAGCGGGCCAGCAGGGCCTTCTCGAACCCCTGCCGGCTGAGGGCCTCCCTCGCGCGGCCGGTGCGCACGATCGGGTCGTCCGACTCGCCCCAGATGGAGCGCAGGTCCTCGACGCCGGCGTTGCAGGTGGCGAAGAAGACGCACGCGCTGAAATGGACGTTCCTGCCCGAGCTCTTCTCGCGGCACTGGGCCCGGTCGAGGATGTCGTAGAGACAGTGCCGGACGTCGGGGTGCGCCTTGTCGAACTCGTCGAGGACGATGGCGCGGTAGGGATCCTCGAGCACGGGCCGGGTGATCGACCCGCCGATCTCGTAGCCCATGTGCCCCGGCGGGGGGCCGATGAGCGTGACCACGTCCTGGTGGTCCTTGTACTGGTTCATGCGGAGGATGACGACCTCGCCGTCCGGGTAGAGGGCCTTGGCCATCAGCTCGCCGAAGAAGGTCTTGCCGGTGCCGGTCGGGCCCACCAGGAGGAAGGCGCCCAGCGTCCGCTGGGGGACGGCGACGGCCAGGTTCGACTGGATCCTTCCGAGGGCCCGGTCCACGACCGCGTTGTGCCCCCGCAGGTTCTCCTTGAGCCAGGGGCCGTAGCGCGCGACGTCCTTGGCGTGGAGCTTCTCGAAATCGATGACCTCCCCGGGGTCGTGCTCGCGCCGCGCCTCCTTCGACAGCTGGGCGATCCGGACCAGCAGCCCGATCACGCTGAAGGCGAACAGCACGGGCATGGACATCGGGAAGATGGAGTAGATGGTGTAGAGGCCCGTGACGATGCCGACGGCGGCCATGAGCAGGAACAGCGGGTGCATGCCGGTGGAAGCGATCATCGCCGCGCCTTCGGGGGCCTGGGCGTCATGTCAACGTAATTATAGACATAGTTGGCCCCGCAAGTCCCGACAAACCGCGTCATCCCGACGAGGCGGGCGTCCTACCGGGAGCGGCGCCCCTTCCGGCGCAGCGCCTCGAGCGGCGTCAGAATTTGATCTCGGTCTGCATCGAGGTCACGGCGGCCATGGTCACGATGTCGTCGACGCTGCAGCCCCGCGAGAGGTCGTTGACCGGCTTGTTGAAGCCGGTCAGGATGGGGCCGATGGCCTCGGCGCCGGCCAGGCGCTGGACGAGCTTGTAGCCGATGTTGCCGGCGTTGAGGTCCGGGAACACCAGCACGTTGGCGACGCCCGCCACCTTGCTCCCCGGGAACTTCTTGGAGCCGATGGCCGAGACGAGGGCCGCGTCGGCCTGCATCTCGCCGTCGATCTGCAGGTCCGGGGCCTTCTCCCGGGCGATCCTGACGGCCTCCACCACGCGGTCGACGTACTCGTGCTTCGCGGAGCCGGCGGTCGAGAACGAGAGGAACGCCACCTTGGGCTCGAACCCGCAGAGGATCTTGGCGGCCCGGGCCGAGGCGACGCCGATGGACGCCAGCTTGAGCGGCGGGGGGTCGGGGACGATGGCGCAGTCGGCGAAGATCAGGATCCCGTTCTCGCCGATCTTCTTGTCGGCGAAGACCATGATGAAGAAGCTCGAGATGGTGGCCGCGCCCTTGGCGGGCTTGATGATCTGGAGCGCGGGGCGCACCGTGTCGCCCGTGGCGTGGTCCGCGCCGCTCAGGTAGCCGTCGGCCGCGCCCGCGTTGACCATCATGATCCCGTAGGTCAGGGGGTCGTCCATCTGCTTGGCCGCGTCGGCCTCGCTGACGCCCTTGTGCTTGCGGGCCTCGAAGAACGCCGCGGCGTACTCGGCGCGCCTGGGGTCCTTGGCAGGGTCGAGGACCTGCGCCTTGGAGATGTCGGCGGCCTTCTCCTTGGCGACCTTGGCGATCCTGTCCCGGTCGCCCACGAGGATGACGTCCGCGATCGCCTCCTTCGTCAGGATCGCGGCGGCCTGCACGGTCCGGGGCTCGTCCCCCTCCGGGAGCACGATCCGGCGGCGCTTGGCCTTGGCCTTCGCGCGCAATTCGTTGATGATGTCCATGACAATCCCTCCTGGTCTCGGGCCGCCCGAACGCTCCCGCGGCCCCCCGTCACCTCATCCCTTTGCAACATACAGACCAACGGGGCTACAACGCCCGCACGGCGTCGTAGAAGCCCGCCGCGCCCGAGATCCTCTTGTGGGGGTCGGGCTCGAAGACGCGCGCCACGACCTGGTCGGTCGTCGGCGGCAGGCCGGGGACCAGGCTGGACAGGGTGGGGTAGTGCATGCGCTCCTTCTGAGCCAGGAAGTCCGGCCCCTTGAATGGCCGCTCGCCGCTGAGCATCTCGTACCAGCAGATCCCGAGGGAGTAGACGTCCGAGGCCTTCCCGCACCGGCCCAGGTGCTGCTCCGGCGCCATGTAGGCCAGGGTGCCGCCGGCGTCTTTCTGCGTCAGCATGGAGACGGCGTCCTTGAACTCGCGGGCCAGCCCGAAATCCATGACCTTGGCGTAGCCGTTCTTGTCGATCATGATGTTGGAGGGCTTCAGGTCCCGGTGCAGGATGTTGTTGCGGTGGGCGAAATCGATGCCCTGGCAGACCTGCTCCAGGACCTTGCGGCCCTGGTCGAAGGTCATGCGCCGCTTGTCCGCCAGCAGGTCGGAGAGCGGCTTGCCGTCGACGAAGTCGAGCACGAGGTAGATCTCCCCCCGGTGCTCGAGCACGTCGTGGACGCCCACGATGTAGGGGTGCACCAGGCGCGAGACCAGCCTGGCCTCCTCCATGAACCTGTCGCGGTGGGCGGCGTTGGCCCGGACCTCCGCGCGCATCTTCTTGATGGCGACCTTGCGGCCCAGCTGCCGGTCCGTGGCCAGGAAGACGATCCCCATCCCCCCCTCGCCGAGCTGGAGCACCATGTCGTAGCGCCCCCCCACGAGGCTGACGGTCTGGGAGGCCTGCCCGAAGGCGGCCTGGACGAGGCCCGCCTGGCCCAGGCGCGACTGCTCGATGGCGAGCGACCGGCGCTTGACGGACCGGTCCACGGCCATCACCAGGCGCGTGGGCTCGACGGGCTTGAGGATGATGTCGTCGGCCCCGAGCTCGATGAGCCGGCTCATCTCGCGCACCGAGCGCTCGAGCGGGTAGAGGTCCATGACGAAGACGAACCTCAGGTCGGGGTCGAGGTCGTGGAACTTGCGCGCGAGGCCGGGGCCGGCGTCCACGGCGTAGGTGAAGGACATCGCGAAGGAGACGCCGATCACGACGACGTGGAAGCGGCCCTTGGCCCCCGCCAGCCGCAGCGCCTCCTCCTCGGTCTTGACGACCTCCACCTGGTACCCGTCGGCCATCAGCGCCCTGGCGAGGTCGGCCACCTTGTCCGGCTCCCGGTCGACCATCAGGACCGGGACCTTGACCGGGGCGAACGACTTGATGTCGGAGCACACCAGCATGGGGACGATGTGCCTGGCCAGGCCGCGGCCCAGGACGACCGGCATGCCGTTCTCGAGGGCCCGGCCCGCCTCGACGAGAGGGTCGGCGTTGGTCACCCGGTAGCATACCGCTTCCGGCATGGAGGCGCGCAGCTTCGCGTCGAGGCTCTCGGCCTCCGAACGGGTGCCGTCGAACAAGGCGACCACGACGTGCCCCAGGAGGCTCGGGGGGATGCCGGGGGGCCCCGCCGCGGGCTGCTGCGGGGCCTCGGGCTCCTTGCCGAAGAGGCCCTCGAGCAGCCTGCCGTAGATGCCCCTGCCCTTGCCCAGGATGGGGCTGGGCGACTGCTGGATGAACTCCGCGATGCCCTCCGCGGTCTGCAGGACCACAGGCTGGATCCCGGTGGGCTTGAAGCTCAGCTCGATGGCGCGCGCCAAAAAGACCGGCCTGGACGCCAGGAACACGACGGGCCGCTGGACCAGCGCGGCCTCGTCGACGAACGCGGCGGGCAGGGGCCAGCCGAGCTCCCGGAGGGGGCCGGGCTTGGAGGCCGAGACGTCGGGCTCGGGCTTCAGGAAGAAGGTGGAGCCCCGGGCGCGGCTGTTCTGGAGGTCGACCTGCCGGCGGCAAGCCTTCTCGTCCACGCTCCCCAGGTCGAAGACCATCACGCTCATGAGGCGGCGGTCGAAGCGCGTGGACATCTGCTTCTCGGCCTCTTCGAGGGTTGCCGAGACGACGAGCTCGAACTCCTTGCCCCGGTCCGAGCCGGCCATCTCGTTGACCAAGGCGTTGTCCGTGGTGACCAGGAAGAGGATGCCGCGGGCCGCCATGCTGTTTTAATAGCAATTACGGAACCGAAACTCTACGCCCGCCCGGCCGCGGCGAGAAATTTCGGGCCCCGAGGCTCCGTTGGCGACCTCGACTCTGGTCCGAAAACGTGTCCTTTTTGTAGGATTGGGATCGGGTTCGCCGAGCCCATCTGCGGCCATGCCAGCAAGAACACCGAGGATCCTGGGCGCGTTCGCCGTCGCGACGTATGGGCTCCTGGCAATTCTCTTCGCCCTTCTGGCTCCATGCCGTGTCTGGGCCTTCGGATCAGGCGACCGCGGCACCAAGGCCGCGGGGTTCCTCAAATTCGGCGTGGGGGCGAGGGCCGTCGCCATGGGCGAGGCCTACTCGGCCGTGGCCGACGATGCCAGCGCCCTATACTGGAACCCGGCCGGCTTGACCGAGATCGAAAAGCGCTCGGCGACCTTCATGCACGCCTCAGGCATCGGCTCGAGCTACTTCGAGTACGCGGCCTACGGCCAGAGCCTCGGCAAGCACGGGGCTCTGGGGACGAGCTTCCAGTACCTCTCTGCAGGCGGCATCACGGAGACCGACGACGCCACCGGGACGGAGGTCGGCACGTTCACTCCCTACGACCTGGCCCTCGCCTGGGGCTACGCCTGCCGGCTGGGGGATGTCGGGCAACCGGCCTTCCTCGACGGGTTCTCCGCGGGGCTGGGGGTCAAGTTCATCCGCTCCAAGCTCCTCGACTCGGACCAGACCGCGGCGGCGGACTTTGGGCTCCTGACGCCGGCCTATGGGGACGGCCGCCTGCGCTTCGCCGCCACGGCCGCCAACATGGGCGGGGACCTCAAGTTCGAGCAGGAATCGGCCGGGCTGCCGCTCATGTTCCGGCTGGGGAGCTCCGGCGTCATCACGGAGCGCTGGACCGCCTCCATGGACGTCGGGTTCCCGAACGACGCCGACCCGTTCGTGGGCCTCGGGTCCGAGTACGTCTTCCCGGTGAAGGGAGGCTGGTCCCTGGCCGGCCGGAGCGGCTTCAACTCGCGCACGGTCGGCGAGGTGGGAGGGTTCACCGGCTTCTCTTTCGGCGTGGGGCTCGCCTACGACAAGCTCTCCGTGGACTACGGGCTCGTGCCCTTCGGCTCCATGGGCCAGGTCCACCGCGCGTCGGTCTCGGCGAGGTTCTAATGCTTGGAGCACCGACGACACCATGAGAAACGCCCTGGCCGGCGCCCTGCTCGGGCTGATGGCGGCCCCATGCCATGCCCTCAACGACGCCCAATTCGTGTCCCAGAACGTGCCCACGGAGATGATCTCAGGCGTCACCTACTACGCCCAGGTCACTTTCAAGAACACCGGCGACACCACCTGGAGCGAAGCCGCCCTCCACCGGCTGGGGTCGCAGAACCCTCAAGACAACGGCATCTGGATGCAGACCACGGGCAGGGTGGCGTTGACCGCCCCGGTCGCTCCCGGTCAGAACGCCGCCTTCTCCTTCAGGGTCTTCGGCACCCCCACCCCCGGCCCCGCGAACTTCCAATGGCGGATGGTGCAGGAAGGGGTGGAATGGTTCGGGGAAACGACTCCCAACCTGTCCATCACGGTACGTCCGAGGCTCGACTCCGACCACTCGGCCTACCAGGCGGGCGAGACGCCTTTCTACACCGTGGTCGGCGCGCCCGCCGGCGCCGCCATCCTCTGGTCCGGCTGGAAGAACGGCGTCCAAGTCCAGAACGACGCTGACCTGGGCCAGACCACGGACGGCAACGGCTATTGGACGGGCTCGGGCCCCGCCTGGGCGGCCGAAGACGCCGGGTACTGGACCAGACAGGTCTCCATCGGAGGGCACATCGGCAAGGTCAATCTGGCCGTCCAGGCGAGCCTGACCGCGGCGGTCCCTTCCATCGCCACCCAGACTCTGAGCGCTTTCCACGGCGGGGGCGACTACCGCCTGACCACGGAGCCCTTCCTCTTCGAAGGGGCCAAGCTCGTCGCCAACCTCAACCCCAACGCGATCTTCGTCTACCTCACCCCGGGCTACCCGACCGTCTACCCCGCCACGGACTTCGGCGCGGGCCCCATCGCCAGCCTCAAGGCCCTGGCCCAGACCGCGCCGTTCCAGCAGCTCTTCAGCATGAGCTTCACGACGTTCGTCGTCACGGCGCACTCCTTCGTGAACGAACCGTGGATCAACACCCATCCCCGCGGCGCCCTGGGCCCCGCGAGATACGCCAACGAGAAGGCCGAGTTCCACGACCTCGCGGAATACCTCCTGCAGACCTACCAGGGCACGGGCAAGACCTTCATCCTCAAGAACTGGGAAGGCGACTGGCTCATGGACGAGAACTTCGAGCCCTACTACCAGCCCGACGCGACCCAGACCCAGGCCTTCACGGACTGGCTCAACGCCCGCCACGAAGGCGTCGTTCAGGCCAGGACCGAGCTTGCGGGGCTCCCGGGCGTGCGGGTGCTCGACGCCGCGGAATTCACCCAGGTGGAGTTCGCGCGCCGGGACAGGCCATGCTGGCTCAAGGACGTGCTCGCCGGCGCCGACTCCGACCTCATGTCCTATTCCTCCTGGCAGACCATCTCGAGCACCCCCACCGCCAACCTGCGGCGCAAGATACTCGACGACCTGGCCTTCATCCGCCGCCACCCGTCGGCCCAAGGGAGGGACCTCCTCATCGCCGAGTACGGCTTCACCGAGGGCCAATTCGCGGATTCCGGGAACCGCACCGACATCGCGGCCCGGGCCTTCCTCGACGCCGGGATCCCGCTCGCCTTCTTCTGGCAGATCATCGACAACGAATGCCAGAACGACCAACCCAACCCTCCCGGGGCCTGCCCGGGCTTCGGCTTGTTCCGGCCCGACGGCAGCAAAGCCCCGGCCTGGCATGCGCTCTCGAACTTCCTCCACGGCTCGACCTCCTACGACCGCCGCATCCAAGACGAGGCGGCCTGGATCTTCGGGGACCTCTCCAGGCCCACGGGCTCCTTCCTGAACGCTCCGGGCGGCAAGGTCGTTCCCTATTTCGCCAACTTGGCCCTGACCGAGGCCTTGAAGGCGGATCCGTCCCGAGCCGCCAGAGTCAAGCAGTACCTGCAGTGGTATCTGGCGCATCTGAACCGCCCGGACCATCTGGCCGTCCATGGGACGGTCTACGACTACGACATCGTGGCCGGCAACGAGGTCTCGGCCGGCAGCTACGACTCCTCCGACTCCTATGCCGCCACCTTCCTGTCCCTCTTCAGGACGTACTACGACGTGAGCGGCGACCTCGCCTTCGTCCAGGCCAGCCTCGCGGACCTCAAGACCGTGGCCGGCGCCATCGACGCGACCCTGCAGGCCACCGACCTCACCTACGGCAAGCCCGACTACGCCTTCGAGCTCCTCATGGACAACGTGGAGGTGTGGAAGGGTTATCTCGACTTCGCCTTCCTCCTGGGAGCGGCGGGCGATGCCGCATCATCGACCTACCAAGCCAAGGCCGCGGCGGTCCGCGCCGCCATCGAGACGAACCTCTGGAAGCCGGCGGAAGGCAACTACGTGAAGTTCCGCGGCGGGTCGACCGACTGGTCCACCTTCTACGCCGACGCCGCGGCCAACCTCTGGCCCATCGTCTTCGGCCTGCCTGAAGCGGCGGCCCGCAAGGGCGCGTTGTGGCAGAAGTTCCTGGACAACCACAAGTCCTCTTGGGTCTCCAACCAGGCCGACCCTTTCCCGTGGGTGGCCCTGGCCGTGGCCGGCAAGGCGGCCGGGGACCTCGCGACCGTGGAGAGCTTCGACGCCGGCACGCGCGCCAAGTTCCTGCCCGGGCGGGCCTGGACCTGGCACATCGGCGAGGCGGGCTTCCTCATCCGCCTGCTCTCCGAGCTCAAGTCGGGCGCCTCCTCGCCCAACCAGTCCGTCTTCGTCTCGCAGAGCGTTCCCCTCGCGGTGACGGCGGGCGAGGTCTTCGGCGCGACCGTCGCCTTCCGCAACGCCGGGACCCTGACCTGGGACGCGGCCAGCGGCTACAAGCTCGCTTCGAGGAACCCGGATGACAACGCGACATGGGGGACGAGCCGGTCCACCTTGAGCGCCTCTGTCTCGGTGCTCCCGGGCGCGACCGGCTCCTGGGTGGTGGCGGCCAAGGCGCCGTCCGCGACGGGGACCTACGACTTCCAGTGGCGGGTCCTTCAGGAAGGAGTGGAAGCCTTCGGGGACCTGTCGACCGACGCGTCCGTCATGGTCACCCAGCCCTCGAGCGCGGCCGTCAGCGCGGCCGCGGGCGGCACGCTGACGTACGTCTCCCCGACCGGGGAGGCGTCCCTGGCCATCCCGGCCCTGGCCTTCTCCGAGGCGGTCGGCATCACCCTGCGTTCCCCCGCGTCCTTCCCGACCGGGCCGGCACCCGCGGGCATGAGCGCTCTCGCGGTCGGGCTCGAGGTGGTCTTGGACAAGCCCATCCAGCCCTTTCGCAGCGTCACGATCGCCGTCCCATACCGCGATTCGGACGTGGCGGGCAAGGACGAGAGCAAGCTGATCCTGGCCCGCTACGACCCGGCCTTGGGCTGGGTCCCGCTGCTCTCCACCGTGGACGGCGCGGGCAACAAGGTCTCAGCCGCGACCCGGCACCTCTCGGTGTTCCAGATCATGGTGTCCAACCCCGCCGACACGCTCTCCAGGGTGAAAGCCATCCCCAACCCGTTGAGACCCGCGCAGGGCCACGCGGCCATGGGCTTCTTCAACCTGCCGGCTCTCGCGAGGCTGAGAATCTACACCCAGACCGGCGAGCTCATAAAGGATTTCAACGCGAACTCGGCCGGCCTGGCGTCCTGGGACGGGACCAACATGCATGGCCGGCCCGTGGCCAGCGGGGTCTACCACGTCCTGGCCCAGGGAGCCGGAGGCTCCAGGACCGTCACCGTGGCGGTGCAGCGATGACGGCTCTTCCGCCCCCGGTCAACCCCGGCGGCCGGCTCACTTCTGGGGCTTGGGGTACTCCTTGCCGACGTCGAGCTTCTCGGCGTAGGCCGACTCCCAGAGCTGCCGGTGGATGGAGGCGGCCTTGGCGGCCATGGCTTCATCCTTGAGCACGAGCTCCAGGTTCCTCGAATTGTCCAGGTAGCCGCCGCTCCAGTTGCTCGTGCCCAGCCAAAGGAGCTTGCCGTCCACGACCATGTACTTGGAGTGGATGACCCGGGAGAACGGGATCGGGCCCTCCTTGGCCACCGGGATGGTCACGACCCGGAGCTCGACGCCGGGGATGAGGGAGAGGCTCTTGAGGTGGTCGACGGCGGGATGGTCCGTGTTCCAATGGGAGACCATGAGCTTGACCGAGACCCCGCGGGCCGCGGCGGCGCGCAGGGCGTTGTCGATCGGCGGGTAGAAGCGCTTGTCGCGCGTCAGAGGGGCGTAGTCCAGCAGCTGGATCGCGACGTCCTTCTGCGCCGCGTCGATGAGGCGCACGAGCTCGCTCTCGGAGTCGCCCACCCCGGCGGGGTTGAAGGCCCAGGGGCTGGCCACGAGGTAAGCCTTCTCGCCCGCCTGCGCCGCGGGCCTGGCCTTGTTGAGGGGGGTGACGGCCTTGCCGGAGGAGGCCTTGGCCTGGTTGAGCCAGTCCGTCTCGAAGACGGCCGCCATCTGCTTGACGATGCGCGCCTCCGAGACCCTCACGCCCAGCTCGTGGATGTGCTTGAGCGAGCGCCAGTCGAAATTCTGGCTCCCGAGGTAGGCCTCCTTGCCGTCCACGACGAAGTACTTGGCGTGCACGATGCCGTCCTTCTTGACCGCGCCGAAGTCGATGACCCGCAGCTCCAGGCTCGGGATCGCCTTCAAGCGCTCGAAGCCCTCCGCGGAAGCCTTGGCCATCTTGTTCTCGGCCAGGAAGCGGATCTTGACCCCGCGCTTGCCCGCCTTCTCGAGCTCGGCCAGGGCCGGCTCCAGGGGCTCGCCGGCCTTGGGGGTGACATAGAATTCGCACACATCGATGCTCTTCTTGGCCGAGGCGAACATCTCGGGCCAAACCTCGGCCGCCGGCCGGACGTCCGGCGCCTCCAGCGTGGTCTCGACCGGCACGGTGACGGCCAGCTCGAAGCCCGGCACGCCGAACGCGGCCCAGGCCCGGGGAGCGGCGACTGCCACGGCCAACGCAAGACAGAGAATGAGATTCCTCATCGAACGCCTCCTCGCCGACCGACCTTGGGGTCAGACGGCTACATCATCAAGACGAGCTTGCCCACGGTCTGGCCCGACTCGAGGGCGCGGTGCGCCTCGATCACGGCGTCGATGGGGTAGCGGGCCACCGGGGTCTTCCTGATGCGCTTCTCCCGGATCCACCCAAGGAGCTCGGCCATGGCCTTGGACGCCATGTCCCGCTTGCCGAAAAGGTGCACGACGTTGAACCCGATGACCCCGCGGTTGGCGGCGGTGAGCTCGAGCGGGTTGAACCTGGGCATCCGCAGATAGCTGAGGGCCAGCCCCGGCAGGCTGACGTCCTTGCCCCTCGGGAACATCTCGGCGAAGCCGTAGGTCACCAGCCGGCCCCCCTGCGCCAGGCGCCTGTAGCCCTCCCGGAGGGTCTCCACGCCGCCCGAGTCGAAGACGACGTCGAAGCCCTCCGGGACGAGCCGGTCCGCCTCGCCCCAGAGCTCCACCGTCGAGCGGTCGATGACGTCCCACGCGCCGAGTTCCCGGCACAGCCTGATCTTGTGGGCCGACCCCACCACGGCCAGGCTGCGGCAGCCCGCGATGGCGGCCAGCTGCAGCAGGGCGGTCCCCACGCCGCCCGCGGCGGAATGCACGAGCAGCGACTCGCCGGCCGCGACCCTCGCGGCGTGGAAGAGGCCGTAGTGCGCCGTGAAGGCGACCGCGGGGAACGCCGCGCACTCGGCCGCGTCCCAGCCCTCCGGGCAGGGCCAGACCTGCCAGGGCTCCGCCACGACGTGGCTGGAGTAGCCGCCGAACCGGGTGATGCCGAAGACGGACGCGCCCAATTCGGGCTCCGACACGCCCTCGCCGCGGGCTTCCACCGTGCCGGCGAACTCGAAGCCCGGGGTCATCGGGTAGAGGCCCCGCGCGGCCTGGTAGTACCCCATGCGCACGATGCAGTCCGCGAAGTTGACGCCCGCGGCCCGGACGCGCACGAGCACCTGGCCCGCCGCTGGACGCGGGTCCGCCTCCGTGACGAGCTTGAGCACGTCGTGCGACCCCGGCTTGTTGATGAGGACGCGCCTCATGACGACCTCCGTCCGAGAGCCCGCTCCATGAACGCCGGCAGGACGAACGCGGCGGCGTGCACGGCCGGGCTGTACCACGACAACCCCTTCAAGCCCCGGCTGCGGCCATGCTTGAGGTCGGCCACCGGGCGCAGGCCTCGGGACGCGTACGTGAAGGCCCAAAGCCCGCCGGGGTAGGTCAGATTGGTGAACAGGTAGGGCTGGGCGACCGGGAAGACCGGCCGCAGGATGCCCAGCAGGTTCTTGATGGTGCCCAGCTCGTAGAACGGCGAGCCGGCCTGGCTGACCACGATCCCGTCGTCGGCCAGCACGCGGCGAACGTCCCGGTAGAACGCCGGCCCGAAGAGCTCCTTGGCCGGGCCGCAAGGCTCGGTCGAGTCCACGATGACCACGTCGAAGCGCTCGGCGGTGCGGCGCACGAAGCTCACGCCGTCCTCGATGAGCACCCGGCTGCGGGGGCCGGCCAGCGCCCGGGCGATCCGGGGCAGGTAGCGGCGGCTGGCGTCCACCACGAGCCCGTCGATCTCGACCAGGGTGCACGACTCCACGCTGGGGTGGCGCAGGACCTCCCGCACCGTGCCCCCGTCCCCCCCGCCGACGACCAGGACCCGCCGCGGCCGGGGGTGCACGCAGAGCGGGACGTGCGCGATCATCTCGTGGTAGACGAACTCGTCGCGCTCCGACACCATGGTCATCCCGTCGATGAGGAGGAGCCTGCCGTGCCCCGCGGTCTCGACCACCTCGACGCGCTGGTGGGGGCTGCGGCCCAGGAAGAGCCGGCGCTCGAGCCGAAAGCCCGTGCGGATGACCCCCTGGTAGACCTCGTCGACCCAGCGGGCCGCCTTGGGGCGCCGGCCCGGGCGCGGGGCCGTCACAGGAGCACCTCGACGGCCGGGGCCGGGACCCTGACGGGCCTGAAGCGGTGGTCGAAGGTCACCCGGTAGCCGTTGGAAAGGTGCTGGCGGACGGCCCGCTTGAGCAGGTAGGAGCACCGGATGTCCCGCCGCTGGCCCAGGGGCTGGAAGAGGATGATGTCGCAGGAGCGCGGCTTGAAGATGTCCAGGACCCGGCGGACGGTCTTGTTGGCGCCGGCCCCCACCAGGTTGGTCTCGAAGCTCACGTACGAGCCGACCTTCTGCGGGGTGACGTGGATCGTGTAGTACTTCGCCCCGCGGACGGCGTTGAGCGAATAGCCCATGGGCTCGAAAAGGTGGTCGTCGACCTCGAAGCCCGGGAGGATGGACCACACCCCGGACCGCTCCCTGATGAACTTCCCTCGGTGCTGGGGACCGGCCATGAAGGTGCGCGCGGCGGCCGCGTCGATGCCGTGCATGAGGATCTCGAGGGTACGGTCGTCGGGGTCCGCCCGGTGGGGCCGGTCGAGGTGGAAGAGGAAGACGTGGTGGTCGTCCCCGTCGCCGAAGCGGTAGGATTGGCCCGGGATCCTCCGCGAGAGCTTCTTGAGGTCGTCGAGGAAGTTGGTGGGCTGGAACTCCTGGAAGAAGGCGTTCTTGCGCTCGTAAATCAGGTACTGGAGGTTCTCGACGCCCAGGTCGTCGGCCATCCGCAGGACGGCGGCGGCCAGGTCCGTGCGGCCGCACGTGATCATGGTGAGCCACTGGTCGGTGACGAAGAGGCTCGACTCGGAGAGCAGGTACGCGTCCATCCGGTCGTTGGACAGCTCCGAGATGATCCGGGCGCGCGAGGCCGCCACGATGCGCGCCCAGTACGCGCGCCCCCGGCCGCGCAGGGGAGGGTTCCCCGGCGCCAAGGCGATCTCCACCTTCTTCTCTCGTCCCTCGAAGAACATGCCAGGCAGACATCATGCCTAGCTCGCGGCCCCGGTGTCAAGCTGTCACTCGCCCCCCCCGCGGGGGGGCGAGTAGCGGGGGGGGGCACATGCCGCAGGCCTCAGCGGGCGGGACGCACGCCGAGGTAGTCGCTGAGCTCGCCCGGGTCGTAGCCGACGCGGTACGCGGCCCGGACGCCGTCGGCGTCGTTGCCCCAGCCCCCGCCGCGGACGACCCGGGCCGCGGACGCTGGCCTCTCCCAGGCGAGACCGTCGGCCGGCGCGCCGTCGTACGAGGCGTGATACCAGTCCTGCGTCCACTCCCCGACGTTGCCCGCCATGTCGCAGAGCCCCTGCGCCGTGTTCCCGGCGGCCTTCGAGCACACGGGCCACGTCGCGTTCCTCGCGCAGCCGTTGTCGTCCTGGCTCATCACGGCCCGCTCGCACGTGGGCTCCTCGTCGCCCCAGGGGTACGCCCGCTCCTTGCCGGCGCCGCGGGCCGCGTGCTCCCACTCCGCCTCGCTCGGGAGCCTCCCCCCGGCCCATTCGGCGAAGGCTTTCGCCTGGCCCCAGTCCACGCACACCACGGGGTGGTCGTCGGCCTGGAACGAGGCCGCCAGGCTGCCGAGAGCCCATTGGCCGCCGTCCCACACCCGGCATGTCCCGTCCGAGGCATGCGCGGGGGAGCAGGCCCCGGCCTCGACGCAGGCGCGGTACTGCTTGTTGGTCGCCTCGGTCCTCGCCAGCTGGAAGGCCTTGACCGTCACGGGATGCCGGGGCTTCGTCTCCGGCCGGTCGTCGGCGCCCATCGCGAGGGTCCCGCCCGGGATCCTCACCCACTCGACGCCGGCTTTGCCGGCCTGGACCGACCCGGCGCGGCCGCCGGCGGACGCCTTGGCTCCGGGCTCGACCTTGACCGTCCCCGGCGGCAGGTGCCTGGCCAGGTCCGCGACATAGGGGTTCTCCCGCGAGGTCCTGCCGTACGCCTCGACGAACGCCGCCGCCCAGCGCTTCTTGTCCGCGTCGGGCACCACCCTCATGGCCAACAGCTTGCCCAACTTCTCCCAGTCCCTGTCCATGGCCTCGGCGCGCTTCTGACGCGCCTCCTGGCCCGCGGCGAGCTCCTGGGCGTAGCGGTCCCATTGGGCCGCCCTCGCCTCGGCTTTCCCGGCGAACTGCGGCGCGCTCTTGGCCAGCTCGAGCCATTTGGACGCCTTCTCCTCGGGAGAAGCCTCGCCCTCGTCGAACTTCGTGGCTTCGTCGTAGCGCCCCAGCGCCTCCACGTCCAGGTTGCGGAAATCCGCCCCGCCGGCCATGTCCGCGACGGCCGCGGGCGCCTGGGCCTTGGGGACCCGCGGCAGGTTCGAGACCCGGAACATCTCATCCTGCGCCCCTGCCCCTGCCGTGGCTTTGGCCAGGCCGGCGAGGTTCGGGCCCTTCTCGCCCGCGGCAGCGCCGACCACCGCGTCCTGGCGGCCGATCAGTTCGGGCCACTGGTCCCTGCCGCGCAGGGTAGCCTCCAGGGCGTCGACGGCGTAGCGCCACAGGTCCCCGGCAGTCACCGTGGCCTTCCCGGTCCAGCCGCGAAGCCCCCCCAGCACCAGGTAGCTGAACGCGGGTCGCCTGGCTCCAGGCAGGGCGCCGGCGAACTGGTTGCCTCTGGCTGCCGTCAGGACCACCATCCTGGCGTCGGTGGGATCGGCCATCGATACCGTGACCAGGGGCTGAAGCCCCGGCGCGATCGAGCCGCCGTCCGCCAGCCTGCCGGAGAAGCACGCGTCGAGCACGACCCGGATGGAGCCGGCGCGGCTCTCAGAGAGCGCCTTGAGGAGCTCCGAGCGCTTGAGGCTCCTCTCCTGGAGGGTGGCGGCCTTCTGCTGGGCGTCCACGGCCACCAGGAGCCCGTCCTTGCCGTCCTTGGACGGCGCCCCGTGCCCGATGAACACGAACCACAGCGTCCCATCCTGCCCGGCCTTGCCGGCCGCGCTGCGCACCGCGGCGAGCATCTCCTCGCGGGTGGCGTCCACGCCGGTCACGAGCTTGACGTTCTGGACCGGCAGCCCGCGCGTCTCGGTGAAGTAGTCGTACCACGCCTTGGCGTTGGCCTCGGCCCCCGGCACGTCGGCCACGAGGAGGTAATCCTCCACGCCCACCACCACGGCCGCGTCGTGCCCGCCCCCGCCCACGGCCTTGGCGGGCGCGGCGAGGTCCGGCCACCGGTCCTGGGCCGTCGCTCCCGGGCCGCCCATGGCGCCAAGGGCCAGCACCCATGCGACGAGCCGGAAGCGTCTGCAGAGCGTCATCGTGCCACCCCGTCCTGCGTGAGTCCGGTCAGTGGTTCATTCTATCCTATTTCGACAACGCAGAGGCGGGAATCGGGCAGCGTTTCTCTTGACCGCCAGATCGTGGGCATTCCAGCGCGCGGAACCAAATGGGCCTTTCATTCGTATACATGGCGGAGGCCCACGGCCGGATGGGGCTTTCGACTCTTACGCGGTTCCGGGGGAATGATATAATGGACGACATGACTCACGCTGAAGCGAGCAGCCCGGCCACGCGGGGCCACCTCGATGCCACGGCAGCCATGCTGCGGGGAGAACTTCAGGCCACCGCGGCCATGTTGCGCGGCGAGATCAAATCCACCGCGGACACCGTGCGCGGAGAGCTCAAGTCCGACATCAAGACGACCACGGATGCCCTGCGCGGCGAGCTCAAGGCCGTCGAGACTCGTCTGGACGGAAAGATCGAAGGAGTCCAGCACCGCCTCGCCAAGGCAATCGTGCAAACGCAGTCAGATATCCGCGGCATTCAGCAAACGATGAAAGGGCTCTCCACCAAGGAGGACATCCAGCGCATCCTTAGCGCCATCGACTCCTTCGCCGGCAAGGCGCAGAGCTACGACCGGGCCGCCGTGCTCCACGGCCACTCCCTGACCGAAGTCCAGGCCCAGGTCAAGGACCACGAGGGCCGCATCAAGGCCCTCGAATCCGGCCGCTCCTGACGCTATCAGACCGCCGCCGCTACTGCCAAACAGGACGTTCAGGACTCCAAGCAGGGCCCGACTGACCTCAACGGCGCCGAGTTCAAAGGGGGGCCCCTTTGATGTCCATATCGTTTTGATTCGACATGTCGAATCATAGCTGCATGGGAACCCAAACGACGCCTTCCGGGGCTTAGCGCCGAAACGAAGGGCGCCAGACGTCCGACCAGGCGCATGTGGGCGGTCATCGTGGACTTCGACCCTTCGCCCCCGCCGAGGTCGAAGCGCGGCGCCGCTCTCCGACCGGGGGCAGGGGCCCTTTTCATGTCCGTGTGATTTTGATTCGATATGTCGAATCATAGCCATATGGAGGTTCGGAGGACCCCTTGCCCAAGCTCAGCGGCGTGACGATCGCTCACAGGAGAGCCCTGCACCGGCTCCAATGCGCCGGCGCCGCGCCGCCCGCCGCCGTGCGCCTTGAGGCGGGCCAATGGGTTCGGACCCTGCGCGTCGCTCTGCACATGACTCAGCGCCAGCTGGCTGGGCGCGCGGGAGTCTCCCAGGGAAACCTGGCGTCGATGGAGAAAGGGCATTTCGAGCCGCAGCTCGCCACCTTGCGCAAACTCTTCGACGCGCTCTATTGCGATCTGGTCGTGCTGCCGATCCCGCGCAAGCGCATATCCGCCGTTATCGCGGAAAGGACGCTCGGCGTCCCGACCAGGCGCATGTGGGACTGACCTCGCATACGCCAAGCCGGGATCGGGATCAGGGCTTCAGCTTCGCTCTCTCGGCGAGGACCCGCTCCCGGAGGGGACGCAGCTCGGCCGAGGAGGGGCGGGAGAGAGCCTTGTCGTAGACGGCCAGGGCTTCCCGCGGGCGCCCCTGCGAGGAGTAGATCCCGCCCAGGCTGAGCGCCGCTGGCAGGCAGCCGGGGTCACGCTCCAGCGCGGACCGCAGGTCCCGCAGGGCTTCCTTCCTCAGCCCCAGGTATTCCTTGACGATGCCGCGGTCGCTGAGGTAGCGGCCGTCGACCGGATGCTCGCGGACCAAGCCGTCGAGGAGCTCGAGAGCGGGCCGGTGGCGGCCGAGCTCCATGTGGAGGATGGCCATGCGGTGCCGGTTGCGCTCGTCGGGCCGGAGCGACTCGGCCCTGGAGAGGGCCCGAAGGGCCGCGTCCCTTTGCCCTGAAGACCACGCCGCGGACGCCAGCTCGCCCTGGAGTTCGGCGTCGTCGGGCCGGGCCCGCGCCGCGCGCTCGAGGATCGAGGCGGCCAGCCGGGGCCTGCCCATCCGGACGGCCCAGAGCCCGGCCAAGCTCGCGGCCTCGACGACGAGACCCCTGTCCGCGGGGAAAAATACCTTCGACTCGGCGACCGCCTCGTCCAAGTCGCGCAGCGCATATTCGTCTTCCGGCGCGAGCGCCAGCCAGCGCCGGAGGTACCCCACCCGCCAACGGCCGGCATCCAGGGAGAAGCGGCGCTCGCCGGGAAGTCCGCCAGCGCCAACCTCGGAGCCCGTCCTGAGGACGCCGCGCCTGGCCAACCGATAAAAAACCACGCCGCGGGGCGAGCGGCCGGCCGCGGCGAGCTCGAAGCGGGACCCGAACAGCCGCATGAGGCCGGCCGCCTCCTCCTTTCTGTCCCCCGGCGCGAGCTTGGCCGGCATGAAGACCTGGCGGTCCTTCCAGGCGCCATGGAGGGTCAAAGCCGGGAGGAAATCCACATCACCCGCAGAGAAGAAGACCTTGCGCCCGCGGCGCAGATAGGAATCCACCCTCTCCAGCAGTCCTGGCCCGGGCCGCGCCCGCGGAACCTCCGGGAAGGGCGGGCCGTCATCCCAGTCGCCGATGTCCAGGATGTTGAAATGCCGGAGGTAGAGCGCCTCGGGATAGGGGGAGCCCGGCAGGAGCAGGACGTCGCGCGGGCCGAGCAAGGATTCCAGGGACCGCACCTCGGCGAGCATCGGGTCGTTGCTTCGCGCCATCGTGTGACGAGGCAGGCACAGGGCGCTCCACGCCAGGGCCGCCAGGGAGGCCGGCACGAACAGCCGGCGCAATCGCGGCTCCGCGGCCGCCAGGGCCAGCGGCAGGGGAAGCAGGAGCAGGCCCGCGAAGATGAAGCCGTTGCTGGTGTTGTTGATAAGGAAGAACGCCGCGAAAGCGAGGAGATTCAGGAACGACACGGCCAGCGGCAAGGCGGGCGCGGGCGTGGAGGATCCCGACGACCCGGCGGGACCGCGGCGCCTGAGGAAGAACGCGGCCGGCACCATGGCCGCGACGAGGAACAAGAAAGGCCCTCCCTGCCAAAACAGGGTCCACCCATAGTCCGCGACTTGCTTGCCGAGGTCCCCGCTCGTGAAGATGGAGGTCCGGGGGTGCTGCTCCACGGCGAAGAACGCCCGAACCGGGTCGATCGACCTGAGGAACTCCCACCCGATGCCGTGGCGGGCGCGGAGGGCGGCGCAGCTGGCGAGGACCACCGCCAGGAACGCCCCCGCCCACGCCAGCAGCGAGCGGCCGCGGGACGGCCGCGCCCGGCCGTCGAGGAACACGGCCGCCGCGGCGACGGGGACCAGGGACATGGCGGAGGCGTGGAGCGAGGCCGCAAGCCCCCCCGCGGCGCCGGACGCGGCGTAGCGCAAAGAACTCCCGGCGCCTGCGACGGCCTGGCCCCCAGGGGCCAGGCCGGACAACAGGACCAGGCACGCCGCGCTCGCGCAGGCCGCCAGGGCGTAGGGCGTGGGCCTCAAGCAGCCCGGGGCGACGCCCTCCATGAACCCGGCCAGCAGGACGCTCAAGGCCGCGGCCAGGGAATCGGCCGTCCAGCTCTCCACCCACAAGAACAGCCCCGCCAGCAGGCCGGCGCTGGCCGCCAGGTTCAGAGCGCCGACGGGCAAGAGCATCGCGCCCGAGTAGCCGAAGAGCCCCAGGAGCCCGCGCCAGCCGGCGAGCAGGGGCACGAACGCCGGGTGGACCAACTCCTGGATGACCCACCTGCCGTGCTCGAGCGACAGGAGGTAGGCCAGGTCCATGACGTCGACGGGCAGGAGCGAGGCCTCCAGCGCGAGCCATACGCACCAACCCGCGGCGAAGACCGCCCGGCCCAAGGCCCGGTCCGAGAGACGGCGCCTGGCTGCCGACGGGCGGTCGATCATGGCGCGCGGACTACGGCCGGTCGGACGCCGCGACCGGCGGCGCCGGCCGAAGGCTCTCCCAGCGCCATGCCGCGACCAGGACGGCCAGCATGCCGCCGTCGCCGGCGGCCGCCAGCCAGACGGTGGGAGGCGCGCCGAGGAAGGCCGCGTGCGCGACGAGGAAGAGGACGGCCGCCGCCTTCGAGCCGACGATGACACAGAGGTAGGAGCTCTCGGACAGGGCCCGGAGGTAGCACGCCCCCAGGATGAGGAGGAAGATGCCGGACTGCGACGGGAAGAAGACCGGGATCCCCCCAGGGAATCCCAACAGCCGCGTCATCAGGCCCGGCTTGAAGAGCATCAGCAGGCCCAGAGCGCAGCTGTGGAGCCCGATGAGGAGGACGAGCAGCCGCACGAGCGGGCCCCGCGCTCCCTTGCCCGTCATAATCCCAGCCACCTGGGTCTGACCATGAGCAGGGTGAGGGCCGCCGCGTAAGCCGTGGCGCAGGCCAGGTTCAGCAGATGCCCCCAGAGCCGCCTCTTGCCGCCGCTCCCCTTGGCGTCATGCGCGAGCTTCCACATGACGGCCGCGGAGGTCATCAGCCCGGCGGCCATGATCGCGACCCGGCTCAAGCCCAGCACCGGCAGCCACAGCGACCGGACCCCTCCTCCCTCGAGCGGCAGGAACCCCAGGGCGAGCCGCAGGTTGCCCATGCCGGGGAGATAGGCGAGCTGATAGCACGCGAACCCGGCCGTCACCAGGGGCCCCCACGCCAGGACCTTGCGCCAGACCCGCTCGGCCGGCAAGGGGTCCTCGGGGTCGTGGAGCGGGCGGACGATCAACTCGAGCAGGGCCAGAGGCGCCGCGACGCCCAGGCCGAGGATGATGGTCAGGGACGCGGTGCGGTGCCCCGCCAGGAGCCACGCCCACCCCGCCTGGAGCGTCGCATCCCAATGCTGGATGAAGGCCAGGCACGGCAGAAGGCCCAGCAGCACGGCGAAGAACCTGGCCGCGCCCTTCTCCACGTTCGGCCGCGACCACAGCTCGGAGGCGGGCAGCCGCAGGTTCAGCTGGACCGAGTCGTTGGGGCAGGTCTGCACGCAGTTCATGCACAGGACGCAGTGCTGGTTCGAGTCCATGAACATCACGTGGTTGAACACGGGGCACCCCGCGACCCGCTCGTCGCCCTTGTAGCACGCATGGCCCGTGCACTTGGCCGAGCAGATGTCCGCCGTCGGCCGCAGCTCGAGCATGGCCGACTCCGAGCACAGTCCGGCGAAGAAGCCCAGGGGGCAGAGATGCCGGCACCAGGTCCGACGGGGGAAGAGGACGCTCGCGGTCGCGGCGCCCGCCAGGATGGAGAGCAGGAACAGCCCCGTGGCGACGGGCGCGTGCCGCATCCCCGTGGCCTCCTCGAGCCAGATGATGCCGGTGAAGCCCGCCAGCGCGAGATAGGTGTCGTGGTCTTTCAGCCACGCCGGGATGCGCCACTTGAGCCCCCGGACCCGCTGCGCTCCGGACCCGGCCAGGGCCATCGGGCAGACCGCGCACCACAGGCGCCCCACGACGAAGAACGACAGGGCCAGCGCCGGCCACCAGACCGCCCACACCAGCACGACGCCCAGGTTGCCGCCGTCCCGCGGGGTCCCGGCGAAGCACTGGTAGAGGATGAAGGCGAAGAAGACCGCGCTCAAGGGGCGCACCATCCTCGGCACCACCACCAGCGCCCGGCGCACCAGCGCGGTCTTGAGGGACAGGAAGTTGAAGATGTGCCGCCGCGCCTTGGCGGGATGGCCGAGGAAGATCTCCTCGGCGCCGACCGTCTTGTCGTCCGTGAGGACCACGGCGCGCTCCAGGGCTTCCTTGAGCTCCTGGATGTTGGCGCCGCGGTAGTCGTGGGAGACCAGCTTGGTCATGGCCTGGTCGCTGAGGCCCTGGACCGGCTTGTTGAGCCGCTCGGCGTGCCGGCGGACGAAATGGCGGGCCAGCTCGCCGATGTCCCGCTTGCGGTCCCGCAGCGGCGGCACGACGATGGCGCCGCCCGCGAAGGCCCGGGCCAGCGACTCGGACACCTTCCCGGTCTGGGCCAGCTCGACCAGGCGCGCCCGGGAGGTCGCGATGAACCGCAGGCCGGCCTTGGCCCCCGGGTTCTTCTCGATGAACTCCGCCAGCCGCTCCTGGATGGGGACGGGGAGCAGCTCGACATCCTTGAGGACGAGCGTCCCGCCTTCCGCCAGGGTCATGTAGCACACGCCGCGGGAGCGCGGGGTGCCGGCGCCCTTGTGGTGGAGGCCGAAGAGCTTGTCGCCCCAGGGCGTCTCGCTGATCTGGTCGCACTGCACGCTGACGATCGGCGCGTCCTTGCGGGGCCCCCGGAGGTGGGCCAGCCTGGCCACGATCTCCTTGCCCGTGCCGCGCTCGCCCAGGACGAGCAAAGGGTCATCCGACGACGCGTGCTTGTCGATCTCCCGGTTCAGCGCTGTCATCGTCGCGTGCTTGCCGATCAGCTCGCCGTACTGGTCGGCCTTCCCTTCCCGCAGCAGTTGGGCGAGGGCCTTCTCGTCCTCCCGGGCCAGCCCCACCGCGACGTCGGTCGCGCCCAGCCGGCGCGACAGGATGCGGACGAACTCGCGCAGCAGCTCGGGATGGGCCTGCAGGAGGGCGTCGAAGGCGCCGGCTTCCAGCGCCAGGGTCTCGGTCCGCTCGAGAGCCCGCGCGTCCGCCGAGGTGACGTCGCCCGACAGGAGGGACATCTCCCCGAGGCAATCCCCCTCGCGCAGCGTGGCCACGACGGCCGTCGTGCCCCCCTCCGTGCGCACCTGCACCTCGACCAAGCCGGACGCGATGAGGTAGAAGCAGCCGCCCGGCTCCCCTTGCTTGATGAGCAGCCGGCCAGGGTCGAACGCCCTGGGCCGCATGGCGGCCGACACGGCTTTCAGCCCGGCCTCCGGCAAGGACTGCATCAGCCGGGAGCGGCGCAGGACGGCGACGGGGTCCTTGAGGGTCGGCGCGTTGGACATATCGAAACGGGGTCCCGCGGGGAAGAGACGGACCCGACGGCGAGGAAGATTATAGCATTATGAGTCCGGCGCCCTGGACGGGCTCCCGGCCTCCCGTGAAGCCCTCCGAGGTTGCGGCTTCGGGCCGCCTTTCGTATATTGTGGCGGGGATGCGCTCCGAAGAAGCCAGGTTCTCGGCGGTCGTGGCGGCGGCCTACTCGGCCGGCGTCCTGGCCGTCTACGGCGCCATCCTGCCGGCCCCGGTATTCCTCGACGACCTCTCCTACGTCCTCAAGCAGGGCGTCTTCGAGCTCCCCTGGCGGAACTTCGCGGCCGGGCTCTTCTCGCCGGGCTACTTCGCCTTCACGACCGAACGGACCTACCAGCCGCTGGTCACCCTGTTCCACTATTTCCTCCACGAGCCGGCCTGGGCTTACCGGCTCGCGGGCCTCGGCCTCCACGCACTGGCCTCGTTCGCGGTGTACCTGGCGGCCCGACGCTTCGCCGGCCGCCTGGAAGCGGCCCTGGCCGGAGCGCTCTTCCTCGTCTTCCCGACGCACACGGAGGCCCTCGCCGTCTCGGCCTACAAGGGGCACATCATGGCCGCCGCGTGCTGCGTCGCGGCATGGCTCTGCTGGGACCGCGCCGCCAGCGCCCGCAAGCCCGCGCCCTGGCTGGCGGCGTCGTGGAGTTGCCTGGTCGTGGGGCTGCTCTCCAAGGAGACGGGGCTGGCCGCGCTCCTCCTGATCGCGGCGGACATCGCCATCCTGCGGCCCGGCCGCCGCGCGAGGCTGCTCGCGGCCGCCCTCCCCCACGCCGCCGCGGCGGGGCTCTACCTGCTCGTGCGGTTCGCCTGGCTCGTCCCCCCCGGGCCCTTGGACATCGCGGCCCCGAGGCAGCCCTACCTCGCGCTCGGCTGGTACCTGGGCTCGATCCTCTGGCCGTTCCCCTTGTGCATGGTCCGCTCGCTCAAGCCAGGGCCGGCGCTCTATCTCCTGCCCGCGGCCGCGGCCGCGCTGGCCTGGCTGCGCCGCCGCGACCCCGCGACGCTCTTCGGCCTGGCCTGGACCGTCGCCGCGCTGGCGCCCTTCCTCCACGTCGTGGCGTTCGCGCACTACAACCCGGTCGCCGACCGCTATCTGTACCTGGCGGCCGCCGGCCCCTGCCTGGCCCTGGCCGCCCACCTGCGCGGCATGAAGGGCCGTCTCGTCTTCTACGCCGTCGCCGTGGTCTGGGCCGGCTCGTCGGCCGCCCGCAGCGGCGCCTACCGCCAGCCTGAGGCGTTCTGCGACCAGACGGTCGCCTGCGCGCCGGAGAACGCGTTCTCCCATTACCTGCGGGGATGCTACCGCCTCCTGGCCGAGGATTTCCCGGGGGCCGCGTACGACCTCGACCGGGCCAGGGCCTTGTCCCCGAGGGACGCGGGCGTCCTGCGCTACCTCGGGCTGGCCCGGCTGGGGCTGCGCCAATACGCCGGCGCCGAGGACGTGCTGCGGGAAGCCTCGGCGCTGGCCCCGCGCGACGCCCGCATCCGCAACGACCTCGGCACGGCGCTGCTCGAGCTCGGCCGGCTCCGCCAGGCCGCGGAGGAGTTCGACGCGGCCGTCTCCCTCGACCCGGCCTGGCCGCCGCCCTACCTCAACGCCGCCAAGGCCTGGGGGAACCTCGACCGCAAGCGCGCCGAATCGGCCCGCCGGTCTTATGAGGAGCTCCTGGAGCGCTACCGCGCGATCTGGAAATCCCCTGCAGGGACGCGCCCATGATGGACATCGCCTACGGCAAGCCGGGCGGGGCCCAGGACTGGGAAGCGATCCGCGGGATCTGCTGCAGGACGGCGTCGTCGGGCCAGGGGATCCCCGAGGAGCGCCGGGGGTTCTTCGCCGAGTACTGGGTCGGCCCCTACGAGAGGTGGGCGCCGGACTGGACGCACACCGCGCGGCACGACGGCAAGGTCATCGGCTACCTGACCGGGTGCCCGGCGACGGCGCCGTTCGTCCTGCGCCGTCATTTCCTGCACCGCTGGCCCCTCCTCTGGAAGTCGCTCGGCGTCTTCAAGGAAAGCCCCGACGCCCGGGCCTTCCGCAGGAAATTCCTCGGCCTGGAGGCCGACCCGGCGCGGCGGCTCGCCCTCAAGTTCCTCGGCGCCGTCCTGACCATCTATCCCGCCCACCTGCACGTCAACGTGGACCCCGCGTTCCACGGCAAGGGCGTGGGCAGGCGCCTCATGGACCTCTTCATCCTGCGCTTGAGGGAGGAGCGCGTGCCGGGCGTCCACCTCGTCTGCGGCGACGGTCCCCGCGGGTTCTACGAAAGCCTGGGCTTCCGGGAGCTCGCGCGCGGCGAACTCAAAGCGGGCGCGGCCCTCCACGCCATGGGCCTGCTGCTGGCATGATAGCCGCCATCCTCGGGATCGCCGTCGGCTTGGCCGGCTGCGCCGCGTCGCCCCGGACTCCCCGCTCGGCGGCCAGGCCGTCCGCCGCTCCGGCCGCCCATGCCCCCAAGGACCTCATCCGCCTTCCCTTGGTGCGCCAATCCACGCCCTACACCTGCGGCGCCGCCGCGCTCCAATCCATCCTCGGCTACTACGGGGAGGACATCCGGGAAGACGAGCTGGCCCGCAAGCTCGGGTCCGACCCGGAGCAGGGCACGCGCTACTGGAAGATCGTCGAGCTCGCCCGCGAACACGGCATCGACGCGAAGGCCGCGCTCGACGCCCCGCTGGAGGACCTCACCGCGGCGCTGGACGCCGGGAAGCCCGTCATCGTGGCCTTCCAGGCCTGGGCGGAGGGCGCCGTCGACTATGCCGGGGCTTGGGACGACGGGCACTACGCCGTGGCCATCGGCCACGACGAACGGAACCTCTACTTCATGGACCCGTCCACCCTGGGCAACTACGCGTTCATCCCGAAGGCCGAGTTCCTCGTCCGCTGGCACGACCAGTACGACCAGACCCGGGTCAACCACCTCATGCTGGTCTTCTCCAAGGCGGGCCCGGCCTACGACCCGGCCAAGCTCGTGCCGCTCGAATAGCGGCAGGCGAAGCCCGGCGGGTCACGGGCGCTTCTTGTCGACGAGCTCGATCATCTTCCGGGCCTCGGCCGACTGCTTGGCCGTCATGGCCTTCTTGATGACCGCCGCGTTCTCCAGCCCGACCGTCAGGCCCTTCTTGCCGGCGCGCCAGCACCAGACATAGGCCAGCGTCAAGTCGCGCGGGACCCCCCGCCCCTTGAAATACGACATCCCGAGGCGGTTCTGAGCGCGGGTCTCGCCTCCCTCCGCGGACTTGCGCAGCCAGGCGACCGCCTGGCCGAGGTCCTGGCGGATGCCGCGCCCCTCGTCATAGAGCACGCCGGCGTTGTATTGGGCGAGCCGATGGTCCTGGTCCGCCGCCTTCAGGTACCAGGCCAACGCCGCGGTCTCGTCCTTGGCCACGCCGTTGCCCCTCTCGTATATGACCCCGAGGAAGTTCTGCGCGGAGGCGTCGCCCGCGAGCGCGGCCTTGCCGAACCAGCGCGCCGCCTCGGCGTAGTCGCGCTTGACGCCGGACTTTCCCTGGTAGAGCAGCCCGAGGTCGACCTGCGCGCCGGCGTTGCCCTGCTCCGCGGCCTTGCGCATCCACTTGGCCGCCTCCGCGCCGGACCGGGGGACGCCCCAGCCGCGCTCGTAGAGCAGGCCCAGGCGATGCTGGGCCGGCGCGTAGCCCTTGTCGAACGGGCTGTACTCGTGGTCCACGGCCTTCTTGTACCAGCGGGCGGCCTCGGCGTCGTCCCTCGGGACGCAATCGCCGTCGAGATAGAGGTCCCCGATGAGCTTCTGGGCCACTTCCTCGCCCTTGTCCGCCGCCACCCGGAGCCACCTCAGCGCCTCGGCGCCGTCCTTGGTGACGCCCCGGCCGTCCGCGTAGAGCACCCCCAGGTTGATCGCGGCCGAGAGGTGCCCTTGCTCCGCCGCCCGGCGGTACCAGACGGCGCCCTGGGTCGGGTCGGCGGGCACGCCCTCCCCCTTGGCGGACATCAGCCCCACGAGGTTCTGCATCCTGGGGTCGCCCTTTTCGCCCAGGGGCCGCGCCAGCCCCATGGCCTCGGCGTAGTCGCCCCGCCCGTAGGCGCGCTCCGCCAGATCCGCCCGCGACGTGCACCCGGCCAACGCCAGCGCCGCGACCGCCGCCAGCCCGCCGCGCCACCGGATTCGCATCGCGCGCACATGATGCCTCCTATGCCACCCGACTGTCAACTAGCGGACTCCTTGCCGTGTGTACTACAATCTACCGTCTGCAGGAGGACACATGATTGGTCCGTTTTGGATCGCCACGCTGTGCCTGTCATTGAGCGCCGCGCCGGCAGGCAAGCGCCCGCCGTCCCAGCAGCCGAAGGCGCCGGCCGTCGCCCCCTCGCCGGAGGGGGCCTCGCGCAAGGAAGCGCCGCCCGCGAGCGTCCCCTCCGCTCCCGGCGCGCCCCTGGAGGGCGCGCGGTCGCCGGACGACGACGCCCTGCTGCGGGCGCTGCGCAAGGAGCTCGGCCGCTCCTTCGAGCCGCTCCAGCTGGCGGAGAAGCCGCCCCTCTATTTCCTCTCCTACGAGGTCGAGGACGACAAGGAGTACTACCTGAGCGCCCTGCTCGGCGCCATCCGCTACGAATCCGACCGGCACTCCCGCCAGCTCACGATCGACGCCCGCATCGGCGACCGGCGGTTCGACAACACCCACCAGGTCAAGGGCATGGGCGGGTGGTTCGACCGCGACGGGAGCGGCTCCTCCTCCCTCCCGGAGTCCGACGACGAGGACGCCATCCGGTCGGCCATCTGGCTCCACACGGACAGGGTCTTCAAGGCCGCCCGCGAGAACTACACCAAGGTCCTCACGAACAAGGCCGTGACCGCCGAGGAGGAGGACAAGTCCGACGACTTCTCCCTGCAGCAGCCCGCCCGTTCCTACGAGACCGTCCCCCCGCACGCCCCCGACAAGGAGGCCTGGCGCCGGCGCCTCAAGAACCTCTCGGGCATCTTCAAGAAGTACCCCTTCATCATCGCCTCCCACGTCAGCCTCGACGCCGAGGCCATCAACCGCTACATCGTCAACACGGAGAGGACCGAGGTCGTGACCGGCAACCGCTACGCGCGCCTGAGCTACTCCCTGAGGGCCCGGACCGCCGACGGCATGGACCTCATGCGCCATCAGAGCTACGACTCCGACGCCCTGGAAGGCCTGCCGGCGGACGCGATGATCCTCCAGGACATCGAGCGCTCCGCCAGGGAGCTCGACGCGCTCACCAAGGCCCCCCTCGTCGAACCCTACACGGGGCCGGCCATCTTCCGCGCCCGCGCCTCGGCGGTCTATTTCCATGAGATCATGGGCCACCGCGTCGAGGGGCACCGCCAGAAGCTCGAGCGGGAGGGCCAGACCTTCACCAAGAAGCTCGGCCAGCCCATCACCGCGGACTTCATCAGCGTCGCCGACGACGCCACCCTGCCCCGCTTCAAGGACCAGTTCCTGCGGGGCTTCTACAAGTTCGACGACGAGGGCGTCCCCGCGCGGCGGGTGTCCCTGGTCGAGAACGGCATCCTCAAGGGCTTCCTCATGACGCGCTCGCCCATCAAGGGCTTCCCGGCCTCCAACGGGCACGGCAGGCGGGAGCCCGGGCACCCGATCGTGGCCCGCATGGGCAACACCATCGTCACCGCCTCGCGCAGCGTCCCCTACGCGAAGCTCCGGGAGATGCTCATCGCCCAGATCAAGCTGCAGCGCAAGCCCTACGGGCTGGTCTTCGACGACATCTCGGGAGGGTTCACGATGACCGGGCGGGGGGCCACCCAGTCCTTCAAGGTCATCCCCCTGCTGGTCTACCGGGTCTACCCGGACGGCAGGCCCGACGAGGTCGTCCGCGGCGTGGACATCGTGGGCACGCCCCTGGCGTCGTTCACGAAGATCGTCGCCGCGGCGGACGACGACGACGTCTTCAACGGCACCTGCGGCGCCGAGTCCGGCAGCGTGCCGGTCTCGGCCATCGCCCCGAGCCTCCTGCTCACCGAGGTGGAGGTGGAGAAGAAGTTCAAGGCGTCCGAGAAGCCTCCGATACTGCCGCCGCCGCACCACGACAGGATGGGGAGGCTCCCATGACCGCGATGACACTCCTCCTCACCGGCCTCCTGGCCCTGCCCGCGCCCGGCGTTTCCGGCGAGGGCGTGGACCCGGGCTCCCCGGTGCTGCTCAAAGCCATGAAAGACGAGCTCAAGCGCACCATGGCCCGCCTCGATATGGGAGGCCTGGGGACGCCCTACTTCGTGTCCTACACGGCCCGCGACGTCCGCCGCATCGAGGTCGAAGGGTCCTTCGGCGCGATCAAGGACTTCCAGGACGAGCGCTCGCGCAGGCTCAAGGTCGACCTGCGCGTCGGCAACGCGTCCTTCGACAACACCCACTACGTCGAGCGCGGCGGCTGGCGGTTCGGCCCGGACACCGAGTCGATCGTGGTCGACGACGACTACGACGCCCTCCGCTTCGACCTCTGGTCGGCGACGGACCGGGTCTACAAGGAAGCCCACGAGACCCTCTCGAAGAAGAAGGCCTACAAGCAGCGGCGGCTCATCAAGGAGGAGCTCCCGGACCTGTCGGCCGATCCGGCGGACACCTCCCTGACGAACCCGACGGTGCTCTCCTTCGACCGGGCGGCCTGGGAGGAGAACATCCGCAAGCTCTCGGCCGTCTTCAAGGCCTACCCGGTCGTCCAGCGGTCCGAGGTCAGCCTGTTCTGGACCCAGCAGCACCTCTACGTCACGGACAGCCAGAGCCGGGACGTGGTGAAGGACAGCCACGACGTCGAGGTCTACATGGAAGCCTCCGCCCAGGCGCCCGACGGCATGAAGCTCTCCGACCGCCGCCGCGTCATCCGCCAGGACCCCGCGTCCCTGCCCCCCTACGAGGCCCTGGAGGCCGAGGCCCAGGCCCTGGCCAAGGACCTGACGGCCCTGGCCGCGGCGCCCAACTGGGAGGACCCCTACACGGGCCCCGTCCTGCTCCAAGGGCAGGCGGCCGGGCAGTTCTTCGACCAGTTGCTGGCGCGCAACCTGTCCTTCCCCCGCTCCCTGTGGCTCGAGGACGAGGAGCGCATGAAGCCCGACTTCCACTCGGGGTCCTTCGCGAGCCGCCTGGGCCTGAGGGTCGTCTCGCCCATCCTGAGCGTCTACGACGATCCGACCTTGCGCGAGTTCGGGGGCACCCCCCTGGCCGGGTACTACAAGGTCGACGACGAGGGCATCCGCGCCCGGAAGGTGGACCTCATCGAGCGCGGGACGCTCAAGGACCTCCTCATGGGCCGCTCGCCGGTGAAGGAGCGAAATCTCTCCAACGGCCACGGCCGGGGCGCCTTCGAGGAGTTCCCGACGGCCCACATCGGCAACCTCGTCATCAAGGCCGACAAGACCGCCGGCGACGCCGAGCTCAAAGAGGAGCTCCTCAAGGCCGCCAAGGCCTTCGGCCTCGACTACGGGGTCGTCATCCGGCGCATCTTCGACGAAGCCAAACGCGGGGAGAACGACATGCTGGCCGCCCCGGCCCTCGTCTACAAGGTCTACGTCAAGGACGGCCGGGAAGAGCTCTTGCGCAACGCCCAGTTCACCAGCGTGACCCTGAGGGCCCTGCGGGACATCGCGCTGGCAGGCTCCGCCGAGCACGTCTTCAACTACTACCAGCTCGGCCCCTACCGGTACGCGCGCGGCGAGGTCGCCGCCAGCATCGTGCACCCCGACGTCCTGGTGGCCGAGCTGGAGCTCAAGAGATCCGAGGAGAAGCCCGACAAGCCCCCCGTCCTGGGGCACCCGTACTTCTCGAAGTAGCCGGGCGCGGCGGGAGCGCCATCGGACTTCTTACTCGAAGAACTGCGCGACGACCTCATCGTAGGTCGGCGGGCGCTTGAGGCCGCGCTTGGCCTTGTCTTGGGAGTCGAAGAAATCAGGACGGCGCTTGACATCCGCGTAGCACTTCAGCGCCTCTTCCCGGCGCCCCAGCAGGTCGAAGGCCTGCGCCATGCGCAGGCGGCAATAAGTGACCGTGGCCTTGCGGGGCTCGGGGGCCTGCTCGATGCAGCGGTTGAGGGTCTCCAACGCCCTGTCGTAGTCCTTGGCTCCCAGATAGGCGTCCCCGAGGTAAAGGTCGAAGAGGCTCACATGCGGCTTCGTATAGGGGACCTCCCGCACCCTCGGGATCAGGAACTCGCCGAAGGCGATGGCCCCGAACCAGTCCTTGGAGTTGATGCGGGCAATCACCTCCATGAAGATGAAGAAAAGGTTGTTGGGCCGCTCGTGGCGCAGCTCTTGGACGATCTCGAGAGCCCTCTGGGGCCGCTTCTCGTAGCCGGCCAGGACCCCGACGAGGAAGAGCTTCGCCTCGGTGACGCTGTAGTGGCCCTTCGCCATGGTCAGATCGATGTAGCGCAGTCCGCGCTGCTTGTCGCCGCGGGCGATGAGGTTCGCGGCGAACTTCAGGACGGTGGGGAGCGTGTCGGAATAATAATCGTACATCCCGAGGCCAAGATAGGCGTCGTAGAACCCAGGATAGAGCTCGATGGTCCTCTGGAGGTATTTGTAGCCCTTGTAGCCGTTGGAAGCGGCGCGTATCCACTGCCGCTTGAGGAGCTGCCAGCGGCCCTTCATGCCGTAGGCCGCCCCAAGGTAGAAGTTCGCCTCCGGGTCGTCACGGTTCTTCTCATGCATCTTCTTG
Source organism: Elusimicrobiota bacterium (assembly GCA_016212795.1). Classification (GTDB taxonomy): domain Bacteria; phylum Elusimicrobiota; class Elusimicrobia; order UBA1565; family UBA9628; genus JACRDT01. The sequence continues at coordinate 33,041 of JACRDT010000012.1, read as the reverse complement.
GCCCGGCTGAAGGCCTCGTCCATCACCTCGTTGAACTTGGGCTCCAGGGCATCGATCGTCCCGGGGATGTCGGCGTTCTGGGAGAACTCCAGCCAATGGAGGGAGGCGAGAAAGAACGGACCGGCGGGATGCTCCGGCGCCCCCTGGGAAACAGCCGCGAACAACGAGGCGGCGCGCTCGAAGTCGAAACCGTAGGCCGCGTCAAGCCCCTGCAGGATGATCTTGTCGGCCTCCGCCGAGAGGGAGAGAGGCACGGCGTGGCTTGGCGGGATCTCCTTGTCGGCCTCCGGCGAGACGGCCAGCGCCGGGCTGGAGATGGCCACGGCGCGGTCTTGCGGGATGGCCTTGTCGGCCTCCGGCGAGGCGGCCAGCGCCTGGCGGGAGAAGGCCGCGGCAAGCAAGCCCAGGGCGAGCGTCCGGAGATGCTTGGCGGCCGCTTTCTCCCCGAGCCTGGCCCCCGCGAGCGCCAGGCAGAAGGCGATGGCCGCCCCGACCCCGGCCCTGCGGAGGGCCAAGCCGAAGAAGCACAGCGGCGAGAAAAAGCCCATGAGGAAGGTGAACGCCACGGCGAGCGCCGCCCCGACGGCCGGCTCCCAGGTCCGCACCGAGGGGGAGACGTACCCCACGATGTAGCCCCCGAGGAAATAGCTCGACAGGACGAGGATGAGCTCGAGCTTCAGGGCGGTGACATGGCTGACGAAGCTCCCGACGAGGAGCTTGGCCACCACGACCCCCAGCAGGATCTCCACGCCGATGAAGACGCCGAAACTGACGGCGATCCAGCGGCGGGATTCGCTCGTCATGCCAACGCGGAGCAACTACTCCGGCAGGACGGTCGCCTCGTCCGGCAGCATGTTGGGGATGTCGTCTTTGACCGCGAAGCGCCGGCGGCACTTGGCGCAGAAGAGCGCGGACTCGGCGGGACGGTAGTCCACGGGGGTCTTGCAGACGGGGCAGGCCAGGATCTTCAGGAGCTCGGGGTCGATCGCCATGTCACGCCACCGTCATCTCCGATATCCGGAACGTGGGCGAGCCCAGCGCGCCGTAGAACGTCAGGTCATCACCGACCATGTCGATCCCCCCGAGGAGCTCCAGGATGTTGCCCGATATCATGCAACCTTTGACGGCGTGGGTCAAGCGCCCGCCTTCGATGGCGATGCCCGAGACCCCGACCGAGATCTCGCCGGCGACCGGGTCGACCATGTGCATCCCCAGGATGTCGAGGACCAGGATGCCGTCGTTGGTGTCCGCGATGACCTTCTCGCGCGAAGTCGAGCCCGCGGCCATGTGGAGGTTGGAGGGAGCGGGCCCGGGGATGCCCCTGTAGGAGCCGCGGCTGGCGCTGGCGTTGGACGGGCGCCCATCCTTGTTGGCCGTGTACGTGTCGTAGAAATAGTCCCGCAGGACGCCCCGCTCGACCATGGTCTTCCTGACGGTCGGGCAGCCCTCGTCGTCGTAGACGGAGCTGGCGATGCCGCCGGCGATCTTCGGGTCATCGACGATGGTGACGAGCTCCGAGCCGATCCGGCGGCCGATCCTGCCCGCCAGCATGGATTTTCCCCGCTGGACCGAGTCGGCGCAGAGGAGCTCCGCCACCAGGTCCAGCAGCTCGCCGGCCACCCAGGGGTCGATGACCACCGCCCGGCGGCCGCCCGGCAGCTTGCGGGCGTCGAGGAGCGAGGTGGCGCGCCGGGCGCCGTCGTCGGCGAGCCGGTCGAGGTCGAGATCGGCTTTGCGCCGGGAGGACTGGAAGGCGGCCCCGACCTGGAGCTCCTCATCCTTGCCCGCCGCGAGCACCGAAAGCCCCACCGTGGCCGACGAGCCCCTCTCGTAGGCCGCGACCCCTCTCGTGTTGGCGACCACCACCTCGCCGCGCGACTCGCCGTAGCCGAGCCGCAGGACCGTCCGGATGCGCTTGTCGCCGCCCATGACCCGCGCCTGGACCGCGCCGAGGCGCCGCTGCCAGCCCTCCAGCCTGCCGCCGAACAAGGAGTCGTCCCACAGGGAAGCCTCGAACGCCTCCTCCGGGGAAAAGTCCTTCGCGGCCGCGGGGAAGCCCATCTTGTCGTCGGGCTCGAGGTGCTCCATGAGCTCGGCGACCTTCCGGTAGAGGCCCTGGACCGTCTCCAGGTCCATCCCCCCCGCCGAGGCGAAGCCCACCCTGCCGCCGTCGAGCACCCTCAACCCCACGCCCTCGGACTTGACGCTCTGGAGGCTTTCGAGCACCCCGTTCCTCAGCTCGATGCCGCGGTCCTCGCCCGAGGCCAGGAACACCTCGGCCTCGAGGCTGGCCGACTGCTTTTTGATCCAGTCCAGGGAGCGGAGGGCGAGGTCGACGAGAGCGCGCTTCATCTCAGGCCCATGGCCGTGTAGCCCATGTAGATGAACAGAAGGCTCATCAGGAGGAAGAACATCCCCCACTTCCTGCGCTCCAACGCGATGCGGGCGTCGTTGAGCACGTATTCCCGCAGGAAAGCGTTCATGCGCTGGATGAGGCCGGGCCGGTAGGTGTAGCCCAGGCCCAGGAGCAGGAAGACGATGCCGACGATGACCTTCGCCTCTGGGCTCATATCACTCGCCTCCAAGTCACTCGCCCCCAAGTCACTCGCCCCCCCGCGGGGGGCGAGTAGCGGGGGGCCGATGCCGTTTTATTAAGGAGTTCCTTATGAAACAGAATATGCCCCCCCACTACTCGCCCCCCCGCGGGGGGGGCGAGTTAAATCTGTTCATCGCCGCCTCGAGCCCGTCTTGGAGGGCGACGCGCACCGCGTCGGCGGCGTCCAGGACCGCCCGGGCGAACACGGTCTCCTCGGCCGCCGCGAAGCGCCCCAGGACGAAGTCGGTCGCCTCCCAGCCCGGGGGCAGCGGCCCCACCCCCACGCGCAGCCTCGGGATGGCGGCGGTCCCCAGGTGCGCGATGATGGACTCCATGCCCTTCTGGCCGCCGGACGATCCCGCGGCCTTGAGCCGGAGCCTCCCCAGGGGCAGGGAGATGTCGTCGAAGCACACCAGCAGCTCGGCCGCCTGGACCTTGTGGAAGCGGCAGAGCGCCGAGACGAAGCTCCCGGAGTCGTTCATGTAGGTCAGCGGTTCGGCCACCACGACCCCCTCCCGCCGGACGCAACGCCCGAGACCCCGGAAGTCCCGCCAGCGGGACTCCGCACCCGCCAGGGCCTCCACGACCCTGAAGCCCGCGTTGTGTCGCGTCCTGGCGTAGCGCGGCCCGGGGTTGCCCAGGCCGACGACCAGGCGCAGCGCCACGCCAGCGGTATCCTACTTGGCGGGCTTGCCGGGCTTCTCCGCCGGGGCCTTGCCCGCCGGCGCGGCAGGGGCCTTGCCCGCCGGCGCGGCGGGGGCCTTGCCCGCCGCCGCCGCGGGAGCCTTGCCCTTCTCCGCGGGGGCGGCCTCCTCGCCTTCCTCGCCCTCGACGGGCTTCTTGCCCTTGGCGATGACCTCGGGCTCGGCGCCCTCGGCGACGACGCCTTCCGCGCCCGCGACAGGAGCCACCTCGATGACCTCTTCCTTGACCATGGTCACATGGACCAGGGTCTGCTCCGGGTTGTGCAGCACTTCCACGCCCTCGCCGACCTTGAGGTCCTTGACGAGGAAGCGGTCGTTGAGCTTGAGGTTCGAGATGTCCACCGGGATGTTCTGCGGGATGGCCGCCGGCAGGGCCCGCACCGTGATGACGCGCAGCTCGTGCTGCAGGATGCCGCCCTCGGACTTGACGCCCGGCGCCTCGCCCACGATGTGGACCGGCACCTTGGCCTCGATCTTCTCGGTGAGCGAGATCCGCTGGAAATCGGCGTGGATCGGAGCCTCGGTGACCGGGTGGCGCTGGATGTCCTTGACGATGACGGTCTCGACGTCCGCGCCGAGCTTCAGGCGCAGGATGGCGTTGACGCCCCCCTTCTTCCTGGCCGTCATGAGGTCCTTGACGCACAGCGACACCTTCACGGACGGCTTCTTCCCGCCGTAGACGACGCCCGGGATGCTGGCCTTGGCCCGCAGGTCGGAGAGGACCTTGCGCGTGTCGCGCCCGCCGCCTTCCCTAATCTTCGCATCGATCTGGATCTGCTCTGTCATGACGCTACCCCTTGATTGCCGCGCTCAGACGAAGAGCGCGCTGATGGATTGTCCCTGGTGATTGCGGGAGATCGCTTCTCCCATGAGCGGCGCGATGGACAACACCCTGATCTTGCTGCCCGCCAGGTGCGAGACGGGGATGGAGTCGGTCAGGATCAGCTCCTCGAGATCCGACTTCTTCACCAGGTCCGCCGCGCAGCCCGACAGCACGCCGTGCACGCACGCGGCGTACACCTTGACGGCGCCGGACTCGCGGATCTTGCTGGCCACCTTGGTCAGCGTCCCGCCGGTGTCCACGATGTCGTCGAGGATGACCGCCACCCGCCCCTTCACGTCGCCGATGAGGTTGTAGACCGAGGCCTCGTTGGGCCGCGGCCGTCGCTTGTCGATGATCGCCAGGTCCGCCGTGAGCCTCTTGGCGAAGGCGCGCGCCCGCTCGACGCCGCCAACGTCGGGCGACACGACCACGGGGTTGACGAGCCTCTTCCTCTTCATGTACTCGATGACGACGGGCGCCGCGTAAAGATGGTCCACCGGGATGTCGAAGAAGCCCTGGATCTGGCCCGCGTGCAGGTCCATGGTGATGACCCGGTTCGCGCCGGCCGTCGTGATCAGGTTGGCCATGAGCTTGGCGGCGATCGGCATCCTCGGGGCGGTCTTGCGGTCCGCGCGGGCGTAGCCGAAGTAGGGGATGACCGCGGTGATGCGCCCCGCCGACGCCCGCCGGAGGGCGTCGAGCATGACCAGCAGCTCCATCAAGTGCTCGTTGGCCGGGCGGCAGGTCGGCTGGATCACGTAGCAGTCGCAGCCCCGGACGTTCTCCTCGATCCGGACGCTGATCTCGCCGTCCGCGAAGCGTCCGACGTCCGCGCTGCTCAGGTCCGTCTTGAGGTACTTGGCGATCGCCTCGGACAACGGCCGGTTGGCGTTCCCCGAGAAGAGCTTCAACTGCCCGAAGAGCCGGACTTGGGGCGCGGCGCCGGGCTTCGCCTCGGGCTTCGCGCTCACCATGGTCTCCGGCCAGACGATCTGAGGACTCATGCACGACCCCCTTTTCCTGCGTGATCCCCTGGCGGCCGCTTCGCGGCTCCCAGGGAGCTCCGGACTGGGCATCAAAGCTTCATGCCTTCGCGCCATTCCTGGCGAAGGGCCTGGCCGGCACGCCCACGACCGTCGTCCCGTCGGCGACGTCCCTGGTGACGACCGCCCCGGCGCCGGTGACGGCCTTCTTGCCGACCCGCACGGGGGCGACCAGCATGGTCCCGCTCCCGATGAAGGCCCCCGCCTCGATCGTCGTCTTGTGCTTCTGCTTGCCGTCGTAGTTGCAGGTCACGGTGCCCGCCCCGACGTTCACGTCCTCGCGGATCTCCGCGTCGCCGATGTAGCTGAGGTGGGGGACCTTGGACCCGAACCCCACCCGCGAGGCCTTGACCTCGGAGAAATTGCCGACCTTGGCGCGGGGCCCGATCACGCACTCCGGCCGGATGTTGCTGTACGGCCCGATCGAGCACTTCTCCAGGATCCGGCAGTCCCGCACCTGCGAGAGGCGGATGTCGCACTCGTTGCCGACCTGGGCGTTCTCCAGGAAGCAGAACGGCCCGACGCGGCAGCGGGTCCCGATCTTGGTCCTGCCCCGCAGGACGGTGAACGGCTCGATGACCGAGTCCTGCCCCACCTCGACGTCGGCGTCCGCGTGGGTGGAGGACGGGTCGAGGACGGTGACGCCCGAGAGCATCAGCCTCTCGAGCATCCTCCGGTTGATGATGCGCTCGGCGGTGGCCAGCTGGACGCGGTTGTTGATGCCCAGGACCTCCTCCGGGGTGGAGCTCAGATGGGCGTTGATCCTCCCCCCCTTGTTGCGCACCAGCTCCAGGATGTCCGTCAGGAAATGCTCCGCCTTGGGCCCCTTGGCCCCGATCTCGCCCAGGCCCGCCAGGAGGGCGGCGACCTCGAAGCAGTAGGCCCCCGAGTTGACCTCGTTGATCGCGGCCTCCTTGGGGGTCGCGACCGACTCCTCGACGATGCGCAGCACGTCGCCGGTGGGGCTGCGGAGGATCCTGCCGTAGCCTTTGGGGTGGACGAGGCGCGCCGTCAGGAGCGTCGCCTGGGCCTTCTGCTCCTCGTGGATGCGCTGGAGCGACGCCAGGCTCTCGTAGGTCAGGAGCGGCGTGTCGCCGCAGAGCACCATCGCGCCCGTGGCCTTCCTGAGGAAAGGGATCGACTCCACCACCGCGTTGCCGCTGCCCAGCGGCTTTTTCTGCTGGATGAACTGGATGGGGCGCACGATGCCGCAGTCCTTGGCGATCTGGAGGACCTCGTCCTTGACGGCCTGGGCCTCGTGCCCGACCACGACGCCGATGGCCGCCGGCTTGAGGGCGTTGGCGACCCTCAGGATGTAGTAGATCATCGGCCGGCCGCCGACGGGGTGGAGGACCTTGGGCAACGCCGACTCCATCCTGGTGCCCTGGCCCGCGGCCAGGATGAGCACGCCCGTCGAGCGGGCTGGCTTGCGTCCTATCCTGTTCATGGCTTCACCAGGTATTCCCAGGCCTGGACTTGAACCAGGAATAACGGATTCAAAGTCCGCTGTGATACCGTTTCACCACCTGGGAGATGTCGTCGTCCCCCCCCGCGGGGGGGACGACTCCGTCCGGGGGGGACATAATGTTTCATCAGGCCTTCCTTCCGCGGGGAACGCGCTGTGCCATCATTCCCCGTCGTCGTGCGGACCGGGGGCCGGCGGGGGGTTCTTGCCGGCCTTCTTGATTTCTTCCTGATAGCAGGACATCACCTTGTCTTCCAGCAGCTTGCGGAACGGGACATTGATCGGATGGGCGATGTCCTTGTAGGTCCCGTCCGGCAGCTTGCGGGAAGGCATGCATAGGATGAGGCCTTTGTTGCCCTCGATGATCTTCATGTTGCGCACGACGAAGCAATTATCGAACGTGACGGTGGCGAAAGCCTTGAGCTTGTCCTCATGGCGAAGATGCACGCGGATCTCAGTGATTTCCAAAGTTGTCTAACCGTTGCAGCAAGTAAGGAACGCCCTCCAAGGGTATTCCCGGAGGACCTTCACCAGCCTCTCCCCTTCGGTGAAGGAAGAAACGAACCCGAAAACCGACGTCCCGGACCCGGCCATCCGCACGCCGCGCAAGCCCAGCCGCTCCAGGATGCGCCTGACCTGGGCCACCCGCGCCTGGACGGGAGAACCGGCCTCTTCCCAACGGTTGAAGAGGAACTCCTCCCACCGAGGGAGCGACCTGCCTTCTTCCAGGCTGCGGACCAGTTTATCAAGAAGGGAAAGCCTTGTCAATTCGACGGGGCGAGGGGACCTCGGAAAGACCGTCCGCCCCCCTCTCGCCGCCGTCCGGAAGCCCGGGTAGACCACGATCAGGTACGGCAGGACCCTCGTCACCGCCACCGGCTGGAGCCGGCTTCCCCGCACCGCGCAGACAGGCGAGGGCTGAAGAAAGAACGGAACATCACGGCCAAGCTCTTTGGCCAGCTTCATGAGCTTGACGCCGACCCTTCCGGGGGACGGCACGAACAGCCTTGCCATCCCCCGGAGAGCGCCGGCCGCGTCCGACGCCGCCCCCCCCAAGCCCGCGCCGATGGGGATGCGCTTGACCAGCCGCAGGCGCACGCCCAGCCCCACCCCGAAGGCCCGGCGGAACGCGCGGACCGCCGCCAGGACGCTGTTGCCCGGACCCTGCGGCAGGGGGTCTTGCGACTCGGCGGCCAGCTCGACGCCGCCGGAGCGCGAGACGGCGAGCTCAAGGTCGTCGTAGAGGTTGATCTTGGCGAAGAGCGCCGCTCCGGGGATCGAGTCCGCCGCGGCGTCAAGGAAGAGGCTGATGCGGGCGGGGCATTGGATCTTCACTTGAAGACGACGTTGAGGCCCTTCATCTTGATGGCGAGCCTGAAGCCTTTCCCCTCCACGGTCAGGCGCGAAGGGACGTGGCGCCCGCGCTGCACGACGAAGTCGCCCAGGGCCAGCCCGACGCCTTCCTTGTCCTTGGGCTCGAGCCGCTCCACGCGCAGGCGGTCGGCGCCGAGGAAGAGCCTCGAGTCCGGCATCTCCACCCATTGGTTGAACCAGGACGCCCCGTAGGTGACCGGCTTGTCCCGGAAGACCTTGCCCGACAGGTAGTCGCTCATGGTCTGGAAGGCCCGGAAGGCCTCGTCCATGAGGGCCTCGGTCGAGACGCCCTCGATGCGGATGGGGTCCATCGTGAACCCATCCTCGCCCAGGCGGGCGCGCATGATCGGCGTGAAGAGCGGGCCCAGGATGTCGACGTCGAGCGCGGCGCCCCGCGCGGTCAGCACGCCGTTGTAGGTGAAGGTCTTGCCGAGGAACATCATCTTCACCTCGCAAAGGCCGCTGTATTTCTCGATGCCGCCCTGGACCTGCCCGACGTGGTCCAGGAAGAACCCGCCCAGCCGGACCGGGTCGAACTTGTCCTGGACGCGGGCGGCCTTCTTGCCGAACTTGACGCTCGACGGCTCCAGGGACTGGGCCTTCATCCAGGCGCGCCACGCCGCCTCCGGGTCGCCCGCCTGGGAGTGGGCGTCCCCGAGGTGGTCCCAGATCGTGGAGTCCTCCGGCAGCTTGCGCACGGCCCCTTCGAGCTCGCGCACCGACTCCGTGGACCTCCCCTGCTTGAAGTAGACCCAGCCGAGGGAGTCCTGGAAGGCCCCGTTCTTTGGGTCGAGCTCCACGGCCCTGTCGATGAGCTCCTCCGCGTCGTCGAGCTTCGCCCCGCGGTCGGCGAGGGAATAGCCCAGGTAGTTGAGGATGCCGGCGTCGTCGGGGTTGGCCTCCAGCAGCCTGCGGAACTCCTTCTCGGCCTCGTCCATCTTCCCGTACCGCTCCAGCAGGACGGCGAGCTGGTAGCGGGCGTCCCGATAGGCGGGCTTGCGGGCGAGGATGGAGCGCAGGAGCGCGATGGCCTTGGGGCCGAGCTTGAGGTCGTCATAGCCGAGCGAGAGATAATACGCCACCTCGTCGTTGGCGGGCCAGCGCCTGGCGGCGTCCTCGAGGACCGCGACGGCCTCCTTGAGCCGGCCCGCCTGGGTCAGGAAGTAGCTCAGGCGCAGGTTCAGCCAGATGTCGTCCTTGAGGGCCGCGCTGGTCTTGAGGTGCTCCGCGGCCCGGGCGTGCTCGCCCCGGGCCTCGCAGAGCGTGGCCAGGTACAGGCTGGAGACGGGGTCGCTCGGCGAGAGGGCCTTGGCGGACTCGAACTGGGCCCGGGCCTCGTCGAGCATCCCCTTGACCTGGTAGATCTCGCCGATATGGTTGACGAGCTCCACGTTCCGGGAGTCGAGCCTCTGGATCTCAAGATACTCGGCCAGGGCCGCGTCGGTGTCCCTGGCGACCTCGTAGAGCTCGGCGAGGCTGTACCTGATGGACAGGGAGTCCGGCTCCAGCCCCAACGCCGCCCGGAAGCTCGCCTCCGCCTCCTTGACCTTGCCCTCGCGCGCCTCCATGAGGCCGATCTGGTAATGCCCTTCGACCGCGTTGTCCGGATCCTCCTCCATGTAGCGCAAGAAGAGCTTCTTGGCCTTCTCGGGGGAGCGGGTGCTCAGGAGGCTGGCCAGCGAGAAGATGGTGTCGCTGGCCTGGGGGTTGAGCTTCAAGGCTTCCTCGAACGTCCTCTCCGCCTCCTCCACCTTGCCCGAGACCCACTGGACCCGGCCCACCAGCACCTTGGTCTGGGGGTTCGCCGGGTCGAGGGCGTCGAGCTTCGCGACCCAGACGGCGGCGTCGTCGTTCTTGCCCGCCTCGATGGCGGCCTGCGCCGCCTGCCGGCAGATGTACGCTGACCCGGGGTCGTACGAGAACGCCTTCTCGTACTCCTGCAGGGCTTGAACGTACTCCCCGCGCTTCTCGAGCAGGCTTCCCTTGAGGAAATGGGACTTGGCCAGGCGGGAAGCCCCCTCCACGGGAGGCGGGGCCGGCGCCGCGGCCGACGGCGAGGCCGCTGCCGCGGCCCACGCCCAAAGCAGCAGGCCGGCGAGCGACGCCGCGAGGAGATTCGTTCTGGTCATCGGGATCGGCTGGAACCTGTATTATAGAACTTCGCCCAGGAGACGCGCGAGCTCCCGGTCGAAGGGGTGGCCGTATTCGGCCAGGGCCGGGGCGAAGAAGCGCGCGAACAGCTCGCGGTCGGGCCCGAGCGACGCGGCGAACTCCTCGGGGGACCCCCGGCGCACGGCCGCCCAGTCCCGGGCCAGCAGGCCGTAGCGGTAGAGGTCCACGTACTGCGCGGCCGACGGCCCCCAATCCGTGTCGGTCGCCATGGCCGAGCGCATGAGCGCCTGGTGGCGCGGGTGGTCCTCGCGGAACACGCCCAGGGCCTCCTTGATCTTGGCCAGGAAGGCCTCGGCCTCGCCGCCTGGGTCGGCCACGTCCTGCCACTCGTAGAGGTAAGCGCAGTGGCGGGTCTTCGTCAGGCCCCCGGTGGCCCGGCCGACGGGGATGGTGCCCAGGAGCGCGGCCTCGTAGTCCACCAGGCCGCAGGGCTCGAAGCGCGAGGGCAGCAGGATGAAGTCCGAGCCGGCCAGGATGAGCTTGCCCAGGCACGGGTCGAACCCGTTGTTGAAGCAGACCCGCCCCGGGTGGCGGCCGGCCAGGTCGCGGAACCGGCCCTCCACGCCCCGGGCCCAGGCGTCGTCGAGGGGGGCGGAGGCCAGGACGACGAAGCGCGCCATGGCGTCGTGGCCCAGGACGCGGTCGGCGATGTCGGCGACGAGCCCGAGGTTCTTCTGCTCCACGAGCCTGCCCACCACGCCGAAGACGGCGGGCGCGCCCCGGGCCGGGCGCGGATGTTCTCCTCTCGCCCGGTGCCGCAGGGCGCAAGGGCCGCCCGGAGGCGCCGGGCGCGGATGTTCTCCTCTCGCCCGGTGCCGCAGGTCGCAAGGGTCGCCCGGAGGCGCCGGGCGGCCGAAGACCTCCAGGTGGAGCAGGCGCTTGAGCTCGGCCTTGACCTCGAGGCGGCCCGCGTCGAAACGGTGGTCGCGGGCGAGCATCTCCCGCTCGACCTCGTCGCTCCCGAACAGGCGCACGCCGCTCCCGTAGCGCGCCTTGAGGCGGTCCGACTCCTCCCGCAGGTGCACGCAATCGATCTCAGGCATGGACTCCGGCCGGTGGCGGCGGCGCAGGCCGTTGGTGATGCCCGCCACGGGCAGCTTCTCCAGGACGTCGAGATGGCGGTTGGGCAGAAAGACCCGGCCGGGCTCGCGGCCCGCGATGCGCCGGGCCCGCTCGAGGAGCGCGGCGTGGCTCTCTTGCAGCTCGGCGGCGTAGCCCCAGGAGCCCGCGAGGTCGCCGCTCACCGTCGTGACCCGGCCGCCGTGCTCGGCGACCTTGAGCATGCACCCCTTGAGAAGGTTCACGTTGTCGAAGAAGTCGAAGTACTTGTGGAACAGCTTCTCGCCGGGCAGGCCCACGCGGTCCAGCGTGGCGTACCCTCCCCCCTGGAGAGGCGTGACGCCCTGGTAGCTGGCGTTGTGGATGGTCAGGTGCGCCGGGACCCGCCGCAGGAAGCCGTCCCCGAGGAAGAACGGCACCAGCCCCACGTGGTAGTCGTGCAAGTGCACGGTCTGGAAGCCCCCCTGTCGGATGTAGCCGGCCATGGCCTGGGCGACGGCCGAGTACATCTTGAGCCCCAGCCAGGGGTCGTGCGGGTAGACGGCGTCGGCCTTGGTCCAATGCAGCTGCCCTTCGTCCCAGAAATAGACGGACTTGAACCCCACCTCCGCCGTGGTCTCATCGGGGGATTCGACCGATTCGAGGAAACGGTGCTCGTAGACGTCGAACTCGAACGCGTGACCCTCGATGGCGGCCGGGACCCTGAGAGGGAGCTTCCTGAGCCTGCTGCGGTCGTAGTGGGCGAAGCACGGGGAGAGGGTCTCCACCTCGAGCGCCAGGCCCTGGCGGGCCGCGGCGAGGATCAGTTCCGGCGGGAGTTCCTCGACCACCTGGCCCAGGCCCCCGACCTTGACCCCCAGGCCCTCGCCGGCGCGGCCGGTCTCCCAGGAGCACAACGCCACGCGCAGCTTCTTCTTGCCGGGCATGGCGGTCCCGCCCGGACGCCTACTCCGTCTCGTCCGCGTCCCGCGCCGGGTCTTCTTCCTGCCCCAGCTTGGCCTTGAGCATCTCCCCCAGCGACCCGATGTTCTGCGGGGCGGCCGAAGCCTGGTCCTGGTAGGCTTTCAGGGTGGCGGCTTCCTCCTCCGCCGCGCGGGTGATCGCCGCCAGGGAGAGCGAGAGCTTCTTGCCCTCTCGGTCGACCGCCTCCACCCGGACCTCGACGGTCTGCCCTTCTTTCAGCACCTCGCGCGGATGGCCGATCCTCCTGCCGGAGGCCATCCTGGAGATGTGGACGAGCCCGTCGACCCCCTCGCCCATGGAGACGAACGCGCCGAACGTGGCGAGCCTGACGACGGTCCCGTGATGGTAGGAGCCCACGGGCCAGAGCTCGGCCGCGCGCTCCCAGGGGTCGGGGAGGGCGTCCTTCATGCTCAACGACACCCTGTTGCTCTCCCAGTCCAGCTTCTTGACGACCACCTCGACGGCCTGGCCCACCGAGAGCTTGTCGCCCACCTTCTCCGTCCTGCCCCAGGCGATCTCGGAGACCGGGATCAGCCCCTCCACGCCGCCGAGGTCGACGAAGGCGCCGAACTTCTGGATGGAGGTCACCTTCCCCTCTACCCGCATCCCCACCTTCATCGACTCTTTCAGCGCCCGCGCCTTCTCCTGACGCTCGACCTCCAGGATGGCCTTCCGGGAGACGACGACGTTGCGCTCCGCGCACTCGGTGATCTTGAACATGAGGGATTTCCCGACGTACTCGGCCTGGTTCTCGTCCTTGCGGACTCCCATCTGGGAGAAGGGGCAGAAGGCCCGCACGCCGCCGCCGATGCGGACCTCGAAGCCGCCCTTCACCTCCTTGGCGACCGTGCCCTGGACGGGGATGCCGCTGCGGTGGGCGTCGGCCAGCTGGGCCTGCCCGGCGGGGCCCGCTCCGATCCTCGTGGTGAAGTGCATCTCGCCGTCCTTCGAGGGAAGGTAATAGGCCCGGACCTTCTCGCCTTCCTTGACGGTCAGGTTGCCGGCCTCGTCGAGCATCTCCTTGCGGTCGAGGTAGCCCTCGCCCTTCCTGCCCACGTCGAGGAAGATCCACTCCGCCGTGATCTTGACGATCACCGCCTCGACCCTCTGGCCCGGGTCGAGCCGGGAAGGCTCCTTGAAGCTGCTGTTGAGCAGCGCCTCGAAATCCTCCTCCTCGTCTGGTGCGCCCGCCGGCTCGTTCTCGTTCATGTCTACAATCTTACAACACAACAGCCGGTCTGGACACCAATAAAATCGCTCCTACCCGAGCGCCAGGTCCATCAGCACCGCGTCCGAGCCGTCGTCATAGTACCTCGGCCGCCGGCCCACGGCCTTGAACCCGGCCGAGGCGTAAAGCGCCGCGGCCGGGGCGTTGGCCTGGCCGACCTCGAGGGAGAGGCGCTCGCACCCGGCGGCGAGCGCCTCCTCGACGACCCTCCCGAGCATGGCCCTCCCGAGCCCGCGCCCCTGCTCCGAGCGCCTGACCACGATCGTCGTCAGCTCCGCGTCCGGGGGAGCCACCGCGACCTCTGCGAAAGCCAGCAGACGGCCCTCCTCCTCCAGCACGAGCAGGCGCGCCCTCGCCGAGCGCAGGCCGCGCTCGAGCTGGGCCCGGCTCCACTGCGGCGCGCCGGGGCACCCCCTCTCGATGAGGACGAGCTCGTCCAAGTCGGCCTCTCGCGCCAGCCTGAATCCCATGAAATGTCAGCCGCCCCGCTATCATACCACACATCGGCCGGCTCGGAGGGGGCGCGCCCTCCTCTCGACAATCGAAGCGCCTAATGTCATATACTATGGATGATTGACATCATGGTGGTTGTTGGTTGACCCGGCTAGACTATGAGCATGGGAAAGGGCCCACCGCCGTCGGCGGGAGCCGGCCGGCGGGCGATGAGCATCGGGACGAAGCTCATCACGGTATCCACCGCGGTCATCGTGCTGGTCATGGGGATCGGGGGGGCCATCGCCCTGTCCGTGCGGGAACGCGCCATCGTCAAGCTCATGGGGGCGGAGGCCGTCCGGCACGCGCAGACCATCAAGAAGAGCCTGCGCCACCACATGCTCGCCAACAAGCCCGAGGACGCCCAGTGGATCGTCGAGACCATCGGGCGGCAGAAGGACATCGACGAGATCCGCCTCTTCAACAAGACGGGCAAGGTCATGCTCTCCTCCAAGCGGGAGAACATCGGCACGAAGGTCGACGCGCGCTCCGAGGGCTGCACCCGCTGCCACAAGCCGGGCCTCCAGTCCCCCCCGGACCTCCCCCCGGTCGAGGCGAGCGGGATGATCGCCGGGGAGGGCGGCAAGCAGCTCATCGCGGTCATGGACACCATCGAGAACGAGCCCGCCTGCCACGCCTGCCATCCGGCCCGCAAGAAGATCCTGGGCAACCTCCAGGTGCTGTTCTCCTTCGACAGGGCGTCCCGCCAGCTCGCCGCCGGCCGCCGGGAGCTGCTCTTCTCCATGCTCCTGCTCATCGCGCTGATCGCGGCGGCCCAGGCCGTCTTCACCTACGCCCAGGTGATCCTCCCCATCAAACGGCTCACCCGGGACACGGAGCGCATCGCGGCCGGGGAGCTGCCCCTCGAGGTGACGACGACGCAATCCGACGAGCTGGGCGACCTGGCCCGCCGCTTCTCCCTCATGGCCAAGAGCCTGCGGGAGGCCCGGGAGAGGGACCGAGACTTCGCCGAGGAGCTGTCCCGGAAAGTGACCCTGGCCACGGCCGACCTCGACGCCGCCAACAAGCGGCTCATCGAGGCCGACCGGGCCCGGTCCCGGTTCGTCAGGGAAGTCTCCCACCAGCTCCGCTCCCAGCTGGCCTCGGTCAAGAACTGCCTCGCGGTGGTCCGCGAAGGCCACGCGGCCACGCCGGAGAAGAGAGACGACATGATCGCCCGGGCCGAGAGGAAGGCCCGGCTGCTGGGCGAGCTGGTCCGCGACCTCCTCGACCTGGCGCACATCGAAGAGGGCCCGGCCGCCCGCCACCAGGAGGCCGTGCGCCTCGACGCCGTCGTCGAACGGTCCGTGGAATCCCTGCGCTGGAAAGCCGAGGAGAAGGGCGTGCGCCTGGAGACGCGGCTGGACCCCGGCCTGCCGGCCGTCGAGGCGGACCCCCGGGAGCTCGGCATCATGCTGGACAACCTCGTGGACAACGCCATCAAGTACAGCCGGCAGGACGGCGTGGTCTCGGTGCGGGCCAGCGAGGAGCGAGGGAGCCTGGTCCTGAGCGTCCAGGACGACGGCATCGGGGTCCCGGGCGAGGACAAGGACAGGATCTTCGAGGAGTTCTACCGCACCTCCTCGGCCAGCGCGCACGAGAAGGAAGGGACGGGCCTGGGGCTGTGCATCGTCAAGCGCCTCGCCGAGGCTTACGGCGCCTCGGTGGAGGTCCGGTCCGAGCCGGACAAGGGGAGCGTCTTCACGGTCAGGTTCCCCGCGAAGAACCGCCCGCCGCCATCCGTTTGAACAGGGAGGCACTATGAGCGACGTCAAAGGGAAGGTCCTCATCATCGACGACGATGACGACATCGCCGAATCCATGCAGTTGACCCTCGAAGCCCACGGCTACGAGGTCGCGCGGGCCGCCGACTCCAAGGAGGGCTTCGTCAAGCTCGACGGCGAGGACCCCGACCTGGTCATCCTGGACATGATGATGGAGGGCAAAGGCGCGGGGTTCCTCTTCTCGAGGAAGATGCGCAAGGAGGCGAAGTACGCCCGCGTGCCCATCCTGATGATCACCGGGATGCGCGAGCAGACGGGCTTCTTCTTCCCCGGCAAGACCAAGGACCCGGTCTTCCTGCCGGTCGACGAGTTCATGGAGAAGCCCGTCGAGTCCAAGGCGCTCGTCAAGAAGGTGGCCGAGCTCCTCGGCCGGCGCTGACGCGCTCGTACCCGGCAAGCTTGAGGTAGAGGGGCTCGAAGCGGGGCCGCTTGGCCCGCCCCAGGAGCTCGACGGCCAGGCCCAGGATGTCCCTGGCCCCGGGGCAGGCCTCCACGACGGCCGCTCCCGTCGCCTCGATGGAAGCGCGCGCCTGGACCCAGCCCTCGGCCGTCGTCCAGGCGGGGGGGGCTTTGGGCCTGAGACGGCCCTTGCGCTCGAAGACCTGGTGGAACTTCTCGTCCTTCCAGCCCGGGATGACCGCGCACACGAGCCGCCCCGGCGTCTTGAAGGCCAGCGCCTCGAGCCGGCTCACCGCGAGCGCCGGGATGCCCAGCCGCTCGGAGGCCACGGCCGCGAACGTCATGCCGATGCGTATCCCCGTGAACCTGCCCGGCCCGCTGGCCGCGGCCAGGGCCGAGAGGTCCTCGATGGCCAGGCCCGCCTTGCCGAGGAGCCGGTCCACGGCCCAAAACAGGGCCTCGTCATGGGGCGCGCCGAGCTTCCTGTCCACGGACAGGACCCTTTCGCCCGCCAGGAGGGCGAGGCTCAAGGCGTCTTCCGTCGTATCGACCGCGAGGATGTTCATTTCAACGGCTCCAACAGCCTTCGGGAACGCGGGCCGAAGGCCCTCAGCGAGAGGCGGCGCGTGTCCTCGTCCTCCCCATAGAAGAGCCTCACCTCCAGCCGGTCCTCGGGCATGTAGCCCCGCCCCGCCGCGGGCCACTCCACCACGCAGATGCCTTCAGGGTCGCCGAAGCAGTCCTCCAGCCCGATGTCCCCGGTCTGATCCTGGCCGACCCTGTAGAAGTCGATGTGGTACACGGTCCAGACCCGCCCCCGGTAGACGCGCACCAGGACGAAGGTGGGGCTGGCCACCTGGCCCTTGAAACCCACGCCGCGGGCGAGCCCCTGCGTGAAGGTCGTCTTGCCGCTCCCGAGTTCGCCGACGAGGCAGACCACGTCCCCGCCGCGCAGCATCGCCCCGAGCCGCCGCCCCAGCGCCCTGGTGCGCTCCGCGCTCGCGGACTCGACCGACGCCTCAGCGGCCCTTGAAATGGTCATACCCTCCCGCCGCCCCCGTCCCCTTGGCCTTGGGGACCATGCGCCCGAGCCGGTACGCCAGCGGCAAGGCGGCGCGCAGCGCGGGCCAGCGTCCCGGCGGGACCGTGAACACGAGCCCGTAGTCCTCGCCGGCGTCCGGGTCCCCGTCGACCGGGGCGTCCGCCAGGTCGACGGCGGCCCCCAGGCCCGACGCCTCGGCCAGCAGGGCGGCGCAGCGCGCCAGGCCGTCCGAGTTGTCGATGAGGCTCGTCGCCAGGCGCTTGCCGGCCAGGACCGCGGCGGCCTCGCGCTGGGGCGCCGGCTCATAGAACGCCCGGACATAGGGCCCGCCGGCCGCGTCCCGGCCCGCCGACGCCCTTCCCGAGGGCGGCCGGGACGCTCGGCCTCCGGCCTTGGCCGCGCCCTTCTTCAGGAGCTTGAGCCCCTCCGCCGCCGCCCCAAGGGGGCCGACGCCCGCGAGGATGTCCCCGGCCTTGGCGCCGGAGCGCCTCAGGATGCGGCCGGGGCGCGCCGCCCCGAGCGCGGTCATGGAGAAGAACACCTTGGAGGAGCGAGTCAGGTTCCCGCCGATGACCGGCGTCCCGAAGGACCGGACATCGTCCGAGAGCCCCTGAAGGAAATCCGTCGCCCACCGCCGCGGCGCGTCCGGCGGGAACCCGGCGCTCACGACGACGCCGATCGGTTCGACATCGCCCATCGCGGCCAGGTCGCTCAGGTTGATCCTGAAGAGCTTGTGGCCCAGGCGCCTGAAATCGGCCCAGCGGAGCTCGAAATGGGTGTCTTCGGCCAGGTCGTCCTGGGTGGCCACCAGGACGCGTCCAGGCGCCAGGCGCAGGACCGCGGCGTCATCCCCGGGGCCGAGGAGCAGGCCGGGGCGCCTTTGCCGCGCGAAGCGCTTGAAGATCAAGGCGAGCAGCCCGTCTTCCCCGAGGCCGGCGAGTCTCTCCATGGCGTCGGCGCCGCTAGAGCTTCTTGAAGGCCTCGGCGAAATGCGCCAGCACGTCGCTCGGGGTGACGGCCCACGGCGTCAGGGCCTTCTCGGCGAGGTCGCCGGCCGAGCCGTGAACGTAGGCTCCCAAGGCCGCGGCCAGGAACGCGTCGCCCGCCCCGCCGCCCACGGCCGCCAACGCCTTTCCCAAGGGCGCCGCGGACGCTCGGCCTCCGGCCTCGACCGCGCCCGCGGCCAGCAGCTGGGCCCACAGCCCGCCGATGAGCCCGGTCAGGAGGTCGCCCGCCCCCCCCTTGGCGAGCCCCGGCCCGCCCGTCGGGTTGAAGACGGCGCTGCTCCCGTCCGTGATGACGGAGCGATGTCCCTTGAGCACCACGACCCCCTTCCAGTCCCCTGCGAGCCGGCGGGCCGAGCCTTCCCGGTCCTTGAGGACCTCGGGGACGCTCGAATGCAGGCACCGAGCCATCTCGCCCGGGTGCGGGGTGAAGACGGCGCCTTGCCCGCGCCCGCGCAGCATCTGGCGCACCGAGACCGGGTCCTGGAGAGCGAGGTTGTTGAGCGCGTCGGCGTCGACGACCGCCGGCAGGGGGATGGACCCCAGGACATGGAGGACGAACTTCGCCGTATCGGGATTGGTCGAGAGGCCGGGCCCGATGGCCAGCGCGGTGTACTCCTTCTCGGCGAGGCTGTCCTTGATGCGGCCGATCCCCTCCGTCCGGAAGCCCCCGCCGGCGTCGGGGAGCCCCAGGGTGAGAGCCTCCGGCACCGCCCCGGCCGCGACCCCCTGGATGCAGGACGGCACCCCGAGGGTCACGAGCCCGACCCCCGAGCGCAGCGCCGCCCTGGCCGACAGGATCGCCGCCCCCGCCATGCCGGAAGAGCCGGCGAGGACGAGCAGGTGGCCGTAGGTCCCCTTGTGGTCGTTCGGCTGGCGGCGCACCAGCGCCTTCTTGAGCTCGCGTCTCGACAGGGTCTTCATCACACCCTCAGCGCCACCGCTGCGGCGTAGTCGTCGCAATGCGACAGGGAGAGCTTGATGCCGGGCGCCTTGCGCCCCTTGATGAGCACCCCCGGCTTGCCCCGGGGGGTCCGTGAGACCGAGATGTCCCGGAGCGTCAGGTCCATCCGGCCCAGCGCCTTCCAGACCGCCTCCTTCGCGGCGAACCGCACGGCGAAGTGCTGCCAGGGCCTGGCCTGGGTGCGGCAGTAAGCGATCTCCTCCTCGGTGTAGACGCGGGTCAGGAAGCGCGGGGCCTTGCGCGCCACCCGCCGCACGCGGGCGATCTCCACGATGTCGATGCCAATATCGCTTGCCCCCCCCGCGGGGGGGCAAGCAGCCGGGGGGGACCGTCGCCGTTTCATCAAATCCCCCTATTCCACCGTCACGCTCTTGGCCAAGTTCCTTGGTTGATCCACGTCGCAGCCCCTTAGCACCGCGACATGGTAGGCCAGCAGCTGCAGCGGCACGACGTTCACAATCGGGGAGAGCAGCTCGTCCATGGGCGGCAAGCGGAGGACGTGGTCGGACTTGTCCGCCCTGATGGCGTCCCCTTCGCAGCACAGGATGACGCACTGCCCGCCCCTGGCCCTGACCTCCATGACGTTGGCCGCGAGCTTCTCCTGGACCCGGGAGCGGGTGGCGATCACGACGACCGGCATCTCGCCGTCCACCAGGGCGATGGGCCCGTGCTTGAGCTCCCCGGCCGCGTAGCCCTCGGCGTGGATGTAGGAGATCTCCTTGAGCTTGAGCGCTCCCTCCAGGGCGATCGGGTAATTGAGGTGCCGCGCGATATAGAGGAAATTGGATTTCTTGTGGAGGGCCTTCGCGATCTCGACGATCTGAGGCTCCAGCTTGAGGGCCGCGCGGATATACCCGGGCATCTTGATGAGGTCCGCGACGATCTCCCGGGCCCGGCCCTCCTTGAGCGCCCCCCGGGTGATGGCCGCGTGGACCGCGAAGAGCGCCAGGCCCGTCAACTGCCCGATGAACGCCTTGGTCGACGCCACCCCGCACTCCGGGCCGCAATGGGTGTAGAGGTTGTAATCGGCAGCCCGCGTGATGGCGGCCCCCACGCAGTTGCAGATCGAGAAGACCTTCGCCCCCTTGTCCTTGGCGGCCCGCACCGCGGCCAGGGTGTCGGCGGTCTCCCCGGACTGGCTCACGGCCACCACCAGGTCCTTGGGCCCCAGAACGTGCTCCCGGTAGCGGAACTCCGAGGCGATCTCGACCTGCGCGGGGACGTCCGCCAGGTCCTCGATCCAGTACCTGCCGATCATGCAGGCGTGGTGGGCGGTCCCGCAAGCCACGAGGTAGATCTGGCGCAGGTCCTTCAGGACGCCGGGCGGCAGCCCCGCCTCGCGCTCCAGCACGCCGTCGCGCAGCGGGAAGAGCCGGCCGCGCATGGAGTCCTCGCAGGCCTGGGGCTGCTCATGGATCTCCTTGATCATGAAGTGCTTGTAGCCGGCCTTCTCGGCCATGGTCCGGTCCCACTGGATGGCGTGGACCTGCTTGTCCACCTTCTTGCCGGCCAGGCTGAAGAACGAGCACCCGGAAGCCTTCATCACCGCCATCTCCCCGTCGTCGAGGAAGACCGCCCTCCTCGTGTGTTCGAGGAAGGCCGGCACGTCCGAGGCCAGAAAATTCTCCCCGGCGCCCAGGCCGATGACCAGCGGGGAGGCGGTCTTGGCCGCGATGATCGTGCCCGGGGCCTTGGCCCAGAGCACCGCGATGGCGTAGGCGCCCCGGACCTCGTTCAACGCCAGGCGGACGGCCTCGAAGAACACGGGCTCGTTGAGGGTCGGCTTGGAGGGCTTGGCCAGGACCTTGAGCTTCTCCTCGATGAGGTGCACGACGACCTCGGTGTCGGTCTCCGACTCGAACCGGTGCCCGGCCGCGGCCAGCGACTCCTTGAGCTCGAGGTAGTTCTCGATGATGCCGTTGTGGATGACGACGAGGCTCTTGGAACAGTCGGTATGAGGATGGGCGTTCTCCTCCGAAGGCTTGCCGTGGGTGGCCCAGCGCGTGTGGCCGATGGCCACCGTCCCCTTCAGGGGAGATTGCTGGAGGAGCGCGTCGAGCTGGGAGAGCTTGCCCGCCGCGCGCCGGCGCTCGATGCCGCCGCCGGCGACGCAGGCGATGCCCGCCGAGTCATAGCCGCGGTACTCGAGGCGCCTCAGCCCGTCGAGCAGGACCGGAACGGCCTGCCTGGACCCGACGTAACCGACGATGCCGCACATAGGTTATCCCGGGAAGGCGCGGCCTTCCCGGGATAAGATAGCATACTGACGCCTAGTGTCGGCCGCGGTTGCCCCCGCCGCCCCGGTTGCCGCCGCCGCCCCTGTTGCCCATGCCTTGGCCGCTGTTGCCGCCGCCGCGGTGATGGCCCATGTTCCCGCGCGGACCGCCGCCCTGACCGCCAGGCCCGCCGCCCTGGTTGCCCACGCCTTGGCCGCTGTTGCCGCCGCCGCGGTGATGGCCCATGTTCCCGCGCGGACCGCCCCCCTGACCGCCAGGCCCGCCCATCCGAGACCCGCCGAGTTCTCCGCCTTGGTTGCCCCCGCCTTCACCGCTGTTGCCGCCGCCGCGGTGATGGCCCATGTTGCCGTGCGGCCCACCCCCCGTGCCGGAGCCGCCTTGGTTCCGCCGGTCGCGGACGTCTTCGCGCCGGTCCCGATGATCCTCGCGCCGGTCGCGGACATCCTCCCGATTGTCCCGGTGATCCTCGCGCCGGTCCCGGACGTCCTCGCGCCGGTCGCCGGGGCCGCCCTGGTTGCCCACGCCTTGGCCGCTGTTGCCGCCGCCGCGGTGATGGCCCATGTTGCCGCGCGGTCCGCCCCCCTGACCGCCGGGACCACCCTGGTTCTGCTGGTCGCGGACATCCTCCCGCCGGTCGCGGTGGTCCTCGCGCCGGTCGCGGACATCCTCCCGATTGTCCCGGTGATCCTCGCGCCGGTCCCGGACGTCCTCGCGCCGGTCGCCGAGGCCGCCTTGGTTCTGCCGGTCGCGAACGTCTTCGCGCCGGTCCCGCACATCCTCGCGCCGGTCGCGGACATCCTCCCGCCTGTCGGGGCGGTCCTCGCGCCGGTCACGGACGTCCTCCCGCTGGTCGCCGGAGACATTGCCCGGCTGGGCGCCTGTCCGCTGGGGAGGCCCCTTCTTCCCGCCCTTGTTCTTCTCCTTGTTCTTGTCCTTATCCCGACCGTAGGCGTTGCCGCCGCCCGGCACGGCCGGCGTGGCGCCGCCGCCAGGCTCGCCGGGATCGGCCGGGATGGTATCGGAGGCAGGGTCGCGCTGGCCGGCATTCTCCACCGCGTGGGCATCGGGCTTCTTGCTTTCAGCCCGCGCCGGCGCCGGGAGCGCCGCTCCCAAAGCCGCGCATGCCGCCAGAAACACCCCCACGTTCGACCAACGCCTCGCACAAGGATTCTTCATTTCCTGGCTACCTCCCCAAGGGACATCGTCCCCCTCAGCTATATGGACGCTCGATGGCGATTTTGGTTTAGCTCAATGTTGACCGGCTACCGGGGCCTGTTCAAGCTCCGGCTCGGGGTAGTAGCGCGCCTTGATGAACTCGACTACCACCGGGATCACCGAAAGGACGATGATGGCCAGGATGACGTAATGGAAATGCTTCTTGACCACCGGGAGGTTGGCGAACTTGTAGCCCGCCCCCAGGAACAGGACCGTCCAGGCCACCCCGCCGGAGACGTTGTAAAGGGCGAAGCGCGGGTAGGTCATCTTCCCGATGCCCGCCACGAAAGGCGCGAAGGTCCGTATGATGGGGACGAACCGCGCGAGGATGATGGTCTTGCCCCCATGCCTCTCGTAGAACCGGTGGGTGCGCAGGAGGTGCTTGCGGTCGAAGAACCAGGAGTCCTCCTTGTTGAAGATCCTCGGCCCCACCCAGAAGCCGATCGCGTAGTTGACGGCGTCGCCCAGGACCGCGGCCACGGCCAGCAGCGCCATGACCACGGGCAGGCTGATGGGCGACCCCGGCGTCGCCGAGAGCGCCCCGACCGCGAAGAGCAGGGAGTCCCCCGGGAGGTACGGCGTGACCACGAGGCCGGTCTCGCAGAACACGATGGCGAAAAGCACGACGTAGAGCCCGGGCCCGAGCGCGGCCGCCCAGGCGTTGAGGTGCTTGTCGAGGTGGAGGAAGACGTCCATCCCTTGCTGTATATATTCCATTTGCCCCCTCGCTACTCGCCTCCCCGCGGGGGAGACGAGTGACATCCCCCCCGCTACTCGCCCCCCCGCGGGGGGGGCGAGTGATTTCAACTAATGGTCTGCTTCATCTCGGCCACCGCGGCCTTCAAGCCCACGAAGACCGAGCGGGCGACGATGGAGAACCCGATGTTGAGGCACGCCATGTGCGGCAACCGGGCCACTCCCCGGGCGTTATGATAGTCCAGCGCGTGGCCGGCGTGCAGGCTCAAGCCCAGCTCGTGGGCGAGATACCCCGCCAGGGCCAGCGTCTCGAGCTCGGCGAGCTGCTTGTTCTTCTCGCGGGTGACGGCATAGGCCGTCGTGCAGAGCTCCACGGTATCCGCCCCCAGGGCCTTGGCCCGCCGGACGCTCACCGGGTCGGGGTCGACGAAGAGGCTGACCTCGATGCCGGCCTTCTTGAGCTTCTTGATGGCGTTCTCCAGCCGGGGGTCCTTCTGGTCCGACAGCAAATCGAGGCCGCCCCGGGTCGTCACCTCCCGGGCGGTCTCCGGGACCAGGCAGACGGAGGAGGGCTTGGCCTTGAGGGCGACCGCCACCATCTCGGGGTCGTCGCAGAGCTCGAGGTGCGTCTCCCCCTTGAGCGCGCAGAGCGCGGCGAGGTCGGCGTCCTGGATGTGCCGCCGGTCCTTGCGAAGATGGCAGACGATCATGTCCGCCCCGGCGGTCTTGCAGACCCTGGCCGCGGCGACGGGATCGGGCTCGCTCTCCTGGCGCGCCTGGCGCAAGGTGGCGATGTGGTCGATGTTGACCCCGAGCTTCACGTGGGACGTAAGAGCCATGGATTCCTCCGTTATGTTCGATGCTTTGCGATGGTCGTCCGGCGGACGCCGTGTCCGCTCTCTCGAAGATAGACCGCCGTCAGGTCGTCCGTGATGCGCCGCACCAGCGCGTCGCCCGGGCCCTCCACCATGATGCGCATGAGCGGCTCGGTCCCCGAGTAGCGCACGACGATGCGGCCGGCATCCTTGAGGCGCCCCTCGTGCCCGCGGATGCGGCGCGCGAAGGCGGGCAGGTGCGCCAGCGGCACCTTCCTCTCCACCGGGATGTTCCTGAGGATCAGCGGGAAGACGCGATAGGCCGGCAGGGCCCGGCTGAAGGTCCTCCCGGACTCGCGCACCGCGGCCAGGGTCTGCAGGGCGGTGATGATCCCGTCGCCGGTCGGGGAGAAGCAGCGGAAGATGACGTGCCCGGATGCTTCGCCGCCGAGGCTCAGCCCCTCGCGCTCGAGCTCGTCGGAGACGTTGCGGTCGCCGACCGGGACCTGGACCGACGAGATGCCCTCGCCTTCCAGGAACTTCACAAGCCCCAGGTTCGACATCACCGTCAGCACGACCCTGTCCTTGCGCAGGAGCCCTAGACGGGAGAGCCTCAGCGCCGCCAGCGCGATCAAGACGTCCCCGTCGGCGATGCGCCCCTTCTCGTCGCAGAAGATCGCGCGGTCCGCGTCGCCGTCGAACGAGACCCCGCAGTGGGCCCTCGCCCGGACGACGGCCCGCCGCATGGCCTCCGTCTCGAGCGCCCCGCAGCCCTTGTTGATGTTGGTCCCGTCGGGCTTGCAGCCCAGCCGGATGACCTCGGCCCCGAGGCCCTCCAGGACCTCCGGGGCGAGCCCGCAGGACGCCCCGTGGGCGCAGTCCACGACGATCCGCAGCCCGGCCAGGTCCAGCGTGGCGGGGAAGACGCTCCGGAGGAACTCGGCGTAGCGCACCAAGCGCGGCGACCCGTCCTCCGGCGGGACTGGACCGCCGTCCCGATAGAAACCCCGCGGCCGCCGAGCCTGGAGGCGGCGCTCGATCTCCCGCTCGAAGGCCTCCGGCATCTTGAGCCCGTCGCCCAGGAAGAACTTGATCCCGTTGAATTCGGCGGGGTTGTGGCTGGCCGACACCGTGACGCCGCAGAAGGCCCCGAGCCTGGCCGTGAGATAGGAGACCGCCGGCGTGGGGGCCACGCCCAGGTCCACGGTCCGGCAGCCCTCCAGGGCGAACCCCCGCGCCAGGTGCAGGCCCAGACCCGGCCCGGAGGCCCGGGTGTCGCGGCCCGACACGACGAACGGCGCGCAGCCGTTGAGGCCCTTCCTCGTCTTGAGGAGCAGCCTCGCGGCCTCGGACGCCAGGGCGCGCACCGTCTCGGGGACCAGGGGGTAGGAGCCCGGGATGCCCCGGACGCCGTCCGTGCCGAAGAGCCTGGCGCCGACTATCTTGCTCATGACGCTTGCGCGACGGCCGCGAAGGCCTCCATGGCCCGCCGCGTCTGCGCCACGTCATGGACGCGGACGACCCGGACCCCTTTCAACGCCGCCCAGCAGGCGACCGCCAGCGACCCCGGCAGCCGGTCCTGGGGCCCCTGGTCCTGGCCGCCCCGGGCGGCGATGACGCGGCCGAGGAAGGACTTCCTCGACGCGCCCAGCACAACGGGCGCCAGCCCGTTGAATTCGTCGATATGCTTCAGAAGCGAGAGGTTGTGCTCAAGATTCTTGCCGAAACCGATCCCCGGGTCCACCAAAACGCGGGCGGCGCTGCCGCCCGCGCTGACGAACGCCTCCTTCCTCTCCGCCAGGAACGCCTTCACCTCGCCCACGACGTCCGCGTAGCGCGGGGCGTCCTGCATGGTCTTGGGGCTCCTCCCCCCGCCCAGATGCATGAGGATGACCGCGTAGAACCCCAGCGCGGCCTCGGCCATCCCGGGGTCCCCCCGGAGGGCCGTGACGTCGTTGAGGACCGAGGCCCCGGCGGCGCCGGCCAGGCGGGCCACCCGGGCCTTGTCGGTGTCCACGGAGATCAGGACGCCCGTCCTGGCGGCGAGTCCCTCGACCACCGGGACGACCCGGTCGGCCTCGACGGCCTCCGGCACGGGGTCGGAGCCCGGACGGGTGGACTGGCCTCCGACGTCGATGATGTCCGCCCCTTCCTCGGCCATGAGCAGGGCCCGCTCGAGGGCCTCCGCCGCGGACGGGACGCGGCTGTCCGGGTAGAAGGAATCGGGCGTGACGTTCAGGACGCCCATGACGAGGGGCGACGAGCCGGGCTCGAAGAGCCTCTGGGCCGAGACGGCCGCTCTAGGCGACGGCGCCTTGGACGATGGCATCGATGTCTTCGCCGGAAAGAACCTCGCGCTCGAAGAGCTTCGCGGCGAGCTCCTCGAGGATCTTGGCGTTCTTGTGCAGGAGCTCCCGGGCCTTCGCCGCCGCCTCGTCGACGATGCGCTTGACCTCCTCGTCGATGATCTCGGCCGTCCGCTCGGAGTAGCCGCCCTTCTGCGAGATGTCCCGCCCGAGGAAGACCTCCTGGTCGGGCTTCTTGAGGGAGATGGGGCCGATGCGCTCGCTCATCCCCAACTCCACGACCATCTTGGTCGCGAAGGACGTGGCCTTGGCCAGGTCGTCGGACGAGCCGGAGGTCACCTCGGCGAAGACCATGTCCTCGGCCGAGCGGCCGCCGAGCAGGACGGCCAGGCGGTTGGCCAGCTCGGTCCGGGTGGTCAGGTACTTGTCCTCCTTGGGCAGCTGCAGCGTGTAGCCCAGGGCGTGCCCGCGCGACACGATCGAGACCTTGTGGACCGGGTCGGTGTGGGGCAGGAGCTTGGCCACCAGGGCGTGGCCGCACTCGTGGTAGGCCACGACCTTCTTCTCGGCGTCGGACATCAGGTTCGAGCGCTTCTGCGGGCCCGCCATGATGCGCTCGATCGACTCCTCGAGGTCGGGGAGGCCCACGGCCTCCTTGTTCCGCCGCGCGGCCAGAAGGGCGGACTCGTTGATGACGTTGGCCAGGTCGGCCCCGGAAAAGCCGGCCGTGCGGCGGGCGATGAGGGCGAGGTCCCCGTCCGGCCCCATCTTGACGATGCGGGCGTGCACGCGGAGGATGTCCTCGCGCCCTTTCAGGTGCGGGAGCGGGATGAATATCTGCCGGTCGAAGCGGCCGGGGCGAAGGAGCGCCGGGTCGATCACGTCAGGGCGGTTGGTGGCCGCGATGAGGATGATGCCCTGGTTCTGCTCGAAGCCGTCGAGCTCGATGAGGAGCTGATTGAGGGTCTGCTCGCGCTCGTCGTGGCCGCCGCCGATGCCGGCGAACCGGTGCCGGCCGACCGCGTCGAGCTCGTCGACGAAGATGACCGCCGGCGCGGCCTTCTTGGCCTGGTCGAAGAGGTCGCGCACCCTGGAGGCCCCCACGCCCACGAACATCTCCACGAACTCGGAGGCCGACGCCATGAAGAAGGGGACGCCCGCCTCGCCCGCGACCGCGCGGGCCAGCAGGGTCTTGCCCGTGCCCGGCGCCCCGAACAGGAGCACGCCGCGGGGCATCTTGCCGCCGAGCTTCTGGAACCTCTCGGGGCTCTTGAGGAACTCGACGACCTCCTGGAGCTCCTCCTTCGACTCGTCGCAGCCGGCCACGTCCGCGAAGGTCGTCTTCTTGGTCTTCTTGTCGTCGACCATCTTGGCCCGGCTGCGGCCGAAGGACATGGCCTGCTTGCCGCCGACCTGCACCTGCCGCACGACCAGGATCCACCAGAGCAGGAAGAAGAGGCCTATCCACCCGAGGTTGACGAGCAGGCTCGTCACCCAGCTCCGGTCCGGGTCGCCCTGGAAGAGCGGGACCTTCGAGAGCTCGAGGTCCTCCACGAGCTTCAGGTCGGGCATGGGCAGCGTCTTGAACTTGCGCGCCTGCCCGCCGGGGTCCTTGTACTCCCCGCGGATGAGGTCCGGCCGGACCCTGACCTGGGTCACCTCGCCCGACCTGACCTTGGCCTTGAACTCGGAGTAAGGGATCTCCTTCTCGATCGGGGGAGCCTTGAGGTTCTGGAAGACCATGACGATGAAGAGGAAGGACAACCCCCAGACGAGGAGCTGCTTGACGTTCTTATTTTCCACCGTTGGGTCTCATGACGCCGACGTAGGGAAGATTGCGGAACCTCTCGTTGTGGTCCAGCCCGAACCCCACGACGAACTCGTCGGGGATGTCGAACCCGACGTACTTCAAGCCGACCTCGCGCTGGCGGCACTCGGCCTTGTTGAGGAAGGCGCAGATCTCGAGCGAGCGAGGGCTCCGGGTCTTGAGGTTCTCCAGCAGGTAGTGGATGGTCAGGCCCGTGTCCACGATGTCCTCGACGATGAGGATGTCCTTGCCCTCGGGGCTCTCCCGCAGGTCGAGGGTGAGGCGCACGACGCCGCTCGACTTGGTGCCGCTGTAGGAGGAAAGCCCGATGAAATCCACCGAGCAGTCGACGGTAATCGCCCGCATGAGGTCGCCCAGGAAGATGACGCTTCCTTTAAGGACGCTCACCAGGGTAAGCTCCCGCCCGGCGTAATCCCGCGATATCCGGGCCCCCAGCTCGGCGATGCGAGCTTTGATCTGAGGCTCGGTCAACAGGATCCGCTCGATGTCCGGGTGAGGCGATTGGACTCGGTCGGGCATGTTAGAAACAGAGGGATAGAATAGCTTTATTGCCCGGTGGAATCAAGGAAACCCCGGCCGCCCTACTTCCTGAGCAGGAACCTGCCCGCGGCCTTCTCGACCGGCGGCTCCAGGACCGGCGTCTGGACCGCGTTGTTGGCCGCCTTGGCCTCGTCTTCGACGAGCGGGCCGAGGTAGGCGAAGGCCCCCGCGAGGTCCTTGCGGCCCGCCTTGATCGCCTTGAGCAGGTAGTAGGTCAGGATCCCGTGCCCCTTCTCCGGGGAGGAGGTGGAGATCTGGGACGCCCGCGCCGCGGCGAGGACCGCCATGTTCGCCGGCACGCCCGCGCCCGGCCTGGCCATGACCAGGGGCCGGGCTCCCTTGGCGAGGACCGAGCGGCCCCCCGCTCCCGAGAAGCAGGAGTCGAGGACGACCAGGACCTCGGCGGCGGGGAGCCTCGAGAGCCGCTCCTTGAGCTTGTCGACGGCGTAGGCGGTATCCTGGAGGTAGTCCGGCTCGCCGTCGAACGGCACGAGGTAGGCTTCGCCCGTCGCGGGGTCGGGCGCGCCGTGCCCCGAGTAGTAGACGACCACCCTGCCGCCCGGCTTGACCCTGTTGGCCAGCCATCGGTCGAACGTCCGGTTCATGACGGAGAAGGTCGCCCCGTCGTCGGTCAAGAGCTCGATGTTCCTCTCGGGGATGCCCAGGGCCTTGAGGTAGGCCTTGAAGAGCTTGGCGTCGTCCAGAGAGAACTGGGAGCGCGGGACGTTCCGGTAGCGCTCGATGCCGATGACCACCGCGTAGTCGTTGGGCCCCAGGGCCTTCTCCGCGTCGGACAGGACCGGGGCGGACGCGAGGTCGTCGTCGGCCACGTCCCGGGCCGCCTGCACGCGCACGACCTTGAGCTCGGAGGGCTCTTCGCCCAGCGCCAGCGACACCTCGGGCCGGACCGGTCGCCTGGCGCCTTCCTCCTCGAACGAGAAGGAGAGCGGCAGGACGGGCGGACCGGCGTAGCGCTGGGCGACGGCGACGCTGAAGACCGCCTTCTTCGACTCTCCGGGCCCGAGGGACCCCAGCCCGGCCCGAGGGTCGCCGTAGACCCTCACGTTGGGGTCCGACGACGCGATGACGAGCGCGGCCCTGGACGCGGCCCCGCCGCCGGCGTTGCGGACGGTCAGGGTGAGCTCGCACTCCTTGCCCTTGGTGATGGTCCTGCCGCCTTCCCCGTCCCGAACCTCCACCCTGGCCACCTCCAGCTTCGCGGGCTGGAACGGCCTGGTCCGGAAGGACAGGACGACCGGCTTGGAATCGAACCCGTCGGACTCGACGAGGGTCGCCTGGAGAAGGGCCTCCCCTTCGGCCAGGGAGTCCGCGCCCACGACGGCCGCCTCGAGGGTCCGTTCCTCCCCCGGCGCCAGCGCCCCGACGTGGCGCCGCTCCGCGAACTTGAGGCCCTGCCCGGCCGTGCCCCCGGCCGCCTCGAGCTTGAGCGAGACGCCCGAGGCCCGCCCCTTGCCCTGGTTGACGACCTTGAGCTTGATGCCGCCGGCCTCGCGGCCGTCGAGCATCCCGTCCGAGCCTGCGTCCTTGAACGCGAGGTCCGCGATGACGAGCTTGGGCGGGGCAGCGGCCCCGGCGGCCGGGGCGGCGACCGCGGTCCCGGAGGGGAACCCCAGAGGCGCGTTGGTGACGGGATCGACCAACTGGGCGGCGACCACCTTCACGGCGCCGGCATCCAGGTAGCGCACCTGGGCCTCCAGGAGCGCCTTGGCCTTCCGATCGACGGCCTTGGCGCTCTCCCTCGGGACGCGGACGGAGAACGCGCGGTCGGCCGCCTTGAACACGAAGGTCTCCTGGTCGGCGTCGTACGCCCCCAGCTCCCCGACCACCTTGACCGTGCGCGCCGAGGCCCTGGCGCGGTCGCGGGCCCGCTCGAAAGCCTCCCCCTCCTCGCGCAGACGCCGCTGGAGCTCCTCCCGACCCTCCTCGGACTTCCGCTTGGCCTCGGCGATGCGAGGCTCGTAGTCGTCCCGGAGCGCGGTTTCGGCGTCCTTGGAGAGCTTGAGCCTGGCCGAGTACTCGGCCGACGTCTCGAACTCCCCCTTGGGCGCCGGGGCGGGCAGGGCCTTGATCTTCCCGTCCAGCTCGGCCTGCAGCTTGTCCTGGGCCGCCGTGTCGGCGCCGACCGTGACGAGCTCGGGCGGCGAGGCGAACAGGCGCCTGGCGCCCATGTTGCGCCACAAGACCAGCGTGTCCTCGACGCCCGCGGCCAGGCTCTCGCCGTCCGGGCTGAAGGCGAGGACCCTGATCGTCTTGCCTTCGGGAGGGCGACCCTGGTCCTCGGCGAACCTCAGGGCGTCGAGCCGCGCGCCGGACATGGGGTCCAACAGGTCGACCTCGAAGCCTCTCAGGGCGCTGGGACCGCCCGCGGCGAGCGTCCCGTCCGGCGAGAACGCCAGGGCCGAGACATTGAGCATGGGCGGGTCGAACTCCCCGAGCGGCTGCAGGGTGGCGGCGTCGAGGACGAGGACGTTCCATCGCCGCGTCAGCGCCAACAGCCTGCCGTCCGGGCTGAAGGCGACGCTCCGCGCCCCCGAATCCTCGGACTTGCGCTCCTTGCGGCTTCGGACATCCCAGACGGAGAAGAAGGAGGGGGCGCCGGCCGCCAGGGTCTTGCCGTCCGGGCTGAAGGCGACGGCCTCGACCGCCTCGTAGCCCTTGTCCGGCTTGCGCAGCGCGACGACATCGCGGTCGGCGAGGTCCACCAGGAAGAGCCCGGCGCCGTCGGTGCCAACGGCCAGCAAGCCTCCGTCCTGGCTCAACGCCAGGGCCTTGGTGGCCCGGGGAAGCCTGAAGCCATCGGCGACTTCCTTGTTGTGGCCGTAGTAGCCGAACTCGCGCAGGACGTCATAGTCGGCCATGTAGTACTTCGTGCCGTCGGTGCTGAACGCGACGCCGGCGGAAACGCCGTAGGTCGCCTTGGATTCGAGCCTGCAGGAGCCGTAGCACCCGAGGCTGTCGATGTAATCGCCGGTGGCGGAAGACCCCAAACGCGCCACGCGGCTGGCCGACAGGAAGGTGTTGCGCTTGGGATGGAAGGCGATCGACAGGATCTCGCTGATGTGCCCGTAGCGCAGCCCATCCTTGGCCTCGTAGGGCAAGACGACGACGGGGCGAAAGAGTTCGACAGACGGCAGGGTGTCGGGCAGGTCCGCGGTCTCTCCCAGGGCGGCGGTCCCGCACGCCATCGCCAACGCGGCCAACGCCAGGGATCGTGCCAGGTTCATGATAAGACCTCCTCATCCATTCTGCCTGTTTTCGGCCCGGCCGTTCAAGGCCGCCGCCGTTGCTTGACAACAGATGGCCGGTGATGTACACTGGCATTGCTCCAAGGCAGAGGACGCTAGAACATGCGAAAGCTTGGCACATGAAGAAGCGGCGCAGACTCCCCCGGAAGACCTTCAGCGGCCCCCCGCCCGAGGTCATGGACATCAAGGCCCTGGCGCAGTACCTCGGCATGGGACGCTCCAAGATCTACGGCCTCATCCGCGACAAGAAGGTCCCGGCCTCTCGCATCGGAAGGCAGTACCGGTTCTCGAAATCCCTGGTGGACGCCTGGCTCAAGGAGCGGCTGATCACCAAGGCCGAAGAGCCCCAGTTCCCGCTCTTCCCGAGACAGAAGTAGGCCGTTCCTCCGACGGAGGGACGGCCGCCGCCCGCGCCCCGCACGCGATTCCTCGACGACCGACGGAAAACGCTTGCCTTCCCGCCGGGGATATGGTATATTTTCGTCGACGTGGCGACCGATATCGCCGAGAAAATCACGGAGGGATACAACCAACATGGCAGAGAAAGTTGAGAAGGTCGGCATCACTCGCGAGACGGGGTTCCTTTATTACATCGACAAGCAGGGCGATGTGTCCCGCGCGAAGATGGCCCGCGGCGGCAAGCCCGGTGGGAAGTCCCAGAAGGTCCAGAAGGTCGGCCTCAAGAAGGAGAAGGGCTACCTTTATTACCTGGACAAGAAGGGAGACATTTCCCGCGCGAAGATGGTCAACGCCTAAACCGCGCAAAGCGCCCGAGCCTCGTCGGCGCGGGTGCGGGAGACAACCATTCTCCCATAGGAAGAGAACCCCCGGCCGGACAACCGACGGGGGTTTTCCTTTCATGACTAGAAGCCATTTCAAAACCCACTTGGTACGCGAAAACGCGGATTCCGCGCCGACCCGCAAGGCGCGAGGGCCGCAGCGTGCTGGAGGCACGCGGCGGTCCGAGCAACGCCGCGGTCGGCCGGAAGCTGCGTTTGCAGGCGCAAGGGGGTTTTGAAATGGCTT
>JACRDT010000011.1 GCA_016212795.1 Elusimicrobiota bacterium | reverse complement strand
GTGGAATGGGCCAAGTCGTTTGGAGTGGTGGGAACAGCCATCGTTCATGGTCATCTACTTCATCATGGGCATCTTCGAGGTCTTTGGTGGCGTGACGGGATACTATCCCGAGGGAGTGATCCCTCGCCTCGGCGCGTGGCACGCCTGCTTCGACGTGTGGCTGATGCGCGCTCTCGGCAATAGGCAGGGGAGAAAGCCATGACCAAGTCCGAGGTCGTCTTCGTCGCATATGGCCTTCGCCGAGCCTTCTGGCGCTGCCTCTTCAAGGCCTTCCAGGCCTTCGAGGACTGGCAGGAGAGGTGGCCGAAGTGGTTGATCTACCGGACCAGGTGGGAGGGGCGTCTCTTCCTCTGGCTGGGGACGCGAGGAGGGTAGCCATGGCTTCGCTCAAGATGGCGCTGCTACGCTTCGCGGCCCGGCAACTGAGGTATGTGGACGTCCTCCGCTTCCTGAAGAGCGCCAAGGACCGCAACGACCTGCACGACCGGATGAAGCTCGTCTCCAACATGCGGGGGGCCCTGTTCGCGAACACGCAGCTTTGGCCGTCGGAGCGACGGGACTGGGAGTGGCAGGAGGTCCTGGCCGGACACGCGAGGCTAAACGAAGCCATGACCCGCCGCGAGAGAGGAGAAGGGTGATGTCGCCGGCGTCCCGGACCTGGCGGAAACACATGCAGGACATCTCCTTCCTCCTCAAGGCCATCGCTTGGGTCCGCCGGCGTCGCCCGGATGATGTCGACACGCTTGAGGGCTTAAGGTCCCTGCTTTCCATCATAGTCTCGAAGTTCCACGATCCGGACCAGGGGGCGCTGGCGAAGGCGCGGGCTACCCTGGAGCAGAGGAAGCATCGGCCCCGGTGGTCGCGGAAGAGCGGTCTCGGCGGGGGTGGTATTCAATGAGCCGCCATGGGCTGACAATGGGCCACAATTTTCCTGGAAAATTTGTGGCGGTCACTTATGCCCTACCCCCAGGCCCCCCACCCCCCCTGCTTTTCCGACCCAGTTTTGGAAAACGCCTATGACCCGAAGACCGAGGCATAGGCAGCGCCCTCTCGGGTTTGCTCCCCGGCTTCCAAGGGGGAGGGCGATCAAGGACGTCACCTTGGTAAAAGGGCGCGGAGGTCGGCTGCCTTCTCGGTGCCGGCCTCGCGGTTCCTCCCGGGGGGAGGAGGAGAGGGTGAGACAAGGAGCAAGACGTCGGAGGATGTTGCTGGCGGAGTGGCACATGTCGATGACGACCTCGCCAGGAGGACGCCCTGGCCGGATCGAGGTTGCGATCCAGGATGTTGATGAGCGGGACCATGACTTCGCCGCGGCCCTGGCCCACCTGGTCGAGGTCTGGCTGAACGCCAGGAGGTCCCAGCCATGAGGGTGCGCGTCATGCTCGTCCGCGATGGTTCCCGGCAGGATGGCCCAGCAATCGACAGCCCGAAGGCGGCATACCTCTTCCTGCACCGTCGTCTTCGCCGCCTGGACCGCGAGCATCTCATCCGCCTCGACCTGGACGGGCGGAACAAGGTCCTGGGCTACGAGACCGTGTCCATCGGCACCCTGACGGCCAGCCTCGTGCACCCGAGGGAGGTCCTGAAGGGGGCGCTCTTGGCCAATGCCGCCGGCTTCATCCTCGCGCATCACCCATCGGGGGATACCGAGCCCAGCCCGGAGGACAAGGAGACGACGAGGCGGCTCAAGCAGGCGGCCGACCTCATCGGCATCCCCCTGGTCGACCACATGATAGTGACGGACAAGACGTTCTTCAGTTTCAGGGAGAAGGGGCTGCTGTAGGAGGAAACCATGGGAATGTTCGACCGAGACTGGTTGATGGTCATCTTCTGGAGGATTCACCTGGCCTTGGACTGGTTTGAGAAATGGGTCCCGCTACGGATTGTCTACATGGTCTCGGACTGGGCCTATGGAATGTGGCATAAGCGATGCTATAGGAGGTCCACCCATCTGCCGCTGGCACTGGCCGAGCGAGAGCGGATAAGAAGAGGAGAACCAAGGAGGATTCCATGAGCGAACATCTGAATATCGCCGCCGCTGGCAGGCCTGAGCGCGTCGCACTGTATGTCAGGGTTAGCACACGCGAGCAGACGGTAGAGAACCAGCTTCTGCCGCTGCGAGACTACGCGCGGTCTCGTGGATGGGTCATCGCAGAGGAGTTCTCGGACGCAGGCGTCAGCGGTGCTCTGGACCACCGGCCCGCCCTGAACAAGCTCATGGAGGCGGCGAGGAAGCGCCGGGTCGACAGGGTCATGGTTGCCCGGCTCGACCGCCTGGGCCGGACCGTGAAGCACCTGCTTCTCACCCTTGAAGAGTTCCGGGTCCTCGGCGTCCAGTTCTGTAGTCTCGCCGAGTCAATGGACACGGCGACGCCTGTGGGGAAGATGGCGTTCACGCTGATCGCGGCCGTCGCCGAGTTCGAGCGCGAGTTGATCCGCGAGCGCATCTTCGCCGGTCTCAATCGAGCCAAGGCTCAGGGCAAGAGGCTCGGGAGGCCCAGGAAGGCCGTGGACGACGCCCAGGTCCTCGCGCTTCGCCAGCAGGGCCTATCCCTACGTCAGATCGGCAGGACGCTGGGAATCAGCAAGGACGCCGTCGCGAATGTGCTGTCTGTAATGGGTTCCAAAACCGAGGCCCGGGCTCCGTCGAAGCCGGCGCCTGGAAACGGACCGTCGGCATAGAGTTGATTCTGAGACAAGCCAAGGAGTATGATGCAAACGTGTGGAAGCAGTATTGGCCGATCTACGAGCGCCTGGAAGCAGAACTCTCGGACCTCACCTTCAAGATTGCCTTGACTGATGCGCAGTTGTCGACCTATTCCACTACTCTTGCGGAACTCCTTCTGCGATGCGGTAGCGAGGCCGAGAATCTGGCGAAGGCTCTCGTTGTTGAGAACAATCTGGCCCCTGCGAACAGACTCAGCCGGATCAATTTCCCTTCTCTCGGCGACCTCCTGTGCCCAACACTCAAGCTTCACACGAAGATAGTGATTGTCATCTGGCCATTTCAGGAACTCACCCAGTCAAATCTGAGCCAGACGCCATTTGCAGCCTGGAGCCCCACGGGCAACTCGTCGAACCCGCCTTGGTATACGGCATACAATGACGTCAAGCATGACCGAGCGGCCAACAAGGCGAAGGGCACCCTGGGAAACGTGTTGACGGCCGTCGCGGGACTCTTCATCCTGAACCTGTGGCTGAGAAAAGCTGACATTGAATCGAGGGGTGAATGGATAGAACTCGCGCGTCGAAGAATACAGAGCTACTCCAGATTCTTCGACCCATCCTCGTTTCTTCTTCTTGGGATTGGTGGCACGACCAAGAGGCTCGCACTGACTCCTTGAGCGACAGGCCAATTCGGCAGTTCCCTGATCCCGCGACTCCTTGGTCGAGCATTATCTGCTTGAGCTTTCCCTTTGTGGGGATTGGGATATTCGTTCTGTGAACCCCAAGCCGTCGCACATCCTCCACGGCGCCTGGCAGCGAGTTATGCACCCGGACGAAACCCGTCTTGAGGAATCCCGCCAGTGGTGGTCCAAACAATATGGCCGTGAACTGACCCTCGCTAAGGCCGCCGAGATTCACAAGAACCTATTCGGCCTGGTCAAGCTCTTGGTGGAGATCGACGCTCGACAGGAGGCTATCAAGACAGGACAAGCAGTTGTTGATGAGGAGAAGGTTGCCCGCCTTCGGGGTGACATCTATAGGCTCGAAGATCAGATCAGAACGATGGGGAAGCTGATTGGCCGATGGTCAAAGGGTCAACCGCAACGCCTGGCGCTGGAAAATGCTCGGGCCTCACTGGAACAGCAAGCAGCGGTGAAGCGCCGCGCACTGGAAGAAGAAGTTCTCAGACCTGTTCGACAGAAGGAAACGCCCCCACCGATTAAAGCCCCCTTTCGGTGAATCCCCCATGACCATCCAGATAAGGGATATGCACTTGACTCAATCTGGCTCCGTCGACGGGTCGCCATTCCTCGACGATAAGGTGGTGTTTTTGCGATTCCGCTGATCCTCTCGTCGATATTGCCGGATTACTTGACTCAAGTAAATATCCCAAATCCAGATCGACATCGATGGCACGATCGACGCCGCACCCGAGTTCTTCAAGTGGCTGACCGGCGGTCTCCGCCGCGACGGGCACAAGGTTCTCATCGTCTCATCCAGGACCACCTCGCCCGAAAACCTGAGGGCCACCGCCGCCGAGTTAAAGGACCTGGGGATCGTCTACGACAAGTTGATCCTGAGCCCCGCGCTCAACGACTTCGACGCCCTCCGGTTCCCGCCAGGCCTCAGGACCCGGGAGCCCCGGGCCCGGCCGCTCCCTGATCGCCACAAGGCTTCCGCATCTTCCTCAGCCGGTCGGCCGCGACGTGTATCAGCCTGCCCATCTGCTCCAGTTCATCTTTGTTCATCACACTCTTCCATTCCCTGAACATCTCCCGGCCCGCATCCTCCCTGAGCTTGAATGGGTCGGCCGGGGCCGGCGGCAACTCCGCCTCGATTCGCCGCGTCCCACCCAGGGCCTTCATCATGCCGAAGGCAGTGACCCCCAGACCTTCCCAGGTCTGGACCGGCGCCTTCCGCACCAGGAGCATCGCGAGCCGGACGAAGAGGCGGTGCGCATGGACCAGTGCCGCATGGTCCGCCACCGTCCGGGCCTCGTTGCCGATCTCGTCCAGCAAGGCCGAGACCTCCGGGTCCTTCAGCGGGTTCCACAGAGCTGCGTCCTTCGGGTCGACCAAAGTCCCGCCCTCGGTGACGATCAACTTCCCCTCCGCCATCGCCTGCTCGCGGCGTCGCATCTCCGTCACGCGCAGCCCGGTCTCCACCGCGGCCTTCACGGTCTGCTCCATGGCCGAGGCCGCACCCGCCATCTGCGTCACGATCTCGCTGGCCGAGGATGCCACGGTCTCGGCCTGGGATGCCAGGTCCTTGGGGGTCCAGGGCTTGGCCGGGAGCTTCAGCGCCGACTTCCACTTCTGGGCCGTCCGGGGCGTCACGTGAAAACGCTTGGCCACGTCCTCGGTCGTCAACGACGGGTCCATCCACAGAGACGTGAACTCCGCGATCTCGCTCGGCGTCCTCGGCCGCCAGGGGCTGGCCCGACCGTTCTGAGGCCTCTGGCCGAGCCCCATGAACGGCTGCCTCGTGTCCACCGGGCCAGCCGGCTTTGACGAGGACGGGGGATTCTTCGGGTCATGATCAGGACCTATGACGGGGGAGGGGGCAGGGGGCAAGGGCGGCACGGCCGGTCCCGCAGCACGTAGGGTGTCGGACACCGCCCCGCCGTCGAAGAAGACCTCGACAGGAAGGTCTTGGGCCATTGGCACCCCCTCATGGACACCCCTGTCCGTGGACACCCCCCCTGCCCCTGTCTCGGACTCAGGTTCAACCGCGTAGAACGGAGCCAACAGGTCGAGATCGAGCGGACTATCTTCATCGGCCGCGGCGGCCGGGTCGGCCGGCAAGGCCGGCGGGCTCTGAGGGCCTCCCAGCGGTCTCGGGAGGCCTTCAGGGGACATCATCTGGTCGTGGTTCTCAGGCGTTTCCATACAGAAATGGTATGCCGAATCCTGCATGAGATCAAGTTTCGAGACGAGAGAGGCCTGCCGGGTTGGTCCTCCGGCTGCGCCCGCGAGACTCCGGAGGCCGCAGGTTCCCTCAGGTGAGGCTAACTGCGCCGTCCAAGCGGTCAGGGCCCTGATCTCGGGCATCCAAGGCCGAAATCACGGCCCTGCGGGCCCGGGCGGCTCCCGCGTTGTTGGCGGTGACGGGGTCGGTGATGTCCGGGCCCATGAGCAAGAACATCCTGGCCATAGCTGTAATGGTCGCCGGGGCCAGAGCTGGTCTGGCCAGGCCCCGGGACCCCGCGACCTCCCCGACAGTAGCCCCCCCGGGTCAACTGATCTTGGGGTCGACCAGGCCCTTCTCGTGGTGTAGCGTGGCCTCCAGGGCCTTGGCGCAGGCCATGGAGCAGGCCGGGAACATCAGGTCCTTGCCGGCCTTCTTGGCCTGGGAGGCCGCGCCGGCGACGATGGCGGGGACATCCCGCCCGAGCGTGAAGAGATGGAAACCGATGATCTGCCCGGCCTGCTCCCTGGCTAGGCGGTCGTATTCGGGCTTGACCTTCACGTTGATCGTGAAGACCTCGGCGTCATCGGCGAGGCGTTTCTTGCACCAGGCGCAGGTCAGGCGATCTTGGGGAGGTCTCATTCTCGGGGTCTCAGGTCGCCGAGAGTCAAACCCCTCTCTCCGTCTCCGCCTCTCTCTCGGCTTCCCGGTCTCGCCACATTTCATACAGATAGTCCGCCTCGTCCGAATCACGTATGCACTTCTTGCAGATCGTCGCCTCTTGGCCGCTCTCTGGGTCCTCAAAATACTCGACTCCCGACTCCCAGAACAACTGATGGCATTGATCGCACTCAAAGAAAGACTCCTTGTGGCCGCATAGCCGGCACTCCTCCGCATCGACATCAAAGGTCGCCTCAGCACAGGATGGGCAGATTTCGACCGAGGCTTTCTCTTCCGCCAACTGCCTCACCACTAGCGCACTCTGGGCCTCCCGAAACTCATATATCTCGATCAACGCCTTCCAGCTATCCTCCTTCCGAAATTCCTGCTCAAGATCGAGCCCAAGATGGCAGCGTGAGAACTCGAAGATGAACGATAACATCCGTCCAACGATCCCGCGAGCCTCGGGTTCATTTAACTCGAACTCGTAGTGCTCTATGCGATTTCGGAGTATTCGACAGGCCTTCAGGGTCTCCGCCGCCCCCTTCGGAAGCAGAACACCACACATTTTTGACAACCGCACTGCCGCGTGCTCTGCCCCGACAGTGCGGGCCTCTGTTGAGGGATAGTCATCTACCTTCTGCCACATGAGAGCCGGATGCGCCCGACGAAGGCGTTCTTTCAGCAGCAATTCAATGACCTGGGCAACCTCCCTAACGGCAATCTTCCATCGCCTGCCAGATTTATCCCCCGAATCCGTGAGATGCGAGACAGCATGGGCCAAGGAGTCCTTGGCGTTTGCAATGAGATCAAACTTCACTGGACCCACCGATTAATATCTTCACGGCGTTCTCTTTCATGGAGTCCCGGTAGAAAAGCTAAGTTCCGTTGTCAGTGCTCGCGGTGCCGACCCCGCTTCCGCCGCCCCCGAGCCCCCGAGGCCTTCCCCTGGCCGTTGCCGTTCGTCTTCATCAGCACCGCCAGCCTCTTCCGCGCCTCCCGCTTCCCCAGCTTGCGGATCGCGACAAGCGCGGCCTTCGCAGCCGCACGCGGCTTGGACTTGCCGCCCTCCCAGGCCAGGACGGCCCCACCTCTGACGCCCATGAGCTTGGCGAAGGCGTGGCGGGAGAGGCCCAGGCGCTGACGCTGGCTGCGGATCAGCCTCGGGCTGATGCGGGCGTGCTGGACTTCGGAGTCGGTCGCGGTCGGCGTCGCGGCGATGCGGGTGTTCAGATCGGCCATGAGCCTGGCGTTGTCACGGGCGAGTTGGGTGAGGGTCCGTCGCTGCTGGGCGAGGGCTTTCTTGAGGGCGGTCACGTCCTTCTTGATCGGGATGTAGAGCGGGCGGACGGACCGGCGGGCGAGACGGGTGATTTCAGCTTTGAGGATCGTGTTGAGGTTGGGCATCGGGGCCTCCGAGAGCGATTGGACCGTCGAGTGATTATATCACTTCGGGAATGGGCGGCAGGGTCAAGGGCCAATTTTGACAGGTTTTATGCGGCAATTTAAGTGTTCAAGGACATTCGGATGGCTTCACAGCCAGGACAGCGGGGCTCTCGCGGGCGAGGGCCATCAGCGCGGCGCGGGACCCCACAGGCGCGGTGGCGACTCAGCGTTGTTGTTGCGTGGGCTTCTTCTTGGGCGTGGGAGACTTCGCGGCTTCAAGAGCGGCAAGGCGTTTCTCGATTGTGTCTGTGCGCTGTTCAACGCTGTCCATGCGGTCAGCAACCTTACGATTCCATCGGCTCATGTCTTCAGCCCAAGTGATGAGCTTGTCTGACAGCTTGTCAATCACGGTAGACCAAGAGTCGCCAGAGTAGGACCGATTCCAGCTAAACTGAGGGATGTCGTAGTAGGAGGTAGAAGCATCGGCGGTCCTGACGCCCATCCGCGCCAATATGCCAGCTTGCAGAACGATTGCCAACAGCACGAGCATTCGGTCAGTCCTAGTCATTGACATTCCTCCACATTAAGGGCTTGTTCCAACGCTCACTTTGCGACTCGAAAGCTATTGCCTACTATGGACATGCCCTGAACCACTCCGCCCATCATGTTCATGGTCGTATATGTCCCCGCCAAGAATCCCGCGACGACGATTTCGTCGCCAACATTGAGGCTGGTCGTGTCGCCGTTGTAGAAGAAGCTGATGGTGGTGAAATCCAGCGGTGCATTAGGGTTGCTTTCGATAATTAGAACTTCGCTCCAATGGCCCTTGTGGCTCAGATTCGGCGGGGCCTCTTGAACCTGTGACAGAGTGCCAGAGAGTTTCCATGCCTTACCAATAGATGAATAGAGGTTCTTCTTCAGTTTCGTTGCTGATGTCTTCGTTGCTGATTGCCATACGGCCTCCGGGGGCATGGAGTTAATCTTATTCATGGCAACCAAGAGGTTCCCGTTCGTTTCTATTGCGGCGTCATCAGTCTTGAACGAATCCGCTGGCTTCGAGATGGCACCAACTGACGCGGCGAGTTTGCTGAGGTCAACAGTCGGACTGGCAGAAGGTCCAGATTTCCCCATCTTGTGGTATGCAAGGAGGGCCACGAACACCACCATGCCCCAGAAGAAGACCGCCTGCTGGCGACTCAGGCCTCCGCTCATCTTGCCACTCCGAACCCCTTCTGTCTTACCGGAAGATGCTGTCTTTTCCGGGGCAGGAAGGTTCAGAGCCGCTCCGCATTGGGCGCAAAACTTCACATCACCGACCGCCTCTTCCCCACATTGTTGGCAATACATTAATTGTCTCCCCCCGATTGGGCTCACTCCATGTCAGCCGCTGAGGGTGTGGCCGGAAAGAATCAGCGGCCAGCCACCACTTCTCCTGGCTACGGAAATAACCAGGATGGTTTGCGACTGACCGCTTTTCGCCACGCTTGCGCGTGGTTACATCGGGGGCTTCCATCCTCAGTTTTCCGTATGCCGGAGCCCCAAACAAGTCTGGGGTCAGCTTACCGCGCTCTTACGCGCTGCCCCGAGTGAAGCCAATATCGTTTAGTTCTACGCTCCCAGTTCGTTACCTCCGAAGAAGCGCGGTCGTGCGCTCTTCAAGTCAAGTGTATCAGGCTCAAAGGCTTGCCGCAAGCAGAACTCAACCTGATCCAGGAACCTCGGATTCATACCCTCAACGATCCAGGCTTTCCCTGACCTCCACCGATCGGTCCTGCCAGAGGATGCGCCGCGGGGTCCCGTCGGCCTTGTAGCCTGCGGAGCACTCGACGCGGATCGGGGTGGGCTTCACCGCAAGGCACCCATCGAGCACGGTCGAAGTGTCAAGTTCCGACCGAGAATCCTACCAGGCCAGATGAGGGCATGGAGCCCCCACAAGTCTTCATGCGCCTGAGTGCTGTGCAAGTGCTTTCCGCAGTTGGCTGATTGGTATCGGGACAGGACGCCGCTGGTGTGCCATGCTGTGGCAATTCGAGCAGAGAGGAACCAAGTCCTTGGCCGGGTTCGTGGTGCGAGGTCCCAACGCGATGGGCCTCAGGTGATGGAACTCGATGAATCCCCGGGCTAATGAAGCTCCGTAGTATTTGTCGAACCGCATCTCACATACACGGCAGGCGTTTCCCCATCGTGCGAGCGCCAGCCGCCGGTTCTTCGCAGACCGCTCGTAGACCCAGTTCTCTTTTAGTTTCTTGAGACCCTCCTTCTCAGCGGCACTCAGGCCCGTCGTGTTTCCGGTGGCAGCCGCATGTGCCAGGAGCGCGGCGCCAGCATCATGGTCCTTCTCGCCAGAGCCGGCAATCTTCCCTTTGATCGTGGAGACGGCGAACACGTAGTCAGCAATCCTCTCTACCAGGTCTTGACTGTCCAGGAAGTCGACGAATACGACCACGGCATCCTTCCCCTCATGTCGCACGCGGACCCACTTGCCCTCGTAGTGCTTCTGAAATGCAACTTTCCCAATACCAGTCCTTCCCCCACCGATGCGACCCCGAGAGGCCAGTGCCACCCGGCCGTTCCTGTCCGCGACGAAGGCGCCTCCGCACCTCCCCGAGACACCGGATACCGGGGGATTGATCTCGCAAATGATTGGTTTGATTCCGTGGCGCTTCATGGTTCCGATGCCGAAGACGTTCCAGAAGCGGGGTCCGACTACGTCGCCGCCTGCGAACCAGATTCCATGGTCCGTCAGATTGGACACCCTCATCTCGTCGCTGCCACCGGGGTAGCCGACCGTGGCCGTGACCTGCTCGTCGCTCGCACCATGCAGCCGTTCTAGGAGGGCCTTCTGTGCCGCTGTAATGGCTTTCGTAGACGTCACCAATGAAAACACGCTCATCTCATCCTCCCCTTGTCGAATCCACCCTCTTACACACGCAACGATCGGGATGGTCGCCACAAGTCGCACAGACATGCTTACCAAGATGCACGATGGCCTGATCAAGGTCCGTCAATGCAAAAGCGAAGGCAGCGATCCATGGGTCAACAGGGTTGTCGACATAGACTATCGCCTTTCCGAGAGCATGTGCCGCTCCCATTTCAAAGCCGGAACACCTACCTTTCTGCCCCTCTCGAAAGCAGAATAGGCACACGTCGGATTCACGAATCCATGCGATTTCTGTTCGGGCCGCTTCCTCCTTGGAAAGAGCATTTACTGTGGTTGGGTCAAAGAAGACCGCCCGTGGAAATGCCGCCGTGACCTTCTGCCGCCAAGGGGTCTTGCGTGTGCCTCCCAGGAATATCTTCATGCTCACAGCGCACACCCCCTCTGCGGCGGTTTCAGCCCTCGGACCCTACGGATGCGCGCCCAGGACAAATCGCGCACGTTCCAGACGCAGCATTTCGTATGGGGTCATGCACTTGATGCCCAGGGAGTGGCACGCATTGGGAATCTTGATCTTGTTAATCGTGGCCGCAGCCACTTCATGGGTGACAACGACATGTTTGTGCGCTAGGGCACCAGCGATGAGATAGTAGTCCGCGACCTGTAAAAAGGTGTTGACGGCCGCGGCAGAGTAACGCTGCTGGCTCCCCCACGTATGGGCCGTCGCCCAGGTGCTGACCCGCGCCAAGGCTG
The DNA here is from genome assembly GCA_016212795.1 of Elusimicrobiota bacterium. GTDB lineage: Bacteria > Elusimicrobiota > Elusimicrobia > UBA1565 > UBA9628 > JACRDT01. The sequence goes on along the minus strand of JACRDT010000011.1, from coordinate 43,862 downwards.
GCAGGATAGCCTGGTCTGGAGCCACGAAGAAGCTCTCGCCGCGTTGTTCCGCCCAGACCGAAAGCTCGTCGTTTCCTGCCTGAATCTCGTCGTATACCTTCTCGATGCTAAACACTCGCCCATCAGCGTTATTCTTGATGAGCCAGTCCCAAAAGGCCGGGCAAAAATCGAGACCATAGTGCAGGTTCTTCGCCTGCATGAAGACGTTGGCGTCCAGCAGGTAGGTCGTGGGAGCGGCCACTTAGACGATCACCCCTAGGCCGCGCCCTAGTTCGTGGAAGGTTGCTATCTTGGAAAACCCCAGCATCCGAAAAGCGTCGCGATGCAGGGTCTGCCCTTCCAGGGTATTCGCTATCACTGCCCGGGCAAACCTCTTGCTTACTCTAGCCGCCGTAGTCAGATAGAAGTCGCCGCCGCCTTCTCGTTTTGGAAGAGCGTTTATGCGTTCGAGTTCCGCATGATACGCCTTCCAGAACTGCGCGTCCGTAAGTCCTCCAACATCATGTATGCGGCGCAAGACCACTAGCGTGCTGACCTTGAAGCGTCTCGAAAGTCGGGCGAGTTCAGAATCAAGGCCGGCCCCCTTCTGATATTCCTGGCTGAAGGCGGCGATCGGCACAAGGAGTTCGGCCGCCACTCGGTTACACCATTGCTCGATCTCATTGCCGGCGATGGTCGACGCCTGCGCATCAGAGACGGCCGTCTCCCCAAGCCAGATGTGAGCCAACTCGTGCGAAAGAGTGAACATCTGGGCGGACTTGCTGTCGGCCCCGTTTATGAAGATCAGAGGCGCGAGCCCATCACTTAGGGCGAACCCGCGGAACTCCTCGGGATCGAGACGACGTCGATTGTTGCTCGACACGACCCCGCTGCACATCACGAGGATGCCCATCGAGTCGGCCTGAGCGATGAAGAGGCGGAGCGCCTCGGCGAAGGTCAGAATTTTGTGGCGCTCCTGAATATCCAGCCCGAGCTTCTGTCGGATATCCCTGGCGACCTCCACGACCCCGCTTCTAACTGTCGCGGAACCCACGAACGGCAGAGGTGCTTCACCTAAAGACCTGGCGTAATCTCTATACCACTCCTGCCGCTGCTGGCAGAGATAGATCGTGTCGAGGAGGTCTGGGCTCGGACGTTCCACCTTCTTATTGGCGACCGTGCGACAGTCCGGGATCGGGACTCGCTCTTCGAGAGGTTCCGCCAGGAAGAGATAGCCGACCGGAGTATGGGTCGCCTTGGCGAACTGCTCGACCTGCTTGAACGTCGGGCGCGCCTCCTGGCGGACCCAGGCAGGGAACTGTGGAAAACGATGGGCAATCACGTCGGCGGGGATTCCCGCCCGTTGACACGCCCAGCTTAGAAGCTCTGGTCTGATGTCAACGCGAATCATGGTAGATCAATGGAAGTGAACTTATCCTATCACTTTTCGCCGACCTACTGCGGCCCCTGCGCGGGCCTCCAATCTGCAAGATGGCGGAGGGAGTGGGATTCGAACCCACGGAGGGCGTTAACCCTCACGAGTTTTCAAGACTCGCGCCATAAACCGCTCGGCCATCCCTCCTTCGGAAGTAATTCTACCTTTCCTGGCAGGGGTCTGCTTCTTCAACCCGGAGGGCTTCACGCTGAAACTGGCGGGATCAGGAGAAGCCAAGTCTTGTCCACTTTTTGTCCACTTTCGGTCAGTTTCGAGCAATCTCGGCCGGTCATGATCAACGCCGCGAAGGCCTTTTCTCGTCGGAGAGATTCCTTCCCGTCGGAGGCTGGCCGACCTTGTTTGGTTTTCAAGACCGCCGCCATAAACCGCTCGGCCACCTCTCCAAATCAGTCGTCGAACTCGCCCAGCCCGGTCAGGGCGGCGCGCGCGGCGGCGGCGAGGTTGGCGTCCTTGTCCTCGCTCGCCCGGTAGAGGGAATGCACGGCCTTGGGGCCTCCGATGCCGCCCAGGGCCCGCACGCACAGCAGGCGCAGGGCCGGGTCCTGGCCGCTGCCGAGGCTCTCGATCAGGTAGTTGACGACCTTCCGGTTGCCCGTCTTGCCAAGAAAGTCGGCCGCGGCCTCGCGCAGCGCGCTCTTCCGGTCGTGGACGGTCCGGAGCAGCTGGTCGAACCCGGCGTCCTCGTCGAGCCTAGCGAGGTAGTAAGCCGCGCGCAGGGCGGGCTTGACGGCGTCGGCGCCGATCATGAGGCTCTTGAGCGTCCCCCGGGCATCCTTGTCGCCCATCCTCGCCAGGGAGTAGGCCGCGGCGGCCTGCGCGAAGGGGTCCTCGCTCTTAAGGCCCCGCTGCAGGAAGGACTTGGCCTTGTTGTCCCCGATCTCGCCGAGGGCCTCGCAAGCCGCCCAGCCGACCTCGCCCTCTCGCTCCATCAGCTGGATGAGGAGCTCGACGGACCTGCGCTCCTTGAGCCTGGCGCAAGCCTCGATGGCCCGCCGGCTGACCAGCGGGTCGTCGTCGCCGAGGGCGCGCAGGATGAGGTCCGCGGTCCTCTTCTCCCCGATGAGCCCGAGGGACTCGACGATGGCGGCGCGCATCGCCTGGATGGGCCCAGGGACCTCCCCCCGGAGCTTGACGGACTCGGCGTAGTCCCACGCCGAAACCAGGGAGCTCACGGCGCCCTTGTCCTTGAGCGCGCCCAGAGCCTCGATGACCGCGAGGGAGACCTTGGGCTTGGCCTTGCGATAATCGAAGAGCCCCAGCAGAGGCTTCAGGGCGTCATGGCTGCCGGACCGGCCGAGCGCCGCGACGAGCCGGAACTGCTCCTCGCCCCGGGCCGACTCGAGCCGCTCCACGAGGCGCCCCACCTTGCTCTTGGCGTGCGCAGGGCACGCGGCCAGCAGCGCCGCGACCGCCATCACCGCGAATCTCATAGGCACGTACCACGATACCTTAGCGAGGGCCGGCGACTCAAGAGGGAAGCGGGCGAGGACTCCCGTTCGCCCTTCAAAAAGGGTAGGATGGTGGGCATCGCGAGGGATAATAGTCAACAGGGAGGGATGGCGACCATGAAACAGGCGAGATTGCTCTTGGGAACGCTGGCGGTGGCGGCCGCTTTCGTCGTGGCAGCGGGCAGGCCGGCCCCGGCGTGCGACGGGTGCGCGGGCCACAAGGCGGACCACAAGAAGGAAGCCTGCTGCCCCATGAAAGTCGACGGCGCGCAGGCCAAGGTCGTCAACACGGCTGACGGCGTCACCATCACGATCACGTCCAAGGACCCCGAGACCGTCAAGAAGATCCAGGAGTCAGCCGCCAAAGCCGCCGCGGGCGGGCTCAAGAGCTGCCCGAAGCACGGCAACGGCGCGGAGAAAGCCGGCGCCAAGGCGGGCAAGGCCGAGGCGAAAAAAGCCGTCTACGCCTGCCCGATGAAGGACTGCTATCGCGGCGAGAAGACCAAGGACGGCCGCTGCCCGAAGTGCGGCATGAAGCTCGAAGAAGCCAAGTAGGTCAGCGTCCGAAGACCAGTTTCTTCATCTTCAGCACGCTCTCCCTGGCGAGCGGGCCGATGACGACCATGAAGAGGTTCGCGGCCAGCCAGCCGGAGGCCGCGGCCCAGAACCGCCGGCCGTGGCGCGCCTCGAGACCGCGAGCTCCCGCCGCGGCCAGCAGGAGCAGCGGCGCGGCCAGCGGCTTGCGGTAGCGCGAGACCGGCCCCCCGGCCACGGCGTGGACCATGGTGTAGAGGACGATCAGGATGAGCGCCGGGCGCAGTTCCGGCGCGTCCCTGATCCTGACGATGGCCCACAGCCAGAACGGCACAAGGAACACGAAGCTCCAGTCGTACTCGGGCAGGAAGGGATAGTACATCGAGGCCACGTTGAAGAAGTAGGCCCGGACGGTCTTGCCCGGCGGCGTCGCGGCCAGCAGGTCCCTGAGGGCCGTCTTGTAATACACCCGGTGGCCCATTTCGTCCATCCCTTTGGGGTGGGACTTCACGTCCTTGGGCCCGATGTCGCCCAGCGCCGCCAGGGGCAGGCACAGCCCGTTGTAGAGGGCCGCCTCGACCTGGGTCGAGCCGGGGATGAAGCGGTGGAAGACCATGTGGTTGCGGCCGATCCACGGCAGGAAGCAGGCCAGGAGCAGGCCGCCGAAGAGCGCGGCGTGGCGCGGCCCCCGCCCCGGCTTGAGCCACGGCAGCAGGACGCAGCAGGCCCCAGCGAAGGGGCCCAGGTCGGGCCTGAGGAAGCAGGCCAGGCCCAGGAGCAGGGCCGAGAGCGCCGTGGAGGCCCAGGCCCCCTCGACGCAGAACCACGCCCAGAAGAAGAAGCAGACGAGGCTCCCGCCCAAGGACTCGGTGAGCAGCCTCGCGCACGGCTCGATGAGCCCCTCGTAGCAGGCGGCCGCCACGCCGATGAAGAGCGCCCACCGCTGGCCGTAGAGCTTGAGCGCGACGGCGTAGAGCGCCAGGCAGGCCAGGGCCGAGGCGAGGACCTGCAGGACCTGCAGCGGGAGCACGCTCCGGCCGAAGGCCTTGTACGACGCGGCGAGCAGGACCGGGTAACCCGGCATCCGGAAGAGCCGGTCGCCGGCGTCGTCCACGTAGGCGCCGGTCTCCACGAGGTGGACGGCGTACTCGTGGTAGTGCCGGGCGTCGAGGATGCGTTCGTCTTCCCCTCTCGAGTGCGCGGCCACGTAGCCCGCCCGCAAGCCCAGCGCCAGCAGGGCGACCATCGCGAGCCTCCCCCGCGGCCCGACCGAGTCCCATCCCAGAGCGCCCATCTCAGGTCTTTCTGGCCACCAGCTCGAACGAGTCCCTGGTGTTGATGTAGACGAACTTGTCGCGCACCTGCATGGTGGAGATCGTCCGCTCCACGAAGACCCTCACGAGCGCGGGGTAGTTCTTGAGCCGGCTCGACCAGTAGTCCAAGGTGAACATCCTCCCGTACGACCGGCACAGCGCCGTCTCGAAGCCCGCCTTCTCCAGGAGGGCCGAGAGAGTCTTGGGGCTGAAGTAGTAGAAGTGCGCGGGCCGCAGCCCCCACCAGGAGCCCCGCAGCACCTTGGCGGAGAGGCTGTCGATGTCCGGGGTGACGAGGTAGAGCCAGCCGCCGGGCTTGAGGAGCCTGCGGCACTCGGCGAGCGCGCCCACGGGGTCGGTGAGGTGCTCGATCACGTCCACCAGCACGACCACGTCGTAGCCCTCCGCGGCCAGCCGCGCCTCCGGCAGCGTCGCGGCGTGGACCGCGACGCCGAAGCGCCGCGCCGCGGACTCGGCCGCCCAGCGGCTGGGCTCGACGCCCTCGACGTCGAAATCCGAGCGCGCGGCGTTGAGGAAGTAGCCGGCCGCGCACCCGACCTCGAGGAGCCTGCCCTCCCTGATGAACCGCCGGATCGTGGCCAGGCACAGGTGGGCGTTGATGGCGCGGCTCGGGGCCTCGTCGGCATACTGGTCGTCCGCGCTCGCCGCGTAGCCCTCGGTGATGAAGGCGTCGTCCGGCCGCGGGTTCGTGAAGACGAGCCGGCAGGAGGAGCACCGGACGATCCTGCCGTAGGCGTCGAACCGGTCGGTCGTGGCGTTGAAGTCCTCCGGGACGAAGACCCTGGGGTAGGGGCGCTCGTAGAGCGTCTTGTGCTCCCTCGACCCGCACAGGCAGGCGGCCTCGCTGAGCTTCATCTCATCCGGCGTCATGTCCCTCGCCTCCTCGCCCAATCCGTGATGGCCCGGCGGATCCTCTCCGCGGCCCTCCCGTCGCCGAAGGGCCCCGGCCCCTTGGGCGGCCGCCAGCCCCCGGCCGCCAGGCGCCGGGCCTGGGCGACGATCCCCGCCGGCTCCGTGCCGACGAGGATGCCCCAGCCCGAGAGCACCTCGGGCCGCTCCGTCTTCTCCCGCGCCACCAGCACCGCCTTGCCCAGGCACGCGGCCTCCTCCTGGATGCCGCCGGAATCCGTGACGAGGAACTCCGAGCGCCGCATCAGGCGGACGAAATCGAGGTAGCCCAGCGGCGGGCAGACGACGATCCGCGGATGCCTCAGGCGCCGCGCCGCGGACCGCAGGCGCGGGTTGGGGTGCGCCGGGTAGACCCAGGTGAGCGCCGGCAGCGCTCGCGCGGCGGCCACGATGCCGGCGCAGGCCCGCTCGATGGGCGCGCCGAAGCTCTCGTGGCGGTGCAGCGTGACGGCCACGACCCGCGCCTCCGGCGGGATCCTCCTCAAGACGGCCGCGTCGAATCCCCCAGGCTGACACAGGGCCCACTTGAGGGCGTCGACGACGGTGTTGCCGGTCACGACGACGCGGCCCGCGCCCTCGGCCCGGAGGTTGCGCGCCGCGATCCTCGTCGGCGCGAACAGCAGGGCCGCGAGCCTGTCGACCAGGACGCGGTTCATCTCCTCGGGGAAGGGCTGGCCGAGATCGAAGGTGCGCAGACCCGCCTCCACGTGCCCGACCGGGATGCCCCGGTGGAACGCGGCCAGGCACCCCCCCAGGACGCTCGTCGTGTCGCCCTGGACCAGCACGAGGCCCGGCTTCTCCCGGGCGAGGACCCCGTCGAGGGCGGCGAGCACGCGGGCGAGCACCTCCGACGAGGTCTGGCCGGGGCGCATCACGCCGAGGTCGATGTCCGCGGCGACGCGCAGCTGCGCGAGGGCGTCGTCGAGGAGCTCCCGGTGCTGGCCCGTGGCGCAGACCCTCACGACGAAGCGCGCGTCCTCCTTGAGCCGCCAGATGACCGGCGCCATCTTGATGGCCTCGGGCCTGGTGCCCACGACGCATAGGACTTTCACTTTCCTCCCCCACGGGGAGGAAAGCAGTCGAGGGGGCAGATGCCGTGTCATCAGACGGCCCCCCCCGCGGGAGGGTCGAGATACAACTCCTCGTAGCGCCGCGCCACCTCCGCGAGCGAGTACTTCATGGCCAGGCGCCTGCCCTCCCCGCCCAGGGCGCCGGCCAGGCCTGGCTCGTCCAGGAACCGCCGGATGCCCTCCCCGAGCCCCCCCCGGTCGTCGAACAGGAGCCCCGAGGCACCGTGCGCCACGGTCTCGGCCGTGCCGCCGACGCGGCTGCCGAGCACGGCCAGCCCGCACGCCATGGCCTCGAGGAGCGCGTTGGAGAGGCCCTCCGAGACCGACGGCAGGACGAAGACGTCCGCGGCCTGGTAAGCCTTCCACACCGAGTCAGTCGGCGGGTGGAAATGCGCCGGCAAGCCGAGCCTGCCGGCGAGGTCCCTCAGGCCCGCCTCCTCCGGCCCCTCCCCGACGAAAGCCGCGAAGTACGCCGGCGCGGCCGGCGAAGTTCCGCCTCCGGCCGTGCCGGGGGTAACGCCCGAAGGGCGTCTGGGGTCCCCCGGCGAGGCCTTGGCCGCCTCGGCCAGGGCCTCGAGGAACATCGGCAGGCGCTTCTCGGGGGAGAGCCGCCCGACGTAGAGGAAGCCCAGCCCGTCGGGCCAGCCCAGCGCCTTTCGCAGGGAGGGCCGGCTCTCCGGCGGGGCGGGGCTGTAGGCGCCGACGTCCACCCCGTTGGGGATCACGCTGAGCTGCCCGCCCGAGAGGCCGAAGGCCGCGACCTCGTCGCGCAGGTCCGGGGTGACCACCACGAAGCGCGGGCCCAGCCACCGCAGGAGCCTGATCTTGAGCCGCCCCGCGAAGGTGGCGGACGACGCCGCGAGCTCCCCGATGCCGCGGCCCCCGCCGAGCTTGACGATCACGGGCCGGTCGAGGACCCTGCCGGCCAGCGCGGCCGGGAGCGCCGGCGAGCCGGCCAGGTGGACGTGGATCGCGTCGAAGGCGCCCGCCTCCCGCACCAGGCGGAGGAACAAGGACGCCATGAAGGAGAGAGAGTTGACGAGCCCCGTCCCCGCGGCCCACAGCCGGACGACCTCGACGCCGCGGACCGTCTCCAGGGCGGGGAGGCCCGCGAGCCCGCGCGTGAGAACCCTGACCCTCCAGCCCCGCGCCTTCAAGGCCACGGAGAGCTCGAGCGCCTGCTTCTCGGAGCCGCCGACGTAGGGGTGGAAGCCCGCGCTCACCATGAGGACGCCCCGCCCGCTAGCGCCGCTCGACGCCATAGTCAGTCTTCCTTGCGAGGATGCCCGGCTTGGGCACCAGGCCGTGCGGGAGGATCTTGAGCACGGTGAAGCCCGCGGCCTGGAACCACCCGGCAAGCTCCTCCTTGGTGTGGTGGTACTGGTAGAAAGGCGAGAGCCAGTCGAAATCCTCGATGAGCCTCACCTTGAAGTCGTGGTGCACCGAGAACGTGAGATACTTGAGCGCCGGCACGGCGCCCAGCGCCGCCAGCGGGTAGCACAGCGCATACAGCAGCCGCACCGGCAGGCGGACCGTGAGGAGCCTCAGCGCGTCGCTGATGGCGTGGCGCATCCCCACGACGAGCCAGGCCAGGGGCCGGTGCGACGCCACCCACCCCCGGCCGGCGCGCAGGGGGTTGGTCGAGAAGTCCGCCAGGCGCCCGGCCTTGCCGTAGACCCAGACGCTCATGAGGCCCTTGGGCCTGACGAGCTCCGCCACGCGCTTGAAGGCGGCCTGCGTGTCCTGGGTGTGGTGCAGGACGCCGAGGCTTACGGCGATGTCGAAGGCGTGCTCGCGCAGCGGCGGGTGGAGGAGGTCGCCCATGACGATGTGGAACCGCGGCGACTGGCGGGCGAGGTCCGCGAGCCTGAGGGCCGCGTCCGAGAGGTCGAAGGCCACGACCTCGGCGCCGAGGGCGTGCGCGACCCGGGCGTACCGGCCCATGCCGCAGCCCGCGTCCAGGACGAGCTTGCCCGCGAACTCGCGCGCCGGGATCTGCGTCTCCTCGAGGAAGACCTCCCGGTCCTCGGGCCGCGGGCCGGGGTGGCGGAGCCATTCCCAGGCGAAGGAGGTCCGCGTCTGGCTCACGCCGGGCGCGAGCTCGACCGCCGGGAACAGCCTCGGGATGCCGTCGATGACCTGGTACCTCTGCTTGCAGAGCGCGCAGATGAGGTGGCCCAGCTCCACAACGTCGTCGGCGCCCCGGGCGGACGCCGCGCCGCGCTCCGCGCCCTGCGCCGCGGGCGCGCGCCGCCACTCCGCGTCGGCCTCCATGACGTGGCGGCAGCACGGCGAGAGCAGCAGGTCCAACAGGCGGCGCCTCATGGGACAACCTCGGTCGACACCTTCTCCGCCCCCTTCTCGAACCCCGTCAACGAGAGGCCCTCGCGGTAGAGGAAGACGAGGCCCAGGATCGTCACGATGATGTACCCGATGACGTGGATCATGACCGCGATGGCCAGCGCCTGCGACGGGGGGGCCCCCATAGTCTCCATGCCGGCCCGAACCGCCGCCTCGAAGGTGCCGACCGCGCCAGGCGCGGCCGGGATGGCCGAGCCCGCGGCCGCCCAACCCAGCACCAGGACGGCCCGGGGGTAGTCCACCACGCCCAAGCCCAGAGACTTGGCCGCGAACAGGTAGGGCGCGGAATCGACGGCCCACAGGAGCAGGCTCAACCCCAGGATGGGGAAGGCGGCCGGCGTGTGCAGGGCCCGCGCGCCCATGACGAGCTTCGCGCACATGTCGTGCGCCTTGGGCCAGCGCGCGAGCCGGCGCTCGAAGATCCCCCCCGGCTCCAGATGCCTGTAGGCGAAGATGAGGACCAGCAGGACGCCGAGGGTCGCCACCAGCATACCGAAGCACCCGGCGAGGACCGGCCGGGCGATCAGCTCGGGGTGGCAAGCGGCCACCGCGCAGAACAACCCCAGGACCCCGGCCATGTCGCAGAGGCGCTCGACCACGATGCTCGAGAGCGACGCCAGGAAAGAGAGGCGCAGCTTCTTGGCGGCCAGGGCCGCGCGCCCCAGTTCCCCGAGGCGGGCCACGAGCACGTTGTTGGCGGCCAACCCGATGGCCTCGAGCCGGTAGGCCAGCCCGGTCGGAGCGTCGGCCATGGGCGCGAGCAGCAGCCGCCACCGGACGGCCCTGATGGCGATGTCGACGAACGGCGTCACGCAGATCGGGAGCAGCCACCGCCAGTCGGCCGCGAGGAGCGCCGCCCGGAGCTCCGTCCAGCCGAGGTTGCGCAGGGCCAGGCAGAGGAACAGGGCCGTCACGCCGAACGTGAGCGCGATCGACCCGGTCCTGCGCCAGCCTTTCCGCATCATACGACGACTAGCCCCCCTCGGCTACTCGTCTCCCCCGCGGGGGGAGGCGAGTGACTCAGGACCATCGCCGCCAGCCACGCGGCCCACGCCGCCGCGGCCAGGAGCGCCAGCAGCGGCCACCACGACGGCCTGAAGACCAGCGACAGCTCGAACTCGCCCGGCGGCACGCGGACCGCCTGCAGAAAACCGTCCCAGCGCTCGACCTCGAGCTCCCGGCCGCCCAGGTACGCGCGCCACCCGGGATAGAACGCCTGGCCGAGCACGAGCCGGTCGGCGGCCCCAGGCATCGTCCCCACCAGCTCCCACCGCTCGGGCCTGGCGACCGCCGTCTTCAGCGGCCCCGCGACCCTGCCGCCGCCCGCCTCGGCGTAGTGGGCCAGCGGGCAGTCCCTGGGGCTGGGGACGAGTTCGCCGGCCCTGGCCCCGAAGTAATACCCCACCCCGGCCCGGCACATCTCGGGCGTGTCGCTGCGCGTGAGGTACGACCGGCTGGCGTCGGCCGCGGGCCGGCCCTCCGAGCGGGCGCCGAACCGGGCGAAATCCGCCAGGTAGAAAGCCTCGTACCCGTTCACGTTCATGGCGCGGTAGAGCATCGCCTTGTTGGGGTTGGCCAGGTTGGGGTCGCTGACGAAGCGCACGGGCTTGCCACCCACGGCCCGGGCGAACCCCAGGTTGGCGGCCAGGAAGGGCCTGGCATCCTGGCTCTTGAGGTACATGTGGTCGATCTGGGCGAGGCCGAGCACGGCCGTGGCGGCGAGGACGACCCCCCAGCGCCGAGGCAGGAACGCGAAGACCTCCCGCGCGGTCCCGCCCGCCGCGAACACCAACCCCAACAAGCACAGCAGCAGGTAGCGGGCCGGCGTGCGCAGGTAGCCGACGCTCGTGTGCTTCACGGCCAGCACGTAGAGCGGGTTGTTCCCGCCCAAGGCCAGGAAGAACCCCAGGCCCAGCAGGACCAGCGCCAGCGGCGGACGCCGCGCGACCAGCCAGACCAGGGCGAAGAAGAGCCCGATGGGCCCCACGTGGACGCCGCAAGTCTCGAAGAAGACCGACGCCACGTCGCGCCACGTGCCCGTCATGGGGTTGCCCAGCGCGTTGTGCGAGAACCAGGTCTTGAGGATGGCCGGGCCGACCGAATAGGCCGTCGTGAAGGACAGCGGCAGCTCCTTGCGGACCGAGCGGCCCAGGAACTCCATCGTCGGAACCCATTGCACCGCGGCCATGGCCGCGGCGCCCAGGCCCGCCAGGGCCAGGCGGCCCATGAGCGCGGGCGAGCGCCGGACCAGCGCCCACGCCGACATGCCCAGGGCGTTGATGACCATGAACTGGGGATGCCCCGAAAGGAACTGCAGGGCCAGGACCCCGGCCAGCAGGAGCCGGTTGCCGGAGAGGAGCGCGAGCCACGCCCACGGGACCCAGGCCAGCGCGGCCAGGAGGGTGGGGATGCCCTCGGTGATCCTGTAGATCACGAACGGGCTCAGGCAGTAGAGCGTGGTCACGAAGACCGCCGCGCCCCGGCCCAGGGCGCTCTTGCGGCCCAGGAGGTAGAACCCCAGACCCCCCCAGAGGAGGTGGAAGAGATAGTCCCACGAGAACGCCAGCGTCAGCGGCCAATGATAGGCCAGGAGCGTGGCCGGATAGAACACCACGGCCTGGGAATTGGCCGACAGCGGCAGCCCGGCGAAGATGTACGGGTTCCAGAACGGCAGGCGGCCAGACTGCAGCGCGCCGACGACCAGGTGGCGCATGGGATAGTGGTACGTGTAGAGGTCGCCGAAGTTGTAGAGCGCCTTGCCGGGGTCGACCCACGCCGGGAGAAGGAGCGCCAGGGGGGCCACGCACCAGAGGGAGAAGAGGTACAGGTCTCTACGGGTTATCAAGCAAACGATTGTACCAATAAAGGCAGAAACCCATCATGCACAGCACCGTGACCGCGACGCCGAGGCGGAAACTCGACGGGTCGTACCTGAAAGAGAGGCGGAAAGGCCCACGGGGAACGGGCAGTTTCTGGAACGCCCCGAGCGCCGCGGCGGCCTCCACCGGCGCCCCGTCCAGGGCCGCCTTCCAGCCCGGGTAGCGGGGCTCGGCCACGAAGACCCAGCCGTCCGCCGGCGCCTCCCCCTCGACGACGAACCTGTCCTCCCGTTCCCAAGCCAGCCGCAGCGGTCGGCCGGCCGGGAGCGCGCCGGCGGGCAGCCCTTCGGGCAGGGCCCTGCCCGCCGCGCCGTCGAGCCAATACGCCCTGGCCGCGCCGTCGACAGCGTAGAGCTCCCAGAGCTCGCGGCCCGCGCGGCGCAACGCCCCCGACTGGCCGGGAGGGATGGGCTTGGGCGTCAGGAGCACGCCGATCCCCCCCCACTTGAGCAGCCGGCTGGCGTCCAAGACGCTGCGCTGGCTGTAGAGCAGGTCCATGAAGTCATAGGACCCCTTCGGGACGAGCGGCTCGCCGAAGTTCCCGCCGGCCGCCAGCCGGAACGGCGCGTTGGTCAGGCCGTAGAGCCGCCATTTCCAATCCATCACGCCGCTCCCCTTGTGCTCCTCGAGGGCCAGCGGCGACATCAGGTAGCGTCCCGTCCCCAGCTCCCGCTGAAGGCGCCGGACCAGGGGGCCCGCCGAGGCGAAGATGCCCCGGTCCGCCAGCGGCATCGAACCGCAGGCGTAAGCGGAGAGCTCGACGGCGACCAGCGCCGCCGCCAACGCCGGCAGCCAGGCGCGGCCCCGGGGAGACGCGGCCCGGCGGAGCGACTCCACCCCGGCCGCGACCAGGACCGCCAGGACCGGCCACGCCAGGTACGCAAGGTTGCCCGGGTAGCGCACGAACCTGAGCGCCGGGATGCCCGCCCACAGATCCTGGGAGAAGGCGTTGGACTTGCCCAGGATCAGGACCCCGACCGCCGCCAGGAACGCGGCCAGCGCGGCGGCCTTCCTGGCCGAGAGCGCCAGGAGCCCCGCGACCACGGCCAGCGAGCCGGCCAGGCCCACGTGGCATGATTTCCACCACTCGACGGCCGGGTCGAACCGCCCGGGAGCGAGGAGCGGGCTGACCCACCGAGCCAGGTCCTTGGGCTCGAAACCCCAGAGCAGGGTCTCGGCCAAATCCATGCCTCCGCTGCGCCGGCAATTGGCGGCAAGCTCCGCCGCCGGCAGGAACACGCACGCCGTCAGCCCCGCGGCGAGGAGCCCTCCGGCCGCCCACGCGGCGGCCGCGCCCCTCCAGCGGGCCGCCGAGTCCTGTCGGGGCGCCAGGATGAGCCGCAGGAGCCATGCCGCCAGCATCAACCCGGGCATGAACAGGGGATAGCCCGCCAGGAAGGCCAAGGCCAGGGCCAGCGCCAGGAGCCAGCGCCGGCTGAAGAATAGGAGGAACGCCGGCCCGAGGCTCAGGACCGCCAGGTGGTTCAGGAAAGGCATTCGGCTGAGCATGGTCCCGCCCAGGCAGTACGCCGCGGCCCCGGCGAGGGCCGCGATGCACGAGAGCCTCAGGCTCCTCAGCCATAGGAACATGAGCCAGCCGGCGAGCCAGTAATGGAAGAGATGGTACAAGGCGGTCGCCGTGGCGAAGCCGAACACGTAGAACGGGACCGTCGCCGGGTAGAAGAGCGCGCCCTGCATGGAGGCGGCCATGGGCATGCCGAAGTAGACGTAGGGGTTCCACAGCGGGAGCCGGCCCGCCTGGACGAGCTGGGCCGGCAGGCTGCGCCAGGGGTGGTGGAGGTAGGTCAAATCGCCCCAGAAAGGCGTCAACCCCCGCAGCCACGCCGGGAGGAACTGCAGGAGGACCAGCCCCGCCAGGAGCAGCGCGGCGGCGCGCTCGCGGCTCGACGACGACGTGTTCATGGTCGGAACCGGCCGCCTTCCCTGCTCGCCCGCGCCGCTTCGCCGCCCATCCCGAGCCCGCGGTACATGAGCTCCAGGGAGGTCCAGGTGCTCCGCCGGTACGGGTCGAGCCTCGCCGCGCGCTCGAGCTCGGCCGCGGCGGCCAGAAGCCCCTCCCGCGAGCCCTCGGGCGACAGCCGCAGCGCGACCTCGGCGGCCATGCGCCTGCTTTCCGGGTGGTCGGAGAGCGCGATGGACCGCGAGAGCAGGGCGCCGGCCCCGGCCGGACCGGCCCCCGAGGAGAGCGCCTCCGCGGCCATGGCGCGGACCCTGTCGGCCTCCCAGACGGACCAGACCGTCGTCGAGACGCCCCACCCCAGGGCCAGGGCCAGGAACGCCGCGGGCAGCCTGTGGCGGGCGAGGACATTGACGCCCCCGCCGCTCTCGCGGACGGCGGACCCGGCGAAGTAGCAGAACATCCAGAAGCAGGCGGGGATGGAGAGCGTGATGTCCCACATCGACTGGATGAGGACGGTCAGGGCGCCGAAGGCCTTGGGCCGGTCCCGGCCGCGCAGGAGCGCGGCGATGCCGGCGAACCACGCCGCGCCGTAGAGCCAGCCGCACTCGGCCAGGGTCTCGAGCACGACCTGGTGGGCGTAGAGGGTCTTGACCCCGTCGCCGGTCGAGAAGGCGGGGGCCACGTACGCGAAAGCTCCCGGCCCGAACCCGGTCCACGGCCTGTCGAGGAACATCCGCCCGGCCGCGGACCACCACCGCAGCCGGTCCATGACCGCCGGGTCGCGGAGCTTGAACAGCGCCGCCGCGAGGCAGACCGCGGCGACGGCGGCCCCGAGCCAGCGGGCGGCTCGGCCCGGCCTGAACAGCGCCAAGCCCAGGCCGAGCGCCAGCCAGGCGCCCACGCTCCTGGTCCAGAGCATCGCCAGGAGGAGCCCGGCCGTGAGCGCGTAGTCCCTCTTCTGGAAGGCCACGGGCAGGAACAACAGGCACGCCCCGGCGAAGACGTTCTCCTTGAGCAGGCTGCCCGGAGGCCTTCCCTCTCCCCCGAACAGCCTCTGGTGCAGGACCAGCAGGAGCAGCACCCAGGCGGCCGCGCGGATCGCGCCGTCGATGACGGCGCGGTCGTCATCCTGGACCAGCGTCAGTGCCACGAACACCCAGAGCCCGGCCAGGCGCCAGCGCCATTCCGGGACGGCGTAGACCGCGACGGGGCTCGCGTAGGCCGACCACCCCCCCAGGGCCGCCAGCAGGCAAGCCCACAGCGCGACCCTCCCGGAAGGCAGGGGAACGTGGCCGACGAGGACCCTGCCGGCCAGCCATAAGGAGGAGCCCGCGGCCAGGACGGTCAGCAGCAGCGTCTGCGCCCAGAGGTCCCAGGACCCGCGGAGCAGCGGCCCGGCCGCCACCAGGAGGCAGAGGAGGATCGCAAGCAACTACTCACCTCCCCCGCATAGGAAGACCAAGAACGGGGAGGAATGCTGATGAAAAGACATTGGCCCCACCCACTACTCGACCCTCCCGCAGGGAGGGTCGAGTGACTAGCCTTCCTTCGCCGCGCTCAGCGTGGGCTTCTCGGTCAGCGTCTCCTTGATGATCTTGGGCGTGACGAAGATGATGGTCTCCCGGCGCTCCCTGCTGATCGATTTGTTCCGGAAGATGGCGCCCAAGAGCGGGAGGTCGCCGAAGAACGGGACTTTCGCGATCGTGGTCTCGAACTCGTCGCGGATAAGCCCGCCGATCACGATCGTCTCCCCGTCCTTGACGATGACGGTGGTCCTGGCCGAGCTGGTCTCGATGACCGGCGCGCCGGACACGGAGCCCGAGGCGGGCCCCCGGCTGCTGATGGTCGGGTTGATCTCCATGGTGATGCGGGTGCCGTCCTCGCTGATGATCGGCGTGACCTTCAGCGAGATGCCGATCGGCACGTACGTCACGTTGCGCGAGACCGCGCCCCCGGCGGCCACGTTCGAGATGTCGATGGGGGTCTGCTGCTGCACGTTGATCTCGGCGGTCTTGTTGTTGAGCGTCGCGACCTTGGGGTCCGCGAGCAGCTTGAGCCTGCCCTGCCCGGCCGCGGCCGTGAGCGTGGCGTTGAGCATCCAGTTGTTCGTGACCCGCCCGAGGGTCAGCGCGCCCACGGCGTTGGCCGCGGGCAGGAGCACGCCGGTGCCGCGGCCGGTGGCGCCCGGGGCGCCGCTGGTGCCGATCCCGTTGAAGGTGAGGGCGTTGTCGTCGAGCCCCCGCTGCTGGCGCGGGTTCACGAAATCGGTCGGGATGCCGATGGAAGAGCCGATCGAGTTGGACCCCTGCTTGCCCAGGGCCTTGCCCCGCTCGACCTGGAAGTAGTCCCACTGGATGCCGAAGCTGAGGTTGCGGCCGATCCGGATGCTGACCAGCTTCGCCTCGATGAGGACCTGCCTGGGGATGATGTCGAGGTCGGCGATGAGCTTTTCGGTGGCGACGAGCCCCTCGGCCGAGTCCGTCAAGATGAGGGAGTTGGTCTTCTCGTCGGCCAGGGAGTTCCCCTTGCGGCCCTCGGCGCCCCGCACCGCGGCGACCGCCGTGAGGATCTCGGAGGCTTTGGAGTACTTGATCTTGACGATCTTGGTCACGCCGCTGGCGTTCTCGCGCTCCTTGGCGAGCGCCAAGGGAGGGAGGACCCTCAGGATGTTGTCGCCGGTCTGCATGGTCGTCAGGCCCATCATGCTGAGGATCGTCCTGAACGCCTCGTCGAACGGCACGTCCTTGAGATGCAGGGTCAGGTTGCCCGTCACTTCAGGACCGCTGATGATGTTGACCTGGGCCTTCACCGCGAGCAGCGCCATGATGTCCCTGATGTTGGTGTTGTCGAAGTCGAGGGTGACGAGATGGCAGGGCAGGCGGCCCATGATGTCGGCGCCGGGCGCGCTCTTGCACGCGCCGCCGGGCCTCGACGGCGATGCCGGGGCCGCGAGAGAAGCCAGGGACTGCGCGAGGACGGGCGCGGGAGGCGGCGTCGCGCTCACGGGCTCCGACCGCGCCACGACCGCGGGCGCGGACTGAACCTGCTCCACCGGAGCGGCCGCGAGCGTCGGCGCGGCGGCCGCCACCACCGCGGGCGCCGGCTTGGCCTTGCGCACGGCCACCTTGGGCCGGGGCTTGGCCGGCGTCTTCTCCACGAACGACGCGGCTTCGGGGCCCGGCGTCGGCGCCGCGGCGGCCGCCTTGGCCGGCTCGGGCTTCTTCTCCACCGGCGCGGACGCCGCGACCGGCTCGGCCTTCTTCTCGACCGGGGCCGCCGAAATCTTGATCGGCTCCGCCTTCTTCTCCGCCGGGGCCGCCGCGGTCTTGATCGGCTCCGCCTTCTTCTCCGCCGGAGCCGCCGCCGTCTTGGCCGGCTCGGCCTTCTTCGCCACCGGGGCCGCCGCGGTCTTGACCGGCTCGGCAGACGCCTCCACGGGCCCGCCGCCCGGGGGCACGGCCTCCACCACGAGGTTGTTCCCCTCAGGCGACACCCTCCACGGGACCTCCTCCGAAAGGTCCACCACGATCCGGGAGATCATGTCCGGCGCGCCCTTGTACTGGCTGCCACGCACGCCGCGGAAGTACTTGCCTTTGGCCGTCACCGACTTGACCCCGACCTGATAATCGGCGCCGATCAGCTCGAGGAGCAGCCGGGGAGGGTCGGACATGAGCTGGGTCTTGTATTTGACGGGAGCGCTCAGCGTCAAGATGAGCCGGTCGGGCTTGCTGGCGTCGATCCCCTCGAAGACGGCGCCCTTGGACTTGGAAGCCTTGAGCAGCTCGTCGAGCTCCCCCTGCTTGACCGCGTCGGATTTCGCCGGGCCCCCGGCCTTCTTCGCGGGCTTCGCCTTCTCCGAGTCCGATTGGGCGGAAGCCGCCTCGCCCGCGGCCGCGAAGACCGCGCCTTGAGGCCAGCACAGGCACAAGACCAAGGATGACGCGACGAGCCGTCTCAAGACCGTTCTCATGATTGGGTCTCCACCTGTTATTTCTTCTCTTCCTCTAGCTGTTCTCCGAGACGGAACACCTGCACGTCCTTCTCGGCGGTCTGGAGCGTCAACGTCTTCTGGGCGATGTTCATCCACCCGGTCACTCCGGCGACGGGCTTCTCCCGGGCGTCAAGGAGCCTCCCTTTGCGAAAAATGAACAGGGCGCCGCAAGCGTCGGTCAGGACCGCGTAGTCGGACCCCGGGTCCTTGAGCATCGCCCGCAGGTTCAACAGATGGATGCTGAACTCCTCCGGCTTGCACGCGCCGCCTCCCCCGCCGCCCGAGACGGACTTGAGGAACGGGTTGCGGGACTTGTCCCCCGTGTAGAGGGTCCCCACGGCGGGGGTCGGCGTCGACTTCTTGACCTCGGCCGCCGGCGCGGCCGCCGCCTTCGGCGCGGCGGGGACCGGCGTCGGCGCCTGGGCGAAGCACCGGACGCCGGGCAGACCAGCGGCCGCCAGGAGCGCCGACATGGCCGCGATGCGGGTTCTCATCATCCTTTGTATTGGTAAGACATCAGAGTGAACGAGATGTTCATGTCTCCCTTGTCGCCCGTGGCGGACCCGAAATTCACGTTCTGGACGTTGTAGATCCTCTCCTCCAGCGCGATCGCCGCCAGGAACCTGCCGATGGCGTGGAACGTCCCGCGCACCGACAAGGGGTAGCTCAGCTCGTGGAAATAGGTCTGGCTCTTGCTCCCCCCCTGCCCGAAGCTCGTCAGCATGACCTCGTGCTTCTTGGCCAGCCCCATGAGCGTGACCAGGATGTCCGGGACCGACTTGGTCTTGGGCAGGCGCTTCTCGGCCTCAATGGCGGCCTGGTTGAGCGCCAGCAGCTCCGCCTCCTTCTGGGCCCGCTGCGCCGCGATCTTCTTGGCCTGGTCGATCTCCGCCGAGATCTTCTTGATGTCCTCCTCGGCCTTCAGGATGCGCTCCGACGTCGGGTTCCAGAAGAACCTGAAGAAGAGGAACCCCGACACGCCGATCAGGACGACCCCGCCGGCGAGGTACTGCTGCTGCTGCTTCGTCAGCTTCGGAAGGGAGATCGCCATGGTTCAGAGTGCCGCCGCGTAATCCGCCTTGAGGTTGAAGGTGAAGACCTTGGGCTCGGACTCCGAGACCGTGACGGACCCCACGATCTCGACGTTCGTGAACCGGCCGGTCGCCTCCAGCCTCCCGATCCAGTCCCGGATGTCCTCGGAACTCGACGACTCGGCCGACAACTGCGTGATCTTGACCGAGGTGGCCGTGCTCGCCGTCGAAAGAGACTTGACCCATACGCTGGGGGGCACGGTCTTGACGAATTCGGACATGAAATAAGGGTAGAGCGGCCGGCCTTTCAGGAGGCTGTCGACCACCTCGAGCCTCTTGCGCACCTCCGCGGCCTGCTTCTCGAGGTTCTTGACGAGTGCCACCTCCGCCTCGAGCCGCTTGTACTCCTCCTGCTTGAACTTCAGCTCCGCCTCCAGGTTGCGCGCCTTCATGAAGTGCGCCGCGGAGACGAGCGCGACCACCACCACGACCGCCGCGCCCACGACGGAGATCTGGAACAGCTGCTGCTTCTGCCGGGCCTTGGCGAGGATGTCGGCCGGGACCAGGTTGACTTTGATCATAGCCAGTCCCTGTTGCGCCTCAACGCCAGGCCCAGCGCGACGCCGAAGGAGCTGCGCTGCTCCTCGGGCACGTCCGCCGGCGGGTCCTTGAAGATGGCGAACGGGTCGAGCACCTGCACGGGCACCTTGACCTCGGCCAGCAGATGCTTGTCGAGGTTCTTGACGCGCGCGGACCCCCCGGACAGGACGATCCGGGCGATGGAGCGCTCCGGGCCCTGCGACAGGTAGAAGTCCACCGAGCGGTGCACCTCGCCCACGAGGTCCTTGATCACCGTGCTCAGCGCCTGCGAGACGCCCAGCGCCTCCTTGTTGCCCGCCGCCAGGAGCTTCTCCTTCTCGGCGGAGTCCACGATGATGCCGTTCCTCTTCTTGGCCTCCTCCGCCTGGCCGTAGTCGAGCTGCAGCTGCTTCATGATGCCCTTGGTGAACGAGTTCCCCGAGATGAAGATGTCGCGCACCACGCGCGTGATCCCCTTCTCGATGATGGAGAGGTTCGTCACCATGTGGCCGAGGTTGAGGCAGAGGACCGCGCCCGTCTCCTTGGGGTTGCGCAGGGGCTCGAGGAGGTTCTCCATGGCGAAGGAGTCCACGTCGATGATGGTGGGGACGAGCCCCGCGCCCTGCAGGACGTCAAGCCGGGCGTTGATGATCTCCTTCTTGGCCGCCACGAGGACGGTCTCCATCTTCTTCTGGCCCTCTTCGACGATGTCGGCCAGGATGTGGAACCCCAGCTGCACCTCGTTGATGTCGAACGGGATGAACGGCTCGGCCTCGGTGGCCAGGGTCGCCAAGAGCTCGGACTTGGTGAGCTTCGGGAACTTGACGTAGCGGACGATCACCGAATTGCCGGAGACGGCGGTCGCCGCCTCGCGGATCGGCACGCCCTTCTGGATGAGGAAGGCCTTCACGGCGTTGATCGTGGAAGCCTTCTTCTGCTCGGGGGTGGCCTCCGGCTTGATCTCGAGCGGCAGGTAGCCCCAGAGCTTCAGGCGCGGGGTGTCGCCGTCGAGCTTGACCAGGGCGCACTTGACGGCGTAGTTCCCGACGTCCACGGCGAGGACGTCGGTCGGGCCGACGAACATCTCCTGGAATTTCTTCAATCCAGGGATCGTCGCCAGCTTCGAAGTCATCGCCTCAATGCCCATGGTCCCCCATCAAAAAAAAGAGCCGTCCCCGCCAAGACCGCCGGCTCTGCAGCGACACCGTCGCAGGCCGGCCTGTCCATTTCTCGGACGGGTCGACTCGGCGCTTCAAACTGCTCCTGCCAGGCGCACCTCGCGCCAGCCATAATTAATAACAGACCTCGCCGGTTTTGTCAAGGGGTATTTTATTTCGGCGGCGGCCGGCCGTCGCGTCCCGCGTCGGCGGCGGCCGCCCGGGTGGTCCCGCATTTCCCAATGTTGTACAATGGGCGGGTTATGCGCGCCATCCTGTTCGACTTCGGGGGGACGCTCGATGCCGACGGCGTGACCTGGCTCGAGCGCTTCCACGCCATTTATAAGGAAGAGGGGATCCCATCCTCCCGAGAGCAGTTCGACAAGGCCTTCTACGCCTCCGACGACGACCTCGCCAACCGCTTCAAGCTCGCGGACCTCGGGCTCGAGGAGACGCTGCTCCTGCAGGTACAGGGCGTGCTGGAGACCCTGGCCCCCGGCCGCGCCGACGCCAAGGACCGCATCGTCGGGGCCTTCCTCCAGGGCTGTCGCGAGAACTTCCTCCTCAACCGGCCGTTCCTCGAGCGCCTTCGGCGCGACTTCCGCCTGGGCATCGTCTCGAATTTCTACGGCAACATCAACAGCGTCCTCGACGGCGAGGGGCTCCTGGAGCTCTTCGACGTCATCGCCGACTCCGGCGTCGTGGGCGCCGAGAAGCCCGCGCCGGCCATCTTCCTCCACGCCATCCGCGAACTGGGCTCGACGCCCGCCGACAGCCTGATGGTCGGGGACTCCATCCGCCGCGACATGCGGGGCGCCGAGGCCCTCGGGATGCCCCACGCCCTGGTCGCGAAGACCCCCCAGGAGCCATGCTGCCCCAAGGCCTGGGTCCTCTCGAACGTCCGGGAGCTGGAGTCCCGCCTCGCCGCCGAGCCGGACGGCCCCGCCGTCCCCTGCTGCCATGAAGAGCCATCCTCGTAAGCCCGGCCGGGCCGGGACGTTCGGCCCCTGGTCCTGCCGGCCCAGGCCGCGCCGCGGCCAGACGTTCGCCGCCGGGATCATCGCGGCCGGCGAAGGCTCGCGCCTGCGGGCCGCCTTCCCGGACGCCGTCAAGCCCCTGGTGCCGGTGGCGGGCTCCCCGCTGTGCCGGCTCGTCGCGGGGGCGCTCATCGAGGCAGGCGCGACGTCGTTGGCCGTCATCGTCAACAGCAGGGGCGTCGCCGTGAGGGAGTCCCTCCAGACGGCCTTCCCGCGCGTGCCGTGGCGCTTCTTCGTCGAGGACACGGCGTCCTCCTGGGAGAGCTTCCGCCTCGTGGCCTCGTCGTTGTCGGACCGCCCGGACTTCCTGATGTCGACGGCGGACGCCCTCGTCCCCCCGCCCGCCCTCGCGCGGTTCCTGCGCGAGATGCGCCGCCGCCGCGCCGCCTGCGGCATGGGCCTGACCGACTTCATCGACGACGAGAAGCCCTTGTGGGCGGAGCCCGGCCCGGACGGCGCCCTCCGGGCCCTGGGGCCGGCGTGCCGGGCACGCACGCTCGCGACCTGCGGCGTCTACTACATGACGGGCGCCAAGGCCGCCGCCCTGCCCCCGGCCGCCGCCTTCGCGAGCCTCCGGCGGTACTGGACCGCGGAGGTCGCCGCCGGGAGGGTCGATTCGCTCTCCCTGGGCAAGACCGTCGACGTCGACCGGCCGGAGGACGTCATAACGGCGGAACGATTCCTCAAGGAGAGCCCCATGAAACGGCAACCATCCCCCCTCGATGCTCGCCTCCCCCGCGGGGGGAGGCTCACAGCATGATCACCTGCCTCGGGATCGCCCGGGAGCTCTCCAACTCGCCCGGGCGGGAGACCGACGACGCTCTCATCCTCAAGGCCGTCCTCGAGCAGCTCGAGGGGCTCCGGATCGGCGCCCGGTTCGCGACCCCGGAAGAGGCGGACGCCCTCGACCTCGCCGACTACGACATGATCCTGCCGATGTGCGAGTCGTACCCCCGGCTCCGGCGGCTCAAGACCCTGGAGGGGACGCGGCCCATCATGGTCAACCCCGCCGGCTCCGTCCTGGCCTGCTACAGGACCGAGATGATCAAGGTCTTCGAGCGGATCCCCCGGCTCAACTTCCCGCCGACCGAGCTGCGGCCCGTGCAGCTGCACGGGCCCTTCCGGGAGCCGTCCTTCGACATGGCCGACGGCCTCTGGGTCAAGAGGGGCGACGTCCACAACACGACCACCCGGGACGTCGTCTACGCCCGCGACATCGCGGAGGCCGACGCCTGGCGCCTGGACTTCGAGCGCCGGGAGATCCCCTTCATGGCGCTGCAGCGCCACATCGACGGGGACCTCATCAAGTTCTACGGCGTCGGCCCGGGCCAGTGGTTCACCTGGTTCTACCACGACCCGGCCACCGCCCGCCGCATCCCCTTCGCCATCGACGAGCTCGCCGCGGCGGCCAAGGAGGCCGCGGCGGCGGTGCGCCTCGAGGTGTTCGGCGGGGACGCCATCATCTCCCCGGACAACGTCATCCACGTCATCGACATCAACTCCTGGCCCAGCTTTGCCAGGGTGAGGGAGGAAGCCTCCCGCCAGATCGCGTGGCACCTGAGCAACCGCCTCAACGCCCTCCGCCTGCCCGGAGGCAGGTCCGGCGCCGGACTAAGAGAACGCCACGACAGGACCAATTCATGAGAACAGACACCTCCGACGCAGAACGCCGCGGCCCCAAGGCCGCCAAAGCCGGCGCAGCGGCGCCGCCCGTCGCCCTCTTCCAAGCGGGACCAAAGTCGCGCGCGCTGTTCGCCCAGGAAGCCGCGCATCTGGCCCCGGGGCTCCAATCGTTCGCGCTCTTCTCTCAGATCGCCATCAAGAGCGGCCGTGGCGCGACGTTGCGGGACGAGGACGACCGGGAGTACCTCGATTTCCTCGCGGGCATCGGCGTCGCGTCCCTGGGCTACTCCCACCCGGAGTACGTCCGCGTCCTGACCGAGCAGCTCTCCCGCATCACCGTGGGGAGCTTCACCTCGGCCCGGCGCGCCGAATTCGTCAGCCGTCTGGCCAAGGTCACCCCCCCGGGCCTCGACCGCGCCATGCTCTACTCCTCCGGCGCCGAGGCCGTCGAGGCGGCCCTGCGGCTGGCCAAGAGCCGCACCGGGAAGTTCGAGGTCATCGGCTTCTGGGGCGGGTTCCACGGCAAGACCGGCGGCGTCCTCGGGCTCCTGGGCGACTCGTTCAAGCACGACCTCGGCCCCCTGATGCCCGGCCTCTACCTCTCCCCCTACCCCGACGCCTACCGCTGCCCGCTCAAGGCGCAGGGCGAGCACGACTGCGCGGCGCACTGCCTCGAGTTCCTCCGGGACCTCATCAAGCGCTCCACCTCGGGAGCCGTCGGCGCCATCATCGTCGAGCCCATCCAGGGCACGGCGGGCAACGTCATCCCCGCGCCGGGGTTTCTGAAGGGGCTGCGGGAGCTCTCCCGGGAGATCGGGTGCCTGCTCATCAGCGACGAGATGATCACCGGGTTCGGCCGCACCGGGACCTGGTGGGGCTGCGACCACGAGGGCGTCGTGCCCGACATCATGACCGTGGGCAAGGGCATGGCCGGGGGCTTCCCGGTCTCCGCCGTCATCGCCACCACGGAGGTCGCCTCCTCCAAGCCCTGGTCCAACCCGAGCGGGTCGTCCTCGAGCTACGGCGGCAACCCCTTCGCCTCGGCCGCCTGCGACGCGACCCTCTCCATCATCACGGAGGAGAAGCTCGTCGAGAACTCGCGCCGGGTCGGTTCGGCCCTGCTCAAGAGGCTCTCCGAACTGCAGGACCGCTTCCCCTGGGTCGGCCGCGTCGCCGGCCGGGGCCTGCTCATCGGCGTCGACCTCGTCAGCGACCGCAAGACCCGCCAGCCCCTCCCCGGCGCCATCACCCGCGAGCTCTTCGACGAGGCCCTCAACCGCGGGCTCCTCAGCATGTGCTACAACCACAATATCCGCATCAACCCCCCCCTCGTGATCACGATGGAGGAGGCGATGCGCGGCGCCGACATCTTCGAGGAGTCCCTCGCCGCGGTGGCCAAGCGCCACGGCAAGGCGTCCGGATGAGCCCCAACGAGACGCTGACCGG
The DNA here is from genome assembly GCA_016212795.1 of Elusimicrobiota bacterium. GTDB lineage: Bacteria > Elusimicrobiota > Elusimicrobia > UBA1565 > UBA9628 > JACRDT01. Next base: position 19,107 of record JACRDT010000011.1, on the reverse strand, counting down.
CGCGATCGTCGGCTACGGGCAGGTGGCCCACGCCGCCCATACCCCCGCCTTCATGCGGCGCGGCTGGCAGATCGCCGCGGTCGTCGACGAGAACCGCGAGCGCCTCCAGGCTGCCCAGGACGCCTGGCCCGGCGTGCGCTCCTACCGCACCATCGACGAGCTCCTCAAGCTGGAGCGCAACCTCGACTTCATCGACATCGCCACCCCCCCGACCGTGCACGTCCCCCAGGTCATGGCGGCCCTCTCCCGGGGCTTCCACGTGCTCTGCGAGAAGCCCCTGGCGCTCACCGTCACGGATTTCGCCCGCATCTGGGACGCCGCCGAGCGGGCCGGCCGCGTCGTCTACACGGTCCACAACTGGATCCACGCCCCGATCGTCTCGATGCTGCTGGAAGCGGTCGCCTCGGGCGTCCTGGGCAAGATCAGCCACGTCGAGTTCCACACCCTGCGCGACCGCCCGGCGACCCAGGCCGTGGCGGGCTCGTGGCGCACCAGGGTCAGCGAGTCGGGCGGGGGCATCCTGGTCGACCACGGCTGGCACTGCCTCTACATCCTGCGCCGCCTGCTGGGGGAACGCCCCAAGGTGCTGGCCTGCCGGCTCGAGCCGGACTCCGGGGAGGCCGAGGAGGAAGCCACGGTCTTCTTCCGCACCGCGGGGGCCACGGCCCTGATGTACCTGACCTGGCGGGCCTCGTTCAGGTCCAACCGGGTCGTGGTCTACGGCAGCGGCGGCTCGGCCGAGCTCCTCGACGACGAGCTGGTGGTCAGCCGCAGCGGCAACACCGCCCGGACGCCCTTCCCCGAAAAGCTCTCCAAGGGCTCGGCCCACCCAGAGTGGTTCGAGTCGATGCTCGGCGATTTCCAGAAAGCCCTGCGGTCGCCCGAGGCGGCGCGCCAGAACCTCGAAGAGGCGGCCTTCTGCGTCGCGACGATCAGTCTGGCCTACCGGTCGCGCTCCACGCCGGCCATCGAGGGGGACAAGGACATCCCCGCGCCGTCGGCCCCCGGGCCTTCGGCCCAGGCCGACAAACGGCCCGGCGGCCGGGCCGACGTCCGCCACGGCGAGGGCAAGCCAGGCCGGCCCGCCCGCGGACCCGGGGGACCCAAGTGATCACGACCGCCGGCCTGTGGGTCAGCCACCCCAAGCTCCTGTTCGCCCGGGTCGGCGGGGCCACGGTCCTCGAGCGCCAGCTCAACACCCTGGCGCTGGCCGGCATCACGGACTGCGCCATCGCGGCGCGCAAGCCCGAGCCCGCCGACCTGGCAGGGCTGCGTTTCCCCGAGGGGCTTTCGGTGCGGTGGATCGCCCGAAAATCCGACGAGGTCGACAGCTCCTCGCTGCAGCTCACCGCGCCCTACGTCACCGTCTCGGGGGACCACTTCGTGAGGGTCGAGACCCTCCGCCACGTCATCACCACCCCCTACGCGACGCACGTCCAGTTCGTCGACGAGATCGACCTGGCGGTCCTGCAGGTCATTCCGTTCCGCACCGAGGACATGGTCGCCTCGTCCAAGGTCCCCCTGCCGGCCGGCTCGAGCGTCTTCCTCGAAGCCTCAGGCCTCCAGGAGGGGCTGGCCATGGACTGGCTGCTGTCGCTGGGGTTCAAGAGCCAGGACGGGTTCATGGCCCGCCATTTCGACCGGTACATCTCCCTGTCGATCACCCGGACCCTCATCGAGACGCGCGTGACCCCCAACGCCATGACGGTCGTGAGCTGCCTCATCGGCCTGGCGGGGACGGCCCTCTTCATCTTCACCCCGGCCGCCGACATCCTCGCGGCGTGGCTCATCTGGCTCCACTCCGTCCTCGACGGCTGCGACGGCGAGATGGCCCGCATCCGGTTCCAGGAGAGCGACTTCGGCGGGGACATCGACTTCTGGGGGGACAACGTCGTCCACCTCTCCCTCTTCGCGTGCCTCGCCGCCGGCATGGCCCGGGCCGGGAACGGCCCCGCCCCCATCCTGGGGCTGGCCGCGACGGCCGGCATCGTCGGCTCGGCGACGCTGGCCTACTGGCGCCGGGTCGCGACGCGCAAGAAGGGCCCCGGCCACGACCGCCCGGCGGAGGCCTCGCTCCTGGCGCGCCTCGAGACCTTCCTGGAGCAGCGCGATTTCATCTACCTGCTGCTGGCGATGACGTTCTTCAATCTGACATACTATTTCCTTTGGGCCGGCGCGGTGGGCGCGCCTCTCTTCTTCGTTCTGATGCTGGGCGCCGGCAAGGCCCCCATCGGGACGCCCGCCGCAGCCAAGGCCCCTGGAGAGGCTTAGCCTGATGACCAACCATGCCCGCCCCACCCGCGACCTCCGCCCCGACCGGCAACGCCCCTCCAGAGAGCCGGCCGGGACGCTCGCTCTCCGAGCTCGACCGCGCCCCGTCGGGGACGCCCGCCGCATCCCGCCCTCGAAGGGCAAGCTCGGGGTGCTCCTGCCCGGGATGGGGGCCGTCACCAGCACCTTCATCGCCGGCGTCGAGCTCTGCAAGAAACGCCTGGGCCGGCCCATCGGCTCCCTGACCCAGCTGCAGGCCATCCGGCTGGGCAAGCGCTACGAGAGCCGCAACCCCCTCATCAAGGACTTCGTCCCCCTCGCCGCCCTGGACGACCTGGTGTTCGGCGGGTGGGACCTCTTCGCCGACTCGGTCGGGGACGCCGCCAGGAAGTGCGGCGTCCTCTCCTCCGAGCAGCTTGCGCCCGTGGCCAAGGAGCTCGACGCCATCCGCCCCATGGAAGCGGTGTTCGACCCGGCCTACCTGCGCAACCTCAAGGCCTCCCACGTCAAGAGCTGCCGCTCCAAGTGGGAAGCGGCCCAGCGCCTCATCGAGGACATCGCCGCGTTCAAGCGCGCCCGCGGGCTCCAGCGCCTCGTGATGCTCTGGTGCGGCTCGACGGAGATCCTGCCCAAGCCCGGCCCGGCGCACCTCAGCGTCAAGGCGCTGGAGAAGGGCCTCAAGGACAACGCCCCCGAGATCCCCCCCTCCATGATCTACGCCTACGCCGCCATCAGCCAGGGCATCCCCTACGCCAACGGCGCGCCCAACATGAGCGCCGACACCCCCGCCCTGGTGGAGCTCGCCGAGAGGACGGGCTCCCCCATCGGCGGCAAGGACTTCAAGACCGGGCAGACGCTCATGAAGACCACGATCGCGCCCATGCTCAAGGCCCGGATGCTGGGCCTGCGCGGTTGGTACTCCACCAACATCCTCGGCAACAGGGACGGCGAGGTGCTCGACGACCCGGGCTCGTTCAAGACCAAGGAGATCAGCAAGACCTCGGTCCTCGACACCATCCTCGAGCCGGACCTCTACCCGGGGCTCTACGGCAAGTACCACCACAAAGTCCGCATCGACTACTACCCTCCCCGGGGCGACGCCAAGGAAGGCTGGGACAACATCGACATCGCCGGCTGGCTGGACATGCCGATGCAGATCAAGATCAACTTCCTCTGCCGCGACTCCATCCTGGCGGCGCCCATCGTGCTCGACCTGGTCCTGTTCCTCGACCTGGCCAAGCGCGCGGGCCTCAGCGGCATCCAGGAATGGCTGTCCTTCTACTTCAAGTCCCCGCAATGCCGGCCGGACCTCAAGCCCGAGAACGACATCTTCATCCAGCACCTCAAGCTGAAGAACACCCTGCGGCTCCTCATGGGCGAGGAAGTCATCGACCACTCGGGGCTGGATTACTACGACCCGGTGCTCGGCCAGGCGCAGCCCGCCCCCGCGCCCCGGCCGGCAACGCCCCTCCGGAGAGCCGGCCGCCTCGACCGCGCGCGAATGGACAGCTAGTGCGACACGTCCTTTCCCTCGCCCTGGCCTGGGCGGCACTCTCCTGGACCGCCGCAAGCGCCTTCGCCGCGCCCGCTCCTTCGGCGTCCCCGCCCGCGGGACAAGCGCAAGCCCCCAGCCCGTCGACGGCCACCGCGACCATCCGGGTGGCGGCGGTGACCCTGGACGGCGCCAAGGCCGTCGACCCGCAGGAGGTCGTCTTGACCCTGCGCAACCGCCCCGGGCAGCCCTTCTCCGAGAAGGACATCATGGCGGACATCCTGCGCATCGAGCGGTTCTATTCCGAGCACGGCCAGCCGCCGGTCTCCGTCCGCGCGCCCTCCCTGTCCTACGGCCAGGGGCGGCTGCGCGTCTCCCTCACCTACCCCGTCGTGGAGGGGCCCTCCCCCGCCCAACCCCCCGCGGCCTCTACGGGGGCGGCGACGACGAGCGTCTCCACGGCCCCCGCGCCGTCGCCGGTGCTGCCGGTCTCGTCCCAGACCGCGGCCCAGCTGCTGAACGACAGCGCGGGCGACATCCCTCCCCCCTGGGTCGTCGGCGACTTCGAGGTCAAGGGCACCCGCAACATCAAGCCCAGCGCCGTCAAAGCGGCCATCAAGGTCCGCAAAGGCGACCTCTACGACCGGCCGGACATGGACCGCGACCGGCAGAACATCTACGCCCTGGGGAGCTTCGCCCGGGTGGCGGTGGACCTCGCGCCCACGGGCCGCCCCGTCCCCGCCAACCTCGTCTCCGTCGCCGGAGCCTCCACCACGGTGAAGCTGACCTTCATCGTCGAGGAGAAGCCCCTCATCAAGAAGATCAAATTCCAGGGCAACAAGAAGGTGTCCAAGGGGACCCTCAGCGACGTCCTATCCCTGAAGTCCCAGGACCCGCTCGACGAGGTCAAGCTCCGGGAGGACGTCGACAAGATCATCGAGAAGTACCGCGAGAAGGGGTTCCTGGCCGCCAAGGCGTCCTTCCGCCGGGAGCCCGACACCGCGACCTGGCACGAGGACATCGTCTTCCTGCTCGACGAGGGCCCGCGCTCGCGCATCGAGCTGGTCACACTCGACGGCATCCACGACTTCAAGCCGAGGAAGATCCTCAAGCAACTGCGCAACAAGCGCAAGAAGACCTTCGCCGAGAGCGAGATCCCCGAGGACATCAAGAAGATCGAGAAGTTCTACCTCAAGTACGGGTACCTCGACGTGGTGGTCGCGACCCCGACCGTCACCTACTCCGACGACCAGACCAAGATCTTCATCAAGTACCCCCTCACCGAGGGCCGCGCCTACAAGTTCGGCGACTCCACCTTCTCCGGCAACATCATCTACACCTCCACCCAGCTCGTCCGCGGCCTCGACTACCGCAAGGGCAAGGTCTTCGACCACGAGCGCTACGAGGAGACCGTGCGCAACATCCAGGAAGCCTACGCGGAGGTGGGGCGCCTCAAGATGCGGGTCACGCCCAGGAAGACCCTCAACCCCGCGACGGGCTTCATGGACGTCGAGTACCAGATCGCCGAGGGCAACATCATCTACGTCGACTACGTCGACATCGAGGGCTACAAAGCCACCAAGCGCCACGTCATCGCCCGCGAGATACTGGTCAAGCCCGGCGAGGCATTCGCGCGCAGCAAGGTGATGGCCAGCCGCGAGCGCATCCTCAACCTGGGGTTCATCGACGACGTGGGGGTGGACTTCCAGGAGAGCCCGACCGACCCCGAGAAGGTGGGCATGATCTTCGACATCCAGGAAGGCAAGCCCGGGCTCCTGACCGCCGGCATGGCCTACTCCTCCACGGACGGCCTCATCGGGACCCTCTCCCTCTCCCACCTCAACCTCTTCGGCCGGGCCCAGCGAACCAACGTCCAATGGCAGTTCGGCGGGCGGGTCAACGACTACTCCATCAGCTGGTGGACCCCCTGGATCCTCAACAAGCCCACGAGCCTCGGCATCGACCTGTTCAACACCCGCCGGGTCATGCCGTTCTCCGTCGTCTCCAACGCCTACGTCCGCAAGCAGATGGGCGGGAGCGTGAACGTCGGCCCCCGCTTCAAGGACGGCCGCTACATCCTCACCCTGACCTACGGCTACAAGCAGGTCACCTACTCGAACATCGACTCGCGCTTCCGGGGGTTCATCGGCGAAGGCTCCTACGTGAACTCCGGCGGGGGGATCTCGTTCGCGCGCGAGACCCGCGACAACTACTGGGACCCGGCCAGGGGCAGCCGCCACGCCCTGTCCCTGAACATGACCGGCGGGCCCTTCGGCGGCGACGTCCACCTCTTCAACCCCACGCTCTACAACGCGTCGCACTACCGCCTCTTCTCCATCGAGGAATGGCCCTTCGTGCTCAGCTTCTACAACCGCCTGACCTACGTCACCCAGTTCGGGCCGACCAAGTACGTGCCCATCGACGAGCGGTTCTTCATCGGCGGCCAGGACTCGCTGCGCGGCTACTCCCCGGACGGCGAGGCGGGGGCCCCTCAGGGGGGCCGCGTGCGCGAGGTGTTCAACATCGAGTTCGGCTTCCCCCTGGCCCGGGAGAAGCGCAAATCCATCGTCAAGCTCGTCTTCTTCTTCGACGCCGGCAACACCTGGTACAACACCAAGGACGTCCGCCTCAGGGTCGGTCCCGCGCTCAACGAGATCAAGACCAACGTGGGGGCGGGCATCCGGTTCGTGACCCCGGCCTTCCCCATCCGCCTCGACTACGGGTACGGCTTCAACCACAAGCCGGGCGAGAAGCTCTACCAGATCAACTTCGGCATCGGCAACCTTTTCTGACCCCCTAGTATTATCTTTTCTTTCATAGGATGGCGTCCGGACCCCCTCCGTTTTTTGTAGAATATCCCTTCCTAGATGACGCGAAAGACCTGCGTTATCCTTCTGACATCACTGGCGGCTCTCTCGCTGCCGACTTGGGCCCTTGAACTATCCCTCGAAGAAAACCGAGGCCAACGGGGCTCGGTCGGCTTTGTGGATATGGCCAGGGTTTTCAAGCTCTATCCTGAAACCGGCCGGGCCAGGGAGTCCTTCGAGGACGCGGTGCGCCAGGCCGAGGACCAACTCAACATCCGCAAGGCCGAACTGCTGCGACTGCGGTCCGAGATCTCCAAGCTCAAGGCCGAACGCGAGACCCTGGCCAAGGCCATCGCCGCCGCCGCCCCCCCGGAAGTCCCGGTTTCCAGCCCGACGGCGCCAGCGGCACCTCCGCCGGCGGCGCCGGCCTCCACGGCGGCCGCCCTCGGGGGGCGCCCCCTGGCCTCGGCGCCTAAAGGCCTCCTCCAACTCCCGGGCTTCTATGCATCCACGGGCACCATCGCGGCCCCCCCCGCCGACGAAAAAGCCCAGCCCCCGACGCCCTCCCTGGCCGTCTCCTCTCCCAGCGCCAGCCAGCCGCCGACGGCCGACGCCGCCCCGCCCGCCGAGCTCCTGGCCCTGGCCGAGGTGGACGAGAAGCTCTCACGCAAGACCGCCGACCTGGCCCAGAAGGAAGAGGAGTTCAAGGCCGTCCAGGCCTCGGCCGAGAAGAATCTGCTGGAGCTCGAGAGCCGCAAGACGGACCTCTTGCTGGGCAAGATACACCGCGCCGTGCAGGACGTCGCCCGCCGGGAGGGAATCAGCGTGGTGGTCGACAAGACCGGCATCCTCTACGGCCAGGATGCCGTGGACCTCACGGAGAAGGTGCTCCAGTCCTTGAGGGGCGGCTGATCCATGGAGGAGAACGCCTGACCGGCGGCATATTATGCGCAAGACCCTAGCTGAGATATCGGAACTGGTCCAAGGCACACTGGAGGGCACGGGCTCCCACGTCATCACGGGCGCCGCGGGCCTCCAGGAGGCGGGGCCCGAGGACATCTCGTTTTTGGGCAACCCGAAATACGCCGCGCAAGCCCAGGCGTCCAACGCCGGCTGCCTCCTCCTGCCGCCCGCCGCCAAGGGCGCGCCGGGCAAGGCGAAGAACCGCATCTACGTCGAGGATCCCCAATACGCCTTCTCCCAGGTCCTCTGGCTCATCAGCGAGGACCGGCCCAAGCCCCCGCCCGTCATCGACACCAAGGCCTGCATCCACTACCAGGCCAGACTCGGCCCCGGGGTCAGCGTCGGCCCCTTCTCCGTGGTGGAGCGTGGGGTGCTGGTCGCCGAAGGCACGGTCATCGGCGCCCAGTGCTACATCGGCGAGAACGTCCGCATCGGACGGCGCTGCCTGCTCCACCCCCGCGTGGTCATCCGCGAGGACTGCGTCGTCGGCGACCGGGTGATCGTCCAGCCCGGGGCCGTGGTCGGGGGGGACGGCTACGGCTTCTCCACGGACAAGAAGACCGGCCGGCACCGCAAGATCCCCCAGATCGGCAACGTCGTGATCGGCGACGACGTGGAGATCGGCGCCAACGCCACCATCGACCGCGCGACCGTGGGGGCCACGGTGATCGGCGCGGGGACCAAGGTCGACAACCTGGTCCAACTCGGGCACAACGTGAAGACCGGGACGGACTGCCTCATCGTCGCCCAGACAGGCGTCTCGGGCTCGACGACCCTGGGCGACCGGGTCGTCCTGGCCGGCCAGGCAGGCCTGGTGGGGCACATCAAGCTCGGCGACGGCGCCATCGTCACGGCCAAGACGGGCGTCATGCGCGACATCGCCAAGGGGGAGATCCACTTCGGCATCCCCTCGCGTCCCCACCGCGAGGCCATGAAGCTCCAGGCCCTGTTCGGCCGGCTCCCGGAGATGTTCGAAAGCCTCCGGGAGATCAAGAAGAAACTCGGGCTGACGGAATCCCCTACGAAGGTCCCGGAGGGTTGACATGGACACCCAGACCACCATCAAGAAAGAGACGTCGCTGAGCGGGATCGGCCTGCATACCGGCAACGCCTCGACCATAGCGTTTAGGCCGGCACCCGCCAACGTGGGCATCCGGTTCTTCCGGACCGACCTCGTCGGCACCCCCATGATCCCGGCCAGGCTCAACTTCGTGGTCACCACGGTCCGCGGGACCAACCTGGGCCTCAACGAGGCCAAGGTGCACACGGTCGAGCACGTCCTCTCGGCCCTCACGGGCCTGGGGGTGGACAACATCGACATCCTGGTCTCGGCCAACGAGCCCCCCATCATGGACGGCTCGTCCATGCCGTACGTGAAGGCCCTGCTCGAGGCCGGCATCCAGGCCCTCGACGCCCCCAAGCGGGTGCTGCACTTCGACCGCGAGGTGCGCTACGAGGACGGCAAGGCCAGGTACCGCGCCGTCCCGGCCCAGGGCTTCGAGGTCCAGGCGACCCTGCTCCATGACCACCCGATGCTGCCCAAGTCCTCCATCACGGTGCGCATCGACCGGGACTCCTACATCGCCGAGCTCGCCCGCAGCCGCACCTTCTGTTTCGAGCACGAGGTCGCCTACCTCCGGTCCCAGGGGCTGGCCCAGGGGGGTTCGCTGGACAACGCCATCGTCATCGCCAAGGACAAGTTCATGACGAACGCGGAAGGGCTGCGCTTCCCCGACGAGTTCGTCCGGCACAAGGTCATGGACCTCGTCGGCGACCTCTCCCTGACCGGCCGGCCGCTCTTCAACATGCGCATCGAGACCCAGTGCCTCGGCCACAGCCACAACATCGAGTTCGCCAAGAGGCTCTGCGAGGCGGCCAAGACCATGCGCAAACCCAGGGGGCGGGTCCCGGCGGTGGAGGTCTGATGACGACAAACGACACGGCATCTACCCCCCCGCTTCCGAGCCCCCCCGCGGGAGGGGCTCGGATGCTGGACATCGCCGCCATCCGCAAGGCCATCCCGCACCGCTACCCGTTCCTCCTGGTCGACAAGGTCGAGGTCACCGAGGAGGACAAGAAGGCCGTGGGGACGAAGTGCGTCACGGTCAACGAACCCTTCTTCGCCGGCCATTTCCCTGAGCAGCCCATCATGCCGGGGGTCCTCATCATCGAGGCCCTGGCCCAGACCGCCTGCGCGATGCTGCTCTCCAAGGCCTCCCCGCAGCACGCGGGCAAGATCGCGTACTTCATGGGCATCGACGAGGCCAAGTTCCGCGCCCCGGTCCTGCCGGGGTCGGTCCTCAAGCTCCACGTCGAGGTCCTCCGACTCGGCCGCGTCGGCAAGTTCCGCGGGGAAGCCTACGTCGAAGGCAAGCTCGTCGCGGAAGGGGAGATGTCCTTCGCCCTGGTGAACAAGCCCCGGGAGGACGCATGACCAACGCCGACATCCATCCGACGGCCGTCATCGACCCTACCGCCAAGATCGACCCGTCGGCGGTCGTGGGGCCCTACGCGGTCGTCGGCCCCCGGGCCGACATCGGCCCCGGGTGCCGGATCGGCGCCCACGCGGTGCTCGAGTTCGTCCGCATGGGCCGCGGCAACAAGATCCACCCCGGCGCCTACGTGGGGACCCCGCCCCAGGACCTCAAGTACGCCGGCGAGGAGACCCTCCTCGTCATGGGCGACAACTGCACGGTGCGCGAGGGCGCGACCCTCAACCGCGGCACCGCCGCCAGCGGCAAGACCGTCATCGGCGACAACTGCCTCTTCATGACCTGCTCGCACGTCGCCCACGACTGCCGGGTGGGCAACAACGTCATCCTGGTCAACTGCGTCGCGCTGGCGGGGCACGTCGAGGTCGGCGACTTCTCGATCGTCGGCGGGTTCGCCGGCGTCCACCAGTTCGCGCGCATCGGCCGCTTCTGCATGATCGGGGCGGGCGCCATGGTCGGCAAGGACATGCCCTCTTTCTGCACCTGCCAGGGCGACCGCGCCACCCTCCGGGGCCTCAACCTCCTCGGCATGCGCCGCGCCGGGCTCCACCGGGACACCGTCTCGGCCATCAAGAACGCCTACAAGGAGCTCTTCCTGTCGGGCACCACGACCGGGGAGGCCATCGCCCGGATACGGGAAGGCGCGCCGCCCGAGGTCCTTGAGATCATCGCCCAGATCGAGACCTCCAAGCGCGGGATCACGCGGCCGGCCACCGGCGCCCTGGCCGAGGAGGAGGTGACGGTCTGACCGGCCAGCCCCCCAAGAAGCTCGGGCTCATCGCCGGCTCCGGGGACTTCCCCCTGCTCTTCGCCCGGGAGGCCCGGCGTCTCAACGTGTCCGTCGTGGCCCTGGCCATCGAGGGAGTGACCGACCGGGCCCTCGAGAGCATGGTGGACCAGATCCGGTACTTCAAGCTCGGGCAGATCGACCTCCCCATCAAGGTCTTCAAGGAGGCCGGGGTGACCCAGGCCGTCATGGCGGGCAAGGTCCAGCACTCCTCGCTGTTCGGGGGCTACAAGCCCGACTGGCGGGCCATCAAGCTCCTCGCCCGGCTGAAGGACAAGAGGACCGACACCATCCTGAAGGAAGTCGCCGGCGAGTTCGCCAAGGACGGCATCGAGCTGCTGTCCTCCGCGACGTTCCTCTCCCATCTCATCCCCCGGGAAGGGGTCCTCACCCGGCGCAAGCCCGACGCCTCCCAGCGCGACGACATCGCGCTGGGCTGGCGCGCCGCCAAGGCCGTCGCCGGCTTCGATATCGGCCAGACCGTCGCGGCCCTCGACGGGGCCATCATCGCGGTCGAGGCCATGGAAGGCACCGACGAGACCGTCCGGCGGGCCAGGGGGATCCTCACCCGGCAGGGCACCGAGCGTCCGCTGGTCATCGTCAAGGTCGCCAAGCCCCGTCAGGACGTCCGGTTCGACCTTCCCGTCATCGGGATGGGGTCGCTCGAGGTCTTCGCCGAGGCCAAGGTGGGCGCCATCGCCATCGAGGCGGGCTCCGCCATGATCTTCGACAAGGACGCCTTCGTCCAGCAGGCGGACAAGCAGGGGTTGGCCGTGGTGGCGATGAGGGATGAGGGGGGGAGCGCCTGCGGCGCTCAGCCCCATCGCCACTCACCCCTGCCCGAGCCCAACAAGCGGCCAGGCCGCGAGGGAGGCGAGTAGTTGCCCTCCAAGGTCAAGTTCGGCGTCATCGGCGCGGGCAAGATCGGGGGGCACCACGCCCGCAACCTCGCCAAGCTCCCCGAGGTCGACCTCGTGGGGGTCTGCGACACCAACCTCTGGCGGGCCCAGCTCGCGGCCTGGAAGGCCAACTCGGTGGCGGTGCGCGACTACCGCGACATGGTCGGCAAGGTCGACGCCGTGGTCATCGCCGTCCCCACGCCGCAGCACCACGAGGTCGGCGCCGCCTTCCTCGAGGGAGGGGCCCACTGCCTCATCGAGAAGCCCCTGGCCGCCTCGGTGGAGGAGGCCAAGGCGCTCCTGGCCCTCTCCGAGTCCAAGGCCGTCGTGCTCCAGGTCGGGCACGTGGAGAGGTTCAACCCAGCGGTCCTGGAAGCCATCCCCTACGTCCGCAGCCCCCGCTACATCACGGTCGAGCGCCTGGGGCCCTACGACCCGCGCATGAGCCACATCGGCGTGGTGCTCGACCTCATGATCCACGATCTCGACATCCTGCTGACCCTGGTCGGCTCGGAGGTCGAGAGCATCGAGGCCGTCGGCGCCCACCTCATCTCCCCGCACGAGGACATCGCCAACGTGCGCGTGCGGTTCAGGACCGGGTGCGTCGCGAACCTCACCGCCAGCCGGGTCTCCTTCGAGAAGTGCCGCAAGCTGCGCATCTTCCAGAAGGACTCCTACATCTCCCTCGACTACGCCAACACCGCCCTCAAGATCTACAAGCGCAAGGTCCCGGTGATCAAGAGCCTCCGGGACGTCGAGATCATCAGGCCCAAGCTCACGCAAGCCGAGCCCATCCGCAACGAGCTCGTCCACTTCATCGACTGCATCCGCCACAACCGCAAGCCCTGGCCCAGCGGGGAGCACGGCATGGAGGCCCTCAAGCTCGCCCTCCAGATCTCCGACGAGCTGGAGCGCTACGAGGTCACCGGCCATCACGCCGCGCGCCCCCTGGTCCCGACATGGCTGCAGGGGCTGCGGTCCATCGCCAAGGACGTCGGCAAGGAACTCCTGCCTTGATGCCCGTCCCCCGCCGGCGAACACCCCCCCGCCGGGAGAGGGCGACGGCTGCGTCGGTGGGAGGCTGACCTCCCATGCCCTGGCGGACCAAGCTCGACTGCTGGTGCCTCATCGTCGCGGGGGACCCCTCCGGCGACCTCCACGGCTCCCACCTCGTCCGGGCGCTCAAGGCCGCGGCGCCGGGGCTGCGCATCGCGGCCGTGGGCGGCCCGTTCATGCGGCGCGCCGCCGACGAGTTCCTGGAGGACCTCTCCTCCCGCGGCATGACCGGGTTCTGGGAGCCGGTCCGCGCCCTGGGCTACCTCGCCGGGCTGGCGTTCCGCTTGAAGCGCTTCATGCTCCAGCGCAACCCCCAGGCCCTCATCTGCATCGACTACTACGGCTTCAACAGCCAGGTCCTCAGGATGGCCAAGGCCCTGGGCATTCCCGCCTATTACTACATCAGCCCGCAGGTGTGGGCGACGCGGCCGGGGCGCATCGCCACCCTCAAGACGCTGATCCGCAAGATGCTGGTCATCTTCCCCTTCGAGGAGCGGCTCTACCTCAAGGCGGGGGTCCCCTGCCTCTTCGTGGGCCACCCGCTCATCGACGTCCTGCCCGAGCCCAAGGCCGACCACGCCGTCGGCTCCCCCCTCAGGATCGGGCTCCTGCCCGGCAGCCGTCTCTCCGAGCTCCAGCGCCACCTCCCGCTGTTCCTCAAGGCCGCAGGCCTGCTGCGCCGCCACTTCCCCGCCTGCCAGACGAGCGTGTTCGCCGCCGAGGGGCTCGGCGACGAGCACTACGCCGCGGCCAAGCGCCTGGGCGCGGCCGTGCTGCGCGAGACCGACTACAAGGAACGCAGCCGGCTCGACCTGGCCATCAGCTCGTCCGGGACCGCGACCCTCGAGAACGCCCTCCTGGGCGTGCCCATGGTGGTGGTCTACAAGCTCTCCTGGCCGACCTACGCCATCGCGCGGGCGCTCATCCGGGTCCGCCACATCGCCATGGTCAACATCCTGGCGGGCAAGGGCCTCGTCCCCGAGCTCATCCAGCACGACGCGACCCCTGACAACGTGGCCCGCAAGGCCCTCTCGCTCCTGGAGAACACCAAGCGCTACGCGGCCCTGCGCCGGGACCTCCTCGCCCTGCGCCCCATGCTGGGCAAGCCCGGCACCGCCCAGCGCGCCGCCGGGGAGATCGTCAACGAGATGGTGCGGCCGAGGAGAACGGCATGAAGGAGGGCGCCTTGATGAAACGGCATCTGCCCCCCCGCTACTCGCCCCCCCGTACCGGATCCTCCTATGCGGGGGGGGGCGAGTGACATCATGACCCTGGCCCTGTTCACGGCGCTGGCCTTCGCCACGACCTTCGTCGGGGGCTGGGCGTCCGAAGCCATGCTCTCCCGGCTGGGGATGAGGCGGCTGTTCGCCATCCGCGCCGGCATCCTGCTGGCGGTCGCCTTCACCGAGATCCTGCCGGAGGGGCTCCACCTCTCCCGCGCCGCGGCCGGCTGGTCGGCCCTCCTGGCCTTCGCCCTGCTGCACGCCGCGGGCTCGATCGCCATGCTCGACACCTGCCCCGAGTACCTCCAGGAGTGCCGAGTCCACTACCTGCCGACGCCATCGTACCTTACGTCGGCAGGGGGCGCGGCGCTCCTGGCGCTCAGCCTGCACTCGTTCCTCGACGGCGTCAACCTCGCCGTGTCCTTCGGCGCCGGGCTGCCCGTGGGCGCGGCCGTGGGCGTCGCCGTGGTGCTGCACAAGGTCGCCGACGGCTTCACGCTCTCGTCGCTGCTGCGCCAATCCAAGACGCCCCAGCCCAGGATCTGGGCCGTCCTGGCCCTGGTGGCGGCCGCCACGCCGCTGGGGTGCGCCGTGAGCGCCCTGGGCTTCGCCGGCCTGCCCCCCCAGGCGACGGCGGCGCTCCTGGGGGTCGCGGCCGGCAGCTTCGTCCACATCGGCGCGACCGACATCCTGCCGCTCGTCCACCGTCGTTCGGACCGGGCCTCCATCCTGTACTTCTCGCTGGCGGCCGCGGCCGTCTTCCTCCTCCACCGCGGGGGGCACGGCCATGGATAAGCGGGAGCTCCTCCAGCGGTTCTCGGCCTACGCGCCCCTCGTCGACACCGACATGCTGGGCAAGGCCTACGACTACTCGGCCAAGTCCCACGCCGAGCAGGCCCGCGCCTCGGGCGAGGACTACTTCAGCCACTGCGCCGCGGTGGCCGACTCCCTCATCGACTGGAAGATGGACCTCCCCACCGTCTGCGCGGGGCTGCTCCACGACGTCATCGAGGACACCTCCGTCACGCCCGAGAAGCTGCGCCAGAACTTCGGCGAGGAGATCGCCAAGCTCGTCACGGCGCTCACCAAGCTCCACAAGGTCCAGTTCTCCTCGCGCGACGACGCCCAGGCCGAGAACTGGCGCCGGATGATCCTGGCCACCGCCCAGGACATCCGGGTCATCATCATCAAGCTGGCCGACCGGCTGCACAACATGCAGACCATCGAGTACCTCACCCCCGAGAAGCAGGAGCGCATCGCGCGCGAGACCATCTCCCTGTACGCCCCCCTGGCCCACCGCCTGGGCATGTTCGAGATCAAGGGCCAGCTCGAGGACCTCTCCTTCGCGGTGCTCCACCCGGAGGACTTCGCGGACCTCGAGGCCAAGGTGCGCTCGCGCCTGCCCGCGCGCGAGGCCATGCTGACGGAGTTCCGCAAGATGCTCGAGCACGCCCTCTCCAAATCGGACGTCCCCCACCGCATCCTGGCGCGCAGCAAGAACCTCCACTCCATCTGGGGCAAGATGCAGCGGCAGAAGAAGCCCTTCGAGGAGATACAGGACGCCCTCGGCGTCCGGCTCATCACGGACTCGGTCGCCAACTGCTACGCCCTCCTGGGGCTCCTCCACACCCACTTCCAGCCGGTCCCGGACTCCTTCACCGACTACATCGCCCACCCCAAGCTCAACCTCTACAAGAGCCTCCACACCACGGTCGTGGGCCCCAAGGGCGAATACATCGAGGTCCAACTGCGCACCGAGGAGATGCACCGCACCGCGGAGTACGGCATCGCCGCCCACTGGCGCTACAAGACCGGGG
This sequence comes from Elusimicrobiota bacterium, assembly GCA_016212795.1. GTDB lineage: Bacteria > Elusimicrobiota > Elusimicrobia > UBA1565 > UBA9628 > JACRDT01. The sequence continues at coordinate 3,300 of JACRDT010000011.1, read as the reverse complement.
AGGCCGCCAAGGACGCCCACCTCGAGGAGAAGCTCAACTGGCTGCGGCAGTGGATCGAGTGGCTCCAGGACCTCGACAGCCCCCGGGAGTTCCTGGACAGCCTCAAGACCGACCTCGACCTCTACCAGGTCTTCGTCTTCACCCCGCTCGGCGAGGTCAAGGCCCTGCCCGTGGGCGCGACCCCCATCGACTTCGCCTTCGCCGTGCATACCGACATCGGCCAGACCTGCGTGGGCGCCCGCGTCAACAACAAGATGGTCAAGCTCGACACCCAGCTCAAGTCCGGCGACATCTGCGAGATCCTCACCAAGAAGAACTCGGTCCCCAAGAAGGACTGGCTCAAGGTCGTCAAGTCCGCCCGCGCCCGGAGCAAGATCCGCCACTACCTCCGCGAGAAAGGCATCGCCGCCTGATGACCCAGTTCCTCGTCCTCCTCGCCTTCCTGGTCCCGGTGGGCCTGGTGTTCTACCTCGAGGCCCGCTGGCTCGTCGGCGTCCTCGTGCGCGGACGACCGCCGTTCCAGGGGTTCTGGCCCCGGACCGGCGAGCGCGCCTCCCGCGCGCTCACCCTCCTGCTCAACACCGCCGCCGTCGCCGGGGGGCTGTGCCTGGTCTGGGGCTGGCTCGTCGAGCCGACCATGCTCGAAGTCACGTCCATCGTGCTGGAGTCCCCCAAGATCCTCCCCCAGACCGGCCGGGTGCGTATCGTCCACCTGTCCGACTTCCACTCGGAGGAGCGCCCCCGCAACGAGCCGCGCGCCGTCGAGATCGTCAACGGTCTCGGGCCCGACCTCGTGCTCGTGACGGGCGACTTCATCAACACCCCCGCCGGCCTCAAGACCGCCCAGGCCGCGCTCGCCGCCCTCAAGCCGGCCTTCGGCACGTTCCTGGTGTCGGGCAACTACGACATCGGCCTCCTGCCCGAGAACGCCTTCCGCGACTCCCCCGCGATCATGCTGGAGAGCGGCTCGCGCGACATCGACATCCGGGGGACGAAGGTCCGCGTCAGCGGCCTGGCCCTCGTCAACATGCCGGATTTCCGGCTCGTGATGAAGCTCCTGCTGGACAAGCCCGCCTACGACGTCTTCCTGTTCCATAACACCGACCTCATCAAGGAGGCGGCGTCGCTGGGCATCGACCTCTACCTGGCGGGCCACACCCACGGCGGGCAGGTGCGCCTCCCGTTCTACGGCGCCCTCGTCACCCTGTCCTCGACGGGCAAGACCTACGAGGCCGGCCGCTACCGCGTCGGCCCCACCGACCTGTACGTCAACCGCGGGCTCGGGCTGGAAGGCGGCCTGGCGCCCCGCGTGCGGTTCCTGTGCCGTCCGGAGATCACGGTCATCGACGTCGTCGCGCCCCGCTCCCCGAGCCATTGACACGCGCCGGGCCCCCCGCTATCATATGGCCATGGACTCCGCTCCTCGTCCCGAGGCGGCCTGCAAGCCTCGCCAGGTCCGGGTATTCCTGCTCGAGGACGACCCCGCCGTCGCGGCCCTCGTGCGCGACGCCGTCGAACTCCAGGACTGGCAGCTCATCCACCGCTCGCAATGCGGGGGAACCGTCGAGGCCATCCGCGAGGCGCGGCCGGACATCGCCCTCTTCGACGTCAACCTCCCGGACGGCGAGGGATTCTCGGTCTGCGAGGTCCTGCGCAAGGACGCGGGTCTCACGCACATGCCGGTCATCTTCATCACCTCCCGCGGCGACGTGACGAGCCGCCTCAAAGGCTTCCAGGCCGGCGCGCAGGACTACGTGGTCAAACCCTTCGTCATCCAGGAACTGGTCGCCCGCATCCAGGCCCACCTGGCCATCCAGGCCAGGGAAGCCGCCCTGTCGCAGGAGCTGCTCAAGACGCGCCTGCACGACCGCGTCCGGCAGGACATCATGGACATGGTGGTCCACGACCTGAGCGCCCCGCTGGGGACCGTGAAACTGACGCTGGACATGATCAACACGCGCAACCTGATCTCGGACCCGTCCTTCACCCGGTACCTGAAATGCGCCGAGAACTCGCTGGAGTTCGCCCTGGTGATGATCGTCGGCCTGCTGGATCTCGGCGCCGGCACGGTGAAGGTGGAAACCCAGCAGCTGGACCTCCCGACCCTCGTCGGGCGCCTCGTCAAGATGCTCGGCCCGCAGTACGAGCTCAAGCGGGTCGCCCTCGAGTTCGACATGCCGCCGGCCAGCGTGAAGTTCGTCTCCGACCAGACCCTCATCTTCCGGGTGATGGCCAACCTGCTGTCGAACGCCCTGAAGTATTCGTCTGGCGGCGACCGCGTCGCCGTTCGGGGCCAGTTCGCGGCCGGCTCCCTGAGGATCGAAGTGACCGACGCCGGCCCGGGCATACCGCCCGCCGAACGGCAGGCCATCTTCAAGAAATACCACCGCGCCAACGCCGACCGCATCCCAGGGGCCGGCATCGGCCTGGCGTTCTGCAGCATGGCCTGCGAGGCCCTCAAGGGCCGCATCTGGGTGGAGGACGCCCCCCAGCGCGGGAGCCGGTTCATCGCGCAGCTGCCCTCGCTCGGCTAGCCGGCGGTCGCCTAGGCGCGGCCCTCGCGCAGCCTGGTTTCGAACTCCGCGAACCCGATGACGCGAGCCCCTTCCTCCCGGGCATCCGCGGCCAAGCCGCCGTCCTCGGTGACCACGACGGCGCCCCGCCCCGTGGACGCCAGCAGGCGCACCACGCCCATGATCATGTCGTCGGCATCGCGGTCCGGGGAGAACCGGACGGCGAGGCTCTCGTAAACACCGCCGACGTCCCGCGGCGGCCCGTCGAAGAAGACCTCCACAGCCAGGCGCTCCCCGGCTTCGCCGGCCAGGGCGTCGATCTTCCCCAGCCAGCCCCTCGTCCGACGGTCCTCCACCAGGGGGAAGCGCGGGTCGTAGCCGCGCCGGCGCACCGCGTTCGAGCCGTCGACCAGGTAGGTCCTTTGCCTCATCGGAGCCTTCGTATCATATCATTCCTGCCCGGAAAGGAACCAAATCGCCCCCTCATTCGTATATTGAATAGGAAACCACGCCATGGACCCCCCAACGACCGACCCCATCCGCATCGAACCAGGCAAACCAGGGAGGATCATCGTGCGCTTTCCCTATTCGCTGAGCCGCAACGCGAAACTCAGAACCGTCGAGGACCGATGGTGGCATTCCCAGGAGAAGTACTGGACCGTTCCCCACACCCCCGCCACGGTCGCCCAACTGACCATCCTCTTCTCCGGGGATGCCGTCGAGGTCGTCCCATCGCTCCTTCCCGGGCAGGACCCGGCCCCCCAGAAGACGACGCCGGGGCAACCAG
>JACRDT010000001.1 GCA_016212795.1 Elusimicrobiota bacterium | reverse complement strand
TTGAGAGCGCGGCCGGTCGATCTCGGGCTACGCCTTCGTTGCACTCGGCTCACAGACGTCCAGTCTGCTCGCCTCGCGCGCCTCGGCTCGCTCCGAGATCGACCGGCCCAAACCCCGGTTATGAGCCGGTCGGAGCACTAGCGGGCTTTCCCCGGAAGCCAGGCGCCTGGCGGGCGTCATGGCCTGCGCCGTCGCCTGGTGGGTGGCCGAGGCCATGCCCCTGGCCGTGGCCGCGCTCCTGGCGAGCTCGCTCTGCGTCGTCCTGGGGGTGGCCCCCGCCAAGAAGGTCTTCGCGGCCTACGCGGATCCGGTCATCATGCTGTTCCTCGGCTCCTTCTGGCTGGCCGAGGCCATGTCCCGCCACGGCCTGGACCGGCGCATCGCGGTGCGCTTGCTGGCGGTCCCGTCGTTGAGCCGCGGCCCGCGCTCGCTCATCGCGGGGTTCGGGTGTGTGGCCGCGGCCATCTCGGCCTGGGTCTCCAACACCGCCACCACGGCCATGCTCCTGCCCATCGGCCTGGGCATGCTCTCGGCCCTCCCGGCCTCCTCCCGCGACCCCAAGATAGAGACCCGGCTCCTCCTCATGCTGGCCTTCGCGGCTTCCGTCGGAGGGATGGCGACGCCGGTGGGCACCCCGCCCAATCTCATCGGCCTGGGCATGCTCGAGCGCCTGGCCGGGGTGCGCCTGGGCTTCCTGAGCTGGATGAAGATGGGCGTCCCGCTGGCCGCGCTGTCGCTGGCGTTCACGGCGCTTCTCCTGTGCCGCGGGATCGAGACGCCCGAAGGCTGGGGCCGCCTCAGGGAGTACCTCGAGGAGGAGCGGCGCAAGCTCCCGCCCTGGAGCCGGGGCGAGCGGAACACCCTCCTCGCCTTGTCGTGCGCCATCGTCCTCTGGCTCTTCGCCGGGGAGACGGTGCCCGAAGGGGTCGCCGCGCTCCTGGCCTCGAGCCTGCTCTTCCTCCTGCCGGACGCGGACGGCAAGCCCACCCTGTCGTGGGAGGGGGCCTGCCGCATCGAGTGGGGGGTGCTCCTCCTCTTCGGGGGCGGCATGAGCCTTGGAGGGCTGCTCTTCGACACCGGGCTCGCCGACGGGCTGGGCAGGTCCCTCACGGGCTTCCTCGGCGTGCGGTCCGCGATGGGCACCGCGGGGGTCTCTGGGGCCCTCGCCCTGGCCGCCAGCGAGCTCTCGTCCAACACCGCCTCGGCCAACGTCGCGGTGCCCACGGCCCTGGCGCTGTCCAAGGCCGCGGGAGTCGCGCCGCTCTACCCGGCCCTGGCCGCCACGCTGTGCTCGAGCTTCGGGTTCCTCCTGCCCGTGTCCACGCCGCCCAACGCCCTCGTGTACGGGACGGGCCGCGTGCGCCTCAAGGACATGATGCGCTTCGGGCTCGCGCTGGATATCTTCGGGTTCTTCCTGATCTGGCTCGGCCTGAGGCTGTTCTGACGGGCGTCCGCAGCGGCGCTTCCCTGGGTGCCGGAAGTCCTACGGGGCCACCAGTCCTTTTCCAGCGGATGATTGGGCCTTCGGGGGAATCCGGGAGCCGGCGGCAATAGGCATAATAGACCCATGCCGTATCCCCCGGGGGTATTGATGAAGACCGCTGCCATCGTGACGTTGATCGTCGGACTGACGGGGCCTTGCGTCCAGGCGTCCGGAGACCTTGGGGACTTGCGGGCGGCTTTCGACGCGGCCCAAGGCGCCGCCGAGGCGCACCAGCGGGCCGCCTTCGACCGCGGCATGGCCGAGGCCAGGCTCCTCATGGACCTGCTCGAGCGCTTCGCCGGCGAGATGGTCTACTTTCCGGGCATGTACCAGATGTCCGACGGGCCGTTCACGATCGTGGCCGGGCAGGATGCCGCCTACGAGGCTGTCAGCCAGCGGGTCGCCTTCCTGGCCGTGCCGGCCGGGTCCAGGATCGTGATCGAGCCGGGGGCGGCGCGCGCGGCCCGGTTCGAGGCCCTCAAGGCGGAGTACTTCGCCACGCTCCAGCGCGCGGGCCGGGTGCTCCGCGGTTCGGGCGGGCGGCCGGCTTCCCACGTGAGCTTCGTGGGCTGCGTGGACTGGGGCGCCCAGACCATCGTCCTGGACCCTGCCGAGGGGCGCGGCGCCGACTACCGCCCCATCTTCACGCAGGACCAGCGGGCCGAGCTCCTGCGGTAGTCCGGCCCGTCAGCGGCGCTTGGGGGCGCCGGGGGAGACGGGGACCGCGGCGGCCACGCCGTCCACGTAGGTCTCCTGGCGTTCGAGCGACCCGTCGAGCCCGTAGACCTTCCAGAGCCCGCTCTTCTTGCCGGCCCGGTAGAGCCCCTTGGACTCGAGCTTGCCGTTCGGGTAGTGTTCCTCGCAGGGGCCGTCCAGGAGGTCGTCCTTGTAGGTCAGGGAGGACTGGCGCGCCCCATCCTCGTAGTAGGTGACGGTGAGGCCGTTGAGCTTGCCGTCGCGATAGGCCTCGGCCGCGTAGAGCTTGCCGCTCTCGTAGAACACCTTGCCGGCCCCGCTCTTGACGCCCCGGACCAGGGGGGTCTGGGCGTAGACCCGTCCGCTGCGGAAATATTCCTTCTGCCAGAGCCCGGCGTTTCTGGCTCTGGCGTGCCGCCTCCGCCGACCATGGGAAGCGGCGGCGAACACGGCCTTCGGCGCGGGCTTGCCGGACTTGGATTTGACCGGCTTGGACTTGCTGGGTTTTGACATGGCTACATCTCCTGGGGGGCCGAGACGCCGAGGAGTCCGAGGCCTTCGGCCATCACGTCCCTCACGCCGGCGCACAGGCACAGCCTCGCTTGGGAGAGCCTCGCGTTGTCGCCGTCGATCACCCGGTGCTGCTCGTAGAAGGCGTGGAAGAGCCCGGCCAGCTCCAGCAGGTAGGCGGCCAGCAGGTGGGGCGAGAGCTCGCGCTCGCACGCCTTGAGCACCTCGGGGAACCACGCCAGCTTGATGAGGAGCGCGCGCTCTTCCTTCTCCTGCAGGAGTTCGGGCGTCGGGTGCGGGGGCGAGGCCTGGGCCAGCAGGCCCGTCTTGACCGCTTCCCGGTAGATCGACGCCACCCGGGCATGCACGTACTGGCAGTAGTAGACGGGGTTCTCGGACGACTTCTTCTTCGCGAGCTCCAGGTCGAAGTTGAGGTGCGAGTCGGCGGTCCTCATCGCGAAGAAGAACCTGCAGGCGTCCCGGCCGACCTCCTCGAGGACCTCCCGCAGGGTCACGAACTCCCCTGTCCGCTTGGACATCTTGACCGGGGTCGCGCCGCGGAAGAGGTGGATGAGCTGGTGGATGATCATGTGGCAGGTCGCCGGGTCGTGCCCCAGGGCGGCCACGGCCGCCTTCATGCGCGGGACGTAGCCGTGGTGGTCGGCGCCGAGGATGTCGATGAGCTCCGTGAAGCCGCGCCCGTACTTGTCGCGATGGTAGGCGATGTCCGGCAGGAAGTAGGTGGGCTTGCCGTCGGATTTCACGAGCACCCGGTCCTTGTCGTCCTCCGAGCCGGCGGCGGCCGCGCCTGCGGCGCCTGCGCCTGCGGCGCAGGTCGTCGCGAGCCAGACGGCGGCGTCCTTGTCGTAGACCATGCCGCGTCCCTTGAGGTCCTCGAGGGTCTTCTCCACGGCCTTGCTCTCGTAGAGCTCGCTCTCGTGGAACCAGCGGTCGAAGGGCACGCCGAACCCCGCCATGTCCTTCTTGTGGCTTTCGAGCAGGACGCCCATGGCGTGCTTGCCGAACTCCTCCGGGGACCAGGACTCGGCGGCGGCCGGGAGGTCCTTGGCGAGGTCGTTGAGGTAGTCGCCGTGGTAGCCGTTCTCCGGCACCTGGGAAGGCCTGCCGTGGAGCTCGAGCCAGCGGGCCTGGAGGGACCGGCCGAGGAGCTCGACGCGCCCCCCGCCGTCGTTGACGTAGTACTCGCTGTGGACCCTGTGGCCCAGGCGCCGCAGGATGCGCGCGAGGCTGTCGCCGAGCGTCGCCCCCCGGCCCGAGGCCAGGTGCAGCGGGCCGGTGGGGTTGGCCGAGACGAACTCGAGCAGGATGGAGCGCTTGGCGCCGCCCCCGTTGGCGCCGTACTTGGACGGGGAGAGCGTGATGGCCATGAGGTTGGCGCAGAGGGCGGAGTCGCGGAGCTTGAGGTTCACGAAGCCGGGCGGCGTGACGTGGGCGTTCTCGACCTCCACGATGCTCCGGAACGCCGAAGCCATCTCGTGCGCGAGGTCCAGCGGCGGCACGCCGGCCACCTTGGCGCAGGCCAGGGGCCAATGGAGGCTGACGTCGGCCAGGATGTGCTTGGGGGGCAGGGCCAGGATGCCGAGCGAGCGCGCCGTCTCCTTGATCCGGGGGAAGCCCTTGAGCTTGTCCAGGAGCGACTTACGGAGGGATTGCAGGATCATATCACTCGCCTCCCCCGCGGGGAGGCGAGTAGCGAGGGGGCATAGGTCGTTTCATTAGGATGCCGCCCCCGCCTCCGGCATCCCCGCGAGCTTGCGGACCGTGGAGGCGTCGTGCGCGGCGTTCATGGCGTTCTCGATGCTCACCAGGTTCTGCTTGACGAGCAGGGCCAGGTACTGGTCCATCGAGATCATGCCGTACTTGTTGCCGGCCTCGATCGCGGCGTAGATGAGGTGGGTCTTGCCCTCGCGGATGATGTTGCCGACCGCCGAGGTCACGCGCAGGAACTCCCGCGCGCAGATGCGCCCCTGGCCGTCCTTGCGCGGCAGGAGCGTCTGGCAGATGACGGCCTGGAGCTCGGTCGAGATCTGGACGCGGACCTGCTGCTGCTGGCTCGGGGGGAAGACGTCGATGAGGCGGTCGATGGTCGTCGGGCAGTCCTGGGTGTGCAGGGTCGCGAAGCACAGGTGCCCGGTCTCGGCCGCGCTGATGGCCAGCGCGATCGTCTCGAGGTCCCTGAGTTCGCCGATCAGGATGGCGTCCGGGTCCTGCCGGAGGGCGTGCCGGAGGGCCTCGCTGAACGACTTGGTGTGCTGCCCGACCTCGCGCTGGACGATGATGGAGTTCTTGTCCTCGTAGACGAACTCGATGGGGTCCTCGATGGTCAGGATGTGCTTCTGCTGCTTCTGGTTGATGAGCTCGATGAGGGAGGCCAGGGTCGTGGACTTGCCCGAGCCCGTCGGGCCCGTGACGAGCACCAGGCCCCTCGGGAGGTCCACCAGGTTGGCCATGGCCGGCATCAGGCCCAGCTCGGCCGGCGTCGGGATGTGGGACGGGATGGTCCTGAAGACCGCCGAGACCCCGTTCTTCTGAAGGAAGACGTTCACGCGGAAGCGCGAGATGCCGGCCAGCGCGATGGAGCAGTCGAGCTCCCAGCAGGACTCGAAGCGCGCGCGCTGCTCCTCGTAGAGGACCGAGTAGACCATCTGCTTGGATTCCTCGGCGGTGACCGGCGCCGCGCCCGGCATGGGGCGGATGAGCCCCTGCAGGCGCACCATCGGCGGCTTGCCCACCACGAGGTGGAGGTCGCTGGCGCCCATCTGGGCCGTGGCTTTGAGGACGTCGAGCAGTTCGGGCATGTCAGCGGGGGGGCGGCTGGAACGGCGCGGGGCCGCGGCGGGGGCGCTTGGACCAGCTGATCTTGCGGGCGCCGGCGTAGAGCTTGTCGAGCCCGTAGAAGCCGCGGGCGTCCGGCGCCATGATGTGGACGACCAAATCACCGTAGTCCAGGACGCGCCAGCGGTCGCTCTCCGGCCGGGCGCGCCTGAGGGGGCGCAGGCCCAGAGGCTTGAGGGCGCCCTCGACGGCCGACTCCAGGGATTCCACGTGGGTCCGGGAGAGCGCCGTCATGACGAGGAAGTAGTCGGTCAGCGGGTGCGACGCCCCCACGTAGTAGAGCGCGAGGTTCTCGGCCTTCTTGTCGTAGGCGGCCTGGGCCGCCGCCAGGGCGACGCGCCTATAGACCGGAGGCATTGCTCATCGTCTTCTTGAGGCGCGCCCTCAAGGTCTCCTCCGTCCGGAACTGGATGTTCTCCAGCGCGGTGCTCACGAGCCTGGCGACGGTCGCCAGGGTCCGGCCCGTCTCCATGCGGTCGTCGTGGACGAGGGTCTCCTGGCAGTGGAACAGGAGGAACCCCAGGGGCCGCGCGAGGCCTGGCAGGGACACGTAGTAGGTCGAGTCGTCGAGCCAGAGGCTGCGCTGCTCGTGCGGCGGCGGGAGCTTGGAGGCGGCGTCCTTGAAGTCGAACTCGCCGGCCGCGCAGACGAACTCCATCTCGTCGTTGAAGGCGTTGTAGAGGTGGGCCTGGGAGGACCAGGTCCCCTGGAGGTGGGGCGAGACGTGCTCGATCACCTTGGCCATGAGCTCCTGGACGGTCGGGACGCGCTCGAGCAGGAGGCTGGAGAGGTCGTAGAGGAGCGTGACCTCCGTCGAGCTGCGGCGCAGCCTCTTGGACTGCTCCTGGACCAGGGCCGCGAAGAACTCCATGGCCAGCTCCGGGTGCGACGCCAGCCAGGTGTTGAGGTCCTGCCGGTGGAGCTCGAAGAGGGAGGTGGGCCCGGAGGCGGTCGCGCGCGCGGAGCGCGCCACGTCCTCGATCAGGGCCATCTCGCCGAAGCAGTCCCCTGCGCCCATGATGGCGAGGTCCTTGAAGGCCTCCCCCGAGATGCGCTTGGAGATGCGGATGTGCCCGCTGGAGACGAAGTAGAGGCAATCGCCCTTCGAGCCTTCCTCGAAGAGGATGGCCCCGTCCGAAAGCGAGATGCTCTTGAGGAACTCCGCCAGGGCCGTGAGGTTGCGCTCCGGGATCTTGTCGAGGAGGCGGACCGTCCTGATGAGCTTGAGCTTGTCGTCTGTCATGGGGTCCTCACATGGAGGAGGCGGTCATCCGCGAGCTGATGCCGGCCAGCTGCTTGAGCGTGTCGACGTTGTGGGCCCGCAGGAGGGCCTCCTCCGGGGAGATGAGCTGCTCGCGGACCAGCTCGGCGAGGGCCTTGTCGATCGGGATCATCCCGAACTTGGCCCCGGTGTCGATGGCCCCGTAGATCATGTGGGTCTTGCCCTCGCGGATGAGGTTCGAGATGGCCGGGGTCATGACCATGATCTCGCGGGCGGCCACGCGCCCCTGGCCGTCGATCCTGGGGATGAGGGTCTGGCAGACCACCCCCTGGAGCACGACCGCGAGCTGCACGCGCACCTGGGCCTGCTGGGTCGGGGGGAAGACGTCGATGATGCGGTCGATCGTCGAGGGGCAGTCCTGCGTGTGCAGGGTGCCGAAGCACAGGTGGCCGGTCTCCGCGGCCGTGATGGCCAGCTGGATGGTCTCGAGGTCGCGCATCTCGCCGACCAGGATGACGTCGGGGTCCTGGCGCAGGGCGCTCTTAAGGGCGGCGTTGAAGGACTTGGTGTTCTGGCCGACCTCGCGCTGGCGGAAGATGCTCTTCTTGGACTCGTAGACGAACTCGATGGGGTCCTCGATGGTCAGGATGTGGCCGGTCTCGGCCTGGTTGATGAGCTCGAGGATGCAGGCCAGGGTCGTGGATTTCCCCGACCCGGTGGGGCCGGTGACCAACACCAGCCCCCTGGGGAGGTCGGCCAGCTTGACGATGGCGGGGGCGAGCCGCAGCTGCTCGGGCGTCGGGATCTTGGAGGTGATGACGCGCATGACGGCCTCGACGCCGTTCTTCTGGAGCAGGACGTTGACGCGGAAGCGCGAGAGGCCCGGGACCGCGAAGGAGGTGTCGAGCTCCCAGTGCTCCTCGAATTTGGCGCGCTGCTCCTCGAAGAGGATCGAGTAGACCAGCCGCTTGGACTCGTCGGCGTTGATCCTGGGGTAGCCGGGGATCTCCCCGATCTCGCCGTTGAGCCTCATCATCGGCGACTTGCCGATGACGATGTGGATGTCGCTCGCTCCCGATTGGACCGCCGTCTTCAGCACTTCGACTAGTTCCATGGTCGCTCCTAATCACTCGCCTCCCCCCGCATGGGAGGATCATGTACGGGGAGGCGAGTAGCTGTGGGGGCATGCTCTGTTTCATAAGGAACTCCCTGATGAAACGGCATATGCCCCCCCGCTACTCGCCCCCCCGCAGGGGGGGCGAGTGACTGCAATCCGCCTTGATGACGACGCTGACTTCCACCAGGGGCCGTTCCTCGACGGCGGTGACGGCCTCGGCCTGTGGGCAGCCCAGCATGTCCAGCACCTGCAAAGCGTTCTCGATGCGCCCCGTGCGGTCGTAGACCAAGGTGCCCGGGTGGTCGCTATCGGTGTTGCGGAAGCTCAGCACGTCGGCGCCCCTCAATCTTAGAACTTTTCCGACTCGCATTGCGACACCTTTGAACTCGGTCGCGTTGAGGACTTCCACGGAGACCGGCCGGTCCGGGGGCCTGGCCCCGCGCCTCGGGGGGCCGAGGCGCTCGAGCAGGAAGGCCTCCCGGCCCCGGCCCTCGGGGAGCCAGGCCGCCAGCATGGAGCGCCGGGGGAGGCGGTGCAGCTCGAGGGCGTAGGCCAGCCGGTCGAAGAAGTTCTCCGCCGGCGCGCAATCCCCGAGGGGAGGGCGTCGGAGCAGGCCGGGCAGGCGCTTCCAGAACGACAGCCCGCCGTAGGACGCCGCCAGCCAGCGCTTCATCGCCACCGGCGGGTCGCCCGGCGGGAAGTCCCGGGGCTGGGCGTAGAGGAAGCGGGGCGGCCCGAGGTCCAGGTGGGACAAGCGCGGCAGCGAGAAGACCGCCCGGTGGGCCTCGGCGGCGGCCGCGAGCGCCGCCTGGGCGGGTTCACTGTTCCCGCTGGGAGAGGAAGATCGCCTGCGGCGCTCTGCCCCCTCGCTACTCCCCTCCCCGCGGGGGAGGGGAGTGATTGCTCCTCGGGCGGCGCCCGGAACGTGGATGATGGAGAGGGAGCGCTTCTCGGGCTGGTGGACGGTCGCGAAGAGCAGGGGGGCGCCCGAGCCCGGGGCCTTCACGGCCATCCACGTCACGACGGGCTGCAGCGTGCGGACCCGGTCGGCCAGGCCGGACCGGGATTCGGCCGACCAGGTCCCGGCCACGCCGGCCAGGACCAGGAAGGCGAGGAGCCGCTCGGTCAGGGCCGCGTTCTTTTCCATAGCTCCAGGGAGATGGGGTGGATCCAGGCACGCCGCGAGCTCGCGTGCTCGAGCTTGGCCCGCAGGCAGGCGTCGAAGGCCGCGTCCAGGTCCCGGAAGGCGCGCCGCCGCAGAGCCTGCGCCGCCGGGTGGGCGCGGTCCTCCGAGACGGCGTCCGCGACGTAGACGAGCCGGTCCAGCCGCGACATGGAAAGGGCCGCGAGGGTGTGCTTGCGGATGGCGCTGAGCACCTCGGGGTCGTCCACGCCGAAGCGCCGCCGCGCGAGCTCCGCGCTCAGGTAGGAGTGCAGGAGCTTGGGTTGGTGCTCGATGATCTCGGCCAGCCGCGGCGCTTTGAGGCGCCAGGCGCGCGCCAAGGACACCATCCTCCCGCGCGACAGGGACCGCCCGCAGTCGTGCAGGAGCGCCGCCAGGACCGCCTTGGACCGGTCGAGGCCGTGCCGCTCTGCGAGCCGCTCGGCGATCCTCGCCACCGCCAGGGTGTGCTCGAAGCGCGGCTTCTTGAGCATGGACTCGAGCTTCGCGAGCATGTCGAGGCCGTAGAGCCGGCGCTTGCGGATGAAGGCGGCCACGCGGTCCGGGACCCGCTTCTTCCACTTCCGTCCCGTCGCGATGGCCAGGCGGATGCCGGTCGAGGAGACGTCCGGGAACCTCCCCGGCAGGCGCCGGAAGTGGGGCAAGACCTTGCCCGCGGCCTCGGGTCTCGCCCCGACCCACCAGGCGGCCAGGCGCTCGAGGGCGCGGGGCTCGCGCCAGCGGCCGAAGGCCGCGGCCGCGTCCGAGCCGACGACGAAGTGGAGCTCGGCCCGGGGGTGGGAGCGCCGCAGGCGCCGGAGGGTCTCGACCGTGTAGACTTTCCGGCGGGAGCGCAGCTCGTGGAGGTCGAGAGAGCAGCGCTCGCGCCACGGCGCGGGCAGCGAGGCGAGGAGCCTCCGGAGCATCGCGACCCTTGCCTGGGGAGGGGCGCTGGGGACTCCCTTGAGCGGGGCTTGGAAGGCCGGGACCAGGAGGATCGTCGACGGCCGCACGCGGCGGGCCGCCGCCTCCAGCAGCGCCGCGTGCCCCTCGTGGGGGGGATCGAAGCTGCCGCCGAGGATGAGGATGCCGGACGGTTCCATGGGTCAATGATACAAATTGGCCTCGGCGCCGCGACAGCGCGGTCCCGGCTGATTTCACAGCAGGCCTTGTTCCCGGAAGCTGAAGTAACCTGCCTGCGAAAGCAGGACATGGTCGGCCAGGGGGATGCCCAGGATGCGGCCCGCTTTCGCCAGGCGGTTGGTGGCTTTTCGGTCATCGGGCGAGGGCGCGGGGTCTCCGGAGGGATGGTTGTGCGCCACGACGACCGACGCCGCGCGGCGCTCCACGGCCGGGGCGAAGACTTCGCGGGGATGCACCAGGCTGGCGGTCAGGGTCCCGATGGAGACAGTTTCCCGGTGGATGAGCCGGTTTCGGGCGTCGAGGTAAAGCGCCACGAAGTGCTCCTGGCGCTTGGCCGGCAGGTCCTGGAGCAGGGCCCATACCCGTTCGGCCCCGTCGACCGCGATGCCGGCCGCGTCGTCGCCGCCCGACCAGCGCCTGGCCAGCTCCAGGGCCGCGCAGAGGGCGCACGCGCGGCTCGTTCCCATGCCCTTGAGCCGCCGCAGGTCCCTCAGGCCCAGTCGTCCCAGCCCTCCCTCCGGGTGGCCGGCCAGCAGGTCCCGGGCCACCTCCAGAGCGCTTCGGCCCGCGTAGCCCGTGCGAAGGACCATGGAGAGGAGCTCTTCCTCGGCCAGCGCCCGCGGCCCGCGGCTGGCCAGCCTTTCCCGGGGCCTCTCGACCCGGTGCATCTCGCGAATTCGCACATCACTATATACGATTGGAGCGCCCGGAACGTTCCCTGCGGGATGGGGCACGCATCTCCAAGCCGCCTCCTGAGGTCGAAGACGTCCCGTCCCTTGGGGCGGCCGCGCTTGAGCAGCGTGACGAGCTTGAAGAAGAGAAGCCCGTCGCCGGTCGCGGCGACCACGAGTTCGTGCGCCAGGGATGGGCCGCCAAGGAGGCGCGTCTCGACTTTGGGAGCCGAGCCGGGGCGGAGGAATTGGACCAGGACCTGCGGCTTTCCCCGGCCTTTCACCCCGACGGCATCCCCGGGCCGTAGGCAACCCCCAAACGCATGCTCCCGGCCGGGAAGGCCAATCGGCTTACTTTTGAGGTCGGTCTTGACCGGCAGCCCGGCAGAATTGTAGAAAATATGTTGTCAGTAATCACATATATTCTATAATAATATGCAGTTGCCATGCCGATACACATAGAAGAAATCAAGAAAGTCATCGCGGACCAGAAGGAAGAGACTGACGCCATCTTCAAGCGGGAGCTTCGAAAGGCCACGTCCTCGATCAGCCGCCGCTCGATCTTACGGCTCGACGCCACCCCGATGCAGTAGCCGTACACCATCACCTTGGTCATCATCACCGGGTGGTAAGGAGGATAGCCTCGTTCTTCAGCCTCGTACACCGATAGGATGGCCCTCAGGTCCAGGGCCTCAACCACGTCCGATACGAAATAGGCCAAGTGACCTTCCGGCAACCATTCGTTGAGGGTCGGGGGCATCAGCAGCAGCTGGCCGGGCTCGTAGGGGCGGTAGCTCTTGCTCATCGGGCTCCTCGTACGCGCGCGTACGAGCAGATGATACTCCTTCGTCGAGAATCAGGCAAGACCGAGACGCCATGGGACCCTCCGGCAACCCGTCACGAGATGGCATGCTATAACATGCCACCTCGACACGGATCGCGGAGGGGACCCCGCCAATAGGGGCAGACCGCCCGAAAGCAGCGAGACTATAGAAGAAGGGAGGGGAGGGCTCGGCCGATGGCTTCGTTGCTCCTCGCTCAAATAGCTACGGCTATTCTCGCTCGTCGCGCCTCGCCCTCAGCTCGAGCGCGCCCCTCCAAGACGCGCGCTATTACTCGGACGGACTCCTAGGCCCGCGACAAGCGCCAGGTTGATCATATTGACATCTTCTTGTCCAGGGTCCGAATTCGTTTAATGGCGGCATGGACAAGCTCTACGCCGACATCGGCGGGCGCATGCGCGCGCTGCGCAAGGCCCTGCGCAGGACGCAGGCCGAGGTGGCGGAGGCGGCCGGCATCGACGCGTCCTTCTACGGCCAGGTGGAGCGCGGCAAGAACGTCCCCAGCCTCAAGACGGTCCTGGCCGTGGCCGCCGCGCTGGGCGTGGAGCCGGGCGAGCTTCTCCCGGGAGGGGCCCCTGCCGGCAAAGGGGCCTACTCCAAGGCGATCGAGAAGCTGCTTGTTGACCTCGGGCCCGGGGAGAGGCGCCTGGTCCTGGGCATGGTCAGCGACATGGCCGACAGGCTCAGGCGCTGAACCCCAGCGCGCAGGCGCGGTGGCCGGAGAGCTGCCGCCTGCCCAGGCCGAAGGCCTTGTGGAGCGCGCGCAGGGCCGCCTCCGCGTGCCCGGCCTCGACGAGGGCCGAGAGGCGCAGGGCCGAGGCCGAGGCCAGCTCGGCGTCGATGCGGTGCTTCGAGAGGGTCGCGAGCACGCGGGAGGCGAGCTGGGGCGAGCGGTCGAGCCCCGTGCCGACGACCGAGACCTTCGCCGCCCGGCCGCCGTCCTCCGGGGCGCCCGGCCGTGCCGAGCCCTTGTCCAGGGCGAGGCTCGAGACCCGCGGCCGCTCCCTGGAGCCGCCGGTGCGCGGGCCGCCGGGGACGATCCACGTCCCTTCCTGGGGGTGGAACGCCGACCGCACGTGGAGGGACACCCCCTCGGCGCGGGCCACCTCGATGGAGCGGGCCTGCATGACCTGGCTGCCGGCGCCGGAGAGCTCGAGCATCTCCTCGAAGCTGATGCGCCGCAGCTTCCTGGCGTCGGGCACGATCCGGGGGTCCGCGGTGTAGACGCCCTTGACGTCGGAGTAGATCTCGCAGTGGCGGGCCTTGAGGGCCGCGGCCAGGGCCACCGCCGACAGGTCGGATCCGCCGCGGCCGAGGGTGGCGACGTCGCCCCGGGCGTCGGCGCCCTGGAAGCCGGCCACGGCCACGATGCGGCCGCGGCGAAGCTCCGCCAGTATGCGGCGCGGGCGGATGCGCAGCAGCCGGGCGCCGCCGTGCCGCCCGGAGGCCTCGACGCCGGCCTGGGGACCGGTGAGGGAGACCGCGGCCCGCCCTTGGGCGAGGCATGCCGTCGCGAGCAGCGCGACGGCGACGACCTCGCCCGCGGCCATCAGCTGGTCCAGCTCGCGCGGGTCCGGGTCGGCGTGGATGCGGCGTCCCAGGTGGATGAGCTCGTCGGTCATCTCGCCGGGGGCGGAGACCACGACCACGACGCCCCAGCCCAGGCGCCGGGCCGCGATGGCGCGCCCGGCGGCGCGGTGGATCTTCTCGGGATCGGCGACCGAGGTCCCTCCGAACTTGAGGACCTTGATCTTCACTGGACCCTGACGCCCCGGTGGTCCACCGGGAGCACGAGACAGCGGCTCTTAACCCGGTGGCGGCTGAAGGCCGCCTTCATGGCGCGGCCGATCTTCTCGGCTCCGGGGCCCTTGCGGGTCAGGGCGAGCATGGAGGGCCCGGCGCCCGACAGGGCGGCGCCGCACGTCCCCGCGCCGCGCGCGGCCGCCAGCACGTCGTGGAACCCCGGGACGAGGTGCGCCCGGTAGGGCTGGTGGAGGTCGTCCTCCATGGCTTCGGCGAGGCGGTCCCAGAGCCCCCGCTCCAGCGAGGAGGAGAGGACCAGCGCCCGGGAGACGTTGAGGACAGCGGCCCGCCGGGTGTACTCCGGCGGCAGGGCCGCGCGCGCCTGGGCCGTGGGCAGCTCGAAATCCGGGACGCAGACGACGGCGCGCAGGTCGGGGTGGGGCTTGAGCGGGAAGGGCCTGCAGCCCGCGTTGGCCTTGACGGAGGCGACGAGCCCCCCGTAGATAGAGGCCGCCACGTTGTCGGGGTGGCCTTCCAGGGAGACCGCGCGCTCGAAGAGCTCCGAATCCGAGAACCGGGGCTTGCCGAACGCGAGGTTGGCCGCGAAGAGCCCCGCGACGATGGCGGCGCCGCTCGAGCCGATGCCGCGCGACACGGGGATGCGGTTTTCGGACTTGAAGACCAGCCGGTGGCGGGTCAGGTCGGGGATGACGAGGCTCGCGGCGCGCAGGAGCATGTTCTCCCTGCCGAGCGCGAGCGTGCCCGCGCCCTCGCCGACGGTCTCGCAGACGGGCTCCCCGGGGTCCGGGTGGACCTCGAGGACGACGTCGTTGTGGAGCCCGAGGGCCAGGCCCAGGCAGTCGAACCCGGGGCCGAGGTTGCTCGTCGAGCCGGGGACGCGGACCCGGATGCGCCGGACTTTCGTCGGCGGCCTCATGTCACGGCTTGCGGGCGAGCGGGAGCCTCTTGGCTCCGGCGGCGTAGGTCAGCCGGCGGTGCTTGAACCCCAGCGGGGTCTGCGGGTCCTTGAGCCCGTGGCCCGTCAGGGTGCAGACGATCTTGCCGAAGAGGGGGACCTTGTGCCGGCCGCACTTGAGGAGCCCCGCCACCGACGCCGCGCTGGCCGGCTCGCAGAAGACGCCCTCGGCCTTGGCCAGCAGGCGGTAGGCCGAGAGGATCTCGGCGTCCGTCACCGACTCGATCGCCCCGTCGGACTCGTCCCGGGCCCTCAGGGCGCCTTCCCGGCAGGCGGGGTTCCCGATCCGGATGGCCGAGGCGACCGTCTTGGGGTCCTTGACGGGCCTGCCGAGCACGAGCGGGGCGGCGCCCGCGGCCTGGAAGCCCATCATGCGCGGCCGCTTGTCGGCGAACTCGCAGTAGCCCTTCCAATAGGCGGTGATGTTGCCGGCGTTGCCCACCGGCAGGAAATGGAAATCGGGCGGGGAGCCGAGCTCCTCGACGATCTCGAAGGCGGCGGTCTTCTGCCCCTCGATCCTGTGCGGGTTGACCGAGTTGACGACGGTGTAGCCCAGATCCTTGGCCCGGCCCAGGGCGATGGAGAGGGCCTTGTCGAAGTTCCCGCGGACCTCGACGATCTGCGCCCCGTGCATGATGGCCTGGGCGAGCTTGCCGAGGGCGACGCCGGCCTTGGGCACGAAGATGACGCAGCGCAGGCCCGCCCGGGCGGCGTAGGCCGCGGCGGAAGCGGCGGTGTTCCCCGTGGAGGCGCAGATCACGCCCTTGGCGCCGGCCTCGAGGGCCTTGGAGATGGCCACGGTCATGCCGCGGTCCTTGAACGAGCCGGTGGGGTTCGAGCCTTCGCACTTGAGGAAGACGGACCCCGCCGTCAGCCCGACCGAGGCCGCGATGAGGTCGGCCCGGACCAGGGGGGTCGAGCCCTCGTTGAGCGTGACGATCGGGGTCTTGTCCGTGACCGGGAGCCGGCTCCTGTAGCGCTCGATGATGCCTTTCATTGGGTTAAGAGTCTACAAAAAAATATCATATGCTGGCCCAAGCCATGGAAACGCTCGCAGCGACTCTCAAGCGCCTCACCGCGCCCGCGTCCAGGGCGCCTGGCGGCCTGGCCAGGCCGCTGGCGGACGGCCGGCTCGAGTGCCTCGCCTGCGGGCTGCGCTGCCGGCTCAAGGACGGCCAGGCGGGCGCGTGCCGGGTGCGGTTCAGGGAGGAGGGAGAGCTGCGCGTCCCGTGGGGCTACGTCGCCGGCCTCCAGGTCGACCCCATCGAGAAAAAACCATTTTACCACGCCCTGCCAGGCGCCAAGGCCATGTCCTTCGGGATGCTGGGCTGCTGCTACTCCTGCGAGTTCTGCCAGAACTGGGAGTCGAGCCAGACCCTGAGGGACCCGAGGGCCGGCCACGCGGTCCGGGAGTGCGCGCCCCGGGAGATCGTCCGGCTCGCGGTCGAGAACGGGGCGCGGGTGGTGACCTCCACCTACAACGAGCCGCTCATCACGGCGGAGTGGGCCGCGGCCGTCTTCAAGGAGGCCAAGGAGGCCGGGCTGAGGTGCTCCTTCGTGTCCAACGGCAACGCGACGCCGGAGGTCATCGATTATCTCAAGCCCTGGGTGGACCTCTTCAAGGTGGACCTCAAGTGCTTCGACGAGGGGCGCTATCGCAGGCTCATGGGCGGCCCCCTCAGGCCCGTGCTGGACGCCATCGGGCTCCTCTGGGCCAAGGGGTTCTGGGTGGAGGTGGTGACGCTCGTCATCCCCGGCGTCAACGATTCGGACTCGGAGCTCGACGCCATCGCCCGCTTCATCGTCTCCGTCTCCAAGGACATCCCCTGGCACGTCACCGCCTACCACCGCGACTTCAAGATGGAAGGCGCGGCGGGCACGCCCGCCGCCACGCTCCTGCGGGCCGCCGAGGCCGGCAGGGCCGCCGGGCTGCGCTACGTCTACGCCGGGAACCTGCCCGGCGCGGTCGGCGGCTGGGAGGACACGGCCTGCCCCGGCTGCCGGCTGCCGCTGATCGAACGGCGGGGCTTCATGGTCCTGCGCTCGCGCCTCAAGGTGGAGGGGGGGGAGGGCTCCTGCCCCGAGTGCCTGACCCGGATCGCCGGGGTCTGGGCGTGACGGGCCGGCGGCCGGGAGGATGCGGGCGGTTCCCCCGGCGGGCTGAAAGTTGTAAGATATCGACGATGGCCGAGGGATCCAGGAGGCGTCGGGCGAGGACCGCGGCGGGCCGGGTCGACATGGCGGACGTGGGGGCCAAGCCCGTCACGCGCCGGGAGGCCGTGGCGCTCTCCGAGCTCCGCGCCAGCCCCAGGGCCCTGGGCCTCCTGCTGGCCGGCAGGCTTTCCAAGGGCGACGCCCTGGCGGTCGCCCGTGTGGCCGGGATCATGGCGGCCAAGAGGACGCACGAGATCGTCCCCCTGTGCCATCCGGTGGGCCTGGATTGCGCCGAGGTCTCGTTCAGGGTCGGGCGGGGCAGGATCGCGATCCGCGCCGCGGCGCGCTGCGACGCGAAGACCGGCGTCGAGATGGAGGCCCTGACCGCCGCGAGCGTGGCCGCGCTCTGCCTCTACGACATGCTCAAGCCCGTGGAGCAGGGCATGACGATCGGCCCGACCTACCTCGGCCGCAAGACCGGCGGCCGGTCCGGGACCTACCTCCGCCGGGGAGCGGCCGGCCTTATCGACGAGTCCCGTTGGGGATGACCGTTTTCCGGCGGCGTCCGATCGCCGTCCTCGCGCTCGCCTGCCTGGCCGCGGCCTGCGGCCCCCGGGAACCGGTCCCGACCGTGCGCCTGAGCCAGGCCGCCCCCGCGCGGGCGGCGGCGCCCGAGCAGCCGGTCCTGAGGGTGGCGGTCGCCGCTTTCGCGTCGCCCCGCAAGAACCTCGCCGACTACGACGCCATCCTGTGGCACCTCGGCCGCAAGCTCGGCCGGCCGGTCGAGATCGTCCAGCGCGAGACCTACGCCGAGAGCATCGAGCTGCTCGAGCGCCGGCAGGTCGACTCCGTCTTCATGTGCAGCGGGCCCTACGTCGAGGCGAGAAGGCGCTTCGGCGCCGAGATCCTGGCGGTCCCGCGGATCGGAGGGAAGACGACGTATCGGGCCTACGTCATCGTGCCCGTGGACAGCCCCGACCGGAGTCTCGACGACCTCCGCGGCAAGTCGTTCGCCTTCACCGACCCGCTCTCGACGACCGGCAGGCTCTACGTCGCCTTCCTCCTCGCCGAGCGAGGGCTCGTCCCGGAGCGGTTCTTCGGCAGGACCATGTTCACGAAAGGGCACGACAACTCCATCAAGGCCGTGGCCGACGGGCTCGTGGACGGCGCCAGCGTGGACCAGCTCATCTGGGACGACCTGGCGCGCGCCGAGCCCGCCGTGGCGTCCCGGACCAGGATCATCCTGCGCTCCCCTCCCTTCGGGATGTCGCCGGTGGTGGTCCACCCCGCCATGGACGCGGGACTCAAGGCCGGGATGCGCGCCGTCCTGTCGTCCATGCACCTCGACCAGGAGGGCCGGGCCTTGCTGGCGAAGCCAGGCATCGAGCGGTTCGTGCCCCAGGACGACTCGGCCTACGACGGCATCCGCCGCATGCAGGAGAGGGTCGCCCTGGAAGAAGCATCCCCTGGGCGGGAGGCGGGGTCGCCGCGATGAGGACGTCATGGCGGAACACGGGCCTCAAGGTCAGGATCATGGCCGGGGTGATCGCCCTGATCGCCGTCTTCGGCGTGGCGGTGATGGGCAACATCCACCACGGCTTGAAAGAGCTCCTCAAGGGCGAGTTCACGCGCCGGGGCCTGGCGATCGCGGACATTCTGGCCAGGTCGGGCGAGCCGTTCGTCATGACCGACAACCTCTACGCCCTCCATGCCCTGGCCGTCGAGACCCAGCGCTGCTACGACGACATCCGCTATGTCTATGTCAAGGACGCCCATGGCCGGGTGCTGACGCACACGTTCCCGGGCGGGTTCCCCGCCGGATTGGCCGAGGTCCACGCGGCCGCGGCGAGGGGCGGGGTGCGGCTGGTCCAGACGGAGGACGGCAGGATCCAGGACATCGCCAGGCCCCTCCTCGGGGGGCGGCTCGGGAGCGTGCACGTCGGGATGAGGGAGGACGCGGTGCGCGGGCGTCTCATCCACGTGCTGCTGGGGTGGGGCGGCACGGCGGCTGCGCTGCTGGCCCTGGGCGCCTGCACGGCGTACGTCCTGACCAGCAGGCTCGCCCGGCGCGTGACCAGGCTCATCGACGCGGCCGAGAAGGTGGGCCGGGGCGACCTGGAGACCCGGGCCCGCGACACGGACGGCGACGAGCTGGGCCGGCTGGCGTCGGCCTTCAACGAGATGACCGCGGCGCTCAAGCTCTCCCGGGTCCAGCTCCTGCGCTCCGGCAAGCTCGCCGCCATCGGGGAGCTCGCGAGCTCGGTGGCGCACGAGATCAACAACCCGCTCAACACCATGGCGGTCTGCTGCCAGGCCCTGCTGGATCGCTCCAAGAGCCCGGCCCTGCGCGAGAAGGAGGAGTTCGCCGACTTCCCGGAGTACCTGGCCACCATCAACGGGGAGATCTTCCGCTGCAAGAAGATCACGACCGACCTCCTGGGCTTCGCCAGGCACCGGGAGCCGGTCTGGGGGCTCGTGGACATCGACAAGGTCGTGGCCGAGACCCTCGCCCTGCTCGGGCCGAGGGTCCAGCAGGCGCGCTGCACCGTCGAGCTGCGCCTGGCGGGCTCCTTGCCGCCGCTGCGTGCCGACGCCGATCAGCTCAAGCAGGTCCTCCTCAACCTCCTGCTCAACGCCTTCGACCACCTGGGCGAGGGCGGCAAGGTCTTCGTGGAGACCGCGGCGCGCGGCGGGGGCGTGGCCGTCGGCGTCGCCGACACCGGCTCCGGCATCCTCCCCGAGCACCTGCCGCGCCTCTTCGAGCCGTTCTTCACGACCAAGCCGCACGGGGAAGGGACGGGGCTGGGCCTGGCCGTCTGCTCCAGGATCGTGGACGCCCACCAGGGAACCATCGAGGCAGCCAACCGTCCCGAGGGAGGGGCGGTCTTCACGGTCGTCCTGCCGTGCGAGCCGGCCCCCGCGGCCGGCGGCGAGGCCGCGGCGGGCTCAAGCAGGGGGGAGGGTCGAGCATGAATCCGAGGAAGGCGTGCGTCCTGCTGGTCGACGACGAGGATAAGCTCCGCAAGTATCTGCGCAAGGAGTTCGAGCGCCAGGGCTACAAGTTCCACGACGCCGGCGAACGGGCGGGCGCCGTGGCCCTGCTGGCCGCGGAAAGGGTGGACGTGGTCCTGCTGGACATCGTGCTCCCGGGGACCGGCGGCATGGACATCCTGAAGGAGCTCAGGAAGGAGCATCCCGAAGCCCAGGTCATCATGCTGACCGGCAACGCCACCGTCGAGACGGCCGTCGAGGCCATGAAGATGGGCGCCTACGACTATCTCACGAAGCCCTACAACCTGTCGGAGCTCATGCTCCTGGTGGACCGGGCCTTCGGCGAGTCGCGCCTGCGCCGCGAGAACGAGGTCCTCCGGCTGCAGCTCGCCCGGGAGGGACGGAGCCGGGACTTCGTCGGGCGCGACCCGAAGCTCGCCGAGCTCCGGGCCGTCGTCAAGAGGGTGGCGCCGACCGCGTCGCCGGTCCTGATCACGGGCGAGACCGGGACGGGCAAAGAGCTGGTGGCCCGGCTCATCCACGAGACCGGGGGGCACGCCGACGGCCCGTTCGTCGCGGTCAACTGCTCGGCCTTCCAGGAGACCCTGCTCGAGAGCGAGCTGTTCGGCCACGAGCGGGGGGCCTTCACGGACGCGGTGAGCCAGAAGAAGGGCCTCATCGAGATGGCCGACGGCGGCACCCTGTTCCTCGACGAGATCGGCACGATGGCGATCGGGATGCAGGCCAAGCTGCTGCGGTTCCTGGACCACGGGGAGTACCGGCGCGTCGGCGGCACGAGGGTCATGAGAGCCACCGCCAGGATCGTCAGCGCCACGAACCAGGACCTGGCCCAGGCCATCAAGGGCGGCAGGTTCCGCGAGGACCTGCTCTACAGGCTCAACGTCGTCTCGGTCCAGGTGCCGCCGCTGCGGGAGCGCAAGGGCGACATCGCCCTGCTGGTCGAGCATTTCGTCGCGAAGGGCTCGGCGGCCCACGGCCGGGGCGGCAGGCGCCTGTCGCCCGCCGCGATCGAGCGGCTCATGGCCTACCACTGGCCCGGGAACGTCCGCGAGCTCGAGAACGTCATCGAGAGGTCCATGGTCATGGCCGAGGGCGACGTGGTCGGCCCCGGCGACATCGTCATGCCGGCCGGCGCGGTCCCGCTGGAGCCGGAGGGCGGCGCGGCCTCGCTGGCCGCGGTGGAGAAAGCCTACATCCTCGAGGTGCTCGCGCGGACGGACGGCAACAAGACCAAGGCCGCGGCGATCCTCGGCGTCGACGTGAAGACCCTCTACAACAAGCTCAAGGGCTACTCGGGCGAGGCCTGACCCCGTCGGTTCAGCGCCTGACGGCCGCGTGGGGCTTGCGCTTCACGATGAGCATGGCCCGCAGGAGGTCCAGGGAGCTGATGATGCCGCGAAGCTTTCCGGCCCGCGTGACGAGGATTCGGTGGATGTGCTTGGACAGCATGAGCTTGGCCGCGTCCTCGATGGAGGCCTTCTCCTCCACCGCGATGACGATCGGCGTCATGATGTCCTCCACCCGGGTCATGGCGGGCTCTTCCACGTGGTACCCGGGCACGGTGAGGGCCTCGTCCCCCTCCCGGTAGTAGCCCGGGATCTCCGACACCCCCGAGCGTTCGCGCTCCTGGCGCACCAAGTCGGTCTGCGAGACGACCCCGAGCAGCCTGCCTTGCGAGACGACCGGGACTCCCGAGATCCTTCGGTCGATGAAGAGCCGCGCGAGCTCCGACAAGGTCATGGTCGGCCCGGCCGTGATCACCCGTCTGCGCATGATATCTTTCGCGAGCATGTCGCCTCCTCCCGCACCCTGCTCTCATCATACCACATCCCGGCTCCGGCGCAACCACCGCTTGACACGGGGGTCGCCGGTAGGCATGATTGACGTGCGGCCATGAGGCTCTCGATCGTCATCCCGGCCTTCAACGAAGAGAAGCTGCTCCGGTCCTGCCTGCGCAGCGTCCAGGCGGCGCTGGCGGCCTGCGCCCGGCCCGGCCTGTCGGCCGAGGTGATCGTGTGCGACAACAACTCGACCGACGCCACCCCCGAGATCGCCCGCCAGGAGGGCGCCGCCGTCGTCTTCGAGCCCCACAACCAGATCTCCCGGGCCCGCAACGCCGGCGCCAGGGCGGCCGCCGGGGAGTGGCTCCTCTTCATCGACGCGGACTCGCTCCTGCGGCCCGGGACCCTCGGGGCGATGCTCGACGCGATCGCGGCCGGAGGGTGCGCGGGCGGCGGCTGCGTCATCGAGTTCGACGTGATGCCCCGGCACGTGGCCGCCGTCGTCCTGTTCTGGAACCTCCTCTCGCGGGCCTTCCGCTGGGCCGCTGGCTCGTTCGTGTTCTGCCGGGCGGACGCCTTCCGGGAGGTCGGGGGCTTCAGCCAGGACCTCTACGCGGCCGAGGAGATCGGGCTGAGCATGGCGCTCCACCGCTGGGCCAGGCCCCGGGGCCTCGCCTTCACGGTGCTGCATGGCGTGCCCCACATGAGCTCGGGCCGCAAGGCGTCGCTCTACAGCGTCCGGGAGATCCTCGGCATGCTCCTGCGCCTGGCGCTCTCCCCGAGGAAGATGCTCGGCAGCCGGGACGGTCTGTTCATGTTCTACGACCGCCGCCGGTGACCGGGCTGTTGGGCCGGGCGCTCGACTGCCTGCAGACCCCCTTTGACGTCCGGACGCTCCTGGCCGCCGTCGAACGCTCCCTGCGCGACCGGTGACCGCCGGCTTTGCGAAAACGGGCGGCGTGAAGTACAATATCCCTGCCGGATCACCGAGGCCCCCATGCTCCAACTCTTCCCGAAAGGTCCCGACCTGTGGGACAGCATCCTGCCCGAGGAGGCGCGCGCTCTCCGCGAGGACCTCGCGCACGTCGACGAGCTCCTGCGCGACGAGCGCTTCATGGCGCCGTTCGTGCGGCGCTTCGACGAGAGGACGGGCCGGCGCGGCCTGCCGGTCGCGACCTACCTGCGGCTCATGTACCTGCGGCGCAAGCACCGGCTCAGCTACGACGCCCTGATAGAGCAGGTCGCGGACTCGATCCAGTGGCGGACCTTCTGCGGCATCGGCGGCCTGGACCGGGTCCCGAGCTCGAGCACGCTGGCCGGGCTCACCCAGAAATACGGGGAGGAGACCCTCCACGAGCTGCACGCCCTGGTCTCCAGGGACCTCGACGAGTGGAAGATCCGCCGCCGCCGCGGCCTGGCCCGGGGCGAGGGGGGGGAGGCGGCCCGGCGTCCCGCCCGGCGCGACGGCCTGGTCCGCAGGCTCGCCAGGCTCCCGGGCATCGGGCCGGCCCTCGGGCGCATCCTGGACCGGGCCCGGGCGGCCCTCTCCTGCGAGGCGCGCGGCATGGACGCCGCGGCGCGGCCCTCGGCCGCGCGCCTGAGGCAGGGCGATAGGAAGCTCCTGCTCATCCTCCGGGAGGCGGCTTCGCGGGCCCGCCGGCTCGTCGTGAGGGTGAAGGACCGCCGTCTCCAGCGCGAAGTCCAGATCGCGCTGGACCTCGACTAGTGCTAGCGCTCCCCGCCGGGGGCGGCTACTTGCGCTTGCCCAACCCTTCCATGAACGCGCCGAAGCTGCGCATCACCCAGAGGTGCACCAGCGCCTGCGTGATGTTGTAGACGAACCAGGGAAGGGTGGGCCGGTAGTCGTGGATGGCGACGAGCATGACCGAGCCGTGCAGGACCTCGCGGAACTCCAGCCTCGGCCGGCTCGAGGCGCGCACGACCTTCCTGGCCAGCACCCCGCCGGTGATGATGAAGACCTGGCGGTCGGTCCTGCCGCTGCGCTCCTTGGAGAAGGCGAGCTCGAGCAGGTTGACCCGGGGGAACAAGAGCACGAAGCGCACGTTCTTCTTCTCGTCCACCTCGGCCCTCAGGATGGTCCTGAAGAAGCCGGGCAGCCACGCGCTGTACTGCTCGGCGGCCCAGCGGGCGCTCAGCCCCTTGGGCAGGGCCATCCTCTGGACCGAGCGGACGTCGTTGGGCCGCGACGTCCTCCGGGAGGACCTCGCGGCCGGCGGCGGGACCGTGCGGCCGGGCCCTTTCTCCCCGGCGATGGCCGCGGCCACCGCGTCCTCGAACGGGATGCCGGGGATGCCGGCGGCCTCCTGCAGCTTGCGGTCGCGGGCCACCATCGAATGCTTGACGCTTTCGAGCAGGGGCCCCACCATGGCTTTTGGGGCGCCGGTGACCCTGCAGAGCCACAGGCGGCACCAAGTGGTGCCGATCAGCGGAACGTGCAGGAACTTGCGTTTGAGCCGGAGGAGGGATGCCGTGCGCTCGAGGAGTCGGCGGTAAGTCATCACGTCCGGCGAGCCGATGTCGAAGTCGCGGTTCTGCCGGGAAGGGTGCTCCAGGCAGTAGCGCAGCAGCCGCAGGACGTCGTCGAGGGCGATGGGCTGCGTCAGGGAGCTCGTCCAGGCCGGGCAGGGGATGACGGGTATCCGCTCCACCAGGGTCCTGAAGATGCGGAAGGAGGGGCCGTGCGGGCCGATGATGATGCCGGCGCGCAGCGCCGTCACCGGCACGCCGTAGCTGGCCAGCGTCTCCTCCACCTCCAGGCGGCTGCTCAGGTGCTGCGAGAGCTCCGGCTCGTCCGGGATGAGCCCGCCCAGGTAGACGATCTGCTTGACCCCGGCCTGGGCGGCGGCCCGGGCGAAGTTGTCCGCGCAGATGAGGTCCATGTCCTCGAAGCTGCCCTGGGTGAGCCGCGCCGAAGGCAGCATGGAATGGACCAGGTAGAAGGCCTGCGTCGCGCCTTTGAGCGCCTCCTCGGTCTGGCGCAGCGAGAACAGGTCGCAAGCCCGCCACTCGACCGGGGTGTCGTCGTCGGAGGGCGGCGTCCTGGAGAGGCCCACGACGCGGTGGTCCCGGCAGAGGGCGCGCGCCAGGTGCCAGCCCACGAAGCCCGTCGCGCCGGCGATGACCACGGCGGGGCGCTGGGCGGCGGGGCCGGAGGGATTGTCCACGGCGCGGCTCCTACCCGATCAGATGGACGGCGTGGGGGAACAGCGCGGCCACGGCATGGAACGATTCCAGGGCGGCCTTGGGGTGTCCTGGAAGGTTCACGATCAGGGTCTTGCGCCGAACGCCCGCGACGCCCCTCGAGAGCGCGGCGGCGGGCGCGCGCCGCATGCATTTCGACCGGATGAGCTCGGGCAGGCCGGGGAGTTCCCTCTCGAGGACCTGCCTGGTCGCCTCGGGCGCCACGTCCTTGGGGCCCAGGCCCGTCGAGCCCAGCGTCAAGACGAGCTGGACGCGGTTCTCGACGCACAGGTCCACGAGGCTCGCCCGGATCTGTAGCTCGTCCGCCGGTACCGCGACCCGGACCTCGACCCGCCAGCCGAGCTTCTCCAAGGCCAGCTGCAGGCCGCCGGCGGCTTCGTCCGGGGCTTCCTTCGCCGCGACCCGGTCGCTGACCGTCAGGATGCCGACGGTGATGGAATCCGGCCCGGACAGATGTCCCGCGCTCATGCGGCCATTCTACCTTTTCCTGGCGCGTCCCCGCGACGCGGCGCAGCGGAACCCCCGCTGGTCGCCGCGGTCGGCCGGGTCGGCCATGCCGCGGGCCGCGGGGCGGGCCAGGTTCGCGGCCTGGGCCCACGAGCCGCCGCGCAGCGCGCGCTGTTCCCCGGAGGATGGACCTTGGGGACCGCGCTCGGGGCTGTTCTCGTAGTAGGACGCGTCGTACCAGTCGGCCGTCCACTCCGCGGCGTTGCCCGCCATGTCGAAGACCCCGTACTGGTTGGGGGCCTTCCGCCCCACGGGGTGCGCGGCTTTGCCGGCGTTCCCCGCGTGCCAGGCGTGCTCGTCGAGCCCGCTGTCGTCGTCGCCGAAGCTGAACCTGGTGCCGGCGCCGCCGCGCGCGGCCCTCTCCCACTCCGCCTCGGTCGGGAGCCGCTTGCCCGCCCAGCGGCAGTACTCGTCGGCGTCGCTCCAGTCCACGTTGACGGCCGGGTGGTCGTCGCCGCTCCAGCCCGGCTGGGCCCTCGCCGGCCGGCCCAGGGCCTCCGCGAACCCGCGGTACTGCGAGGCGGTGACCTCGTGGCGGTCGATGTAGAACGCCTCGAGGATGACGTCGTGCCGGGGCTGCTCCGCGGTCTCGCCCACGCCGCGCGGGGAGCCCATCGCCGAGCGGCCGGCGGGGATGGGCGCCATGTCCGCCACGGCCGGGTCCCTGACGAGTCCCTCGCGCTCGAGTCGGATGACCAGCGGCCCGGGGAGGGCGGCCACGAGGTCCTCGAGGCAGGGGTTTTCCTGGTGCGTCTTCCCGTACGACCGCAGGAAGGCGCCGGCGGATTCCTTGCGCTCCTCGTCGTCGAGCTCCGGGCGGGCCAGGAACAGCCTGAGCCTCTGCCAGGCGTCGTCCCGCGCGCGCTCCGGGGAGGTCTTGGGCCCCGTCCTGCCGGCGGCGGCCGTCGGCCTGGCCTTCGCCGCGGCCTGGGGCCCCTTCTCGCCGGCGGAACGGCCCAGCGGCGCGGCCCCGTCGCCGGCGAGCGTCGGGGTCTGCTCCCTGTCGCACACGGCGGCGGCCAGCGTGGCGGCGGCGTAGGCGTGCAGCTTGGCGGCGGTGACCTTCCTGTCGCCGCCCGCGTCGGCCCAGCCTCTGAGCGCGCCGAGCGCCAGGTAGCTGAGGGCCGGCCGGGACGCGCCCGGGAGCGGCTCGGCGTACTGGTCGGTGCGCGCGGCCGTGAGGACGGCGAACCTCTTGTCGACCGCCACCCGCGTCTGGACCCGAGGCAGCGGCTGGAGCCCCTTCACGATCTCGCGTCCGCCGCTGTCGCGGCCGGCGAAGCAGGCGTCCAGCACCGCCACGATCGCGCGGGCCCTGCTCTGCGACAGCGCGAACAGGAGCTCCTTCTCCCGCAGGCTGCGCGCCTTGACGCCGGCCGCGCTCCGCGGGGCGTCGAAGCCGACCAGCAGGCCTTCCTGGCTCGCCGCGTCCGGCGCCCCGTGCCCGATGAAGACGAACCACAGCGTGCCCTCGCTGCCCGCCAGGCTCGCGGCCTTGGCGGCGGCTTCCCGCAGGGCTTGGCCGGTGACCTCCCCGCCCTGGAGGCTGACGACGCGGTCCGCCGGGACCCCGCGCGTCTTGACGAGGTAGTCGTGCCAGGCCAGGGCGTTGACCAGGGCGCCGCGGACGGGGGGCAGGAAGGAGTAGTCCTCCACCGCGGCGACGACGGCCGCGTCGCCGCCGCCCTCGCCCGTCGAGGCGGCCGGCCGGGAGAGCTCGGGCCAGCGCACGGCGTCGCCGGCGCAGGTCTGCGCGCAGGCGCCCTTCGCCGCCAGGGCGGCCGACGCCAGCAGGGCGAAGACGAGCCGGCTCACGGGCCTATCTTAGCACTAAATTGCTACACTCGGCCCTGCCCCCATGCCCGTCACCTTCATCGTCAACCCCGCGGCCGGGAAGGCCGGACTCTGGAAGAGGTTCGAGTCCCTCTGGAGCGGCCGCGAGTCCGCGGTGCGGTTCACGGAGCGGCGCGGCCACGCCGAGGAGCTGGCCCGCCAGGCCCTGAGGGCCGGGTATGACCGGGTGGCCGCGGTCGGGGGCGACGGGACCTTGAACGAGGTCGCCAACGGGCTGCTTTCGGCGGGCAACCTGCCCTCGTGGTTCGCGCTGGCGCACCTGCCGGCCGGCTCGGGCTGCGATTTCGCCCGCCATTGGCGCATCCCTCCAAGGCCGCAGGCGTGGGTGACGCTCCTGCAGGAGGGGCGCGTCGAACGCATCGACGTCGGCAGGGCCGCCTGGGGCGGCCCGCAGCAGGCGGGCCGGTTCTTCCTCAACATCGCCATGGCGGGCCTGCCGGGGGACGTCGTCGCCGCCATGGAGGCCTCCGGCAAGCCCCTGGGCGGCACGCTCTCCTACCTGACGGCGACGCTGGCCCAGCTCCTGCGCTCCCGGGCGAAGAGCATCACCCTCATCATCGACGGGCGCGAGTACCCGACCCGCCCCTACCACCTCCTGGCCGTGGCCAACACCTCGATGACCGGGGGCGGGATGCGCCTGGCGCCCGACGCCGACCCTTGCGACGGCGCGCTCGATTTCGTGGCGGTGGAGGACATCGGGCTGCCCAGGCTCCTGTGGCATTTCCCGAAGATCTACCGGGGGGCCCATCTGGCCATCCCGGGCGTGATCCACTGCAGGACGATGCGGCTCGACGCGGAGAGCTCGGAGGACGTGCTGCTGAACATCGACGGCGAGCCCCTCGGCAGGCTCCCGGCGCGCTTCCAGGTCTACCCGCGGGCGCTGCCCGTGCTGCTGCCGCCCCAGGACGGGACCACGTAGGGCTCCGGCGCGGGCGCCGGCGCGGCCTGGTGGCTGTTGAAGGCCGTCTCGGCCGGCAGGTAGCACCGGTCCACGTATTCCTTGACCATCCTGTTGGAGCAGAACCTCGGGGAGACGGACCGGATGGACTCCTTCATCATCTTGACCCAGCCCAGGGGGACGCCCCCGCTGCGGTCGTAGAACAGCGGGACCACTTGGCGCTCGATGGTCTCGTAGAGCGCGGCCGCGTCCGACTCGTCGGTCGGGGGGGCGCCGACCTCGGTCTCGGCGGAGCCGATGGACCAGCCGTTCATGCCGTTGAACCCCTCCACCCACCAGCCGTCGGCGATGCTCAGGTTCGGGATGCCGTTGACGGCCGCTTTGATGCCGCTGGTCCCGCACGCCTCGAGCGGCGGCTGCGGGTTGTTGAGCCACAGGTCCACCCCGTAGACCAGGTAGCGGGCCAGGTGCATGTCGTAGTCCTCGACGAAGGCGATGCGGCCGCCGAACGCCGGGTCGCGGGCCAGGCGGTAGATCTGCTGGATGAAGCCCTTGCCCAGGTCGTCGTCGGGATGCGATTTCCCCGCGAAGACGAACTGCACGGGCCGCCACGGGTCGAGCAGCATCGCCTTGAGCCTGTCGATGTCCCGCAGGAGGAGGGTGGCCCTCTTGTAGGCCGCGAACCTCCGGGCGAACCCGATGGTCAGCGCGTCGGGGTCGAGCATGGCGCCCTGGCCGACGACCTGGGAGGCCTCGGTATGCCCGTCCATCCAGCGCTTGCGCAGCCTCCGGCGGAGGAAGCGGAAGAATTCGGCCTTGTTGCGCTGATGCACGCTCCACAACTCGGCGTCCGGGATGGAGGACACCTTGGCCCAGAGCGAGGGGTCGTCCTGCCTCTCCCGCCAGCCCTCGCCCAGGTACTGGTCCAGGGTCTTGCACAGCTCCCGGTGGACCCAGGTGTCGAGGTGCACGCCGTTGGTGATGTAGCCGATGGGCACCTCGGACCTGCCCTCGTTCTCCCACATCTGCGCCCACATGCGGCGGCTCACCTGCCCGTGCCGGCGGCTCACGCCGTTCCTCCGGCAGGACAGGCGCATGGCCAGGGCCGTCATGTTCCAGCCGGGCTGCCCGGCGATCCTGCCGAGCGCGAGGAAGCGCTCTCGGTCGAGCCCCAGCTCCGGCCAGTAGTCCTTGAAGTACTCCGCGATCGTCTCCTCGGGGAAGACGTCGTGGCCCGCGGGGACCGGGGTATGGGTGGTGAAGACCGACGCCTCGGCCACCTCGCGCGCCGCGTCCCGGAAGGGTTTCCCGGCCGCGACCAGCTCCCGGATGAGCTCCAGGTAGAGGAAGGAGGCGTGCCCCTCGTTGGCGTGGTAGACCGAGACCGGGATGTTCAGGGCCCGGAGCATCCGCACGCCGCAGATGCCGAGCACGATCTCCTGGCGCAGCCGCTTGGTCCGGTCCCCGCCGTAGAGGCGGTCCGAGATCTCCTGGTCCTCCTTGGAGTTCCCCTCCACGTGGGTGTCCATGAGGTAGAGCTTCACGCGCCCCGCCAGGACCTGCCAGACCGCGACGAGGACCTGCGAGGATCCCAGCGGGACCTTGAGGAGGAGGGGCTTGCCCCCCTCGTCGAGGACGGGCCCGACCGGCGACGTCTCCCAATGCGCGTGCTCGTAGACGTTCTGCTGCCAGCCGTCCGGGCCGATCCTCTGCTGGACGTAGCCCTTGGGGTACATGAACCCGACGCCGATGAGCGGCACCCCGAGGTCCGAGGCGGACTTGCAGTGGTCGCCCGCGAGGATGCCCAGGCCCCCGGAATAGATCCTCAGGGAGTTGTGGAGGCCGAATTCCGCCGAGAAGTACGCGATGTGCCCCTTGAAATGGGGGTGGTTCCTTCCGAACCACGTGTCCCAGCGCTCGAGGTAGTGGTCCAGGTCCTTGACCAGCTTGTCGTAGCGCGCGAGAAAGGCCGGGTCCGCCGCCAGCTGCTGGAGCCTCGCGGGGGGGAGCTGGTGGAGCATCGGGACCGGGCTGTGCTGCGTGTTGGTCCAGAGGGAGCGGTCCATCTCCTTGAAGAGGTCCCGGGCCTCGTGGTGCCAGCTCCACCAGAAATTGTAGGCCACGTCCGAAAGCCTGGCGATGCGTTCGGGGAGGAGCGACTTCGTCTTGGTGGAGTTCATGGTCCCTTGGCCTTGGTGATGACGTCTTTGACGTGCTGCCGGAGGAACTTGGAGTCGAAGGGCTTCTCCATGAAGGCCGTGACCCCGGTGGCGTTCTCGAAAAGCTCCCACATCTTCCCCTTGGCCGTCAGCACCAGCACGGGGATGGAGCGCGTGCGCTCGCTCTGCTGGAGCCGGGCGTAGACGGAGTAGCCGTCCATCTTGGGCATCATGACGTCCAGGATGATCACGTCGGGCATGGACGGAGGGGGGTCTCCCTCGCCGCCGGCGGGGTCGAGGCCCAGGGCCTGGAGGGCCATCTCGCCGTCGTTGGCCTCGATGACCTTGTGGCCGTCCTTCTCCAGCATGTAGCGCAGGAGCCCGACGGTGTCTTTCTCGTCGTCAACGATCAGGACGGTCGGCATGAGGGCCCACTCAAAATATCAGTTTGGGGGCGTCATTTCAACCGGACGCCGGGCCGGAAAACTTGATATGCTCATTGAGCGTCCCATGCCCGTCATCGACCCGGCCCACCAACTCGTTATCCTGACGCGCCTGAGCGAGTTCTGCCAGTACCACGGCGCCACGCGGTACCACGAGGCCGACCCCTGGGAGTACATGCGGCGCAAGCTGCTCGAGACGGAGGCGCCGCTGACGAACCTCAAGGGCCAGCTCTTCGAGGCGACGAGCGCGAAGCTCCTGCGCGAGCTCCGCCAGGGCCCGTTGGACGACGAGCGCTACGCGGACTTCAAGGCTCTTTTCGAGCGGCTCCTGTCGTTCGGGGATTTCGCGGACCTGGCCATCCACCTGTCTGCCGACCAGACCCCGCCCGCCTTGAAGCTCGCCGCCGTCTCGTCGGTCCTGCGTATGGTCAAGCCCAACACCCTCTTCATCGAGGAGCGCAAGCCCCCCGAGGGCCGCTCCCCCGCCTGGGAACGGCTCGTCAAGGAGCTCTCCCAGCGCCTCGACATCGACAAGCTGGCGAAGATCCTGGCCCGCAAGCCCCGCACCCGCCGGCGCAAGGCCTACGTGCTGCGCCGGCTCCGGCGGAACGTCGCGGAATACTGCTGCGTCATCCACGTCCCCACGGACCCGGCGCAGACCTTCACTCCCTTCATGCTCCCGCGCATCGAGGGGGTCATCGCCGCCAACCTGCGCTTCCTGACGAGGTGCCGGTAGCGCGCGCCATGGAGACGCTGCGCGAAGTCTCGCACTGGGTCTTCACGCCGGTCGTCGTCGCCTGCGGCGCCATCGGCGCGATCGTGGGGGCCGGCAAGGGCCTCGTCCGCGCCGAGGGGCTCCGCGGCCGGCCGGGCGCCCTGCCCTTCGTCCTGGCGAAGTCGGTCCTGCGCTACCTGCTCTACGGGCTGGCCGTCGGGCTGGCGATGGAATACGGCGATTGATTTCGCTTGACACCGCCGTTCCCCCTGGTGCTATAATAGGCCTTAGGTCCTAGGGCCGACTAGGTCTAATGGCCCAAGGCTATGGGGGGCTCAATGAGAAACTGGCTGGTTGGGTTGTTCGTGGCCGCCATCCTCGGGAACGCGGCGGCGGGCTTCGCGGGCGAGAGGATCGATTTCGACCAAGGCGTGGACGCCAGGGCCGTCATCCAGAACATTAAGGAAGCGACGGGCTCGGACGCGGCGCCCGGGGCCTTCAGCCTGAAGGGGACGCGCGAGTGGACCGTCATGGTCTACATCAACGGCAAGAACAACCTCGAGACCTACGGGCTCAAGGACGTCAACGAGATGGAGGCGGTCGGCTCCAGCGACAAGGTGGGCGTGGCCGTCGAGCTCGGCCGCATCAAGGGGTACTCCTCCGAGGACGGCGACTGGGTCGGCTCGCGGCGCTATCTCGTCAAGAAGGACAACGATACCGCCAAGATCACCAGCCCCGTGCTCCAGGACCTGGGCAAGGTCGACATGGGCGACTGGAAGCACCTGGTCGATTTCGTGAACTGGGCCAAGGCCGCGGCGCCGGCCAAGCGCTACATGCTCGTCGTTTGGAACCACGGGAGCGGCTGGGACAGGCTCCGGTCCAAGGACGGCGACGTTTGGACCACCGGCATCTCCTATGACGACGAGACCGGCAACCACATCTCGACCGCGCAGCTCGGGCAGGCCATGGCCGGCATCGGCAAGGTCGACATCTACGCCTCCGACGCCTGCCTCATGCAGATGGCCGAGGTCGACTACCAGATCAAGGACTTCGCCGACGTGATCGTGGGTTCGGAGGAGACCGAGCCCGCCGACGGCTACTCCTACGACACCCTGCTCGCCGGGCTCGCGGCGGCGCCTGCCGCCACCGCGGCCGAGCTGGGCAAGATCACGGCGCGGACCTACACGGCCCACTACGCCAAGCTGGGCCAGGGAGCCACCCAGTCGGCCGTCAACGCGGCCGCGCTCGGCGCCCTCCTGAAGAAGGCCGGCGACTGGACCTCGGCGGTCATGGCCGCCAAGGAGGTCGATGTCCTGAAGGGCGCCATGAAGTCCGTGCAGGACTTCTACTACTCGGACAACAAGGACCTCTATCACTTCGTCAAGCTCGTGACCGACGGCACCAAGGACGCGGCGGTCAAGGCCAAGGGGACGGAGTTCCTGAAGTTCATCGCCGGCGACCTCCTCGTCGACAACGCGGCGACCGGGTCGGCCTACGCCAACGCCTTCGGCTTGGCGGTGTACCTGCCGTCCTATTCCTATTCCGCGAACTACGACAAGCTGGCCTGGTCCGTGGACGGGAATTGGGGCAAGTTCGCCAAGTGGGTCAGCGACGTGACCAAGGCGGACTGACCTCCGGGATCCGGGAGAACGGCCCCTGCCGATGCCGGCAGGGGCCGCTCATTTGTGCCCGGAAAACCTCTTGGAATTGGCTGCCCGTCATCAGCAGTATCAGAACTTGGGCGCAGGGCGAAAACGCGATAAAACTGCCCAAAGGGGCTGTTTCGGCCGGTTATCCACACCCAGAATAGAACGTTATCAGAACCGGCTATGGCTGGAAGCCGATTCTGCGGGGCGGTTCCTTGGGCGGAGCGGTCAACTCCCGGATGGCGTCGAAGATGTTCGTGATCTCAACGTCATGCCCCATGATGCGCGTTTCGAGCTCTTGGAGCTTCCTGGACAGTTCCTTATGGAGGGCCAGCGTGTCGCGGAGCTTGACGAAGGTCCTGACGATGGCGATGTTGCCCTGGATGGCCCTCTGGCTCCCAAGGACGCTTGAGAGCATGGCAACACCGTGCTCCGTAAAGGCACAGGGGAGAGCCCGCCGGTCTCCACCCCAACTTGAAGCGCCAAATTGGCACTTCAAGTCGTCCCACTCTGTCGCAGTGAGACGGAACATGAAATCATCAGGAAAACGTTCGGCATTGCGTTTGACCGCCCTATTTAATGCCTTGGTGGCGACGCCGTAGAGAGTGGCAAGGTTGCGGTCCAGCATGACCCGGAATCCACGGATCAGTAGGATGCGGCGTTCGATGCTCTCCGGTCCGATGGGGAGGCCCATAACCTATCTACGAGCGAGGCTCGGAAAAGTTCCCTTCATCGTCGGAGCGGCAAAGAAGAAGCCCTCCTTTCGGAGGGCTGGCACACCGTTATAGCAACGGTCAAAGTGGCTGCCCGGATTGGACAAGCTTCGCAACTGGCTGAGGGATGCCGAGGGCGTTTCCCGTGGAATTGTCGAGTTAAAAGCGATGTAATTCGTTTGGGCGGAATCCTCAGGCTCAACCAGCGGAACAAATTCACTTCGACGGGCTTGCCCCCGGAGAGGCACTCACGGTTTAATGATCCGCTTTGGAGCGGGCAGTTTCTTGACGGCTTCGTCAAAATCCTTGTCCACCTGGGCAGGCTGTAGGGCTTCCCGCGCGCGGAACTTTTTAAACTCCGATTCCGCTTTGGCCATGGCCGTCTCGTGGGATATTCGCCCGGCATGCGTGAGTATCTCGCGTTCGCTCAACCTCAGGAAATCATCAAGCTTCGTGATCCAGTCGCCCATATGCATGGGTTTGCGGCTACGAGCTTGCAGTTCGGCGAATTCCAGATAAGCGGTCACAATCCGGTTAAGCGCGTCCAGTTCTTCGGAGGCGAGATAATTCTTGGCGACCATCGCGTCTTCTTTGCGCGGACGGCCGCCGGGCCATGATGTAAGGCCCATGTTCGGACGGTCTGAGTTCGCCCGATGGACGATGACCTCGGCGGCGGTTTGCCCATGTGCCGCCCAGTGCATCTTGTTTTGCACCGTCGCGAAGAACATTTGCGAGGCATCAACGCCGGGGTCGTAGTCGATGCTGGTTGCATAGATGTCGAGCACCTTGCGCCAAAAGACCCTTTCCGACGATCGGATGTCCCGGATGCGGGCGAGCAACTCATCGAAATAATCAGGAACGCCGGGACCGGGCGGGTTCTTGAGCCTTTCGTCATCCATAACGAACCCTTTGATGAGATATTCCTTGAGTCGAGCTGCTGCCCACTGGCGGAATTGCGTGCCGCGGGAAGAATGGACGCGAAAGCCGACGGCAAGGATGGCATCAAGGTTGTAGTGGTCTATCTCACGGGAGACCTGCCGGACACCTTCTTCGCGAACTATCCGGAATTTCCGGATAGTTGTAACGGGAAGGAGTTCCCGCTCCTCGTAAATGTTCTGGAGGTGCTCGTTGATGGTGCGAACATCTTTCTGAAAAAGCACCGCGATGAGCGCCTGCGAGAGCCAGATGGTCTCATTTTCAAAACGACACTCAATGCGAGTTCGGCCGTCCTCGGCCTGGTAGAGGACGATTTCACCGGCACCGCTGCTCGCCTTCGATCTCGACCGCTTTTTCGAGGACATATCCTGATCTGATTTTAACAAAAAGCCCCTCGGCTGGTCAGCCGAAGGGCTCTTACTTCAAATTCTGCCCGGATAGGGTTCGAACCTCGGTCGGCGGCCTCAGTCGCCGGCCGGCTGGGGCTGCTTGGCCTTGGGGTCCGTGTCCGGGTCCAGCAGCCACTTCTCGAGGTTGGGGTCCACGCCGAGGTCGAGGCCCGATTTCTTGGCGTCGCGGGAGGCCTTCTTCACCTTCAGCATGGAGCCGTCGGACAGGTTGGCGCCGTCCCGTTGCAGGGAGTCGAGGAGGTCCTTCATGTCGGCGCTCACGCCGCCCTGCTGCTGCTGGAGGTGGCGGACGATCTCGTGGGCCATGTCCGGGGTCACGGCCGAGGCGCCGTTCTTCGACATCTCCCAGAGCTTCTGTTGGAGGGCCGCCGCGGATTCCTGCTCCTCTTCCGACAGGCCGGACGCGTTGCTCCGGGCGGCGTCCTGGCTGCGCTTCTTCTGCTCGCGGACCTTGGCGGCCGCCTCGTTGCCGGTCTCCTGGACCGTGTCCGGCTCGGCGGGCGTGGCGTTGGCTTTCGCGCGGGGGGGCTCGGGAGGGTCGGGGTCGACGCTCGCCCTGTCGGGGTGCCTCGCGAGGTACTCCCGGACCTCGCCCTTCTGGAAATCCTCGAGCCTGTCCCAGCGGGCCTCGTCGCGGGGGTCGATGCCGGCCCGGGCCTTGGCCTGGCAGTCGAGGAGCTTCCTGAGGGTGGGGGGCTCCACGAACTTCCCCTTGGCCTTGCGCACGCACGCCGGGAACTCGGCCCAGGCAGCCGTCGAAGCCAACGCCAGCGCCAGCGCCGCGGCCGTCGTCCTCATGATGATATCATGCCCCCGGAAGTCCCGTCTGTCAAGGCGGCCCGGGGGACTTTGCGCGGCGTTCATTCCTCGACAGCCCGCATGGCCTGATGGTAGAGCCGGATGTACTCGGGCACGGCCGCGGCCCAGGAAGGGTCGCGGAGCATCGCGTCGGCGACGAGGGCCGAGAGCTTGCCGCTCTTGTAGAGGCCCAGCGCGCGCAGGATGCCGTGCCAGAGGGCCGAACTCGACGGGCTGTGGATGACGATGCCGGTCTTGCCGTCCATCACGGTGTCCGCGAGCCCGCCCACGTTGGAGACGATCGGGAGGGAGCCGTAGAGCATCGCGAACTGCTGGGTCAGGCCGCACGGCTCGAACCGGGAGGGCATGAGGAAGAAATCGGAGGCGGCGTACAGGACGTGCGGGAGGTCCAGGTCGAACGGGTGGAAGACGATCTGCCCGGGGTAGCGGCGCGCCCACTCCTGGAAGGTCCGCTCCACGGCCATGCCCTGCTCGTCCTCGGGGTGCGCGCTGCCCACCACGACGAGCTGCGCCCCCGTGTGGATGAAATCCGGGACGAGCTCCGAGATCGCGTCCAGGCCCTTCTGCCACGAGATGCGGGAGACCGCGGCGAACAGGGGGACCTTGGGGTCGACCTTCAGGCCGTAGCGGGCCTGCAGCGCCGCCTTGTTGGCGGCCTTGCCGGCCGCGGCGTCGGCGGGCCCGTAGCGCCGCGCCAGGAGGGGGTCGTTCGTGGGATCCCACTCCTCCTGGTCCACGCCGTTGACGATGCCCGAGTAGTCTTGCCGGCGCGAGCGCAGCACCTCTTCGAGCCCCGCCCCGAACTCGCGCGACATCGTCTCCTGGACGTAGGTCTTGCTCACCGTCGCCAGCTTGTCGGCCGTGAGGAGGCCGGCCTTGAGGAGGTTGAAGTTGCCGTACTGCTCGAACCGGTCGAAGCGCAGGTCCTCCCACCCGAAGCCGGCCGTGAGGATCTTCGCCGCGGCGAAGGAGCCCTGGAACGCGAGGTTGTGCAGGCTGAGCACCGAGGCGGCGCCCGAGAGCAGGGGGTCGTCCTTGTAGGGTCCCTTGAGCAGGGCGGGGATCAGCGCGGTGTGCCAGTCGTGGGCGTGGAAGACGTCGGTCTTCAAGCCGAGGAACCGGACCGCCTCGACCACGGCCCTGGAGAAGAAGATGAAGCGGTCGTCGTCGTAGTAGCCGTAGACCTTGTCGCCGCCGAAGAGCTTGTCCTGCTCGACCAGGTAGACGTCCACCCCGCCCGTGCGGGTCTTGTAGAGCCGGGCGGTCTTGACGCAGTCGGGGCCCATCGAGACCTGGAACTCGCCCGGCACCCTCTCGAGCGTGCTGTCGCCCACGCGGAGCGACTTATACTTGGGCAGGACCAGCGTCACCTGGTGCCCGGCGTCGGCCAGGGCGCGGCTGAGCGAGCCCACCACGTCGGCGAGCCCGCCGGTCTTGATGAAGGGCACGGCCTCGCTGGCCGCCATGACGATCCTGAGCCTGGGCTCGGCCGCCGCGGCCGCCTCGCCGCGGGGACCGCCGTCCCAGAGGGCGCCCAGGCTCTGGGCGGCCTGGTCCGGGGCCTTGTCCGCGTCGGTGGCGGCCGTGCCGGCCTGCTCCGCGGCCGACTCGAGGAGCCGGGGCGCGGCGGGGGCCTGCGGGCCGTCTTGGGGCGGGCCTCTGGCCGAGACCGCTCCCGGCTCTTCCGCGGGGGCCGCGGCGGTCGGCGGAAGGCCGGGCGCTCGGGCCGGGGGGGTCGCGTCGAACGGCGCCGGGGCGGGCCGCGGGAGGACCGCCGGCGCGCGGCCCGGGAGCGCGGAGGGGGCGAGCCCCACGGAGCCGGCGGGCGACAGGAGCGGCCCCGAGGCCGTCCCCAGGGCGCCGGCGCCCGAGAGGGGAACGACGGGGCCCGTCCGGACCTGCCCCACCTTGCCGACGGGCGTCGACCTGACCGTCTGGCCCCAGGCGACGGGCGCCTGGAGCAGGCAGGCCAGCAGCGAAACGGCGACGGCAAGGGTCCGTCCCATGCAGTCTATATATAGCGCCGCGGCGGCCGGGGCTCCAGAGCCTTCGGGCCCCCCGGCGGCGAGCAAAGGTCCCAGGCGGAAGGCGGCCGTTGGGCCCCCCGGGGGCGGACGCGCGGCCGTTTGACCGCGGTCATCCCAAAGCCGCCGTCAAACTAAGGTACAATCTTCACCCCCATGATACCGCGCCGGGAGAACATCCGCAACATCGCCATCGTCGCGCACGTGGACCACGGCAAGACCACGCTCGTGGACGCCATGCTCAAGCAGACGGGCGAGTTCCACGTGAAGGCCGAGGAGGCCCAGGAGCAGGTCCTCGACTCCAACGAGCTCGAGCGCGAGCGCGGCATCACCATCCTGGCCAAGAACACCTCGGTGCCCTACAAGGGGGTGACCATCAACATCGTGGACACCCCGGGCCACGCGGACTTCGGCTCGGAGGTGGAGCGCATCCTCCGCATGGTCGACGGCGTCCTGCTCCTCGTGGACGCCCAGGACGGGCCCATGCCCCAGACGAAGTTCGTCCTGCGCAAGTCCCTGGGCCTGGGTCTCTCGCCCATCGTGGTGGTCAACAAGATGGACCGGCCCAACGCCAGGCCGACCCAGGCCTTGAACGACGTCTTCTCCCTCTTCATCGACCTCGGCGCCACGGACCCGCAGATGGACTTCCCCGTCATCTACGCCGCGGGCAAGGAGGGCTGGGCGAGCCGCGAGGTGGACCGCAAGGGCACGGACCTCCAGCCCCTCTTCGACACCATCCTCGGCCACGTCCCGGGCCCGCTGGCCGACCCGGACAAGCCCCTCCAGATGCTGGTCACCATGCTCGACCACTCGCCCTACCTGGGCAAGATCGGCGTCGGCCGCATCTACGCCGGCCGCATCCGCAAGACCGACACGGTCGCGCTCCTCAAGCACGACGGCCAGACCCTCACCGCCAAGGTGACCCAGCTCATGGGGCACTTCGGCCTCGTCCGGCGGGAGATCGCCGAAGCCGTTGCCGGCGACATCGTGGCCGTGTCCGGCCTCGAGGGCGTGGACGTGGGGGACACCGTCGCTTCCGTCGAGAGCCCCGAGCGCCTGCCCCCGCTCACCATCGAGGAGCCCACCCTCTCGATGGAGTTCTCCATCAACAACAGCCCGCTGGCCGGCCGGGAGGGCAAGTTCGTCACCAGCCGGCAGCTGCGCAGCCGCCTGCTCAAGGAGCGCGAGACCAACGTGGGCCTGCGGCTCGAGGAGCTCCCGGGCGAGGGCCGCTTCAAGGTGGCCGGGCGCGGGGAGCTGCACCTGGCCATCCTCATCGAGACCATGCGCCGGGAGGGCTACGAGCTCTCCGTGTCGAGGCCCGAGGTCATCATGAAGGAGGAAGGCGGGGTCAAGCTCGAGCCCATCGAGCACCTCGTGGTGGACGTCGAGACCCAGTACCAAGGCGCGGCCCTCGAGACCCTCGGCCGCCGCGGCGCCCGCATGCAGAACATGCACACCGAGGGCACGACGCACCTGCGGCTCGAGTACCTCATCCCCACCCGCAACCTCATGGGCTTCAAGTCCGATCTCCTGAACATGACCCGCGGCACGGGCCTCATGCACCACAGCTTCCACGGCTACGCGCCCAAGACCGGCGAGACCGCGCGCCGGCCCACGGGCGTCCTCGTCGCCAAGGACGCGGGGAGGGTCACGGCCTACGCCCTCGACAACCTGCAGGCCAACGGCACCATGTTCGTCAAGCCCGGGGCCGAGGTCTACGAGGGCATGATCATCGGCCAGAACAGCCGCGAGAACGACCTGGTGGTCAACCCCTGCAAGCAGAAGGCCATGAGCAACATGCGCTCCAAGGCCTCCGACGACGCCATCGTGCTCTCCCCGCCCCGCGAGATGACGCTCGAGCAGTCCATCGAGTACATCGAGCCCGACGAGCTCGTCGAGGTCACCCCGAAGAACCTGCGCATGCGCAAGGCCATCCTCGTGCGCTCCGCGCGCAAGCGCGCCGAGAAGACCGCGGAAGACGAGGGATAGGCGTCAGGCCGGCCGCGCCCGGCGCCCGGCGGCTTTCTTCCCGCCTCCCACCAGACGGGCCTTGCCGGGCCTGCCCAGGGACTTGATGGCCGCCTCCCGGATGAGGGCGCCCGAGCGCGTGAACCGGTCCTCCCGGTAGGCGAGGGACACGGGCCGATGCGTCCTGGTGTAGGCCGCGCCCTTGCCCGAGTTGTGCTTCTCGAGCCGGGCCTCCACGTCCTTGGCGATGCCGGTGTAGTACGACCCGTCGCCGCAGCGCAGGATGTAGACCGACCACTCCCGCGGGGCCCTTTTGCCCTTGGGTCCCTCGAGCTTGAGGCCATCGAGCATGCGCAGGTACCGCCGGCTCATCGTCATGAGGCCCTCCCGAGGCAGCCCCGGACCAGCCGCCGCAGGGCCCGCGGCTCCTGGAGCAGGAACAAGGACGGCTCGACGAGCTCGAGCTCCATGAGCATGAGGGAGCCGTCGTCGCCGCGGGCCAGGTCCACCCTGGCGTAGAGCAGGTCCTGGGCGTAGGGCTCGAGCACCCGGAGGGCGAAGGCCCTCTCCTCGGGCGGGATGCGCAGGCCGGGGGAGGAGGCCTCGTGCCCGCCCGAGAACCGGGGCGTCTTGCGCACCGCGTGCGTCAGCTCCCCGGCGATCCACACGATGGCCCGCTCCCCGCGGCCCTCGACCGAGCGCAGGTAGGGCTGGACCATCATATCCCGCCCGGCGAGGCGGCGGGCCAGGAACTCGTCCCCGGCGCCGAACGCCGGGGCGCGGAAGCGTCGCGTCGAGAACGACGCCGCCCCCACCCGGGGCTTGACGACCACGTCGGTCCAGCCGCGCCGCGAGGCGACGGCCCGCAGCGACGCCGTCGAGCCGCGCCCCAGGAACGCGGTCGGCACGGTGGCCACGCCCCGGGCCGAGAGCTTCTTCAAGTAGGACTTGTCCGTGTTCCAGCGCACCACGCCGTAGGGGTTGAGCAGCCTGGTCGCGGCCGCGACGCGCTTGGCCCATGCCAGGTAGGCGTCGAGCCGGTGGACGTAGTTCCAGGTGGACCGGATGACGCACAGGTCGAACCTCGCGTAGTCGACCGAAGGGTCGTCCCAGGCCACCATCTCGGCCCGCGCGCCCGCCTCGCGCAAGGCGGCCAGCAGGGGGCCCTGGTCGGGGTCCGGCTCCGGCGGCTTGCGGCAGGTGGCGATGGCGATGCGCATGGGCGGTCCTGGTCCCGCTGACCTTGGAGAGTATACCTAACCGAATGGGCCATCCGGGCTCTTCCGGCTGGGTCCCTTGGCCGGGCCGGCGGTGCCCGATAGCCCCAACCGTTATCCGGGTTGCCGGCTATACTATGAGCCGTGACTGTCTCTGGCCGCGTTCTGCGGCTGTCGGCGCTCGTTTTGAATTGCGCGGCGTTCGCCGCGGCAGGCTCCGTTCAGGCGCCGGTCGCGTCCAACAGCCGCATCCAGACGACGGTCCCGACGGTCGCGCCATTGAGCTTCCAGCCCGGGCTCGCTCCGTCGTTCTCGGCGGGAGTCGGGCTCCTCGGCTCCCCCGGCATCCCGACGCTGGCTCCCGCGCCGGCCCTCCTGCCTTCAGCCATGGCCCCGCCGGTCGTCATGAG
This sequence comes from Elusimicrobiota bacterium, assembly GCA_016212795.1. Lineage (GTDB taxonomy): Bacteria > Elusimicrobiota > Elusimicrobia > UBA1565 > UBA9628 > JACRDT01. The sequence goes on along the minus strand of JACRDT010000001.1, from coordinate 19,352 downwards.
CGCGGTCCCCGCGCTCGCCGCCTCGCCGGGAAGCGCCGAGGCGAGGCTGGCCGCTCCCTTGCAGGCTCCCGGCTCGCCCGCGGCCTTCGCCGCGTCGTTGTCCGCGGCGGTCCAAACCCTGCCGGCGCCGGCGCTGCGGCCCCAGGCCGTCGAATCCGCGGCCGAGTCCGCCAGCCGCGTCTTCGACGGGGCCGCGGCCGCTCCCGCGGTCCAGGCGCCGGACGCCCCGTCGCGGGTCCTCGGCCGGCCGGTGCGCATCGTCATCACCGGCCCGCCGGGCGCGGGCAAGGGGACCTACGCCAAGCGCATGGCCGAGGATTACGGCATCCCGCACATCTCGGTGGGCGAGCTGCTGCGCGTCTACAACCGCACCCACCCCGACATCGCGGCCGTCATGGCCCGCGGCGAGCTGGTCCCCACGGCCCTGGTCTTGGACATCGTGAAGGAGCGCCTCGCGCAGCCCGACGTCCAGGAGCGGGGCTTCATCCTGGACGGCTTCCCCAGGCGGGCCGCCGAGGCCGAGGCTTTGAAGGCCCTGCTGGGGCCTCAGGGCGTGGACGTCATGATCCAGCTCGATGTCCCCGAGCCGGAGCTCCTGCGCCGCATCCAGGCCCGCGGTCGGGCGGACGACACGCCCGAGGTCTTCCGCGAGCGCATGCGCATCTACAGGGAGCAGACGGTCCCGGCGGCCGGGCTGGTGGGCAAGGGCGCGGAAGTCCTGGTCCCGAAGGTCGCAGGGCCCGACGCCAAGACGAACTACGCCAGCCTCAAGGGCCGCTTCGAGGGCTGGCTCAAGCGCATCGGGCTGATCCGGTAGGGAACTTTCCAGGGGTCCGGGTCGTATGTCTGGTGGATGGAGTTGAACCTGGAGTCCACCTACGCGCTGCCCGCCACGGTCCGCGGCTTCGCCGGCCGCGCCGATCAAGGGAGCGAGGACGTCCCTTCGTTGCGCTGGTCGCTGGGACTGGACGGCCCGGCTCCCGAATCATGCGCGAGGTTTTCGGTGGGGATGAGGATCCTCACGCGGGGCAGGGTCACGACCGCCTCGCCGCTCCTTGAAGAGGCGATGGGCCTCATGTTCGGGAGGAAGACCGGCTTGGCGCTCAAGTACTGCCACCGGGTCCAGGCCGCCCTTTGGGCCGCGTGCGGCGGGCTCCTGCCAGAGGCTGTGGAGAGCGATCTCGGCCGCGTCGGGGTATTCTCCGAGGATGAGGCCCGGGGATTGCTGGACCGCAGCCTGCTGGACCTCGAGCCGATGTCCTGTGCGTTGAGCCGGCTCTACCCGCAGGCGTCGCCGGCACGGCCTCCAACAGTCTTCCTGTCTTTCAGGGGAGAGAGCCGGCCCGGCCGGGTCAACGTCGCCGTCAGGGACGGTTGGCTGGCCGGGGCGCGGCCTGGGGCGGCAGCCCCAGGGGCCGAGCGTCCCGGGAGGCTCTCTGGAAGTGCGTTGCCGGCCGGGGGGGCGGCCGGCTGGCCGGCGGTCCGGCCTGAGAAGGCGTGGACCGTGCTTGAGTCGGACCTGCGCGGGCTCTTGGAGCGGATCTTCCGGCATAAGGCTTTCCGGCCGGGCCAGGCCGAGGCGCTGGGCGAACTGCTGGCCGGCAGGGACGTCGGCATCCTTCTGCCGACCGGGGCGGGCAAGTCCCTGGTCTTCCAACTGGCCGCGCTGCTGCGCCCCGGCACCGCCCTGGTGGTCGAGCCGCTGCTGGCGCTCATGCGCGACCAGCTCCGCTGGCTCTCGCGCTGCGGCATCACGCGGGCCGCCGCGCTCGGTTCGGACGACCCCCAAGCCGGCCAGGAGGCGCTCGCGGCCCTGGAGCGCGGGGACCTGGCGCTCTGCTACGTGTCGCCGGAGAGGCTCGAGACGCGCTCGTTCCAGGAGGCTTGCCGCCGGGTGGCGCGGGGGCCGGGATTCTCCTTCGCGGCCATCGACGAGGCACACTGCGTGACCCAGTGGGGGCACGATTTCAGGCCCGCTTATCTCGGCGCGGGCAGGAAGGCCAGGCTCCTGTGCTCGGGCCAGGACAGCGTGGTCCCGCTGGCGGCCCTCACCGGGACCGCGACCCCGTCGGCCATGGCGGGTATGAGGCGGGAGTTGGGGCTGGCGGGCGCCGCGGTGGTCGCGGCCCCGAGCCTGGCCAGGCCCGAGCTCGAGTACAGGGTCCTGCGCTGCGGGAGGAGCGGCCATGTCGAGTCGTTGGAGAGGCTCCTCGCGGCCGGGCCGGAGGCGGGCCTGGCCGGGCCCGGCGTGGTCTTCTGCCCGCATGTCGACGGCGCGCTCGGCGCCGCGGAGGTCGCCCGGAATCTGTCCCGACGCGGCGGCGTCGTGGCCTGCTTCACCGGGAGGACGCCCGACGGCTGGCAGCGGTCCGCCTGGGAGAGGGAGAGAGCCTGTCACGAGCGGCGGTTCCTGGAGTCGGGTTCGGGCCTCATGGCCGCCACGAGCGCTTTCGGCATGGGCGTGCACAAGCCGGATATCCGCTTCACCGTCCACCTGGGACTGCCGCTATCCTGGGAGAGCCTCTACCAGGAATCCGGCCGCGCCGGGCGCGACGGGCGCAAGGCCGCGTGCTGGGTGATCACTCACGTCCGCAGCGCCTCCAGGGCCCGGAGGTGGCTGTGCTCGGGCTCCGTGGAGGAGCTGTCCGCTGAACTGGCCGCGCTCCCCCGGGGCGAGGCCGACGACGTGAGCCTGGCCCTGGGCCTCCACCTCGCTTCGTTCCCCGGGGCGGAGGTGGAGCGGGCGGACTGCGAGACCATCCTGCGGGCGCTGGGCGACCTCTCCCGGCCCAGAGTGGCGCGGTTGGGGATGGCGGGACAGGCGAGGCTGCCTTTGGAGCGAGCCGCCCACAGGCTGTGCCGGACCGGGGTGCTGGAAGCCGCGGTGTCGCGCTCGACGCAAGGGCCGGTCCTGGAGGTGCGGTTGGACGGCGGCGCGGGCCTGCGCGAGGTCATGGCCCGAGTCGAGGCCGAGCTCGAGACGGTCTACGGCGAGATCGAGCCCGGCAGGCGCGCCTCCCTGTGGTCGCTGGCCGAGCTCTGCCTCAAGGGCGACGGCCAGGCGTTGTCGCGGAGGCTGTCGCTATGAGAGGAACCGCCGGCGGCAGGACCAAGCCGCGCCGGCGGCGAGGAGCGCGAGCGCGGCGCAGGCGGCGGCGTTGACCGCCAGCCCTTCCCCGGCTCCCCGCGAGGCCGCGAGCAGGCCCCCCTCGTAGACGAAGCCGCTCCAGAAGGTCCAATAGATGAGGCTGGGCAGGACCAGGGCGACCGAGACAAGCTCGACGAGCCAGGCGTATTCGGGAAGGGCGGCCGGGGGACCGGCCGGGAGCCAATCCGGGGCCACGCTGCAGCGCAGGTAGGCGGCCGCCCAGGCGAGCGCCAGCAGGGCCGTCAGGCCGAACAGGGGGGCCAGCCAGCCCGGGCGGTAGCGGAACTCGAGTACCGACTTGCCGGCCGGCACGGCCACGGCGCGGAAGGTCAGCCAACTGCGCAGGATCCGGGCCGGACGGCCGTCGAGCAGGGCGACCCAGCCGGGAAAATGGTTGTCGCCGAGGAAGACGAAGCCTGCCCGGGGCGCGTCCACCCTGAGGCGCGAGCGGTCGGGGGCGTAGGTCTCGAACTCGATCGACGGCTCCCCGCCGGAGGACGGCGCTGCGGCGGGGGCGGGCTCTCCCTGCGGACTGTCGTGCAGGACCAGGGTCTTGTCCATGTCGAAGCCGGGGTCTGCGACCAGCGTTCGGAGCTCGGACAGCGTGAACTTCCGGTTCGCTTCGAAGTCCAGGGGGTCCGGCGCCGGCAGGAGGACGGACTGTTCGAAGAACCTCGCCCGGGGCCGGCAGTGCTTGTTGCGGTAGACCGCCATGTCCGGCCCGCGGTAATGCTCCTCAAGGGAGGGGGAGGCGCGCAGGCTCTCCGGCAGGTCGAAGACGTAGCGCACGTTGGCCAGCCCCTCCAGCCGCATCCCCGTCGAGAAGAGGCGGTCCTCCGGCCGGCTCCAGAAGTCCTGCCGAAGGGAGAGGAAGTGCATCATGGGCGCGAGGTCGAGGTTGTCCCCGCCGTTGCGGATGTCCTGGAGCCCGTAGAGGTTGGCGTAGTCGGCCTGCAGGAACCCGTGCGCGAACGAATCCACGCGGAAGGGGCCCCGGGAGCGGTCGAGGCTCTCGATGCCGGGGAGGCGGAAGGGGAACTCCCCGGCCGGGACGCCGACGGGCTCTTGCGTGGCGACGAACGCCGCGGCCGCGGCGGCGTGGGCCGCGTATCTGAGCCACCGCGGGGCGGCCACCAGCAGGGGCAGGAGCGCGAGGACGACGAGGAAGATCGTCCCGGGCCGGGGCAGGACCGTGATCTTCGGCCCCGCGAGGAAGTCGATCGCCTTGCCGTGGTAGGTGACCAGGGCGAAGAGGTTGAGCTGGCGGAGGCCCTCGGCGACGGGGAAATCGACCCGGAAGGCGGTCCGGCCGTCGGAGGCCGTCTCGATGGCGGCGGGCACCTCGAGCCGGGGCTTCTTGTCGACGAGGTCGGCGACGTGGACGCTCTTGACCGGCGCGCCGGGAGGCACGACCCCGGCGACCGGATAGGCGCCCGGGAACGACGACAACTGCTCCGGCCCCTGGAACCCGAGCTTCACGTCCGTCGCGCGGGCCCACGCCGCGATGCCGGCCCGGGCCACGGCCCAGCGCTTGAGGGGCCTTGAGGCCGCGTAGCCCAGGGCCAGGATGGCGAGCAGGAGGACGGCCGGCCAGCCCGCCGCGAGACGCTGCCGCCAGCCCTTCAGGCCGGGCGCGGCGCAGTCCTGGAGGGCGGCCGCGGCCAGGACGCAGCGCGAGAGGTCGAAGTCGGGGGTGTAGACCGTGTTGTTGAAGGAGCCGAGGACGGGCAGGGCGGCGAGCAGGTTGGACAGCGGCGGGAGCTTGAGCTCCACGGCGAGGCTCCCCACGAACAGCGCGGCCAGGGCTTTGAGGGCCGGCGAGGCGGCCGGGGCCGGGCGCAGGACCAGCCACAGGGAGAAGAAGAGGAGGAAGGCCTGGGCCGGCCACGCCCGGGCGTTGACGCTCCAGCCCAGGACCGTGTCGTCGAGCCCCACGGCCCAGAGGCCCGCGATGGCCGCCGCCAGCGCTGCTGCGGCGGCGAGGGCCGATCCCAACTGGGCCGCGCCCGCCGACGGCCGGGACAGGCAGTATCGCCAGGCCCTGAAGGAGCCGTAGAGGCTCGCGAGCCCGGCGGCCAGCAGGGGCAGGTCGGCCGGCGTCAGGTGCTTCTGGATCGTGTGGTAGACCCAGTTGTATTCAGGCCTGCCGCGCCAGACGGCGTTGTAGCTCCAGGCGTGGTACTCCAGCCCCGGGACGATCTGGCTGAGCGCCGCGAGGTCCCCGAATCCCGCGGCCAGGACGAACCTGAGGCCCAGGCCGGCCCGCTCCTTGGCGGGGACGTGCCTCATCTGGAGGAGCCGCAGGCCCAGGTAGAGGAAGGCGCCGGCCTGGATGCGGCCGGCCGACTCCATGTGGCCGACGAAAAAGGGCAGGGCGCACGCCGCTGGCACGAGGACGAGGGCGAAGGCCTTGCGGCCCTGCAGGTGGAGCTCGGCCAGGGCCAGCAGCAGGGGGAGGAACAGTCCGGACCCGAGGGGAGAGAAGAGGGCGTGCCCCAGCAGGGCGGTGAAGTACGTGTGGCAGACCGCGGCGAGGATGGCCGGGACCAGCCCGAGGCTCAGCATGCGGCCGAAGAGGTACACCAGGCAGTACCCGAACAGGCCGGTGATGACCGGGACCAGGGTGAAGGCCAGGGGCATCCAACGGTCGGGCACGAGGTAGTAGTGCAGGTGGAAGGGGGAGAAGACCCCGTTCTGCATCTTGGCGAGGAGCGGCGTGCCCCCGTGCGGGTAGGGGGTCCAGGTCGGGAGCGTCCCCGAGCGCACGATGCGCGCGGCGGTCCATTGCGCCGGGGGCTCCTGGTAGACCATCTCGGGGATGTTCCGGATGGCCGTCGCGCCCGGGAGGGCCGCGGAGAAGGAGTTGACCTGCCCGGCCGCGATGAGGCCGCGATGGGTCCACAGCGCGAGCAGGACGTAGACGCCCAGGGCGATGGGGAAGTCGCGCCGCATGCTCAGCGTCCCGCGAGGAGCCTGGCGATGAGCCTGGCGTGGCGGGCGAGCTCGCGCAGGGGCCGGAGCTTCGACGCGCCGTGCCGCCGCGACGACAGCGTGACGGCCGTCTCGGCCACCCGGTGGCCGGCGAGGATGAACCGCGCCGCGATCTCGGCGTTGATCTCGAAGCCGGAGCTCAGGAACTTCAGGTTCTTGAGGAGCTCGGCCCGGTAGAGGCGCAATACCGGGGTGTAGGAGGTGAATCCCCCGTGGAAGAAGGTCCTATAGAGGCCGTTGACCGCGAGGCTCGGCAGGCGCCTGAACCACGGCACCTGGGAGCACCCTTCGGCCGACAGGAAGGGGGAGCCTGACACGAGGTCGGCGCCGGTCCGCCGCTGGCACTCGAGGAGGCCGCGGAGCTGCGACGGGTGGAAGGTCAGGTCTGCGTCCAGGGTGGCGATCCAATCGCCCTTGGCCGCCGCGAACCCGGTGCGCAGGGCCGCGCCCAGGCCGCGGTTGGCGGGGTGGCGCACGACGTGGACGCTGCCGCGGCGGCCGGCGAGCTCCGTCAGGGCGGCGAAGGTCTCGTCCGTGGAGCCGTCGTCCACCGCGACCAGCTCGTGGGGGACGTCCAGGCTTTCGAGGGCGGCCAGGAGCTCGGTCTCGAACCTCGGGATGTCGCGTTCCTCGTCGTAGCAGGGGACGACGACGGATAACAGGCTAGCCGCGGAAGTAGTCAATGGTGCGCTTGAGGCCCTCTTCCAAGGGGATGGCCGGCTTCCAGCGGAGCTTCCTCACGGCCAGGGTGATGTCCGGCCTGCGCACCTTCGGGTCGTCGACCGGCAGGGGCTTGAAGGCGATGCGGGAGCGCGAGCCGGTCAGCTTCTTGATGAGGCGGGCGATTGCCACGATGGAGTGCTCGTCCGGGTTGCCTATGTTGACCGGGGTGGCCAGGTCCGAGTGGAGCAGCAGGTCCAGGCCCCGCACGAGGTCCGAGACGAAGCACAGACTCCGGGTCTGGCGGCCGCGGCCGTAGACCGTGATGGGCTTGCCCGCGAGCGCCTGGGTGATGAAGTTCGGCACGGCCCGGCCGTCGTTCTTGCGCATCCTGGGGCCATAGGTGTTGAAGATCCTGGCGATGCGCACGCGCACTTTGTGCGTCCGCTGGTAGGCCATGGCCATGGCCTCGGCGAACCTCTTGGCTTCGTCGTAGACGCCCCTGGGTCCGATGGGGTTGACGTTGCCCCAGTAGGACTCGGGCTGAGGCGAGACCAGGGGGTCGCCGTAGACCTCGGAGGTCGAGGCCAGGACGTAGATCGCCTTCTTGTCCTTGGCCAGCCCCAGGGTCTTGTGCGTTCCCAGGGCCCCGGCCTTGAGGGTCTGAATAGGGTACTGGGCGTAGTCCACGGGGCTCGCCGGGCTCGCGAAGTGGAAGACCGCGTCCAAGCGCCCCGGCACCTCGATGTAGTCGGTGACGTCCTGCTTGATGAAGGCGAAGTCCGGGTGCGGCATCAGGGCCTTGATGTTGTTGAAAGAGCCCGTGATGAAATTATCGAGGACGAGGACCTGGTGGCCCTGGCCGAGGAAGTGCTCGGCCAGGTGGCTCCCGAGGAACCCCGCCCCGCCGGTGATGAGCAGCCTCAAGCCTCCCCTACGGGGAGGCGCGAAGGCGTTCGTGGGGGCTGAGGTCCGTTTCATTAGGGCCTTCCCACCCCGCAATAAGTGAACCCCGCCGCGCGCAGCGCCGCCGGGTCGAAGAGGTTCCTGCCGTCCAGGACGAGGGGGTTGCGCATCGACCTGTAGATCCTCTTGACGTCGAGCTTGGCGAACTCGGGCCACTCGGTCACGACCGCGAGGGCGTCGGCCCCCTTGGCGGCCTCGTAGGCGTCCTTGCAGAGGCGCACGCGCTTGAGCTCCGGGAGCGCCCGGGCGCGGGGCATGGCCACCGGGTCGTAGGCCTTGATCCTCACCCCGCGGCGGACCAGGGCGGCGACGATGTCGATGCTGGGCGCGAAGCGCATGTCGTCGGTGTTGGGCTTGAAGGCCAGGCCCAGCAGGCCGATGGTCTTGCCCTCCAGGTTCCAGAGGTTCTCGGAGACCTTGCGCGGGATCCAGCCCTTCTGGAAGTCGTTGATCTCCTTGACGTCCTTGAGCATCGCGAAATCGTAGCCCTTCTGCTTGCTGATCCAGTGGAAGGCCTCCAGGTCCTTGGGAAAGCAGAAGCCCCCGAAGCCCACGCCGGGCCGCAGGAACTGGGACCCGATGCGCCGGTCCAGGCCCATCCCCTGCGCGACGAGGGACACGTCGGCGCCCACCTTCTCGCAGAGGACCGAGACCGCGTTGATGAAGGAGATCTTGGTCGCCAGGAAGGAGTTCGACGCGTGCTTGATGAGCTCGGCGCTCTTGACGTCGGTGACCAGGAGCGGCGCGTCGATGCCGGCGTAGATCTCGCGCATCGCGCGCTCGGCCCGGGCCGAGGTCACGCCGAAGACCACGCGGTCGGGGTGGAGGAAATCCTTGACGGCCGTGCCCTCGGCCAGGAACTCGGGGTTGGACACGACGTCGTAGGGGACGCCCTTCTTGTTGATGCGGGCGACGGTCTTCTTGACCCAGTCGCCGGTCTCGACCGGGACCGTGGATTTGTCCACGATCACCGTGTAGTCGGTCATGTGGCGGGCGACCTCGGCCGCCACGGCCTCGACGGCGGAGAGGTCCGCGGAGCCGTCCGGTCGCGGGGGGGTGCCGACCGCGATGAAGACGACGTCGGCGCGGCGCCCGGCGTGGAGCATGCCCTCCCTGATGGAGCCGGTGAAAGTCAGGCGCTTGGCCTTCCTGTTGCGGGCGACGATCTCGTCGAGGCCGGGCTCGTAGATAGGGATCCGGCCCTGGCGCAGCGCCGAGATCTTCTTCGCGTCCGAGTCGACGCAGACGACGCGGTGGCCGAGCTCGGCCAGGCAGGCGCCCGTGACGAGCCCGACGTAGCCCGTGCCGACGACGCAGACGTCGTGGCGGGCGGCGTCCGGCTTGGGATGGCGCGGCGCGGCGTGGTAGGCGTGGTCTGTTGTCATGGGGGGGTCGTTGATTATGCCGGTAAATTCTACAAAATGACCGCGCCGTTTCAAGATGCTATAATCGACCAATGAACATCTCGAAAGCCCTTGCCGAGCGGTCCGCGAGGATCGGCGTCATCGGAGCGGGGTACGTGGGCCTGCCGTTGGCGATGGAGTTCTGCCGGAAGGGGTTCAAGGTCTGCGCCTTCGACATCAGCCCCGCCCGGGTGGAAGACCTCATGGCCGGGAGGTCCTACGTCCTCGACGTCTCGTCCGACGAGGTCGAGCGGCACCGGGACGCCGGGCTGCTCGAGGCCAGCAGCCGTTTCGAGGGGCTCGCCCGGCAGGACATCGTCTTCATCTGCGTGCAGACCCCCCTGCGCAAGTCCAAGGAGCCCGACATCGGCAACATCCTCGCCGCGGTCTCGGAGATCGTCAAGCACCGCAAGAAGGGGCAGCTCATCATCCTGGAGAGCACGACCTTCCCCGGCACCACCGACGAGATCGTCCTGCCCCGGCTGGCGGAGAAAGGCCGCCTCGGCCGGGACTTCTACCTGGCCTTCTCGCCCGAGCGCGTGGACCCGGGCAACCCGGCCTACCACATCGCCAACACCCCGAAGGTCGTTGGGGGCGCCGACAAGGCGTCGACGCGGCTCGCCACGGAGGTCTACGGCCAGATCGTGGAGACCGTGGTCCCCGTGTCGAGCACGCGCGCCGCGGAGACGGTCAAGCTCCTGGAGAACTCCTTTCGGGCCGTGAACATCGCCCTGGTCAACGAGATGGCGCAGGTCTGCCACCGGCTCGGCCTCGACGTATGGGAGATCATCGGCGCGGCCGCGACCAAGCCCTTCGGGTTCATGACCTTCTACCCCGGCCCGGGCATCGGCGGGCACTGCATCCCCAAGGACCCCCAGCTCCTGAGCTGGAAGATGAAGACCCTCAACTACGTGCCGCGCTTCATCGAGCTGGCGACCGCCATCAACCAGGGCATGCCCGAGTACGTCGCGGGGCGCGTCGCGGACGTCCTCAACATCGACCGCAAGCCCCTGCACGGCAGCAACGTCCTCGTGCTGGGCGTGGCCTACAAGCCTGGGATCTCGGACTACCGGGAGTCGCCGTCTTTGGATGTGATGGCGCTGCTGCTCAAGGCCCGGGCCCGCGTCTCCTACCACGACCCGTTCGTCCCGGCGGTCTCGGTCGAGGGGCGGCGCATCGCCTCGTCGCCCCTGACGGACCGGGCCCTGCGGGGCTGCGACTGCGCGCTCATCCTCACGGCGCACCGGGAGATCGACTACGCCCGCGTGGCGCGCCTCGCCAAGAGGGTCTTCGACGCCCGCAACGCCACGCAGCACGTCCGCTGCGACGGGAGGGTCCACAAGCTTTGACCGAAGCCTCCGCGACCTTCGAGCGGCGCTGCCTCGAGGCCATCCAGATCCTGGGCAAGACCCTAGGGCAGCTCAGCCTCTACAAGCTGGGCCACCCGGCCGTGGCCGCCATGCTCCAGTCCTGCGACGGGCAGCTGAAGTCCGTCCTGGCCGAGACCGCCCAGGGCGAGCTCGCGTTCTCCGTCGACAACGAGAAGCTCATCGCCAACGGCCGGATCATCGGCTCCATGGACCAGCTACCCAGCGCCATCCCCTCCGTCTTCGGCCGCTTCAAGCTCTCCAGCCTCACGTTCAAGCCGGCGCTGACCCTCGACGAGCTGAAGGTCTTCTGCGAGCTGGCGTCGTCGCGGGCGGACTCCCCGGCGGCGGCCGACCCCCGGAAGTTCCTCGCGGACCGGGGCGTGGCGGGCATCATCCTCAACGAGGCGGTCTACGCCAAGGTCGGGGAGGAGGCCCTGCTCAAGGCCCTCGAGCAGAAGAGCCTCGAGGAGACCATCAGGGCGCTGGTGGGCAACGCCGTGGCCGACCCCCTGAAGCAGAAGTCGGTCTACGAGAAGGTCGAGGGGCTCCTGAGGGAGGACATCCAGCGGCGCATCGACGAGGTGACCAAGCCGCTCCTCCAGGAGAAGACCATCCTGCGCAACGATTCCGCGCGCACGCGCGGCGTCATCGAGAACGTCGCGGACGGCGTCATCGTGGTCGACGACGGCGGCAACATCCTGATGATGAACCCCGCCGCCGAGGAGCTCTACGCGGCGCCGCTCTCCCGGGTCGCCGGGCAGCACCTCGCGGCCTCGGCGGGCTCGGAGCACCTCGTCACCCTCTCCGAGGAGATCGGCACGCCCGCCGACCGCGACATCAGGAAGGACGTCCAGGTGCGGGGGACCGAGGAGGCCATGCGCACGGTGAAGGCCTCGGCCGCGGTGGTCCAGAACGAGGCCGGCAAGATCGTCGGCGTGGTCTCGAGCCTGCACGACGCGACCAAGCGCAAGGACCTCGACCGGATGCAGCGCGAGTTCGTGGCGCACGTGACCCACGAGCTCAGGGCCCCGTTGACCTCGGTGCGGGCCGCCCTGGACATCCTCCAGGAGGAGTTCCAGGACAGGATCAAGGAGGAGGAGACGCGCATCCTGGGCTCGGCGCTGCTCAACGCCGACCGGCTCGAGCGGCTCATCAACGACATCCTCGACTTCTCGAAGATCGAGGCCGGGGAGATGCGGGTCAACGTCAAGAAGGCCGACGCGGAGAGGATCGGCAAGGACGCCGTGGAGGGCTTGAAGCCCTGGGCCACGCGCCGGTCCATCGACCTGTCGCTCGACGTCGAGCCCGACCTGCCCCCCATCAACGCGGACGCCCACCGCACCGTCCAGGTCCTGGTGAACCTCCTGTCCAACGCCATCAAGTTCACGCCGGCCAACGGCAAGGTCGCGGTCAGGGTGTTCCGGGCCTCGGCGGGCGAGAAGCTCGTGGAGTTCACGGTCTCGGACACCGGCCCCGGCATCCCCCAGTCCGAGCACAAGAGGATCTTCGAGAAGTTCATCCAGATCGCGACCGGCGAGGTGCGCGGGGGCACGGGCCTGGGGCTGGCCATCGCCAAAGCCCTCATCCACATGCAGAACGGGAGACTCTGGCTCGAGAGCGACGTCGGCAAGGGCTCCACCTTCTACATCGCCCTGCCGTTCTGGTCGGGGTCGGGGGACGACGCCGCCGCGGCCAAGGCCGCCGCCGTCGCGCCCGTCGAGCTCCCTTGGTGGAAGAAGCTGCTGGGGATGACGTAGGAGGCGGTCCCTCCATCGCCTCCCCGGACGGCGGGCGCTCGGCCGGCCGCCTCGACGTCAGCGCTCTCCCTTGAGGGATTGGCGGGCGAAGACCAGGGCGTGTACCGAGGCCGCCCCGGCGGCCTTGAGCGCCTTGGCGCATTCTTCCAGGGTGGCCGACGTCGTGCAGACGTCGTCGATGAGCAGGACCTTGGCGCCCGCGGGGAGCCCGTCTCGCGCCATGAACGCTCCGGCGAGGTTGGCGCTCCTCTGGCCGCGGGCCAGGTTCCATTGGGGCTTGGTCGCGACGCGGCGGACCAGCAGGTCCGAGACGGGCTTGCCCGAGGCCGAGGCCACCTCCTCGGCGAGGAGCAGGGCCTGGTTGTAGCCCCGCTCCCGCAGCCTTGACGGGTGGAGCGGGACGGGGACGACGCGGTCGAACCCCCGGAGTTCGGGCGAGCGCCCGAGGCCTTCGGCCATGCGGCGTCCGCAGAAGCGGGCGGCGTCCCCCCTGCCGCGGTACTTGAAGGCGTGGACCAGGGACGCGGCCGCGCCCCCGTAGTAGAACGCCGGCCGGATGAGGCCGCAGGCGAAGAGGCGTTTCGAGCAGGGGCGGCAGTGGGTCCGGGAGGCCCCCACCCGGTCGCCGCAGCGGGAGCAGAAGGGGGGCTCCGCCGGCGCCAGCAGCTTCGCGCAGGCCTCGCAGAGTGGGTCGGTCCGGCTCCCGGGAAGGTCCTCCTGGCAGTGGGCGCAGGTCTGGGGGAAGACCAGGCGGAGCAGGGCCTTCCCGAGGGCCGGGAGCGGGGGCATATCCTTATATACGAGCGGAGGCCCCCGTTGGTTCCGTGTCCTTGACAGGGGGGGGCGGGTCTGCTATAATGAAATTGATAATCACTTTCAATATGAAGTGCGCGCTGTGTTCCATGGAGTTCGACGAGGCCCTGGCCAGGAACTCCTGCCAGGGCTGCCCGCTGGCGTCGGGCGAGTGCCGCATGGCGCGGTGTCCCCGGTGCCGCTACGAGACGCCCCTGCCGCCGCCGTGGCTCGGGCGTCTGCGGCGATTGTTGGGGGGGGAACCATGAACCTGTCGGAAGCGGCGCACGAGGCGCTGGAGAGGTACTGGATCGAGAACAAGGAGCGCGGGCAGCGTTGGGGGCTGCCGCCTTCCTCGCCTGACTCGTCGGCCCCGGAGGCTTTGGCGGCCTCGGAGCTGGCGGAGGGAGGCTTGGCGGCGCCCGGTCCCCTCGCCGGGCAGGCCCTTGAGCTCACGGCCAAGGGATGGGAGGAAGCCCGCCGCTGCGTGAGGCGCCATCGGCTGGCCGAGCGGCTCCTGGCCGACGTGCTCGACGTCAAGAAAGAGATCATCCACGAGTGGGGCTGCAGGTTCGAGCACGTGCTCCAGGACGGGGTGGAGGAGAGCATCTGCACCCTCCTGGGCCACCCGTCCTCGTGCCCCCACGGCCGGTCGATCCCGCCGGGGCCGTGCTGCGCGGAGGGCCGCTCGCACGCCCGCCGGTTGGTCCTGCCTCTCTCGGAATGCGAGCCGGGCGACGCCGGGAAGATCGCGTTCGTGAAGTCCCCGGACGCCGGGGGCATGGACAAGCTGACCGCCATGGGGATCCTTCCCGGCCAGACCGTGAAGCTCCTCAAGAAGACCCCCGCCCACCTCGTGCAGCTGGGCGAGAGCCAGTTCGCGATGGACAAAGGGCTGGCCGGGCGCATCCATGTCCGTCTCGGCAGGGGAGAAGGGAAGTAGCGCATGGATTGCGGGCGCGGGGGGCCGGCCGGCCGGCTGGACGGGAAGAAGAAAGTGTTCCTCGTGGGCAACCCCAACGTCGGCAAGAGCGCCCTGTTCAACGTCCTTACCGGCAGCTACGTGACGGTCAGCAACTACCCCGGGACCACGGTGGACGTCTCCTCGGGCGTGATGAGGGTCGGGGGCCATCACGAGTACGCGGTGCTGGACACGCCCGGGATGTACTCCCTGTGCTCGATCACGGAGGAGGAGGCCGTGGCCCGGCGCATGGTCCTCATGGGCAGGCCGGACGTCATCCTGCACGTCGTGGACGCGAAGAACCTGGAGCGGATGCTCCCGCTCACGTTCCAGCTCGTGGAGAGCGGGCTGCCGGTCATCCTCGTGCTCAACCTCTACGACGAGATGCTCGGCAGCGGCATGCGGCTCGACATCGCGCACCTCGAGCACGACCTGGGCGTTCCCGTGGCGCAGACCGTGGCGGTCAGCGGGGCGGGCATCGAGAACCTCCGCTCCAGGATCGTCGAGGTGCTGGAAGGGAAATACCAGTACGACGGGCAGCACAGGCCTTACACGGCGGAGATGGAGGGCCGCATCGCCGGGGTCGCGAAGCTCCTGAAGAACGAGCACCCGGTCTCCCCTCGCCTGCTCGCGATCCTGGCCCTCCAGAACGACCGGGAGACCATGGCCATGCTGGCCGCCGAGCCCGAGCTTGGGAAGATACAGGCCCTGGCCTGCGACGCTTCCTCACGGGAAGCGGCCATGAGGCTTTCCCGGGAGCGACAGGCCGCGGCGACCGCTGTCGTCGAGGAATGGCTCACGGTCCAGCCCCGGGAGAAGGCGGGCCGTTGGAAGGAGGCCCTGAGCCGGCTCATGATCCATCCGGTGTGGGGCCTGCCCATCCTGGCCGGGGTCCTGTGGTTCGGGCTCTACAAGTTCGTCGGGGGGTTCGGGGCCGGGACCATGGTGGACCTCATCGAGACGTTCTTCGAGAACCGCGTCAACCCCGGGGTCGACGCCTTCTTCGCCGGGCTCTTCGGCTCGGGAGCGCTCTTCGACCTGTTCGCCGGGGAGTACGGCGTCGTGACGCTCGGGGTGCGCTACGCGGTGGCGATCATCTTCCCCATCGTGGCCTCCTTTTTCATCGCCTTCTCCATCATCGAGGACACGGGCTACCTGCCGCGGCTGGCCATGCTGGTCGACAAGGCGTTCAAGCTCATCGGCTTGAGCGGGAGGGCGGTCATCCCCATCACCCTGGGGTTCGGCTGCAGCACCATGGCGACGGTCGTGACCAGGACCCTCGAGTCGACCAAGGAGCGCATCCTCGCCACCTTCCTGCTGGCCCTGGCCATACCCTGCTCGGCGCAGTTGGGCGTCCTCATGGCGCTCATGGCCGGCCACCCCGGGATGCTGGCCGTCTGGGGCTTCACCGTGGGCCTGACGTTCGTGCTGGCCGGGTTCCTAGGCAAGCGCCTGATACCAGGGGAGGACGCGGACTTCTTCATGGAGCTGCCGCCCCTGAGGCTCCCGAGCGCCCTGAACGTGTTCACCAAGACCTACACCCGGATGGTATGGTACTTCAAGGAGGTGCTGCCGCTCTTCGTCCTGGCCAGCGCGGTCATCTGGTTGGGCAGGCTCACCGGCCTCTTCGACGTGCTCATCCGGCTCATCAGCTACCCGGTCCAATGGGCGGGCCTGCCCGCGGGCGCGAGCCCCGCGTTCCTCTATGGCTTCTTCCGGCGGGACTTCGGCGCCGCGGGGCTCTTCGACCTGGCCAAGGCCGGGACCCTGTCGGGCAACGCGCTCCTGGTCGCCGCGGTGATCCTGACGCTCTTCATCCCCTGCGTGGCCCAGTTCGCCGTGACCTGGAAGGAGCGGGGCAAGTGGATGGCCATGGGCATGGCGGCCTTCATCTTCCCCTTCGCGTTCTTCGTTGGGTTCGCGCTGAACCACATCCTGAGCTTCCTGGGGGTCGTCCTATGAGATTCGGAACGTGGGGCATGGTCGCGGTCGCCGGCGTCCTGTTCTCGGCCGCGGCTCGAGCGGAAGAGACGAAGAGGATCCAGGACAATTCCTTCTTGATCGAGGAAGCGTACAATCAGGAGCCGGGGGTCATCCAGCACATCCAGACCTACCAGTACCTGGGCAAAAGCAAGACTTGGGCGTACTCGTTCACCGAGGAATGGCCGGCTCCAGGGCAGGCCCATCAAGTGTCCATCACGGTCCCCATCAACCATCTCGATGAGCCGGTCAGGGCGAGCCGGATCGGGGATGTCGCGCTCAACTATCGCTATCAGCTGCTCTTCAAGGGGCCGGTCGCCATGGCTCCCCGGCTTTCCTTGCTGCTTCCCACCGGCGACTACAAAGATGGGTTCGGCAGCGGCTCGACCGGGGTGCAGGTCAACATCCCGCTGAGCGTCGAGCTTTCCGACCGCTGGGTGACCCACTGGAACGCGGGCGCCACCCTCGTTCCGTCCGCCCGGGAACCGGGAGGGGCCAAGGCGGACACGCTCTCGTTCAACCATGGAGCCAGCGCGATCTTTTCCGTCAACAACAACTTCAGCCTCATGTTCGAGGCGGCCTGGAGCTCTTTCGAGTCGGTCGAGCCGGACGGCTCCAAGTCCCGCGGCGAGACCGCGTTCCTCAGCCCGGGAATGAGGTTCGCCGTCAATTTCGAGTCCGGCCTCCAGATCGTCCCCGGGATTGCGTTCCCGGTCGGCGTGGGCCCCTCCAAGGGCGAGAGCGGCGTGCTGGCCTATCTTTCGTTCGAGCATCCGTTCTTTTGAATGCGGCGGAAAAAACCTATAATGCGAGCATGAGTTCGTTGCCGCGGCGCGTCGGTCTGTTGTTGTCGCTGGCGGCCTGCCTGGCGGTGGCGGTTCACAGGGCCCATCACGACTTCTTCGGCCCAGCGGACACGGACGGCCATTGTTGCCTGTGCCATGGCGCGGCCATCTTCGCCGCGCCTTCCATCGAGCCCCCGGCTCCGCCGGTCCGGTCGGTCCTCCTCAAAGCGAGCGTTCCCGATGTGGCGCCCGGGCTGGCGGCGGCGTCCCCGGAAACCACCCGCGGCCCTCCTTCGGCCTAGCCTCCCCGAATCCGTCAAAGGAATCTCACAGTCAGGAGGACTATGTCCATGCGTCTCATTTTGCCAATGCTGCTGCTCGGGAGCCACGCTGTCTGGGCGCAGGAATCGACGCCGCGCCCCGGGGGCGGGGCGCTCCAGGCCTCGAACCTTCTCAACCCCAACATCAGCGCGGTGGGCTGGCTCCAGGCCGAGGCGGGCCGGAGGAAAGTCCCGGACGGCCAGGAAAAGCCGGCCGCGGTCCAGTTCAAAGAGGTTGAACTCGGTCTGCAGTCCGTGGTGGACCCTTACGCCAAGGCCGATGTCTTTATCTCCGTTGACGGCGACGGGAAGGTGGACCTTGAGGAAGGGTATCTCGACTGGTTCCATCTGCCGTATGACCTGGGGCTGAAGGCGGGCAAATTCAGGCCCGACTTCGGCAAATTCAACCGGACTCATGCCCCGGAAACGGCTTTCGCGGACCGCCCCCTGGTCCACGAGAAGTATTTCGGCGAAGAGGGGCTTTCGAGCCTCGGCGCGGCGCTCTCCTGGCACGTGCCCAATCCCTGGCTGTTCATGGAACTAGACGCCGAGACCATTGTGACCCCCGATTCGTCGGAAGCTCCGACGTTCGGCAAGGCCAGGCGCAAGGACTTGCTCCACATCGGCCGGGCGAGCGGCTACTACGACCTCACGGAGTCGGCCAACATGACCCTGGGCGCGAGCTACGCTTACGGGGCGGCCGGACAGGAGTTCAACGCGGTCGACTCATCCTCCAAGACCCTGCGCAGCCAGCTCTACGGCTTCGACCTCACCTTCCGCTGGAAGGACCCTCGGCGGGCGGTCTACCGCTCCGCTTTCTGGCAGACCGAGGCGCTGTGGAACCAGCGGGACAACGGCTCCGCCTCCACGGTCGCCAGCAAGGGGCTGTTCAGCCACCTCGAGTACCAGTTCGCGAGGCGCTGGCGCGCGGGCGGCCGCTTCGATTGGACGGAGTCCCCGACCGACAATGCCGGGCATGAACACGGGGGGCTGCTGTATGTGACCTTCATGCCCTCGGAGTTCTGCCTCGTCAGCCTCCAAGGAAGGACGGTCCGCAAATCAGATGGGACGGACGAGCATCTCGGATTCCTGAAAGTGACCTTCAACATCGGCCCCCATGGAACGCATCCCTTCTAGGAGGAATCACATGACCATCAGAAGAGTGTTGGCGTCCTTCCTGCTCCTGTGCCTGACGGCCTCGCCCATCATGGCCAAACTCCAGGTGGTCACCACGACCGAAGACCTGGCTGCTTTGGCGCGGGAGGTCGGCGGCGACCGCATCGACGTGGTCTCCATCGCCAAAGGCTACCAGGATCCCCACTTCGTCGAGGCCAAACCCAGCTACCTCCTCAGGCTCAAGAAAGCGGACCTCTTCATCCAGGTCGGCCTGGAGCTGGAGGTGGGTTGGGCCCCCTCGCTGCTCACCAGCGCCAGGAATGAGCGTATCCTGCCGGGGAATGCCGGCTTCCTCGATGCCTCCGAGGGCTGCGACATCCTGCAGAAGGCCTCCGGGGGCGTCGACAGGTCCATGGGGGACGTGCATCCCCTGGGCAACCCGCATTTCTGGCTCGATCCCGGCAACGGCTTGGCTATCGCCAGGAGCATCGCCAGGAAGCTGACGGAATTCGAGCCCGATCATGCCCAATCCTACCAGGACAATCTCGCGCGCTTCGAGTCGAGGCTGGCGGAGAAGGAGAAGGAGTGGGCCGCCCTGGTTTCTCCGATCAAGGGGATGAAGGTCGTCACCTATCACAATTCCTGGCCCAATTTCGCCAAGCACTTCGGCCTCGACGTGGTGGACTTCATCGAGCCCAAGCCCGGCATCCCGGCCTCTCCCGCCCATGTCCGGTCCCTTGTCGCCAAGATCAAGGCGGAGAAGGTCTCCGTGCTGCTGGTGGAGCCGTACTTCGACCCGAAGCTCCCCGAGAAGATCGCGCGGGAGACCGGAGCGAAGCTGGTCGTCTTCACCCCTTCGGTGGGCGGGCGCGGGGAGATCAAGACCTATTTCGACCTCTTCGACGCCGGCCTCAAGCTGCTCACGGATTCGCTGCAGGGCGGGAGGTGACCCGGCCATGGACATCATCCAACTGCTCGCTTGGCCGTTCCTGGCCTGTCTGGTCCTGACCGGCGTCTTCGCCTACTTCGGGCTCCATGTGGTGGAGCGGGAGGTGATCTTCGTGGACCTCGCCCTGGCGCAGGTGACGGCCTTGGGAGCGACC
>JACRDT010000009.1 GCA_016212795.1 Elusimicrobiota bacterium | reverse complement strand
TCCGCAGAAGCGCTTCATTTCAACGAGGTTGGCACGCAGTAGGGTGGGCTCGTTGAGCAGTTGACGCAGCCGGGACCTGGCGGCTCTCTCGTTGGCCGAGAGAGGGGACGGGGTGGTCATGGGGGCCTCCTCTAACATGATATAGTCTATATATATCAGCCTATAGATGCAAGGGGGTCC
This sequence comes from Elusimicrobiota bacterium, assembly GCA_016212795.1. Lineage (GTDB taxonomy): Bacteria > Elusimicrobiota > Elusimicrobia > UBA1565 > UBA9628 > JACRDT01. Next base: position 18,146 of record JACRDT010000009.1, on the reverse strand, counting down.
CGGAGGCGAATGCGAATTTGCTCGGGAGGATGTCCGGGGAGGGCTACCGACGGCTGGAGGGCGGGCTATTCAGGGGGCTTGCGGAATTGCTGCGGCCTTCAAAAGGCCGGAAATTTCTCTTGAACATTTCGGTTCTACGGGCTATAATATCAATACTTGCTCCCCACCCGACTTGCCGAAAGGCCCGGGTGGGGTTATCTTTAGGAGCCGTCCATGCCGACTGAGCCTGCCGAGAAGAGAACCGCCGTCTTCGTAGACGGCCAGAACCTGTTCCATTCAGCCCGCGAAGCGTTCGGACACGTCTACCCGAACTACGACATCAAGGCCCTGGCGGAGGCCGTCTGCCGCATCAAGGGCTGGAAGCTCATCCAGACCAGGTTCTACACCGGCATCCCCGACCGCCGCGACAACGCGCGTTGGAATCGCTTCTGGGCCGCCAAGCTCCTCGCCATGAGCCGCAGCGGAGTCCGCGTCTACACCCGCAGGCTCCGCTACCGGAACAAGGTCGTGCTGCTGCCCAAGAGGCCGGAGTTCGGCGACATGGCCGGGAAGGAATACGCCTTCATGGCCGGCGAGGAGAAGGGCATCGACGTCCGCATCGCCCTTGACGTCATCCAGATGGCCCACCGGAAGGAATACGACGTGGCCCTGATCTTCAGCCAGGACCAGGACCTCTCCGAGGCCGCGGACGAAATCCGCGTCATCGCCCGCGAGCAGGACCGCTGGCTGAGGATCGCCTCGGCCTTTCCATCGAGCCCGGTCTACGAAAACCTGCGCGGCATCAACAAAACGGACTGGATACCCATAGAGCGGGAAACCTACGACGCCTGCCTGGACCGGCGGGAGTATCGGGCGTCATAGGACGGGGCGATGATGGTCAGGTCCCCGACCGCACAGGATTGGTCAGGCTGGCTCCTAATCATGTTGGCCCTCGGACTCGCAGGCCCGATCCTCGCCGAGGAACCTAAGGTCTGCCTCCATCCCCTCGGCCCCTACGAGAAGGAGCTTCTGGCGGTCGTCAAGCAGGGCGTCAACGACACCTTTGGGCTGGCCGCCACGGAACTGCCCGCTCTCCCGCCGCCCAAGAAGGCCTTCTATCCCCCCAGGCAGCGCTACCGCGCCGAGAAGCTGTTGGACTACCTGGACGCCGTGATCGCGTCCAAGTCCGGCTGCACCTGGATCGTCGGCTTCACCTCCATGGACATCTCCACCACCAAGGGCTGGACCAAGGACTGGGGCATCTTCGGCCTCGGCAACATGGGCGGCACATCGGTCGTTGTCTCAACCAAGCGCCTCCACACGGCCAAGGTGAGTCCGGGCCTGCTCGCCGCCAGGACCGTGAAGGTCGTCAACCACGAGCTTGGGCACGCCTTGGGGCTCGACCACTGCCCGACGCCCCGCTGCCTCATGGAAGACGCCAAGGGCACGATCAAGACCGTGGACGCCGAGACAGGGGTGCTGTGCGACCGCTGCCGGGCGCTGGTCGAGAAGCGGCTGGGAAGGCCACTCCCCGTGCGCAAGGAAGCCCGACAGAGCAAGGAACACGGGCCGTGAAGCTCTCCCACAGCTTCGTCTTGTCCGCGCTGGTGACGTCGCTGGGAATGGCCGTTCTTATCTCGCCGCTCAACGCCGCCGACAGACGACAAGCTGGCTCCCCCTACCAGGGCGTGAGTCCTTCATCCGCAGTTCCCGTCTTCTCGGACCACAACAATTTCACTTCGGGGTTTCCTCCAGAGGCACTCGCCCTGAGATCGGAAATCCAGCCGCTCGTGACGGTCGCCTACCGTGCCCACAAGGACGGGGACTACGCGAAATCAATTCCCGCGTTCAAGAGTTATTTCGACACCCTTATTCGTCGCTGGCCGCAATCACGAACAATCGCAAACTACCCCTTCGAGGGCAGGTTGGCAGGAGAATCCCTCTTCCAGCCGACGACCACACGACGCATGGTCGAACATGCTCTTGTGGACCTCCGGGGTCTTGTGCTACGCGGGCCCAGGGCTGGAGTTGACCCGAAGCTTTCGAGGGAAGTCTGTTCGCTGATCCGGAAGCACTTCAATGAATTTGCTGCGGAAGACAAGCTGGCTTGGATTGAGCAGCAGCTTTCATCGGCGTCGATCAGGATTGCACCGAGGCCAGCCAATCAAGACGATTTGCTTGCGATTGCCCGCAGAGACAAAGGCGGCGACGTTGGCGATAGGGCCGCATATGAAAAAACGACAGATGACATACTGACTGCGGCAAAGCAGGCGAAGGACCCCAACTGGAAGGCCTTTCTGACCTTTGTGGCTGCTCAAAGACATCAAGCTCTCATCCTCAATCCGGAACTCAGGCTTCCCGACACTAGGCGGCAAGCCGTGGCTGCGTATATGGCCGTGATCTCGTCCTTCCCCGGAGCGAAGTTCCCGATTGACGACCCCGTATTCGACGCAATCAAGGGCAACCCGATAGCACCATACGCACACTTCGCTCTCAGCAGAATCTATCAACCCGAACAGCTCCGGCTGCTCCCGCAGCCACAGCTTGACCTGATTGCCAGAGAACTGGAAATCATCCTAAGGCGCTACGACAATCCGAAACTTGTGCATAGAGACGGGACCCCAGTGCTGGGGAACGCGGCGGCCAACCTTCTGCGCATCTACGGAGATTCGGAGAAGGGTCAGAAGCTCGCCATCTTGCTCGTTACGAAATATCCCAACATGGAGTTCACCGGGGGTGCCTGGCTACACGGAGAAACCCGACCTGAGGCCTACAGCCTTCTGGCGAAATCCGAGAAGGACAAGGCCAAGAAGATCAAATTCCTCATGCACGTGATCACGGACTATCCGGGCATCTGGGAGCAGGGAAAGGTGATGGAGAGCGGCAGACGCTACGACATCGCGGCTGCCAGCGACATCCTCAGGTTGGCCGCCAACGACAAAGAAAAAGAAGTCCTCTGCCGCCGGATCATCGACTCCAAGGGCAGCCCCCGAGCCAAGGAGTTCGCCAAGAACGCGCTCAGGAACCTCACGCTGCTTCAGGACGCTTCGCATCTGTTCGTCAAGCCAAGCACTTTCTCCATGGTCCGATGGGGGTGCACCTTCAATTACTTCATGGATTCCTCGAAGATACCCGAAAGCCAGTTCCGACGTTGGTATGGGTTCTCCCCGTTGGCCGACGAATGGCAGATGATGAGCCCGGATGTGAAGCTGTCCAGGCTACAAGCCCTGAACCCGGCGGAGGTCCCCCCGGAGTTGATCCCGCTGTTCGATTGCTATCGGAAGCCGCTGACCTACTATCCCGAGTTGAATCGCCGGAAGGAGCAGTTCGCCACTTCAAGAGACATCTCTATCCTCAAACAACCGATTTTCGGGATCGATCCTACCGCGGACTGCTCGCAGACGCTGGAGATAGTCGAGAGTGCCAAGTCTAGGACCTTCTTCCCGACCGCCGCCTCTAACCTCGCGCTCATTGACTGGCACAACTGCATGAACAGGGCGTTCAGAAAGGACCTCTGCGACGACAAGGGGCTCTGGCAGTCCTTTCTCGACAAGATGGGCATCCAAGAGGTGCAGGTCGGCGAATGTGCCCCTCCGGGGGACTGAAGCCCTCCAAACCCGCCACCAATCCCGTCAAATTCCCCCCTCCCGCCGCAGCCCCCATTGTCGCCCCCTGACCGAAAAAGCTAGAATCCCACGCTGTAAGTCATCTCACGGTGGGGTGGCTGAGCGGTCAAAAGCAACGGTCTGTAAAACCGTCGGGCTACGCCCTACATAGGTTCGAATCCTATCCCCACCACACTTTTCGTCGCCGGACGCCTGAGGCCGCGCCGCGCCGCGGCCCTCGCGCAAGATTCTTCGGAAGGTGGGAATGGCCATGGGACTCAACATCGTGGTGTGCGTGAAGGACACGCCGACGAGCCTCGGCGTCCACGTGGACTCGGCGACCAAGAGGGTCAAGCACGACGGCCTCCAGACGGCCCTCAACCCGTTCGACGAATACGCCGTCGAGGAAGCCCTGCGCCTCAAGGAGAAGCTGCCCGGGTCGACCACGCTGGCCGTGAGCGTGGGCCCGCCCTCGGCGGAAGGGGCCCTGCGGGAGGCGATGTCCCGCGGCATCGAGTCGGCCGTGCTCGTGAGCGGGCCCGAGTTCGCGGGCTCCGACACCTACGCCACCAGCAGGGCCCTCGCGGCGGCCCTCAGGAAGCTCGCGGCCGACAAGCCGGTCCACCTGGTCCTCTTCGGCAAGAGCTCCAATGACGGCAACTCCGGCATCGTCGGGCCGCAGGTCGCGGCCTGGCTCGACTGGCCGTCGGCCTCCTCCGTCAAGAAGATCGAGTCCGTCACCGACTCCGCCGTCACCGTGACGCGCATGCTGGAGGACGGCATCGACACCCTGAAGCTCGGCCTGCCCGCGGCCGTCTCCACCGTCAAGGAGATCAACGAGCCCCGGCTGCCGTCGCTCAAGGGCAAGCTCTCGGCCAAGAAGGCCGTGATCCCGCGCTGGACCGCCGCCGACCTGGGCCTGGGCGCCTCCGAGGTCGGCTCCGCCGGCAGCCTCGCGAGGATCGCCGCCGAATCGGCGCCGCCGTCGCGCCCCGCGGGCATGACGGTCGAAGGCGCCACCTCCGCCGAGAAGGCGGCCAAGCTCGTGGACATCCTCATCGAGAGGAAAGTGATATGACGAACAAGCTCGACAGCGGCGTCCTCGTCGTCGCCCTCGGCTCGCGGGGGTCCTTGGCCGCGGCGCACGAACTCCTGACCGCCGGCCGCTCCCTGGCGGACACCCTCAAGGAGCGGCTCTCGGCCGTCCTGCTGGGCCGCCCGCCGGCGGAAGCGGCGCGGGACCTCGTCGAACGCGGGGCCGACAAGGTCTTCGTGCTCGAGCACGAGGCCCTCTCGCGCCCCGACGAGGAGCTGCAGGCCGCGGCCCTCGTCCAGCTCTGCCAGAAGGAACGCTTCGGCAAGATCCTCTTCCCCTCCTCGGTGGCGGGACGGTCCCTGGCGGCGCGGCTCTCGGTCAAGCTCAAGGCCGCCATCGCCACGGACGTATTCGCGCTCGACGCCGGCGAAGCGGGCCTCAAGGTCCGGCGGGCCGGCTACGGCGGCAACATCATCGGCGAGGTCGAGTTCGCCTCGCCGTCCTGCGTGATGACGCTCCAGGGCATGGTCTGGCCGCCGGCCCCCAAGACCCCCGGCCGCGCCGGCCAGGTCGAAGCCGTGGCCTTCGCCCCGTCGGCGACCCGCACCGAATTCGTCTCATCCCAGGCCCAGGAGGCCGGCGAGATCGACTTGGGCGGCGCCGACCTGGTCGTCTCGGGCGGCCGGGGCTTGGGCTCGCCGGAAGGGTTCAAGCCGGTCCGCGCCCTGGCCAAGGCCTTGGGAGCGGCGGTGGGCGCCAGCCGCGCCGCGGTCGACGCCGGGTGGATCCCCTACCGCCACCAGGTCGGCCTCACCGGCCGGACCATCCGGCCCAAGCTCTACATGGCCTGCGGCATCTCGGGGCAGATACAGCACCTGGCCGGCATGTCGTCGGCCAAGACCATCGTGGCGATCAACAGCGACCCCGAGTGCCCCATGATGAAGGCGGCGACGCTGGCCGTGGCCGGCGACGTCCACGAGATCCTCCCGCTGGTCACCGGGGAGATCATGAAGCGCCGGGGAGCCGCCGTCGCTTAGTGGACGCCCAGGGCGTCAGCGGGCCGAAGCCAGGCCGGGTCCTGTCCATCGTCATCCCCGTCTACAACGAGAAAGGCTCCCTGGCCGCCGTGCTCGAGCGCGTGCTCGCCCTGCCCCTGGACAAGGAGGTCATCGTGGTCGACGACGGCTCGACCGACGGCACGGCCGAGTTCCTCAAGGGCGCGTTCGAAGGCCGGCCCGGGCTGCGCATCCTCTACCAGACCCCCAACCAGGGCAAGGGGGCGGCCCTGGCGGCGGGGTTCGCCGCCGCGACGGGGTTCGCCGTCGCGGTCCAGGACGCCGACCTCGAGCTCGACCCGGCCGACCTCCCCGCCGTGGCCGCCCCGGTGCTCGACGGCCGCGCCGCGGCGTGCTACGGCTCCCGCTTCCTCCAAGGGCGCGGCCGGGCCGCCCCCGCGTCCTACTGGGCCAACAGGCTGCTCACGTCGCTCACGAACCTGCTCCACGGCAGCAGCCTGACCGACATGGAGACCTGCTACAAGTGCGTGCGGCTCGACGTCCTGCGCTCCCTCAAGCTCGCCGCGCGCCGGTTCGACATCGAGCCTGAGGTGACGGCCAAGCTCCTGCGCCACGGGCACGGGATCATGGAGGTCCCCGTCCGCTACCAACCTCGCTCCAAATCCGAGGGGAAGAAGATCGGCTGGCGCGACGGGCTTTCGGCCCTGAAGGCCGTGGTCAAGCACCGCTTCGCGCCGCTATAGGTCGCCGAACGCAGAGGCGGCCGCATCGAGGGCCGCCTGATAGACGGCCACCGTCCGCCGCGTCACGGGATGGTCGGGGTCCTTGGACAGCCAGAAGACGCCGTTCGACTCGTCGCCCGGGTAGTATGCGGCGACCATGTCCTGCCCGGCGCCCAGGGCGCCCGAGGCGTCGTCGCGGACCAGCGCCGCCACGTCGTTGGGCGGGTAGCCGAACAGGACGCCCAGCCGGTGCTCCGAGTGGTCGTCGAGATAGCGCCGGACGCGCCCGTCCAGCCAGCGCCGGGCGCGCCGCGGGGCGTGGGGGCCCGTCCCGATCCACGCGAGGTCCTCGGCGAACGAGACCTCAGGCAGGCCGGCGTCGGTCGCGGCCCGCATGGCTTCAAGCGCCAGGTCCGGGTCGTAGATGTAGGCCTGGACGCCCTCCCCCGCCTTGCCCCACGGCCTGGTGGCCACGCGGACCCGGGGGTTGGCCAGGCGGGCGACGGCTTCCACCTCGGCCAGCTGGTCGGCGGGCAGGAAAAGCATGGCCCCCGGCCTCACGCCCAGGAGCACGGTCAGCAGGAAAGCGTTCTTGACCAGGGCGGCCGAGCGGGCCGTCCCGCCCTCCCTCAGCGCCGCCGCCAGCCTCCCGGCGCGTTCGCGGACCCGGGCGACGACCCCGAGGGCTTCGCCCCGGCCGAGGCCCGCCCGGACGAGGCCCCCGACAGGGTCCGGTCCGGACGGCTGCGCCACGACATCCGGCGCCTCGACGGCGCCCGAGAACGCCGCGTCCATGGCGGCCGCCGCCCGCTCGTGGTCCAGGGCCGCGTCGGGGGAGGAGAAGGGCAGGCCGGCCGCCTCCATGGCCTTGAGCGTGTCGACCGGTGATGCGGCCGGGGGAGGGACGGCGGGAACGGGAGCGGCCACGAGCGAGACGGGCGAGAGGGACGGAAGCGCCGGCCACGACACGGGCTGGCGCAGCGACGGCGCGGCCGGCACGGCCCCCAGGCCCGGCGCGGACAGCGAGACGCTCGGGAGGAGCCCCTGGGACGACGGCAGGCCCAACCGCAGCGCTGGGACCGGCGAGCCAGGAAAGGGCCGCGCCGTCCCGCCGGCCTCGGGAACGACAATCCGCGGCCCGGCCCAAGCAGGCGCCGCGCCTTGGCAGGCCAGCAAGACCGCCAGGGCCGTGCGGATGACCCTCGTCATGGCCTCATGATAGCCGGGCGGCGGCGCCGGCGCCAGTGGATTACGGCCCAGCCCAGGGTAGGCCCAACGGCCTCGACGCGGGGGGCGCTACTTCAGCGTGTTCTGGACCTTCTTGAGGAACACCTCGATGTTCAGCGGCTTGGTCAGGTAGCCGGTGGCGCCCGCCTCGAAGGCCTCGTCGATCTCCTTGACGACGCTGGCGGACGTGAACATCAGGATCTTCAGCTTCTGGAACTGCGGGCTGGACCGGATGATCTTGATGGCGTCGATGCCGGTCATGGTGGGCATGTTGCGGTCGATGATCACCAGGTCGTAAGGGACCTTTCGGACCTTCTCGACGGCCTGCAGCCCGTTTTCCGCGATCTCGACCGTATGCTGGTGCATGCCGAGGATCTCGCTGACAAGGTCCCGGATCGAGGCATCGTCATCGACGACTAGGATATGGGCCATCGCTGATCTCCTGATTGGGATGATACCATAACGGCTCCCGCTCAGCCGAGTCCCTTGAGCTCCTCCTCGGCCTTCTTGAGGAGCGATTCGCGTCCCTTGGGGAGGCTCGCGGCGTTGCGCAGGAGCTCCTGGAGGGACGCCTTCTGGCGGTCCTTGCGCCCCAACATGCCCTCCACGGCCGCCTTCCCCCACCATGCCAGGGCGAAGGCCTTGTCGAGCGCAAGCGCCTTCTCGAACCATTCGAGCGCCTGCTCGAGCTTGCCGGCCCGCCAGAGCACGACGGCCGTGTTGTGGTGGGCCAGGACGTTCCTGGCGTCGAGCGTCAGGGCCCGCGCGCTGGCCAGGACCGCCAAGTCGGGACGGTCGAAGGCCTCGATCATGCTCTCGCCGAAGGACGCCCACTCGGCCGCCGTCGAAGGACCCCGGCCCCCCGGCCCTCCCCCGTGCCGCGCCACGATCTGCTCAAGGATCGGCCGGGCGTCCGGCCGCGGGGCTCCCCATTCCTTGAGCCTCGCCAGGACCTCCGCGCGGCGGGTCCGGTTCGACATCTCCCGCAGCAGATACTCCTGGTACGATCGGATGGCGTCCTCCCTGCAGCCGGCGCTCTCCGAGGCTTTCGCGTGGTCGTAATACGCGTCGGCGAACCACGGCTCGACCTCGAAAGCTCTCTTGTAGCTCGCCGCGGCGAACGCGAAACGGCCCAGCATGACCAGGGCGTTGCCGCGACCGTTCCACAGGAGCCGATCGTCGGGGACCAGCAGGATCGCGATGTCGTAGCTCGCGACCGCCTCCTCGAACCGCCCGGCCGCCATCTGCTCGGCCGCCTTTTCCGCCCAACTCCCGGCTTGACGCCGTTTCTGCCCATCGGCGTCGCCCCCTCCGGCTTGAAGCTGCGGGCCCGGGGCGGCAGGGGGCGCGGCCGAGGCGGGAGCCGCCGGCTCAGGGACCGGCCCGCCGCCGAGTTCGGCGGCCAGCGCCTGCGCCGTCTGGCGCTCGCGGGCCATGGCCGCGGGCGCGACCTTCAGGAACTTCCGGCACGACGCGAGCGCCTCGGTCCGCTGCCCGAGGCCTTTCTCGAGCTCCGCCCTCAGCAGCCAGGCCGGAGCGAAGTCCGGCTTCTCGTGCAGGCCTTTGAGGCAGGCGTCGAGGCTCTCCTCGGCGCGCCCCAGCCTCGCCAGGGCGGACGCCTTGCCGTGCCAGGCCTGGACGTGCTGGCTGTCGATGTCGATGGCCTTCTCGAAGAGCGGGATGGCGGCCTCGAGGTCGCCCTTCCGGACGAGCAGCTCGGCCTTGTCGATGCAGAAGTCCTTGTTCTCCGGCTCCAAGGCCAGCGCCTTGTCGAACGCCTCGAGGGCGCGGGTGAACTCGCCCAAGGAGCCGTGCGCCGCGGCCTTCTCCATCCACGCCTTGGCGTCCTTGGGATCGAGTCCGGTGGCCGTCTCGAGGCAACGGGCCGCCCCTCTCATGTCGCCATTGGCCGCCAGTTCCCGGGCCTCCTGGCTCCAGCGCTGGGCATCCTGCTCGAGCACAGCCACCCGGGCCGCTGCCTGCGCGTAGGGCTCCTCCTCCCCCGCGGGCTGTCCGCCGAGCAGGCGTTGGTAGAGGCGCAAGGCCTCCAGCTTCCTGCCCTCCTTCTCGCTGATCGACCCCATGGCCGACAAGGCGCGTAGCGCGTCCGCGGGCAGGGCGCCGAGTCCGGCGCCCCCCTCCGCCCCGGTCATCAGCTGGACGGCCTTGTCATAGGCGCCGAAAGCCCCCTTGGGCTCCCCCTGCTCCGAGAGGAGGTCCGCCTTCCACAGCCACACCTGGGCGTCGGACGCGTCGGCAGCGAGGACCTTCTCGCAAGCCTCCAGCGCCGGGGCAGGCCGCTTGAGGCGGATCATGAGGTCCGCCTTCGTCTTCCACCCGGCCGGGCTCGCCTGGCCCGTCGCCAGCGCCTTGTCGAGGGATTCGGCGGCCTGCTCCAGCAGCCCATCCTCGACGAGCATCGACGCCCCCTCTTCCCACGCCGGCGCCAGCCCTGGGTCGGCCGCGAGCGCCTTGTCCAGGCATTCCACGGCCTTGTGCCTCTCGCTCTTCCTGAGCAGCCTGGCCTTGCCGAGCCACGCCGGGGCGGTGTCGGGCAGGCACTCCAGCACCTCGTCGTAGAGCAGGAGCGCCTCCTCGACGCGCCCCATGCCGGCGATGCGCCCCGCCAGCTCGCACCAAGCCGGCGCCTCGGCGGCCGGCATGGGCCCGCGCTGGCGCGCGAACACGGCGGTCACGAAGAAAGGGACCTCCGCCGAGAACCGCTCCTTGGCGACCTGCATGGGCTTGACGCGAGAGCCGTCCGGCAGGACCACGGCGCTCTGCGACGCGTCGTCCGGCGAGATTTCCCACCGGGCCTTGAGCTCCCGGACGAACACCTCGCCGATGTAGCAGCCGAAGACCCACGCCACCCTCAGCTCCTTGCCGACCCGGAGCGCGCCGCCCAGGCACAAGTCGACGGCGGCTAGGCTCGCCGGCCCGTAGTCGGGGGTGAAGCCTCGCTCCCGGAGCGCCTGCTCGGCCTCCTGCGCGTCCTTCCGGGCGTCGACGGTCTTGCCGAACATCCTGCGCCGGGCCTCCGCCAGGAGCTCATCCATCCCGGCGGGATGGAGCTCCACGAGGCGGGTCCAGGTCGCCCTGGCCTCCGCGTCCCTGTCGAGACGCTCCAGCGCCCGCGCCTTGCAGGCCAGGAGGGCGGGCGAAGCGCTCTTCTCCTGCAGCCCGCAGTCATAGGCCTTGGCCGCCTCCTCCCAGCGGCCGAGGGCTTCCCAGATCCTGCCCTGCAGCAGCCACCCGTCGGCCGAGCGCTTGATCGCGAGGGATTGCTGGGACGCCCTGATGGCGTCGGCGTGGCGGCCGAGCAGGAACAAGGCTTGGGCCTTCAGCTCGAGGCCCGCCGCGCTCCCGGGGGCGCGCTGCAGCAGGGCCTCGGCCGTCTTGACCGCCTCGTCGAACCGCTTGAGCTCGATGAGCGCCGCCGCCTTCAGGGCGGAGGCGGTCTCGCGATCGGGCTTGAGCGCGATGGCGCGGTCGTAGACGCCGAGCGCCTCCTCCCCGCGGCCGAGGCGGCCGAGGCTCTCCGCCAGGTCGCAGAGCGGCCCGGGGTCGTCCGGCGCCTGCTTGGCCGCCTCCTGCAGCGCCGAGAGCGCCTCGTCGGACCGGCCCAGGAGGACCAAGGACCTGCCTTTGTCGCTCAACACCGCGGGCGACGGGTCCGCCAGGAGCGCCTTCTCCAGCCAGTCGAGCGCCTCCGACGGGCGCCCCAAGGCGAGCAGGCAGCGGCCCTTCACGTGCATGGCGGCGCCGCAGACCGGGTCGATGTCGAGCGCCTGCTCGGCCATCGCCAAGGCGTGCCCGGGCAGCTTGAGCTTGTCGAGCGCCGCGGCCTGCGCGACCCAGCCGTCGAGCTCCTCCGGGCCCGGCTTCTCCTTGCCGAGCTTCCCGCGCAGGTGGAGCAGGAGCGGCCCCACGGCGTCCTCGGAGCCGTTCTTGAACCTCTTGAAGACCTTCCCGATGAAGAACACGCGGTTGTCGCCCGGCAGGCAGACGCTGGACAGGAGGGGGTTGGCGGTCCGGTCCTCCTCCCACCTCCCCCCGAAAGCGCGGCGGGCCGTCTCGCCGCAGTAGACGCCCAGGAGCATGATCATGTTGCCCTGACCCGGTTCGGGCTTCCACTTCTCGTCGTCTCCGCCCTTCCCGGCGACGCCTTCGAACTCGTCGAGGAAAACGTCGATCGAGGCGAAGCTGGCCAAGGAGAAGTCGAGGACGAGCCCCCATCGCTGGAAGGCCCGGACGGCGTCCGCGGCGAGCTTGGCGTAGTCGAACTTGAACCGCGGGGAGGCGGCCGCGGGGACGACCGGAGCCTCCGGAGCTGCCGAGGGCGCCGCCATCGAGCGGTCGAGGGTCCGGCCGCACATGCCGCAGCTGGAAGCGTCGTCGGCGTTCTCGTAGCTGCACTGCGGGCACTTCAGGCTCATGGACCAGGTCCGCCCAGCAGCCGGGCGATCTTCTTGCCGCTCGCGATCCACAGGGGCTTGGCGGACAGCCTGCGCCCCATGTCGAAGACCAGGCAATCCGGCAGGCGTTCGAGCCTCTCCTTGGAGACGCGCGGGGGGTAGCCGGGCACCCTGTCCCAATCGATGTTGAGGCCCGGCCCTTCCAGCATATAGTGGCTCCGCTCGGGGAGATAGTAGTAGCGCATCGGCAGATAGTGGAAAGGCTCAGGATAGAAAAAAGGGGTGCGCCGGTCCAGCCGCTCGGTCAACCGGCTGCAGAGCGCCCCCAGGTGCGGGTCGAGATACACGGTCGAGACGAAGTACAGCAGGCTCCCCGCGGCCATCACGGTCCCGAGCACGCCGCGGAGCGCGGCCGAAGCCCACCCTCGCATCTCGCCCATCAAGACCGCCAGCAGCAGGTACAGGAACGGGGAAGCGAAAACGAGGTACCTGTTCTGCACCAGGGGCTGCCCGTAGAGGACCTCCGCGACCCACACCGCTCCCAGCGCGACGCCGAGGTGGGCCGCGCAGAAGACCGCCCCCTCCGGCGGATGCCGCCGCCAGCCCCCTCCGGCGAGAGGAGAACTTCCGGCGCCTTCGGGGACGGCGGCCCCTCGCCGCCAGCGCGCCGCCCCCAGGGCCAGACCGAGCAGGACGGCGAGCCCGGCGGCCTGGATCCAGCGGTCGATCGCCAAGGCCAGGAAGGAAGGGTCGATCAGCATGGCCCCGAACGTCCGCAGCAGGATGGGCAGCGTGAACGCCTCCGAGTAGACGTGGCCGGCCAGCGTGAACCGGCCCGTCATATAGGCGAGCCAGGGCGCCAGGGAAGCGAGCGCCAGCGCGTGGACCGCCAGGAGCGCCCACACCCTGTCGCGGCGCTTCCAGCCCCCCCACGCCAGATAGACGAAGTGGGCCAGCAGTTGGAAGCAGAAGAAGAGATGGGTATGGACCCCCAGCACGGCCGTCAGCCCGTAGAGCGCCAGCCCCCGCCCCATCCAGCGGTCCCTCAATTCCAGAGCGAACCGGGTCTGGACCAGGGACAGGAGGAGGAACAAGGCGTAGGCCTTGCCGTCCTGGGCGTAGTGGATCCAGCAAGACGACAGGCAGGCCAGCGCCAGCGCCAACGACGTCGAGCCCGGGACCAGCCGGCGGCAGATCCCCCGGAACACCACGAGGGAGGCCGCGCCGCACAGGACGGAGAACAGCCTCATGCCCAGCACGGGGTCGCCGAACAAGGGCATCCACGGGCGCAGCGCCAGCGTGTGCAGCGGAGGGGTCAGGTCCAGCGCCCGGAGAAGACGCAGATGCTCCGAGAACGGGCCCTGCAGGACGAGCAGGTTCGTCGTCTCGTCCCACCAGAGGGACTTCGAATCGAAGAACGCCAGCCGCAGCGCGATGCCCAGGGCCAGCAAGGCCGATTCGGCTGGGTATCGGCGGACCGCGGCCAAGAGACCGTTCATACCAACGCCATGATACCACAGACCGGGACGCCTAAGCACGAGCCGGCCAATTAAGGTATATTATCCGCAGGTCCCCCCTGATGATCCGCTCCAGACCGGGCAAGAACCTGTCCGCCGCCGCCCGCAAGCCCAGGCGGCGGCCGTCGCGCCCGGCGCATGGCCTCGCCCTCGCCCCGGCCGGCCCACGCAAATCCCCAAGGCCGCCGGGACGCTCGGCCTCCAGCCTCGACCGCGCCGTCTACGTCCTGGTCCTGCGCCTCTGCGACCCGCTGCGCATCGAATCCATGCACGGCAGCCGGGTGACCGACGCCGTCTACCACGACGTCACCCGCCACTTCACGGAGATCGCCGGCAAGCTCCTCAGCCTGCACGCCGTGCTGGAACGGCCGTGGTCACCCCAACTCGGGCTGTGGCTCGTGCCGTTCCGCATGCGCAGGACGGAGCTGGGACTCGACGTCGCCGAGCAGATCGACGCCATCACCACGGCCGGCGTCGAGATGGTCCGCGACATGCTCGACCTGGAGCTGGGCCGCGCCTCCGCCATGCACGTCGACTTCCGCCTGGGCGTGCTGCAGGACGACTCCGGCGCCATGGACGCCGCCCACCTGTTCGAAAGGCTTTCGGAGGACATCGCCCGGATGGACGATTCCCGGGCCCTGCCCGCGGTCTCGGCCGAGACCTTCCGGGAGATCCTCATGGGTCCCTGCGTGGACTTCCACCTGCAGCCGATCGTGGCCTTGCGGGACTTCGGGACCGTGGGCTTCGAAGCCCTCGCCCGCGGGCCCTCGGGCGGGCCCGTCGAGCGCGCGGACAAGCTCTTCGCCGCGGCCGCCTACTACGGGCTCAGGCGGGAGCTCGACCTGGCCTGCGTCTCCTCCGCCCTGGGCAAAGCCTCGCGCCTGCCGGCCCCCTTCTGGCTCTCGGTCAACCTCGGCCCGGACATCTTCGACGCGCAGCTGCTGCGCCGCCTGGTCCCCGAGCCCCGCGCCCTGCGGCGCAGGGTCTTCGAGATCACCGAGCATCTCCCGGTGGGCTCGGCCGAGGAATTCGAGGCCCAGGCCGGGCCCCTGCGCCGGCGCGGGGCCCGGGTCGCCCTCGACGACGCCGGCTGCGGCTTCCTCAACATGTCCATGGTGACGGACCTCTCGCCGCAGATCGTCAAACTCTGCATCACCATCATCCGCCGCATCGAGGGGGCGCCCAAGATCCTGGACGCCATCCGCCAGACCGTCGCGCGGATCAAGGCCGCCGGCGCGGTGGCGCTCGCCGAGGGCGTCGAGACCGAGGAGCAGATGCGCCTCGTGCGGGACGCCGGGTTCGAGCTGGCCCAGGGCTGGTTCTTCGGCAAGCCGCGGCCGGCCAAGGACGTGCTCTCCGACCTCGCGGGCTGATCCGTACTCACCCCTGGCCGTTTGCTGGACTCGGCCAGGCCGCGGACGGAAGCATCCCAATGAAACGGCATCTGCCCCCTCGGCTGCTCACCTCCCCGCGGGGGAGGCGAGTGATTTAAGGACGGTGAAGGGCGAGCTCTTGATGACCGCGTAAGGCACCAGGGAGTGGCTCTTGTCCGGGTGCTCGAGGACGACGTAGTTGAGGTTCATGTCCACGACGGTCCCGGTGACGCCCCCCGCCTCGATGGCGTCGCCGATGGTGAACGGGTGGTTCATCAGGATCCAGAAGCCCTGGATGAGGTTTCCCAGGATGTCGGCGGACGCCCAGCCCACCGCGATCGAGGTCGCGCCCAGGCTGGCGAGAAGCGCGGACCACGTCATGCCGAAGAAGCGCAGGGCCGCCGTGCCGCCGATGGCGTACACCGCGACCTGAACGGCCAGCTTGAGGACCACGGTGCCCTGGGGGTCCCACCCCCGCTTCTCGGCCAGACGCCGGATGAAGCCCGTGACCCCTTTGTCGAGGGACCGCGCGGCCAGCAGGGTGACCGCTCCCTGCAGATAGGGGATCCACGCCGCCACGGCCTGGAGCGGGAGCAGGCCCGGCATGAACGGCAGCGCCACCACGAGGCCCACGCCCAGGACGGTCCACAAAGACGAGGCGAGGATGGTCAGCCTGGGGTTCTCCCTCACGAGGCGGTAGACGTCGCTCCAGAGCCGGCGGTTCGCGCGGGCCGTCGCGGCCTTGCGGGCCGCGTATTCGCGGAACACCGTGACCGCTTTCTCGGAGAGCTGGACGTAGGTCATCATGGTGGTCCCGCCGTCGACGCGGGCCAGCTCGACGTAGCGCAGGTTCATGTCCTTGACCGTGTACTCCGTCGTCCCCACCTTGATCCGGTCGCCGATGACATAGGGCTTGGTGACGAGGATCTTGAGGCCCTCGAGGAAATTCCCGATGAACTCCTTGGCCGCCATGGTCATGGCGACGCCGCCGACGCCGAAGGTCGTGAGCAGCGCCGCGGTCGTGACCCCCGCGGCATGCAGGGCCAAGGCCCCGCCCACGACCCAGACCGCCGCGCCGACCCCCAGCCGCACGACCACGACCGTGCCGGCCTGCCAATGGGCCCGGCGCGCCGCGGCCTCCACGCCGGCGCGCAGGAGCCGGTTGACCACGCTGGTCGCCGCGAAAATGCCGGCGGACGCGACGAACGGCGCGGCCTTGACCCAGAAGGCCGGCAGCCACGCCGGCAGGCCCAGGCGCGCCGCGGCGTAGAGGCCGCCGAGGACCAGGGGCAGGACCAGCGACTTACCGGGCTTCTTCGAGCCTGACGCCGGCGCCTGGGCGGCAGGGGGCGCCGGCGGCGAGACAGGCTGGCCCTGGTCGACCTGCTGGGAAGCGGCCAGGTTGACCGCCGGGAGATCCACAGGCGCCGCCGGCACGGCGTCGGCCGGCGACATCGCCTTCGTCCGGGACCAGTAATCGTCCCAACGGCCCTTGCTCTCCAGGGGCGCTTGAACGGCGTCCCGACCGTCGGCATCGTGCGACAGGATGGTCCGGACCTCGCCCAGCAAGGCGCCCGCGCTAGCGACCTGAGCCTCGCCCCTCACGGGAGCGGAAACGGACTCTCCGACCTCCCGAGCGAAGGGCGCGGCGACCCCGCCCGCTTGCGGCGCGGCGCGCGGCGGCGCCTCCGTCGTCGCTCCCCAGGCGACGGGGAGGACGGACGCCAGCCCCGGCGACAAGGGAGCCGCCCCCTGCCGGATGCCTGGGGCCGGCGACGGCAACGACGTCAACGTCCCCGCCGACAGAGGGGAAAGGACGCCGGCGTACCCTGGGCCGCCGACGGGCAGCGGCCCGACCTTGAAGGAGCCGGCGGTCGTGGGGACGGCCCCGGTCCTGGCCGCGGCCACGACCTGGCCGGCCGCGGCCATGGGAGCACCCTGCGATGCCAAGAGCAGCGCCAACGAACAGCAGGCCGCAACGCGCGTCATCCTGCGCATGAAGAGATTATACAGGGCCCGAGGCATCGTCCGGTGGACCAAAGACCCAGAGAGGTCGCCGCTTTTCGGCCTAGCGGTCCTGGGCCTCTGGGCTGATCCCGCGGGGGAGGTGAGTAGTCGCCATGATATAATGCGCGCATGCCCCCTCCCAGGAACCGGCTGGCCGTCCGAGCCGTGCTCGTGGCGATGGGGACCGCGGCGGGCCTGGCCATGACGGAAGTCGGGCTGCGCCTCCTCCCCCCCAGCCTGCGAGCCAACTGGCAGAGGACGCGCTACATCGCAACCCGCGAGATCATGCACCTGCGGTTCTGCGAGCCCGATGACGACCCTCTCGTGGGCTGGCGCAACATCCCGGGCAAAGAGGGCGTCTTCGAGAACCTCGAGTTCCGCACCCGGGTGCGGTTCAACAGCCTCGGACTGCGGGGCCCCGAACCTGCCCCGGCCCGCCTTGACCGCGCCGCGGCCCCCGGCAGGCGCCGCATCCTGGCGCTGGGGGACTCCCTGGCCGTCGGTTGGGGGGTCGAGGAGGATGAGACGTTCGTCTCCCGCGTGAGCCGCGGCAGGCCTGACTGGGAGATGCTCAACCTGGGCGTCTCGGGCTACGGCACGCGCTCCGAGTGGGGGCTCCTCCGGCGCCTGGGACCCGAGCTCAGGCCGGACGACGTCGTCGTCGCCTTCTACCTCAACGACCCGGAGGAGAGCTTCATCCGGCTGGTCCTTCCCAGCCAGCCTCCGCCCAAGCGCGCCTGGTGGCAAGACCTCTGCCTGTCCGCGGTGGTGCGGGATGCCCTCCAGCGCCGCGACCCGAGGGAGCCTCCCTACTACCATCGCACGGATGCCCGGTACGAAGCCGCGGCCGCGTATTACCTCCGCCAGATCCGCCGCTGGTGCCTCGACCACGGCGCCCGCCTGCACGTGGTCTATCTCCCTGCCAAGGACGAACTGAAGGAAGCGGAACCGGTCGGCTACCGGAAGGGGCTGGCGGGGTTCTGCCGCCGGGAGGGGATCGACCTCCTCGACGCCACGCCGGCCCTGGCCGGGGTCCGCGGGGCGTACTTCGACCTCGACGACCACCTCACGCCGGCCGGCCACGAGGTCGTGGCCGGGCTGCTCGCCGAGCATCTGGACCGCGCCCCGGCCGGCCCACGCCGTTCCCAAGGGCCGCCGGGACGCTCGGCCTCCGGCCTCGACCGCGCCCCGGCCGGCCCACGCCGTTCCCAAGGGCCGCCGGGACGCTCGGCCTCCGGCCTCGACCGCG
>JACRDT010000010.1 GCA_016212795.1 Elusimicrobiota bacterium | reverse complement strand
CGAGGCGCCTCAGGGCCGCGACGGCGGCGTCGAAGTCGGCCCCGGGCCGCAGCGCCCGGTGCGCCGCGGCGCTCGGCCCGTCGAGGCTGATCTGGATGGAGGCGACGCCCAGCCGCGCCAAGGCGGCCGCGGCCTTGGCGTCGATCGCCTCGCCCGTCGTCTCGATCTTGACGCAGACGCCGCCCCGCCGCAGGACGCCGAGGACCTCCCAGACATGTTTCGCACCGAAGGGCTCACCCCCCCCGAAAGCGACGTAGGGAATCCCGCAGGCGACCAGGTCGCCTGCGATCCTTAGGCATTCCTTCCTGGTGAGTTCCTCAGGCCAAGCCCTATCCGGCCCGGACTCCTCGCAGCAATGGAGGCACCGGCACCCGCAGCGGTTGGTGAGCTGCCAGGCGAAGAAGAGGGGGGCGCGGTAGTCTCCCGCCGCGCCCCCCCTCACGTCGTTACGTGAACCGGATGTACGGCTGGGCCATCACCCGCTCGGTGACCTCTTCGAGACACGGGGTCTCCCAAACGAGCTTGTCCTGCGCCTTCGCCTTCACATCCGCCACGCTCTTCTTTTCTTTCATCCTGTCTCCCTTCTAGCCACGAGGGCCCTCTAGCGCGCCCCGTCGCCGGAGCGCGCAACCGCCGGCTTGCGGCCGGCGGCAAAGCCGTTCTTCTTCGAGCCTGGATCGCGGCGGACCCGGCGGTAGGCCGCCCAAGCCTCGGTCAGGCTCTCATGGCGCAGGTCGGCGCACACCTGGTCCGACAGAGCCGCCGCCAGCACCTTCCCGTCAGGGAGCACGACCAGCGTCCCGGAGGGCTCGCAAGCCTCCTGGAGCGCCTGCTCCTCGGCGCTGAAGGGCCGGAAGCACAACTCCATCCTGCCGGCCAGCTCAGCCTCCTTGCGCAGGAGGATAGAATACAATATCTGGTACTCATCCTGGCTAGGGCTGAGCCCTTCCCAGCGCCTGTCGGCCCTGCCCATCCGGATGAGCCGCCCGGTGTTGAAGCGGAAGGCCCCGAGGTCCACGGCCAGGTCGATGACGGCCTTGGCCTCCCCAAGGTTGAAGGCGGTGGGCACGAACGTGACCTCCAACGGCATCCCGAGACGCCGCACCGTGCGGCAGGCGTCGAGAGCGGCCTGGAGGTCGGCGCCGGGCCGCAAGCGCGCGTAGGGTCCTTGCGCGGCCCCGTCGATCGAGACCTGGACGGACCTGATGGGGAGCTTCGCGAGCCGCTCGGCCGCCGCCGGGCCGAACCGCTGCCCGTTCGTCTCGACCTTGAGCCACACGCCTCCCCGCCCGAGCGTCTCGGCCAGGTCGAGGAAGTGGGGAGAGAGGGCCGGCTCGCCGCCGGTCAGGATGACATACGGTATCCCGCAGGCGACGCACTCGCGCGCGATCCTCAGACAATCCTCTTTCGAAAGCTCTTCCGGCCCGCAACAGTGCGGGCCGGATTCCGTCAGGCAGTGCACGCACGCCAGGTCGCAGCGCCTCGTGAGCTGCCACGCCACGGCCAAGGGCGCCCGGAAGGAGTCGATCCTCACGGCACCCCCGCCGCCAGCGCCAGGACGAAGGCCCCCACCGACACCATGTAGCACAAGACGATGTTCCTGATGGCGGGCACGAAGCGCTTGGGCGTGTCCCACTCGGCCAGCGCGGTCCGGGCGCTGGCCAGCCAGAAGGGCAGGCCGCAGGCGCCGGCGAGGAGGGCCGACCTGGGGAAGAGGCCCGCGCAGGCGCCGGCCGGGCAGACCGCGAGCCCCGCGGCCCCGAGGGCCAGGTAGAGCGTCACGCCCCCGCGCCGCCCGAGCCTCACGACCAGGTTCCTCTTGCCGACGAGCCGGTCCTGGTGGAAATCCGGGATCTCGTTGACCACGGCCAGGGACGCCACCAGAAGCC
Source organism: Elusimicrobiota bacterium (assembly GCA_016212795.1). GTDB lineage: Bacteria > Elusimicrobiota > Elusimicrobia > UBA1565 > UBA9628 > JACRDT01. The sequence goes on along the minus strand of JACRDT010000010.1, from coordinate 266,476 downwards.
CCGGCACCGCCGAGGCGGCCAACGCCCCCCAGGAGAAGGCTCCGGTATGCAGGTGGACGCTGCCCAGCGTCATCCAGGGGCCGTAGGAGAGCGCGATGGCCGCCTCTCCCAGCCCGCGGTAGGCCCAGCGCAGGGGCGGCCCGACATAGAAGACCGCGGCCAGCCCGCCCAGGCCCATATAGAGGATGACGGGCCAGCCGGCGCGCGCGGCCAGCACGAGCCCGGTGGAGGCGGCCGCGGCGAAGGCGGCCACGCCGAGCCAGAGCATCCACTCGGGGATGTGCTCGTCGTCCGAGGGGTTGAACACCCGGTCCGTGCCCATGGCGGCGTCGAAGTACTCGTTGAAGGATTCCACGCCGACCACCGACAGGAGGATGCCGGCCAGCCCCAGCCAGAAATGAACCGGATGGAAGCTGCCTTCCATCCGGAAGGCCCATGCGGCGCCCAACAAGTAGGGCAGAACGCCCGCATAAAGAAAGAAGCGATACCGAACCGCGGAGGCCATCCGGACAAGAAGCGGACTCTGCCCCTTGGCGCCGTCCGATGAGGCCGCGCAGAGCCCGCTCACACGTCCACCCACCGGTGCAGCCTCGAAAGCGCCGACGGGTCTCGCTCGAGCCCCGCGACGAGGCGGGCGACCTTGGGCGACCGCCACCCCCGCTGGAACCGCTCCCACACCTCTCCCAGGCTGTCGGTCCGCAGGTCCCCGCAGACGAAGGGCAGCGCGTTGATGAGCTTGACCTTGCCGTTGGGCAGGATGATGAACAGGGCGGCGGGGTGGGCCGTGCGGTACTTCAGCTCCTCCACGATGCCCATCTCGTGGTAGCAGACGCGCATCCGGCCCTTGTACTCGGCCGCCTTGCGCTTGAGGACGCCGAAGAACGCCCGGTACTGCTCCCGCGTCGGGGCCATGCCGGCCCGCTTCAGCGCGTTGCCGGCCTCGATGAGCCTCCCCGTGTAGAACCCGCAGGCGCCCTCCCGCCAGGCGAGGTCCACGACCTCGGCGACCTCCCCCACGTTGAACCGGGCGGGCACGAAGTTGACCTCGAGCGCGACCCCCGAGCGGCGCAGGCGGCGGATGCCTCCGAGCACACGGTCGAAGTCGCCGGCGGGCCGCATCCGGCGGTAGGTCCCGGCCGCGGCCCCGTCCAGGCTGACCTGCACCGCGTGGACCCCGCAGCGGCGCAGCGCCGAACAGTTCTCCCGGGTCAAGGCGTTGCCGTTGGTCTCGATCTTGACGCTCGCCCCGCCCGCCGCCAGGAACGACGCCATCTCGAAGAGGTCGGGGTGCAGGAAAGGCTCTCCCCCGGAGAACGACACGTAGGGGACCTGCCCGTCCCTGAGCTGCTTGAGGACCCGCCGAACCTGCGCCCGCGTCAGCTCGTCCTTGAACGCCTTCCCGGGACCGGACTCCTCGACGCAGTGGCTGCAGGCCAGGTCGCAGGCGTTCGTGAGCTGCCAGCCGACGTAGAGCGGGGCTCGCCACGCCGAAAGCGAAGGCGCCTCCCGGCCGTGGACCGAGGGGACCTCCGTCACTCCGTGACCAGCCCCTTCTTCTTGAGCTGCTTGAGGAAGGACAACGCCTCGGCCTCGAGCTTGCCGGTCTTGTCCTCGCACCGCTCCCTGAGGCGCGCCACGAGGTCGGCCTCGCCGGCCCCGGCCAGGATCGCCCGCACCACCGCCGCGCCCGTCTTGTTCAGGGTAAAGACCTTCTCGGAACGGGTCTCGAAGAGGACCGCCCCGAACTTCTCCTCGCGGAACTTGACGAACGGCGCCAGCTTCATGGTTCCCTCCTGGTGGACGGCGAGGCTCCCGAGGGCCTCGGCAGACTCTCGCTTCACGATCTCCTCCATCTCGCCGCGTACGCTCCGACGGGCCTCGGGGACCTTCTCCCCGCCTCGGCCAGGCGCCCCGCGGCCGGCGCGCGGTCGAGGCTGGAGGCCGAGCGTCCCGGCCGCCTTCAGCAAAGACGTTGGCCGGCCGGGACCTTTGACGAGGAACTTCCCGGTCCTCCACGCCCTGCGGACGAGTTCCCCGTAGCCCGCCAATCCCTCATCCATCAAAACTCCCTCTTCAGCATCACGTCCAGGAACGACGAGAGCTCCCGGGCCTCGGCCTGCACCGGCAGGCGCCGGGCCAGCGCCTGGATGGAGCGGACGATCGCCCGGCATTTGGCCCTGGCCTTGGCCAGCGCCCCCGACCGCTCCACGAGCTCGGCCAGCCTGTCCGCGGCGCCGGGCTCCTTGCCCGCCGCCCCCCAGATGGCCAGGAACGGCGCCCGGCTGGCCGGGTCGGCCACGGCGTAGACCCCGGGCAAGGTCAACCTGCCCATCGCGGCGTCCTTGGCCCGCTCCTTGCCCGAGATGTCGCCCTCCAGGGTGAAATCGTGGATGTCGTCGACGACCTGCAGGACGATGCCCACGGCCTGGCCGAGCTTCGGGGGATCGGCCTGGGCGTGCTCGAGAGGGCTCAGGTCCGAGAGCACCGCCGCGCCCCACTCGAACAGCGCGCCCGTCTTGCGGGACACGATGCCGAGGTACGCCTCGAGCGAGACGTCCGCCGAGCCCCTCAGGAACTCCTCCTGGAGCTCCCCGATGGCCATCTCCCGGGTCGTGCACACCATCCGCTCGACGGCGCGGGGATGGAGGTCGAGGACCTCCTCGAGCGCCTGGGTGAAGGCGATGTCGCCCAGCAGGAGCGCCACGGAGGGGCCGTAGACGGCGTTGGGCGTGGGCAGGCCGCGCCGCAGCCCCGCCTCGTCCACGCAGTCGTCGTGCAGCAGGGAGGCGTTGTGCCCGAACTCCATGGCGCGCGCCACGGTCTCGGCCTTGGAGAGCTCCACCCCGAGCCCCGCCCCGAGATGGAGGGCGAAGCGCGACCGGAGCATCTTGCCGGGCCGGGAGACGTAGGCCGCCAGCTGCTCGCCCACCCGTCCGGCGATGCGCCGCGACCGCGCCTCCATCCCGGCCCGGATGCGCTCGAGGGACTCCTCCACGCGGGTCTTCGTCAACATGTAAACATGGATTTTACCGGATTGGGCGAAGGGCGTCAATTATTCCGCCCGATTTTTTGCCATAATGTGTCGATGACATCGAGAAAGGGCGCGCTCGAGAAGGCCGACGCCTTCCTGAAGAAGCTCTCGGGCCTGATGCCGAAGTTCATCCGGGAACCCATCGAGCGATTGCGGCACGACATCGACCCCATCCGCGAGCGGGACGCGACGATCGCCAAGCAGAAGGCGAGGATCGCAAGGCTCGAGTCCCAGGTCGAGACGCTCGCCGGGGAGCTCCAGCGGGAACGCTCCGAGCTCCTCGCCGCGCGGATGAAGATCTCGGAGGTGGAGGAAGCAGCGGCGAAGTCCCAGAAGGAGGCCTTCGACACCGCCCTGAACCAGTCGGAACGGGAGCTGTCCGCCAACCAGGAATGCGCCGTCCTCACCAGGGAAGTCCAGGCGCTGCTCTCGCACATCGGCGCCCAACTCAAAATCCTCGGCGAGGAGGCCCGCGGGGGCAAGGAGACGGAAGGGTTCGTCAAGGAGCTGGAGTCCGTCCAATACGGGCTGGGCAAGACCCAGGACCTGGTGAACAACATCAGGTTCTTCCTGAAAGACGAATGACGAATCGACCCCCGGCGTCGCGGAGGGCCCCCCGGCGGCTGCTGGGATCGGCCTGGCCCGCCGTCGCCTTGGCGCTCCTGCTGGGGGCCTGCGAGGTCGAGCCCCCCAGGATGGTCCGCATCGCGGTGGCCGTCCCCCTCAGCGGCCCGCTGGCCGCGGACGGCCGGGGCATCCTCCGGGCGGTGGAGATGGCGGTCGCCGACTCCAAGCCGATCGAGTCGCCCCCGACCCGCATCGAGGTGCGGGGCTTCGACGACATGTCCCTGCCGGAGGAGGCGGCCAAGACGGCCGAGCAGATCGTCGCGGACAAGGAGGTCGTGGCGGTGGTGGGGCACCTCACCTCGGGGTGCGCCCTGACCGCGTCCCGGGTCTACGCCAAAGCCGGCATCCCCATGATCACGCCGTCCGCCACGAACCCCGAGCTGACCCTGCAGCAGACGAAGTCGGACTGGTCCGGTCCCAGGGTCGTCTTCCGCCTCCCCCCATCCGACGAGATCCAGGGAGCGTTCGCCGCGGAATACGCCTTCGACCGGCTGAACATCCGGTCGTTCTCGGTGCTCCACGACAAGACCCCTTACGGCCAGGGCCTGGCGGAGGAGTTCCGCAAGAAGTTCGTCGAGCGCGGCGGCAAGGTGGTCTCGTTCGAAGGCGTCCTCAAGGGCGGCAGCGACTTCCACGCGGTGCTCGAATGGGCGTCGCGCTTCAAGCCGGGAGGGCTGTTCTTCGGCGGCGACTACAACGAGGGCGGGCTGATCTTCCGCCAGGCCCGCGCGATGCAGATGACCTGCTCCCTCATGGCCGGCGACGGGTCCAAGGCGCCCGAGATCTTCCAGATCGCCGGGCCCGCCGTGGACGGCGCGCTCTTCGTGGTGGGCGGCGTGCCGGTCGAGCACCTGCCCAGCGCCATCGACTTCACGGAGCGCTACAAGGAGCGCTACAAGGGCCAGTCATCGGAGCCCCGGACCTTCGACCACTACGCCTACGAGTCGACCCGCATCCTGGTCGAGTCCCTCCGGACCTCCTTGGACCGGCGCATCCCCCTCCTCGACGCGCTGCACGACATCCGCTACGAGAGCATGATGGGCACGATCATCTTCGACCACAAGGGCGACACGACGAAGAGGCTCATGACCATGACCCGCGCGTCCTACGACGAGAAGAAGTTCAAGCCGGCCTACTGAGAGGGGTCGCGCGGCGGGAGCCTCACGGGGGCGGGCGTCGGGGGGCAGTCGATCTCCCTGAGGACCTCCTCGACCATCTCCTCCACCAGGAGCTCCAGGTGCTGGGTCATGGCGTGCACGTGCACGATGGAGTTCGGGATGGCGTCCTGGGAGGCCCCCCGGGGGATGCCCTGGAGGCGCTTGAAGATGTGGGTGAAGATCTCGCGCAGGGGGCCGAGCCGCGAGATCACCGCCGCCTTGGAGGCCGAGACCTCCCCCTTGTGGCGCAGGAGGGTCTTGAAGACCAGGTGCCGGCCCAGCTCCCGCGTCGTGGAGAAGGGGCGCAGGTCGTGCACCATGGGCCTGAACTGGCTGCCCACCGGGCAGCCGCTGGAGAGGACCGCGATCTGCACGAACGCCGCCCCCACCTGCTGGAGCGGCCAGGTCACGGTCGTGCGCCGGTTCTCCGAATCCACCGCGGTCGCGGTCACCTTCTCGATGGAGGTGCGATGGGCGAGCTTGCCGATCGTCTCGTCGAGCGCCAGGGCCGCCGGGCAATACGCGTCGTACTCGGTCAGGGTGCAGCAGGGGCACTTTTGGAACGGCAGCTTCGTCCACTCGGCGGGCACCGTCGGCACCCGGGCCACGTGCCGGCCGCTGCGGGTCATGTCCAGGAAGACGACCTGGCTCGTGCCGTCCTCGAACTCGAGGGTGAGCTCCTGGTACCAGGTGTCCGATGTGTTCATCGCCGGGGGAGGCCGCGCCGTCGCGGGAACACAATCTAACATATTTGCCTTACCCCGCTCCAATTCGCGAGCCTTGCCAGGCGGTTGCGAAAGGTGTAAATTGGGGTTGCATGATCTTCGGCATCGGGACCGACATCATCGAGGTGGCCAGGGTCGCCAAGGAGATCGCCTCCGGCGCCGGCTTCAAGGAGACGTGCTTCTCGCCTTCGGAGATCGCCTATTGCGAGTCCCAGGCGAACAGGGCGCGCAACTACGCGGCCCGGTTCGCCGCGAAGGAGGCTTTCCTCAAGGCCTTGGGCACGGGCTGGCGCGGGGGGATGTCGTTGGCCGACGTCTCGGTCCTCCACGACCGGCTCGGCAAGCCGACGATCGTCCTGCGGGGCAGGGCCAAGGCGCTCTGCCGGTCCCGCAAGATCCGCAGGATCCACGTGTCGATGACGCACATCAAGGACTACTCGAACGCCGTCGTCGTAATGGAGACATGACATGAAGACTCAGGCTAGGCCGAACATCGGGTCGTACGAGGAGAGGCTCAAGGGCTTCAGCTGGTCCGCCGCCGAGAGCGAGCTCGGCTACACCCCGGGCGCCGACATCAACATCGCCTGGTACTGCACGGACCGCATCTGCCAGCAGGGCAAGGGCGGCAAGACCGCCCTCCTCTGGGAGGGGCTCGGCGGCGTCGAGAAGCGCTACACCTTCGACGACCTGCGCCTCGCGTCGAACACGATCGCGTCGTTCCTCCAGGGGCTGGGCATCGCGCCCGAGGAGCGCGTCTGCCTCTTCATGGACCGCATCCCCGAGCTCTACCTGGGCTTCCTGGGCGCCCTCAAGGCGGGCGCCGTCGTCCAGCCCCTGTTCTCCGCCTTCGGCGACGAATCGCTCCTGGTGCGCCTCGAGAACGCCCAGACCAAGGCCATCCTCACCACGCGCAAGCACGTGGGCAAGGTCCGCAAGATCCGCGAGAAGCTCCCCTGCCTCAAGCACATCATCGTGGTCGACGACGACGGCAGGAAGGCGTTGCAGGAGCGCGAGGTCGCCTTCTCCCTCGCGCGCTCCAAGCCCGTTGAGGATTTCAAGGCCGCCGCGACCAAGGCGGAGTCCCCGTCGGTCCTCCACTACACCTCGGGCACCACGGGGATGCCCAAGGGGGTCCGGCACGTCCACTATTCCCTCGTCTCCCAGTACCTGACGGCCAAGTGGGTCCTCGACCTGCGCGAGGACGACGTCTACTGGTGCACCGCCGACCCCGGCTGGGTCACCGGGACCTCCTACGGCATCATCGGCCCGTGGAGCCAGGGCATCACCCAGTGCGTGCTCGACGTGGGCTTCACGGCCGAGGCCTGGTACCGGTTCATCCAGAAGCGGCGGGTCACGGTCTGGTACTCCGCGCCCACCGCCATCAGGGCGCTGATGAAGGCCGGGGAAGAGATCGTCAAGAAGCACGACCTCTCGAGCCTGCGCCACCTCGTCAGCGTCGGCGAGCCCCTCAACGCCGAGGCCGTGGTCTGGTCGGAGCGCGTCTTCGGCCTGCCCTTCCACGACAGCTACTGGCAGACCGAGACGGGCTCCATCATGATCACCAACTTCCCCGGCGTCAAGATCAAGCCCGGCTCCATGTGCAAGCCCTTCCCGGGCATCACCGCCGCCCTGCTCGACATGGCCACCTTCGAGCCGTTCCACGAGAGCGGCAAGGTGGGCCTCATCGCCATCAAGCCCGGCTGGCCCGCGATGCTGCGGGGGTACTGGAACAACCAGGAGGCCTTCGAGAAGAAGTTCAAGAACGGCTGGTACCTCACCGGCGACCGCGCCACCCTCGACCAGGACGGCTACTTCTGGTTCGTGGGCCGCGACGACGACGTCATCAACACGGCCGGGCACCTGGTCAGCCCTTTCGAAGTCGAGTCGGCCCTGCTGGAGCACCCGGCCGTGGCCGAGTCCGCGGTGGTCTCCAAGCCCGACGAGATCAACATGGAGGTGGTCAAGGCCTTCGTCACGCTGAAAGCCGGCTTCGCCGAGAGCGACGACCTCAAGCTCGAGATCATGAACTTCATCCGCAAGAAGCTCTCCCCCTTGGCCATGCCGACCGAGATCGAGTTCATCGCCCAGCTGCCCAAGACCCGCAGCGGCAAGATCATGCGGCGCATGCTCAAGGCCAAGGAGTGGGGGCAGGAGATCGGCGACACGTCCACCCTGGAGAACGACTGACCCCGCAACTAGGAGACACTATGGCAACGACTGACGAGATCCGCGACATCGTTCTGAAGTACGTGAAGGACGAGTACCTGGAAGACGAGGACCAGGAGGTCGGCTACGAGACGCCGCTGATCTCGGGCGGGATCGTGGACTCGTTCTCCATGGTCTCCCTCAAGCGGTTCGTCGAGAACAAGTACAAGGTCCAGATCCCCGAGGACAAGGCCACGCCGGAGGCCTTCGACACCGTCACCCGCATCGCCGCCCTCGTCCAGGCGTTCCTCGAGAAGAAGGCCTAGGAGGAGCCATGGCTTTCAGCGACGCCGTCCGCGCGGGCTTCCGGAAGGATCTCGAGGGATTGAAAGAAGCCGGCATCTTCAAGGTCGAGCGCTTCATCCATTCGGCCCAGGCGGCCGACATCGAGGTGGAGTTCCCCGCCGGGTCGCCGCCCCGCAAGGCCATCAACATGTGCGCCAACAACTACCTCGGGCTCTCGAGCCACCCCGAGGTGGTCAAGGCCGCCCACGCGGGGCTCGACAGCCGCGGCTACGGCATGTCGTCGGTGCGCTTCATCTGCGGGACCCAGGACATCCACAAGGAGCTCGAAGGACGCATGACCGCCTTCCTCGGCACCGAGGACACCATCCTCTTCCCCTCCTGCATGGACGCCAACGCCGGCGTCTTCGAGGCCCTCCTCAACGAGAGCGACGTCATGATCTCGGACCGCCTGGTGCACGCCTCCATCATCGACGGCATCAGGCTGTGCAAGGCCGAGCACGACACCTTCAAGCACGCCAACATGGAGCACCTCGAGAGCAAGCTCGAGCTCCACAAGGACAAGCGCCTGAAAGTCGTGATCACGGACGGGGTCTTCTCCATGGACGGCGACACGGCCCCCTTGGGCGAGTTGGTGGCCCTGTGCGAGCGCCGCGGCGCCATGGTCTTCGTCGACGACTCCCACTCCACGGGCTTCATCGGCAAGACCGGGCGGGGCACCCACGAGAAGTACGGCGTCGTGGGCAAGATCGACATCATCACGACCACCTTCGGCAAGGCGCTCGGCGGCGCCTCGGGCGGGTGCGTCTCTGGCCGCCGGGAGATCGTGGAGATGTGCCGGCAGCGGGCGCGCCCCTACCTCTTCTCGAATACGATCGCCCCGGTGGTGGTCGCCGGCGTGCTGCGCGTGCTCGACATCCTTGCCGGGAGCACGGAGCGGCGCGACAAGCTCGAAAAGAACGCCGCCTATTGGCGCAAGGGGCTGACCGAGGCGGGCTTCGTCCTGAAGGAGGGCGACACGCCCATCGTGCCCGTCATGCTCTTCAACGCCAAGCTCTCCCAGGATTTCTCCCGGGACCTCTTCGAGCACGGCATCTACGCCATCGGCTTCTTCTTCCCCGTGGTGCCCAAGGGGGCCGCGCGCATCCGCACGCAGATCTCGGCCGGGCACGAGACCCGCCACCTCGACAAGGCGCTCGAGGCCTTCATCAAGGTGGGCAAGAAGCACGGGATCCTGGGCAAGACCAAGGAGGAGATCGTCGCCCGCTACGGCGCCTGAGCGCCGTCTCCGCTACAGCGGGAAGGGCAGGGGCGCCAGCGTCCGGCCGGCGGGCGTCGCGCTCTCGGCCTTGGGCTTGGGGGCGGGCCGGGATTCGATGGCGATGGTCGCCACCAGCCCCACCAGCGCCGTCCCGTACGACCCGAACTTGTCCATCTCCACCCAGCCGGACATCCCGTAGCCGCCCTGGCCGTAGGTCGGGTATAGGGTGAGGCTCGCCCCCGAGGCATAGTCGTAGACGTTGTAGGAAGGGGGGTTGTCGGGGTCGTCGGTGCGCCCCATGGCGTTCATGCTGAAAGACAGGCGCAGGGGCTGGCCGCCGCCCTGGGGATAGACGGTCCCGTTGACGTTGTAGTTCCCGCTCCAGGCGTTGACGGTGGCGCTCACCCCGCCGCCGTTGATGCTGTAGAAGGAAGAAGACCCCGAGATAAAGCCAGAGAACGGCGTCCCGTTGAAGGAGATGCTCGTCCCGAAGGCGTTGGCGAACAGGTTCACGCCGAGGGAGTACTCGTTGATGTAATATAGGCCCGTGCCGTTCTTCCGGACCTCCCCGTTGACGTAGCGGCGCTGCGAACTCGATTCCCTGACGGGCGCCGTGCCGGACGCCGCCGGGACGAACGCCAGCAGCGCCAGCAGCGCCGCGGCGGACCACCTCGCGGAGGAACCTTTCCTAGGCATGAATCCATTATACCACGCCGCCCATCATTTCACTCGCCCGCATTCGTCCCAATAGGCGGCGAAGTCCTTGGGCACCGGGGCCTGGTAGCGGATGGCGCGGCCCGTGGCCGGGTGCTTGAGCTCGATGCGCCAGGCGTGGAGCATCATGCGCGGGGGCTCCGGCAGGCCCGCGGGGAGCGGGAACTCGGGGTCCCCGACCACGGGATGCCCGATGTGCGCCAGGTGCGCCCGGATCTGGTGGGTCCTGCCGGTCAGCGGCCTGGCCTCCACCAGGGCCGCCGAACCAGCGTCGCCCACGACCTTCAGGTCCGTGGAGGACGGACGCCCCCACGGGGTGACCATGACCCGGCGCCGGCCCGTGGGCCTGCCGACCGGCGCGTGGATGGCGTCGACGCCGGCCGCCGGCACGCCCTGGACGATGGCCTTGTAGACCTTGGAGATCCTCCTCTCCTTGAAGTCCCCGGTCAGGCGCTCGTAGGCCTGGAGCGTCTTGGCCACCAGGAGGACGCCGCTCGTCTGCCGGTCGAGCCTGTGCACGATGCCGCAGCGGGGGACGCGGCCGCGGACGATCCCGGGCCTCAAGCCCTGGAGCAGAGCCGCGAGGTTGGGCTCGGGCTCCCAGAGCGCCGCCTCGGGCTTGGCCAGCCAGTTGCCCTTCAGGGGGTGCATGAGGAGCCCCGCCGGCTTGTTCAAAACGAGGAGCTCGCCGTCCTCGTGGAGCACGCGCCGCTCCAGGTCCGGCCGGGCCCAGCCGGAACAGGACTTCAGCACGACGACGACCGTCTCGCCGCCCCGCAGCCGCATGTCGGGGGCGCAGGTCTTGCCCCCGATCGTCGCCGACCCGCTCTCGAGGAGACGCCTGGACTCGCTGCGGCTCAAGGCGGCGCGCTCGGCCAGGAAGAGGTCCAGCCTCATGCCTTCCTCGAAATCCCCCGCCGCCGTGAACCTGAGCGTCTTGTCGTTCATGCGGAACCCCTCCTGATGCCGTTCTTCCAGAACGCCCCCGCGGCGGCCCCCAGGCAGGCCAGCGCCGTCCATTGCGCCAGGGAGAGCCCCCGCCAGAAGCCCCGGTCGTCGGCCCGAAAGAACTCGACGGCGAAGCGCAGGCCGGCGTAGAGGACGACGTACCCCAGGAAAGCCGTGCCCGGGACGAGCCTGCGCTCCCGGAGCCTCGGCAGAACGGCCTTGACCAGGAACGCCGCGATCACGGCGTTGCCCGCCGCCTCGTAGAGCTGGACTGGATGGAGGAGCCTCCCCCAGAGCTCAGGGGGGGTCGTGCACAACGGGTGGCCGCCCAGGGAGAGCCCCCAGGGCAGGGAGGTGGGCCTGCCGTAGCAGCACCCCGACGCGAGGCACCCGAGCCGGCCGACGGCGTGGCCCATGGGGAGCGCGGCCCCGAAGTAGTCGGCGTTCGCCAGGAAGTCCACGCGCAGGCGCCGGCGGCAGTACAGGCCCGCCAGGCACGACCCGATGAACCCTCCGAAGAAGACGAAGCCGTACCGGAAATCGGCCAGCAGGCTCATCTCCCCCGAGAGGAACCGCCGGTGCTCGACCGCCAGGAACATGAGCTTGCCGCCGGCGATCGCGCCGAAGAAGACGGCGTAGACCGCGAACCAGAACTGGTCGTCCGCGAGCTTCATGTCGGCTTGGCGGCTGCGCAGCCAGAGGATGGCGGCCAGGTAGCCCAGGGCCACGAAGAACCCGTAGGCGGGCAGCCTCAGCGGCCCGAGCTCTAGGAGGACCGGGAACACGGGGGAGCCCTCCTCAGCCACAGCGCCAGCCCGAGGGCGGCGGCGAACAAGGCGACGCACATGGCCTGAGCCGCGGTCAGCCCCAGGCCGGGGAGCTCCACCACGTCCGCCCGGTAGAACTCGTTGAGGAAGCGCAGCACGGCGTAGGCCGCCACGTAGGCGGCGCTCAGGAACCCGGGCCGGAGCCTGCCCTGCTCGAGCGGCCTCAACAGGAAGCGGTAGAACACCGCGGCCATGCCCAGCTCCGGCAGGGCCTCGTAGAGCTGGGTCGGATGCAGCGGCCGGCCCATCAACTCAGGAAGCACCAGGGCCCTCGGGTCGGAGAACGTCACGGCCCACGGGACGCCCGAGGGCCTGCCGTGGCAGCAGCCCGCGGCCAAGCACCCCAGCCTCCCGAAGAAATGCCACAACGGCAGCACCACGCTGAAGTAGTCCCAGACCCTCAGGAACTCGAGCCCGAGGCGCCGGCACAGGACGTAGACGCCCAGCACGACCGCGGCGAAGGCCCCCAGAATGGAATAGCCGGTCGTCACCCCGGTCGCCTTCGCCCACCATTCGGGGTCGGACCAAGGCACGTATTCGGCCATGTGCAGGAGCCTGCCGCCGACGAAGCCGCCGATGAGCACGACGTTGATGAACAGCCAGAAGTGCTCGTCCTTCTTGAACCCCATGGCGCCCCGCCTCCCGTGGAGGAATCCGAAGCCCAGGAAGGCGCCCAGCGCGATCAAGGCGCCGTAGGAGTAGAAGGTCAGCGGGCCGAGCTTGAGGAGGACGGGCAGCACTAGTATGCGCGGCGAGAAATCCCGCGCAGGATTTCTCGCCGTCGCAACTCCTTAACGGCACCTACAGGACCGTGCGCAAGGCGCACGGTCCTAAAAAGATTCCTTGTGGGATTGCACGGCAAGAAATCCTTGCCCATCCCCTGGGCGAAACCCGCTGCGGATTTCTTGCCGCGCATGCTAGACGAGCCCGAGGAAGGCTTCCCTGCCTTCGCGGGCGCTCTTGAGGTAGTGGTTGTCCTTGACCTCGCAAGACAGCGGGGAGCTCGCCCGGTCGCCGTAGCCGTGGCCCGGCCAGACGACGAGCGTCCCGGGCAGGCCCGCGATGCGCCGCAGGCTCTTGTACATCTTGGCCGGGTCCGAATCGGGGAGGTCGACGCGGCCGCAGCCGCCGATGAAGAGCGTATCGCCCGTGAGGAGGTTGCCCTCGACGCGCAGACACTGCGACCCCGCCGTGTGCCCCGGGGTGTGCAGGAACTCGACCTCCACGGAGCCGATCCTCATCTTGGAGGCGTCCTCCACCTCCCGCAGGTCCGCCGCCACGGGCCGGATGGGCCCCGCGTCGTCGCGGTGGATGTAGACGGGCACCTCGGCGTCCTTCAGGAGCCCCTCGAGACCGTTGGCGTGGTCGAAATGATGGTGCGTCAGGAGGACCGCCTTCACCCGGCAGCCCTCGGCCGCGACGGCCTTGAGGATCGCGGGGGCGTCCCACCCGGGGTCGACGACGGCGCACTCCTTCGCGGCCGGGTCCCCCACCAGGTAGACGTAGTTGGCCATCGGCCCCAGCTCCAGCTGCTTGAGGAACATTACTTCTTCTCCGCCGGCGACGCGCCCGAGAGCGCCGCCTTCGCCGGAGCCGCCCGGCCGCCCGCCTCTTGAGCGGGCGGCGGGAACCGGTACTCGATCTCGCCGGGCTTGACGAACCCGAGCTCCCTGCGCGCCAGCCGCTCGAGGGCGAAATCGCCGCCGCGCCCCGAAGGGAGCCTACGGGAGAGCTTCGCCTGCTCGCGCTCGAGCTGGACGATCTCGCTGCGCAGGTGGCGCAGCTCGATCCACGCGCGCACCAGGCTGCGGAACCCCTGGTTGCCGAAGAAGACGGCCAGCAGGAACGCCGACAGCAGGATCCTGGTCCAGTGCCGCTGGACGAAGGCTATCGGCATGAAGGAGCGCCCGCCATCTCGAAACACGCCGCCCCGGCGTAGCGGGCCTTGGGGAGCTCCGACTCGATGCGCAGGAGCTGGTTGTATTTCGCGAGCCGCTCCGTGCGGCAGGGGGCGCCCGTCTTGATGGCGCCCGCGTTGAGGGCCACGGCCAGGTCCGCGATCGTCGCGTCCTCGGTCTCGCCGGACCGGTGGGAGATGACGCAGGTGTAGCCCGCCTTCTGGGCCGCCTGGACGGTGTTCACCGTCTCGGTGAGGCTGCCGATCTGGTTGAGCTTGATGAGGATGGAGTTCGCGACCCCCTCCTTGATCCCGCGCTCGAGGCGCCGCGGGTTGGTGACGAAGAGGTCGTCGCCGACGAGGCGGATTCGAGGGCCGAGGGCCTGGGTGAGCTTCTTCCAGCCCGCCCAGTCGTCCTCGGCGAGGGCGTCCTCGATGGAGAGGACGGCGTAGCGGTCCACGTACTCGCCGTAGAGCTTGATCATCGCGTCGGCGGAGCGCGGCGTCCCCTCGTAGTTGTACTGGTCGTCCTCGTCCCGATGGAACTCGCTGGCCGCCACGTCCATGGAGATGCGGAGCTTCGCCCCGTAGCCGGCCCGGTCGATGGCCTCGCTGATCATGTCGAGGGCCGCGGCGTGGCCCTTGAGGCGCGGCGCGAACCCCCCCTCGTCGCCGACCGAGGTCGTGAACCCCGCCTTGGCCACGATCGTCTTGAGCGTCTGGTACAGCTCGGCGCCGGCGCGCAGGGCGTCCGAGAAGGTCTGGCAGCCCACCGGCACGACCATGAACTCCTGGATGTCCAGGCCGGAGTCGGCGTGCTTGCCGCCGTTGATCACGTTGAACATCGGCGCCGGCAGGAGCCACAGGTCCTCCGGGAGGCCGAAGGCTTTCCTGATGTAGCGGTAGAGCGGCAGCTTGGCCGAGGCGGCCGAGGCCCGGGCGACGGCCAGCGACGCCGCGAGGATCGCGTTGGCCCCGAGCTTCGTCTTGTTGGGCGTGCCGTCGAGGGCGATCATGGCCTGGTCGACGGCGGGCTGGTCCGAGGCTTCCCTGCCCTTCAGGAGGGCGAGGAGCTCGTTGTTGACGTTCCCGACGGCCTTGAGGACGCCCTTGCCGAGGAAGCGGGACTTGTCGCCGTCGCGCAGTTCCAGGGCCTCGTGCTCGCCCGTGGAGGCGCCGCTGGGGACCGCGGCCCGGCCGGACGAGCCGTCCGACAGGAAGGCCTCCGCCTCGACCGTGGGCAGGCCCCGGGAATCGAGGATCTCGCGCGCTTTGAGGGACTCGAGCTTGGCCATCAGAACCTCCCCTGCAACAGTTTCTTGCCGGCATCCAGCAGGACGGCCAGCTTCTGCGGCGTGGGGGCCTCGGCGTGGATGCGGAACAGCGGCTCTGGAGAGCGCGAACGCAGGCAGATCCACGACCCGTCGCGCAGGATGAACTTGAACCCGTCCGACTGGTCGATCCGCCACACCGACCCTCCGGCCAGGTCCAGGGGAGGCTGCACCCTGAGGCGCTCCTCCAGCTCCAGGACCTGCCTGCTCCGCTCCATCCTGTACTCGGTCCGCGCGTGGAAGAACGAGCCCAGCCGCTTGAAGAGGCTCTCCCGGGACTTGGCCAGCGGGACGCCCGCCGCGGCCGCGACCTCGAGCACCAGCATCACCGCCAGTATGCCATCCATGTCCGGGATGTGACCGGCGACGGACAGGGTCCCGCACTCCTCCCCGCCCAGCAGGTACTGCCCGGTGCGCAGGTGCTCCCCGATGAACTTGAACCCCACCGGGGTCTCCCGGGTCTCGAGGCCGTGCGACTTGGCGACGGCGTCCACGAAATGCGAGGTCACGACGCTGCGCACCATCTTGCCCTTGAGGCCGCGGTTGACGACCATGTGCTCGAAGACCAGCCCCAGCACGTCGTCGGCCGGGAACCACTCGCCGCCGGCGTCGAGCACGCCGTAGCGGGCGCCGTCGCCGTCGCAGGCCAGCCCCAGGTGCAGCTTGTGCTTCTTCACGAGCGCGGCCAGGTCACCGAGCGACTCCTGGGTGGGGTCCGGCGACTGCCCGCCGAAGAGCACGTCGCGCCCCTCGTGCAGCGCCACGACCTCGACGCCCAGCGACTCCAGCAGGGAGCGCAGGTAGAGCCTCGACGACCCGTGCATGACGTCGATGCCGACCTTGAGCCGCGCGCGCCTGATCGTCTTGGCGTCCAACAGCGAGAGGATCTGGCGCGTGTACTCCTCGTGAAAATCCATCTCCACGATCCAGGACTCCCGAAGCGAGCGGTCGAGCGCCATCATCTTGATGGGATGGTGGCCCATGAGCTCGAGCCGGCGCTCGATGTCGCCCGAGATGGTCGGCGCGGCCGCGCCGCCGAAGAACGGGATCCACCTCAGCCCCCCGAACTGGGCCCGGCTGTAGGCCCCGGTCACCATCAGCCCGCCGATCGCCTTGTGGCGCCGGACCGCGCAGCCGATCGCCGGCGTCGGCAGGTCGCCGGTCGACACCAGCGCCTTCACGCCGTCGGAGGCGAACACGCCGGCGGCCTCGTGCGCGAACTCCTCGGCCAGGAAGCGCGTGTCGTGGCCGATGACCACCACCGGCACCGGCATCCTCGCGCCCCCGAGCAGCGCCCGGTATTCGGGGCTGCCCATCCCGAACTCCGGGTTCTCCTTGACGTACTGCGAGAGCGTGTGCACCACCCTCCTGACATTGTGGAAATTGAAGTCGTCGGAGATGAGGCCGCGCCACCCTGAAGCGCCGAATCTTATCATGGGGGGCCATGATATAAAATGCGCGCCAGGTTATCAACGGCAAAAGGCCCGGCCCGCCGGCGGCCGCACCGCACGGGCGCCGCGCACGGCGTGGGCCATTGGACCCATTGACAGCTAGGACCTTCGGGCATTGACATCTAGGTCCTTTGGCCTATGGCAAACACGATGACCCCTGCTATACTAAAGGTGTAGCGAAGACGGAGGATGTCATGAAGACCCTTGCGCCGACAGCGTTTCTCGCGACGATCCTCGTGTGGGCCGGGACCAGCCAGGCCTTCGCGAACTCCTGCCTGCCCCAGGGCCAGTACGGCCCCCTCGCGCCGGGGCAATCATACTGCCCGCCAGACCAGCAAGGCAGCCAGGGAGATGACGGCTCGTTCTTCGGCGGCGACTTTCTTTCCGGAGCCGCCATCGCGTCCGGAGAGGACAACGGCGGCCATACCTGCACGCCCACCATGTGCTTTCTGGAGAACCCTCCCGCCCAGGGAGACGGCGGCATCCTGGACATGATCAAGGGCGACGCGGAGTTGCAGAAGATCTACGATGAGGCCCTCAGGAACCCTCAGCCTCCTTATAGGCCTGAGTTCTGGGCCGAAAAGACCGTGAAAGAGCGGATGGAACAGCAGGCGGCCGACATCGCGAAGGCCATCGCCAAGGAAGGAGCCCAGTTGCCAGACGGCTACACCATCACGAACCTCCCGGATGGCCGCATCCAGATCTGCGGGCCGAGCGGCGATTGCCCGCCGTTCGATCCCAAGAACCCTCCGGCTAAGTACCTCGCGGGGCTCAAGAAGCTCCAGGGAGAGATCAAGGCCAAGCAGGAAGAGGCCCTCGCGCTCAAGAAGAAGGCCGACGAGAAAGCCAAGGAGGACGAGCGCAAGCGAGTCGCCGACATGGACAAGAATATGTTCGAAAAGAACAGCGGGAACGATCTCAACGGCGACAACGATGAGGGCGGGACGACGCCCGGCATGCTGGCCGACGGCTCCCGCCTCGGCGGCGACGAGGAAGAGGAGGAGGACAGCGCCACCCCCGGCCTGACCGGCACGAACGCGAGCGGCAGGAACGGCGCGGACTCCTCGGACGATCCGAACGGCACGAACGACACGAACAAGCTGTCGGACCACCTGGTCGCCTACGTGGGCAGCAACGAAGGGGTCAAGCCGCGGGTGTCCGGCGAGTACGACCCGACCATCCTGTCCCTCCAGCCCAACAAGAGGGTTCAGACGCGCGCCGGCAACGCCCTCAACACCATGGCCAACGGTGCCCAGGCCAACTGGACGAACGTGGACAACTCCAATGGCGTGGAGTTGGGCGACATGGGCGAGACGATCAGCACCCTGTTCCGCCGCCTCTGGGGGGAGAACTCCGGCGTCGAGCTCAACGACGTGAAGCCCAAGAGCCGCGACCGCGAACCCCTCCGGGGGAAGAGGCCCGGGGCGTAATCACTCGCCTCCCCCGCGGGGAGGCGAGTAGCTGTGGGGGCATATTCTGTTTCATAAGGAACTTCCTAATGAAACGGCATATGCCCCCCCGCTACTCGCCCCCCCGTGGGGGGGGGCGAGTGATTAGACCATAAGTCCCATCGCGATCTAGGCCTAAGGACACTTACGGATTTTTTACCATTGGGCCATACTATGGATGTAGGAAGCGACAAATGAAAGCATCCACGCTGCTGATAACCCTCGGGATAGCGGCCTGCGCCTCCGGCGCCAACGCCGCTCCCGCGCTCCTGGCTGATGCGGGACAGGCGGCCGTCCAACTGCCGACTCCCCACAGCCAAACCATCCTGGCCAGCCAAGACCCCCTGACCCGGCAGATCATCAGCCAGCTCACCAAGGAGAACGGCGGGGTCAAGGCGGTCGTGCGGATCGCCTCCGGCCAAGGCGTGGAGATGCGCCTGGGCGACGCCTCCTCGCTGCCCGCGCAAGCCGGCCAGGCCAAGCAGACCGATCTCGCGGCCATCCCGGCCATCACCCCCGACCCGGAGCTCGCCAAGCAGTCCAAGGGGCCGGCCCGCAAGCGCAAGCCGATCAAGAAGGCCTCCGAGCAGCTCAAGGCCATCGAGAAGCAGAGCGCCGGGTGGGGCGAAGGCGCCAAGGCCTCGCCCAAGAAGCCCGACGCCCCCGTCGAGATCTACTGATCGCCATCCCTGCGGGGGCTTCCTCATGAAACGGAATATGCCCCCACAGCTACTCGCCTCCCCATAGGGGAGGCGAGTATTAGAACTTCACGTGCAGGGAGTACCTGAGCGAGTTGCCGAGGTCGCCGTAGGGGACCCACGCGAAATCGATGTCGAAGTTGCCGTACCCCACCCCGCCGCCGAAGGAAGCCCCCGTCCACCCGCTCGACGAGTAGCTCTTGGCCCCGTAGGCCGAGTAGCCGCCCCGCAGCGAGCCCGAGAGCTTGGGCGTGAAGGGGTGCCGGTACTCCCCGCCCCACGCCAGCCGCGCCGGCGCGTCGTTGGACGACGCCACGTCGAAGGCCACCAGCACCCGCTCGTGCGGCCTGAAGCCCAGCCCGCCGTAGACCGTCAGCGGCAGCGGGTCCGAGAGCCGCGCGAACTTGTGGTCCTCCCCGCTCATGTGCCGGCCACCCACGCCCGCCGACCACTTCTTGCCCCGCCACAGGAAGCCCACGTCGCTGGCCACGGCGCCAGCGTGCACCGAGTCGATGGTCGACTCCACGTACTTGATCGTCGCCCCCGCAGACAACCCAAGCTTCGGAAAGGCGTAGCCGTAGCTCACCGCGTAGGCCAGGTCGCTCGACGAGAAGGTGTCCGCCGCCGTGTCCGTCTCCGTGGCCGAGCGCCGCTCCAGCCCCCCCACCGACAGGTTCGTGATGGCCAGCCCCATCACGCCATAAGCGTTGCGCTCCAGCTTCGTCTCGACCCAGCTCAGGACCGGCACCGCCACCACCGCGTGCTCGTAGTTGATCCCCTGGAAGTGGGAGTCGTGCATGCCCGCCACCTCGGGCCGAACAAGCCAGCCCAGCCCCGCCGGATTGTAGTAGGCCGCGTAGGCGTCGTCGGCCACCCCGGACATCGCCTCCCCCATCGCCGAGGCCCGGGCGCCGGGCCCGATCTTCAGGAACTGCGCCGCGCTCGAGCCCTTGCCGTCCGCGCCGAATGCCTGTATGCGCTCGGCCGCGCCGAGCGCGACTATCAGGAGAGCCGCAGCGACCATGCCCAGTTTCCTCATTTGATCAGCGCCATCTTGAACGACTTGACCTTCGAGCCCACCTTGATCTGCCCGACGTAGACCCCGCTCGCCACGTCACGCCCCGAGTCGTTGCGCCCGTCCCACGCCTGGTAGTAGTACTGCCCGCCCGTCAGGTTACCCAGATCGATCGTCCGAACCTTCTCGCCCCGGACGCTGAAGATCTTGACGCTCCCCGCGCCCGACACGTCGGCGCCGAGCGTGAAGCGCATCATGGTGCCCCGCACCACGTGGTTGGAAGCGGGGTGGATCAGGCTCACCGTCTTGGTCTCGAGGTCGAAGGGGTTGGGGAAGCAGAAGGCCTCGATGCCCGAACCGCTGAATACGTCGCCCGTGATGACGTTCACGGCGGTGTCGAACAGCACGAACGTCGAGAAATGGTTGATGTTCAGGGTGATCGTCCGGTTGACCTCGTCGATGACCGGGTCCGACCCCGTGACGTCCTGCTGCAGGACGTAGGTGTTCGACATCGGGTTGTACCAGTATAGGTTCAGCGACCTCGGGTCGGTCCCGGAGGAGTACGACACCGTCATCTGCACGGGCTTCGAGAGCGCCGTTTGGATGCCCAGCGGCAGCATGATGTTGTAGAAGGCGCTCAGCGGCGACATCGTCGGCGGCACGGCCGCCATCGCCCGCATCAACTCGGCCGGATAGGCCGACGAGGCGAACCTCATGCCCCGGGCGCCCGCGCCTCCCACCCCCGCCACCCCCATCCTCGCCAGCGTCTCCGACGAGATCTTCAGCGACACCTCCACGCTCGACGACGACGCCACCGCGAACGCCCCGCTCGGGATGTTCAGACGCCCGAGGTCCCCCTCCACCAGCAGGTTGCCGCCCCACAGATTGCTCACCTGGCTCTGGTGCATCCCGTCGATGCCCGCGTAGAACGTCGCGACCGTCTGCAGCCGGAACTCGGGGTCGGTCGAGCTCGTCGAACCGGGGTCCGGAACCGAGCTCCAGCCGTTCAGCATCAGGGTGAAGCTCGACTCCGTCACGTCCGGCGCATACACGGCCGACAGCTTGCTCCTGTCCTCCGACAGCTCGAACTCGGCCAGGGTCCCTTTCGCCGAGTACGTCCCGAGGATCGTCTCGTAGGCGTCGTCGCCGGTCTTCTTCTGCCTCAGCGGGTGCGTCATGGAGAACTCGACCTTGAACTTGGTCCCCGCGCGCCGCGCCTTGGCGAACACGGTCGGCTTGGGCATCCGGTACACCAGGTCCAGCCCCCGCTCCTCCGACGAAGACGAGAACACCAGATAGGACGCCTCCTCAGGGGCGATCACGTTCTCCCGCCGGTCCACCATCATCAAGGCGTACCGGACCCCGGGCTGGAACCCGCTCAGCGTGTACTCCGTCACGGTCTTGGTGTTGGCGTCCGACACCAACGTGCCGACCAACAGCTCCGACATATCGGCGTTCGCCGCCACCAGGCTCTGCACCTCGTCCTGGCTCGGGTTGGAGCCGTCGGGCTTCCTGATGCTCCCGCTCATGCCGGCGCCCTGGCTCATCGTCAAGACCCCGAGATCCGCGGAGGAGGTCCCGATGACCGGCCCGGCCGTCTTGGACCCGTAGCCCATCGCCGTCGCGACCAGCCGGTAGGTCCCGGCCGCCAGGGACCCGATCTCGAAAAACCCGTCGGAGTCCGTGTACGCCACGATGTCCGCGATCGGGTTTTCGGTCGGGATCACGCCCTTCTTCTGCAGGAACAGCCTGGCGCCGGGCACCGCCTGCCCGGTGTCGAAGGCCACCTTCAGGGTCGGCCCGCCCGCCGGCGCCACGACCCGTCCCTTGACCGAGTAAGGGGCGTACGCCAGGGTGAAATCCAGCGCGGCCGAGGAGCTCAGGTCCACCCCGCGCGAGATCTGCTGCTCGTAAGGAGGCGTGTAGTTGCCCTTGACCTCCATCCTCGGCCGCACGCCGGCCACCACGTCGTAGTAGCGCACCAGGGGGCTCAGCCCGTAGAGGACGTAGTTGCCGCCCATGTCCGTCCGCGTCCACGCGAAGCCCTCCGGCTCGCGGCCTCCCTCGCGCTTGGAAGGCCGGGCCTCCAGCGTGACGTTCGCCAAAGGAGCGCCGCTCGCCGAGTCCGTCACCTTGCCCCTCAGCTCGATGCCCGCCAGGATGTTCACCGTGCCAACGTCGCTCAGGCGGCCCTCCGCCACCTTCACCGCGGGCAGCACCCTCGGCACCACGCTCATGGCCCCGTCCCTCATGGCTTCCGGCGTGTTGTACGCCACCATCCGGACGTCGTAAGTGCCCGGCAGCAGGTCCTCGATCGTGAACTGGTCGCTGCCGTCCAGCATGATCGAACACCCGTTAGGCCCGCAGTTCCTGCCCAGCGCGGGCCTGCGCCCTCCCTGGAACCACGGGTTGGCCTTCGCCTCCACGGTGAACCCCGCCGGCAGCAGCCTGGCGTTGTTGTTCGACACCAGCATCAACGGCCCCGTCGTGCCGTCCGGCAGGCGGCTCTGCAAGGCGATCTTGCCCTTGATCACCCCGGTGCGCTTGAGCCGGATATCCTGGCCCGCCAGGTTCATCCCCTGCACCTTGACCGTCAGCGTCGTCGCACCGAACGCCTTGGGCAGGTCCAGGTCATGAACGGCGATGGCGTAATTGCCGTTCGCGAGCCTCTCGAAGACATAGGAGGCCGTATTGGAGTTGTTGAAGCCCACGGTCTGCCACCTCAGCCTGTTGCCCAGGCCGTCGAGCAGCTCCAGCCCCACGGCGCGGCTCACGACCATCTGCTCCGGCAGGTACACGGTCCCGGAGACCGACGCCCCCGACTCGAGCTTCAACGGCGCCAAGGCGACGTTCGCGTTGACGTTGACGACCTGCCTGATCTGCGGCAGCTCGTCGCCGTTCCTCGTGTTGAGGTCGAGCTCGCCGTTGTTGCGCAGGATGTAGGTGCCCGCCGGGACGCTGGCGAACGAGAACGTCCCGTCCGCGGCCAACGCCGCGACCTGGGCGCGGAACGGGTTGGGCGACTGATAGCCCACGCCCGGCGGCATGGCCACCTGCCCGCACGCAGGCGGCCCGACGGACGCGGGGGCGTAGGTCAGGGGACCCGTGTAATACTGCCCCGTTCGCATGTCGATGGGCAGCAGCTCCATGTGCGCCGCGGAGACCCCGACGGGCTGAGCCGACCCCAGCAGGCAGTAGCTCGTGGCCGGCGCGTTGGCCACGAGCCCGGCGACCGAGCTCACTGAAACGGAGAACGTCGCGCTGGAGAAGACGACGTTGCCGGCCAGCGAGACCCGCCCGCTCACCGAGAAGGTCGAGCCCGTGAAGTCCAGCGTGGCGTAGGTGGTGCTCTTGTCGGCGAGCGGAACCTCCAGCCGCCGGACCATCCCGCTCGGGCCGTGCACGGCCTCGATGATGTAGCTGCCCGGGATCATCGCCGATGAATACCAGGTGGCGTACGTGTCGCGGAAGACCATGCTGCTGCCCTCGACCAGATCGCCCCTCATGCTCGGCGCGATGTCCGGCCCCAGGATGATGGCCGACACCTTGCGGTAGTCCGGCTGGGCGTAGGGAGGATAGGGCAGCCTGACCGTCATCACGAGCCGGCTGTCGTACGCCCCCATCGAGAGGGAGGCGGCGCCGCGGCCGTTGGCCACGGCCGCGGTCTGCCGCCCCTCCGTAAACCCCTTCATTCGGCTGCTCAGAACCCAGGACCCATCCTCCACGCCGGCCAGCGTGAAGGTGCTCGATGTCACGTCCGCCCGCCTGGCCAGCGACACCCGCGCCATGGCCCGCGAGAAGGTCGCCGGATTGACGGCGTCGACGAACACGCTGAACGCGAACGGCGGGTCGTCCGGCGCCCCGGGCACGAACCTCGTGTCTCCGCCCACGACGATCATCCCGTCGATCACCCCCGCCGTGCTCAGGAAGAGGTTGAACCTGCTCGCGGGCGCGCCGAAAAGGTTCCCGATATCCGCCGCGGTGGTCACGAGCACCGCGCTCGAGGCCGTGATGTAGCCCGGCGCCTTGGCCGTGATCGTCCAGCTCCCGGGCTCGAGCCCGAACACCGTGAACGTCGCGCTGCTCGGATACACCAGCCCGGGGGCCGCCTGCGGCCCGATGAACGCTCCTCCGAACGCCGACGGGTACCGGTCCCCGAGCTTCGTCCCCTGCACCGACACCCACGCCCCGAAGGTCGTCGTCCCGGGCAGCACCGCCCACCCGTACACGTTGGCCTTCTTCTGCAGCGACACCGAGACGTCGGTCTGTGAGCCGCCGGTCACCGTCACCCCCGTCACCCGCGTCGAGAGCCCCAGATGGAAGAGGCCGATGTCCAGGTCGTAGACGCCGGGAGGGACGCCCATCACCGTCCACGTGCTCGGCAACGCGCCGAACTCCTGGCCTCCGTCGTCCGAGCTGGCGCTCCCAGTCGAGAAATGCAGCGCGCCCACGCTCTCGTGGCTGTAGTCCGTCTTGATCGCCCTCACCCGGCCCCAGGCCTCCGAGGGAGCCTCCGGGTTGATCGCGGCCGACACGCGAAGATACCCTGGGGCGGGGAACGTCATGGCCCCGATATCCGTCCCCGCGGTCGTCGCGGTCGCGTTCAGGGAGCTCACCGTCAGCGTCATGAACTGGCCGGCGGCGGTCTTGACCTGGGTCGTGGCCGTGACATTGTAGGCATGCCCGCTCTCCAGTCCGTAGATCCTGAAGTTGCCGGCCGTGTCGGTCGCCACCGCCACGTTGCCGGAGTTCGCCCCAGGGCCCGAGGCCTGCACCAGCGCGCCCCGCCCGCCGGCTCCCAACGACCCGTAGATCGACGGCGATTGCGAGACGTAGAGGCGACGCGTCGCGTCCACCGCCAAGCCGCCCTCCACCAGGACCTTCACGTAGTACACCCCGGGCGGCACGGCCATCGGAGGGTACACCCGGTCGTTGACCCAGTTCCAGCTCACCGTCCGGCCAGGCTCTCCAGCCCCCGGCTGGTGAAACACCTCCGGGAACCAGTTCACATTGTCCGTCGAGATGATGACCTCCCACCGCACGTCGGACGGCGACAGGGTGAAGTTGACGAACGCCGGGCTCGCGAAACCGTTGCCCGTCATCGTGGCCGTCACGGCCCCGGTCAGCGTGCCCGTGTCCACCGACACCCCGCTCAGGGTCACGGAGCTGGCCAGCAGCGTCACGAACCTCGAGGCCCAGGTCTTGCCGGCCGCGACGGTCATCGAGGCCGTCAGGAACTCATAGCCCTCGGCGGTCCTCGTCGCCGTCCGGAAGTAGAATGGATTGGACACGCCGGTCCAAGCGTTGATGGTCACGACATTGATGGGCCCGCCGCCCGATGCGTAGAACGTGGCGTTGCCATCGAGCTCGCCGGACCTGCCGGCGTTCAGCCAGGGGACGATGGCCGTGGCCGTCACGGTCGACGTCCCGCACTCGTCCGTCAGGACGATCTGCATCGTAGCCGAGGTCTGCAGCGGACCCAACGACATCGGGTCCTTCGGCATGAAGCCCAGCCGGCTGGGCGCATTGCCGCCGAAGCTGGCGATCGCCGGCGACACCGCGACGGAGACCAGGCGGCTCGCGGGCCGCGCCTGGGACATGACCCTGAACGTGTGGGGCGCCAGACCCAGCGCGCCGCCCGGCGGGAAGCCCGTGTAAGTGAGGTACACCTTCTGCCCCGGTCCCAGGTCGAGGAGCGGGGTGTACAGGACCCAGTTCTCCCCGAGGATGGAATCGCCTGACTGCGTCGGATTCAGGGCCAGATTGTAGAGCCCCGGCCCCCCGGGAGCCTCGACATAGAATGTCCCTGGCGGAGGCAGGGCCGGCAAAGGCCGCAAGACGTTCGCCCAGCCCCCGGGCAGGGTCCAACCGTTGGGGATGCGCAAGGCGATCTTCCCCCCCGCCTTGATGCCTGAAGCCCCGACCGTGAAGGTGATGGTCGCCGTGATGAGCTGGCAGCCCACCGCGGAACTGCTCGAGAGATCGATCGTGCCCTCCCCATCGGGGGGAGGAGGCGGCACCGGCTTGAACGTGAAGGTGGTCTCGGCGACGCCGATGTTGGCGGCGGGATTCGTGGACCTCACCAGCACGAAGTAGGTGGTATCCGTGGCGAGGTTGGCGTCCGCGAACGCCAGACCCCATTGCACGGCGGTTCCCATGTACGGAGTGATCGTGGTCGTGGAGAACTGCGGCAGAGCCTGGTTCCACAGCATGTTGTTCCAGTTCAGGTAGAAGTCGGGGGCGCCCTTCTTCTGGATGGCCAAGCTGACGCCCCGGATGCCCGTCGCATCGGCGGATGTCCCCGTGAAACCGCCGCCCAGGGTGAATTTCTGGCTGTCGGGGGATATGTCCACCGAGACCACCGGCGCGGCCCAGGCGCACCTCAGGGACAGGGCCAATGCCCCCAAAAACGCCAGCGTGCTCCGGCTGAGATTCTTAATATTCGTATTTGAACCCGAACAGGTAGTTCTTCACGGTGTAATTGTATGAGTAGTACTGCTCATAGGTCTGGTTCGAGACGGAGGCGCCGTACTGGAAATCGAAGACCAGGCTGAAGTGGTCGCTCATGGGATAGCTCAGCGAGGTGGAGGCCATGTAGGAATGGGTCCTGACGACCTCGGGCTTGTAGGTGCCCTCGTCGTTCTGTCGCGGGCGGTAGGGGTACCGGCGGTACCACCACTGCCCCCCCACGCCCAGGGCCACGGGCCTCTTCTCCGGGCCGAAGTAGAGCCGGACGGACGGGCCGGCCTTGATCTCCCCGTAGTTGTAGTAGAACTTCATGAACTTGACGCGCTGGGCGTCGAAACTGTTCTGATTCGACGTGTTATAGGAGAGGGAGAGGTCCACGTTGCCCAGCATCCGCACCTCCCGCGCGATGCGGGCGGGGAGGCGCACGCCCAGGCCCGCGGTGCTCAGGATGTCTTCGCGGAGGGCGAGCTTGTACGCCCCGGCCTCGTCGACCAGGCGCTGGTTGTAGTAGTCCTGGTAGACCGAGGCGGCCATCCCCTCCAGGATGACGTACTCGCTGATGGGCCCGTCCATGGAGGCGAACACGGAGAAGTTCCTGGTGTCGAGCACCTTGCCCCCGACGAGCTCCCGCGCCATGTCGTTGCCCAACGCCGTGGCGGCCTGGGCCTCCAGGCTGGAGTAGTTGGGGAAGTGCGTCTCGAAATAATCGAAGCCGAACCGCAGGCTGAACGGGTCCCGGTAGACGAACTCGGCCTCGAAGCCGCCGCTCATCTTGTAATAGTCGAACAGCCCCCTCCCCCAGCTCTCGTCCTTGGTCTCCTTGAGAAGCTCGTACTTATAGCTGATGCTGGGCTTGAGTCTCCAGCGGCCGGCGTCCCCCCCGGGGGTGATGACGAGCCGGGTGCCGACCCGGTGGTCCATCTGCTCCTGGAAGATGCTCCCGGACCCCACGAGGTCCACCACCTGCTTGGTCCCCTGGTAGGTGCTGCTCACGCTGGGCAGGAGCGCTAGGTGCTCGTCGAACTTGAGCGCGGGCGCCACGATGCCCGAGGCGTTGCCGCTGAGGTCGCCTTTCTCGCTCCTGAAGAAGTACTGCCCACCCAGGACCTGGAAGTTGAAAAGGGGCGTCACCTCGACGGCGCGCGCTTGGGCCGCTTGCATGATCATCATCGTCGCCAGCAGACGGGTCAACACTCTTATCCCCCTAAGATGTCCGAGCAACGAAGAAGAAAGAACATCCCCCCCTCGATGCTCGCCTCCCCCCCTGGGGGGGAGGCTCACGATTGCTCACTGGATAAGTCCGGATTGAATCAGCACCCTGGGCTCCACGACCAGGTCGATCTTGCGGCCTCCGAACTCGGAGGAGGTGATCACCTGCTCGTAGTTGAAGTTCAGGAGCTTCTCCTTGAAAGCGGCTCCCGTGCGCACGCCCTGAAAATCGGCGACGGTCGCGATCTTGCCGTCGTTATCGATGATGTAGTTGTCCCATTTGGTGAACGTGCCGTCGTCGTAGGACTCGTAGATCACCTGGTGCTGGTTGTTGACGTCCGGCCAGGTGAGGTTCACCGTCCGGTTGGGCAGGGCCTGGGCCAGCGCTGCGCCGGTGATGGGATCGTTGTTCGTCGCGGCCGTGGCGTTGGCGTAGCTGGCGAGGTTCGCCCCGGTCCAGCCGTACTTGAGCTTGCCGTTGACGTAGAACCCGTACTTGTCGAAGAGCGTCTGGAACACGGCCTGGCCTGTCACGTCATCGAAGGAGTCGGTCGCCGCGTTGTAGAAGTACCGCACGTCGTCCGCGATGGTCCCGTTGTCGTTGACGTTCACCTGATGCCCGTCGATGCCCAGCTCGACCATCGAGTCCTTGGTGTTGGACCGGCCGGTCTCGAAAGACTTGAGGAAGTACTCCGGCGCGGTCCCCACCCCGCCGCCCAACTGGCGCAGCGCCGTGGAGAGGTCCCGGGGCAGCGCCTTGTTGAAGGTGCCCAGGTAGTAGAAGTAGTCGAACCGGTCCTTGCGCTCGTTCAACACCACGAGCTTGAACTGGTCGCTCTGAGGCCTGACGATGTACTCCTCGAGCCTCACCCGGTTGCCGAACACGTCGGTGAGGGCCTTGCCCTGCTGGTATTCCGCCAGTTTGATCTCGCGGGCGGCCGCGGCCTGTACCTCCTCCTTGGACATGTCCAGGCTCATCTCCCGGCGCATGACGGTGTGGAACTTCCCGGACCTGGCCTGGGACTGGGAGGGGATCTCGGCGGGGCTGCCGAGGCCCCTCATGTCCACTTCCAGTTTCTGGCCGGGCTTGAGGAGGATCTGCTGGCCCTTCTGGTCCGAGACGGCCAAAAGCCCCTTGTAGAGGTCGACCGATGTGCGGCCTCCCTCGAAGACCGCCACCTGGAACTCGGTGCCCCGGACGCTGCATACGGCCGTGGGCGTGCGGACCGAGAACTGCCTGGACAGGAGCTTGGCCACATTGGCCCTCAGGGCGCCGAGCATCAGCCTGATGCCCGTCTGCTTCGCGCTCGATTCATCCAGCAGGAAGTAGCCGTTGCCGCCGATGTCGACGCGGGAGCCGTCCGAGAAGGTCACGGAGGCCTTGCCTTTCTCCCCGGTGCGCACGCCGTCGCCCGGGTTGAGGTCGAGGGGGACCTTCTCCACCTGGACCCAGAAAGCGGCGTCGCCGGCCTTGAGTTGGACGATGCCCGAGAACTCCGAGAGCTGGGTCGCGCTCCAGGCCTCAGGAGGCAGCCAGAACGCTGTCAGGAGGGCTGCCAGGGCGGCGAGACGGCATTTCATGGGAACGGGTCTTTCTCCTCGGCACCGGCGCCTGCCGCCCATCTCTATTCTATAAGGGACGACGTATAGACGGCAAGCCTTCTCTGAAGTTTAACAGGGGCCCCAGGGGAAGTCAATATGACTTTTGTTACAGAAATCACTCGCCTCCCCCGCGGGGAGGCGAGTAGCTGAGGGGGCAGTTGCCGTTTCATCAGGCCTCCCCCGCGGGGGGCATCCCAATGAAACGGCATTGGCCCCCCTCTCCCCCCCAGTTGCGAGGTATCCTCAATGAAACGGCATTGGCCCCCCCGCTACTCGCCCCCCCTCGGGGGGGGCGAGTTATATCGATGAGGCAGGGCGTGCAGATAGACGATGCGCTGGATCAGCCGGTCGCGGGCCGCCGCGTCCCCCCGCAGGAGGGCGGCCTTGAGGCGCACGTCGAGGATGCGTTTGAAATTCGGGTCCGCCGCGATGGCGCGGTCCAGTTCGGCCTCGGCCAGGGCCAGGCGCTCGGTCCTGCCCGCCTGCGCCTGGATGAGCTCCGCCGTCCCCAGGCAGAAATGGGCCAGCGACGAATCCGGATGGCAGGAGACCGCCTGCCGGCCCAGCTCGGACGCCCTATCGAGCAGGCTGGCCCGCGCCGCGGCGTCCGGCGTCCCGGCCGCCAGGGCCGTCAGGTAGTTGATGAACCCCATGTGGTAGATCAACTCGCAAGGGTTCAAGGCCAGGGCCCTCTCGTAGTGCCGCTTGGCGGACTCGTTCCTGCCGGACCCGATCTCCGCCACGGCCCTCTTGGCCCAGCGGTCGGCCGCGGCGAGCCGCAAAGAGAGGAAGACCGACGCCCCCCCGAACAGGACCAGAGCCGCCGCCAGCGCGGCCCAGAGCGGCCCTGCCGGCGGCCCAGCCTGTCTCGGGACCCCTGCCGCGCGCGGCTTTTCCCCCTCGCCGGTCTCAGCCGGGATGAGGAACCCGCCGAGAAGGGCCGCGGCCGCGAACGTCTCGAGCGGCACCGGGTTGAACTTCATGCAGACGAACAAGGAGAACAGTCCCGAGCCGGCCGCGGCGGCCAAGGGGACGCCGTCCTCGCAGGCGCAGGACGTTCTCCGTTCGCCGGAGGGGGCGGCGGCCAAGAGACGGCGTCCCGGGTCGGCCAGGGACCGGCCGCCCTGCACGATCAGGGTCCACAGCAGCCAGGCGTAGGCCGCCGCTCCCAGGAGCCCGGTGGTCGCCAGGACCTGCAGGATGTCGTTGTGGGCATGGGCCTGGTATTCCTCCGTGGTGGTGACCTTGACGTAGTCCTCGGTCTTGCCGCGCCTGAACGCCAGCTCGAAGGTGTCCGGGCCGGTCCCCAGCCATGGCGCCCCCTGGAACGTCTTCCAGGCGATGCCCCAGACCTCCATCCTGGCCCGGTCCAGCTCGCTCAGCTCCGACTTACGGGCGGACATCCGCCAGAAAAGGATGGCGCCCAGCCCCAGGAGGCAGGCGGCCACCGCGGCGCGCCGGCCGCGCGACATCGGCGCGCCGGCCGTCCCCGGCGAGAGGAGGACGGCTCGCGCCTGCGACGATCTGGCCCCCTTGGGCCAGGCCGTCCCCGGCAAGAGGAGGACGGCTCGCGCCTGCGACGACCTGGCCCCCTTGGGCCAGGCTTTCCCCGACAGCGCCACAAACGCCGCGACGCCCGCCAGCGCGCCCAACCAGCCCGCCCTCGACCCGGAGGCCAGCAGCCCCGTCCCGACGAGCGCCAGGCCCACCCAGCCCAACAGGCTCGCCCGACCGCCGCCCTGCCGAGCGCACCAGAGCGCCACGGGCAGCGCCATGGCCTCGAACGCGCCCAGCGAGACCGGGCTCCCCACGGTGGAGATGGCCCTCCCCCCCGTCAGGACCGTCCCGACGGACGGGAAGGGCTCGATGCCGGAGGCCTGGACGCCGGCGTAGACACCCGCCAGGGCGCCGGCCGCGACGAAGGCCCGAAGGCAGTCCCGGCGGACCCCGTCGTCGGCCCGCGCCGCGAAGAAGGCGAGACAGGCGGCCATCGCCATCGGCCAGACGCCGTAGGCGTAGTAGTTGTACATCCCCAGGACGCTTAGGACCTTGTCCACGGAGAACGCCGCGGACAGCCCCAAGGCCGCCAGGACGCCGAGCAGGGGGAGGTCGAGCGCCGTGCTCCGCCGCGGCGGGCCGCCGAGCGCGCTTGCGACGGCGCACAGCAGGACCGCCAGGCCGAGGGCCGCCAGCTTGGGGAGGGTGAAGACGGCGCCGACGCCGTCGCAAAAGGGAAGGCCAGCCACGCCGGCCAGCAGCAGCCCGACGCGAGACCAGGCCGCTCCCGCTGACGAAAGGGCCGTCCCGCCGCCGGATGCCGTGGCGCTCAGAACTTCAGCAGGAGCGAGTAGCGGAAGGTGTCGCCCAGGTTGCCGTACGGCAGCCACGCGAAGTCGAACGACACCACGCGGAAGGTGACGCCCATGCCCATGGCCAGGCCGTTCAACCCCGCGATGTCCTTATAGTGGGACGTGTAGCCCAGGCGCGCGGAGGCCTTCATGTCGTTCATGAAAGGCTGGGTGTACTCCGCGCCCAGGGCGCCGAAGAGGCCGATGTCCCGGTACTTCGTCGTCTCGACGTTGACCCGAAGCCGCTCCGGCCAGACCTGCGCGCCCAGTCCGAAGGTGACCGACACCGGCAGCGGGTCGCTCTCGCCGCGGGCGTAGGACACCCGCGTCCCCCAGTTCCTCAGCACCGCCGAGACCGCCACCGGGGTCTTGCCGTCCGGGTTGACCTTGTAGAGCAGGCCCAGGTCCGCCGCGAAGCTGTCGGAGTGGTAGGTGTCGATCCTCTCGGAGATGAGCTTGGCGCTCGCGCCCACGCTGAGCTGGCGGTTGAACCCGTAGGCGTAGCTCAGCCCGTAGGACCCGTCCGTCGCGTCGAAGGTGCCCACGGCGTCGCTCGTGTCCGTCGCGCGCTTCTCGACCTTGGCGACCGACAGGTAGTAGATGCCCAGGGCCAGGGTGTGCCGGGAGAACTTCTCCTGTTTGTCGAAGGGCAGGGGAGCGGCGGCCTCCAGCGCCTCGTAGTTCATGTCCTGGATGAAGGAGGTATGGGCGCCCGCGACCTCCATCCCCTTGAGTTGGGCAAGCCCCGCCGGGTTGTAGTAGACCGCGTGCACGTCGTCGGCCAAAGCCGAGAAGGAGTCCGCCATCCCTCCCGCGCGCGCCCCAGCCCCAAGCTTCAGGAACTGCGCGCCCGAGGAACCCCCGTCCTTGTTGATGGCCGCCTCCGCCCTTGGCGCCAGCGCCGTCAGCGCCGCGATGAGGACAGTACCCGCGATTTTCATGGTCATAGCCCGCTACCCTTGATGATGGCGATCTTGAAGAACTTCCTCTCGCTGCCCCACGCGACCTCGGCGAAGTAGATGCCCGAGGCCACGGACTTGCCCTGGCTGTTGCGGCAGGCCCAGGTGGTGTAGTAGGTCCCTCCTCCCTCCACGTGCTGCTGAGGGATGCTGCGCACGAGCTCGCCCGCCACGTTGTAGATGTTGACGACCGCGTCCTGGTAGCGGCCGCGCCCGCTGTCGGGCAGGGTGTAGCGGATCTTCACGCCGTCGAAAGCGCCGTGGGTCGTACCCGCGCCCCAGGCCCTGGTGTCGGCAGTCAGGCCCGAGTGCGTGATGCAGTCCGCGGGGTTCGGGAAGGCGAAGGCGTGGATCTTCTCCGACACGATCTGGCCCGTGGCGCGCTGCGGCGGGTCGCCGTCGCGCACCACGAAGGTCGAGAGGTGGTCGATCGACACCGTGATGGTCTTGTTCATGGCGTCGACGTTGCGGTTGGTCTCCTCCAGCACGAACCCGTCGGGGCTCATCCTCTTGCCCTGGCACTCCGGCGCGCCGCGGTCGTAGCAGTAGAACCAGACGTTGACCTTCGACGTGTCCGTCGTCGAGGCCATGTCGAACGACAGCGTCAGGTCCGCGCGCTTCTTGAGCTGGTGCTTGACCCACGCGGGCAGGAAGATGGAGTAATAGGCCGAGAGCGGGTTGGCGTAGCTGCCCGTCGAGGCCTGCGTGCGGTAGGCCTGCATGGCCATCTCCATCTCCGCCGGCACCGAGCCCGGCCTCAGGCGCGCGCCCACGCCCGCCGGCACGTAGCCGAGCGTCCGCTTGGCGATCGCCTTGGCCAGGTCCGGGTCGGTCCCCTTGCTGACCCCCATCCTCACCGTGCACGACGCGCACACCGCGTCCGCAAGGTCGGCGAACGTCCCGGCCTCGAGGTTGAGGTTCGAGCGCTCCTCCTCCGCCGCCTGCGCCTCCAGGCTCACCGCGCCGCCCTGGATGTTCGACACGTGGCCCTCCACGTTGGAGTCCAGGCCCGTGTAGAATGTGAACGACGCCGTGTAGAGGTCGTAGTCGCCCGTCTGGTAGTTGCGCTCGGCCGGGTACACGGCCAGCCCCACACCGAAGGTCAGCTCTGCGGTGGACGTCGCGCGGTAGATCGCCGTGATGTTGCGCCGGTTGCCGTTCATCTCCTTGTCGGCGTTCAGGAATTCGCCGCACAGCGCGCCGCCGTCGGAACGGGTGCAGCCCGTCCCCGTCAGTATCTGGCCCAGGTCGTCGTCGTAGCCCGTCTCCTTGCGCATGGCCTTCGTGCACTCGATCCTCACCTGGAACTGGAGGTTGCCCAGGGCCTTTTGGGCGGCCGTCGGGGACCGGGACGTCGCGACGCACCCCAGGTCCGTGCTCGGGTAGGTCAGCGCGTAGTCCGTCAGGACCGTCGTCTCGGACGCCACGGAGAAGTTCTTGCCCTCGGGCGGGAACACGGGCAGCTCCTTGGCCTTGTCCTTGGGCAGGATCACGATGTCGTAGACCGTCCCGGGCTTGAACCCGGACAAGTGGTAGGCGCTGACCGTCTTGGCCGTCGGGTCGAACTCGACCGATCCCACGACGAACTCGCCGGCGGCGAAGTTGGCCGCCGCGATCCCGCCCACCTCGTCCTCGCTGGGCGAGGAGCCGTCCCGCTTGAGGATGCGGCCAGAGACCGAGCCGCCACGCTGCAGCACGATCAGGTTGCCGGCGACGGGGAGGTTGGTAACCGCGTCGTACATGACCACGGTCGTCGTGCTCACCACCGACACGGTGGCTCTGTACACCGCGTAGCCGAGGCTCGTCACCCGCATCAGGTAGCCGCCGGTCGACAGGCCGGGAGCCTCGAAGTTCCCCTCGGAATCGGTGACGACCTCGATGTCGCCCAGGGGGTTCTTGAGCGGCACCGTGCCGAACCGCTGGAGGTTGATGGCCGCCGCGGGGAAGCCCTTCTTGTCGCCGAACGGGTACGAGAGCGTCCCGCCCGTCGCGGAATCGACCACGACCACCTGGCCCGTCACGCCGGCCGGCAGCGGGTCGAGGAGGAAGTCCGCCGTGGTCTGCGACAGGAGGTTCACGCTCTTCATGACGCGCTGGCCGTAGCGGTTGCCGTCCGAGGCCAGGTTGCCGTCGCGGGGGGCCGCCGTCACGTCCATGATGGTGGTCGACACCCACAAGGTGTAGGCGCCGTTCTGGTTCGTGAAGGTCTGCACCTCGAGCGCCGTGCCGAAGGTGGGCTTGGCCGTGACCTTGATGTTGCCCAGCGTCGGGCCCGTCGTGGTGGACTGCCTCACCACGCCCGTCAGGTACGTTCCCTGGGTCAGGCCCACCACGCCGACGTCCCGCGTCTCGCCGGATTGGAGCAGCAGGCCCGAGACCGTCACGGGGGCGTAGTTCTGGCTGCCCTGCGCGAGGAACGCCGGGTCCCAGGCGGTCTGGCCGAGCTTGAGGTCGTAGGTCAGTTTCGGGATGAGCTCAGGGACGCGGAAGTAGCCGTCGTACTGCACCGGCCGCCCGGCCACCGAGGCCTGGGCCACCATGTAGCCGCCCTCGACGAACGGGTTGGCCACGGCCTTGATCTGGAAGTTGGGCGCCAGGAGGCCGGCGTTCTGTCTGTTGATCAGCTCGCCGGTGCTCGCGTCCTTGATGCGTCCCACGATGCCGGCCGCCCGGTACATCAGCACGTCCTGGCCCGCGAGGTCGCCCTGGAGCCCGCTCGTCGAGGTCGGGTCCGGGAACCGGATGGGCTTGCCCGCGTACTTGGGCGGCAGGCCCGCGTCGCGCACCGACAGGGCGTAGAACTCGCCCGAGGGCAGGTTCGAGAACGAGTAGTCCGCGTAGTTCGACTTGACGCCGAGGCTGGCGTCGCCGAGGTAGACCATGGTCGAGCGCACGACCTCCCGGCGCTTGTTGTAGACCGTCAGCGTGAAGGCCGCGGCGTCCTCGATGTTCTCGTCGAAGTAGATCTTCCCGCCCACGGCGAAGCCGTCCGACAGCGTGAAGTTGACGCTCGACTTGTTCACGTTCCTGACGCTCGCCATCTGCCCGACGCTGGGCACCACGATGGGGCAGACCGCGCAGGAGCGCAGGTTCTCCGTGCGCACGAGGTAGGAGCCCGGCGGGACGTTGGCGATGGTGTAGGTGCCCGCCGCGGTCATGAACCCGACGCGGTCCGTGGCCGGGTTGAAGCTGGTCGACACCGCCAGCCCGTAGCTGGCCAGCTCCTGCCGGATGGCCAGGACGCGGGCCAGGGTGTTGGTCGACACCGGCACGCCCGCGGGGCTGATGGGCACCCTGGCGCCCTTGGCGTCGAGCAGGTCGCTCCACATGGCGTTGGCCAGGATGTTGGCCGCCGCGCCCGTCGAGCTCGACTTGAACACGCTGGTGCTGATCTGGTTGGCGATCTCGCCCGTGATGGAGTAGGTCAGGGGCGTCAGGTCCACCGCCACCGTCGTCGTCGATCCGTTCACGACCGAGACCCGGTACTTGCGGTTCTGGCCCGTGGTCTTATAAAGGAACGACACGTCCATGGTCTGAGTGGGCAAACCCTGGACCTTGAAGGTCGCCGACGAGTTGCCGGCCGGGCACAACCCCGTCCCCGAGTTGGCGGGCTGGTTGTTCTGCGTGCACAGGAACCCGGGCAGGTTCGTGGAGGACAGGATCTGGTAGGTCTGCCCCACCTCCTGCTGTCTGGCGGAGGCCACGATCTCGCGGTAGAGGTCGACGTTCAGGAAGTCGTTCGAGGTGATCGTGATGGTGCCCGCGATCACGCCCGAACTCGCCTCGAAGGTGAAGTTCTTCACGGCCTGGGCGGCCAGCAGGGTCAGCGGCAGCGGCGCCAGCGTGCCGGTCTCCGAAGGCTCGAGGTTGAGCCCCTCGGCGCCCTCCAGGTACGCGTAGACCTGGTAGGTGGCGTCGGCCTGCAGGCCCGTCATGGCGTAATTGATCCCAAGGCCCGAGGCCCCTCCGGTCTTGTAGACCTCGGTCGAGCCGAAGTTGAGCGAGCCCGGCGACCAGGCGTTCACGTAGAGCTTGAGGCCGCGGCCCGTGGTGTCCGCGTTGACGGTCGCGGCGCCCGTGAGAGTCTTGCCGGACGAGAAGTTCGGCAGGGTCATGTTGGTCACGGCGCTCGATACCGGCACGTCGATGGGTCCCGAGCTCACCGCGATGAGGTTGGGCGCGTTACCCTTTAGGATATAGAGGCCGGCGTCCAGGTTGCCCACGAGATACTTGGCGGTCGTCGGGGCGCCGGACGGATCGATCCAGACGCCGCCGAAGCCCGGCGTGATCCTGGTCGTCGTGGACAAGGGGATGGCGCTCACGGACACGAACATCCCGTTGGCGCTGGCCGGCACCGTCACGTTGCCCTCGACGGAAGACTTGCGCGCGAAGGCCGAGGAGGAGAATTCCACGCTCGCGCCCGCGGCGTCGACGTACCGGACGTCGCAGGCAGGCGCGAAGCCCTCGAAGGAAGCCTCCACCGTGTAGGTCGCCACCGCCACCTGGAACTTCAGGTAGCTGCGCTCCACGAACATCTGCGTCCCGGGATCCCACTGCCCGCCGTCGTCGAAAGTCGTGGCGCCGGTCTTCAGGCGCAGCGGTCCCCAGATGGTGTCGCCGGTGACGGCCCCGCCCACGCAGGCGGTGGACTTGCGGATGGCCAGGTTGCCCCACCGGTCGTAGGGCGTGGTCGAGACGTCCACCCAGCCGCTCACGGTCAGGAACGGCGGGCTTTTCATGTAGAAATCCACGCCGCCCGTGGTGTTGGTCGCGACCGCGACCGCGTCCGTCACGGCCGTCCAAGACGAGACCGTGGCATTGCTCTCGACCTTGACCTTCGCCCAGCCAGACAGGTAGTCGGGCTTATTGAGGGATATCTGATACGTGCCCGCGGCAAGGCCCGACATGGCGTAGCCGCCCACGCCATCGGACCAGGACTTACCGCCGCCGAACGGCCCGTAGAAGTCGAGCACCGCGCCCGAGAGCGGCAGGGCGGGGGTCTTGCCGATGTCGTAGATCGTGCCGGCGAGCTGCATGGCCGAGACAGCCACCTTCAGGCTCTCGTCCTTGACGCCCGAGCCGACCTCGATGCGGACGTAGTAGATGCCGTTGGGCACGCGCACGCCGTTGTTCACCCAGGGGCTGTACCGGCCGTCCCAGGAGATGGCTCCCTGGCCCGGCTGCCCGTAGCCGTAGCGCTCCCAGACGACGTTCGGCTCGGCTCCGGTCTTGAACGGCGTCGAGCTGAGCGCCACGCGCCAGCCCAGGCTCTGGTCGCCCAACGTGAAGTTGAAGTACGCCATGTTGGGCTTGGTCGGATCGCCCGGCACCAGCGTGACGGAGGATGAGCCCACGGCGTAAGGCGAGGTCGCCACCTTGACGTTGCTGAGCGCGTTGCCCGGCAGGGCGCTGAACCCGTAGTAGAAGGTCGTGGCCTGGGCAAGGTTGAAGAACAGCTCGATGTTCTTGGGACCCGAGGAGACCGAGTAGACGTAGAAGCTCCTGGACGACTGGCCCACGTCGTAGTACAGGGCCAGCGGGGTCGTCGTCGCCAGGGCCGTCCCGCTCGAGAAGCCGAAACTCGCGTCCGTCACGAACTGCCCGACGGCCACGTCGTAGGCCTTGGCGCGCAGCGTTGCGGTCGACACCGCGGTCGCCTGGGTCTTGTTGCCGCAGGCGTCGTAGGCGTCGAGCCGCAGCTCCTCGGAGAGCTCGTTGGCCCGCACCGAGAAGTAGGGGGTCCTGGGCTGGAAGTACGCAGGCGCGCCGGTCGTAATCTGCACGACGGGCGAGCCGGCCACGACGGGCACGGGCGTGATGTTGCCGCCCGACGAGGAGATCACCGTGAAGGTGGAGAAGCCCTGCACGCAGGGCGCCATGGTGTTGAACGTGAAGTCGAGGGTCTCAGCGGCGGCGTGGGCGCCGCCGTTGGCCGCGACCACCGAGACCGCGGGGCCGTTGACCGTCAGGGCGCCTGCGTCCGCCACGGACCAGGTCCGGCTCACGCCCCAAGGCATGCCCCAGCCGGGCGGAACGAAGAACCCGACCTTGCCGCCGGCGCCGATGCCAGCCCCGGCGAGGGTGTAGCGCAAGTGCAGGGTCAGGGGCACCCCGGCCGTCATGGAGGAGAGGTCGAGGCTGGCCGTGCCCTGGCCCGCGACCTCGCCCCTGTAGGAGATGCCGGCGTTCCTGATCTTGAAGTCCTTGTTCGACGCCGTGCCGCCCGCCGGCACGAAGACCGGCTCGGCGCCCTGGATCGGGGCGTAGACGCCCCTCGGCTCGTCGACGGACGGCAGGAAGTCGTTGTTGAGGTCCAGGAAGCCGCGGATGTAGTAGTTCGCGTTGCCCGGCACGGCCACGTCGTAGGGCAGGAAGTTGATGCCGTTGGCGAGCATGTCCGGGCCGTAGACGGTGACCGGGATCTGCCGCACGGCCGAGGGCTGGCCCGTCATGTTGGCGGTGGGCCACAGCTCGATGATCAGGTTCTTCGAGAACTGCCCGTTGGCGGCGTAGGTGTAGGTCGCGATGCCGGTGATGTAGCCCATGCTCGCGGAGGTCGATGCCTGGATGGTGACGTCCAAGCCCGACAGGTTCTGGGCCTCGAGCAGATAGATGGGATGGGCCGCGCCCGCGGAGCCGAATACCCCGGCGTCCTCGCCCTGGTCGGGGTTGTGGTTGAAGTTCGCGTCCACGAAGGCGCCCATGTAATAGCTCGTGCCCGAGGTGAGGTTGTCGAACCGGAAGGCCCGCGTGCTCACGAGGAGCCTGTCCGCCACGAACGTCGCCGGGCTGAAGGCGGGAGAGTTGAACAGCCCGACCACGATCTGGCCGCCCTGGGTGCCGTTGTAGATAACATTGCCTGCGATGGAGCCCAGGCCGCCGGAGGAGCCCATGAGCGAAAGCTTGAAGCTCCCGGTCACGTTGGGCGAGTAGGCGGACGCGCCGATGGTGTGGATTCCGTCCGTCACGACGTTGTAGCCCGTGATGCGGGGGTTGCCGAGCCCGGCGCTCTCGTCGTCGAAGGCCACGAGGTTGCCGTTGGGGTCGTAGAGGTTCAGGTAGGCATCGTAGAAGTTGAGCGCCTTCATCTCGATGGTGACGGGCTGGCCGCGGGTCCCGGTGAAGGCGTATAGCTTCTGGAACGCGCCGCCGCGGTCGACCGAGGGGCAGTCCGTGGAGGTCAAGGCCTCATAGACGTCGACCCCCGTGGCGATCGCTTTGCGGTCGCAGAAGACCAGACTCTGGCCTGACAGGGTCGGCCCCATGAGCCACATGCCGGTCGCGGAAGACACGACCACCGGCTCGGCCGAGGCCGGCACGCCGTCGTTGTTCACGTCGATGAAGCCCTGGACCATGTACGCGCTCCCGGTCGAGACGTTCGGGAACGAGAAGGCGGTGGTCGCGGCGTAGGCCGACGAGAAAGCCCCCGCCACCACGCCGGAGCCCCTGGGCCGCAGGACGGCCCGCACGAAGCCGCCGCCGGCCGTGCCGTTGTAGCGCAGGGTGCCCGAGATGGTCCCCGCCCCGGCGCCGCCGGTCCCGGGGTCGGTCATGGTGTTCATCACGCCGAGGTTGGCGGACGGCTGCGGCACGGAGAGCACCGCCGAGGCGCCGTAGCTGCCGTGGGCCTGGTAGGCCGGGTCGTAGACCCCCGTCCCGGTGGCGTCTCGGAAAGCGTCGACCCAATAGGTGCCGAGGGGCAGGCCTTCCTTGAACCAGACGCGGTTGACGGGCCCGGCCGGAGCGGGCGCCACCTGGATGGCGACCGGCGCGCCCGAGAACGTCGAGTTGTTGAAGAACCGCAGCACGAAGCTGCCGCCCTGGCTGCCGGTGTAGGCGATGGTGCCATGGAGCACGCCGTAGTTGTTGCCGGCGCCCGGGTCGATGACGTGCATGTTGACGGTCGTCGGCGCCGGGCTGCCGCCGGTCTGGCTCGAGACCACGATGCCCGTCCTTTGGCCCACCGGCTCGCCCATGTCCACCCAGCGGTTCAGGTTCGGGTCGATGAACGCCTTCACGACCATGGT
The DNA here is from genome assembly GCA_016212795.1 of Elusimicrobiota bacterium. GTDB lineage: Bacteria > Elusimicrobiota > Elusimicrobia > UBA1565 > UBA9628 > JACRDT01. The sequence continues at coordinate 226,285 of JACRDT010000010.1, read as the reverse complement.
CCCGGTGGAAGCCGCCAGGTTGCCCAGCGAGTACATGTAATACGTCGTGTTCGGCAGGCGGTCGATCGTCATCCGTTGCCCGCCCCCCTGGCCGAAGTAGCCCGGGATATAAGCCTCCACGAACAACGGAGCCATGACGGGGCTGTTGAAGATGGCGCTCGACACCGAGATCTTCCCTTGGATCCGGCCGTTGGGCGGCTCCTGGAGCAGGACGTTGCCGGTCGCCACGCCAGAGAGCGGCACGTAGATCGGCGCCGCATCCGCGCTGGGAGCCGCGCCGGGAGGCGCTCCCTGGCCCATGGGCTCGCCGGCGGTCTCATCCGGGTTCACGTTGCCGTTCAAGTCCATGAAGGCGCCCACGTAGTAGGTCGTGTCGCCGTAGAGCCCGGACTTCATGTAGGAAAGCGGCCAGGAGCCGGTCGGCTCCATGGACATCATGTAGTCGATGGTCCCGAAGTTGCTGTCGCGGCTGATGCCCAGGTAGACCGTGGAGCTGAAGCTCCCGCTGTAGGCGATGGTACCCTGGAGCACCGCGTCGCCGGACGCGCCTGAGCCCGGCTCGACGAGCTCGAGGTACACGCTCGCCGTCGAGTTGGCGATCACGTTCACCGGGCTCGACGAGGCCTTGGCCTCCATCAGGTCGGGCATGAAGTTCGAGTTCTGGTCCACGTACGAGCGCAGGACGTAGCTCGTCGCCGGCGACAGGAAGCCCAGGAGGTAGGCGTTCGCCGCCCCCGTCGAGGTCCTGGCCGTCACGGTGACGTTGCGGTACGGGTCGCAATCCTGGGGCTGGTCGCACGTGCCGACCTCGATCCTGATCGGGCCGGCTTGGCTGCCCGCGTAGAGGATCGAGCCGTCGATCGCCCCGATCGCGGGGTCGGAGACCACGAAGCTCACCGGGCCGGCCGGCGCCACGACGCCGCCCGTGATGGTCACGGCCGTGGGCGCGTCCTGCGGGCCAAAAGCCCCCGAGGGCTCGTTGGCGTCGCGGACGCCGTTGCCAGGCGGCATATCCTTGAAAGCGCGGATATAGTACGTCCCATCGGCCAGACCGGAGAAGAAGTAGGAGTAGGCCCCGGGGCCGATGTCCGCGGTCCTGAGCGCGAAGGTCCTGGGGTCGGGACTGTTGAACACCTGGACCCTCAGAACGCCGGAGCCGCCGAAGGTGAGGCTGCCGCCGATGGCGCCCGAGTAGGAACGCAGCCCCATAGTCACCGAGTAATCCCCGACCTGGCCGGGCCCGAACGAGGTCGACTCGATGAGGTAGACCCCGGTCGTGACGGCCGTCAGCTGCAGGCTGGCGCCGCCGGCGGCGCTGTTGCGCCCCACGAGGCCGCCGTACGGGTCGAAGACCACGACCTCTTCCTCATAGGTCGGGGCGTCGAGCTGGACCGACACCTGCGAGCCGAGGCCCACCGAGCCGGCCTGGCCGCCGCCCACGCTGAAGGCGTAGAGGTCGGCGTAGTAGCCTGGCCCCTTGTCCTTGGCCGGGCAGTCCACCGGGTTGGCGGAGGACAGCTTGACGCCGGCGCCCGAGATGGGCGTGTCGGGCAGGATGGGCGTGCGGTCGCAGACCGCGATGTCGCTGCCCGACACCGCGCTGCCGCCGAAGACGTAGATCGGGTAGGGCGAGTTGACCCCGCCGAAGGTGCCGGAGGGCTCGTCCTTGAGGCTCATGGAGAAGTCGTTGTTCACGTCGCGGAAGGCCCGCAGGTAGTACGTCCCGGTCGAAAGGCCCGTGAAAGCGAACGAGCCCTGGCCGCCCAGGTTGCGCTCCGCCACGAAGGGGGCGTTGGGCCTGGACACGGTCGAGAGCCGCACGCGGTACACGCCCGCGCCCGTGACGGTGAACGTGCTCATGAAGCCCGTGATGCTGCCGCCCATGGACGCCGTGAGCGCGATGGGAGCGGTCGGCGAGGACACGTTGAGCCCGAGGTCGATGGCCCGCACCCGGTAGCTGTTGAGCGCGTCCGGGATAGGGCTGAAGTCCGTGAAGGCGAGCGCCGCGCTGGAGAGCGCTACGGGGGTCAGGCTGGCATACGGGGCGCCCGCGGTGCCGCTCGAGCGCTCGACCATGAAGCCTCCGAGGTCGAGCAGGGTCGAGTTGTCGGCGTTGCGGGTCGGCGCGGCCCAGGCCAGCGCCATCTGGCCGACGCCCGCGTTGATGGTGAAGCCTACCGGCATGGCCGGCGGGACGGTATCCACCGCGATCGCGAAGTTGTAGCCGGTCGCGGGGCTCGCCAGCACGGTTATCTTGGTCGACGTGGCGGGCAGGATGTAGTAGCCCAGGTCGTCGCCGGCCCTGTAGGAGCCGGTGCTCCGGGCGTCTACGAACCCGCGCACATAGTAGTCCCCGGCGGAAGGCAGCGGCAGATAGTAGGTTTGCGAGGCCACCTTCGGCAGTGCGACCTTGGCCGCGGGAAGGCCCGTGAAAGCCTGGTTGGTCTTGGCCTCGACGATGATGCTGCCCGGCTGCGAGCCAGCGTAGGAGACAGTCCCCGCGATCGACGGGTTGGCGGTCGGCGCCGGCAGGGCGGAGTTCTGCGCCTGGTTGGAAGCCGGCGAGTAGTTGCCGTTCTGGTTCCTGGCGAACACGAGCCAGAAGTAGGTGGCGCCCGGGGCGAGACCCACGTCCGTGAAGATCACCGGCGTCTCGCCCGCGCTGACCCGCGTCGTCGAGCCCACGTAGAGGAACATGCCGGGGTTGGTCACTCCGGTCGCGCGGCGGACCTCGTACTCCGTGCCCGCGGGGTTGCCGTCGATGCCCCAGCCGAGGGTCGCGCTGCTCATGTAGACGTTGAGCGCGCTGAGCCCCGTCGGGGTCGCGGGGTTGGAGTAGAAGGTCAGGAGCAGGTTGGACGGGCCCGTGCCCACGGGGTTGGAGGCCGTGATGCTCCGGATGCCCGACATGGCGTTGAAGCCGAGGCCCGTGTCAGCGTAGAAGGTCGTCGGCGGATACAGGGTATGGAGCGAGGTCCCGCCGATGTTCCTCAGGTCGTACTGCGTCGCGCCCTGGACCAGGTCCCAGTACCAGAACACGGCGTCGTCCTGCATCGTGCCGCGGAAGCCCGGCACCTCGGGCGGCGCCATGGGAGCGGTGAGGGCGAAGCTCTGGCTCGTGTAGGCGCTCGACGAGATGACCGTGCCCGACGAGGCGGACTGGAAGAACGGCTCGCTGCCGTCCCACGTCCCATTGGCGTTGCTGTCAAGGAAAGCCCACATGCTGTAGTCGGAGCCCGGCCGCAGCATGTCGATGTCGTAGTAGATGCCGCCCATCGGGACGGGCGGGACGACGTCGATGCCGTCCATGTTCTCGACGAAGTAGCTGGGCGAGCCCGGCTGGCCGCGGCCGGCGAAGACGAAGATCCTCCCCGTAGCGCCGGCGGAGGAGAGCGTGACGAAGCCGTTGATGGCGCCCTTGTCGTTCAAGCGGATGGTCTTGCCGGCGGCGCTGGCGGCGCCGGGGCCGACCCACACCGGCGAGAGCGACTGGCTCATCCGGCTGATGGGGGAGCTCGAGATGTTCGCCCCGCCGTCGAAGTAGCCGAACGCCTCGGGGCCGTCGAGCCGCTTGTTGAAGTTGCCGTCCCTGATGGCGACCAGGTAATAGGTGTTGGGCATCGGCAGGTCCGTCAGGAAGTACGTCGTCGTGGCGGATGCCGTCCAGGTCGAGATGATGGCCGCCGAGCCCAGGAACACCGAGTCGTTGCCGATGTTGGTGAAGGTGGTGGCCACCACCAGGAAATCGCCGAACCCCTGGCTGCCCGCGTAGAACAGGTTCCCGCTGATGGAGCCCACGCCCAGGGACACGTACACGTCCATGGCGGCCGCCTGGCCCGCCTGGACCGTCACGGTCTGCACGGTGTCGGCCTTGTGGCCGGCTTGGGTGAGGTGTTGGGCCTTCACGCTGTAGTCGCCCGGCGCCAGGCCGTCGAACTGGTAGGAGGCGGGCGTCGGCGGGCTGACGGCCACGGTCATGCTGGCCACCTTGACCCCGTCCTTGTACGCCATGACGTCCATGTCGCCGCTGGCGCTGCCGACGCCGCCGTAGTAGACCATGCCGCCCAGGCTGCCGAGCGTCGAGCCGGAGACATCGAAGGCCACGAACAATTCCCCCGTGTTGTCGCCGAAACCGCCCACGTAGTCGTTCATGGCCAGGATCAGCTGCCCGGAGGAGGCCAGCGTCACGGTCGTGCTCGCCCCGACCTTGAACCACGGGTTCGAGACGGCCGGGTCCGGACCCTCGATGCGGCCGATCAGGGCGCCGACGTTGGCCGGCGGGTAGACCGTGTTGTTGCCGCTCGTCGCGGGGAAGCCGTCCGGCCCGGCCAGCCCGCCGCTCGGGAAGTTGCGCCACTCCCCCACGGCGTCGAGCGCCAAGGTCTGCCCGGCATAGGCCCAGAACTGGGTGGAGAGTCCGCCCGCGTTGTTCGCGTACGCGTAGGTGTAGCCCGGGACGGCGAGGCGCGCCGGCGCCGTGCTCGTCACGGGATACAGGCCGGATTGGCTCGCCATCGCGCCGGCGCCGAGCGCGAACGCCGAGGAGCTGCTCACCCGGATGCCCGCCGTGGACACCGACACCGCGCCGGCGCCGCCGTAGAGCCCGACGTTGAGGAAATAGGTCCGGGTGCTGCCCGCCGCGATCGTGTCGGGCTGCCAGAACTGCACCGTGCCAGACGAGGGAGCGCCCACCCCGATCATCAAGTTCCCCTTCATCATGTCAAAGGGGGGCGCGCCCACGGTCTCGAGCGTGCCGTTGCCGTTGGCGTCGTCGTAGACGGACAGCTCGAACGACCCGGTGGGCAGGTCGCCGACGTATTCCAGCCTGACGCCGTTGAGCGTCGAGTCCGCGCCGTGGGAGTACAGCTTGACGCGCGCCAGGGCATAGGTCCCGGATTGGCCGACGTAGCCCGCGTGCGCCTGGTGGGTGCTCAGGTAGACCGTCCCGCCGGCGACGGAACCGCCGCCGGAGATCGTGATGTTGGTCCCGCTGTGCGCCGGAGAGGACGGGACGTCGAGGGTCGCTGACGAGCCCACGGCCTCGAACGAGTCGATCTGCCCGTCGTTGTCCACGTCCACGAACGCGATGATCGAGTAGTCGGAGGCGGGCGGCACGTTGATGACGTAGGCGCCGCCAGGGGGGCCGGTGGTGGCGTTCTCCATCGTGCAGCCCGCGCAAGGGGGATCGACGCCCCTCCAGGCCTGGACGCGGATGGTGCCGGCCTGGGAGGTGTTCATGACGATGTTGCCTTCGACCCTCCCCCAATCCTCGATCGTGATGTTCTTGCCCGTCAGATTGGAGTCGCTCAGGAACAAGGGGTCGGAGCGCCAGGAACCCGGGTTGCCCACGCCGCCCCGGGGCGACGCGGCGTCCGGCAGGACGGCGGGCGTGCCCTTGAAACCGAAGACGTACCAGGTGTTGGGGGTCGCGAGGTTCGCGATGGTGTAGCCCGCCGCGCCCGACGAGACGTAGACGAATTGGCCCGCGCCTCCCATGATGCCAGCCTCGACCGTCGTGACCAGGACCTGGTAGGTGCCGCCCTGGCTGCCGGCGTACGACAGCACCCCGCTGATGGAGCGATTGACGCCGCCCCCGTCCGGAGCCCAGGAGACGACCCCCTGGGGATCGTACTCGCGGGAGCTCCCGAACCTCGAGCCGCTCGCATTGTTGAACGTGATGACGCTCCCGGCGGGGACGCCGGAGGCGTCCACGTTGGTCGAGACGAAGGCGTCGAAGCTCCAGTTGTTGAAGCTGAGGCTCTCGGGAGACGAGCGCCTGATGGTCAGGCTCGCCGTGGAGTTGAGCACGTCGCCTTGGAACGACACGTTGCTGAAGGCGTTGATTACGGCGCGCGACGTGATCTCCACGGTCGCGTTGCGCAGCACCAGCGGCGAGGTGGCGTTGTTCACCGTCACCGTGGCGCCCCCGATCACGAACCGCCACCCGGCGGATCCCGCCAGGTTCTCGATCCTGGCAGCCGGGTTGGCCTGCTCTCTCAGGAAAGACCCGAACCCCACGGTCATATCCTTGACCCTGAGCACGCCGCTGGCCAGGTCCAGCGTGGCGCTGCTGCGCACCAGCAAGGTTCCCTGCACCTCCAGGGTGTTGCCCATCAGGTCCAGGGTCCCGCGGCTGATGGTCGCGTTGCTCGAGACCGTCAAGGTGTTGGGGCTGCCGCCCGAGTTCGCGATCCGCAGGATATTGGCGTAGGCCGTGGTCATGGTCAGAAGATTGAGCTTGACCCCGGGGATGTCCCAATCGCAGTCGTAGGTCGAGGTGTCGAGCACGACCGACTCCCCGTCGTAGGGCTTCTTGCCGCCCTGCCAGTTGGAGTCGAGGTTCGCCTTGCTCAGGAACCCGGCCGAGCCGCCCATCCAGACCTTGGCGACAGTGGAGGTGAGCACCTTGAAGGCCACCGAGACGAAGCCGGAGTTGTCGTAGTAGTTGCCGGCGCTGTCGTTGGCCCCCAGGTACAGGTTGCCGCTCCCCGAGACCGTGATGGTGGAGCTCACGCCCGCGGCCTGCCAGTTGCTCGACCCCACGCGGTAGATCATGCGTCCGCCGTTGGCGGCCGGGACCGGGCAGGTGCCGTCGCACGCGATGTTCCCGTCGGCGTTCGTCGCGCCGGCGCCTATGTCCCATGTCCCGGACGCGTCGATGTTCAGCATCTGGCCGGCGCTCACGTAGAAGCCCGTGTCCAGGCCGCCGATGTTCGTGGCCGCCGGCGTGCTGTAGTTGACGGCCCCGTTGGAGGGCCTGGCGTAGAGGTTGAGCTGCACGTTGGTCCTGCCGGAGCGGTGCGGGAAGCCCGTACCGAGCACCGTCCCAGGACCGACCAGCAGGATGTCGCCGGGCGACTCAACGCCGATCTCGATCTGTTTGCCCGCCGGCACGCTGGAGTAGCTCACGGCCAGGATCATGTAGCCGGTGGCCCCCGTGACCGCCTCGTTGGCGAAGATCGTCGCCTTCGGGGGCGAGCCGGCCGCGAAGGGGTAGGGGCCGTACATGGGCTCGCCGCCGTCGATCACGCCGTTGGCGTTGAGGTCCTTGAAAGCCTTGACCTGGACGAGCGAGGCCGGCGCGTCGCCCAGGAGGCTCACCGAGACGGAGCTCGCGTTGACGCTCCCGCCCTCCGCCCAGTACTTCAGCCACAGCATGCTCGCCGTGTCGGAGGAAGTGCCAAGGAACGCCGGCGAGAGAGGCGCGCTCTGCACGACCTCCTGCGCCGCCCCGCCCGCCCCGCCGCCGAACGCGTCGGCGTTGTACTTGCGCAGCCACATGTCGGACTGCGTGCCGGACTTGGTCTCGTAGCCGGCCACATAGACGTTCCCGACGTCCACCACGACGCCATAGCCGTGGTCCTTCTTGCTCAAGGCAGAGGTATAGGTCGTGGTCCACTGGGCGAGGCCGCCGGCGTCGTACTTGCCCAACCAGATGTCGGCGGCGTTCGGGCCCGACGAGAAACCGACGACGTAGATACTCCCGCCGTCAAGCGCCACGGCCTTACCCCGGTCCGTATCGTTGCCCACCCCATTGAAGGTGCTGGTCCAGACGGCGTTGCCGTTCAAGTCGTATTTCCTGACCCAGATGTTGTCGTTCTCGGCGCCCTGGGAGCTGTGCCCCACCACGTAGACGCCGGAGCCGTCCGCCGCCACGCCGTAGGCGGCATCGGCCTGGCTCGTGGGGCCGTCGTAGGTCCTGGTCCACTGGACGACGGCGTTGGATGCGTCATACTTCCTCACCCAGACGTTCGAGCTCTGGCCGACGACGCTCTGATAACCGGCCGCGTAGACATAGCCCCCATCCGCCGCGACGGCCAAGGCCTCGTCGTTATTGCCGGCGACGCCGTTGTAGGTCGTGGTCCACGCGGCCTGCAGGGACGGCGCGTACTTGCGGACGACCCCATTCCTGTTCTGTCCAGCGACGGTCTCGAAACCGGCGACGTAGACGTTCCCGGAGCCGTCGACGGTCACAGCCCCGGCCTCATCGGCCTGATTCGCGACGCCGTTGTATTCGGTGGCTCCGAGGAACAACCCGTCCGTGTCGTACTTCCGCAAGATCATGTTGTCGCCCTGCGAGAGGTCGGTGCGGTCCTCGAACCCGGCCACGTAGAGGAAGGCCCCGGACACCGCGATGCCAGACCCCTCCGATGCGGCGTTGGCCCCGCTGTTGTAGTACTTGGTCCAGACGACGGAGCCCGCGGGCGAGTATTTCCGCACGAACAGCTTCCCCGCGGGCCCGTCGAACAAACCTGTGACGTAGACGTTACCCGAGCCATCCTTGGCCACGGCTCGACCTTCGTCCTCCGTGCTCGATGGGCCGTTCACGCTCGAACGCCACCCGCTCCCTGGCCCTGATGCCCCGAAGCTGGTGAAGTTCGTCGTCTCCAACGACGGCAGGGTCGCCTTGGCGGAGGACTGGTTGGAGGAAGGAGAGAGGGCGCCGCCGCTCTTCTCGCCCCATACGCGGAAGTAATACCAGGGAGAGATGTCCGCGTCAGCGCCGTCGCGGCCGGTGTCGAGGCCGCCCACGACGAGGTTGCCGCCGCCGGGAGCCTGGTTGGTCGGGCCGGTGCTGAGCTTGACCTGGGCCTTGGAGATGTCCCAGTTCGCGCCGGCGTAGGTCGAGTACTGCACGTAAAGCCAGCCCCCGCCGCCTAGGTCCTCGCCCCACTGCCACTGCAGGCCCACGGACCCCACGAAGGGGCCGGGCACCGCAGCGAGATTGAAGGGAGCCGCGACGCCGCCCGTGAGCGTGGGCCACTCGACCAAGTTGGTCGGGTCGTTCTCGAAGGCAGGACCAGCCTGGGTCCCCTTGTATTCGCGCATGGTGATGCGCGAGGCGGTGTTCAGCACGGAGGCGTTGACGTTGACCGCGATGTTGGGGTCGGCGAAAGTGACGTTGGTGAACGTCGAGGTGAACACCCCGGCGGCCGCGTTGAGGTTGATCGCCGTCGTACCAGGCTGAAGCGGGCCCTGGAAGGTGAAGCTCGACAGATTCACGATGCTGGCGCCGAGCCCGATCTCGATGCCGCTCTTCGAGAGCCTTTGGAACACGCCCGAGGAAATGTCCACGTCGCCGTACAGGACGAGGCTCAGGCTCGTGGCCGCCGAGGTGCTGGTCAGGACGGGCGCGCCCACTCCGATGTCGAAGACCCTGATCCGGCCGTTCTGGTTGACCGTCACGGTGGTCCCCTGGAACAGGGCCCCGTCCGTGAGATAGAACACGCCGCCGTTGTTGACCGTGACCGTGCCGACAGCCACGACGGTCGTGCCGTTCACCTTGAAAGCGCCTGTCGAGACCGTGACCGGGCCGTTGAGGACGTGCTTGTTGGCGCCGTTGGTCTTGAAATAGGCCGTGGCGTTGGGGGCCAGCAACTCGAAGGGACCGTTGACCACGATCTGGCTGCTGATCGCCACCTGGCTGGAGTACCCCACAGCGAACGTGACGGAACTCAGGCCGATGCCGAGGTCCCAATCGCAGCCGTTGGCCGGGTTGGTCGCGCCAAAGACCACGTAGTCGCCGTCCACCGGCGCGAACCCGCCCATCCAGTTGGACCCGGCGGACGCCTTGCCGCTGGCCGTGCCCTGCCAGATCTTGGTCGTACCCGCGCCCGCGCCCTGGAAGGCGTCGTAGTTGTACGCGCGCACCCAGAGGTTCTCCGCCTGGCCGACCGACTTGTACTCCCAGCCCGCGGCCACGGCGTCGCCGCCGGCCTCCGCGAAGATGCCCTGGCCCTCGTCGTTGCCGCCGAAGTACGGGCCGGCGTAGGCCGTGGTCCAGTCGATGAGCCCGCTCCCGGCGTTGAGCTTCATGACCAGGATGTCCGAAGCGGTGCCCGGGAGCACCGTGTTGCCCGCCACGAACACGCTGGTCGGGTTGACGGCGACGGCGTTGCCGCGGTCGTCGCCGGCGCCGGAGCCGTTGTAGGAGCGGTGCCACATCAGCACCGCGCCGAAATCGTATTTCCTGACGAAAGCGTTCAGCCCTTGGGACGGGGTGGACTCGTTGCCCGCGACGTAGAGGTACGCGCCGTCGTTCACGACGGCGTTGGCGCTGTCGTTGGCGCCGCCCGGGCCGTTGTAGGTGGTCGTCCACGAGAGGAGGGCGGAAGCCGCGTCATATTTCCCCAGCCAGGCGTCCCCGTTGGCCTCGCCCGCCACGTACACGTACGCGCCGCCGGCCGCGATGCCGCGGGCGATGTCGACCCCCGCGGTGACATAGGACGTGGTCCACAGGAGCTGCAGGTCGCTCGCGTCGTACTTCAACGCCAGGATGTTGTTGCCCTGGCCCGCGCGCACCTCGGTCCCGGCCACGTAGACGCCGCCGGAACCGTCCAGGGACACGGCCTGGCCCGATGAGTCGAGCTCCTCGGGGTTGTGGTAATCGGACTTGGCCTCGATGATGCCGCTGTTCAAGTTGACCTTGAACAGCACGAGGATGTTCCCGTGGCCCGACGCGGACGACTTGCCCACCACATAGGCGCAGCCGTTGGCGGCCGTGATCCCGGAAGCCATGTCGTCGAGGTTGTCGGGCCCGTTGTAGACCCAGGCCCCCTGATTGGCGCCGGCGGAATCGAAGAACCGGACCATGATGTCTTTGTTGGAGCCGTTGAAATAGGTTCCAGCCGCCAGATAGTCCCCGGAGACGGGGTCCTTGGCCACGGCGAAGCCCCTGTCCGCGCCGTTGCTGCCGTCGTTGACCGTGTCGAGCCACCCGCCGCCGGGAGTCCCGGGCGCGCCGAGGTTGGTGAAGGAAACGGTCTGGGCCGGAGGAGCGGCCGGCTTGAACCCCGCGGTCTGGTTGCTGACCGGAGAGACCATGCCGACCGGCGACCTGACGGTCATCTGGAAATAGTAGTTCGAAGAGCCGTCGGCGTTCGAAGGGTCGAAGACGTTGGGAAGCCCGCCGTAGTTGATGGAGGCGGTCTGCCCCGCGTTCACCGGCCCCGTGGACTGGATGACGTCGACGTATTTGAAGTCCCAGCCCGTGGTCGTGTTGCTCGACATGATGAAAAAGGAAGACCCGGCCGGGACGTTCTCCGGCCAGGTCCACGTGAGCTTGACAGACCCCGGGAAGGCTCCCGCGCTCGCCGTGAGGTTCCCTACCGCGAGGGGAGGAGCCATGGTCCCGAGGTTGAACCAGCGGCCGTCCGTGCCGCCCACGCTGTTGTAGGCCAGCACGCGGAAATAATTCGTCGTGTACATGTCGAGCGCCGTGAAGGTCTCCGACAGGTTCGCCGTCAAGTTCGAGCCGTCCACGGGCACGAAAGTGGGCATGGTCGAGACCTGCACCAGATAGGTCGCTCCGGGGCCGTTGAAGCCGCCGGCCGCGCTGCCCGAAGACCAGTTCACCGTGATGCTCGAGATGAAGGACGCCTGGAACAACGGCACCCCTGCGGGCGGCATGCTCGCCACGGCCAGGGTGTAGGTCGAGATGGTGGGCGACTCGGCGGTCTCCACGCCGACCTGGTTGCGCGCCTTGGCCTTGAAGGAATACTGGGTGTTGGGGAGGAGCCCGGTGAACTTGTTGGCCGAGCCAGGATTGTATTCCTCGTTGACGGTCAGGCTCCCGATGTCCGACCCGCCGATCGCGTAGACCCTGCCGCCGCTGGCGGCGCCGAACAATGAAACGCGCGCCGTGGTCATGGGCGCCCGGGCGGTCCAGGTGTCCGCCACGGGGTCGTAGACCTCGACGGTCCCGACGATGCCGCCGCCAGTGGTGGTGGTCAACCCCCCGATGGCATACAACTGGCCGCCGATGACCGCGCTCGTCATGCCGTAGCGTGGGGTGAGCATGGGCGCCTTCGTGGTCCAGCCGCCGGCCGGGTCGTAGACCTCCACGACGGACGTGATGGCCCCGGCGTTGTTCTGCCCTCCGGCGACGTAGAGCTTGCCGTCGATGACTCCCCCGGCCGGGCTCTGGTGTTCCTCGTTGGACGAAGCCAGCGTGGTCCAGACGTTGGTGGCGGGGTCGTAGACGTCGAAGATCTTGCGGTAGCCGCCGAAGCCGTCGCAGCCCGTGGTCACATAGAACTTGCCGTTGATCGCCCCTCCCACGCCGCACGCGCTGCGGTTGGAGCCGTTGGGCGGCCGGGACGGAAGGCCGGCCAAGGTGTTCCAAACGTTCGTCGCCGGATCATAGACGAACAGATCGCTTTGTGGCAGCCCGGAGACGGTCGTCCAGCCCCCGGCGTAGTAGATCTTGCCGTCGATGACCGCCGCTTCGCCCGCGTAGCGCCCGCCCGGCAGGGAGGCCAGCGTGCTCCAAGAATTCATCGCGCTGTCATAGGCCTCCACCGTGGCGACATCGCCCGCGACATTGCCGCCCATGACATAGACCTTCCCGTCGAGCGCCACGGCCGTGGCGGAATAACGCGCCGGGGACAAGATGCTCTTGGGCGTCCAGGAATCGACGCCCTGCCAGGCACCGTACGTGCCGTTCTTCGCCCAATCAATGCCGGACAACCCCCGGCCGAGATTCATGTACCGCAGGGAGGGCAAGGCCGAGGCCGTGACCGCGGCGGAGGATATCTCGTCGAAATAGATGGCCACCGGCGCCTCGATCAGGGTCGACACCGGGCCGAGGTCCACCCACGGCCCCGTGACCGAGTCCGTGGACATGCGGCCGTAGTACGTGGTGTTCGAAGCCAGGCCGGAGAACTTGGCCCACGTGTGGTAGGTGTCGGAGCTGAGGTTGCCCGAGAAGCCGTTCGGGAACGCCCCGGTGGAGAGCCTGGCGTAGTACGGCGTACCCAGCCCGAAAGGGGAGTTCCAGTTGGCCGTCACGCTGTCCGTCGAGACCGCCGTATAGGCCCCGGCGCTGAGGCTGGCGATATCCGGCCAATCCACGCGGCTGCCGGGGTCGTTCTCGTAGGGCATCCCGCCCCTCGAGCCCAAGGAGGCGCGCATGGTGATGCGGGAAGGGAATATCAGGTTCGCGGCGTTGACGTTGACCGAGATGTTGGAGTCGGCGAAGTTGACGTTGGTGAAGGTCGAGAGCACGATTGTCGAGGCCTGATAGAAATTGATGGCGGTCGAGCCGGCCGGCGAGGGCCCCTGGAACGTCACGGTGGAGAAGCTCGCGACGACGGCGGTGTTCCCCATCCTGATGCCCTGGGGAGAGAGCCGCTGGAACACGCCGCTCGAGACCATCACGACGCCGTCCGCCTTGATGTTCAGGTAGCTGGAGGAATCGGTGCTCGTAAGGACGGGAGGCCCTGCCCAGGCCTGGTCCCAGAGCTGAAGCCAGCCGTTGGCGCCCAACGCGACGTCGCCGGCCTGGAACAGGGCCGTGGTCCCGACCTGGAGGAGGCCGTAGTTGACCGTCATCGAGCCCACCGCGACCATGGTGGTGCCGTTGACGATGAACGCTCCGCTGGCGACCGTGATGGGGCCGCTCAGCACGTGACGGTTGGAGGCTCCCGGAGTGAAGAAGGCCGTGGCGCCCGTGGTGAGGACCTCGAAAGGTCCGTCGACCGCGATCTGGCGGTTGAAATTGACGCTGGCCGCATAGCTGCCGTTGAAAGTGATGGAACTCAGGCTGATGGCCAGGTCCCAGTTGCAGCTGTTGTTGGGGTTGTTGGAGCCGAAGACCACGTAGTCGCCGTCCACGGGAGCGATCCCGCCGACCCAGTTCGACCCCAGGCTGGCCAAGCCGCCATTGGTGCCCGCCCACGTCTTGGTCACGCCCGTCGGGACGCCGCCGCCCGCGGGGTACGCGAAATAGCCCGCCGCGGCCTCCACGGCGCCGTTCTGCGACACCTCGGTCGCGACCTGCCCCAGGGAGCCGGAGACTTCGTAGGACCCGCCGGTAAGGCCCACGCTGCCCGCCGACCCCGTGGTGAGGTCGTCTTCGACCACGGTCGCGCCGGAGGATTTGCTCCCGGCCGCGAACGTGTCGAGCGCCATCCATCCGATGGCGGAGAAGACCAGCATCCAGGCCGCGATGGTCGTGGCCCCTAGCTTTATCTTACGCATTTTCATCGCCTATCCCCCGGCGCGTATTTTGCGAAATAGGCCGAACTCGAGACAGAGAAAATTGACACAGCGTGACATTCCTGTTACACTTGTATTGACGGAGACTCGTTAGTTGAGCTGCCCGAAAGGCTCCAGGCGACTGGGGCCTTTCTCTTTGCGGCGCGTCGAACGACGAGAATCCAAGATTCAATGCCTGACCCCTTTCAACGACTTCGCCGTCATCTTCTTGAGGGTTCGCGAGACAGGATCCACCGCTATGCCGACATCCTCCAGCGCCACGACCCCAAGGATGGGCTCGGTCCCCTCCGGCCCGAAAATGATTCGCACGATCGTTTCGGATCCCATGAACGAAACCCTTGCGAAACCGTAGGCATACTCCACAGGCTGCCCGTTGGCCAATTCGTAGGCATCCCTGCCTTCTTCCCGGATCCCCGCCTTCTTCAACTTGCCCGCCGGGGCCATGCAGTCGATGTATCCCGTGTCCACGAGGAAAGTGTCTTCGAACCCCTTCTTGGTCCGAGCGAGGTTCGAAATGGCGACAGTGACTCTAACGGCTCCCACGATCCCCCCCCTCCGCGCCAATCCAGAGCTCCTCTCCTTCGTGCTGCGTCGCTATTACTCTTTGATGACCCAAACGAATCATCCTCCTGCGCAGACCAATAACGCCCCATCAATACCCGAACACGACACAATTTGCCTCTCCACTGCCATTATACGCAGAACTCCAACCACCATCCGTATTATGTTTGACCCGGATAGTGAAACCTGTGCCAGTAAAATTCAACAAACTAACCGTTGAATAGAGACTGTTGCTGCTGAAATTGGCTTGGACATAGAGCTGTGTTGTTGACCTCGTGCAACCTGCCAGATTCGTAGTGAAATGGCTAAGGCCACCGGACTGAAAGCTCCAACCTGTCCCATCGGAATAAGCAACCAGCAGTCCTTCATTAATACAGCTAACATCGCTGGAATCCTTTCCGATAGCTCTCATATAACATTGCACCACTCTTGGTGCAAACCCAACATTCTGCACATAATCATGGTCTACATTGGCGCCTCCACTAGGATGGGCATCCGTTATGGAAGCGGAGACTGTTGCAATCCGAACTGCATAAGACAGTATGACTCCCGTGCCCAACACTCCGGCTCCAACCTGGCTCGCCGGCAGCAGCACGCCCGAGCCCAACGTCCCGGCCTGCACCTGAGACGCGGGCAAGTACACGCCTGACCCGAAATTTCCCGCCTGCACCTGCGAGGCCGGCAGGTACACGCCTGACCCCAGCAGTCCCGAGCCAAGCTGCCCGGCAGACATCGAGACGACCACGCCCGAGCCCAACGTCCCGGCCTGCACTTGCGAGGCCGGCAGGTACACGCCCGACCCGAAATTGCCGGCCTGCACCTGCGACGCGGGAAAGTACACGCCAGAGCCGATGACACCCGAGCCCAGTTGGCCGGCGGCGAGGGTGACGCCGCTGCCCAGGACTCCGGCGTCGAGCTGCCCCGTGACCCTCATGTTCCCGGCTACGTCGAGCTTGTAGGCGGGCTGGGTGGTCCCGATACCGACGTTGCCGTTCGAGTCGATGCGCATCCGCTCCGCCGGGTTCACCGAGCCCGAGGGAGTGGTGTTGAAATCGATGTAGCCCGGCATGCTGCCGGGGGACGCGTTGCCGTCGGCCTTGACGCCGAACTTCCCGGCCCACTGGAAGGCCGAGCCGTCATAGCCGAACGCGCCGTAGCCGCCGAGGCGGTCGTTGAGCTGGACCGCCGTGGGCGCGGCCTTGGTCCCGCGCGACCGCCGGCTGTGGATGCTCGGCATGATGTTCGTCCCGAATCCGCTCAGCGTGACGTGCGAGACGCTCGGGTCCTCCGTGGCGATCTCGAGCAGGTCTTCCGGCGCGGTCGTGCCGATGCCGACGCTGGAGGAGAAATGGATGCCCGTGCCCAGCACGCCCGGCTGGACGCCGGCGGCGGCGATGCTCAGCGTGGTCGAGGAGACGAAAGCGTAGGGGGTGGTCGTGAGCTGCTCGCGGGGAGTGAGCGGCGTCCCGCCGACGCGCACGTCCACGTACCAGGGCGGGTTGCCCAGGTTGATGACGCCGGCCACGCTGAACGTGCTCTTGAAGATCCCGGAAATGACGCTCACGTTCTGCGGACCGCTGGCCGAATAGCAGGACCCGCCGGTCGGCAGGTCGCAAAGGTAGATCTCCACGGAGCGCGTCCCGGTCACCAGGGAGCCGGACTCCTTGAGCCGGCCCTGGTAGGTCATGAGGTTGGGCACGCTCGCGGCCCAGATGGAAGGGGCCAACGCGGCCAACGCCAGTCCCGCGACCATCGATTTGCGCCCAGCGATTGTCTTCAAGCTCATTGAATCTCTCTCCAGTCCAAGTATCACTCGGTCAAAATTCAAATCAAAAGACCTGACCCCTTCCAAACTAACGGCCAAGACAGACGAAATCGATGGCGTCGGTGTTCGCGATGGTGCCGCCTATCGTGAACGTGTTCGCGGTCGCGGCCGTGACTCTCACGGGGTTGGCACTGCTGTTGAGAAAGCAGACCGGCGTCATCGGGCTCCACGAAGCGCTGAAATTCACCACGCAAGTGGCTCCCGGACCGGTCCCGATGGTCACCCTGCCCAAGGAATCCGTCCCAACGATGCCGGCTCCCGTACCGCAGCCGGCTCCCGGAGTCGGGGAGCCTGGCCCGGTCAGGCCGACCCGGCCGGCCACGACGAGTTTCGCGGCGGGGTTGGTGAGCCCGATGCCCACATTGCCAGCGCTGAAACCCACCGCCTTCGACCCGGCATTATCCACATGCATGAACTCGAACCAGCCGCCGTCAAGCCCATAGAAACCCAGACTAGGCCCCGGGTCGCTGTTGATAGCGAAACGGTTGTTCCCGGCGGCGTCCAGCCCGAGGATGAAGGACGGGTTGCCGGTCCTTTGGAAAACGCCCTCGCCGATCACATGGAGTTTCCCGGCGGGTTGGGTCGTCCCTATGCCGACGCTGTTCACGAAATGGATGCCCGTGCCGAGCACACCGGAGCCGATGTTCCCCGCCGACACCAGAACCCCGGAACCCAGCGTCCCGGCCTGGACCTGCGCCGCCGGCAGCAGCACGCCGCTGCCCAGCGTGCCGTTAATCATCCCCGTGGCACGGATGTCGCCTTGGACGTCGAGCTTGTAGGCGGGGTTCGTCAAACCGACACCTACGTTGCCAGCGGCGTCGATGACCATTCTGTACCCCGCGACTCCGCCCAGCGTCGCGTCGTAAAAAGACAGCTTGCCCGGGCCTGACGTGTTGCTCGATCCGGCAGAACACACTTCCCACTGGCGGCCGCCGGCATCAGCGCTGATGAGTCTGACAGCCGCACAGTTCGTCCCCGAATTCGTCACCTCGATGCCGTCGCTGGAGCCATTGTTGACAGCCACTCCGAACTTGAACAGCGGGTTCGTCATCCCCACCCCGACCTTATCGGAAAAATGGACACCCGAGCCGAGCACGCCGGAGCCCAACTGGCCGGCCGCGAGAATCACCCCGGAGCCCAGGGTGCCCGCCTTGACGTCCGCGGCGTTGACGCTCAAAGTCGTGGAGGAGACGAAAGCGTAAGGGGTGGTCGTGAGCTGCTCGCGCGGCGTCAAGGGCGTCCCGGCGACGCGCACGTCCACGTACCACGGCGGGTTGCCCAGGTTGATGACGCCAGCCACGCTGAAAGTGCTCTTGAAGATCCCGGAAATGACGCTCACGTTCTGCGGCCCGCTGGCCGAATAGCAGGACCCGCCGGTCGGCAGGTCGCAAAGGTAGATCTCCACGGAGCGCGTCCCGGTCACCAGGGAGCCGGACTCCTTGAGCCGCCCCTGGTAGGTCATGATGTTGGGCACGCTCGCGGCCACGGCCGCCCCAGCCAGGACCACCAGGGCCGCCAGCGCCCTTGCCAGGCTCAGGGGCTTTTCCTTATATGTAGCGCCGCGCCGGTCAATATTCATAGGTGAACCCCATCATGTAGTTCGCCGTCCGGTATGTATATAGGTAAGTCTTTTCCATGGCCTGGTTCGACGCGGCCCAGAGGAAATTCGCCCTGGCGACCAGGTTGAACCCGGTCGCGATGGGGTAGGATTGGCCCAGGCTCGCGATGTAGCGGTCCTGCCACTGGTTGCTGCCCGTGTAGACCCCCTCGGAGTTCTGGGCCAGGCGGCCGGTGTACTGCTGGTGGTTGAACTGGAACGAGAGGTTCACCGAGCTGGGCCGCTTCTTGTCGCCCCAGGCCACGCTCCAGTTCGGGCCCACGCCGAAGCTGTAGTAGCTGTAGGCGTCGTGGATGAACTGGGTCCGGGCGGCGTCGAAGGAGTTCTGGTTCGACCCGTTGTGGCCGGCCGTGACCCCCATCGTATAGCTCACCCGCAGGTCCCTCCCCCACATCTTCATGGTCGTGGGGTAGCCCACGGCCAGGCCGATGTTCTGCTGGAAGTCCTGCCTGCCGAAGGGCTTGTTCGTGTTGAACTGCCCGAGGCGGTTGACAAGGCGCTGGTCGTTGTAGACCTGCCAGAGCACGCTGTAGGTCGCGTGCAGGGACACGACCGGGTCCTCGTACGGGTACGGCCGGCTCCCGGCCGCCGACAGCTGGAAGTTCCACGTGTCCAGCACGTCCACGCTCGTCAGCTCGCGGTTGAGCGGGTTGCCCGCGGGGTCCACGCCGGTCTGGCTCTCGAGCGACTTGTAGTTGGGGAAGCCTATCTTATAGGCGTCGAAGCCGAGCCGGTAGGAGAACGGGTCGTTGTACACGTTCTCGGCCTCGATGCCCACGGCCAGCTTGTCGTAGTCGAAGAGGCCGTAGCCCCACGACTCGTCGAGGGTCTCCTTCATGAAGTTGCGCCGGTAGCTCACCGAGTGCTTGTGCTTCCAGTCGGTCGCGGCCGGGCTGAAGATGCCCGTGAACCCCACCTTGTGGTCCATCTGCTGCTGCCAGAGCGTGCCGGCCCCCACCCCGTCGCCCACGCCCTTGGTGCCCTGGTAGTTGAACCAGTAGTGCGGGATGAGCGACCACTGGTCGCTGAACCGGACCACGGGCGCCACGTTCAGCGACCCGTTGGCGTTGACGTTGGCGTTGGTGCCCTTCAGGAAGTACTGCCCGCCCAGCAAGGATGCCTTGCAGACTGGAATGTACTCCACGGCCGAGGCCGAGGCCGCCGAGACCGCGCAGATGGCCCCTGCGAGGACTGCATTCAAGGAGAAGCGTCTCTTCATGGCGTTGGCGTTCATGTCACTGGATCAGGCCCGACTGGATGAAGATCCTCGGCTCCACGGCCAAATCGATCTTCCGGCCGCCGAATTCCGAGGCCGTCACGATGGTCTGGAAGTTCCACTTCAGCATGGTCTGCTTGTATTCGGCCCCGCCGGTGATCCCCGCGAAGTCCGACCACTGGGCGATCTTGCCGTCGTCCGAGATGATGTAGTTGTCGTACTTGTCCCAGGTCTTGCCGTCCACCGACTCGGAGTAGAAGACCTCGTGCACGACGCCGGCCTCCTTGTACGTGCAGTTCGGGGGGCCGCAGACGGCGCCTTGGCGCAGCGTGGTGGCGGTGGCGCCGGCGAACTCCGTGATGTGCGTGGTGCTGTTCTTGGTATACGTGCCCAACGGCAGGCCGGGGGGAGCCCAGGGCGCCGCCACCGCCGCCGCCGACGGGGTCCAGCCGCCGTGCTGCACGCCGTTGAAGGTCAGCAGGTTGGTGTTGTAGAGCGTCTGGTAGAAGGGCTGGTTGCCCGCCCCCCCGGGGTTGGGGATGTTCAGGATGACGAACCTGTCCGTGGCGCTGTCGAAGGCCTCCGTCACGCGGTCCTGGGCCACGCCGTTGTTGTTGACGTCCACGAGGTGGCCGCCGCCGGCGGTCTCGCGCATGGTGTCCATCGTGTTCGACCGGCCCGTGTCGAAGCTGGTCAGGAAGTAGTCGCACGGGCTGTCGATGCAGCCGGGCATCTGCCGGAGGGCCGTCGAGATGTCGTCGGGCAGGGCCTTGTTGAAGGTCCCCCGGTAGTAGAAGTAGTCGAAGCGGTCCGCCCGGGAGTTGAGCACCACCAGCTTGAACTCGTCGGGCTTGGAGCGCACGATGTACTCCTCGATGCGCACCCGATGGCCGTTCACGTCGATGATGGCCTTGCCCTGCTGGTAGATGGCGTTCTTCTGCTCGAGGGCCGCGGCCGCCTGGACCTCCTCCTTCGTCATCTCGAGACCCACCTCGCGCTTGGCCGCCTCGCGCCGGAGCTCGGCGCCGCTGGGGCCCGCGCCCTGGCCCTCCAGCGACCCGAGCCCCTTCGTCGTCACGTCGAGCTGCTGGCCGTCCTTGAGCAGGAGTTCGTTGCCGGCGTTGTCGCCCACGGCCAGGAGCCCCTGGAACATCTCCACCCGGGTATTGCCCTGCGGGTTGACCTCGACGGCGAACTCCGTCCCGCGCACGGAGCAGACGGCCGTCGGCGTCCTCACCGAGAACTTCTGGTCGACCCTCTTGGCGATCCACGCGCGCAGCCGGCCGATGGACAGCTGCACGATCGTCTCCTTGGCCGGCGACTCCTGGAGGGTGAACGACGCGTTGGAGCCGACCTCCACGCGCGACCCGTCCCCGAAATCGACCGTCGCGCGGGCGCCCGCGTCCGCGCGGACCCGGTCGCCGGGCGAGAGCACGTGCCCCGCCCCCACCTCGGCCCACACCGTCGAGCCGGCCCGCAGGTAGAAGACCTTCCCGCTAGTCTGGGAAAGGCTCACCATTGCTCCGGGGCCGGCGGCCCCGCAGGGCGCCGCGACGAGGGAAATAGCCAATGAAAAGACAAGTATCAATCGCATGGGATTATTGAAAAATGAAAGAGAAGACTTTTGAGGTTCTCGGCGCTCACTAAGTCCCAAGACCGCACTGCACGATTAAACGTCTAATAGAGTTTACAAAGGGTGCCCAGGGCCGTCAAGAGTGATTTTGGTCACATACTCAAGTCACAGGGCGCGGCACGGGCTCCCCCCGCCTCTCCGACGACGGTTCACGGCCTCGGCCGAGATTTGCTACCATGCGGGCTATGAACTCCAACATCTGTCACACCCTCCTCGACCCGTTCCTGACCACGATCGACCGGGTGGCCTCCTACGTCCCCAACCTCTTGGCGGCGTTCCTGCTGCTGCTGGCGGGCATGTTCACGGCGCGGGCCCTGCGCACCGTGGCCGAGGGACTGCTGGCGAAGGCGCGCCTCGACGAGCACACCAGCAAGGTGGGGATCAACGAGATCCT
This sequence comes from Elusimicrobiota bacterium, assembly GCA_016212795.1. Taxonomy (GTDB): domain Bacteria; phylum Elusimicrobiota; class Elusimicrobia; order UBA1565; family UBA9628; genus JACRDT01. Next base: position 205,040 of record JACRDT010000010.1, on the reverse strand, counting down.
GGCCCGGCTGGGGATGGGAAAATCCCCCACCTACGGGATATGCTTCTTGATCTACTGGTTCGTGCTGTTCATCTTCATCGTCTCCGCCGCCAACGCCGTCAACATGACGGCGGTCTCGGAGATGCTCGAGCGGTTCCTGCTGTTCCTGCCCAAGATCCTGGCCGGCATCCTCATCCTCTTCGGGGGCCTGCTCTTCGCGCGCTTCCTCTCCGAGATCGTCGACGCCGCCTCGCAGGCCAACAGCGTCCCGGGCGGGTCCCACCTGGCGCGCGCCCTCTACGTCAGCGTGCTCGTGTTCGCGTCCATCACGGCCCTCGAGCAGTTCGGCATCGAGACGCGCTTGATCTCGGCGGCGGTCCAGATCATCCTGGCCTCCGCCGGGCTCGCGCTGGCCCTGGCCTTCGGCCTGGGCGGCAGGGACGTGGCGGCCGAGGCCATCAGGGACGTGCTCAAGCGGCGCAATAACTCGCCCCCCCCGCGGGGGGGCGAGTAGCGGGGGGGCAGAAGCCGTTTCATGCGGAGGATCGTGTAGCGGGGGGGCAGATGCCGTCTCATCAGGGAGTTCCTTATAAAACAGGATATGCCCCCTCAGCTACTCGCCTCCCCGCGGGGGAGGCGAGTTATTTGGGAACCGGCACCACGACCTTCTTGCGGGGCGGCCTGCCGGTGCGGGCGATGGCGATGGGCGGGATGGACGAGACGGCCGGCTCGGTGCGGGAGATGGGGCCGAACCCGGCCGGCGGCGGGACGGCGGCGGGCGGGGGATCGGCGGGGAGCCCGAGGCCGCCCGGGACGAGCGGCGGTTCAGGCACGCCCACGCGAGCAGTGCGCGCGTCAGGGACGCCGGCCGCGGGCAGGCGGGCGACCATCCTCCTGACCCCGAGGAAGACCGCCGTCGCCATGAGCAGGACGGCCAAGCCAACGACGAGCCTGTCGAGGAGCTGCGGGCGCTCGCGACGCCCGGAGTGCGGGTGAGGGCTGCGAAGGCCGTGGCCGGTCACGACGCTAATCCATGTAGTCCCGCAGGCACTTGCTCCGCGAGGGGTGCCGGAGCTTGCGGATGGCCTTGGCCTCGATCTGGCGCACGCGCTCGCGGGTGACGCGGAAGATCCGGCCCACCTCCTCGAGCGTGCGGGGGTAGCCCGAGTCGATGCCGAAGCGCAGCTTGATGATCTTGGCCTCGCGGTCGCTGAGCGTCGAGAGCACCTTCTCCACCTCGGAGCGCCGCAGGAACGACGTCGCGGTGTGCGTCGGCGCCTGGCTGGACTTGTCCTCGATGAAGTCCTCGAGGTAGGAGTCCTCGTCCTCCCCGATGGGGGTGGCCAGCGAGACCGGCTCCTGCATGATCTTGAGGACGTTCTTCACCTTGTCCATCGAGATGTGCAGGCAGCGGGTGTACTCCTCGAGCGACGGGTCGCGCCCGAACTCCTGGCGGTAGCGCCGCGCCACCTTGTTGAGCTTCGAGATGAGCTCCTTCATGTGCACCGGGATGCGGATGGTGCGGGCCTGGTCGGCGATGGCGCGGTTGATGGACTGCCGGATCCACCAGGTCGCGTAGGTCGAGAACTTGAAGCCCCTCTTGTACTCGAACTTCTCCACCGCCTTCATCAGCCCCAGGCCGCCCTCCTGGATGAGGTCGGAGAGCTCGAGGTTCGAGTTGACGTGCTTCTTGGCGATGGACACGACGAGGCGCAGGTTGGCCTTGATGAGCTTGAGCTTGTCGGCGAGGATGGTGTCCTCGAGGGTCACGATCTTGTCGTCGAGCTCGAGGAACTTCTCCATCGGGATCGGCAGGGTGTGCCCCATGCGCTCGAGGCGGTCCTGGATCTCGCCCATGTTCTCGAGCGCCGCCTCGACCGCCGACGGGGCGTAGCCCGTCTTGACCCGGAAGGCCTCCGACCTCATCTTGCCGCGCTGGACCTGGCCGTAGTAGTGCTTGAGCTCCGCGTAGGTGGCGCCGTAGCGGTGCTGGTAGCGCTCGAGCTCGTCTTGGTAGCCCCTGATCTTGCCGGCGAGGTTCTTGATCTTGTTCGTGAGCCGCTTGATCTTGTCCTGGTTGAGGTTGAGGCTGACGATCTTGGCGATGACCTGCTTGTTGAGGGCCTCCACCGCCTTGGTGAGCTTGAGGCGCGCCATGGGCTTGAGGGAGGGAGACTTGAGCTTGACGCGCATGACGTCCATCTTCTTCTCGGAGGCCGCGATGAAATCGGAGACGGCCTTCATGCGCCGGCGCATGCCGGAGAGCTCGGAGGCGGTCTTTCGGCCGCGGGGCATCAGCTCCTTGGGGGTCATCTCCTGCTGGGCGATGAGGGTCTCCCAGCTGCGGATCTCGCGCCGGGTGATGGGGGACTCCAGGACCAGGAGCCGCAGCTCCTTCTCGCGCTCGCGGACGTTCCGGGCGAGGGTCACCTCCTCCTCGCGGTTGAGCAGCGGCACGCGGCCCATCTCGGAGAGGTACATCCGGATGGAGTTCGAGATGTCCGCCGACGCCGTCCACTCCTCGGTGAAGCGGTCCCGCTCGGTGGCCTGGGCGGGCTTGGCGGCCTTGCGGTCGACGACCTCGATGCCGAGGTCCTCGAGGGTGTTCATCAGGACGTCCACGTCCTCGGACTTCATGTTGGACATGGACAAGGACCGGCTGATCTGGTCGAGCGTGAGGTAGCCGTGCTCCTTGCCCAGGTCGATGAGATTCTTGAGAGCCTGACTCGCTGATAGCGCCATGCTTATCTCCTCGTGCCCTTCAGTCGGGCCAACAGGTCCCGATATTCCCGCGCGACGCCCTCGTCGACGGGGGCGTCGGCCTTCACCAGAGGCTCGAGCTCCTTGAGCCTCTTCTCCCCCCGGCGGCGCTCGAGCAAAGACGTCAGGTCGGCCTCGGGGTCGGCCGACGGGCTCGAGTCCACGAGCAGGCCCGAGGCGAGGGCCCGGTCCGCGGGGACCAGGGCCTCCAGGAGCTTGCTCGGCCAGGACGGGGCCGTCGTGTCCAGGCCGGCGAGCACCTTCCAGATCCGGACGGCCTCCGCTGACGCCCAATCGGTCTCGGCCACCCTGGCGACGAGGCCCGGCTGCCTCATCAGCAGGGACAGGACCTGCTGGTCCGCGGGCGGCAGGACGCCCGTCCCGGCCTTCTGGTCGGACGAGGCGCCGTGGTCCGGGTGCGGCCGGGCCGGCGTCCTCCTGGCCCCCGCCCCGGCGGCGCCGGGGCCGCCCCCCGCCGGGACTCCCCGGTGGAGCTGGCGCAGCAGAGCCTCCTCGTCGGTCCTCAAGCGCTGGGCGAGGCGCCTGACCCACTCGGCCTTGAGCACCTCGTCCGGGCACTGGGCGATGGTGGTCATGACCTCGCGGGCGATGGCGGACTTCGTCGCCGGGTCGAGCTCCGCGGGCCGCCCCTTGAGGGCCAGGCCGGTCCGGAATTCGACCAGGTCCGGGGCCTCCGCCAGGCACTTCTTGAACGGCTCGACGCCCGAGCGCTGGAGGAGCTCGTCGGGGTCCTTGCCCTCCGGGACCGTGGCGACCCGGACCTCGAGCCCGGCCTGCAGGAGCGTCTCCGCTCCCCGCACCGCGGCCGAAAGCCCGGCGGCGTCGGCGTCGAAGACCACGGCGACCTTCGAGGCGTAGCGGCTCAGGAGCACGGCGTGCTCCGGGGTGAGCGCGGTCCCCAGGGGCGCCAGCGCCTCGACGACGCCGAACTGGTGGCAGGCGATGACGTCCATGTAGCCCTCGACCAGGACGGCGCAGCGGGACTTGCGGATGACCGGCAAGCCCTGGTAGAGCCCGAAGAGCGTCCTGCTCTTGGAGAAGACCGGGGACTCGGACGAGTTCAGGTACTTCGGGTGCGAGTCGTCGAGCGCCCGCCCGCCGAACGCCGTCACCTGCCCCTTGGCGTCGTGGATGGGGTAGAGGACCCGGCCGTAGAAGAAATCCCGGGGGGGCGCGCCGTCGCGCGACGACGCGATCCCGCCCCGGACGAGCACGGAGGCATCGAAGCCCTTGCGCTGAGCCTCCCTCAGGAAGGACTGGCTCTGGCGGGGGGCGTAGCCCAGCTTGAACGCAGCGACGCTCTCCGCCGAGACCCCGCGCCGCTTGAGGTACTCGCGGGCCGGCGCGGCCTCGCTCGAGCGCAGCAGGGCGTCGTGGTAGAAGCCCTCGGCCAGGGCCAGGACCTCGCGGATCCTGAGCCGCTCCCGGTCGGAGGGCGTCAGCTCGCTCTCGCGCTTGGCCAGCTTGACGCCGGTCCGCTCCGCCAGCCGCTCGACGGCCTCGTAGAAGGTCAGGTTCTCCATCTTCATGACGAACTCGAACGCGTCCCCCCGCGCCTCGCACCCGTAGCAGTGGAAGGTCTGGCGTTCCGGGTTGACGTGGAACGACGGCGTACGCTCCCGGTGGAAGGGGCAATGCGCCGTCCAGGCGCGGCCGGCCCTCCTCAATCTAGGGACGTACTCCCGCACCAATTCCGCGAGGTCCACCCTGTCGCGGATGGCGTCAAGAGTCTCGGGAGGAATCATCGCTTCCTGTCTCGGCTCGGAACCCGACGTTTCGCCCTGGAACCCGTTGCTCGGAGGGGTCCCCGGGCGGATGTCGCTCGGCGATCTCCCAGCAGCGGGGACCTAGACCGTGCGACGGCGCCTGACCCGGCGCATCTTCCTGCGGGCCTCGGCGGCCTTCAGCTTGCGCTTGATGCTCGGAGAGACATAGTGCTCCCTGCGCTTGATCTCGCGCAGGATGCCCGTGCGCTCGCACTCGCGCTTGAACCGCCTCAAGGCGTCCTCGACGCCTTCGCCGTCACGGAGTTTCACAAACACCATGGACTATTGCACCACCCCTATGAGAAGATGAACTGCTACGGCAACTACTAATGAAACGACATCAGCCCCACCCGCTACTCGCCCCTCCCGCGGGAAGGGGCGAGTGACTACGGCATCGGCCCCCCCGCTACTCGCCCCCCCGCGGGGGGGGCGAGTGATTAACCAGGCGGCCACTTCATCGCCCGGCCGCCGAGCACGTGGTAGTGGAGATGGTCCACCGACTGGCCGGCTCCGCGACCGTTGTTCGCGACGACCCTGAAGCCTCCCGAGAGCGCGTTGTCCTTCGAGATGCGGCAGGCGACCCGCTGCAGATGCCCGAGCAGGGCCGCGTCGTCGTCCGTCGTCTCCGACAGGGCCGGGATGTGCCTCTTGGGCACGACCAGGACGTGCGTCGGAGCCTGCGGATCGACGTCCTTGAACGCCAGCGCCAGGTCGTCCTCGTAGACGACCTCGGCGGGGATCTGACGCGCCACGATCCTGCAGAAGAGGCAATCGCTCATGCAAATGACGATATTATCGTTTATATGGCCTCATCCGCAAGGGCCAAAAGGCCCCTCGACGACGTGAAGGTGGACCTGCACGTCACGAGCATCCAGGGTTCTACCGGCGCACGTGCACGGCGATCCTCGCCCGAGGGTTCCGCCTCAGCTCTTCTCCTTGACGGGCTTCTCCGCCGACGGCGCCTTCTTCTTCGGGCGCTCCTTCTTGAGGACCTTCTCGAGCCTGACCCGCACGGTGGTGACGGCCCTCAGGTAGGGCTCGACGGCCTTGAGGGCGGCCCGGTCCGGATTCTTGGGGTCCGCGACGGCCTTCTTGAGGGCCGGGAGGTCGAGCCCGGAGTACTTCTCCCACAGCCCCGCCTCCTTAAGGATGCGCACGACGGCGTCGTACTCCTGCCGCTCGCGCCCCTTGGTCGGCACCGCGACGGTCCCGCGCTTGACGAGCTTGGAGGCGTAGCGCGCGCCTTGGACGGCCGCCCAGCCGGTCTTGACCGAGAACCCCGCGACCTCGTCCTCGAGCGCGGCCGAGCGCTCCTTGAGGGGCTTCATCGCCTCCTCCAGCGCGTCGATCTTGTCGGCGATGCGGCCCAGCTTGTCGGCGGCCGCGGCCGCCGCCCGCTTGCTCTTGGGCACCTCGATGAGGCCTTCCTTCTCCTCCCACTTCTCGAGGGAGGCTGCGACCTTGTCCTTGAACCCGTCCATGTCGCGCAGGACGGCGAAGAGGCGCTCCTCGAGGTTCTTGAGGTAGGCGTCGTCGACCTCGATGACGACCTCCTTGTCCTTGAAGTCCCACACGAGCCGGGCCTTGCGGCCCTTCATCATGTCGGGGTAGAGCTGCCTGAGGGCCAGGATGTAGAGCCCGAGCTGGTAGTCCTTCCGCTTGACCTCCTCGTCGCTCGGGGCCTTGTAGTGCGATTTCCAGTCCCTGATGACCACGGCGTCGCCCTCGATCATCACGCGGTCCGGGATGCCCTGGAACTTGTAGGACCGGCCCGTCCGCGGGTCGGTCACGGTGAAGAACATGCGCTTCTCCAGGAACACGGGCCGGCCGTTGTCGAAGGGGTAGAGCTTGTCCCACTTGGCCTTGACGTACTCCTTGGAGCCGCGCTTGTAGTCGGCCTCGGTGAGCCCCTGGTCGGGCTCGAACTGGCCCTCGGCCTTCAGGGCCTCCCAGCGCTGGTCGAAGTACTTCAGCAGGTCGGCGAGCTGGATGTCCTGGACCTGCCGGCCGCCTTTGATCCACACGAAGAGCTGCTCCATGGTCTCGTGGATGGCCGAGCCGGCCAGGGTGCCCATGGGCTTGACGTCGCCGGTCTCGCGCAGGCGCAGGATGTAGCGGCGGGCGAACTCGGCCTGGTCCCGGAGGAAGACGTCGAGCTGGGTCGCGGAGAGCACGCCGGGCTGGGCGTCGGCGGCCCATGCCTCGCGCTCGACCTTCGGCTGCACCACGCCGCCGTACTCTCCCGACGGGGCGGCCTGGCCGTCGACGACCTCGACCTCGTTGACGTGCGCGGACGTGACGAACTCCTTTAGGCGCTGGAAGACCTCATGGTCCTCCCCGCCCAGGGCCTCGGCCGCGCGCCGAAGGGCGGCCGCATCCAGCGTGGAGTAGCCGTCCCAGAGCCCCGCGTCCTTGAGGGCCTGGGCGAGGGCCTCGTACGCCTCGGGGTCGTCGGACTTGGTGGGGAGGGCCTTGGGCTCCTGGGTGACGGCGACCTTCAGGGTGTAGCGCTTGCCCGCGACCGCCTCGAGCTTCATCCGGGTGGCGAAGCGCGTGATGCCTTCCTCCATGAGCTTGTAGGCGCGCCGCAGGCCTCTGAGCTCGCCGGCCTTCTGATCCATCTCGGAGCGGACCGCGCCCAGCTCGTCGACGGCCGCCTTGGCGCGCTTGGCGCCCGCGGGCTTGGCGTCCGGCTTGAGCCTCTTGAGCCACTCGGCCTTCTCGGCCTCGACCCGCTCGGTGAAGCCCTCGATGCGGCGCAGGATGTCGAGCACCTTGGCTTCGATGCGCGCGATGTAGGCGTCGTCCACGACGATCTCCTGGGAGAACTCCTTGAAGTCCCAGGCGACGACGATCTTGCGCCCCTTCACCAGGTCCGGCCGCGTGCGCATGAGCCCCAGCGCGTAGAGCCCGAGCTGGAAGTCGTCGCGCTCGAGCTGGGCCAGGGCCGGCGGGGAAAAGTGGGTCTTCCAGTCGCGGATGTAGACCGTGTCGCCCTTGAGCATGAGCCGGTCGATGCGGCCCTTGAACTGGTAGGACTTCTTCGTGGCCGGGTCGGTCATGGTCCAGAGGACCCGCTCCTCCAGGGCCAGGACTTTCCCCTGGCTCTCGAACGGGGCGAGTTTCTGGTGCTGCGCCGCGATGTACTCGGCCCCGCGGCGCTTGTACTCGCTGGCCTTCCAGCCGTTGCGCTCGGCGTACTGGCCGCCCTTGTGCCCCGCGTCGAAGGCGCGCTCGTAGACCGCGACGATCTCGTCGAGCTTGACGTCCTTGCCGGGCGTGCCCTGCTGGATGCGCTTGAACGCGTCCTCGAAGGCCTCGTGCACCGCCAGGCCCACGAGGAGCTCGTAGCCCTGGCCGGAGCGGGACGCCGTGTCGTCGGCGCCAAAGATGAACGTCATGGCGTACTTCTCGGGGTCCTGCAGGAACGTCGTCAGCCTCCACGGCGAGTACGGGCGGTCGGCCGCGGCGGGAGCCAGGCCGGAGCGCCGGGACCCGTCGGCGGGTTCGGACGGCGCGGCCTGGACCGGGACGCCGTCCGCGTCCCCACGGCCGAGCGCGTGGCGGGTCCCGGTGACGGCCCGCTCGAGCTTCTGGCCGGCGTCGTGCGCGCCGGCGTCGGGCAGCCTGCCCAGCTTCTCCGCCGAGAACTCGGAGAGCTCGACGCCGGGCGCGAGGATGGCGCCGACGCCCTCGGCCGGGGCCGCCTGGTCGAGCCCGGTACGCCGGGAGCCGAGCGAAGCGGCGGCGTCGAGACGCGCCGGCAGCATGGCCGGCAGGGAGGGGACCGCGGTCAGGGACGGGGAGAGTCTCCCGGCCTGGACGGCCGGGAGGCCTTGCGGCGAAAGCGAGGGGATGACCGAGGGAGCGAGGCTCGCCCCTCCGAGGCCGCTCTGGAGCCGGACCGCCGTCGGGACGAGGGAGCCCGCCGAGGACGGGACCGACGGGATTCCCGGCGCGGAGCGCACCGGCATGACCCGGGTCTGGGCGAAGGCCGGCGCGACCGAGGATTGGAGGAGAGCGGCGGCGAGGAAGAACCTGACGACGGGATCGAGTCTCATCTTCATAGTGCCTCCATTATATCGCGGCGGGAGCCTTTCCCCTGCGAGTCCAAAGGCGCACGCCGCGCCCGCTTTTGGACCTACGGGTTCATGGGCCGTTGGGCGCCCCGGGACCCGGGCCATTCGCCGCCGGCCGGCCCACCTCGCCCGCGCCCGGCGTGGATTCGGGCCGGGATTTGAGCTAGAATGTGGGCATGCCCGACGACGTCGTCTATTCCACCGACCCGGCCTTCTGCCCGACGTGCAGGCGCTCGCCCTGCTGCTGCTCCGTCGCGGCGCCCAAGCAGTCCGAGCCCATCAGGTTGTCCTTCAAGTCATGCACGAAGGGCAGCGGCATGACCATCATCGAGGGCTTCCAGATGCACCCCGCCGGCAAGGAAGAGCTCCTGAGGTCCTTCAAGAAGCGGCTCGGCACGGGCGGCGCGGTCAAGTTCGGCGTCCTCGAGCTCCAGGGCGACCACCGGGACTTCGTCGAGTCCCAGCTCAAGGCCAAAGGCTACAAAGTCAAACGCGTCGGCGGCTGATTACCCCTTGACAAGCGGAGGGATTCAGGCTATAAACTAGTCGCCGCGAAGCCGCGGCACAGGGTCGCCGAGCCCTTGGGTTCGGCGGCTTTTTTTTGCGCGGCAGGAAGGTGCCATGCTGCGGTTGCGCTCCTGTCTGCTCGCGGTCCTCGCCGTCGCCGGGGTCTCGGCGTCCTCGCCCGCCCAGGGCGTGCCGCTCTCCTTGGAACTGCTCTCCTCCGCGGACGACCTGTCCTTCATGATGCACGCCGACCAGATCCGCCTCGACAGGCCCGTGCGGCTGCCGGGCTCCTACTGGATCAGCGACAGGGCGGCCTCCGCCATCGCGCGCCGCGTCTGGCTCAACGAGAGCGGCGGCACCCTCGAGGGACTGACTTTCTGGGGCAACGGCGAGGGGTTCGCCTCGCTGGGCATCGGCCATTTCATCTGGTATCCCGCCGGCGCGGACAAGCCCTTCGGCGAGAGCTTCGTGCGCCTGCTGGGCTATTTCGAGCGCCGCGGGGTCGCCCTGCCCGAGTGGCTCAAGGGCTCGCCGGCCTGCCCCTGGCCGGACCGCAAGTCGTTCTTCAAGGACATCGCCAGCCCCAGGATGCTGGAGCTTCGCAAGCTGATGGCGGACACCGTGGAGCTGCAGGCCCGCTTCATGGCCGACCGCCTCGAGGCGGCCCTGCCCCGCATGCTGGCCGCGTCCAGCCCTTACCGCCGGGCCGCGGTGCGCAGGCGGTTCCTCTCCCTGGCCTGCCAGCCGGAGGGGCTCTACGCCCTCATCGACTACGTCAATTTCAAGGGCGAGGGGCTCATCCTCCACGAGCGCTACAACATGACGGGGTGGGGCCTGCTCCAGGTCCTGGAGGGCATGCGGAGCCTCCCCGAGGGCGATGCCGCCCTGCGGGAGTTCTCCCGGTCGGCGCGGCGGGTGCTGTGGCGCCGGGTGCTCAACTCCCCCCCTGAGCGCGGCGAGACCCGCTGGCTGGCCGGCTGGCGCAAGCGGGTCAAGAGCTACGCTTCCCTCGACCTGGACGCGGACGCCACGGCGCTGGTCGCGGTCGTCAGTCCCAGAAAAACCTAGCCACGAGGGCCTTCTAGGTCCACTGGCTCGGCCCCCGGGGCCCGAAGGCCCTCCCCCGGCGGCTCCTTCCCGCCCATACTCATAGGGAATGGACAGGTTCAGCCGCCGGCTCGTCCTCTCCCTGGCATGCTGGATGCCCACGGCCCTCCAAGCCCAGGTCCGCCCGGTCGGGAGCGCTCCCCTCCAGACTGGACGCCCTATCCCGACGACCCCGGTCGTCGTGATCGCGCCGCCGCAGTGGCCCCACACGCCGCTCGCCGCGCCTAGCGCGCTGCCGAGCGTCTCCGACGCCCTTCTCCCCGCAGCGCCCCCTGCCGCCGGCCAGGCGGCTCCCCCGGCCGTGCCGGCCGCGCCGGTCCCGGAGCCGTGGTCCCTCGAGGCGCGCATGCCCTTCACCGAGGCCGCCCTGCCGGGTCGGGCCGCGCCGCGGGCCCTTTCCCCCGCCGATGACGACGAGCAGAACCCGTGGTCGTTCGAGCACTGGCGCGAGTTCTTCGACGGCCTCATCCCGGAGTCCGGCCACCCGGACTCCGGCAAGGACGCCGAGTCCCTTTCGGCCGAGGCGGATGACGCGGCTCCGGACGGCGCGGTCCGCGGCCGGCCGCTCGCCCAAGCCGTCCGGCCGGCCCGTTTCGGCTACGAGCCGTACGCCGAGCCGCCCGTCGCGGTCCTGCCCGACGGGACGGCCCTGCCGCCGGACACGTTCACGGGCGGCTACCACGGGACGGACATCGACCCCGAGACGGTCGTCCGCCAGAAAGGCTTCCCCGCCCGCAGCCTCTTCGAGGATTGGCGCCTGTACCAGCACTCGGAGGAGAAGAGCGAGCCAGTCTCGGCGTTCAGGGGCGCGACCGACCACGTGTCCATGCCGGGGGACAACCCCAGCGGCGCCGCCTACTGGGCCGACGATGGGGGCTGGGTGTACGATATCCGGGGCGTCCCCACCTGGGACCTCAACACGGACCTCGACGGCCGGGTCCGGAGGCCCGACGGCACCTACCGCGGCAATCTGATGCACGGGGAAGCCGAGCAGGCCGTCCCCGCCCACATCCCTCTCGAGTGCATCCGGCGCTGGGGGCAGGTCGCGTCCCACAACGGATCGCCGTACGTCCCCCATGATGGCTGGAGGGAGAACCCGCGATACGACGCGCTGGTCTGCGCGCAGTTCTGGGGCGCACGCTGATGAGACATCTCTGGGGACTCGTCATCCTCCTGGCGAGCGCGGCCCACGCCGGGCCGACGGGAAAGGCCTCGCCGGTCCGCCTGCCGGCTAGCCCCGTCCCGGCGGTCGCCGCCGTCTCCGCCGTTCTCTCGAACACGGGGATCCATATCGGGCTGCCGAACCTTCCGGGCGCCCCCGCCCCGCTGCCGGGCTTGAACGCCGTCCTGCAGCCCTCGCTGGGAGCCCCGGCGGTCCCAGGTGCCCCCGCGCTCACGCTCACGGCCCCGGCCGAGGAATCACTGGCCAGGATGCAGGAAGCCCTCCACGCCCCGTCGGGAGAAGGGGCGCAGGCCGCCCTGGCCGAGTCGTCGCGCCTCTTCGACCGGCAAGCGCCGAACGGAGAAGCCGGCGTCGACGCGACGCCCGAGGGGCTCGCCGCGGCGGGCCTGGCCGACGCCCTCGACAGGATCTTCGCCGAGCATCCGGGAGCGGCCGAAGCGCTCTCGCAGCGCGTGCGCGCCTCGGCCTACGGCTCGGCCATCCGGGAAGGAGCCTGGAAAGCCGACCTCGTCGCCATCCTGCGCCCCTGGATGGAGGCGCGCGCCGAGCAGGTGGGGTTCCCCACGCTCTCGAGGTACCTCGCCTTCGTCCGGGGCGACGAAGCGGACTCGGCCGCCGAGCGCAAGGGGCTGGCGGACCTCCTGGTCGGGCATACGGAGCACCGGGCCGAGGAGTGGACCTACATCTTCCGGGACTATCCTTTATGGAAAGAGCCCTTGGCGCGCTACCTCGACGGGCTCGTCGCCCAACGTTCCGGCTCCAAGCGCCTCGACCTCCAGTCCGTGGGCGCGGGCTACGGGTCGGAGTCGTACAGCCTCGCCATCATGGTGGAGCAGGCTCTGCGCCGAGCCGGGCAGGACCCGGCGGCCTGGAGGGTCTCCATCAAGGCCTACGACATCAGCTTCCTGAGCCTCCTCACCACGGGCCGGGCCCTCTACCGCCGGACCGAGCGCGACGCTAAGGTCTTCGCCGCGCTCGGGCTTGAAGGCTACTTCGACGCGAGGCCCGGCGGCCTCCTGCAGCTCAAGGAGCCCCTGGCCGGCTGGATCAAGCCCGCCTGGGTCGACCTCGACGACCCCAGGCAGCATCGGATCGTGACCCGGCAGAAGGCGGACGTCGTCTTCGCGAACTACCTCCTTTATCACCTGCGGACCGAGCCGGCGCACGCCCTGGCCGACCACTGGCTCGCGGGCCGCTGGTCGCGCCACGGCTTCCTGAGCATGGCCCAGGTCGCGGTCGGCGAGGTGGGCGAGAGCAGGCTCGAGCCGGCGGACATCGCGGGAAGGAACTTCATCGGCTACCACTACGGCGGCAACATCGGGTGGGCCGGACGAGCCTTCTTCGGCGACGATTTCGGGTCCCGCGGCGGCGTCTTCACGAACTGGTGGCGCAAGCTCCGCCATCCGGCGGGCAAGGCCGTGCTCGCCGCCGGCCTGAGCTTCCTGAGCCAGCTCACCCACGACCCGTTTAACAGCGCCCAGGCCGACGAAGGGATGCTGGCCTTCATCGCCGAGACGGCCCGCCGCACGGGGCTGGAGATCGTCCTCACCACGGAGTCCATCCTGGCGCACCGCGAGGGCGGGCGCCTGCACCTCAACATCGGCTGGGTGCTGGCGGAGAAGGCCGACCGGAGCCTGCTCGAGCGCTTCATCGAAGAGGAGACCGGGCGCGGCCCAGGCCGGAGGCCGAGCGTCCCCGACGCCCTCCGGAGCGGCGTTGGCGGGAGGGGACGTGGTCCTCTTCCCGGCGGGCCTGGGAGCGTCATCGGCCGGACCGAGGAGGGCGCCCTGCTCAAGTTCACCCGGCGCGGAAGCTCCACCTGGATCGAGTGGCTCACCGGCCGGTTCATCCCCATCTCGATAGGCTTCCACAGCGACAACACCGCCAAGCTCCTCCACGGCGGGGAAGCCGGACCGGCGGCCAAACCGGCGGGACGGCCGGCCGTCAGGGTCTACGGCCTGGAATAGACCGCCGCCAGCGCCTTGCGCCAGAGGCTCGAGACCAGCTGGCGGGAGAGCTCCGACCTGGCGACCCACCGCAGGCTTGCGCCGAGGACCCGGCCGGGGGCTTGGCCGGACCGCAGGGTGAGCGTGACGTCATGATGGGTGATGCGGTGGCGGACCGTGGCCAGCACCTTCGCCGTCCTTGACCGGGGGAGCCCTTCGGGCAGACCCCAGTGGCCGGCCAGCAGCCCGGCGCCGCGCCTCTCCAGCAGGACCTTGCCGTCCCGGACGCAGAGCGAGCAATCGAGCCTCACGCTTCGCGGCTTCCTCGCCCTTCCCGAGCCGGCCGCCGCGCTCAGGAGCCCCTGGCGACTCGCGCGGCAGCGCCGGACCAGCGGGCATAGCGGGCAGCGCGGGCCGCTCGGCAGGCAGACCATCGCGCCCAGGTCCATGAGGGCTTGGGTCCAATCCCCCGGGCGGCGCGCGGGGAGCATCCGCTGGGCCAGCGCCGCCACCGCCGCGGGACGCCCGGCGCCCCCCTCGAGCCCCTTGAGCCTCGACAGGACCCTGCCGACGTTCACGTCCACCGCCGCCACCGGCACGCCGTAGGCGATGGAGAGGACCGCCGCCCTGGTGTAGTCCCCCACGCCGGGCAGCTTGACCCGGGGGTCCGCCGGGAACACGCCCCCGTGCCGCCGGACGATCTCCTTGGCCGCCTGATGGAGGGACGCGGCGCGGCGGTAGTAGCCGAGCCCGGACCACGCCGCGAGCACGTCGCGCCGCCGGGCGCCGGCGAGCGCGCGGATGGTCGGGAACCTCGCGAGGAGCCGCCCGTAGCGCGGCAGGACCGTCGCCACGGTCGTCTGCTGGAGCATGACCTCGGAGACCCAGACCCGGTAGGGGTCCCTGGTGCGGCGCCACGGGAGGTCGCGGCCGTGCCGCCGGTACCAGCCGAGGAGTACGTCGCGCAGGGTCACGACGACGCCAGGAAGCCGGGGACCGACCGGATGTCCTCCAGCACGGCCACGCCCGACGCCTCCAGACGGGCCCTGGCCTGGTGCCCCCGGCAGACCAGGCCGCAGCGGATGCCCATGGCCCGCGCCACGTCGCGGTCGTGCAGGGTGTCGCCGATCAGGATGAGGTCCTCGGGCAAGACGCCGCAGGAGCGGACCCACCGGACGCCCAGCTCCTCCTTCCCCGCGGCGTGGTGGTCGTCGAGGCCCAGCAAGGGGTCGAGGTTGTCGCGGATCCCGAAGTGCCGGGCGGCCTTCTCGAGCATGGTGTGGTGGTAGGCCGAGAGGATGCCCTGCCGGCAGCCCCCGGCGTGCAGGGTCTGGAGGACCCCGGCGGCGCCCTCATGCAGCCGCACCTCGGTCCAGAGCCTCTCGTGGTACAGGTCCACCCATTCCTGGGCGACGGCCGCGAACGGCTCGTCCTCGAAGGTGAAGCCCGCCTTCATGTAGAAATCGACGACCGGGAACCCGAAATGCTCCAGGTAGAACCCGAGGGACACCTCGGGCATGGACCGGCGCCGGCGGAGCGCGTTGAGGCATTCGACGCAGAGCCAGGCGTCGTCGAGGAGCGTCCCGTTGAAATCCCAAAGGACGAAAGGCGGGCGCCGGGTACTCATGGGGGGGCGTTACCGCTTGCGCCCGGCGGGCCCGGGACCCGGCTCCCGCAGGATGCCCAGGATACCCTCGAAGACCTCGGCGCTCTTGGTCTTCAGGCCGGCCTCGGCCGCCTGGATCGGGGTCTGGCCGTTCCTGGGATGCTTGAGGCGGACGTCCGCGCCCCGGGACTTGAGCATCCGGATGAGCTCGACGTCCTTGAGGCGCACCGCGATGTGGAGCAGGGAATCGCCGGTCTTGGGGTCGGTCGCGTTGACGGCGGCTCCCTTCTTGAACAGGAGCTCGATTTGACGGCGCGACTTCTGGTTCCTCTTGGTCGCGTCGCCCCGCAGGTAGGCGAGGGAGAAGATGTCCCTGGCGACCACGGCCCGCGGCACCTTGAGCGCCATGACCAGGTCGTCCTGCACGGCATTCAGCGCGACCGTGAAGTACCGCTGCGGGTCCGACAGCTTGGCTCCCTTCGAGAGCAGCAGCCGCGCGATCTCGGCGGAAGCGGCGTCCTTCTTGTCCACCCAGGCGTCGAGCGCCTGGGCGACGGGCGTCCTGGTGCCCCCGCCCACGCAGTTGAGGTCGCCCCCCCTGGAGACCGCCGCCTTCACCCGGGCCGCGTCCCCGGCCAGGACGGCGTCCGCCACGGGGCAGGAGCGGGGCCGGGGACGGGCGTCGTGCCGGCGCCCCGCCGGCGGCGAGGAAGGAGGCTGGGCGCAGGCCGGGCCGAGGACCGCCGCGAGGAGGGCCGCGGCCAGCACCCTGGAGCTCACGGGCTCAACGGTCCTTGCCCGGGGTCTTGGGCTTCCCGGCAGCCAACGCCAGCGCGATCTTCTCCGCCGTGACCGGCATGGACTTGACGCGCGCCCCGACGGCATCCTCGACCGCGTTGGCGATCAGGGGAGCGGCCGGGATCATGGTATGCTCGCCGACCCCGCGGGCGCCGAAGGGCCCGTCCGGCTGGGGGACCTCGACGATGATGGGCACGATCTTGTCCGGGATGTCCAGGGCCGTCGGAATCTTGTAATCCGAGAAGTTGGCGTTGAGCAACCTCCCCTTGGCGTCGAACCGCATGTCCTCGTAGAGGGCCGTGCCGAAGCCCTGGACCAGGCCGCCGATGATCTGCTGGTTCACCAGGCCCGGGTTGATGGCCTTGCCCACGTCCACGGCCAGCGCGGCCTTGAGGATGCGGACCTTGCCCGTCTCCCGGTCGACCTCGATGACCACGCCCGCCGCCCCCGTGGTGTAGTGCACGTTGGGGTGCCCGCCCTGGCTCGTCTCGGGGTCGCCGATGGCCGAAGAGAACTCCGGCAGGAACACGCCCCGCCCCATGATGGGGCCGCCCTTGTAGGTGAAGTCCTCCACCTGGATGCCGGCGATGACGAAGTCCCTCAGGCGCAGGCCCCAGCCGGGCTTGTTGCGGCTCTTGACCCGCTCGTCCTCCAGGTACAGCGACGCCCTGTCCACGTGGAGAGCCCGCTCCACGAGGTCGAAGATCTGCTCCCGGGCGTCGATGGCGGCCTTCTTGACCGCGTTGCCGCAGCCCCAGGTCACGTGCGACCCGACGGTCTGCCACTCGTACGGGTTGCGGTCCGTGTCCGGCGTCTCCACCCGGATCTTGGCGGCCGGCACGGCGAGGATCTCGCCGGCGATCTGGGCCACGGCCGTGTAGAGGCCTTGGCCGATCTCCATGCCCGAGACCAGGATGTTGAGGCTGCCGTCCTCGTTGAACTTGAGGAAGGCCGCCGAGGAGGCGTTGGGCGGCATGGCCGGCGCCTTCCAGAAGAGGACGACGCTCTTGCCGACCGCCTTCCTGGGGTCCTTGGAGCCCGCGGCCTTCCCCCATTCGACCTCGGCGGCCACCTTGTCGATGGCCTCCAGGATGCCGGTCGGGTTCATGGGCGCCCCGTAGGCGAGCGCGTCGCCCTCCCTGATGGCGTTCTTCCGCCGGAACGCCACCGGGTCCAGGCCCAGCTTCTTGGCCATGCGAGTCATGTGTGACTCCAGCCCGAACATGAACTCGGAATAGCCGAAGCCCCGGTAGGGGCCGCCCGGCGGGAGGTTGGTGTACACGCAGACGGAGTCGATGTTGAGGTTGTCCACCCGGTAGGGACCGCACGCCGAGAGCCCGGCGGCGTTGACCACGTTGGCGCCGTACTCGACGTAGGCGCCGGCGTCCCAGTAGAGCTTGTGCTCCAGGGCCGTGATGGTGCCGTCCTTCCTCGCGCCCAGCTTGAGCTGGGCCACGACGCCCTGGCGCTGGTAGGTGTTGACGAACTCCTGCGCCCGCGACCACAGGACCTTCACGGGATGCCCCTGGACCTTGGTCGCCAGGGCGGCCCCCAGGATCTCCATCGAGACCCCGGCCTTGCCCCCGAAGCCCCCGCCCACGTAGGGCGTCACGACCCGGATGTCCTTGTGCGAGAGGCCCAAGGGCGCCAGCGCCTCCGCGAAGCCATGCCGCTGGGTGAAGGGCGACTGCGAGGCCGTCCACACCGTCAGCCTGCCCGAGGCGTCGTAGAGCCCGACGGCGCCGTGGATCTCGATGGCGCAGTGGGCGTAGCGCGGCACGGTGTAGGCGTCCTCGAGGATCACGTCGGCGTCCTTGAAGCCCTTGTCCATGTCGCCCTTCCTGGTCTTGCGCCAGTGCGCGACGTTGGTCTTGGCCTTGGGGAAGAACCAGGGCACGCGCGGGTAGTCGCCGAGCCCCGGGTGGATGAGGGGCGCGTTCCTGGCCAGGGCCGCCACGGGGTCGAAGATGGCCGGGAGCTCCTCGTACTCGACCTTGACGAGCCGGGCGGCGCGCGAGGCCGTCTTGGGGTCCCAGGCGATGACGGCGGCCACCTGCTCGCCCACGAAGCGAACCCGGTCCTGGGCGAAGATGTGGCGGTCCTTCATGTAGAGCCCGAAGGTGTACGGGAAATCCTTCCCCGTCACGACCTTCACCACGCCCGGCACGGCCTCGGCGGATCTGGCGTCGATGCGCTTGATCAGGGCGTGGGCGTGCGGGCTCTCCACGACCGCGGCGTAGAGCAGCCCCGGCCCGAACTCGATGTCGTCGACGAACTTGGCCGCGCCCGAGACCTTCTCCCAGCCGTCCACGCGCTCGACCGACTTCCCGACGGACCGCAGGGCCGGCTCAGGCCCGCGGCGCTCGGCCTCCGGCCCCCGGGCCGCAAACCCTGGCTTCGCTCCCGCGGCCTGCTTGCCGCCGTTGGAGCCGTGGCTGCCGCGGCCGGCCTTCGCCTTCTGCGTCGTCTCAAGTTTTGCCATCGTTGGCTCCTGGCCGTCTTCCGGCCGGGGAAATCAAGGCTTCGTGCCTGCCGCGTCCTCGATCGCGTCGATGATCGGCTGGTAGCCCGTGCAGCGGCAGAGGTTGCCGCCGATGGCCTCCTGGATGTCGCGGCGGTCGGGCTTGGAGTCCTTCGCGAGGAGCTCCGTCGCGGAGAGCACCACGCCCGGCGCGCAGAAGCCGCACTGGAAGGAGTTGTGCCGGACGAAGGCCTTCTGCAGCGCGGTCCCCCCTCCCTTCGAGACGCCCTCGAGGGTCACGACCTCGCAGCCCTCGGCCTCCGGGGCCAGCACCAGGCAGGACCTCACGGTCCTCCCGTTCATGAGGACCGTGCAGGTCCCGCAGTCCCCGCGGTCGCAGCCGACCTTGGCGCTCTTGATGCCCAGCTTGTCGCGCAGGACCTCCAGGAGGGTGTCGCTGGGCTCGACCTCGGCCCGCCTGGCCACCCCGTTGAGCTTCAGGTTGATCGTCGTCCTTTTCATGGTCACACCTGGCTGGTCCCGTAGGCCGGGCCCTTGCCCTCGAGCCTGGAGACGGCCGTCTTGAGCGCCCGGTCCAGCATGACGCCCGCCATGCGGGACCTGTACTCCTTGGAGGCCCTGATGTCCGTGATCGGGGAGATCTCGTCGGGGATCAAGGCCTTGGCCTTGGCGATGAGCCGGTCGGAGAGTTCCTTGCCCTTGAGCAGGGCCTCGATGCTCTCCGCCCGCGTCGGCACCGGCCCGACGGCGCAGAACGCGACCCGGTACTGGCGGGACTCGAGCGCCATGACGCCGACGCCGACCTGGGCCAGGTCCTCGCCCGCGTAGCGGCCGAGCTTCACGTAGCAGCCCGCGTGCTTCTTCTCCGGGAGGGGCACCAGGAGCTCGGTCGCGACCTCGTCCTCCAGGAGCGAGCACTTCTTCGGCCCGGCGAACCAGCCGCGCATCGGGACCGTCCTGCGGCCCCCCGGCCCGTGGACCACGACCCGGGCCTCGTGCAGCAGGAGGGGCGGCCCGCCGTCCAGCGAGGGCACGGCCGAGACGATGTTCCCCATGAGCGTGGCGCGGTTGCGGATGCCCGGCGAGGCCACGGTCTTGGCGCTCTCCCAGAGGAGCGGGAAGGTCGAGCGCACTGTCTGCGACTCGATGAGCTCCGTGAAGGTCACCAGCGCTCCGACGGCGAGCACCCCGTCCTTGAACTCGAGCTTCGAGAGCTCCGCGACCCCCTTGAGGTCGATGACCGCCTCGGGGGAGACGATCCCCTCCTTGAGCCAGAGCACGAGGTCGGTCCCCCCCGCCAGGACCCTGGCTCTCCCCTTGTAGGACGACAGGAGCCTGAGCGCGTCCTTGAGGTCCCTGGGCTTGTGGTAGTCGAATTCCAATGCTATGGGCATGTCGCTTGGCCCCCTGACGCCCGCCCCCCCCTCGGGGGCGGCTCACGACATGATACCAAATGACGGGGACCCCCGGCTCAGGGCCGGGCCGTCTCCGGCGAGAGGAGCGCGGCTCGCGCCTGCGACGACCCGGCCTCCTTGGGCCGGGCCGTCTCCAGGGCATTGAGGAGCTCGCGGGCGGGATTGGCGGGACGGGCGGACGGATCGCGCTCGGGCTCTCCGAGCAGCTCGTAGACGATCACCCAATGGGGGTCGTCTGGGACGTTGGTCTGGCGGTCCTCGAAGAGCTTGCGCAGGTACAGGGTCCAGAAGTCGTCGAAGACCTGCCGCCGCATGTCCTCTCGCGGCATGACCACGGCGGAATCCCGGCGGTGCATGAGCTCGCTGGCGTTCAGGAAAAGGTGGGTCACGCCCATGGCCTTGAGCCGCCGGCTCAACTCGGCCGCGTCGGCGGAGCCCCGCAGCTCTGTCCAGAACGGATTCAGGTCGAAGACGGTCGAGGCGATGAAGTCCCGCTCGCAGTAGTACGCCCGCGCCTCCCCCAGGAAGAGCACGCGCGCGTCCGGCGGCAGCTTCTCATCGATGAAGGCCATCGCGCTGTAGTACGGCTGGCTGTAGGTGGGGCGCACCCGCATCAGGTACCGGGCCGTGTCCTGTTCCCCCGACAGGAACGCCGTCAACCCCCTCTCCATCCTCTGGTGGAACACCACCTGGAAGTTGAAGGCGCCGGCGACGATCGCCACGGCCCACCCAAGGCGCCTGAGCCACGCGGGGAAAGCGCCCGCGTCCACCGCGACGGCGACGGCCAGCGCGACGAACCCGAGCCCGGGGATGAGGAAGCGCATGTGGCTCGTCGACGCCGTCCAGACCGCCAGGCACCCGGCCGCCGCCAAGGCGGCCGCCATGGGGCCGCCGTCCTCGCAGGGCAAGGTCCCTCTCCGCTCCCCGGAGGGGGCGGCGGCCATGGGGCGGGCGCCCCATCGCGTCAGCAGCGCCCACGGGAGGAGCAGCAGGAACGCCGGTCCCGGCCAGTTGTTCATGGGCGGCCGCCCCATGGTCGATTCCCAACCTTGGAGGAGCAGGCGCTTGAGGCCCGCCGCCGTGGTCAGGACCTCGGTCAGGTCGCGCGACCCGCTGCTCGCCAAGAACCCGCTCCAATCGGCCGGGCCGGCAAGGCCCAGCCGCCCGTTCAGGAAAGGGTGGAGCGGGTTGCCGTAGAACCAGGCGTTCTTGACCAGCCAGGGGAGCACGGCCAGGGAAGCGGCCGCCGCCATCGCGGCGGTGCATCTCCAGGCGGAGGGACGGCCGCGGACCATCCACAGGTGCGTGGCGACCAGGACGACGCCGACCGGCATCAGGCTGTACTTCGTGCCCATGGCCGCCCCGACGAGCCAGCCCGCCAGGACCGACCACGGCAGGGCGCGGCCTTCGGGAGCCTCCGCGGAGCGCAGCAAGGCCAGGAATGCCAGGACGCAGTAGAAGCTCCCCCCCAATTCGACGCCCGGCACCGCGCCGCTGACGAGGACGGCCGGGCAGAGGCTGAACAGCAGGCAGGCCAGGAGGCCCGTGGACGGGCCGCCCAGGCGGCGCGCTGCCGCCCAAAGAGCCGCGGCAGCGGCCAAGCCCAGCGAGGCGTGCAGCACCGACGGCAGGTTGTCTTTCGTCAGCGCCAAGCACCACCCGTAGAGCATCTCGACGCCGAAGGGGACCCCGGTGAAGACGTTGTGCGGCGTCGGGACGATGCCGTGGCGCAGGAGGTAGAGCTTGGGCAGGGCGAGGTGGTAGACCAGGGCGTCGTAGAAGATGACGGGGGGGTAGACGCTGAGCAGGTTGAGGACCGCGGCGCAAAACAGCAGCAGTAGCGCGGCGCCGTCCCATGGCCCCGGGAGCCGGGAGGGCCTTCGAAAAACTGGCGCCCAGCCGGACCGGCAGGCTGCCGGCAGCGTCGAAGCGCAGGACGCGGCCAGCGCCGCCCAGAAGAGCCACCTCAGCGCCGCCGGATGCAAAAAGCCCGCCAGCCCCAGAAGCAGCAGCCCCAGGGAGGCCGCCGCCATCCCGGCCCCCGCGCAGAGCATCGCGTGCTCGAGCTTCCAGGCGAGGGTGTCGTCCTGCGCTTCGGGCCGCCCGGCCTTCAGGAACCGCAGCAGCAGGCGGCCGAGCGAGAACCAGACCAGCCACAAGCCGGCGAGGTAGAACAGCCTCGGGGCGTAGCCGAGCGCGATGCGGGGCAGGAAGGCGCAGGCCAGGACGAAGTCCGCCCAGGGCTGGGTCTCGAGCCGGGCGTAGGTGGCGCAGAGCCGCCAGGCCACGACCGCGGTCCAAACCGCCGCCGCGGCAGCGGCCCACGCCGCCGGCCAGCGCAAGGGCAGCCCTTCCGGAGGACCTCCGGCGGCCGGATGTCCCCCGGCGGCCCGGGGCTCCTGGGCGGGCGGCGGCGGACGGCGCTTCTTCAGGGCAGCCAGGCCGCCATGCGGCACATGGCCGACTCGAGCTCCATGCCCTTGAGGGGGAAGCACCCGATCCAGGCCCGCTTGTTGTTGAGCTTGTCGATGTCGCCCCCGAGGTTCTCCGCGTGGACGAGCTTCTTCGGGAAGAGCTTGAGGTGCATCACCTGGTAGTATTCCTCGGGAGGGAACACGGCGTCCCAGGACTGGCCGTAGCGGGCCATGAGCTTCTTCTCGGCCTCCACGAAGAGCTTGGGGTGCCAGTTGCGGATGATGGTGTTCATGGGGTGGTCCGCGCTGCCGCAGTCCACGCCGATCCACTTGAACTTCATGGCCAGCGCCCACTTGTGGAACTTCGGCCCCGGCCCGGGGTGCTTGACGAAGTAGCGCACCTCGTCGGAGCCCTTCTGGTCCCAGGCGTAGCGGTGGTAACCGGTGTTGATGATGAGGATGTCCCCCTTCCTGATATCCGCGCGCTTCTTGAGGAGCTCGGGCTCGTAGAGGTCGTAATCGCCCACGTCCTTGGAGATGTCCACCACCACCCCCGGTCCGACCCACTCCGCCATCGGCACCTGGCCGATGGTGCGGCCGCTGGCGTGGAAGTGGATCTCGCCGTCCATGTGGGTGCCGACGTGGTTGCTCGTCGTGATGACCTGGCCGTTGGCGCCCTGGCCCATGTGGGCGCCCGCGATCCTCTTGAAGTACTGGACCGAGAGCGGGATGTAGCTCGGCCACGGCGGGGTGTGCACGCTCAGCGGCTGCGTCAGGTCGTACATCCGCACCTTGCCCATCAGTTTAAGGAAATTCCCCGGTCTCATCATCCCTCCCTCCTCGATGGGGTCAGGTCTTTACTTATTACTGTTGCCCGAGGTCGCACTTCCTTGCAGTGCAAGAGTAATAAGTAAAGACCTGACCCCGTCCGTTACCCCGTCCGTTACCCGTCCGTTACCCGTCCGTTACCGTCCGTTACAATCCGAACAGAGCGGCGCTCTCGGCGAAGACCTGGTCGAGGTGCTGCTCGCCCCGGAAGCTCTCGCCGTAGAGCTTCACGATGGCCTCGGTCCCCGACGTGCGCGCCAGGACCCACGAATCCGCCATGTAGACCTTGATCCCGTCGGTGTCGCGCACGCCCGTCACGGCCTCGCCGGCCAGCTGCTTGAGCCCCGCAAGCGACGAAGCTTTCAGGGCCTTGACCTTGGCGGCCGCGGCCTCGTCGGCCGCGATGTCGACGCGCCTGTAGGCGGGGTCGCCGTGCCTAGCCACGAGCTCCTTGTAGAGGTCGAAGAGGTCCTGGCCGGTCTTGGCCATGACCTCCGCCAGGAGCATGACCGCCAGGATGCCGTCTTTCTCCGTGGTCCAGCGGTACATGGACATCCCGGCGCTCTCCTCGCCCGCGATGACGTAGCGGTCCGCGCGGAGGCCTTCCACGTAGTACTTGAAGCCGACGTTGACCTCCTCCACCTCCCGGCCGCGCGCCTTGGCGATCCGGTCGATCAAGTGCGTCGTGCCGATGGTGCGGCCCGCCTTGAGGCCCTGGGGCCACTCGGGCCTGTGGGTCAGCAGATAGTCGAACAGGATGGACAGGGCGTGGTTCGGGGACACCAGGCCCGCGGCGCGCGTCGCCACGCCGAACCTGTCCGCGTCCGGGTCGGAAGCGCCGACGAAATCGTACTTCCCCTTCTTGGCCAGGTCGAGGAGGGGCGCCATCGGGTATTTGGACGACGGGTCCATGCGGGTCTTGCCGTCGTGGTCGGCCGGGATGAAGCCGAAGGTGGGATCCACCGTCTTGTCCACAATGTCGAGGTTCCGCAGGTCGAAGGCTTCCATGAGGCGCCGATAGAAAGGGGTCGACGTGCCGCCCAGGGGGTGGATGCCGATCCTCAGCCCCGAGGACCGGATCGCGCCCAGGTCCACCACCTTGGCGAGCCTGTCGACGTAGGGCCGGACCAGGTCGGCCGTCTTGAGCAGGTGCAGGGCCTTGGGGTTGCGCAGGGAGAGCCGCCTGATCTTCTTGGGCTCCCTGAGGAACTCGTTGGCGTAGGCCTCGATGACCGAGGTGACCTCCGTGCCGGCCGGGCCGCCGCTCGGGGGGTTGTACTTGAGCCCCATGTCCTCGGGCGGGTTGTGCGAGGCCGTGCCGTTCAAGGCCGCGATGGCGTTGCCGTTGATGATCTCGGACGAGAAGACGGGGGTGGGCAGCGGGATGTCGGCCAGGATGGTCTCGATGCCGTTGGCGGTCAGGACCTCGGCGCACAGCCTCGCGGTCCGCTCGGCCATGAGCCGGGTGTCGCCCCCGACGAGGATGGGGCCCTCGATGCCCTTCTCTCTATGGAAGCGCGCCACCGCCTGCGCGATGGCCTGGGCATGCAGCTTGCAGAAGCCGCCGCCGAGCTTGCCTCGGTGCCCCGAGGTCCCGAACTTCACCGGCGACAGGGGATCGCTCGGGGACTTGAACTCCTCCTCGAAGTGATGGATGTTGATGACCTGCTTCGGGAGCTTCCCTGCGTCAGGATGGACCATGGGGGGTTGCCTGCCATATCCTAACACGCCGGCGTCTCCAAGGGCAAGTGGCATTGACAAACGTGCTGGGACAAGGGGATAATCCCTCCTGCAACATCCGGACGCGAGGGGTCACTATGCCATTCACGACACAGGTCGGAGCGGGAGCGTCGCACGACAGGCTCGAGAAGCTGCTGGAGGAGCGGCTCAAGCCGGGGGCGGACAAGGCCGCGGTGGACCGGCGCGTCTGGGACCTGTTCGGCGAGGAGTGGGCGGTCATGTTCACCGACCTGGCGGGGTTCTCCAGGCGCGTGAGCGAATTCGGCATCATCCATTTCCTGCAGATCATCCATGAGGCGGAGCGCATCTTCGTCCCCTGCATCGACCAGTACGACGGCATCCTGCTCAAGCTGGAAGGCGACAGCATGATGGTGATCTTCCGCAAGGCCGCCAGGGCGATCGAGTGCGCGGCGGCGATGCAGCGGATCGCCAAGGCTTACAACGCGGACCAGTCGGACGCGGAGAAGATCCTGCTGTGCGTGGGGCTGGGGTTCGGCGAGGTCCTCAGGATCGGGGACCACGACGTCTTCGGCGCCGAGGTCAACGCCGCCTCGAAGCTCGGCGAGGACACGGCCAAGGGGTCCGAGATCCTCGTGACGGACTCGGTCAAGAAGGCGGCGGCCGGCCTCCCCGGGGTCTCCTTCGTGAGGATCCCGACCATCCCACCCGGGGCGAAGGCCGCCTTCCGGGTGCGCTACGCGCTTTGACGTCCCGGCCGCTTTCTTCAGGGATGGCTTCGGCTCATACGAGCGAGAGCTGAATTAGTTCCCTTCCCGACAGACGAGCTTTCTCAAAGCGCCCTCCAATAGGCGCAGGTCGAAGGGCTTCTCAAAGACGTGGCCGAACCCGGCGGCGCGGGCGCGCCCCACCTCTCCGGCGTCGCCCGTCATCATGATGATCGCGAGGCCGGGATGCCTGGCCGCGAGGATTCGGCAAAGACCGATCCCGTCGGCCTCGGCGAGATGGACGTCGCAGATCAGCGCCTGCGGTGGTTCCGAACCGACGGCCCGCAGGAGCGCGCCCGCGCTCTCCACCGTTACGCAGTCCAGTCCCAGGAGGCCGGCCCAACGGGCCAGGAGCCGCCGTATCTCGGGGTCGTCATCCGCCACGACCAGAGTCAGCATGGACCCGCCATGTCCTAGGAATACCATATTCCCTTCGACATGCCAATACTCACAGCATTGTTGTTACAAATGCTCCTGGTATCTAGCGGATGCCCTCAGGTGATGTTAGAATCGCCGTGCTGCCGGCGAATGCCTGCCATGACTGAAAACATCTACAAGTCCCTCTCCAGGCGCATCCGGGAGGAGCGCAACCTCCGAGGCTGGACCCAGGAGGAACTCGCCGAGCGCGCCGGCGTCCATCTCTCCTTCATCGGCCAGATCGAGCGCGGAATCAGAAAGCCCAGCCTCGCCACGGTCCAGCGCATGGCGGAGGCTCTCGGCGTGGACCCCGGACGACTGCTGGGCCACCAGCCCCGGCGGCGCGACCCCTATCCCGTCGAACATAAGGTGGCGGACCTCATCCGGGACGCCTCCCCGGCCCAAAGGCGGCACCTCTACGCGGCCTTCCGCGACATGGTCCGGGCGTTGAGGCGCGCCCCCGGGCCGTAGACGGCCGGCGGCGCAGCCGCTTCTCCCGGCGCTTCAAGACCTCCCACTGCCTCACCACGTCCGCCGCGGTCTTGAGGGGCTTGCCGCCGAAGACGTGCGGGTGGCGCCGCACCAGCTTCTTCGTGAGGGCGCGGGCCACGTCGTGGATGTCGAAGAGCCCCCGCTCGCAGGCCAGTTGAGCGTGCAGGAGGACCTGCAGCAGGACGTCGCCCAGCTCTTCCTCGATCTCGCGGGCCCGGCCGCGGCGCAGCGCCGCCTCGAGCTCGCGGGACTCCTCGCGCAGGTACTTGATGAGGGAGCGGTGCGTCTGCTTCCTGTCCCACGGGCACCCGCCGGGCCCCCGGAGCCGGGCGATGACGCCGATGAGCCGGTTCAGGGCGGTCATCGGCGGAACACCAGGAACTTCATGCCGAGGAAGTTCATGACGGTGGAGGTCGCGGTGGCCGCCAGGAAGCCCGGCGTCAAGGCCGAGGGCCAGAGCCTGAGCACGAGATGGTTGACCCCCACGTTGGCGCAGAAGCTCGTCGCGTAGACCGCCGAGAAGACCGGCAGTTGGACCAGGGGCATTCCCTGGGAGCGGAAGGTCCACGACCGGTTGAGCCAGAAGCCGAAGAGCGCGCCCGCGATGAACGAGGAGGCCTTGGCCGGGTCCGGGCCGAGGAAGCGCACCAGGAGGGCGTAGCCGGCCGCGTCCACGCTCACGGCGCCCACCCCCACGACGATGAAGCGCAGGACCTCGCGCAAGTGCTCCCGGGCGGGCGACGCGGCGCCTTGGTCGGGCGGCATGGTCAGAAGAGGACCGTCACCAGGACCTGCGCCATGACCACGCGCAGGAGCATGGTCATGGGATAGACCGTCGCGTAGGAGACGGCGGTCGCGCTGCACGGGGCGACGGCGTTGGCGTAGGCCAGGGCCGGAGGGTCCGTCATGCTGCCCGCCAGGGTCCCGCACAGGACGTGGTAGTTGAGCTTGAAGCGCCACCGCGCGAACAAGCCCACGGCGGCCAGCGGCACGAAGGTGATGACCGCGCCGCACGCCAGCCAGCGCAGGCCCGCCCCCCGGACCAGGGTCTCGACGAACCGGTCGCCGGCGGCCAGCCCCACGCACGCCAGGAAGAGGATGATGCCCATCTCCCGCAGCATGAAATTGGCGCTGATGGGCATGTACCAGGACAGCGGGCCCAGTTGGCCGACGCGGCTCAGCAGCAGGGCGGCCACGAGCGGGCCGCCGGCCAGGCCCAGCTTGACGGGGACCGCCATCCCGGGCACCCGCAGGGGCAGGGAGCCGAGCAGCACCCCCAGGGCGATGCCGATGAAGACCGGGATGAGCTGGGGATGGTTGAGGGCCTTGGGCGAATTGCCCACCATCGCCGCGAAGCGCGCCACGTCCTCCTCCTCGCCCACCGCCAGGAGGGTGTCGCCGAAATGAACGGTGAAATCCGAGCCCGGGACGAACTCGATCTCGGCGCGGGCCGCCCGGGTGACCACCACGCCGTAGCGGTCGGCGAGCTCGAGCTCCCGCAGGCTCTTGCCCAGCGCCGAACCCTGGGTCACGATGATGCGGCTGGCCATGATGCGGCTGGGCAGGCTCTTGAGGTCCAGGTCGCTCACCCGCCCCAGCACGAGCACGAGCTCGTCGAGCTTCTGCCTCGGCCCGACCGCCCGCAGCACGTCGCCCAGGCGCACGAGCGTGTCGCTGCGCGGGAGGCTCACCCGCCCGTCGTGGAGGAGGCGGGAGAAGCGCACCCCCAGGCTCTCCAGCGCGGGGAGCTTCGAGATCGGCAGGCCGTCGATGTTGCGGTTCTCGACCTTGATGTTGACGGCGGCGACCTCCGGGGCATCTTCCTCGGGGCTCACGGCGCGCGCCTCCTGGGCCGCGTCCACGCGGAAGACCGCGCGCGCCAGGACGAGGACGAGGATCGTCCCCAGGACGCCGAAGGGGTAGCACACCGCGTACCCGATCCCGGTGAGCCCGGCGGCGCCGGCGGGCGCGGCGAGGTCCTTGAGCGCCTGCTGCGCGGCGGCCAGGCTCGGGGTGTTGGTGACCGCGCCCGAGTAGGCGCCCACGGCCGCGGCCGCCGGGATGCCGCCCGCCTTGGCGAACAGCACCGCGAGCGCGGCACCCAACAGGACCACGGCGGCGGCCAGGGAATTGAGCCGCAGCCCCTGGCGCCTCAAGGAGGAGAAGAACCCGGGCCCCACCTGGATGCCGATGGTGTAGACGAAGAGGATGAGCCCGGACTCCCGCAGGAACTCCAGGACCTCCTCGGGCACCGTGACGCCGGCATGCCCGAAGCCCAGCCCCGCGAACAGCACGCCGGCGATCCCCAGGCCGACCCCGCGCCAACGCAGCTGGCCCAGGAAGAGGCCCAGGGCGCCCACCACGCTGATGACGACGATGGCGTGGGCGACCGCGGTCAACCCGGGGAGCAAGGCTCCAGGCTGGGTCATCGGCCTCGGCCCAGGGGGCGCCGTCCAGGACGGCCTTCGGGCCGGCGTTGCCGTCCGGGACGGCGCGTGGCGCGGTCCAGGCTCCGGGCCAGGGCCGCGACCGCGCGCTCGAAAGGCTCGGCGGGCGCGCTCACCACGCCGGCCCCCACCTGCCCGATGCCGGGCTTTTTGTGCGCGACGCCGGTGTCGATGAACGGCAGGATGCCCTTCTCCACGACCTTGACGGCGTCGATGCCGGTGGGCGTGCCGCGGAAATCCAGCGAGGGGATGCGGTACACGTTGTTCTCGGCCGCCGAGATCTCGTACATCTGCAGGGTGTAGTCGAGGGCGTCTTTCGACGTCCCCCCCACGAACTGCACGATGGCGGGCGAGGCCGCGATGGCGAAGCCCCCGAGGCCGTTGGTCTCGGTGATGGCGCTGTCGCCGATGTCCGGGTTGGCGTCCTCCTTGGTGAACCCAGGGAAGAAGAGGGCGTCGGGCACGGGCGCCGGGCCGGTGAACCAGCGGTCCCCGGTGCCGGCGAGCCGGACCCCGAAGTCGGTGCCGTTCCTCGCCATGGCCACGACCAGGCTGCTGTCCTTCACGCCCCGGGCGGCGTCGAGGCAGGCTTTGGACGCGGGCATCGAGAGATTCAGGAATGAATGATCGTTCGAGTTGATGAACTCCAGGACTTGCGCGGCCCTTTCGGGCTGCGGACACGTCCGGACGATGGCCGGGGCCAGCGCCCGGTAGAAGAGGGAGGTGGCGGCCCTATTGCGGTTGTGGACCTCGTCGCCCATGTTGAGGGCCTGGGCGATGATGTTCTTAAGGTCGACCCTGCCGACCTTGGCGACCGCACGCGCCAGCGCAGGGTAGAGGACCTCGGCCATCCACCGCAGCCGCTCGATGACCTCGGGGCCGTAGGCGCCGTAGCGCAGCACCTTGCCCAGCCCCTCGTTGAGCGTGCAGTAGGCGTGGTTGCCGTGCTCCTCGTTCTTGACCACGTAGACGGGCATGGACGGCGAGATGACGCCGGCCATCGGGCCGACCGCGCCGTGCTCGTGGCACGGGGAGAAAGCGACGGCGCCCGAGGACGCCAGCCCCTCGGCCTCCTCCGGCGTCCGGGCCAGCCCCTCGTAGAGCAGGGCCCCGATCACGGCGCCCCTCATGGGGCCGCACATCCGCTCCCACCCGATCGGCGGCCCGGCGTGGAAGACCGAGTTCTTCCTCATGCCCGGCAGGACGTCGACGGCCTTCTCGAGCCCGACGAGGAAGGGCTTGCCGTTCAGGACGATGTCGACGGCCTTCTTGTTGGCCTTGTCGATGGCGCCCCGGTGGAGGGCGAGGGTCCGGCGGTCCTTCTCCGACAGGGCCAAAGGCGGCCTCCAGTCCAGCTGGACGGCCTGGCAGCCCGACGCGGCGAGAGCCTGCTGGAACGACTCCAGGCCGATGTTGACGACCTTGAGCTCGGACTGGAAGATGGTCTTCATCGCCCCAGCCTCCTGACGATCTCGCCGGCGAGGACGCTGGCGGAGGCGTTGGAGGGCTGGAGGAGTACCCCGGCCTTGCGCAGCGCGGCCTCCACCCCGGCCTTGTTCTGAGGGTCGAGATCGGTGCCCGTCACCGTGGCCACGACCGCCAGATGCCTTCCCGCCTTCTTGGCCAAGGCAACGCCATCCCTGATCGCCGGCGCCAGGTCGCTGGCCGGCGTCGGGTTGGAGCCGTGGCCCAGGACCACGTCGAGCTGGAGCACCGCGACCTCGGGGTCCGCGGCCTCCTGGAGGATCCTCCTGTTCCTGACCGAGTAGTCGATCATGGGATGCGGCCTGCCCTGGGTGAACTCGTCGGCCCCGAGGTCCACGAAGGAATGCCCCACGGACTTCCAGGAGTCCCTGAGGTCCAGGAAGGGCGCGACCGGCGCGTTGGAGCGGGCCCGGGAAGCGTAGCGCCTGAAGACCACCTGCGCCTCGGCGCAGAAGGTGCCCCCGCAGAAGAGGCCCCGGCAATAGCGCTGGCCCTTCGCGAAGCCGGCCGCCAGGCGCTCCGCCGTCTTGGCCAGCTCGTCCTGGCGCCGCAGGAGCCCGCCCAGGACGGCGCCCGGCTTCTCGCCGAGGGAGAGGCCCGCGGCCAGGAGCGCCGCCTCCTCCAGCGTCACGGCGGGGAACGCCCCGAGGCTCGCCACGAGCTCGGGCTCGGCGCCCATGAACACCGCGACGACGGGCTTGCCCGCCCCCCGCAGGGCCCGGCCGATCTTGGCCACCACGTCGGGGTGCGGGGGCTTGGACACGAGGAGGACGACCTTGGTCCGGCTGTCTTGCAGCAGGGCCTTGAGTCCCTGCAGGAACATGATGCCGCCGACGTCCTTCTTGACGTCCCGGCCGCCGGTCCCCAGGGCCTGGGAGATGCCGGCCCCGGCGTTGGACACGGCGCAGGCGACCTCCTGGAGCCCCGTCCCGGCCGCCGAGACCACGCCGATGTCCCCCCGCCGCACGACGTTGGCGAACGCCAGGGGCGCGCCGTTGATGATGGCG
The DNA here is from genome assembly GCA_016212795.1 of Elusimicrobiota bacterium. GTDB lineage: Bacteria > Elusimicrobiota > Elusimicrobia > UBA1565 > UBA9628 > JACRDT01. The sequence continues at coordinate 173,836 of JACRDT010000010.1, read as the reverse complement.
GTGCCGCAGTCGGGCCCCATCACCATGAGGCCCCGGGCCGCGCCGAACCTCTTGAGCTCGACCTCTCGCTCGAGCGGGACGTTGTCCGAGAAGATCATGACGTGCAGCCCCCGGCGCAGGCATGCCATGGCCTCGTCCGCCGCGTACTTGCCGGCCACGGAGATGACCGCCATGTTGGCGCCGGGCAACGACTCCAAGGCCGCTTCCAGGCTCCGGGGCCGGACTCCCTTGCCCCCGGCATCCTTCTTCTTGCCGGCCTTCAACAGTTCCTCGGCCCTGGCCATGGCCGTGGAGGCCAGAGCCTCGGTGGAAGCCTTCACCGCGATCAGGAGGTCGGCGTCCGACGACGCGGCGAACCGCCCGGATAGGAGCCCCGAGGCCTTGAGGATGGCCTTGTTGCTGTCCGTCCCCATCACGGCGGCGGCGTCGAGGACGCCCTCGCAGGCCGAGAGCTTGCGCGCCACCGCCATCAGCGTGACGGAATCGTAGTACTTCCCTTTGGACAGCGTCCCCTTGATGACCATGACCCCCTCCATCGTTCCATCGAAAGCGTGAAACCGGTGAGCCAATCCGCGCCCGAGGTGGCGCCCACGCCCAGGACGCCGCCGGCTCGCCGCAGCGCCGCCCCCTCGCCGTCCGCCATCAGCGCCTCGAGGAAGCCCTTGTGCCGGTGGTGATACCGGCCGTCGCGGGAGAGCCGCAGGAAGGCGTTGGACAGCGGGTTGCCGCCGAGGGCGAGCCGGCAGACCTCGCCTCTCGCGGGCCGCCGGTCGCGGCCCGAGACCCGCCCGACGACATCGAGCGCGGCCAAGACTCCGCAGAGAAAATCGTCCCCGGCCGGGGTCAGACCCCGGCCGGCACCCCGGAGCATCCGCACCCCCGCGGCGAGACTTCCGCCGAACAGCTCGCCGCAGGCTCTCCGCATCCAGTCCCGGGCCGCCCTCGCCCACGCCTGGCCCCTGCCCGGCCCGACCTCGCCGCCGCCCGCCTCGCAGGGCCCGCCGTCGCCCAACAGGAAGACCAGGCTTTCCACGGGCGCCATCGCCGGGAGGCGCTCGGACAGGCGGCGCAAGTTGACCTCGACCCGGGCGCGCTCCGGCGAGACCCCGTCGAGCGTCGAGCGGTAAGGGGGCGAAGGAAGGGGCAGGACCCGGCCGTCGAGCCCGAGCCCCCCGCCTTCCACGGCCAGCGAGGACGCCCCCCGCGGCAGCGGCCCGTCCAGGACCACGTTGGCCGGCCCGGGCCCGACCCGCGGGCTCACCAAGCTCACCAGCCGGCCGCCGCCGAGGAAGTTGAGGGCCGATGCGAACGAGGAGTGCAGGACATAGCGGCCGGGCCGCACCGCGTCGCCGACGCTCGAGACAAGAACGTCCAGGGTCCGTCCGGGAAGAAGTCTCGTGTCGCTCATGGGCGGTCGGCTATCCCGCGGCCGAGCCGCGCGCTTCGCCGCGGTCTCCCCGCCGGCTCAGGCGGCCTCGAAGACGATCCCCCGGTGGGTGTTGTAGCCTTCCTGGCGCACGACCCGGATCTCGCCTTTCACCTTCATCCCGAGCTTGGGGGCGGGGATGTCGAGCTGGCCCGTGATCCTGTTGCCGTCGTCGAGCTGAACGATGCCCAGGAGCAGCTCCGGGACGTCGAAGTCGCCCGGGAGCGAGCGCAGGCGCGTGAAGGTCAGGAGCTTGCCCTCCTTGGACAACGGCACGAGCTGGTACCGGTCCGCCTTGTCCTCGAAGATGAAGGCGCCGCATTTCTTGCACGTGGTCCGGAAGGGATAATGGACGGTGCCGCACTTCTTGCACTTGTAGCCGTAGATGTTCATTTCATCCCTCCTTCTTGAACGCGAGGCAGACGACGTTGTTGCCGAAGCCCCCGAAGTTGCAGGTGAAGCCCGTCTTGGCGCCCTTGACCTGGCGCTTCTCGGCCTCCCCCCTGAGCTGGAGCACGATCTCGTGGGCCTGGCCCACGCCGGTCGCGCCCACGGGATGCCCTTTCGCCTTGAGGCCGCCGGACGGGTTGATCGGCAGCGAGCCGCCGAGCCTCGTCTCGCCCTTCTCGAGGGCGAGATGCCCCTCGCCCTTCTTGAAAAAGCCCACTTCCTCGCTCTCGGCGATCTCGAGGATGGTGAAGGCGTCGTGGAGCTCGGCCACGTCCACCTGCGAGGGCTTGAAGCCCGCCATCTTGAAGGCTGCGGCGGCGGCGCCCCTGGCCGCGAGCAGGTCCGTGGGCTCTTTGCGGTCGTGCACCGCGAGGGTGTCGGTCGCCTGGCCCACGCCGGCCAGCCGGATGCGCGGCTTGCCCGTCTTCTTGGCCGCGTCCCCGCTGGCCAGGATCACGCACGCCGCCCCGTCCGACACCGGGCAGCAGTCGTAGAACCTGAGCGGGTCGGCCACGAAGGGGTTGTTCGTCGAAGCCTCGGGGCTGTCGATGATCCCCTCGAGGGTGATCCTCTCGTGGAGGTGCGCGAAGAAGTTGTCCATGGCGTGGTCGTGGTTCTTGACCGCGACCATCCCGAGGTGCCTAGGCGTGACCTTGTACTTGTCCATGTAGAGCCGCGCGAACATCCCGGCCAAGGACGGCAGGGTGACCCCGTAGATGTACTCGGCGTGGGGGTGCGTGAGGGTCGCCACGAAGTCGGTGGACTCGAGGTCGTTGACCTCCCGCATGCGCTCGGCCCCGATGACCATCACCGTGTCGCACAGGCCCGACGCCACGGCCATGAAGCCCGTCTTGATGGCGGACGCGCCGGAGGCGGGCCCGTTCTCGATGGTCTCCGCGCCCGCCGGCGCGAGGCTGAGCTGGTCGACCACGGCGCTGGCCAGGCCGGTCTGGTGGTTCACCCTGCCGCCGCCCATGTTGGCGACGTAGACCTGGTCGACCTTGCTCAGGCCGGAGTCCTTGAGAGCCATCATGCCCGGGTACGCCGCGATCTCGGCCAGCGGATACTCGAGCCGGGTGAAAGAGGTGATGCCGATGCCCACGACGAATACCTCGCGCATTACTTGTTCCTCCCTTCCAGGTCCCAACGCTGGCCCATGACCGCCGTGGCGGTCGAGTCGTACCTGGCCCTGGTGGCCGCCAGGAGGTCCACCGGAGGCTTGGGCGGGTCCTTGGGCGGCAGGATGGCCGCCTTGGCCTTGGCCAGCAGCTTGGCCGGCACCGGCCGCCGGCCCACCACGAGGCTGCCTCGCGCGCGGTCGAAGATCTCCTTGGTCAAAGACCACGACGGCGGGCCGCCGAGCTCGTGCGGGATGTGGAAGCGCTTCTCGAGCTTGTATTCGACCATCCACCGCCGGAAACCGATGGGGGATTCGGCCACGATGAGGACTTCCTTCTGCTTCATGATGTCGATGTGGTACTCCATCTTGGCCGCGAAGGCGTGCGCCCCGACGCGCATCCCCCGCCGCAGCGAGATGGTGTGGTACGACATCCCGACGTCCTGGTTGAGGAGCCTGCCGTTGACCACCGCCGCCAGCTCCCCGTCGATCTGCGCGACCAGCACGTATTCGTCCTGCACCCTGTGATAATAGTAGGCCAGGAGCTCGCCCATGGCCCGGGCCGCCACCAGATCGTAGTAATCGCGCTCCACCGACATCAGCCGGGCGATGTGCGGCAGGATGTCAGGAATATCGGAACGGTCCACCTGGCGGATGACCATCTCATCGCCGCTCGCCAGCGTCACGTACTTCGGCGGGAACGGCGGCAGGGGGTTGTCCACCGGACGCAGGATCTTCTCTACATCGACTCCCATTGCACCCTCCTTGATAAGCTACGGTTCCTGATCAGCCAACCTGCGCGAATCGGGCCCATCATATCAAATTGAACAGCATAAATTGACGGTAAATTCCGCTTTCCAGGCTTGACAATTCTCCATGCCGCTCCTACACTAGTAGCATGAGGCCCCTCTTCCTTGCCGCCGCCTTTGTCCTGCTCTGCCCCGGCGCGTTCGACTCCTCGGCGACGGACAACCCGGCTCCCGCCCAGGGCCAACAGCCAGACTGGTACGCTCAAGCCCAACAGAACCTCACCGATTCGCAGTACGTCGTCGACAAATACGAGACCCGCAAGCGCGATCACCCTGTCTGGCACTTCTTCTTCCATCTCAATCCGTTCTATGTAAGCTCCTACAAAGAATGCAAAGGATACGTCCAGACGATCACGACGACCCTGAACTCGGACCTGCCCGACGACCAGAAGGCGGCGGTACTCGTGCCGCTCGACCCGAAAGTGGACAAGGCCGTCGACACGTTCAAGAACCCCGGCAAGGGCGGCCGCGGGGAGGGGGGTGGCGGCGGCGGAGGCTGGGGAAAAGTCCGCGACTTCGACAAGAAGCTGTCCGACGCCGTCGAGCAAGACCCCGGCGATTCCGACGGCATGAACCTGAGCGCCCAGACCAAGATGGGCAAGGGGGACTTCGGCGGCGCGGCCTCGGACGCCTCCCGCGCCATCGCCATGGGCGGCGGCGCGGACGCCTTCGCCACCCGCGCGGCCGCCAACGCCGGGCTCAAAGACTACAAGGCGGCCGAGAGCGACGCCCAGCAAGCGCTCAACATGGACCCGAACAACCAGTTCGCCTTCCAGACCCTCCAGTTGTCCAAGGGACGCTCCGGCGGCTCGGAGGCGGGCGGGGAAACGGGCACCTCCCAGGCCGGCGGCGGAGCGGGCGGAGGCTTCGCCCGCTCCATGTCGATGTCGCGGACGGCCCCCTTCGTCAAGCCTCAGCCCACCAACGTCACGATGTCGGCCGAGTGGGCCAGGAAGGCCCAGCAGGCCCTGACCCTCAAGGATTACAAAGCGGCCATCGCCTACGCCTCGAACGCCATCTCGCTCAACCCCCAGAACGCCCAGGCCTTCAACTTCCGGGCCATGGCCCACAACCAGATGAAGAACTACCGGGACGCGGCCCGGGACGCCGACGAAGGGCTCAAGCTCGCGCCCGGCAACGTGCCCCTTCTCAATACCAAGGCCTTCGCCCTCAACCGGCTGAAGGACTACCGGGGAGCCTTCGAGGCCGCGCAGCAAGCCGTCTCGATCAACCCCGGCAGCGCCGACGCCTACGCCAACCTGGCCCACTCCCTCGGCGGCATGGGCGACCGGCAGGGGATGATCGACAACCTCAAGCGCGCGGCAGCGCTCGACCCCCGCTACCAGTCCGCCCTCGACATGGCGGTGCAGGCGCCCAAGGACAGCGACATCCTGTTCCTCTTCCCCGGGGAAGAGGGCCAGGCTCCGCTCCAGGCCGCGGCACCCGAGGGCCAGCGGCAGCGCAAAGGCTTCAGCGTGGTCGCGGTGGCGGCCGTCATCGGGGGGTTCCTGATCGCCCTGGGCCTGCTGCGCGGCCTCGGGCCCGGCCCCTGGCGGACGCTGAAGTCCAAGCTCTCGAGGCTCTCGACCCCCCGGCCCGCCGCCAGCGAGATCCCCCTCGACCTCGGGATCCCGATGGCCGCGCCGCAGCGCCAGGGCTCGCCGGCCCTGGGCGGGCAGTACTGGCTGGTGCGCGAGATCGGGGTCGGCGGCATGGGCATGGTCTATGAGGGGAAGGACCGGACCCTGGAGCGCCGGGTGGCCATCAAGAAGATGAGGCCCGAGATCCGCGACGACGCCCGCGAGCGGGAGCGGTTCCTGGCCGAGGCCAAGGTCGTGGCCGCGCTCAAGCACCCGGGCATCGTGGAGATCTACTCGATCGTGGAGGAGGACGGCGAGGTCTACCTGATCTTCGAGTTCGTCGAGGGCAAAACCCTCTTCGACCTCAGCCACCAGAGCACCATGCCCGTCGCGCAGGTCCTGAAGTACTACCGGGACATCGCTTCCGCCCTGGACTACGCCCACTCCAAGAAGGTCATCCATCGGGACCTGAAGCCCTCCAACATCATGATCGACGCGGAGGGCAGGGCGCGCGTCATGGACTTCGGGGTGGCCCGCGTCGCCAAGGACGCCATGACCCGCGTCGCCATGACCCAGACGGTGCTGGGCACGCCCCCCTACATGGCGCCCGAGCAGGAGCAGGGCATGGTAGCCCCGCAGGGGGACGTCTACTCCATGGCCGTATGCCTCTACGAGACCCTGAGTGGCAGGCTGCCCTTCACGGGCACCGGGGCGGGCCTGCTCATGAACAAGATGAGCATGTCCTTCAGGCCCATCTCCCAGCTCATGCCGGGGCTGCCCAACGGCGTCGACGCCGTCTTCTCCCGGGCGTTCTCGACCGACCTGGCCAAGCGCTACGCCAAGGCCGCAGACATCATGGCGGAGCTCGAGGGCCTGGTAACCGCCGCCCGCCGCCCGTCCTGAGGGGCATGGAGAAGCCGCGGGGCTTGCGGGCAGGTCCCCGCCTCCTAGGCTGCCTGCTCGCGGCCTGCGTCGCTTCCGTGCCTGCCTGCCGGACTCCCGGGCCGGCCCCCGCGCCCATCACCCCTGAAGCCTACCGCCGGGCCCTGGGGGCCGTCGGCATCCACGTCTCCCGCGCGAAAGGCAAGATCGACTATCTGCCCGCACCCGCCACGGGCTCCTGGACCGGCATGGGCAGGGGCGCGGCTCTCGGGTTCGAGTACACCGGGGGAGCGTTCTGGTCCGCGCACTCCCCCTCGAAGGGATCCACGTCGGACAAGAGCGGCGCGGGCGCATTGGTGTACGCCGGGCTGCTGGCGCTCAACACCGCCGGAGCCGTGGTCGGCGGCGTGTACGGCGGCATCGCGGGCCTGGTGGGCTCCCCGAAGAAGGAGCCCGTGGCCGCGGCCAAGGCCTCCCTGGAGAAGGCCCTGGCCGAGAACGACCCGGTGGAAAGGCTCAAGGCCGAGTTGACCAGGCTCTCTGCCGAGAGACCCGGCGACGGGTTCAGGGTTGCGGGACCCGCGGATCCCGCGGTCGACACCCTGGTCGAAGTCGAGGTCCTGCACGCGGGCCTGAGCGGCAAGGCGGGCTTGGACCCGGACCTGCGGGTCCTGGTGACGCTGGATGTGAAGGCGAAGCCGCGGCGCTCTCCCATGCCGGGGGCCTTGAGCTTCGTGGGCTACGAGAGCAGGGGGAAGCCACGGAAGTTCCAGGCCTGGGCCGCTGACGACGCCTCGGCCTTCCGCGCGGAGCTCGGCAAGGCCTACCCGGAGCTCGCGGACTCGGTCCTCAAGGCCGTCCTGCCGGGCCTTCCCTCGGGGCCTTGACCCGGCCGGGCGGCCCGGCGGCGGCATGCTCTCTTCGCGGCTGAGAGACCTGACGCCGGGCAGGTCCGATGCGGCCGGCCGATCGGGTCATTGGGCCCAGGTCTCTTTTGGCGCCTAGTGCTACACTTCTGCCAGGCATGAAGCGGTTCACGGCCGTCTTGGCGGCCGCCGTCCTTCTTTGGACGAGCGGGCCCATCCCGGCCCTGGCTCAGACGGTCTCGGCCGGGACGGGGAAGGTCATGCCCGTGCCCGTCGGCCAGATCCCCGGGGCCGGCGCCGCTGCGGGCGTGTCCGCGGTGCCGGGCGGGGGCCTCGCCCCCTTGGCGAGGACGGTGCTCCCCCTCTCGTCGAGCCTTCCCGGGCTCGGGCTCCCGGGCATCAGGCAGCCCGGCGTCGAGTTCCCCCCCGAAGCCGTCGCCGCTCCCGCTCGATCCGCCCCTCTGCCCGCGGCTCTCCCCTCTCAGGCCGTCTCGGTCTCCCCGGCCATCCCTGCCGTCGAGGCCGCCGCCCCGAGAGTGGCGCCCGAAGCCGCGATCCCCGCGGTCCCAGGCGGCGTCACGCTCCCGGCCGAGGCTCCCGCGGAGAAGAATGGCCCGTCCTCGGTCGAGGTTCTCAGGGACCTTGGGAAAAGCGTCGCCAAGCCCGGCCTCGAGGGCGCGAGGCTCAACGACGCGTTCGACGGCAACGCCGCGGTCGAGGTCGAGCCGGTCGAGCCGTCGTGGTCCGGGGAGACGCACCCTCAGCGGACGGCGAGGCTCAGTCCGGCCGATTCCGGGCCCGTCGCGGCCGGGCCGAAGGCGCAGGCTCCCTCCCCCGTCCCGGACAAGCCGCAGGGAAAGCTCCCGTTCTCCTACTACCTCTACCTCGCGGGCCAGTTCCTCTACGCTTTGGGCCAGGAGGCGACCTCGCTCATCGCTCCCCTCTACGCCTACGCGGCCCAGGGCCTGGCCTTCGCGGTCACGACGCAGGCGGCCTTCCTGGTCGCCATCCTGCCGGGAAGCCTGCTGGGCAGCAGGTGGGTCAAGCGCTTCGACGCCAAGAAGGTCTACGTGGCGGGCAACCTGCTGCACGGGCTCGCGGCCCTTTCCGTGCCCGTGGCGCACGTCCTGACGGGGGCGTTCTCGCCGGTCCATTTCCTCGTCTCGAACCTGGTGGCGGGCTTCATCTACGGCGCCCTGCGCGGCGTGGCCGAGAAGGAGGTCGCCCCGCGCATCGTGGGCCAGGAGAACCGGGACAGGCTCAACAAGGCCGGCGCGCTCTTCTACGCCGCGTTCGAGGGCGCGGAGCTCGCCGCGGCCCTCGTCATCGGCGCGCTCATCCCGCTGCTGGGGCTGAACCCGGCGGCCGCGATCATGTCCGGCATGATGCTGCTGAGCGCCCTGCCCCTGGCGCTCATGAAGCTCAAGCGCGAGGGCTCGGCCGGAGGCGAGGAGGAGAAGGGCGGCACGGAGCAGAAGCTCCCGAAGATGCTCTACCTGCCGTACATCTTCACGGTCTTCTCGCACCTCTCCCTCTACATGTTCCTGGCGCCCTTCACGGCCCTGGAGGTCTTCAAGAGCCAGGCGCTCAACGGCACCATCGTGGCGTTCTATACCGTCGGGAGCCTGGCGGCGGCCCTGGTCACGGCCTACCTGCCCAAGGCGGCGAAGGTGTTCGACGAGCGGGGGTGGGCCGCGGTGGGCATCGGCACCATGGTCGCCTTCCTGGCGGCCTCGCTGCTCTTCCAGAGCGTCCCCCTCACCCTGGGGGCCGCCTTCCTGCTCGGCGTGGGGCTCACGGAGATGCAGATCCAGTGGCGGTCGGTCTACCAGCAGAGGCTGGCCATCGAGGCCCAGCCGCGCGTGTTCCAGTGGCTCTCCATCGTCCCGGTCGTGGCCACCCTGCCGCCGTTCCTCTTCATGCAGGCCGGCCTGTTCATGGGCTGGTCCATGCCGGCCTTGCTGGGCCTGATCGCGGCGGCCATCGCGGCGGTGAGCCTGGGCATCCCGTTGTTCGCCTGGCTCTCCAAGCGCCTGGGCAAGAAGAAGGCCTGACCGCGCTCGCGCCGCGGCCAGCGGGCCGCCGCGCCGCACGGAACCTATCCGCATCCAACACGGAGGCGCCGGCTCGACCATATCACTGCTGCGAGCGGCTCCTAACTGCCCTTTGGCCGGTCGTTTCTTGGGCGAAGCGCGAAGTGAGGAGCGAGGACGCGGAGAGGGCCCGCGCCGGTCAATCCAGAAGCCGGAACTCCAGCGGATGCCAGACCTTCCTCCTGCCGACGCCCCAGACGTAGCGCAATTCCGCCGCGAAATGGGCCGTCGAGCCCTGTTGCGGGTGGTCCCGGATGTCAAATTTCACCCTGCACGTGCCCAGCAACGGGTCGAAACTGCCGACCGTCGGCAAGCCGGGGAACCTGCTCCCGTAGGCCCTCTTCTCCTCGGTCGTCATCCTCGTGACGACGCAGTCGACGTTCACGGCGTCCTTGCTGCCCGCGTAGTGGGGGAAGCGGGCGCGCGCCGTCGCGATGAGGAGGGAGCGTTTCTGCCGGTGGCTGTAGGACAAGAAAGCTCCGAGCGTCAAGATGAGCAGCACCGCGAACCTCTGACCCCACCCCATGTCAGTAGAACTCTATCCTGAGCGGGGTCCGGCCGAGCTCATGCTGAGCGCTGGTCAGATTCAGGGAAGCCGGGCAATCGTTCTCGGCCGGGGACCCTCTCAGCGACACTCGTTGCGGCTGGAAAGACTCCCCCCACGCGAAGTTCGCGTCCGGCACGATGGCCTGGCTCTCGGCGCAATAGAGGCGGTGCGTCCTCCCCTCCCTGGTCGCGAGCTCGACGCCCGTGATGCGACCCTGGTCGGGCTTGCCCGGGTCGGTCTCGCCGGCGAACCTGATCTCCCCGATGCGCGAGAGCGGCAGGTCCAGCGGCCCGCCGCTCGTCGACGCGACCCTCAAGGCGTCCGCGGTCTTGGTCAAGGAGGAACCGCTCGCGCAATGGCCCCTGGAGGAACAGACCCTGTAACCCCTGAATGCGTAGGAATACGTGTAGTCCAGCTTCGCGTCGCTCAACAGGCACTTCTGCCCATTCCGATAGGTGACGACGGCGTCTCCCGCCTTGACCGGGGCATCCGGCACGAGGCTCGCCTGCGGGACCGGCCAGTAGGCCAACCAGAGCCAGGCCGCCCCGATGGCGGCGGCCAGGAGGGGGAACACGCCCAGGCCGCGTCTGGGCTCCGGCGAAGCGGCGAGGACCTCGGTGATATCCGTCGGCGCGGCCCGGGCCGAAGGCACGGGCGGGGCGAACGCCGCGTTCGCCCTGGCCCTCCACTTGGCGAAGATGACCGCGCAGGAGGAGCACTCGACGGCGCCGTCAGGCTGCTGCGCCCCGCAGTTCGGACAGACCATGGCCTGTCGAGATGATAGCAGAATGGCGGACCCGCGCGCAGGGGAATCGCGCCGGGGCTCTCGTCACGGCATGATAGCGCCTGGGCCGGTGGAACCGGCGCCGGCCGGGGGCTACCGCTTCGGGGCGCCGGCGCGCCGTCCGACGAGGCGGCCGGCGTACTGCTTGTCGTAGTACTTCTTGTAGCCGCCGGCCTTCTTCAGCGGCCTCCACCACGCCGGGTTGGCCCGGTACCACGCGATGGTCTTGGCGAGGGCTGCCTCGAAGGGGTGGGCGTGCTTGAAGCCCAGGGAGGTCAGCTTCCGGCAGTCGAGGGCGTAGCGGCGGTCGTGGCCCGGCCGGTCGGGGACCGGGGTGACGAGCGAAGCGGGCTTGCCCATGAGGCCCCTCACCCGCTCGATGAGTTCCTTGTTCGTGCAGGAATGCGTCCCCCCGACGTTGTACGCCTCCCCGGTCTTCCCCTTGAGGAGGACGAACTCGACGGCCCGGACGTGGTCGAGGACGTAGACCCAGTCCCGCACGTTCAGGCCGTCCCCGTAGAGCGGGAACGGGAGGTCGTCCATGAAGTTCGTGATGAGCAGGGGCAGGGCCTTCTCGGGGTACTGGTAGGGCCCGAAGTTGTTGGACGCCCTGGTGATGACCGCCGGGAGCCCGTGGGTCACGACGTAGGAGCGCACGAGCAGGTCCGAGGCGGCCTTCGAGGCGGCGTAAGGGGAGTTCGGGGCGAGCGGGTCGTCCTCCGTGGAGAAGCCCTGCTCCACGGACCCGTAGACCTCGTCGGTGCTCACGTGCACGAACCGCCCCACCGAGAGGCGCCTGGCGGCGTCGAGCAGGACGTTCGTGCCCAGGACGTTCGTCTCGATGAAGCTCGACGCGTCCAGGATGGAGCGGTCCACGTGGGACTCCGCGGCGAAGTGCACCACGGCGTCGGCGCCCTCCATGCACCCGGCGACGGCCCGCGGGTCGCGGATGTCGCCGCGCACCCAGCGGTAGCGGGGGTTGCGGGCGAGGTCGGCGAGGTTGGCGGGGTTGCCCGCGTAGGTCAGGACGTCGATGTTGACCACGGTCCAGGACGGGTGGCTCTTCAGGACGTGGCGGACGAAGTTCGACCCGATGAACCCCAGCCCGCCCGTGACGAGCAGTCTCATGCCGCGACGCGGGCCGCGGGGCGGGGCGGGGTGCGCTTCTTGAAGTAGACGGTCTCGAAGTACTTCCAGGTGTCGAGCAGGCCGTCGTCGAAGCCGACGACGGGCTTGAAGCCGAGCAGCCGGCGGGCGCGGGAGACGTCGGCGAAGGTCCTGCGGACGTCGCCCTTGCGCTTCGGGAAGCGCTGGACGGGGAGCTTGCGGCCGGTGATCCGCTCGATCACGCGGATGATGTCGAGCAGGGAGTTGCACCGGCCGTTGGCGATGTTGAAGGTCTCCCCGACGCCCGCCTTGGTCCTGGCCGCCAGGATGTTGGCGGCGACGACGTTGGCGACGTGGGTGAAGTCGCGGCTCTGCTTGCCGTCCCAGTGGACCTCGAGAGGCTCGCCGAGGAAGGCCTGCTCCATGAACCGCGGGATGACGGCGGAATACATGGACTCGGGGTCCTGCCGGGGGCCGAAGACGTTGAAGTAGCGCAGGCTCACGGTCTCGAGCCCGTAGGTCTTGGCGAAGATGATGGCGTAGTGCTCGCCCGCGAGCTTCGAGGCCGCGTAGGGCGAGACGGGGTTGGGGATGTGGCTCTCCCGCTGGGGGAACAGCCGGGTCTCGCCGTAGACCGAGCTCGACGACGCGTAGACGAACCTCTTGACCCTGGCCTCCCTCGCGGCGCACAGGAGGTTCAGGGTGCCGGTGATGTTCGTGTCGTTCGACTCGATGGGCCGGTCCACGGACTTGGGCACGGAGCGGATGGCCGCCTGGTGGATGACGAAGTCGGCGCCCTTGACGGCCCGCTGGCAGTCCTCGAAGCGGCGGATGTCGCCCTTCATGAACTCGACCTTCTCCTTGAAGGCCGCCATGTGCTCGAGCTTGCCGCTCGACAGGTTGTCGAGGATCCGGACCCGCCTGCCCATGCCGACGAGCTTCTCGGCGATGTGCGAGCCGATGAAACCGGCTCCTCCCGTCACCAGCCAGATCTTCTCAGCCATGATGGTGCCTCCGCCCAGATAGTAGCATTTTGGGGATGACGACGATGGTGGCTACTGCCCGACGCCCAGGTTCTGCCTCGCCAGGGCGCCGTGGAACCACTGCCCCAGCCTGCCCTGGTACTCGCCTGCCGGCTCGTCTGGCGAGGAAGCCCCGCTTCGGCCCTGCTCGAACGGCAGCCCCCCCCTCCAGCTGACGGCCGAGCCGTCGCGGTACAGGACGAAGCCCGGGTAGGCCTTGAGGGTGAAGCCGCGCGGCAGGACGGCGAGGTTCTCGTTGGCGGAGGCGTCCATCCGGTAGACGTCCATCTTGCCCTTGTAGTCGATGGACAGGGCCTTCATGACGGGCGCCGCCAGGTCGCACTCGGAGCAGCCGGGGTAGAAGAGGCTGACCAGCGCCTGGCCCTTGCCGAGGACCTTCTGCTTATACGAAGCGGCGTCCACCGTCTCGACGTAGTAGGCCGAGGGGTCGCCGGAGGCCTTCGGCCCGAGAGGCTTGCCCTTCTCGCCGGGGCCGCCGATCCTCTGGACGGCGCCCTCCCGGTCGCCGGACCCGGGCGTGATGTCGATCTCCCCGCCCCCGGCCCTCGACGTCGCGCCCGACCCGCCCGAGGAAGCCGGCGCGTTGGAGTTGGATTCGGGGGACTCCCCGCATCCCTCCGTGCACCCGGTGACGTAGGGCAGCACCAGGAACAGGAAGAATGCCGCGGGCGCCGGGAGGAACCACTTGCGCGCGGCCCGGAATGGGAGAGCCGTCACTTCCCTGAGAGATGCGAGGACGCGCCCGGCTTCTTGCAGCCCCCGCACCCCGACGACCCGGCCGCGATGCCGCCGACGAACAGCGACGCGATCAAGAACAGGACCTTCAGCATTGCCCCTCCCGAGCCCTCACGACGCCCTTCTCCCTATTCTAGAGGACAAGCCGGCCGTTGTCAAGGACTTCGGTCCGACCTTGTATTTTCCCGCTCTCTCATGCCATAATCATGGTCATGGATGAGGCGCCCGAAGGAAAAAAGAGCATGAAGGGCCTGCTGTTGCTGGCGGTCTTCCTCGCGGGCGTCGGCGCGGTCGCGGGCGTCGCCATCATCCTCAGCAACACGGGCCAGACCACCGCCGACGACGCCGGCTTCAACATGACGGAGACGGGCGCCGGGGCCGCGCCCGCCCCCGCGGCCCAGCCGGCCGCGCCCCAGGGGCCGGATTCCAGCCTCGGGATGATCAGCACCCAGGGGATGGACCTCAAAGCGCCGGGGCAGAAGCCCGCCCAGGCCGACCGGTCCCTCGAGGATACGATCACGCGCATCTGCCGGGAGAACGAGCTGAGGGTCCAGGCCCTGTCCAACAAGTACTCGGCGAAGCATCCCGCCATCGTGAGATACGCCCGCGAGTGGATGAGCCACCCGGACCTCAAGCAGCTCAACGACGACTACATGCGGGACCACGACCCGATCAAGTTCATGAAGGGGCTCGTGGGCTCCAAGAGCTTCATCCCCCTGATCAGGAAATACGCCACCGAGCCCGCCATCCACCAGTACGCCCTGGAGATCGTCAAGAACGCCCCGCAGGAGATGATGTCGTCCGTCACGGCCTACATGGCCAAGGACAAGCCCGTCGGGACCCTGGTCGACAACGTCCTTTCCACGGCGGGGTTCCCCCCCCACATCCTGGGCGGAGGCGCGCACGTGGGCCAGCAGGCCGAGCAGAAGGGGCTGCTCGAGTCGGCGGCCCAATCCGGCGGGCAGCTCGGACAGCCCGCCCAGAAGCCGCGTTGAAAGCGCCTGCCATGGCCCAGAGTGCCCCCGCTCTCGCGAGCCTGGTCCTCACGAAACGTGATCTAAGACGGAAAGGATTCAAAACGAGGAATCTGCCAGGCCCTTTGCCCCCTCCGCTCCGAGCAGCTTGAGGTTCAGGGAACCTCCGGCGAAGAGCATCTCTTCCAGGGCGTGCTCCACGTCGGCCAGCTCGATGGTCCGGGAATCCTGCCGCTCCAGATGGAACTGGGTGGACCGGCGCATCAACTCCTTGATGAACGCCGGGCTGACTCTCTCGGTCCGCTTGACGACCGACTCGACGACCTCCGGCGGGATGTCGACCCCCTGGGAATACAGCCGCACCAGCTTCTCCCGGCCCGCATCGTCCGGGAGAGGGAACTCGATCGCCTGGTCGATCCGTCCCGGACGGGAGGCCAGCGCGCGCTCGAGGGATTCCGGGCGGTTCGTGGTGAGGATGAAGAAGATGTCGGCGTCTTCTTTCAGACCATCCATCTCGTTGAGCAGCCTGTTGAGCAGGACTTCTTCGCACGCGCTGTTCATCTGCGTCCTTTCGCGGGCGATGAGATCGACATCCTCCAGGACCACGATGCTCGGCTGCAGGAGGCGGGCCAGAACCATGTACTCCTCCAGCAGACTGACCTGCTCCGCCGAGATCAACAGGGTGGTATGGCCCTCAAGGGCGTTGGCGAGGTAATGGATCGTGTGCGTCTTGCCGGTCCCCGGAGAGCCGTAGAACAGCAGCCCCTTCTTCGTCGATTGCTTGACCGCGCGAAGCCGCGGCCGTTGCTGGACGAAATTGATGACGTTCCTCTCCAGGAGCGCCAGCGTCTGCCGGGGCAGGATGACCTGGTCCCGCTCCACCTTCTTGAGCCTGTGGACCGCGATCCCGGAGGATGCCCCCGAGTACAGATCCTTCACTTCCAGCGAAAGGATCTTCCCGCGGTAGGATTCGGCCTTCAGGACCGACTTTTCCAAGTGTTTGAAGAACTGCTGGGTGATGCGGGTCCCCGCCGGGCTGTTGACGACCGCGACCTCGAACTTGATGCCCATCGATTGGCCGTATTTCTCAGTCGGCGAAAGCAGGACGGCGAATTGCTGGCCCCCCTCCCGGAGGAGCCACAGCCCGTTCTTCAGGCACCGGACCGGCTGCTCCTCGCCGATGTCGACCTCCTCGTACTGGGGAGGGACGGAAACCGCCGGCCAGTTCTCCTTGAGGAGCAGGCCGGAAAAAGTCAGGCCCTCGTTGCTGTACGCTCTGCTGACCCCGCAGAAATGGCAGATCGCCGTGCCTTCCTTGAAGAGACGGTCGATGGCCCGCTGCAGGTCGGCGCGGACCCGGAAAGGGAACTTGCGCTCCGCGATCGTCAGGCTGCTTGAGGGTGCGGGACTGAAATGCGCCTCGATCAATGGGTGGATCGGGGTGTCCCGCGACCAGAATTTGACGCCGAAAGTCTTGAGCAAGAGGATGGCCACCGCGGCACCGAGCAGAACGTTGAACGACATTCCCAGGCTCGAGATACAGCTCATCGCGGTCACCGCCCAGCAAGGAGTAGCAAGTCGACGTCCTGCCGGCCTGCCCAAGGTGTTTCGAATCTACCATATTTCGACAGAATCGGGCTCCAGGGGCGGCCCTTCCCGCCGACGCCGTCTAGCCGCAACGCCGTTCACTTAGGGCTCCTAGCATGGACCTCGTCGGAAACCGAGGTTCGCACCGCTCCTGGCCAGACATTCCTGCCAGTTCCATGGCCACGCTGCTTTGACGCGTCCATGGTTATCCACCGAACTTTCCCGGGAAAGTCTTGTGGATAACTGACCTTGGCATCCCGCCCCATCGGGCAGCGCGTCGGAGCGGGTCCCCTCCCTTGGTCGAGTTTGTGTAAAACTCCGGCGGCGGGCCGAGGTCGAGGGGCGGGTCGAGCAACGCACTTGGATGGATGGGAGTCCAATCCTGCTGCCGTCGTATTTGAACGACCACATCGACGAAGGCCATCCGGCCCGCGTGATCAACGACGACGGGCACCGGTTGTCGGAAGAGCTGGCAAGGCGGACCGGGCTCGCGGAGTCGTCGGCCTGGGCGGCCGTCGCCGGCCTACGGCAGGACCGCGATCCTCACTTCCTTCTTCCAGTCCGGCTTGCCGGCCAGCCGTATCTCGGCCTCGACGCTCCAGATCACGCGGTTGTCCGAGGACGCGAAGGTCGCGGCCGCATCCGCCGGGATCAGAACCCTGCCGGCCAGGCTGACGCCCATGCCGGGCGCCAGGTCGCGGCGGGGCTCCTCCGCCAGGACCCATTCGCCCAGCGGGTGCGTGTGCGTGGTCGCGTTGGTCCCGCCGCCGCTGACAGCCTCCTCCTTGCATTTCAGCTTGAGGACGGCCTTGGTCATGTCCGCGGGCGCGACAGGATTGAAGCCGAGAGACGCCGCGAATTGCTCGCCGCGGCGGGCGTACTGCCGGGGGACCTCGAAACGCACCGGGCCCAGGGTCCGCTGGGCCAGGACGTTGCGCGCCAGCAGGTACGCCACGCCGAGCGATACGCCCGCCAGGGACAGCCCCATGATGCCGTATTGGACGGCGCCGGAGACGTTCTTCCCGCCCAGAGATCGGTACGCTTCCCAGAGCAGTCCCCCGCCGCCGACGAGGCCCAGGAGGAGCAGGACCTTGGCGACCACGAAAGCGTGCGCCTCGTTGATCGGGCGGCGAGCCGCGGGAGCCGAGAAGGCGGGCCCGAGATCCGGGGATCGCTCCCCCTCCGGCCAACTCACCAGGATCTCCTCCTCGGCCTTGGGATCGATCGCCCAAGGGATGTCGGCGCGGACGCCCAGATACCAGTCCACGTTGACGAGATGGCCGTGGTAGGTCGCGGGGCCGCGCGGGACCGCGATGGAGAACGGGTAGACGCGGTCCTCCCCGGCCTGCCAAGTGCCCTCGTAGAGGACCGTCTCCTGCACGAGGCCCTTGTCCACGTTCCCCTTGCCGTGGGTGCGCCACGCGCACGCGAGCTTCAGCGCCTTGCAATCCGCGTCCGCTTCCACGCGGACGCGGATCAGGCCCCGGATCGCGTCCCCGGGCGCGAAGGAACGCTTACCCTGGTCGAATTCGATGGTCAGGTCACATCGCGGCATCTTGGATATCCTCGTAAAGCTCGGCGAATACCAGGCGGAGGTCCCCGCCGTGGCGCTCCAGCAGCGCCCCCAAGCGCGACAGGCAGACCTCTGGCACCGGGCCATCCCCGCGGCGGAAGCGCTCGACCCTCGACCGGACGATCAGATCGAGCCGGTCCAAGGGCACGGCCCCTAGTTCCACGGTCATCGCGCAGCCCGCGATCTTCTCGTGCACCCCCAAGGCGCACGAGCCTCCTCCCCGGGGAAAGCCCCGCGCCTCGTCCAAGAGGAGGATGGCGGCCTTCGCAAGCGGCCGGCCCGAGTCGCAGCGGGCATAGCGCGCCTCGGGCAGGCGGGCCTGGAGGGCCAGGAGGTGCGTGGTCTTGCCCGACCCGCTCGGGCCGACGAACTGGACCCGGAAGCCGGGCTCCCGCAAGCGCCTGGCGACGTCATCCAGGTCGACGGCCGGGAGCGCGAGCGCGGCCCAATCGTCGGCTTCCAGCTCTCCGAAAGGATTGCGGCGCAGGTTGAGCTTGCCGTAAGGAAGCGCGCCGGCATGGGGATCTCTGGGCGACAGGTCATGCATCGCTTTCCACCGCCGGCTCCGCCGGCCCGACTGCGATGATACCATTTCCCCCTCAAGGCCGTCCGGTCGTTCCAGGCTCGGACGGTCCGCCGCGCGCCGCGGGCAGCCACGTCCGATACTCGGTCCCCTCCGAGCCCGCGCTGGCGAAATCGCACAGCGCCACGTCCCGGCCGTCGGCGGCCTTCACCGCGACCAGCACCCAGGGCGCGGGCTTGAGCGCCGTCGCCGACTCGCGGCCCTCCAGCGCCCCCATGTCCAGCGCGGACATCGCCGCCGGCGGCGCCGCGTTGAACCGCTGATCGTAGGCCAGCAGCAGCGGCCCCCGGAACACGGACGCCTTCCCTTGCGCCTCCCGGGCGCCCGCCTCATACCTCAGCCCGAAATCGAACTCCAGGTCCACCACGTCCCCCTCGCGCCACTCCCGCTCCAGCTCCAGGTACGTCCCGGCCTCCGCGGGGCCCGCGCCCGCTCCGTTCACCGACGCCGCCGTCCGCCTCGACCACCCGGGGATGCGCAGCTTCAGCGCCACGCGCACCGGACGCGGCGTCGACACGCGCAGCCTCACTCGCCCGTCCGCGGGATAGCGCGTCTCCTGCCTCAGCCTCAGCGCCACGCCGTCCCCCACGGGCACGCTGACGTCGCTCGGGCCGTAGTAGTTCAACACCAGCCCGCGCCCCGCGCGCATCACCGCCCAATCCGCGATCATCCCGACGCTCCGCGGCCCGTGCACCGCGCAGCAGTTCAGCCCGGGGCCCCCGGGCGGCGCCTGCCACGCCAACTCCTCGCCGTACCTCTTCCTGCCGTCCATCGGCGTGTCGAACGTCCACGACCCTCCCCCGGGCGACTGCGCGCCCAGCGCGGCGTTGAGCGTGCTCCTCTCCAGCTCATCGGCGGCGCGCGCGTCCCCCGTCAGCCTCAGCCGGTCCACCGTCAACGCCAGCCAGCCCACCGTCGCGCAGGTCTCGATCGCCCCGGGAGCATAGGGCTCCCCCTTGAACTCCTCGTCCGTCGTGAGCGCGCCCGTGTTGTGCCGGTCGCCCCTCGCCAGGCCCCGCCAGACGCGCTCGAAGGCCTCCCGCAGGCCCGCCTCCCCCCTCTGCAGGGACAGCTCCCCAAGACCCTGCAGCGCGTGCAGGCTCTCCCACCTGCGCCCATCGTACTCCCAGGGCTCGAGACCCGCCCGCGCGCCTCGCAGGTAGCCCGGGCCGTCGGGGTCGTCCCACCACCTCACGATGCTCTCCGCCGCCTCCAGGTACCGCGCCCGGCCCGTCAGCCGGTGCAGCAGCGTCAGCGGATGCACGACCGCCGAGTTCATCTGCCCCAGGTGCCCGCCGTTGGCCAGCAGGCCGGGCTCGTCCACGAACGTCTCGAAGATCAGGTCCCCGGCGCGGCTGGCGGCCTCCAGGTACTTCTTCTGCCCGGTCAGCTTGTGGTACTCTATGAGCGCCAGCATCGCGTGCGCGTGTCCCCACGCGTCCCAGTTGGCGCCGGTCAGCCGCGCGGCGCGGGAGAACGGGCCTAGATACCCGTCGGCGCCCTGCGCCTCGAGCAGTTCCCCGAACGTCTTCTCCAGCAGCCGGCCCAACCGGCGGTCGCCGGTCAGCCGGTAGCCGCCCACCGCCGACACGAGGTACTTCCCGATGAACTCCCCCACCCAAGGCATGACGACCCGGGGTGGATCGCTGTCGCGATCCCGGATCATCCTCAGCATCGCGGGGTTTCGCCCCGGCGCCGTCAGGAGCCAATGCTCCAGGTTCCCCCTCACCCGCTCCCCGACCACTCCGCCGAGACGGATCGACGCGTCCTCGGCCCGCTCGAACACGGGCCGGACCGCGGGCGCCGCGGGCCTCGCCCCGGCCTCCGCCCAGTCCTGCACGCGCAGAGAATACGCCTCGGCCGCGCGGGTCTCCCCGCCAGGCCCGGCCGCGTACACCGTCCACCACCACCGGTCCTTCGGGTCGAGTCTCGGGCCGCGGACCCGCGCCTGGGTGACGGCGACCCCCGGCAGCCGGACCGGGCTCGACAGGTCCGCGTGCCGCGACAGCGCGACGCGGTAGGAGACGGCTCCGACCGAGGCTCCCCAGCGCAGGACCGGGACGGAGCGCTTGCGCCACACCCCACCGTCGGCGGGGGAGACCAGGTGGAACGCCGACGGGGCGGCCGGGGGTCCGCCCAGGCGCTCCTCCGTTCCCGCGATGACGAACCCCGGCTCCCCCGACAGGTTGCGCGCCGAGGAACGCAGCCAATCCTCCGGCAGGGTCAACGACGAGAATCGGAGCTCGTCGATATCCCCGGCGAACCGCGCGGGGTCGCCGTCCTCCATCCCGCGGCCCAACCGGGTCGCGTCGAACGACAGCGGCCCCTGGAGCCGCCTGTCCACGGCGAGCCCGTCCGCGTCCGCCACGACGCGGCGCAAGAAGCCGGGGACCGAGAACGAGACGGCGGCGTGATGCCAGGCGTCCGGCGAGTCGCGCAGGAACCCCGGGACCGCGAGGTCCGCGGACCACGCCCCGTCGTAGGCCGTGGAGACGCAGAGGCTGGACCCGGCCAGGCCGAAGCGCACGCCCCGCCGGCCATCGGCGGAGCGCGCCGCGAGGATCGTCCCGCCGTCCCCGGGGCGGGAGGGCCGCACCATGGCCTCCACCGCCCCGCCCTCCTCCATCCCGGCGAAGCTCCCCGCGGACGGGGCGACGACGGCGTCCCCGCCTGCGAACCTGACGGCGTCCCCGACCGCGCCCCCGGGGACGCGCCCGACGAAGCCGTCCGCGGCCCGGCCCGGAGCGCGCCCCGGGTCCAAGCCGTTGCCCCGTCCGGTGGAATCGAAGAAGACCTGTCCCGGGTCCGAGAAATGGAAGACCGCGTTGAAGGAGGCCCAGACCCCCTCGGGCCGGCGGCCGCGGCCCGACAGCCTCCCTTCGGGATTCCCGTAATAGAGGAAGAACCTGTTGGGGACGTCGCCCGGCAAGAACACGGGGAGGCGGACCCAGAAGGCCGCGTCCCCCCTGGAAGACCGCTCGACCTCGAAGTCGAGCTCCGCGCGGTCATCGCCCGAGACGAAACGGATGTCGCCGCCGTCGCCGAGCGCGCGGGCAAGCGCCGGCGGCGGGGCAGGGAACCGGACGAGGACCGGGAAATCCGTCAGGGGCTCCGACAGCGCCCTGCCGTCGACGACGATGGCGGTCCGCAACGGCCACCGGGCGTCCCACCACGCCGGCGAGGGCGCCTGGGCGCCGGCCGACGCCGCCCAAGCCCACCACAGCACGAGCCACCTCATCGGTCGTCCCGTCGTCCCGCGGCGGCCCCGCCGGTCCATGCGCTATGATACCATGGCGAGAGCCCCGGAGGGAGTCCGGCCAGACGGAAAATCCGAAATGGTAAGATGGTCCCTCTGGCGTCCGCGCCAGGGAACCGCGGGGAACTTGAAGGTCGAAGGGAGGAACCTTGTCCGAGCAACCGATGGACGCGCCTGGATCGCGGCCGGCGAAGCTGGTCCGCTGGTGCCTCAAGAAGCTCGCGCCCGCCCTGGGCGAGGTCTCGTGGACCCCTCCCGACTGGCTCAGGCGCCTCCAATCCGCCCCTGCCGGGCCGGGTTGGCGGGAGAGGCTCAAGTCCACGGCGGCCGGCCTCGACCGGGCCGGCGCGTCCCTCAACGCCTGGGCCAGGGAAGAGGCGAGCCGCGACCCGAAGCGCTTCTGGGCCAAGGCCTCGGCCGTGGGAGCGGTCGCCGTGCTGCTCCCCCTTGGCATCCTCTGGTACCAGCACCGGCCCAGGGTCGTGCGGTTCAGCGTGACCGGGACCTCGCCCGGGGCGACCAGGATGTCCGACAACCCGGCGCCCGACCCCGTCCACGTGGATTTCGGGGGCTCGGCCGCGCGGCTCGACAAGATGGGCAAGCCCGTGGCCCGCGGCATCACGCTCTCGCCTCCCGTCCACGGGACCTGGCGCTGGGACACGGACCGGCGACTGACCTTCACCCCGAAGGAGGACTGGTCCATCGGCCAGGAGTACGCGGTCCGGCTCGACAAGTCCCTGTTCCCGGAGCACGTCAAGCTCGAGACCTACGAGTACCGGTTCAAGTCCGCGCCCTTCGCCATGTCCATGACCGCGGCCGAGTTCTACCAGGACCCGACCGACCCCAAGCTCAAGAAGATCGTCGCCACGGCCGCCTTCAGCCACCCGGTCGACCCGGCGGAATTCGAGAAGCGCGTGTTCCTCAAGCTGGCCGGGCAGGAGGGCGGGTTCCTGGGCCTTGGGGCCAAGAGCTACCCCTTCACCGTCCTCTACAACAGGTTCAAGACCGAGGCCTACATCCACTCGGACACGGTCGAGATCCCGATGAAGGACACCTTCATGCTGGTCTCGGTGGACGGGGGCGTGCCGGCCTCGCGGCCCGGGCCCCCGGCCGGCTCGCGCGTCGAACGCAGCGTGCCCATCCCGGGCATGTACAACTTCTTCCGCGTCGAGTCCGCGGAGCTCGCCGTGGCGCGCAACGAGCGCTTCGAGCCCGAGCGCGTCCTCGTCATCAGGACCAGCGCCGGGGCGCTCGAGTCCGAGCTCCAGAAGGCCTTGAGCGTCGTCGAGCTCCCCAAGGACCTGCCGGCCGTGGAGGGCAGGGCCGCCATCCCGAACTACCAGTGGCGGGACCCGGCCCGCGTCACGCCCGAGCTCCGAGCCCTCGCCAAGCCGGTGGCGCTCACGCCGATCCCCACGGACCGGGAATACGCCACCGTGCACAGCTTCAAGTACGCCGGGACGGCGGGGCGCTTCCTCCACGTGAAAGTCGCCAAGGGCATCCAGTCCTACGGCGGCTACATCCTGGCCAAGGACCTCGTCGAGACCGCGCAGGTGCCCGCGTTCGAGAAGGAGCTCAAGATCATGAGCCAGGGCGCGATCCTCTCCCTGAGCGGGGAGAAGAAGGTCTCCGTGATCTCGCGCGACGTGGACGCCATCCGCTTCGAGGCCGCCAGGGTGGTGCCGAACCAGATCAACCACCTGGTCACCCAATCCCAGGGCCTGTTCCGCGACCCGCAGTTCCGCCACGAGTTCGGGCCCGACAACATCGCCGAGCGGCTCGCCGAGGTGCGCCAGCTCAACGCCGAGCCCGGCAAGTCCGTGTACTCGTCCTTCGACCTCTCCGACTACCTCACCGCCGGAGACGGCTCTAAGCGGGGGCTCTTCTTCTTCAAGGCCGAGGCCGTGGACCCCGTCACCAAGCTGCCCATCGGCATCCAGGACAAGCGCCTCATCCTCGTGACGGACCTGGGCCTCCTGGTCAAGGAGGTCCTGAGCGGCGGCCGCGAGGTCTTCGTGCAGTCCATCGGGGACGGCTCTCCGGTCGCGGGCGCGCAGGTCCAGATCCTGGGCAAGAACGGCCTGCCGGTCCTCTCCGCGTCCACGGACGGCGAGGGGCGCGCGAGCTTCCCGTCGATGAGCGGCTTCGAGCGGGAGAAGGCGCCGACCGCGTTCGTGGCCAGGAAGGGCTCGGACCTCGCCTTCCTCCCTTTCGACTGGGAGGACCGCAGGCTCAACTTCTCCCGGTTCGACATCGGGGGGGCGCGCACCCCTGGCTCGGGCGAGCCCCTGCAGGCGTACCTCTTCTCTGACCGCGGCATCTACCGGCCGGGCGACGAGCTGAGGGTGGGCCTGATCGTCAAGCCCTCGGACTGGCGCCAGAACATCGCGGGCGTGCCCCTGGAGGCCGCCATCACCGACGCCCGCGGGCTGGAGGTCTTCAGGTCCAAGATCATGCTCTCGGGCCACGGGTTCGAGGAGTTCCGCTTCACGACCGAGGAGACCTCGCCCACGGGCTCGTGGCAGGCCGGCATCTACATCGTCAAGGACGGCCGCAGGGGCGCGCTCCTGGGCACGACGCCGCTGCGCGTCGAGGAGTTCCTCCCGGACCGCCTGCGCATCACGACTCGGCTCTCCAAGGAGCGCGCCGACGGCTGGGTATCGCCCAAGGACTTGAAGGCCACGGTCTACCTGAAGAACCTCTTCGGCACGCCCGCCTCTGGCCGGAAGGTCCGGGCGGCCATGTCCCTCTCGCCCGCCTTCCCGGCCTTTGGCTCCTACCCGGATCACACCTTCTTCGATCCCTCGGCGGCCAAGCACTCCTTCACCGACCGTCTCGACGACCGCGAGAGTTCCGACGACGGGGAGGCCGAGTTCGACCTCGACCTGACCCGCTTCGAGAAGGCCACCTACCGGCTCCTGTTCACGGCCGAGGGCTTCGAGACCGGCGGTGGGCGCGGCGTGACGGCCCAGAGCCAGGTGCTGGTCTCCCCCAGGGAGTTCCTCCTCGGGTACAAGCCGGACGGCAACCTCCTCTACATCTCCAAGGGGAGCCTCCGCTCGGTCGAAATCATCGCCGTGGACCAGGCCCTCAAGAAGACGGCCGCGGGCGCGCTCACGGCCCACGTCGTGGAGCTGCGCTACGTCTCCGTCCTGGTCCGGCAGGAGAACGGGACCTACAAGTACGAGTCCATCCACAAGGAGGTCCCGGTGAGCAAGGCCGGCCTCTCGGTGCCGGCCGCCGGCCTGCGCTTCCCCCTGCCCACCGCCCAGCCGGGGGACTTCGCGCTCGTGGTGCGCGACAGCCAGGACACGGAGCTCTGCCGCGTCCCCTTCAGCGTGGCCGGGCAGGCCAACGTCACACGGTCGCTGGAGAAGAACGCCGAGCTCAAGATCCAGCTCAGCAAGGCGGACTACGCCCCCGGTTCGGAGATCGAGCTCCAGGTCAACGCCCCCTACACGGGAGCGGGCCTGATCACCATCGAGCGCGACCGGGTCTACGCCGCCAAGTGGTTCCGCTCGGGCACCACGGCCTCGACCCACCGCATCCGCATCCCGGCCGACCTCGAGGGCAACGCCTACGCGGTGGTCTCGTTCGTGCGCTCCATGGACTCGCCCGAGATCTACATGAGCCCGCTCAGCTACGGCGTGGCGCCCTTCTCGGTGAGCCGCGAACGGCGCACCGATCGCGTCGCCTTGGAGTGCCCGGCCCTGGCCCGGCCCGGCCAGCCTTTCCGCATCCGCTACAGCGCCGACAAGCCGGGCAGGATCGTGGTCTTCGCCGTGGACGAGGGCATCCTGCAGGTGGCGGGCTACAAGACCCCGGACCCCCTGTCGCGCTTCTTCGAGAAGCGCGGCCTCGAGGTGACGACGGCCCAGATCCTCGACCTCATCCTGCCCGAGTTCAAGCTGGTGCAGTCCCTCTCCGCGCCCGGCGGCGACATGGGCCGGGAGGCCCTGGGCAAGAACCTCAATCCCTTCAAGCGCAAGCGCGACAAGCCCGTGGCCTTCTGGTCCGGGATCATGGACGTGGACCAGCAATCCCGAGAGGTAGTCTACGACGTGCCCGGCCAGTTCAACGGGACCCTGCGCGTCATGGCCGTGGTCGTGGCCCCGGACTCGATCGGCGTGGCCGAGAAGAAGTCCGTGGTCCGCGGGCACTTCGTGCTGACCCCGAGCGCGCCCGTCGCGGTCGCGCCCGGCGACGAGTTCGAGGTGAGCCTGGGCGTGGCCAACCAGGCCGAGGGCTCGGGCCCGGACGCGGAGCTCGCCGTCGCGCTCAAGACCTCCGAGCACCTTGAGGTGCTGGGGAGCCATTCCCTCAAGCTCAAGGTCGGGGAGAACCGCGAGACCGGCGCCGCCTTCAGGCTCCGCGCCAAGGACAGACTCGGCTCGGGGAGCATGATCTTCACGGCCAGCCTCGGGGACCGCGCGTCCCAGGTCTCGGTGGACGCGAGCGTCCGGCCGGCCCAGCCTTTCGCCACCTCCGTGGCGGGCGGGGTCACGAAAGCCGCGACCGCCGACGTGCCGGTGACCCGGCGCCTGCACCCGCACCTCCGAACCCTGGAAGCGGCCGTCTCCCCGCTGCCCATGGTCCTCGTCGGGGGGCTGGTGCGCTATCTCGAGGCGTTCCCCTACGGATGCACGGAGCAGATCGTGAGCCAGGCCTTCCCGGCCCTGATCCTGCGCGGCCGGAAGGACTTCGGATACTCGGCGGAGAAGACCAGGCTGAACCTCGAACGCGCCGTCGCGATCCTGCGCGGCCGGCAGAACGCGGAAGGCGCCTTCGGGTTCTGGTCCGCCAACGACGAGGTCTCGGACTTCCAGGCCGCCTACGCCTCGCATTTCCTCACCGAGGCCAAGGAGCGCGGCTACCCCGTGCCTCCCGAAGTCCTGGCCAAGGCCCTGGCGTATCTCGGAGGCCTGGTCGGCACCGAGCCCGCTACGCTGACCGACGCCCGGGTGAGGTCCTACGCGGCCTACATCCTGACCCGCAACGGGACCGTGCTCTCCGCTCCTCTCGCGGCTCTGCGCCGGCACCTGGACGTCAAGTTCCCCAAGACGTGGCGCAAGGACCTGACCGCCGCCTACCTGGCCGGGGTCTACAGGATGCTCAAGCAGGAGGACCAGGCCGGCAGCCTCATCGCCCAGACCAGGATAGGAGACCCCAGCCCCAAGGAAGTCGGCTGGTTCTACGACGGTCTGGTGCATGACAGCCAATACCTCTACGTCCTGGCCAGGCACTTCCCGGAGAAGCTCAAGGAGGTCAAGCCCGAGGCCCTGGATTCCATGGTGCAGCCGGTCGTGATGGGGTCCTTCAACTCCCTGTCGGGCGCCTACGCGATCCTGGCCTTGACCCAGTACGCCGAGACGGCAGGTCCCACGGCCGCGGTGGACGCGGGCATCACAGAGCTCGACGAGCGCGGCGCGCCCAAGAAGCTCGCCCTCTCGGGCGGCCTCTACCTCAAGGCCGGGTTCTCGGACAAGGCACGGACGGTCCGATTCAGCAACCCCTCGGGCCGCAAGCTGTACTACCAGGCCACCGCGGCCGGGTTCGACCTGGCCCTGCCCACCCGGGAGGTCAAGGACAAGCTCGAGGTGCAGCGGGAATTCAGGCACGAGGGCGGGGGCGTCACGGCCCAGGCCGGGCTGGGCAGCGAGCTCGAGGTCCACCTCAAAGTGCGCGCCCTCGCCGGGTCCTTGAGCAACGTCGCGATCGTCGACCTCCTGCCCGGCGGCTTCGAGGTGGTGATGGATCGCCAGGTCGCCGGCGGCTTTGCCGCGCCGCCGCAGCCCCCGCGGCAGGAGAAGATGGCGCGCCGGCGGCCCGTGGTGGAATCCGACGACGAGGGCGGGGGCGAAGACGAGGGTTCAGAGGGGGAAGCGGGATACTCCGAGGGGGATGGGGACTCCGAGGGCGAGGGTTCCTCCGAAGAGGCGCCCGAGAGCCCGGCTCCTCCCCCGGGACCCTCCGGCTTCGGCGAGCCGTCCTCCACCTGGCGTCCCCAGTACGCGGACGTGCGCGAGGACAGGGTCGTCCTGTTCGGGACCGTGGGGGCGCAAGCTCAGGAGTTCGTCTACAAGATCCGGGCGACCAACAAGGGCGCCTTCTCGGTGCCGCCCGTGTTCGCGGAAGGGATGTACGACCGCGGCGTGCAGGCCAGGGGCGTGGCCGGGAAGATGACGGTGGAATGACCCGCGGGCGCAGGCTGATCGTCGGCGCCTTGGTCACGGCCGCTTCCCTCTACGCGGCCGTGCCCAGGCCGTCCCTGCGTGCCACCAGCCATTCCCGGGAAGTCTACGACCGCCGGCACCGGCTCCTGGACCTCACGCTCTCCTCGGACGACAAGTACCGGCGGTGGGTCCCCCTGAAGTCCATGGCGCCTTCGCTGGTGGAGGCCTTCATCCTCCAGGAAGACCGGCATTTCCGCCGCCACCCCGGGCTCAACCCCCTCTCCCTCGGCCGCGCCTTCTGGCGGACCTACGCCCTGCGGGGCAGGCGCATCGGCGGCTCGACCATCACGATGCAGCTGGCGAGGATGAGGTTCGGCATCGAGTCATCCTCCCCCGGCGGCAAGCTCCTCCAGATCCTGCGCGCTCTTCAGGTCGAGCGGCACTACTCCAAGGACGAGATCCTGGAGGCCTACCTCAACGCGGTCCCCATGGGCGGAAACGTCGAGGGCGTGGGCTCGGCCAGCATGGTCTACTTCGGCAAGGAAGCCGACCGCCTCACCCTGCCCGAGGTCCTGGCCCTGGCCGTCATCCCGAAGAGCCCGGCCCGGCGCGCGGCCCTGCCGGAAGAACGGCTATCCGGCGCGGCCCTGCGGGCCAGGCGCGATCTCTTCCGCCGCTGGATCGCCGCCCATCCCGAGGACCGGCGGGAGCATGGGTTCATGGACATGCCGCTGCCGATGCGCCCGCCGAGCCGGCTGCCCTTCCTCGCCCCGCAGTTCGCGCAGGCGGTCCTGGCCGAAGACCCTTCCCAGTCCAGCGTGGTCTCCACCCTGGACCTGGCCAAGCAGCGCCTCCTCGAGCGCAAGATACGCTCCTATGTCGAGCGCAAGAGCCGCCTGGGCATCAGGAACGCGGCCGGCCTTCTGATCCACTACCCGACCATGGAAGTCCTGGCCTGCGTGGGCTCCGCGGACTACTTCGACCACGGCATCCAGGGGCAGGTCAACGGCACGCGGGCCATGCGCTCGCCGGGGTCCGCGCTCAAGCCCTTCATCTACGGCCTGGCCCTGGACCAGGGGCTCATCCACCCGGCGAGCATGCTCAAGGATTCGCCCATGAGCTTCGGAGGGTTCAATCCCGAGAACTTCGACCAGGACTTCGCTGGCCCCATCCACGCCTGGGAGGCGCTCATCCGCAGCCGCAACGTGCCCGCGGTCCAGCTTTCCCGCGAGCTGGCCCAGCCCGGACTCCACGGGTTCTTAAAGAGCGCGGGCATCGCGCCTCTGCGGGAAGAGTCCTATTACGGGCTGGCCCTGGCCCTGGGCGCGGCCGAGATGACCATGGAGGACCTCGGCCGGCTCTACGCCATGCTGGCCAACGGCGGGACCCTGCGGCCCCTGCGCAGCCGCATGACGAGCGCCCGGAGCGAGGGCAGACGGCTCCTGAGCGAGGAAGCGAGCTTCATGGTCCTCGACATGCTCAAGGACAATCCCCGGCCCGGGCAGAGCTTCCTTCCGGGCTGGACCAGGGATTCTTTGCCCGTGCACTGGAAGACCGGCACCTCCTACGCCTTCCGCGACGCGTGGGCCGTCTCCGTGTTCGGGCCCTACGTCCTGGCCGTCTGGGTAGGCAACTTCGACGGCCAGGGCAACCCTGCCTTCATCGGCGCCGAGGCCGCGGCGCCCCTGATGTTCGAGGTCGTCGACGGCATGCGCAGCGCGGAACCGCGGATGGCGCCTCCGCTGAGGCCCGCCAAGCTCGACCTGGCCCAGGTCGAGGTCTGCGCCGTGTCGGGCCAGATCCCGGGGCCCTTCTGCCCGCACCGGAGCAGGACCTGGTTCATCCCGGGCAAGTCGCCCATCAAGACGTGCGGCATCCACAGGGAAGTGCTCGTGGACAACCGCACGGGGATGAGGGCGTGCGCTCCCGGTCCGGGCGTGAGACGCGAGGTGTTCGAGTTCTGGCCCTCGGACCTCATGAAGATCTTCGACCTGGCCCGCATCCCGCGCCGGTCCCCTCCGGCCGACAACCCGGCGTGCGGACTCGCGGACCGTTCGACCAGGGGCGTCCCGCCCATCATCACTTCCCCTCAGCCGGGACTCACCTACAGCCTGCGCGCCGCGGGACTCGCCGGCCAGGCCCTGCCCCTGGCCGCGGTGACGGACGCCGACGCCCGGCAGACGTTCTGGTTCGTCAACGAGCGCTTCGTGGGCCGGTCCCGGAGCGGCGAGCCCTTCTTCTGGACGCCTCAGCCCGGGAGGTTCGTGGTGCGCGTAGTGGACGACCAGGGCCGGGCCGACGCCCGGGACGTGAACGTCGCCGTGGTGGAGTGAGCGGCCGCCGCCGGCGCGGGCCTCAGGGACGCTCCTCCATCCCGTACTTCCTCTCGGGGAACCACTCCGACTCCCAATCCCGCTTGGCGATGTCCTTCTTCCTGGTGCCGGGGAACCTCATCTCGATGTGGAAGGCGAACTCCCTGACCCCGCCGGGCCTGAAGCGCGTGAGGGCCCTCAGGTTGAAGTCGTGCAGCTTCTTCTGGACGGTGAACTCCTTCTGGAAGAGGCTGAACGTCCGGATCCCGCCGAAGCCTCCCTCGGAGACGATGTCCGACGCGAGGTTCCCGCCCAGGCGCCAGCCCGAGGAGGACGGCTCCCAGCCGAACTCGAAGTTGACGAGCGTGTTCTTCGGGAGAGCCTGGTTGTAGCCCACGCCCAGGGAGACGAACTCCTTGTCGGGCTCGCCGTAGTACCCCGAGAACAGCACGGAGCGGTTGCCTTGCGCGAGCTGGTAGTCCTCCCGGAAGGAGAAGCTCAAGTCCACCCTCGGCGAATAGGTGAGCTCCGCCACCAGCGGCTGGACCCGGTCCCGGAAGCCCAGGTAGCGGTCCCGGAAGACCCTGAATTCGTAGCCCGAGGCGACGCGCACGAGGATCTTCCGCGCGGGGCGGAAGGTGTCCTGGAGAGAGAGCATGTTGGACTCGACCCCATGGTCCATGGCCAGCGAGTCCTCCGCGAAGGACCCGGGCTTCTGCCTCACCCGGTAGGCGTGCGTCAGGTCCCACGCCCCGATGCGGGTGTTGACGCGGAGGTTGCCCTCCGCCTTGTAGCGGCCGATGAAGGCGTCCTTGAGGGTCTCCGTGCTGGAGAAGCCGTTCAGGGTCTCCATGCGGTCCAGGTAGGTCTGGCTGTAGCCCGCCTTCGGCGTGAAGCTCGCCCCCCTGAACAGGCGGACGCTCCGGGTGCCCTCCCACGACGCCCCCACCGACCTCTGCTGGAACCCCCTGCGCCGGTCGAAGGAGTTGTCCGCGAACCCGGCCAGCGTGTTGATCCACGGGAGCCTCCAGAACCGCAGCGGCGAGCTCTGGATGTCGAGCCGGGGCACGCTCTCCTTGTCCTTGACGAAGCGCCGCCTCGTGCCGTCGTCCACGTCGGTGCGGGAGTAGCTCAGGCGCGCCACCGCCGATGGGAGCCGGTAGGTCAGGGCGCCCCCGTTGACGAGCTCGGGGGTCAGCATGAAGGCCTTCGACCGGGCGTAATGGTTGTTGAACTCCGCGTCCGACTGTGCCTGGATCCTGGCCTGGGCCGAGATCGAACTCGTCAGGGCCTGGTACTGGTCGGCGACGACGGCCCACCTGTTGTCCTTGGTGGACTGCTCCTTGACCCAATAGGCGAACAGGCCCCCGCGGGAATCGTCGCTCTTGCGGCGGTGGAGCTCCCCGCCCAAGCCCAGCCCCTGCGAGGTGTACCCGTCGATGAACAGCTTGCTGTAGACGGACTCCGAGTACTGCGTCATGAAATTGGTCTTGACGAAGACGCCGTTGCGCCTGTCGTAGCCGACCTGGAGGCGCGAGTCCCAGAAGCGGAAGTCCCTCAGCGGCGTGAAGAAGACCGGCAGCCACAGGATGGGCACCGGGCCCAGGAAGAAGACCGTGTTGTAGGCCAGCAGGTACTTCTTCGGGACCACGTCGAGCTTGCCGGAGTAGAGGTGGTAGTGCTGGTGGGGCTTGGAGTCGCAGCCGCTGAACCGCGCCCCCCTGTAGCTGAGCTTCTTGTTCGCCCCGGCGCGGACCGACTTCGCCTTGACGTTCCAGTCCCCGTAGGAGGTCCTCGGGTCGTCGAGCCACCCCTCATGGGTCTTGAGGTCGAACTCGCCGCGGCTGCCGTGCACGGCGGAGTAGCCGTCGTTGAGGAACAGGTAGCCCTCCGAATGGGCGGTGCGGCTCTCGCTGTGGATCCAGAGCTCGTCGGCCCTCACGGTCCACGTCGACTCGCGCAGCAGGACGTTGCCCTTGAGGTGCATGACGGAGCTCGACTCCTGGAAGTCGAGCTGGTCCGAGGAGAACCTCACGTGCGAGGCCGGCGCGTCGGGGAGCCGGTAGCTCCCGGTGGAAGAGACCGCCCCTCCTTGCGCCTGGCCGTCTCCGGCGAGAGGAGCGCGGCTTGCGCCTGGGGCGGCCCGCCCCCCTTGGGGCAGGTCGGCGGCGGCGGCCGTCATCCACCCGCCGAAGACCCCGCCCAGCAGCAGCGCCCACCGCGGGCCGCGCCGCAGCGCCCCGATCCTCATGACGAGTCCCGGTCCAGCCCGAGCAGGGCGGCGCCGACGCATCCCCAGTGGGGGTTCCTGGCCACCCTGACGGACAACCGGTCGAAAGCGTTCCGGAAGGGCTGCCGGCGCAGATGCTCGCGGATGGGGTCCAGGAGCAGCGCCCCCGCCCTGGAGAGGCCGCCGAGGATGATGATCACCTCCGGGTTGAGCACCATGACCATGTCGGCCAGGCACGAAGCCAGGCGGGCTCCCGCCTCGGACCAGACGCGCCGGGCGAGCTTGTCCCCGCGATGGGCCGCCAGCGCGACGGCGCGGCAATCCAGGCTGCGCGGGTCCGGGGCGAGGCGCCGCAGGATGCGGCCCCCGCCGCCGTCGGCGGCCAGCAGCTCCTTGGCCCGGCGCACGATCCCGACGGCGCCGGCGTAGGCCTCCAGGCAGCCGGCCGAGCCGCAGCGGCACTTGAGCCCGGGCCAGTCCACCTTGGTGTGCCCCAGCTCCCCGGCGGACCCGCTCGAGCCCCGGTACAGCCTGCCCCCCAGCACGAGCCCTCCCCCGACGCCGGTGCCCAACGCGACGCCGATGACGTTGGCAGGCTTGCGGCCCAGCTCCTTGACGTAGGCTCCCCAGACGGCCGCGTTGGCGTCGTTCTCCGCCACGACGAGGCGCTTGGCGCCGGCCCGCCCCCGCCCCCCCTGGCCGGGACACGCCGCGGACTCGAAGGCGCGCTTGAAATTGAACCCGTTCCAGAGAGGCAGGTTGGGGGCGAACCGCAGGACGCCGCGCCGCGCGTCGACGTCGCCGGCGATCCCCAGGCCGACCGCGCAGGCGCAGCGCCCGAGCTCGGACTCCAGCAGCCTGATGACCGACGAGACCCGGCGGACGAACTGCGCGGGCTTGTGCTCGGCGTGGGTCGGGATCTCGATCTCCCTCAGGGTCCGGCCGCCGCCGTCCACGGCGGCCAGCTTCGTGAAGGTCCCGCCGACGTCGATGCCGATCGCGAGCCTCTCCATGTCACTGCCTGCCAAGGACCTCGCCGGCCCTGCCGGCGAGGTAGAAGGAGCCGCACACCACCGCGACCCGAGGCGCGGCGCCCGCCCGGCCGAGCCAGGACCTCAGGGCCGACTCGACGTCATGCTCCACGGCGACCCGGGCCCCCGGGGCCCGGCGGCGGACCAGCCGCGCCAAGTCCACCGGGTCGACGCTGCGCGGGCTGTCCGGCCGGCACACGACGACATCCGAAAGCCTCGCGCCCAGCACGCGCAGCATCCCGGCCGCGTCCTTGTCCCGCAGCATCCCGATGATGAAGCGCGTGCGGCGCCGCGCCCAAGGCGAGGCGTCGAGCGTCCTGCAGAGCTCCCCCACGGCCGAAACGTTGTGCGCGCCGTCGATGACGACGATCCCGCCCCTCACGGCGCGCACCTCGAACCGGCAGGGCCACCGCACCAGGGACAACCCTTTCTCCCAAGCGCGCTCCGAGACGCCCAACCGCGGGCATTGCGCGAGCGCGGCCCGGGCGAGGGCCACGTTGCGCGCCTGGCCGGTCCCCAGGAGGCTCAGGGTCCAGCGGCGGCCTTCGCGCTCCTCCAGGAGCTGGAGGTTGCGGGCCCAGTCGGTCCCGACCACCCGCGGCGGGCGCCGCGCCACGACGAGCGGCGCCCCGAGCCGTTCGGCCGCCGCGCGGACCACCCTC
Organism: Elusimicrobiota bacterium; assembly: GCA_016212795.1. Classification (GTDB taxonomy): domain Bacteria; phylum Elusimicrobiota; class Elusimicrobia; order UBA1565; family UBA9628; genus JACRDT01. The sequence continues at coordinate 140,016 of JACRDT010000010.1, read as the reverse complement.
ATCGCCGGCCCGGGCAGGGCCGGGCACACCACCGGCGAGCCCCTCTTGATGATGCCCGCCTTCTCGGCCGCGATGCCGGCCAGCGTCGAGCCGAGGTGCTCGGTGTGGTCTTTGGCGATGGAGGTGATGACGCTCACGAGAGGCTTCTCGACCACGTTGGTCGCGTCCAGCCGCCCCCCCAGCCCGGTCTCGAGGACCGCGACCCGCACCCCGCGCTCGGCGAACCGCAGGAAGGCGACCGCCGTCAGGAGCTCGAAGTAGGTGAGGGTCTCCGACGGGTCCGCTTTGAGGACCCTGGACAGCAGCCTCGCGAAATCGGGCTCCGGGATGGGCCGCCCTCCGACCAGGATGCGCTCGCGCACGCAGGACAGGTGCGGCGAGGTGTAGAGCCCGGTCTTGACCCCGGCCTGCCGCAGGACCGACTCGAGCATGGCGCACACGGAGCCCTTGCCGTTGGTCCCGGCCACGTGGATGGCTGGCACGCGGCGGTGGGGGTCGCCGAGCCTCTTGAGGCAGGACGCGACCCGCCCCAAGCCGAGGCTGATCCTGGACTCCTGCCTCGCCCGCAGGATCTCCAGGGCCCGCGCGAATCTCACGCGGGGACCCGCCGGATGCGGCCGCCCACGCCCCGCAGCCTGCCTTCGAGCCCCTCGTAGCCTCGCTCGATGTGGTAGATCCTCTGGAGGACCGTCTTCCCCTGGGCGGCCAACGCCGCCACGACCAGCGCGGCCCCCCCGCGGATGTCGGAGGCCATGATCGGGGCCCCGTTGAGCCGGGGCCGCCCCGTGATGCGGGCCTTCGAGCCGGCGACCTTGATGGCGGCGCCCATGCGGACCAGCTCGGCGGCGTGCAGGAAGCGGTTCTCGAAGACCGTCTCGCTGATGAGGCTCGTGCCCGTGGAGAGGCACATCAGGCTCATCCAGGGGGCCTGCAGGTCCGTCGGGAAGCCCGGGTGGGGCGCGGTCGTGATGCTCACGGCCTTCGGCCGCGAGCGCATGACCAGCTCGAGGCCCCCCTGGCACTCCCGGACGGAGGCCCCCGCGGCCTTGAGCCCGGCGACCACGCTCTCGAGGTGCTCCAAGCCGATGCCTTCCAGCCGCAGCCTGCCCCCGGTCGCGGCCGCCGCGATGAGAAACGTCCCGGCCTCGATGCGGTCGGGCATGACGCTGTGCTCTGCTCCGGCCGGCCGGGACGCCCCGCGCACCACCACGGTGGGCGACCCCGCCCCCTCGACGACGACCCCCATCCGGCCGAGGAACGTCCCGAGGTCCGCGATCTCGGGCTCCCGCGCCGCGTTCGAGATGACGGTGGAGCCGGAGGCGAAGCACGCCGCCATCATCAGGTTCTCCGTGGCCCCGACGCTGGGCAAGCGCAGCTTGACGCGCCCCCCCTGGAGGCCCGCCGGCGCCCGGAGGACCACGTCCCCCCGGTCCGACTCCTCCTTGGCGCCGAGAGCCTTGAACCCCTCGATATGGATGTCGATGGGCCTCATCCCGATGGCGCACCCCCCCGGGATCGGGACCCGCACCAGGCCGAAGCGGCCCAGCAGGGGCCCCGCCACCAGGACCGAGGCGCGCATCTGCTTGACGATCTCGTAAGGCGCCCACGTCTCCAGGCGCCCCCGGGCCATGACCCTGGCGACCCGTCCGTCGTAGACGACCTTCTTGCCCAGGTTCTCCAGGAGCCTGAACGTCGTCCGGATGTCCCTGAGGCTCGGGACGTTGGCGACGTCGCAGGGCTCGTCCGTCAGCAGCGTCGCGATGAGGATCGGGAGGGCCGCGTTCTTGGAGCCGTTGACGCGGAGGGTTCCCCGGAGGGGACGCCCGCCTTCTATGACAAAGCTGTCCATGGCGTGATTATGCCAATTTTCCCACCGCGATGCGGTCGAATCCCTGCATGTCCTTGAGCACCTCGACGCTCCCGAACCCCCCTCCCTCGAGCAGGGACTTCACGGCCGCCCCCTGGTCGTGGCCGATCTCCATCATGAGGAGCCCCCCGGCCGCCAGGCTCGCGGGCGCCCCGGCGACGATGGCCCGGACCGCGTCGAGGCCGTCCTCGCCGCCGTCGAGGGCGAGCCGCGGCTCGCAGCGGACCTCGGCGGCGAGCCTCGGGATGCGGCGGCTGGGGACGTAGGGAGGGTTGGAGATGACGAGGTCGAACCCGCGTCCCGGCCTCCTGACTCGACCGCGCCCCCCCCAGAGCCGGAAGAGGTCCCCCTTCACGAGCCGGACCCTGCCGGCCACGCCGTGCCGGCGGGCGTTGCGGGCCGCCACGGCCAACGCCCGGGCGCTGATGTCGAACGCCGTCACCTTCCAGGCCGCCGCCAGCTTTGCCAGGGCGACGGCGATGCAGCCGGAGCCGGTGCCGATCTCCAGCACGCGGCGCGGCGCCCCCCCCGCCAGCCCCCTACGGCGAGAGGGAGACGCCGGGCGCCTTCGGGGACGGCGGTCCATTGCCGCCAGCCGCCGCCGGGCCTCGCCGACGAGCTCCTCGGTCTCGGGCCTTGGCGTCAGGACCGCCGGCCCCACCTCCATCCTGAACCCCATGAAATCCTGGTGCCCCAGCACGTACGCCAGAGGCCTGCGCCGGGCCCTATCCCGAACCAGCCGCCGGAACCTCAGACGCCGGGCGGACCCGAGCGGCCGGCCGCCGTCCAGCCGGACCTCGCAGCGCCCGGTCCCGAGCACGTCTGCCATGATGAACTCGGCGTTGGCCGCGGCCTCGCCGACGCCCCGCGACCGCAGGAACGCCGCGGCCCGGGCGACGAGCCCCCCCACCGTCTCGGCTCCCGCGGGAGCGCCCCTACCGCGAGGCATCCCGCCCCCCCGGCGTCCTCGACTCGAACAGAAGGAGCTGCCCGTCCGTCCCGAAGTCCGGCCGCGAGCCCGCGGCCGCGGGCTCGAAGGCGGGCGCCGGCGGTCCGCCGGCCACGGCCACGCGGCCCGTCCAACGGTAGCCGTCCGCCAGGAAGGCGGCGAGGCGGTCCCTGTAGGAGAGCCCGATCGTGGAGGAGATCATGGTCGAGAGGGGCTGGGTCGACCAGACGACGAAGCGGGGCGGCGAGCGCTTCAGCGTTTCCATCTCCGCGTCGATGTCCGAGCTCCCCGCGGGGAAGAGCGTCAGCGCGTAGCAGAGCGTATGCCGGGTGGCGGGCGCGAGCCCGGCGTAGGCGAACAGGGCCCCTTCCGAGCCGAAGACATGCAGGCGGTCGCCCGGCCGGGAGCGGCGGCGGATCTCCGAACCGAGGACCCGCGCCTCGAGGAGCGGGTTGGGGTGGAGGAGCCGGACCGCCGACTCCTCGGGCCCGGCGGCGAAATAGAGGCGCGGGGCCATGAGCGCGGGCCACAGCGACAGGCAGCACGCGGCGACGGCGGCGGAGCGGACCCCCCGGTCGCGGCGCAGGCGCTCGACCCCGCAGGCCGCGGCCAGGCAAAGGCCCGGCGCGGCCTGGAGGAAATAATGCGGGAACAGGAAGAGGCCGGTCAGGGCTCCCGCGAACGCGGCGCCGAACCAGACCACGGCGAGGGTCTCGACGGGGTTCCGGTCTCCCGCCTTGAGCCCGCGGCCCCCCCAGACCGCCAGGGCGAGGGCCGGAGCGGCGAAGAGGGCCAGGCGAGGCAGCAGCGCCGTCAGGAACCAGCCGACCTGGCTCCCCAGGGTCCCGGTCATCATGAGCACGGCCGCGTAACGGCCGTTGCCGGCGAAGGCGCAATCCCAGAAGTCCCCCAGCCCGCCGGCCAGCCAGAAATAGACGAGCCAGGCGGCCGGGACCAGCGCGGCGCCCGCCGCGTAGAGGACGGCGCCGCGGCCGGTCCAGCGTCCCCCGCGGCGCGCGGCGATGGCCCCGAACCCGAGCACGACCCAGAGCGCCGTCTGCTTGGTCATCAGCGCCGCGCCGCCGGCGATCCCCGCCAGCAACGGCGACCCTCGCACGATGGCGAGCGCGCCGAGCGCCGTGAAGAGGTTGAGGAACGCCTCGGTGTTGGCCGGAAAGCCCAGATCCCCCAGCGGGAGGGTGGAAAGCCCGGCGTAGGCCCCGGGCCCCGCCAGCCTCGCCGCGAGGCTCCAGGACGGCGGCGACGCGAGGAAGAGGGCCGCCATGACGCCCAGGGAGAAGAACTCGGCGACGCGACGGGGCGCGTCGACCTCGTCCGAGGCCGCTTGCGCCGCCCTGTAGAACAGGAAGACGTTGGGCGGCTTCTGGCTGAACGCGTCGCGGTAGGGGAGCCCCCCCTGGGCCCAGGCCCGGGCCGCGACAAAGTATTCCCCCTCGTCCGTGATGAGCGGGAGGCCGCGGCCGTGTCCCCGCAAGGCCATGTGCCACGCGCCCAGGGCGGCCAGGAGGACGACGGGGAGCACGCGCATGGTCGATGTCATCGCACGCGGCGCGCGTCCCGAGCGCGCGCGGCCGGTCGCCTCGACGGCGGCCTCAGACCTTCTCGAACGATTCCTTGCCCACCCCGCACTCGGGGCAGACCCAGGAGTCCGGCACGGACGCCAGCGGCGTGCCGGGCTTGACGCCGTTGTCAGGGTCGCCGACGGCCGGATCGTAGACGTAGCCGCAGACCGTGCATTTGTATTTCTGCATCCAATATCCCTCCCTGATTTCAGGCGCCAGAGCAATCATACTACACGGCGCTCGAGTTGACCACCCCACCCTGCGCCGTCGATTGTCTCGCCGCCCCCGAACTTGTAGGATTGGGCGAGGATGCGACCATGAACCGGCCCTTCGTCAGTCGAACGGTGTCCGCCTGCGCGGCGGCGGCCCTGGCCGCGCTGGCGCCGGGCGCCTCGGCCGCCGAGGACGGCCGCCCCGCGCTGACCGTGCAGAAGGGCCACGCGGCCCCGGTCCAGTCGCTGGCCGTCACCGCCGACGGCCGCTACGCCGTCTCCTCCGCCAACGACAATGCCATCAAGCTGTGGGACCTCGCCAGCGGCCAAGAGGTGGCCACGGCCAAGGTCAGGGCCTACGGGAAGATCGCGGCGACGCCGGACAGCCGGTACGTGGTCACCGACGAACTCGCCCTGTTGGAGATCCCGACCCTCAGGGAAGTCCGCCGCATCGACCGCTGCAAGCCGTTTGCGCCCGCGCCCGCCGCCCAGGTCTCGGCGGACGGCAGGATCGTCGTCTCGCTGGCGGGGAGACGGGGGAAGCGCTGCGCGTTCGGCGGGGAGCAGGGCCAGGACGCGCTGCAAGCCTTCGACCTGGCGACCGGCGCCGAGTCCCGCCGATTCGAGGTCAAGAGCCTCATCTCCGGGCTCGACGGCGTCAGGGTCGCGGTCTCCCCCGACGGGAGGTCGATCGCGGCCGAGGGCATGACGGCGGACGCCAAGCCGGGCACAGACGCCTTCTCCACGCTCGTGGTCTACGACGCTGCGACGGGCCGGGTCCGCTGGAGCAAGCCCCTGGAGGACGGCGTCGTCAGCGAGCTCGCGGTCAGCCCGGACAACGCCTATTTGGCGGTGGCCGGCGAGGGCGGCCACCTCTTCGACCTCGGGACGGGAGTGAAAGTCGGCTCCCTGCCGGGCATCGTCAACGCCCTCGCCTTCTCCCCGGACGGCAGACACCTCGTCGCCGCCGGCCACGACAAGACCGTCACGCTCTGGAGCGTCCCGGGGCTCAGGAAAGAGCGGAGCATGGCGGGCCACCAAGGAGGGATCAACGCCCTCGCGGTGACGCCGGACGGGAAGACCGCGCTCACGGGCGGCGAGGACCGGACCATCAAGGTCTGGGACCTGGAGACGGGCCGGGAACGCCGGACCATGGGCGGCCGGGCCGGCGCGGTCCAGGCCGTGGCCTTCTCCCCCGACGGCAAGCGATTGGTCTTCGGCGGGGAGGACGGCGTCGCCAAGGTCTGGGATCTGGCCGCGGGAGCCGAAGCCTTCAAGCTCGCCGGCCATGAAGGCCCGGTCGTCGCCGTGGCCGTCGGTCCCGACGGCAAGACCGTGGTCACCGGCTCCAAAGACAAGACCGCCCGCGCCTGGGACATGTCCTCGGGCAAGCCGGTCCACGTCCTGCGCGGCCACGGCCTGGCCGTGGCGGGCGTCGCGGTGACCGCGGATGGGCGGCGCATCCTGACCGCCGGCGGGGACCAGATCGCCTACGAAGGCGCAGGCACCCTCAAGGTCTGGGACGCCGCCTCGGGCGAACTGGCCTGGCAGGTCCCGGACGCCACGAAGAACGGCGTGGCCTCGATCTCCCTGAGTCCGGACGGGACCTCGGCGGCCTTGGGCCGCGAGGACGGCTCCGCCGAGGTGTGGGACCTCGGGGCGCGCAGGAAGACCCGCTCCCTCCCCGACAAGGAGTGCGGTCGGCAGCGGAGGCAGGTATTCTTCTCCCCCGACCGCAGGCACCTGCTCCTCGCCGGCTGCTATCGATTGGACATCCTGGAGACGGAGAGTTGGAAGGTCCGGTTCACCACCGTCTCGGTGAACGGCAGGTTCGCCTTCCTGCCCAAGGGCGCCCAGGCGCTGGAGCTGGCCGGCGACGACGGGCTCAACGTGCGCGACATTCCTTCCTTCGAGCTCGCGCGCTCGTTCCGCGCTCGCTGCGCGGAGACGACGGCCGCGGCGGTCTCGCCCGACGGCAGGCTGGCCGCGGTCGGCTGCACCGACGGCACGGTCCGGCTCCACGACCTGGCCACTGGCTCGGAGCTCCTGGCGCTGGTGTCCATCGACAAGGGCTGGGTCGCGGCCACGCCGCAGGGCTTCTTCGACGGCTCGGAGGAGGGGCTCAAAGCCATCACCTGGACCGCGGGCGCCGCGTCCTATCCCCTGGAAGCCTTCTCCGAGGGCTACTTCGCCCCCGGCCTCGTGGCGCGCGTGCTCTCTGGCCGGAAGCTGGGGTCGGCCAAGCTCCCGGACCTCTCCAAGGGGTTCGCGCAGCCCCCCACGGCGGCCATCGAGTCCCCCCGGGACGGGGCGGACCTGGACGCCGAGACGGTGGAAGTCGTCGTTGCCGCGGCCGACCAGGGCGGCGGCATCGACGAGGTCCGCCTCTACCACAACGGCAAGGCCGTCGGGGGCGAGGGCCGGGACATCCGGGTCGCGGCCAAGGAAGGGGCCCTCAAGGAGCGCTTCCAGGTCAGGCTCGCCGCGGGCGAGAACGTCCTGCGCGCCGTGGCCTTGAGCCGCGACCGCATCGAGGGCCCGCCGCACGAGGTCAGGGCGACCTACCGCGGCCCCTCCAAGGGCTCGGTCCTGCACATCGTGGCCGTGGGCGTCAACAGCTACAAGAACGGGGCGCTCGACCTGCGCTACGCCCGCGGCGACGCCGAGGGCGTGGCGGGCTTCTTCGCCGCCGCCTCGAGCCGGCTCTTCAAGGAGGCCAAGGTCCATCCGCTCTACGACGCGGCCGCCACGCGCCAAGGCATCCTCGCCAAGCTCAAGGAGCTCGAGAGCGCCTCGCCCCAGGACGCGGCCGTGATCTACCTGGCGGGGCACGGGGACACCGTGGAGGACACCTGGTACTTCGTCCCGCACGAGGTGGTCTACCCGGAGGACCCCGCGGAGCTCTCCGCCAAGGCCATCTCCTCCAAGGAGCTCCAGGAGCGCATCCGCGGCATCGGCGCCAAGAAGGTGCTGGTGCTGGTCGACGCCTGCAAGTCGGGCGGCGCGCTGGTGGCGTGGGCCGGCCGGGGGCTCGAGGAGAGGAGGGCCCTGTCCCAGTTGGCGCGGGCGGCCGGGGTGTACGTCGTGGCCGCGGCGGGCAAGGAGCAGAGCGCCGCCGAGGTGAAAGACCTCGGCCACGGCGTGTTCACCTACGCGGTGCTCGAGGCGCTCAAGGGAGCGGCGGACGGCAGCCCAAAGGACGGCGTCGTGACGGTCGGGGAGCTCCTGAGCTACGTGGAGAGCGTGCTGCCCGAGGTCTCGCTCAAGTACCGGTCCCAGGCCCAGTACCCGGTCAAATACGCCGGGGGCATGGACTTCCCGCTGTCCACGCCGTAGAGCGCCTCAGGACGCCTCGCGCTCCTCCAGGACCCCGGCGACGAACCCGTCCCGGTCGCCGTCCCAGGCGCGCTGGGTCTCCTGGGACCAGCCGAGCACGATGCCGGGGCATCGCCTGGCCAGGAGGTCGAAGAGGCGTCTCGCGTCCTGCGCGGAGCAGCGCGCCTTGCAGTCCCCCCCGGCCGCGCAGCGGAACTCCGCGAAGGGCACGCGCCGGACCGTGATCGCGATGTGCGGATGGAGGTGGACCTCCTCGTCCTTGGGGAACGCCCAGACCAGGTCGGCAAGCCTCCTCACCGCGAACCTCCTGCCCCCCGAGACCACCAGCCAGCGGCCGGTCACCGCGGCCTCCGGGCCGAACCGGGCGACGGCCGGGTTGGCCAGCTCGCCGTTCACCTCGCTGAGGACCTGCGCCAGCGAGCCGAAGCGCCGAAGGTAGGCGAGCTCGGGGGACCGCTCCGGCGCGAGCAGGACCGCCAAGTGGGGGAAGGCTTCCTGGCCGAAGAGAGCCAGGATGCCGCCGAACATGACGAGCGAGAAGACGAGGGGCCCGGGGCTGCGCGTCTCCCCGAGCCAGAGGACGAACCCGATCCCGGCGATTAACAGGCAGACCATGGCCATCGGCCAAGCCCATTCCAGGAAGGAGAGGAACGCCGCCCTGCGGATGGCCGAGGCCATCCAATCCGGCAGCGGGTGCTCCAGGCCCATCGAGTCATCCATCGTTCAACGCGCGGGCCTGGCGCAGCGGAAGCCCTTGTCCACGGCGCCGTCGAGGGCGCCGCCCGGCGTGACCCCGCGCGCCGCCGAGGAGCAGGCCCAGGCGTTCGAGCCCCACGCCCCTCCCCTGCTGACCCTGCCCTCGCCTTGGGACGACCCCTTGGGGTTGCGGAGCGCTGCAAGGTCGTATTCTTCGGACCGGACATGGACCCACTCCCACACGTTGCCGTACAGGTCGTAGATGCCCAGGGGATTGGGCTTCTTGAGCCCGACCGGGTGGGTCTCGTTCTCCTTGAAGTACTCGCACCAGGCGTAGTCCTGCAGCTGACCCTTGTCGTTATCGCCGAAGGAATGGTCCGTGTCCGTGCCGGCCCTGGCCGCCTTCTCCCACTGCGCCTCGGTCGGCAGGCCGCCTCCCTTCCAGCGGCAGAAGGCCTGGGCTTCGTCCCAGGAGACGCTGACCACGGGGTGGTCGTCCTTGGCGTAGTCCGGCTGCTTGGGCATGGGGCGGCGCGCGGCCTTGGAGAACCTCCTGAACTGGGCCACGGTGACCTCGAAGGCGTCGATGGTGTAGGCGTCCAGGTACACCTTGCGCATCTTGTCGGCTCGGTCGCCCATCAGGAACTCGCCCGAAGGGACCAGGACCTCCCGAGACCGCGCCTGGGGAGGAGCCTTCCCGGCGATGGGCAGGTCCTTGAACGCCAAGAAGGCGTGGTCCTCGGCGCGCGCCAGGGCCTTGAGCTCCTCGGCCTTGGCCTTGGCGACCGCGCCGCGCTCCGCCGGCGAGAGGGCCCCGGGCGGGAGGTGCGCCAGGAGCTCTCCGAGCCAGGGGTTGTCCTCGAGCTTCCTCCCGTAGGCCTCCACGAAGACCTTGGCGAACCTCTGCTTCTCGGCCGGGCTGACCACGGAAAGGGCCAGGAGCCTTCTCAGCTTGTCCCAATCCCGGTCGCGGGTCTCGGCGCGCCTGGCCTTGGCCTCCTCCGCGGCCTTGAGCGCCCCGGCGTAGCGCTCCCACTCCCCGGCGCGGGTCGCGCCGAGCCGGGCGTATTTCGAGGAAGGAGGGGCCTCTCCCGCGAAAGCCTGCCAGCGCCTGGCCTTCTCCTCGGGGCTCGCGTCGCCCTTCTCGAACCTGGCCACCGCGTCGTATTTCTCCAGCGCGTCCACGTCCCCGAAATCGATGCCCCCGGCCGCGTCTTTGGACCCCGACCCGCCCCCGGCCGCGGCTGCGAGCCCTTCCGCCGAAGGCGCGACCGCCTTGGGCACCTCGGGCAGGGCGCTCACCTTGAACTCCATGGCGCCGCCTCCGCCCTGGAGGACCAAGTCCGCCAAGTCCGGGCCCGCCTCGGAGCCGCGGCCCAGGACCTCGGAGGGGGCTCCGCCGATGAGCTCGGGCTCCTGGGTCCGGTCCTTCACCACGGCCGAGAGCGCCTTGCGGCTGTAGCCCGCGAGCTCGGCCGCGGTCACCTTGCCGTCCTTGTCCTCGTCCGCCCAGCCGCGCAGGCCTCCGAGCGCGAGGTAGCTGAAGGCCGGCCGGCCGGCTCCGGGCAGAGCCCCGGCGAACTGGTCGGAACGGGCCGCGGTGAACAGGAAGACGCCGGGCCCCAGGGCCGCGGGAGGGGCGCTGAGCACCAAGGGCTGGAGCCCCTTGACGAGGGGCTTGCCCTCGGGCGTCCTCCCGCTGAAGCAGGCGTCGAGCACCAGCACCGTCCGGGCCTGCCTGCCCTTGGCGAGGGTCTCGAGCAGCTCCCGCTGGGAAAGGCTCCGGCTGTAGAGGAGGTCCACGTCCTGCTGGGCATCCGCTCCCACGAGGAGCCCGTCGCTCCCGTCCTTGGCCGGGACCCCGTGGCCGATGAAGACGAACCAGAGCGTCCCGCCCGGCTCCGCCTCCGAGGCGGCCTTGGCCGCGGCCTTGCGCATCTTCTCCAGCACGCCCTTCTTGTCCCTGAGCAGCTCGACTCTCTCGACCGGGACCCTGAGCGACTTGGTGAGATAGGAGTACCAATCCTGCGCGTTCTGCCGAGCGCCGGGCACGGGGGCCACGTCCTCGCCGTACCGCTCCACCCCGACGACGACCGCCGCGTCCTTCTCGCCGCCGCCGGCCCCGGCCGACGGGGACGAGAGGTCGGGCCACTGCGCCCCCCACGACACGCCGGCCAGCGCCGCCGCGAGGACGCCGGCAAGGACCATATCCATGTTCCCTCCTCCCTGATCATGGGACGCGGCGACCTGCCGCGATCCCCGTCCGGCTAGGCTATCATACTACACTCAGGATGGCGAGGCTGGAGCGCCGGGGCCGGCCGGCGGCGCGGCCCGCTCAGGAGCCGGCGTCCTCGAGCGCCTGGGCCTGCGCGGCCTGGCGCAAGGCCTCGAAGACGGGGACGACCTCGCCTTCCATGATCAACGGCAGGTCGTGCCAGGAGCGCCCAAGCCGGTGGTCGGTCAAGGTTGGAACGCGGTTTTGTCGGTGGTCGGGGACAGGGCGGTCCGAGGGCCGACCAGGGAGCGCACCGCCTCGGGGGTGTTGGTCTGGATCATGACGTCCGAGCCCAGGTCGACGATGTCCCGGATCAGCCGGCCGAGGTCGTCCTGGTAGGCGCCCTCGAACTGGGTGGTGTCTGTCTGGGGGATCTGGTCGTAGAGGATCTTGAGGCGGCGCTCGCGGGCCCAGGCGCGGATCTTGGGGTCGCGCATATGCCGGAGGTACTTGATCTCGACGAGTTCGGGACGGGAGGCCAGGAAAGGCTCCATGGCCCGGATCCATTCCTCCGCGGTGGTCTCCGGGGTCACGGTGTCCGGGCTCGCCATGATCCGGATCCCAGGGTCGACCTCGCGCGCCAGGGCCGCGACACGGGGATGCCTCACAGCGATGAAGGTCTTGCCGTGCGCTCTGGCCCGGCCTAGCACGGCCGAAAGGTCCTCGAGCGCCTTGCGGGTGAAGGCCTCGATGCGCTCGGTGCTCCAGGAGCCGATGATCCAGTGCCACTCCGAAAGGCCGTACAGGCGCCGCGACAGATGGTTGGTCTCCTTGAAGTCGAGGTAGAGGGCGATGGGCCCCGCGTCGACGGTCCGGGCCGGGACCACGCCGCCCTCCGCCGGGGGACCGCGGGCCTCGTAGGGATGCTCCGGAACGCTCAGCTTCCCCGGCTCCTCCACGCTCCGGAGGAGCCCCTCGAGGCGGATCAGCGGGAATTCGCGCCCCGTGGGCCGGTCGAAGATCCGGATGTCCTTGAGCTCGTCGCGCCCGTAGCTCCCCACCTCGTCGAGCAGGAGGAAATCCCAATGCCCCTCCTTCTGCCGGGCGAGTTCGGGGTGCTCCCTCCGGAAGGCCTCGATCCTTTCCGGAGGGGTCCGGTAGCCGCGCACGCCGGCATGGAAGGTCGGATCATGGAAGATGATGAAGCCGTCGCCGGTGCGGCGGATGTCGGCTTCGATGACGAGGGGGCGCCCGCCCGCGGCTTCCACGGAGTGGGCGATGTTCCCCCAGGTGCTCTCCCCGGCGACCTCCCGATAGTCGTTCTTGCCGTGCGCGACGACGACGGCCTCCTTGGAGCGGATGAGGCTTTCGACGACGCCGGGCTCCCTCGGATCGTACGAGGCCGCTCCCTGCGGGGCCGGCTCTTCGGCCTGGAGGGACGGGGCGTCCTTCGTCCCGTCGAAGCGGCTCGAGAGCTTCCCCAGGGCCGCGGACGCTGCGTCGGAGCCGGAGCGCTCCTCCGCGGGGGCGGCCGTCCCTTCGGCCAGCGCCCGCAACTCGCCGATGGCCGCCGGAGCCTGCTTGCGCTCGGCCTTTCCGAGGGAGGACGAAGCCGTCCCCAAGGACGGAAGCGCCGACAGGGCCGTGGGGGCCGGCGCGGCCGACGCCGGGGCCGCGATGGGGGCCGGGAGCGGGTTCAGGGAGGGAAGGAGGGACGGCGCGGAGAGGCTCGATGAGAACCCCGTGGAGCCAAGGAGGCCCGAGACCGCTCCGGCGGCGGCTTGGGGCGTAATGGAAACACCCAGGTTGGCGGGCACGACCGTCACCTGGGCGCTGACCGAAGCCGCCAGGGCCGGACGGGATGCCGGCTCCCAGAGCAGGGCGGCGAGGAGCAGGCGCGCGGCAAGCCGCCGGCTGCCATCCGAGTGAGTAGGGGTTCCGATTCTCATGCTCGCTGTTCCGAAAAGGTCCGTGCTTTGATTATGGTGGAAAAATCACGGGGATTCAGGTGCCTTTTGGGTCCTGCGGGACAGTGGAATGGACCTGAATGGAAATGGGTTGAAAGGCCTAGGAACCGGCGTCCTCGAGCGCCTGGGCCTGCGCGGCCTGGCGCAGGGCCTCGAAGACGGGGACGACCTCGCCTTCCATGATCAACGGCAGGTTGTACCAGGAGCGCTCGAGCCGGTGGTCGGTCATGCGGTTCTGGGGAAAGTTGTAGGTCCGGATCTTCTCGGAGCGGTCCCCCGTCCCGACCTGCCGGCGCCGGGCCGAGCCCTCCGCGGCGACCTTGCGCTCCTTCTCGCCGGCCACGAGCTTGGCCTGCAGCACCTTCATGGCCTTGGCCCTGTTCTTGCCCTGCGAGCGCTCCTCCTGGCACTGCACCACGATGCCCGTCGGGATATGGGTGATGCGCACCGCGGTCTCGACCTTGTTGACGTTCTGCCCGCCGGCCCCGCCCGCGCGGAAGGTGTCGAGCTTGAGGTCGTCGGGCCGGATGGTGATCTCGACCTCCGAAACCTCGGGCAGCACCGCCACGGTGCAGGTCGAGGTGTGGATGCGGCCCGAGGCCTCGGTCTGGGGCACCCGCTGCACGCGGTGCACCCCCCCCTCGTAGCGCAGCCAGGAATAGACGCCCGCCCCCTGGATGAAGAGGACGGCCTGCTTGACGCCCTTGAGCCCCGTGGCGGCGAGCTCGACGGTCTCGACCCTCCAGCCCCGCCCCTCGCTGAACCGGGTGTAGAGCCGCAGGAGCTCGGCCGCGAAGAGCGCCGCCTCGTCGCCCCCGGCGCCCGCCCGGACCTCGAGGAACGCCGCCCGGGCGTCGTCCGGGTCCTTGGGCAGCAGGTCCAGGAGGATGGCGCGCTCGAGCTCGCCGACCTTGGGCTCGAGCGCGGCCTTCTCGGCGAGGGCGAGCTCCCTCATCTCGCGCTCCGGCCCCTCGATGAGGGCGCACAGCCCGGCGAGCTCCGCCTCGAGCCTGCGCAACGCCTTGATGCGGCCGGCCGCCCCCGCCAGCTCCGCGTGCCTTTGGGAGCACTCCTTGACCTCGGCGGACGAGAGGCCGCCGGCGGCGAGCCTCGCCTCGATCCCCTCGTATTCCGCCAAGAGACGTTCGAATCGCGGGTTCATATCACTCGCCTCCCCCAGGGGGAGGCGAGTAGTTGTGGGGGCATCTCACCAGCCTCCCCCGCGGGGAGGCTAGTAGCTGAGGGGGCCAGGCGCCGTTTCATTCGGAATGCCTCAAAAGACAGCCCCGGCCTCCCTAGGCCGGGGCTGTCGCTGGCGGAGACCGCTAGCCTTTCTTGGCCGCCTTCTTGTCCGCCTTGGTCTCCTTCTTGGGCGCGGTCGACAGGACCTTCGGCTTGGGGGCAGGCACCATCCCGAGTTTCTTGACTTCCCTCTTGACGGGCTTGCGGACCACCATCTTGCCGTCGGTCTTGCTGAACCGGGTCTTGAAGCGCTCCACGCGGCCGGCGGTGTCGACGAGGCGCTGTTGGCCGGTGTAAAAGGGATGGCAGCCCGAGCAGATCTCGAGCTTGATCACATCTTTGGCCGAGCGAGTCTCGAAGGTGTTGCCGCAGGCGCAGATGACTTTGGCGATCTTATAGACGGGGTGGATGCCGGCTCTCATAGCGCCTTATTATACATTATTCATGAACCAAAGAAGACAACGCCGAATTCAGCCCCCTCGGCTGCTCACCCCTGGCCGGGCCCAGCAAGCGGCCAGGCCGCGGGGGAGGCGAGTGGTTACCGCCGGCCGATCTTCGTCATGGGGTTGATGAGCTTGCCGTTCTTGTCGTGCATCTCGAAGTGCAGGTGCGGCCCGGTGGCCAGGCCGGAGGAGCCGACGCGGCCGAGCACGGACTTGCCGCGCTGCACGACCTGCCCCTTCTTGACCGCGACCTTGGAGAGGTGCCCGTAGAGCGTGGTCGACCCGTCGAAGTGCTTGACCACGATGGTCAGGCCGTAGCCCTCCTTCCACCCGGCCTCGACGACCCGCCCGCTGCGGGAGGGATAGACCGGCGCGCCGTAGGGCTTGGCCAGGTCGATGCCCTCGTGGAACCGGCGCCGCCCCAGCACGGGATGGGTCCGCATCCCGAACCGCGAGCTCACGCGGTGCCAGCCCGCCTCGGCGAACGGGAAGCGGAAGGTGTCGAAATTGACCCTCACCTTGGGCAGGAGCACGAGCTCCCCCTTCTCCAGGGGGAACGGCCCCAGCATGGCGCTCGCCGGGAAGGAGTTGGCCTGGATCACGGCCTCCTTGAACTTGCGCGCGGCGTGGGGATCCGGCTGGAACCGGGCGATCACGCCTTCGAGGGTCTCGCGCTCCCCCTTCACCTGGTAGAGCATGCCGTCCTTGTTGTGCACCATGACCTTCATCCCGGGGTAGAGGATGATCATCTCGTCGCCCCTGGTCGACTGCAGCGCCATCGCCGTGGTCCCGTAGGCCTTGGCCAGGTGCCAGGCGCTGTACTCGCCCTTCACGATCTTGTGCTCGGCGTAGATGAGCCGCTTGACGAGCCGGAAGACCTCCGGCGAAGGCTCCTCCGGGCCGGCCGGCGTGAGGACGGAGAAGCGCTCCCACTCCGATTGGGAGGTCGTCCGCGCGGCCGACTCTCGGGCGGCCCAGGCCAGCAGCAGCGCCGCGCCGGCGGCCAGAGCCCCTCTCCAGGGCGGCCTCGTCAAGCGCCCCTCCCGGGACGCGCGGCGGCCAGGGGGCCGCCGTCCTCGCAGGCGCAGGACGTTCTCCTCTCGACGGAGGGGGCGGCGGCCGATAGCCGTGCCATCAGGAAGCCGAGAGCTCCATAAGCTTGAGGAAGTCCTTGTTGGTCTTGCTCGCCAGCAGCTTGTCGCGCAGGAGCTCCATGGCCTCCACCGAGCTGAGCGGCGCCAGGACCTTGCGAAGGATCCACATCTTGTTGAGCTCGTCCTCGCTCAGGAGCAGCTCCTCCTTGCGGGTGCCCGAGCGGTTGATCTCGAAGGACGGGAAGATCCTCCGGTCCGAGAGCTTGCGGTCGAGGTAGACCTCCATGTTGCCCGTGCCCTTGAACTCCTCGAAGATGACCTCGTCCATGCGGCTGCCCGTGTCCACCAGGGAGGTGGCGATGATGCTCAGCGACCCCCCCTCCTCGATGTTGCGGGCGGCGCCGAGGAACCTCTTGGGGCGCTGGAGCGACGTGGCCTCCAACCCGCCCGAGAGCACGCGGCCCGACGACGGGGTGATCGTGTTGAAGGCCCGCGCCAGGCGGGTGATCGAGTCGAGCAGGATGGCCACGTCCTTGCCCATCTCCACCAGGCGCTTGGCCTTCTCGAGGACCATCTCCGCGACCTGGACGTGGCGGTCGGCCGGCTCGTCGAAGGTCGAGGCGACGACCTCGGCCTTGACCGAGCGCTGGACCTCGGTGACCTCCTCGGGCCTCTCGTCGATGAGGAGGATCATCAGCACGGTCTCCGGGTGGTTGGCGGAGATGGCGTTGGCGATCTTCTGGAGGATCATGGTCTTGCCGGTCTTGGGCGCCGCCACGATCAGGCCGCGCTGGCCCTTGCCGATGGGGGCGATGAGGTCGAGCAGCCTGGTCGTGGGCTCGGTGCGGTCGTGCTCCAGGACGAACCTCTTGTTCGGGTGGAGCGGCGTCAGGTTGTCGAAGAAGGGCCGGTCGCGCAGGGTCTCGGCGTCCACGCCGTTGATCTTCTTCACCTGGAGGAGGGCGAAGAAGCGCTCCCCGTCCTTGGGGGGCCGGACGAAGCCGCCGATGGTGTCGCCCTTGCGCATCCCGAACTTCTTGATCTGCGAAGGGGAGATGTAGATGTCGTCGGGCCCCGGGAGATAGTTGTACTCCTGGGACCGCAGGAACCCGAACCCGTCGGGGAGGATCTCCAGGACCCCCTCGTCGTAGATCATGCCGTTGGCCTTGAGCTGGCCCTCGAGAATCTTGGCGATCATCTCCTGCTTGCGCAGCCCGGAGACGCCCTCGAGCTTGAGGTCCTTGGCGATGGCGTTGAGCTCCGTGATCGTCATCTTCGAGAGCTGGGTGACGTCGAGCAGCTTGACGGGCTGCTGAGGCCCCTGCTGGTGCTGTCCCTGCTGAGGTTGTCCCTGCTGTTGTCCCTGCTGCTGTCCCTGTTGATGCCCGTGCGGAGCCTTGGCCGTGCCTTCCATGTCATTCTCCTCCAATGTACTTCGACCTCTCTGTCTAGCGATGGTTCCCATGGCAGATCAAATCGAACGCCTTGTAGTAGCCGGCGATCCTGCGGCGCAGGTCCCCCCGGGACCCGGCATTGTCGATCACGATATCCGCGAGCTTGCGCTTGGCCGCGTCCGGCAGCTGCGCCGCCATCCTCGCCCGGGCCTGCGGCTTGGTCATGCCCCGGCCGCAGGCCCGCCGGAGTTGGAGTTCCTTGGTCGTACTGATCAAGACGGTGGCATCGAAGCCCCTCGCCAGGGACTTCCGCCCTTTCTCGAACAGGAGCGGCACGTCCACCACCACGACGCCGCTCGCCTTGGCGATGCGCCGGCCCATCTCCCTGCGGATCAGCGGGTGGAGGATGCCCTCGAGCCGCCGCCGACGGCGCGGATCGGCGAAGACCACCTCGGCCAACCGGCCCCGGTCCAGCCCCCCGCCGGGAGAGACGACCCCGCCGCCGAAGGCGCCCACGATCCTGCCGTAGGCCTGCCCGCCCGGCTTGGAGAGCTCGCGGACGATGGCGTCGAGGTCGACGGTCGCCGCGCCCGCCCGCCCGAACGCCTCCAGCGCCAGGCTCTTGCCCGAGGCGATGCCCCCCGTCAGCCCCACCACGAAGCGGCGGCTCATGGGACGCGCTTCTCCTTTTGCTTCTCGGCGTAGCGCTTCATGATCGACTTCTCCTCTTCGCTCAGGGAGTCGATCCCGCTGGCCAGGATCTTGTCGAGGATGCGGTCCACGTCCTCCATGGAGGCCGCCTTCGCCGCCGGCGGGGGCGCGGCCGGCCTGGCGCCGCGCCGCGGGGGAACCCCGGCGGGCCTGACGCCGACGCCCATCCCCTTGAACCAGGCCTTGGCCTTGATCTTCATCATCCACCACCAGCGGATGTAGACGTAGGCCGCCGCCATCCCGCCGAGGCCCGCGAACCGTCCCGGGCCAGGCGTGCCGTCCGACGCCGCGGCGAAGAGCTCGATGAGGCCGAAGATGACCGCCATCTGCCGGGCGGTGACCGGGAACAGGAAATAGAGGTACACCACCGCGTCCGGGTAGAGCATGGCGAAGGCGACCAGGAGCCCGAAGATCGGGCCGGCCGCGCCCACCGTCACGGGCGACGACGAGCCGGGGCCCATCGCCAGCGCGGCCGCGGCCGCCCCGAGACCGCAGATGACGTAGAACTTGACGAACTCGAGCCCCCCCCACTGGGCCTCCACGGGCATGCCGAACATCCAGATGCAGAACAGGTTGAAGACGAGCTGGAAGACGCCGGTGTGCAGGAAGACGTAGGTGAACGGCTGCCAGACCCACCGCTCCGACAGGACCTGGTGCGGGACGAGGCCGAAGAGGAGGTCGAACTCCTTGCCGACGAACGCGCGCAGGACGAAGACCGCGGTGTTGGCGATCAGGAGCCACCTGACGACCGGCGGCATCGTCCTGAAGTCGATGGGCGCGTGCGAGAAGGACCTGGTCACAGGCTCTCGCCGTGGGATATCACAAGCTCTCCATATCCTGCCAATTGGGGCCGGCCTTGACGTCGACCTTCAGGGGGACCTCGAGCTCGACGGCCTGTTCCATGACGCCTCGGACCCAGCGAGCGAAATCGCCCGCCTGCCGCTCCGGGACCTCGAACAGGAGCTCGTCATGGATCTGGAGCAGCAGGCGGGCCTCCCGCGGCCCCCCGCCGGCCTTCAGCCCCGGCCAGGCTTTCAGCATCGCCACCTTGATGATGTCCGCGGAGCCTCCCTGGATGGGCGTGTTGGTGGCGACGCGCTCCCCGAACTGCCTGAGGCTCGAGTTGGAGGCCGCCAGCTCCGGCACGCGCCGGAGCCTGCCCGCCCAGGTGCGGACCACGCCGGCGGCCTTGGCCTCCTCCAGGTTGGACTTGATCCAGGAGGCCACGCCGGCGTAATGCTCGAAGAACGTCTTGATGTACGCCGCGGCCTCGCCGCGCGGGATGCCCAGTTGCTGGGACAAGCCGTGGGCCGACTGGCCGTAGGCGATGCCGAAAACGATCGCCTTGGCCCGCCGCCGGGTCTCCTTGTCCACGGGGCCGGGGCCGACGCGGAAGACCTCCCGGGCCGTCCTCTCGTGGATGTCCTGGTCCAAGGCGTACGCCTCCCGGAGCGCCCGGTCGCCCGAGACGTGCGCCAGGACCCTCAGGTCGATCTGAGAGTAGTCCGCGGCGACCAGGACGCACCCCGGCCCGGCCACGAACGCCCGGCGGATCTTGCGGCCGGGCTCGGACCGGATGGGGATGTTCTGCAGGTTGGGATCGAGGCTCGAGAGGCGGCCGGTGGCGGTGCCCGACTGGTCGAAATGGGTGTGGACCCGCCCGGTCCCGGTCCGGACGCGCTCGAGCAGCCCCGAGATGTAGGTCGCCTTGAGCTTGGCGAGCTCGCGGTACTCGATGACCTTGGCCGGGATGGGGTGCAGGCCGGCCAGGGCGCTGAGCGCGGCCTCGTCCGTGGACCGGCCGCCCTTGGCCGTCTTGTGCGCGACGGGCAGGCCCAGCTTGTCGTAGAGGAGCAGGCCCAGCTGCTTGGGGGAGTTCAGGTTGATCTCGGTCGCGGCCATCCCGTCGATCTCGGCCTTGAGGAGCGCGATGTGGGCGTCGAAGTCCGCCGCGAGGCTCCTCAGGTAGCCGGCGTCGACGGCGATGCCTTCCTCCTCCATCCCCCGGAGGACCCACAGGAGCGGGAGCTCGATGTCCTCGTAGAGCCTCAAGACCCCCTTCTCCCTCATCGCCGCGGCCTTCGCCTCGCGGCCGAGGGCCAGGGCCGCGCGGCGCCTGAGCTCGGCCTCGACGTCCTTGGCGCGTCCCGCGGCGGGCTTGCCCTGGTCCATCCCGGGGTCCAGGCAATAGTCCGCGAGCATCGTGTCGAAGACGGGAGGCCCCACCCTGAGCCCCAACGGCCCGAGCACGGCCAGGGCCGCCTTCACGTCGTGGCAGACCTTGAGGACCGGGCCTTCCAGCAGCGCCGAGAGCTCGCGCTTGCGGCGCCCGAGGTCGGCCCCGTGGATGAACGCCGTCCTGCCGTCCTCCAGGCCCACGGCGACCAGGGCGGGAGCGCCCTCGAGGAGGTCGGGGGCGTCGTTGGCCACGCACGCGAGCGTGAGGACGCCTCCTTTCTCCGCCTCTTTGCGGACCGTGTTCCAGTCCGCGTCCCGGAGCGCCCCGGCAGCCGGGGCCGAAGGGCCGCCGCCGTTGCCGTCCTCTCCCGTCATGTCCTTGAGGAGCGCGTGGAGCTCGAGGCGCTCGCACAGAGCCCGCATCTTCTCCATCACCGGCGACGGCGCGGCGCAGTCGGAGGGCTTCACCCCGATCGGGGCGTCCCGCCTCAGCCGGAGGAGCTCGATGGCGGCCCGGGCGGCCCCCTCCCCGCCGACCAGCGCCGAAGCCGTCTTCGGGGGGATGCGCGGGTCGCCGGCCTTGGCCGCGGCCAGCGCCGCCTCGAGCGACCCGTGCTCCTTCAGGAGCTTCCTCGCTCCCACCGGGCCGACGCCCCGGACCCCGGGCACGTTGTCGGAGGAATCGCCGGTCAGGGCCAGGAAGTCCACGACCGCCGCCGGGCCGACGCCCAGCTTGGCCTCGACCTGCGGGGGGTCCATCCAGACGCCCTTGACCGGGTCGAGCACGCGCACGCCCTCGCCCACCATCTGCAAGGCGTCCTTGTCGCCCGTCACGAGCACCGCGTCGAGCCCCTCGGAGGAGGCGCGCGCCGCCAGGGTCGCCATGAGGTCGTCCGCCTCGTAGCCGTCGAGGCGCACGCAGACGCACCCCAGGGCCCCCGCCAGGTCCGGGGCGAGGCGGAGCTGGCTGCGCAGGTCCGCGTCGACCTCCTTGCGCGTGGCCTTGTAGGCCGCGAAAGCCTCGTGCCGGAAGGTGGGGCCGGGCGAGTCGAAACACACCGCCACCCGGTCGGGCTTCTCCTCCCGGATGAGCTTGAGGAGCATCCTGGCGAAGCCCAGGAGGGCCCCGACCGGCTCGCCCTTCGAGGACGACAGGGGCGGCAGGGCGTGGTAGGCCCGGTGCAGGTAGGAGTGAGCGTCGATGAGATAGAGGCGCGGCCTCATAAAGAACGATTGATCCGACGGGAACGGCCCAGCCGTCAAGGCTTCCGCGGCTATCCGGCGACCAGGGAATCGAGCTTCTTCTTGATCTCGGCCTTGGGGTGCACGCCCTGCATCTGTTCGACGACTTTCCCGCCCTTGAAGAAGAGGAGGGTCGGGATGGCCGATATCCTGTAGCGCCCGGCGGCCTCGGGATGCTCGTCCGTGTTGAGCTTGCCAACGCGGACCTTCCCGGTGTACTCCTTGGCCAGTTCCTCGATGATCGGAGCCAGCATCCGGCACGGCCCGCACCAGGGCGCCCAGAAATCGACCAGCACGGGAGAGGCGCTCTGCAGGACGTCCTTCTCGAAGGTGGCGTCCGTCAGTTGGATCTCGAGGGACATGCTTTACTCTCCAGGGTATGTCGGGGTATCGGGTCGGTCCATCCGCTGCGGTAGATACATGATAGCACGCGCCGGGGAGGATGTCAACACGAGCCGAACGGTCCGGCGGGGCGCCCGGCGTCGTCGAGGGAGCGGTCCCGGCTAGGCGCTCCCGGCCGGCACGATGCGGCCGATCTCCGTACGGATCTCGTCCATGGAGATCGGCTTGGCCAGGAAGCCCGCCGCGCCCGACAGGAGCCCCTCCACGCGGTCGCGCGGGTCGTTGTACTGGGACGAGGCCGTGATGAAGACCACGGGCACCCTCTTGAGGCGGTCGGACTTCTTGATGATGCGGCAGAGGTCGAACCCGTGGATGTCCGGCAGCTGGACGTCGATGATGATGGCTTTCGGCATCGTCTTGGACAGGGCCCTGATGGCCTCGTAGCCCGTCCTCGAGCCTTCCACCTTGACCCCCTCGAGCGTCATCGCGTCGATGAACGTCTCGCGGAAATGGTCGTCGTCCTCGACGATGAATAGGGACATGCCTGCCAGCGTATCGGTCTTCATATCATTGGTCCTCATCTTGACGATGTCGTTGCTTGCTACGGGATCCGCCTATCTCCCCATCCAGCCCGCCACCTTGGCGGCCAGCCGGGCCACGAAGCCCGGCCTGACGGGCTCCATGGACTTCTTCAGGAGCTCGTAGGCGCCGTCCACGTTGATGAAACCGTCGCCCTCCATGTCCGGGCTCTGCCCGGTCTTCTCGAGGGTCGACATGACGGCGTTGACGACGGCGTCGAGCTTCTCGCCGACCCGCGTCACGCCGAAAAGCTGCGCCAGCATCGCGATGGCCCCGGCCACGTCCGGCGTGGACATCGAGGTGCCCGAGATCGCCTTGAGCGGGCCGTAGACCGGGTCCGTGCGGTCGGCGTCCCCGAGGGCGGAGGGCCAGGCGCCTTCCTTGTTATAGCCCACCGAGGTCAGGTCCGGCCGGTGCGGGTAGCCCGGGATGTCCTTGGTCTTCTCGCTCCCGGGGCCGCGGGACGAGAAGCTCGCGATCTTCTTGCTGCGGTTGGCCGCGGCCACGGCGAGGACGCGGACCGCGCCGGTCTTGGCGTCCTTGTAGTACACGATGGCCGGCGAGCCGACGGTGTTCGCGCCCGGGCCGGAGTTGCCGGCGGCGAAGACCATGATGCGGCCCTCCTCCGCGAGCTTCCTGACCAGCTGGGAATCGGGGCTGTCCGGGTCCCCGTCGTCGGAGCCCCAGGAGTTCGACATGACGATGTTGCCGTCGTTGGCGGCCTGCGTGAGGGCCTTGAGGATGTCGTCGAGGGAAGCGCCGCCGTTGAGGAAGGTCTTGTAGTGGGTGACGTTCTTGAGCCACCGGGCGATGTTGAGCACGGCGCTCGTGACCCACGAGCCGTGGCCGATGTCGTCGACGTTCTCGCCGGAGGTCGCGTTGAAGGTCTTGACGTTCTTGAGCATCGGGTGGCCGACGTCCGCGCCGCTGTCGATGACCGCGATCGGGGGCTGCGGGGCGTCGGCCTTCTTGCGGGTCAGCCAGGTCGCCGCCTTCATGGCGAGCCGGCCGACGGGGCCGAGCTCGGAGGGGCCCCAGAGCTCCGCGGCCGCCTGGTGGACCTTGACCGCCTGGATGATCTTGAGGGTGTCCTCCAAGGTCACGGCCTTGGGCGCATTGGGGTCGGCGTTCTCGGGCGTGGTGGGGACGGGCTTGATGATCTTGCGGGAATCGTTCGCGAACACCTTGTGGCCCTGGCTGTTCATGTACAGCACGAACTCGGCGGCCTTGGAGGCGCCCACGCGAAAGACCGCGGCGTTGATCCGCCTGTAGGTCGCCGTCGGCGTCGCGTCGAGGGAGGCGAGCGCGTCCTGGCCGATCCCGAAGGCCTCGAGCTGGGCGAGCATGCCGCCCTGCATCTCGGCGTAGGCCTGGACGCCCTGGCGGCCCTCCAGATCGACCGACGAGAGGAAGGAGTCCGCGGTGAGGCGCCGACCTTCGCCGGCGGCCAGCATCACCACGAGGTCGACCGGCACGTCGGCCGCCGCCGCCTGCGGGGCCGACCGCGCGCGCTGGGGAGCGGCGGTCATGCCGATCTGGGTCTCGACCATCCCCGGGGCGAGGAGCCCGGCGTTCCCGTCGCCGCCCCTGCCGCCGCCGAACTCGTCGGAGACCGAGTCCGGGCCGTCGTCCTGGCGCCGGCTGGGGTTGCCCAGTTCGTCGAGGCCGTCCGTCGAATCGGGGCTGCCGCCATCCCGGTCGGGCCGGCCCTCGTCGGGCATGCCCTTGCGGGAGGACTTCAAGCCGGCGCGGCTCAGGGAGGACCGCGCCTGGTCGGCCGAACCGCCCGAGGGCATGGCCTGGACGGCGCCGCCGGAGGTCCGGACCGGCCGGACCCCGAGGGCCCGGTCCATGATGGCCTGCCCCGAGGCGCGGGCCTGGTCGGCCGCCATGCGGCCGATGTCCGCGGAGCCGATGGTGAGGGCGTCCTTGATCTTGAGGAACTCAGCGACGCCCCGCGAGCCGGAATCACCGCCGAACTCATCGGAGACCGAGTCCGGGCCGTCGTCCTGGCGCCGGCCGGGGTTGCCCAGGCCGTCGAGGTCGTCCGTCGAATCGGGGCTGCCGCGGTCCCGGTCGGGCTGGCCCTCCTCGGGCATCCCCCTGCGCCCTTGGCGCAGGCGGGATGACTTCGAGCCGGAGCCGGACTTGGCCTGGCCGGCGAAGCCGACCGCCGTCTCCGGCGAGCGGAGAACGGCCTGCGCCTCCGACGGCAGGGCGAGGGCCTCGCCGGCCTTGAGCCCGGCGGGAGCCCGGCGGATCTGCGGCACGGCGAGGACGGGGGTGACGGACTGCAGCGAGACCGCCTTGATGTCCATCGACACGGCGCCGACCTGGCCGCCGCCGACGACGGGAACGATGACCTGGCCGTTGACGCCCGAGCCCGCGGGAGCCGCTGTCCTGCCCGTGATGGTCTGGCCGTAAGCGCTCGGGCCGGCGACGCAAAGGGAGATGAAGACGGCGATGAGGGCGCTCTGATTCTTCTTCATGCTTCCATTATATCGGTTGCCCCGCCGCACCCGTACGGGTCCAAGGTCCCAAAAAGGCCGAAGCAATCGGCCCACCAAACCGAGGCGGAGGACCCATTGACCACGGACAACTGGGGCCCACCGCCGCAAGACGATGGGCCCATGCATCATAGAGATGGGCCTATCTCACATCTCGCGCGCGATGTCGCTCGACGAGCTATCGACGTGGATGGTTGCGCGGAGGGAGTTGGGCGCTGGCCCTCAAGGTCTTGGACTCAGGGCATCGAGCCGATGGGCGTGAGCTCAGCGGGCGACGCGAACGCCGAGGTAGCCGAAGCGGATGCCCGGGCCGGCGTCGTAGCGGGACGCGGCCCGGAAGGACCTGGCGTAGAAGACGTTCCAGGCCCCGCCACGACCTGGGCGGATTGGGAGAGGTCGGGCCAGGAGACATCCTGGCCCCAGGCCGGCCTTCCAGCCGCCGTCAGAGCCAGCATCAAAGCCTCCATACCGCCTTTGAACCGGAGATCCAAGAACATCCACCCGGACAAACGGACGACGTCATGACCTGTGTGCAGGCAAGCCGCGGCCTGCGATGTCCTCGTCTATGCTCCAAACAGGATAATGCTTCCGAACGGCATGGATCCTCCTTTGGAGATCGACCAAGCAAGCGATCTTGTCCTCGATTGGCAACCGGGCCATCGCGCGCCGCAAACGCTTTTTCCGTCGCAGAAACGCCTGAAGCGACCCGCCCCTATGATTCACGGATCCCCCGGAGAAAGGCATCCCACTTGTCGACGAGCCCGTGCCGTCGGATGAGGCGCCTCAGGAATGGTTTGTCGATCTTCGCCATCTCCAAGAGCGCCTCAATCCTGGCGCAATCCTTATGCCGGCCTACGGCAAGAGCCATGGCGATCAGGTGCTCTGGGCGAACGACTTTGGTACGCTCTCCCCACGCCGCAACCTCTATGGCGCCCTTCAGCGCATCCCTGGCGATGGGATCATGGGCATCCAGAAAATCCACCGGCACGCCGCCGATGATGAAGTGCTGGCCGTACATCGAATAGCCTTCTTTCCTCAGGTATGCATGGATCGACGTCAGCGTGGCAAGCCCGGCCGGCGTCTGGGGCAGCGGGACAAGAACATCAAGGTCCTTGGTCGATACGGGTTCAGCGTGAATGATGCCGGCGACCGCTCCGGCGATCGCATAATCCTCGATAATTCCAGCCTTCACCATCACGTTGAGAACCTGGATCGCCCGCTTCATCTATATCGCCTCATGGCCGGCTCCGGCGCGGCGGAAGTCGCGCCGTGCTGGCGCGCATCAAACATCGCGTCGAGCTTCCCACGAAGTATATCACTCGCCAGGGATTGCGTCAATAATTCCTGCGCGAGCGCGCCCTAACGGCGAGAGACGGGGAAGACGACGTAGGGCTCGACGAAGTCGAGGACGGCCGCCGCCGCCATGGCCGCGGCGATGACCCAGAAGGCCGCGCCCGCCGCGAGCACGCCCATGAGCCCGCCGAACACCAGCACGCCCACCACGGACAGCACGAGGTTGTAGAAGTACATGGCGGAGTAGACCTTGCCCATGCTCTCCGGATGGCTGTCGCGGATGGCCTTCTGCGTCAGGCTCCACCACGTCACGGCGGCCGGCCCCCGCAGGAAGGCCGTCAGCAGCATCGCGCCCGCCGACAGCCACAGGTTCGGGGACAGGAAGACCCCGATGAAGGCCAGCGCGCCCAGCCCGTGCAGGATGGAGGTCCAGACCCCCTCGCGCTCGAGAGGGCTCAGCCGGCCTTTCCCCTTCTTCAGGCCCGCCGGCGAGACCTCTTGAAACGTCTTGGCGCCGGCGAGGCGGCTCTGGCGCAGCATCATCCAGAACGTCGAGAGCCCCGCCCCCAGGGCGTTGGCGGCCAGGAAGAGCCCAAAAGCGCCGGCCTTCGTCCCCAACCCGGCGACCATGGGCCCGATGACCGGGACCCCCTCGATGAGCGCGCTCCCGACGGCGCTCTTCAGGCCGGCCTGGATGAAGCTGGGCAGCGCCGTGTAGAAGATGGCGTCGGAGGTCATCATGTAGACGACCGGGAAGACCAGGCAGGTCAGCCGCAGATAGCGGTTCGACCACAGGATGCGGAAGCCCTCCGCGAACTCCCGCAGGGCGCCCCGCACCCCCCTGCGCTCGACGATCCGGACGGCGTAGCCCTCGAACTCGGACGGGAGGACCTCGCCCACGCGGGACTTGCCGGCGACCTCGACCACGAGCACCGCTCCCTTGTCCCCCTTCGCCGCGTAGACGGCCTTGACCCCGAGGGACTTGCCCCGCTCCCCCTTCAGCAGGTCGCGGAGCATGCTGCGGGCGCGGGCGATCCCCTCGCGCGGCAGGCTCAGCCACCGGCCGAACAGCGCGGCGCCGGCCAGCGCCGCGGCGCCGTAGACGGCGTAGGCGAGCGCGCTGCCGGCCAGGGCCCAGAGGCGGGCGTCGAGCCAGCCGATCAAGGCGCCCGCCGCCAGCGGGGCGATGACGCCCACGAGGCTCACCAGCAGGCCCGAGACCGCGTTGACCTTGCTGTAGTATCTCTCGTCGCCGCCCATGATGCGCATCTGCGCCACGGACTCGGCGGAGGTGCTCATGCTCTCGAGGTAGCCGGCGGCGAACAAGACCGTCAGCAGCACGGGGAACGACAGCCACCCGTGGAAGAACAGGATCGGCAATGAGAACAGGACGACCGTGCGCGCCAGGTAGGTGGCCGCGAGGGTCCTCTGCACCGGATGGCGGTCGATGAGCGGGCCCGTCGTGACGTTCGAGGCCGCCTGCGACGCCCAGCCGGCCGCCCGGGCGTAGCCGAGGTTGGCGGCCCGCCCCTGCGGCCCGCCGGCCAGGTTGGGCATGGCCGTGTTATGGAAGGACATCCCGACCGCGACCAGGCACTGCGTGAGCAGAAACCTCCAGAACTGGCGGTTCCTCTCAGGGTCGGGCAGGACGCGGAACAGCCCCTTGAACCATCGCCCGACGCGGCCGAGCGATCCCGGGCGCGCCTGGGACCGCAGGGAGAGCGCCGAGCCCTCCGCCGCGGGCCGCGGCGGGGCCTGGAGGGAAGCCGAGCCGTCGGCCCCGCCGAGAACCTCGTTGCCCGCCCGCCGCAGGACCGCTGGAGCGTCGAGCCCGGAGGGATCGTCGGAACCGACCGCCGCCGGCGGCATCGGCTCGCCCGCGGCCGGCTCGAGCGCGGGCCGGCGGCCCAGCATGACGGCCTCGAGCCGCTCCCCGATGCCGCTGGCCGACTCGTCGCCGACGTCCTTGACCTTCAGGGAGGCCGCCAGGTGCGGGGCGAGGTCCCGCGCCAGCGCCTGGACCTCGCCGAGAGGAGCCGCCGGCAGGGACGGCAGGGCCGGGCCGTCTCCGGCGAGTGGAGAACGCCTTGCGCCTGCGACGACCTGGCCTCCCTGGGCCAGGACGGGAAGATGCCGCGCAGCCGGCGATGCCGCCGGCGCCCCCGCGGCCACGCCCCGCGCCGCCAACGCATCTCCAGATGGCTTGCGGGACACTCGGCCCCTGGGGCTGCCGCCCCAGGCCGCGGCGCCCTGGGCCCCGGCCAGCGTCCGAAGCTCCGGAGCCCCCGCCTGGCCCACGACGCTCCCGGACAGGGAGACGGCGGGCAGGCCCTGCCCGACGGCGCCGACGACGGGCCGGGCGAGCGCCGCGGGGACGACCAGGGGACCCGAGGCGGGCGCCCCTCCCCGGTAGGGCGTCTGGACGACCTGGGCCAGGGCGCGGGAGGCTTCGCCGCCAGGCGACAGAAGGAGGATGGCGGCCGACAGCGCCGCCGCGACGGCCTTCCTTCCCGCCCGGCGTGAAGGCGTCACTTCGAGGTCTTCTTCTTGTCCTTGGCTGGGGCCGGCGCAGGCTGCGAATGCTTGCGCATGCGGTTCACGACGCTGCGCAGGAACTTCTCGTACTTCAACCGGGTCCACTCGGTCAGGCGCGCTTCCTTCATCTCGGAGGTGAAGACGAACACGACGCCGACCTTGGCGACCTTCTTGAGCGCTCCGGTCACGCCGTAGGGGACCCCGATGTCCTTCCACGACAGGCGCGGGACCAGGTCGTAGAGCTGGACCTGCACGTCCTTGTCGAGTGTCTGGTTGGTCTTGGACTGGCCCGTCTTGAAGTCCACGACGAGGAGCTCCAGCCCCTCGGGCGTCTCGCGCGCGACCACGAAGTCGTACACCAGCCGCAGGACGTCCCGCGCCACGACCTGGCCCTTCTTGAAGCGCTCGAACACGCGCAGGTTGGGCAGCTCGGTCCCGATGACGATGGGGTACTTCGTCACGAGGTCCGCCACCATGGCGTGCATGGTGCGCACCCGGAGCTCCATCGTGGACCGGTGGTCGCCCATCGATTGCCCGGACTTGTTGATCAGGTTCCTCGTCCGCTCGGCGTCCGCCTTGCCCCAGATGCGCTGGGCCTGGGCCACCATGGCGTCGGCGTCGGGGAAGACCCCCGTGTTCCGATAGGTCCAGACCGCCCAGTTGAAGCTGGCGTGGATGACGTGCCCCATGAACATGAAGATGTTGTAGAAATCCCCGCCGAGCCGGTACTTGTCCTTCTGGAAGCTGGCGATCTTGGACGCGGACGCCGCGAAATCGCCCGGGAGGTTCTCCCGGTAGCTCCCCAGCATCGCGGCCAGCGCCATCTCCGCGAGGTCCGCCCCCTGCAGCCCGGGGGAGTGCTCCACGGGCTTCACCGCGCGCGGGAGGGCCTTCAAGACACCCTCGTCGCGGCTGATCACCATGAGGTCCGACTCGTTGGCGTAGAGGTTCTCATCCTCCCGCAGCGCCTCCAGAAGCGCCGGCAGGGCGCTGGTCAGGCTGTGCGGCCTGACGATCATGGCGGGCTTGCCCTTCGCCCGCCCCATCGAGAGGCTGTAGCCGGACGAGGGGACCGCGAACTTCCTGAGCTCCGCCTCGAACCGCGCCGCGAAGGCCTGGGCGTCGGCCCCTTGGGGCAGGGAGAACACCATCTCCTTGGCGAAGCTCTGCAGGACGCCTCCGCCGAGCGTCGCGGCCACGTGCTTCATGATGTCGATGTCGCGCCACTCGAAGCGGGCGAACGACAGGGATTTCGGGAACCGGCCCTCGTAGCCGGCGAACTCGTTGCCTCCGAGGCCCAGGGAGAAGAGCTTGTAGCGGGTGATCTGGTCGCGCTGGCGGGACGTAAGCCCCTTGGTCAGCTGCTCCTCGATGGAGCCGGGGCCCTGGACGGGCTTCTCGCTCAGCAGCACGAAATAGACCCCGGCCTTCATGAGCTTGCCGATGTCCTCGATAAGGTCGTAGGAGAGCGGGCCCTGGAGCGTCCTCATGTCGAGGAGGACGATCTTGGGCAGATACTTGTGGATCCCGGAGAGGGCCGCCGGGATGGCCACCGGCTTGCGGACCCTCGGCTCGGCCGTCGGGTTGTCGGAGTTCTCGGGCAGGGCCCGCGCCTCGCCGTAGGACATGAACTTCACGAGGCTGACCTCGGAGTCCTCGGTGATGACGCTCGCGGCCGTGCCGTAGGCGGCCGCGCGCAGCTCCCTGGCCCGCAGGTCGGCGATGACCGCCCGGCGCAGCTGGCCGATGTTCTTGCTCCTGAGCGTCCTCAACGGGATGATCCCCTCGAGGTCCCTCTTGGTCAACTGCTTGACCTTCTTGATCTGGAAGCCCTCGACCCGCGAGACGAACAAGGTCGAGTTGCCCAGCAGGATGCGCACCGGCGTCCCCTTCTGGAATTTCTCCCAATAGCGCCGGCTCCCGGGGCCCCGCACGACCCGCAGGGTCCCGTAGATGTCCGACTTCACCACGGGCTTCTTGATCCCCTTGCCGGACATCCAGAGGTCCATGGTCTCGGGGGCGCCCTCGGCGACCTCCCGCGTCACCGTCTCAGCCTCGATGGACTCGGGGCCCTCGACGGCGTCGCCCAGCGCGGCGGAGCCGTCGAACCGGCGGCCCAGACTGCCGTCGGCGGACTCGGCGGGCGCCGCCAGCTGGGCGGCCATGGCATGCAGCTCGTCGACCGAGGTCGGCGCCTGCGCAACTGGCGCCACGGCCCCGGGGACCTGGGCGGGCAGGACCGCGGCCTCGCCCCTAACGACAGGCGAGCCCGGGACGGCGGGAAGGGAGAACGGACTGCCCAAGCCCGGCGTTTCTGGCTTGGGCGTGCCGCCTCCGCTGAGCATGGGAAGCGGCCTGCCCGCCGACAGCGACAGGGCCGGCGCCGACCCCACCGTCGGGTTGGACCTCACGGCCCCGTAGGAGACGGCCGGGATGGCTCCTCCGGTCTGCAGCTTCGGCGAGACGGCGCGGACCTGGGCCGAGACCGTCAGGGCGTCGGCCAGGAGCAGCAGGCAGAGGAAGGAAGGAGCGCTCCGCCGGAGGCCGCGGGCGTTCATCCCTGCCTCCCGGCCGGCTTCTTGGCGGGCTTCTTGGCCGAGCCCTTGGGGGCCTTCGCTGCCTTGCCTTTGGAGGACTTCTTCTTGGCGAGGTCCTGGGCCGAGGGCTTCTCCTCGTGCTCCTCGTAGTATTTCTGGTACTCGACGTCGGCCTCCATGCGCTCGATGGAGCTCGTGATCTGCTGGGCCACCGGCCCCTGGATGACGTCGTAGCCGGAAGCCCGGGCCTGCCCGGAGGCCACGATCTGAAGGAGCTGCTCGGGCTTGAAGGTCACGGTCCGGTGGCTCGTCATGTACTCGAGCTGCACCCTCACCTCGGCGAGCACGGGCCCGTCGGCGGCGCCGTGGTGCCACCGGCCGTCCGGCCCGATGCGGCCGTAGCCCTTGAGCAGGGCCATGGCCAGCGTCTGCGCGAGGAGCTGCTCCCCGTCGTCCGGCGCTTCCTTCCCGGTCCGGTAGGAGTAGGCGGTGAGCACGCGGCCCATGGAGGTGTCCGCCTTCATGACCCGGGGGATGCGCGTATGGATCTTGTAGAACTTCCCTGTCGCGGCCGACTCGAAGTCCAGGGTGATGAGGCTGTTGCGGAAGGTCGCCAGGCCGACCAGGTTCTCCTGGACGTTGCGGGCGCCGGCGGTGTAGTCGCCGAACTCCCGCATGTAGTAGTTGGTCAGGTAGGCGTTGGCCTTCTCGATGTAGCCGCGCTGGCGCGCCTTCCAGGCCTTGGACTTCATGGCCTGCGCGAGCCCCTTGTTGATCCTGATGCCGTTCTTGAAGGGGTTGAACCAGAGGCTGCGGAGCTTGGCCTGCAGGACGCCCAGCCTCACCGCGTTGTGCTGGCCCTGCCAGGTCTGGTCATAGATGTAGGCCATCAGCTGGTAGAGGATGGTCCCGGTGTACATGGCCAGCTTCTGGTCGACGGGGCCGCCGCCCTTGATCGACCCCGAGCCGCCGCGGCGGAACGCGGGGGCGTCCGACGACGAGAGCCGGTGCACCGGCTCCCAGTACTCCACGAACTGGCGGAGCTTGCCGAGGTTGACCGACACGCTGGGCAGGGTGCGCTCGCCGAGCACGGCGCCCAGGGCGTCCGCGACGCCTTGGTCGGAATCCAGGGCCTGGATCTCGGACTCCTTCGGGAAGGAGGTGGCGAGCTTGGGGGATTTGCGGGTATCGGCGAGGACCAGGAACTTGTCGGCCGACTGGTCGATGCGGTCCTCCGGGAACTGGGTCCTCAAGGCCTCCATGACCCGGGGCACGGCGAAGCGCAGGGGCATGGCGTGCGCGACGGCCGCGCGCGGGTCGCCGGGGTGCACCGTCATCATATAAGGAAGTTTGGCTTTCTTGAGCTGGGCGTTGTAGGAGCGGATCATGGCCGCGAGCATCGCGGGCGCATCGGCGTCCGGCACCGAAGCCGGCAGCCGCAGGACGTGGGAATAGACGGCCTCGTCGCTCGAAACCTCGGACTGCGCGATGGCGCCGGCGGGCAGGCCGAGGCTCGCCTCGACCTTGCCCGCGATCTGCCGGAAGGTCTCGAGGTGCTCGGGCCTGAAGCCGCTGGCGTCGGCCACGATGGGCTTGGGGTTCTGGCTGCGGCTGCGCTGGGTGATCCTGCCGCCGTTGTGCGAGACGACCATGATGGGGTTGCCCGTACGGTTCTTGAGCTTGCCCAGGAGGATGTCTTCCGCGGAACCCTCGCCCTTGGCCGGCCGCCAGGTCATGAACACGATCCTGACGCCCTCGTTGAGGAGCTTCTCGATGTACGCGACGGTCGGCGCCGAGGCGGGCTTGGAGAACACGTCCTGGATGAAGACGACGCGAGGATAGAGCTTCGACAGGCGGCTGGACCCGGCCTCGCCGGCGAGGCCGTCGCCGAGGGCCGCGTCGCTCAAGGGCACGTCCGGGGGGACCGCCGCGACGTCGTTATCCTCGGGGCCGGCCAGGTTCCGGTCGAAGTACCGGTCCGACGCGCTCTGGAGGGCCTCCGTGGGCTTGGCGTCGCCGTCCGCGCCGGGGGCGAAGGCCTCGGCGAGCTTCTGGGCGGATTCCAGCGCGCCCTGCGGCGCGGCCGGCAAGGTTCCTCTTCCGGCCGTGCCGGGGGTGGCGTCCGAAGGACGCATGGGGTCCCCCGGCGCGGCCGCCTGCGGCCCCGGGACCTCCGCGGGCGCGAACCTGACCTCGGCCGCGTTGGCCATGCCGATGACGAACGACTCGGGCAGGCCGCCGGGAAGAGGGGAGAGCGAGGCGCCGGGCACGATGCCGGGCAAGGGAACGGGGTTGGCCACCGGAAGCGGAATCCCGCCCAGGAGGGCGGGATTCGTCACCACCGGAGTCCGCGCCGCGGCCCCGGGAGCGGGCACGGCCATGGTACGCGGTCCGGCATAGCCGGCGGCCCACGAGCACTGCGCTCCCAGCAAGGCCGACATCAGGCAGGCGAAAAATCTGTTCTTCATCTTTGTCCCTTCCTCCGGTCGACGCTCCATGCGCCTCATCGCCAGGAGAATTATACTGCCGTCCCTTGAAAAACCTTGCGGGCCGATGGGCCCAACAACGCGAAGTTATTGGGCCCACCAACCCGTGGGCCCGAGGCCCCACCGGGTTCTCCGGCGGCCCGGCGGGGGACGGCCCTGCCCCGTCGGTCAGGCTACGGCTTCCCGGGTAGGACCCGGCCATGCGGCGGGCGACGCTGAAGGCTGGAATGAATCATGCAGTGCCATTGAGTGCCATCTATTGTGCCGCCTGGCAAGCTCATCGACTCGCGCCGGCGCGAGTCGGTCGGGTCCATCGGGGACGACAGCCGACCGGCCGGGTCAGCTTTGGAAGATCAGGCTGGTGAGCGCCAGGTAGGTGTCGTACACTTTCCGGACGTAGCCGCGCGTTTCCTTGTAGGGAGGGATGCCGTTGTACTTGTCCACCGCTCCCGGGCCGGCGTTGTAGGCCGCCAGAGCCATCTTGATGTCCCCGTTGAACCTGGCGATCATGGCGTTGAGGAACCGGATCCCCGCCTTCACGTTCTTGATCGGGTCGAAGAGTTCGTATTCCCGCAGGCCCAACCCCCTGCCCGTGGCCGGCATGATCTGCATGAGGCCCTTGGCGCCGACCGGGCTCTCTGCCCGCGGGTTGTAGCCCGATTCCTTCAGGATGACGGCCAGGACCAGCGCCGGGTCGACCGAATAGCGCTTGACCTCGTTGACGACCAGCTCGATGGTCTGCCCCACGATGCCCGGCCTCGCCCCCCGGGAGATCAGGTAATCCTTGATGGCCTGGAGCTTGTCCTGCGCCATCGACATGAACCCGGGGGTCGGGGGCGCCTCGGCTTGCTCGGGCCTGACCCTGGAGCTCGTCGCGTTGAAGACGGCGTCCTGCGCCACGTAGTGCGGGAACCGCGCCGCCGACGACCCGGACCGGACCAGCGAAGCCCCTTCCAGGGCCCTCATGTTGTCGTAGAGCCGCCTCAAGCTGGTCGCATCCCGGACGTCGTTGATCCGGCTCTTCCAGAAAGAGACCCGCTCGCGGCCGGCGGCGCCCTCGCTAGCCTCCAGGCGCTGCACCGTCACGAGCGCCTTCATCCGCTCCTGCGAAAGCTCCAGGAAAGCCTCCTGGTTCTTGTACCCGCCGGTGGCCTGCAGCTCGCTGAGCAGCAGGTTCTTCCACATCGTGAACTGCTTGTCCAGTTCGTCGAGCGCGGCCTCGGGCTTGCGGGCCTCGGTCTCGATGCGCTCGAACTGGGGCAGGAACGTCCGGCGCACTGGGTCGTTGGGCCCCTCCGGCACCATGAGCTTCCACTTCGCCACGCCGGCGAGCAGGGCGCCCCGCCTGGCCTCCATGTCCTGCGGGCCGAGCACCGGGGCCGCCGAGACGGCCGAGACCGCCCACAGCGCGCACCAGCCAGCCACCACGAAGGCCGCGCGTGCCATATCACAAGTCTACCCTCAAGACCCAGTGCCAGGAAGGAGCCAATGGCCCACCAAGGCATAGGACAAAGGGCCTAGAAGATCCGGCGAAGGGCCCGGGGAAGGTCAGCCGTCGGACGGCTCGCTGGAGAGCTTCTCGCGAGCGGGGATGTAGACGTTCACGCCGCCCTTCGCGCCGCCTTTCCTGATGCACATGAGCCGGCCCGGCGTCAGGGCGGTGCAGCCGTCGCTGCACACCTTGGGAGGGTCGTGGGAGACCACGATCTCGATGTGCCCGTGCTCCGGGCTGAACCCGCACTGGCCGCGGCCGTAGACGACGATGGAGCCGACCGGCGGCAGCCCGCCGCCGAGCTCCTCCACCGGCAGGCGCCGGAGCTTGAGCTTGTCGAAGAGCTTGGGGTTGGCGTTGAGGGAGCTGGCGAACTGATAGGCGCTGGCCTGTCGGACCTCGCCGCGCCAGCCCGCCGGCAGGATCGAGTTGAGCGACTTCTGGACGTAGCCGTAGCACAATCCCACGAACGTCCGCGCGTTCCTCAAGGCGCTCGCGGCGAGCTTCTTGGCCCGGTCCCAATCGAGGAAGTCCAGCACCCCGCCCGACCCGGGCGCCGGGGGCGTGGCGGCCTGCTCGGGCCTGGTCCTGGGGCTCGCCGCGTTGAAGACCGGGTCCTGCGCCACGTAGTGCGGGAACCGCGCCGCCGCCGACCCGGACCGGACCAACGAGTCCCCCTCCAGGGACCGCATGTTGTCGTAGAGCCGCTTCAGGCTGGCCGCGTCGCGGACGTCGTTGATCCGGCTCTTCCAGAAGGAGACCCGCTCGCGGCCGGCCGCGCCCTCGCTGGCCTCCAGGCGCTGCACCGTCACGAGCGCCCTCATCCGCTGCTGCGAAAGCTCCAGGAAGGCCTCCTGGTTCTTGTACCCGCCGGTGGCCTGCAGCTCGCTGAGCAGCAGGTTCTTCCACATCGTGAACTGCTTGTCCAGCTCGTCGAGCGCGGCCTCGGGCTTGCGGGCCTCGGCCTCGATGCGCTCGAACTGGGGCAGGAACGTCCGGCGCACCGGGTCGTTGG
This sequence comes from Elusimicrobiota bacterium, assembly GCA_016212795.1. Taxonomy (GTDB): domain Bacteria; phylum Elusimicrobiota; class Elusimicrobia; order UBA1565; family UBA9628; genus JACRDT01. The sequence goes on along the minus strand of JACRDT010000010.1, from coordinate 104,101 downwards.
GCCCCTCCGGCACCATGAGCTTCCACTTCGCCACGCCGGTGAGCAGGATGCCCCGCCTGGCCTCCATGTCCTGCGGGCCCGCCACCGGGGCCGCCGAGGCGGCCGAGGCCGCCAACAGCGCGCACCAGCCAGCCACCACGAAGGCCGCGCGTATCATACAGATAGGATAGCCCCAGGGCCCAGAGACAGGGAGGTGCCTAGGTCCTACCTGCGGCTAGGAGAAAAGGCCTAGAGGAACAGCGCGCTCAAGGCAGGCCGGAGCGAGCCGCGTCCTCGAGCGCCGAGACGACGCGCCCCAGCCTCGCCTGGACGCCCTGGGTCATGGCGAACGGCAGGGCGCGCATCGTGAGGTTGGGCTCGAAGACGACGGAGGCGTAGACCTTGCGGACCTTGCGGATCTCGAAAGGACGCGAGACCACCTGCGAGACGATCGCCCCGGTCCTGGGCGGGACTTCCCGATAGAGGACGAAGAGCCGGCTGGAGTCCATGGGGTCCTGCTGGAGCGAGAGCTCGACCTTGTAGCCGCCGGTGGGCTTGAGGCCCAGGAAGACCGCCACGACCGTCTCCTTGGAGAAGTCCGCGGCCGGTACGGCCAAGGCGAGAGGCGAACCCTTCAGGTGCTCGGCCCAGAGCTCGGCCCAGCCCTTCGCGTCGCGCACCGCCACCATCTGCGGATAATCGATCGCGCTGTTCTGGCCGGACATCGCTTCCCAGCCGGCCACGTCAGCGCCCGCGGACGCCGACGCATTCCCAGATGGCGCCGCGGACGCTCGGCCTCCGGCCTCGACCGCGCCCGCGGCGATCATAGGAAAGACCGCGGCCGCCATCGCCATCAGAAGAGCCTTCTTCATGGTCCTGTTCACCTCTCCGCGAGACATTGTATCGAAACCGCCCCAGAGGGCGTATGGGTCCAACGGCGACATGACGGCCAGGAAATCGGCCTACCCGGGCCTGGGCCCAATCGTCCCGTGCGTGTTGACAACCCAGTCAGGTGATGCTATCGTGTGGACTATTAATATGGGGAACAGGTAGCCCGGTGCGCTTCGGCCTCTTCGCGAAATCCCTGGTCGTCATGGTGGTCCTCGCCATCGTGCCGGTCCTGTTCTTCGCCTACCGCGCCGTGACCGTCAGCGAGCAGAGCATCGAGACCTCGGTCCTGGAGCTCAACACCAAGCTGGCCGAGAAGCTTGCCATCCAGATCGACTCCTATTTCATCTTCACGGACCGCCAGATGGTCTTCCTCTTCGCCTCCCTTCAGAAGAACCTGACCTGGGAGGACAAGAGCGAGCTCCTGCGCACCAGCATGGCCGTCGACGCGGACATCAAGGAGATCTCCTTCCTCACCGAGGCCGGCCGGGAGATCCTGCGGTTCCCCGACGCGAGCGCCGGCGCGGTACCCGCCAACCGGGCCGAGGAGCCTGGCTTCAAGCAGTACCTGGCCACCCGCAAGAGGACCCTCTGGCTCAAGGCGGACCCCCCGGGCGTGGAGATCTTCTACCCCCTGCAGAACAACCTGGCGGGGCGGGTCCAGCTCTCCCTGGAGAAGCTGGCCGACAACATCGCCTCGGAGAGCGTCGGCGGGACGGGCTTCGCCGTCCTGATCGGCAAGTCGGGAGAGCCGCTCTACTACGCCAAGGACAGGCTCGACGAGGCCGTCACCAAGGAGATGCCGCAGTGGCCCCTCGTGCAGAGCGCCCTCAAGGCGCCAGGCGTGGTCTCCGAGACCATCGCGGGAAAAGACCTCATCGGCGCGGCCCAGTCGCTGGGCACCATCGGTGGAGCCATCCTCATCCTGCAGGCCCGCTCCGAGGCCTACGCCAGCGTCGCCGCGATGAAGCAGAGCTCCCTCATCGCCCTGATCATCGTGGCCGTGGGCGCGGTGCTCGGCGCGGCCTTCCTGGCCAAGCGCCTCACCAAGCCGCTCCTGGAGCTCAGCAAGGCCGCGCAGGCCATCGCCCAGGGGCAGTTCGACACCCAGGTCAAGATCAACACCCGCGACGAGCTCCGCGACCTCGCCGACACCTTCAACCAGATGACCATGCAGCTCAAGACCTACGCGGAGATGCAGGTCGACAAGCTCGTCGTGGCCCAGCAGAAGACCGACGCCATCCTCTTCTCCATCGCCGACGGCATCCTCATGACGGACGCCGAGGACGCCGTCCAGCTGGTCAACCGGCGCGCCCGGGAGCTCCTGGGCGTCGCCCAGGACGCCGAGATCAACGGCAAGCCAGTGCCGGAAGCCATCCCCGCCTCCAAGCTCCGCGAGGCCGTCTCGAAGGGCGTGGGCGGCGGCAAGGGGTTCGTGGACGTGGACCTCTCCACGCCGACGACCCGCAAATTCATGCGTCTCACCCAGCAGCCCGTCTTCTCGTCTAGGACCAAGGAGATCCTGGGCCTGGTGACCGGCCTGCACGACGCCACCGTCGAGAAGGAGCTCGACCGCATGAAAGACGACTTCATGCGCAACATCACGGCCGACATCCGCACCCCGCTCATCACGGCCAGCCAGCGGACCCAGTCCCTGATGCGCGGGGCCGACGGCCCGCTGACCGACAACCAGAAGAGGTCCCTCTCCATCCTGAGTCAGGCCCTCACCATGCAGATGCTCTCGATCAGCAACGCCTACGACATCGCGACGATCGACTCGGGGAAGCTGCCCGTCAAGCTGGCGCCGGCCAGGATCTCCGACATCGCCTCGCGCGCGGCCGCCATGCTCCAGCCGCTCGCCGCCGAGAAGAGCCTGGCGGTCGCCGTGGACGGCGTCGGCGCCGAGCCCCCCATCCCCATCGACGCCAACATGATCGAGAAGGTCCTCACCAACCTCATCGTCAACGCCATCAAGTACACGGCCGCCGGCGGCGTCCGGGTGGGCTTCGCCGACGCCGGCGCGGCCCTGCAGATCACGGTCGCCGACTCCGGCGTCGGCATCCCGGCCAACTACCTGCAGAAGGTCTTCCACAAGTTCGAGCGCGTCCCGGACGTCCCGGGCGCGGGCGTGGGGCTGGGGCTGGCCGTGGCCAAGTCCTTCGTCGAGGCCCACCGCGGCAAGATCTGGGCCGAGTCGCAGCCTCAGAAGGGGTCGCGCTTCATCTTCACGATCCCCAAGAACCTGTCCACCGACGCCAAAGGCGAGGTCACATCGAGATGAGAACGATCGCCGCCGCCCTGCTCCTGCTGTCCCTCTCCCTGCCGCCGCCGGCCCGGGGGCAGGAGGACACGACCTTCCAGTCGGTCGAGGTCAAGCCCGGCGACACGCTCTGGAGCATCTCCAACAAGTGGCTCAAGGACCCGACCAAGTGGGACCAGATCCTCAAGTTCAACAAGCTGCCCTCCAAGGACCCCACCGTGGCCCTCCCGGGCATGACGCTGCGCATCCCGGTCCACTTCATCAAGGAGTCCATGCGGGCCGCCTACCTCATCTCCATGAAGAACGAGGTGCTCTTCCGGCGCAAGCAGACGGTCAAGTGGGAGGCCGCCAAAGAGAAGATGATGCTCTTCCAGGGCGACACCCTGCGGAGCCTGGCCAACGCCAGCGCCGTGGTGGAGTTCCTCAACAAGGAGACCCTCAGCATCAACGCCAACTCCATGGCGGTCATCAAGCCGGCCGACAAGGCCTACGACATCGAGCTGACCAACGGCTCCATCATGGCCAGCAACGCCATCATCCACACCCCCGGCGCCGTGATCACGCCCGCGACGAAGAACGCCCGCTACATGGCGGCCGTCCGCGACGACAAGACCACCGTGGTCGCGGTCTTCGAAGGCAAGGCCAGCGTCAAGGCCGCCGGCAAGACCGCCACCGTCGACGCCGGCAAAGGTATGGAGATCGCCCTGGGCGAAGCCCCGGGCGCCCAGGTGAACATCGCCGACCTGCCGGACATCGGCATCAGGTCGGCCCAGATCGCCGAGGCCGCGGCGCTGCTGGGCTGGAAGCCGCCCGACGTCAAGCCCCTGCCGACCGCGGCGGCCCAGGCGCCCAAGGCCGCGAGCATGGCCGAGATCACGCAGGACGTCCAGAAGGTGCGGCTCGGCGTCCCCGTGTCGGCCTACCGCGTGCAGATCTCGCCGGCGCAGGACTTCTCCAGCATCGCCTTCGACAAGTACTTCGAGCCGGACGTGCCGTTCAACCCCTCGACGCTCGCCCTGCCGCCCGGGTCCTACTGGGGCAGGATCGCCCTGGTCGACCTGCTGGGCAGCGAAGGCAAGTTCTCCGTGCCCAAGCAATACACCGTGGGAGGCGGCAAGGCCGCCCCCAGGCGCAGGCGCCGATAAGAGTGCCCGAGACGACCACCCGGGCGGCCCCCGCCGCCCCCGCGAAGACGCCAAGGACCGATCGCCCATGAAACCGAAGGCCCAGCCCAAGCCCGCCGCCAAACTCAAACCCTCCCAACCGGCCAAGCCGGCCGCCGCGGTCCCCGACGGCAAGGACCAGGCGGCGCCCGTGAAGCGCCCTCCCGCGCCCAGAGCCTCGGGCCTGACCGCCGTGGAGATGGGGGCCCGCCAGCGGGAGATCTCCGTCTCGGAGTTCTTCACCAAGAACCGGCACCTGCTGGGGTTCGACAACCCCAGGAAGGCGCTCCTCACCTGCGTGAAAGAGGCCGTGGACAACGCGCTCGACGCCTGCGAGGAGGCGGGCATCCTGCCCGAGGTCGTCGTCAAGGTCTCGGTCGTGCCCACCGGCGGGACCACCCCTCCCCTGAGCCAGGCGACGCGCTTCAAGGTCACGGTGGTCGACTACGGCCCGGGCATCGTGCGCGAGCAGATCCCCCGCATCTTCGCCAAGCTGCTCTACGGGTCCAAGTTCCACCGCCTCAGGATGAGCCGCGGCCAGCAGGGCATCGGCATCTCCGCGGCGGGCATGTACGGCCAGCTCACCACCGGCAAGCCCGTGCAGATCATCTCCCGGACGAGCGAGAAGACCCAGGCGCACTACTTCGAGGTCCAGGTCAACACCAAGACCAACGAGCCCCGCATCCTGGAAAAGAAGCAGATCGACTGGGAGAACCACCGCGGCACGCAGGTCACCATCGAGCTCGAGGGCCGCTACCAGAAGGGCCGCGCGTCGGTGGACGAATACATCGAGCTGACCGCCATCGCCAACCCGCACGTGAAGCTCCACTACCACGCGCCGGACGGGGACGTGAAGGTCTACTCCCGGATCTACGACGAGCTCCCCGCGCCCCCGCGAGAGATCAAGCCGCACCCCTACGGCATCGAGTTCGGGATCATGCTCAAGATGCTCCACGACACCAAGAGCCACTGGCTCTCGGGCTTCCTGGCCGGCGACTTCAGCAGGGTCTCGCCCAGGGTCGCCGAGGAGATATGCGCCAAGGCCGAGCTCTCCCTCAAGATGAGGCCGCGGGACATCGTGGGGCACGACGCCGAGAAGCTCTACAAGGCCATCCAGGCCACGAAGATCATGGCCCCGCCCACCAACTGCATCTCCCCCATCGGGGAGAAGGCCATCCTCGCCGGGCTCTACAAGCAGATCAAGGGCGACTTCTACACCGCGGTGACCCGCTCGCCCGCCGTGTACCGCGGCAACCCCTTCATCATCGAGGCCGGCATCGCCTTCGGCAAGGGGCCCCAGCAGGCCGCCCCGGAGGTCCAGAAGAAGCCCCTGGCGGAGGGCGAGAGGCACGGCGACCACGAGGACGAGCTCGCGCGCGTCATCCGCTACGCCAACAGGGTGCCGCTGCTCTACCAGCAGGCCGCCTGCGCCACCTACCAGGCGGCCGTCGAGACGGCGTGGCGCAACTACGGCGTGTCCCAGTCCAAAGGCGCGCCCCCCGCGGGCCCCATGGTCGTCTTCATCCACATGGCCTCGGTCTGGGTCCCCTTCACCAGCGAGTCCAAGGAAGCCATCGCGGACTACGACGAGATCCGCAAGGAGATCAAGCTCGCCCTGCAGGAGTGCGGCCGCCGGCTCGGGGTCTTCCTCAAGCGCAAGGAGCGGGCGAAGAGCGAGTTCCACCGGCGCAACATCTTCGAGCTCTACATCTCGGAGGTGGCCGACGCCTGCAAGCGGCTCAAGGGCGGCAAGCTGGCGGCCGAGAAGCTCAAGACCCAGCTGTGCAAGATCGCCATGTCCCGCACCGGCGGCCAGAAGACCGACGAGATCCTGGGCCACCAAGGCGGTCCCGAAGGCCTGCCCGACTCCATCATCGTCACCGCGGAGGGCGTCGAGGGCGACGTCCCCGTCCTCGCGGAGGAGCCCGCGGCGCCCGCCCCCACATCCCCCGAGGCGCCCTCGCCGCAGACGGCGCGACCTGCGGTCGAGCCACCGCAGGCGGCCGCGCCCCAGCTCGAGCTTCCCCTCCCGGCCCCGCGCCGCCCGAGCGGCTCCACGCGGGCGGCGGGCAAGAAAGGCAGGCCGCCCGCCAAGAAGGCCAGGCCCTCGATGAAAGCCGCCAAGCGCAGGAGATAGCCGATGGCAACGATGCGACCCAAGACGACCGGCAGCGTGGAGAAGCGCCTCATCGGCCTGGCCGACCTGGTCGTCCAGGCCGCCGAGCGGGGCAAGGACCCCACGATCGACATCCCCGTGCGCGCGCTCTCGAACGTCAAGTTCAACGAGTCCCGCGGCATCATCGAGATGGGCGGCAACCGGCAGGCGCGCTCGTTCTTCAACGTCGGCATGGCCAAGAAGTTCATGCAGACCATGCTCGTGGCCGACGCCCTCTCGGAGCTCCAGCGCGCGGGCCTGACCACCTCCCTGCGGGAGATCTACTACCGGGCCAAGCACACCATCCAGGACTCCCACGAGAACACCTTCGACGGCCAGAACGAGTCGGACCCGCTCATCGAGGACCTGGAGGTGACCCTGGCGGCCCTCCGGGAGGAGCTCCACGTGCGCGCCGAGAACGCGGGCACGGTCATCGGGCCCCTGGTGGTCGTCGACGACGGGGACCGGGTGGACTGCGCCAAGCTCGGGAAGGGAGGGTACTCCGTCCCCTCCATCGTCGAGCCCGAATACCTCAGGATCAAGAGCTGCACCGCGGACTTCATCCTCCTCATCGAGAAGGGGACGCAGTGGAACAGGCTCGCGGAGGACAAGTTCTGGAGGAAGTACAACTGCATCCTCCTCACCGGCAACGGCCAGCCCCCCCGCGGGGTCCGGCGCCTCGCCCGGCGGCTCCACGAGGAGATGCGCCTGCCGGTCTACGTGCTCGTCGACAACGACCCGTGGGGCTACTACATCTACTCGGTCGTCAAGCAAGGCTCCATCAACCTCGCCTTCGAGAGCCAGCGGATGGCCATCCCGAAGGCCAAGTTCATGGGCCTCTCCAGCACGGACCCCGAGAAATACGGCCTCCCCCGCAACGTCGGCATCAAGCTCAACGAGAAGGACATCGACCGCGCCAAGGAGATCCTCAACTACCAGTGGTTCCAGAAGAAGGAATGGCAGAAGGAGATCCGGCACATGCTCTCGGTGGGCCTGAAATACGAGCTCGACGCGCTGGCCAACAAGGACTTCCAGTTCCTGACCAACAAGTACCTGCCCAGGAAGCTCAAGGACCGGGACTGGCTCGACTAGGTTACTGAGAGCTCTTGGCCCGGGCCAGGAGCCCGGCGGCCTTGGCCGCGAGCTTCTGCGGGTCGCGCAGGTCTTCCTCCAGCGCCTTCAGGGCCGCCGACTCGCTCCCGAAGAGGCCGGCCCCGACCTCGTAAGGCTGGGCGCCCGGCAGGGGGGTGAGGGAGGACTTGACGAGCTCGGCCAAGTAGAGGAAATACCCGTCCGGCAGGCTGCCCAGGCGGGGCAGCAGCTCGGCCGCCATCCGGCCGGCGAGGAGCGACAGCTTGCGGCCGCTGTTGGCGGCGGCGGCCGCCGTCCCGGGCTCCGGGCCCTCGCCGCGGTCGGCCCACGCGATGGAGGGGTCGCCGGGCGTGCCGCGGCCCGAGTAGGACTCCGGCGCGTTGTCGGCTCCCACCGCGGCGACCACCACGGCCAGGCGCGAGCGCGCGGGCCCCGGGAGGCTCCCCACGCCCGGCCCCTCGTTGCCCGAGCCGGCCAGGACCCCGACGTTGTTGAGGACCAGCCGGTTGATCAGCAGATTGAGCGGCCGCATAGCGCCACCCGCTCCGGCGATTGGAGAACGGCCCGCGCCTGCGAGGGCCTGGCCCCCTTGGGCCAGGCCCGGCGCGCCGACGCCCAGCAGCACGATCGTCGGGTCGGCCAGGGGGTTGGCAAGCCCGGCGTAGACCTTCTCGAGGGCCGCCATCACCCGGGCCTCCGACACGCCGTTGGCCGAGCCGTCTCCGGGGAGCGGAGAAAAGCTTGCGCCTGCGACGACCCGGCCCCCTTGGGCCGAGCCGGCCCCTCCGTCGAGCCCGACGATGACGCTGCCCGCGGACTTGAAGACGGTGAGGGACGGCTTGCCGCCCGTCGAGTACTCCGGGGCCGACCGCGAAACGGCCAGGCCGAGGCGCCTCATCTCGTAGTTGAAGGCGAAGAGCTTGTGCTCGGGCACCTTGACCCACAGGAGGCCCGAGAGAGGCAGGACCTCTTTCACCTCGGCCTCGAACCTCGAAAGCACGGCCGCGGGGATGGTCTCCCGGGAGACGCCGTCCTTGCCCGCGGGTCTCACGATGAGGTCCAGGGGCCCCATGGCCGGGTCCACGCCCTCCACGCCCAGGCCCTGCGGGCTGGGCACCGGGGTCGGAGCGTCGAGCGGGATGTCCAGGTGCCTGGCGAACAAGCGGACCATCTCCCCGAGGCCGCCCGGCTTGGCGGTCGACGACCGGTGCTTCTGGATGAACTTGGCGAGAGCGTCCCGGAGAGCCCCCTCCTTCATCCGGGCCCTCAGATCCTTGCTCTGCATCGCGGAGGAGAAGAACTTCGCGATCGTCCGGGTCAACGCCATGTTCTGCGGGCCGCTGGCGTCGAGGAGGTCGGTCACGGCCTGGTCGCCGATGGCCTCGGGCTTGCCGGCCACGATGTTGATCAGGGCCGCGACCGCCAGGTGCCGGATGTTGCCCCGCTCGGACTCGTCCCGGACCCGGGCCGAGAGGAGCCCGGTCTGCGCGGACCCAAGGCGCCTGCCGATCTGCCCCAGCAGCCAGGTCGCCGTAAACCGCAGGCGCTTGTCCTGGCTGGCCAGCGCCCGCTCGAGCCTGCCGACGCCGAAGGCGTCCCCGTGCCTGGCCAGCGCGTAGGCCGCGTAGACGCCGATGGCCGGGTTCTCATGGGAAGAAGCCTTGCGCAGGAGCTCGTCCATCGCGTGCGTGGGGGTCTCGGCGAGGGCCATGAACGCCGCCTGCCGCACCCGGTTGTCGGGGTCGTTGAGGGCCGCCTCGGCCAGGGCGACCGCTGCGGAAGGCTCCTTGAAGTTCAGGAGGACGAGCGCCGCCTGCCGGCGGACCACCCAGACGGGGTCCTTGAGAGCCTCGAGGAGCTTCGGCAGCGCTTCCTTCCTCGCCTCGCCGAATCGTTTCTGCGCGTCCGCGGGGGTCGCGTCCCCGGGGTCCTGGTCGGCGGACTTCGGCTCGGCGCCCTCGGCCTCCTCCTCGATGCGGACCTCGGGCTCGCGGCGGCCGATCTCGACCGTGGCGTACACCTTGTCCTCGATCTCCATGGCGGCCTTGAGCCGCTCGATCCAACCCCAGTCGTCCTGCGCCGCCGGCGGGGGCTTGGACCAGAGCCTGCGCCACGAGCGCTTGAGCCACGACCCGATGGCCTTGGTGCCGGCGGCGTTCACCAGTTGGACCGCCTTCCAGGCGTCCACCAGGCCGGCCCCCTGGAACCAGACCGGGACCTCCATGTCCGTCGCGGTACGCATGAGGATGGCCCGCACCGCCAACGGGAGGTTCTCGTTGACGAACGGCGTATCGGCCCCCGCGGCCTTCATCGCCAGCTTGAGCAGGAGCGCGATCCCCGCGATCATGGGCGAGGCCATGGACGTGCCGGACATCCTCGTGTGGCGGCCGTCCCTGCTGTCGGACGGTCCGGGTGGCATGCTCTTCGACTTGGCCGCGGTCACGCCGTACTTGTAGACGTCGGGATCGCCGCCCTCCGTCACGACGTCGCCGCCGATGGCCGTGATGTCGGGCTTCAGCCGGACCCTCTTGATCGAGTAGCGCGGGTCAATGTCGGGCCCGACCGAGCTGTAGAACGCGATTTCCGGCACGCCGTCCGAGAGGCTCTTGGCCGCGGCCGCCGTGGCGATCACGTTGACGCCGGTGGAGGGCTGGGACCCGGTGCGGTCCAGGGGCCCGGCGTTGCCGAACGACCCGGCGACGATGATGTACTCGCCCTTCGAGTTCTTCTTCAGCGAGACGTCGGACAGGAACCTCGAGAGGTCGTCGCCCGACGTCCCCCGGGACCCGAGGCTCACGTTGATGACGTCCACCCCTCTCTCCAGAGCCACGATGACGGAGGCCTTGATGTCGCCGTCCGCGGCTCCGGGGGCGTCCCGGGAGAACACCTTGGCCACGATGCCCATGGCCCCCCGGGCGATGCCGGCGATCCTGCCGAGATAGGACTTGCCGTCGCCCAGCGCGATCGAGGAGGTCACGGTCTCATGGCCGACCCAGTCCTCCGGGCCCTCGCCCACCCGGTCGACGACCTCCAGGCGGCCGCCGAAATCCTCGTGGGCCGCGTCGCCGCCCGTGCCGATGAGCAGGATGGAGCCGTTCCTGCCGGTGAAGCCCGAGCGCCACACCGGGGGCACGTCCTGCAGCTCCGGGGAATCCATCATCTGCGGCTCGAACCCCGTCTGGGCCTCCTCGATGGAGAGCGACCCGGTCGCGCCCATGCGCCGGATGGCCGCGGCGTGGGTCCTCGGCACGCTCACGTAGAGCTCCTGGCGGCCCACGTCGGCCCCGTAGACGTCCCGGATCTCGGCGCCCAGCGACTCGAGCTTCTTGAGCTGCTCGCCCAAGCCCGCGGCCTCCAGCATCTCCCGGGTCCTCTGGGCCTTCTCAGGGGAGGAGGAGACCCTCTCGACCGAGACCGGGATCGGGGCCGTGCCGGCGCGCGGCCTGATCCACATGCCCACGCGCGCCTCGGACTTGCGCGCCGCGAGGATGTGGCCCCCGCTCTCCAGGTCCACCCGGGTCACCTTGAAGTGGCCTCCCTCCGCGGCCTCCCAGAACCGGAGCAGCTTCTCCCAGACCGCCACGCCGCGGTCCTCGGGGCCCAACGAGATGAACGCCATGCCCTTGTCCGCCAGCGCGCCGTAGAGGGAGCCGATGAACCCGCTGACCGCGAGGTCGTCGAGCTCGGCGCGCGCGATGTCCCGCCAGAACAGCCTGACCCGCCGCTCGAACCGCTCCGCCGCCCTCTTGTCTTCCGGCTGGAGATGAGACGCCGCCTCCGCCAGCTTGAGGTAGCGCCGCCGCTCCTTCGACCCCGGCTCGAAGCCGTCCTCGCGCCCCGTCAGCCGGGTCGCCAGGACGTAGAGATCGTCGAGGGACCTGAGGACCTTCTCGAGCTTGCGGCCATGGATGGAATCCTTCTCGGGCAGGACCCCCGAAAGCCGGTCGACCACCACCGCCTTGAAGCGCTCCTCGTTCTCTTCCTTCTTTAGGACCTCCAGCGGGTCGGCGTCGCGAACCGTCTCGACGCGGGCCTTGCCGCCGGAGAGCTGCCGGTAGACCTCGGGGTCCGCGAGCTCCGAGGAGCCGGGGTTGAGCACGAGCACGTCATAGGGGTCGTCCCTCCTGAGCGAGAGCTGGGCCTGGTTCAAGGCCCGCTCCAGGACCGGCAGCCGGAACGATCCGACGGCCTGGGCAGGCTTGAACTCCCTCCAGCGGGCCTTGATCTCGAGCTTCAGCCTCTCCCAGAGCCCGGCCAGGCCCCGGGCCGGCGGCCCCCGGGTCCTGCGGTCGCGCAGATGCTCCAGCTCGTGGGCCAGCACGACCTGGAAGAGCCTCGGCGACTTGGCGAGCTCCGGCCTGAGGTAGAGTCGGCCGTTGAGGTGGGCGCCATAGCTGAAATCGAACCTGCCCGTCGGCCGGTAGACCCGCAGCAGGGAGGCCGCGCCCGCGTCGAGCCTGCCCGCGAGCACTTCCCCGCGCACGAACTCCCTGAAATCCTCGTCGGACACGCCGCGCCCGCGGCCCATCGCCGAGCGGAAGGCGGCCACCGCCAGGACGCCCCCGGTCGCGCAGACCGCGGCGGCGACCCCCGCCGCGATGCCGGCGATCCCGGCAGCCGCGAGCAGCCCGGCGAAAGCCCCGCCCTGCCCGTCCGAAAGCGCCGTGGGCGAGACCAAGGCCAAGCCGCGACCGACCGCCGTCAGGACGGCCTGCACGGCCAGCAAGACCGCGCTCAAGGCGGCCGCGATGGCCGGGCCGAAGAGCGCCGAACGCCTGTCGGGACGGCCGAGGCCCTCGGACGGCGTCCCCATGGCCGCCGTCCCCAGGGCCGCAGGGACCGGCTGTCTCGCCGGCGAGAGCCCCAAGGCGGCGGCCCCGCGGGCGAGGCCCGCCGGCTGGCCCGACGGGGAGGCTCCCCCGACGGCGTCCTGAAGCTCGCCCGGAACCCCTTGGCCCAAGCGGATGTCGAAATCCGTGTTCGCCGCCGCCGACCGGTCCTCGCTGGACGAGGCCTCGGAGACCCCGCTCAAGGGCGAGGGCGCCTCGAGGTCGGCCACCATCTTCTCGAAGCGGCTCTGCTCCGGCTGCTGCGGCGCGGCCGGCGCGACTCCTCTTCCGGCCGTGCCGGGGGTGGCGCCCGAAGGGCGTATGTGGTCCCCCGGCGCGGCCGGCGCGACTCCCCTTGCGGCGGCGGGTCGGCCCGCGAGCCCCGCGCCCGGGACGAAGGGGGAAGCCTTCGGGGCGAATACCGCAGGGGCGAGGCCAGGGACGGCAGGCGAAATACGCGGCGAAACGCCGGGCGCGACAACCGCCGGCAACGACGCAGCGGGAGAGAGGGCCGCCATCCCGTGCGTCTCGAGGCCAGGCAGCGCCTTGACCGAGCCGCCGACGGGGACGACGATCGTCCCCGACAGCGGGGCGCCGGTCCCGACATCCGGCCGCGCCGAACCAAGGTCGAAGCGCAAGACTCCCACCGGCGAGATCCCCGCGCCCGCGACAGGGGAAGCGTGGACCTTCGGGGCGACGACCTCCTGCGCGAGGGCCTGGTACCCCCGGGTGCCGGCGGAAAGCAGGACGATCGCCGCCGACAGGACGCAAGCCGTTATCTTTCTTAGCATCGCAAAAATCGTTTCTCCGCCAACAGGATTATAATGCCGGAATGCCATGGCCGTGATGGGCCGGAGGGCCTTCCCGGCCGGCGGAATTGGGCCTAGACCCGCCAGGAACCTTCGGCCCAGTATACGCGGCAAGGAATCGCTTTGCGAGTCCTTGCCGCGTACTACTATTGGATGATGAGCATCCCGGAAGGGGCGTGCTCGGTATCGACCGGCTTGGGCCTGGGCTTGGGCTTGCCCTTGCGCGAGGGCTTCTTGGGCTTGTCGGACTTCGTGGACCGCTGAGGCTGCTCGGGCGCGGGAGAATCCCATTGCAGCTCGGCCTTCCGGGACGGGCGGTAGTCGTCGGTCATCTGCTGGGCCGGCCGCTCCTTCTTGCGCTCGCCCTCGCCGGAGGCCCAGCTCTTGGGCCCGATGCGGAACGGCAGCACGAAGCCCAGGTTGATGATCCACGATTCGCCCGAATGCTCGCCCAAGGCCTTCACCTCGCCGTTGGCGAACATGTCCACCCACCTGGTCTTCCACTCGGTCCCCATGATGAACCGCGCCTGGTCGGGCTCGGGCTTGCGGCTGGAGGAACCCGCGATGGGCGAGATGACGGGGGTGTCGGAGGCCACCGAGAGGCGCGCCGACACCGAGCCGGTCGCGTAGTTGTAGCCGGCGCCGATGAACGGCGTGAAGCTCCCGAAGGTCTGGCTGAACACGGTGTTGAGCCCGAAGCTGTTGACGTTCCAGTCCAGGTCCCCCTTCACGTCGCTGTTGGCCGAGAAACCCATGATGTCGTTGACCTTGAAGGCGGTGCGGAAGGTGAAGCCCCCGAGGACGTGGTTGTAGTTGGCGCCCACGGTCATGACCGGGAAATCCTCCCAATGGAAATGCTTGCGGACGCCGAACCCGATCGAATTGCTCTGGGCCTTGCCGTACACGCCCGGGTTGATCTCGTAGTTGGAAGGGGTCGTCGCGTCCGCCGCGCGGGCGTAGAGGTCGAACCCAGCGGGGAGCCCCATCCTCAGGTGCATGACCAGGTTGGGGAAGAGGACCTTGGAGGGGAAGATGTTGGCCGCGCCCATGTCCCGGAGCTGCGTCGCCTGGATGGCGGGGAACTTGCCCTTGTCGAGCGGCACGGACCCGACGCCGATGGTGATATCCGGGAGCAGCCTCGGGCCGCGGACTTCAGCGGGAGGGTCGAACGTCGAGCCGGCGTTGAACGCGATGCCGTGGGCGAGCTCCTGGCTCATCCACTCCATGATCCGGGTGAAGTCGTCCGACAAGCTCGGGTTGGCCGCCCGAGCCGGCATGGCGCCGGCGAACAGGGCTAAGACGACCCAAAAAGCGAGCTTCCCTCTGGCCATCCCCAAGGATTATGGCAGGAATACGTGAAGGAATTATGACAGGATTGAGTCAGAACTTCAAGAGGACCCGGGAACGGCCCCGGTCGGTGAACCACAGGTAGGCCCGCTGGCTGCGCGCCAGCGTCAGGGAGGTCTTGATCCGGCTCCCGCCGATCGACAACGACAGCGGCTCCGGCATCCTGCCCGCACCCGGCGTTTCTGGCGCGGGCGTGCCGCTTCGATCAAAACGGGAAGGCGGCCTGCGGGAGCCGTCCCGCCGCACCGCGAGCTTCGCTTTGTAGCCGTGCTTGCGGCCCAGGCCGCGCTCGTCAGCCTTCGTCGTCATCGCGAACATCGCATGCCCCATCCGACCATCATACCACGGGCCCGCGGGGGGACGCCTGGGTCGATGGACCCATGCGGCCTCGAGCAAAAGACCTACTGCCCATACGAGAGGCGCAGGGCGAGGAACTCCGGCAGCCCCGCCTCGCGGATCTTCCGCTGGACCGCCTGGATGTCGTACTCGAGCCGGACGACCCGAAACGACATCCGCTCGGAATCGTAGAGAGCGCAGCAGGCCCGGCGGTCCTGGTCGCGGGGCTGTCCCACGGAGCCCGGGTTGAACACGGCGGGCACGACGCCGTACGGCCTGCGCTCCGCCGCCACCTCCTGCTGGTCCTCGATCAGGGACAGGTCCACGTCGGTGTCCGGACGCGCCGTGTCGTGCTCGGTCCGGACGCGGAAGCACAGCGGCATGTGGCTGTGCCCCACGAACAGGGGCCAGCGCTGGACGCGCGACATGTTGTCGCGGAACTGCGCCACCGTCAGCAGGTACTCGTCGTCGGGCCTGCGGGGCGACCCATGGGCGACCGTGAACTCCGGCGCCTCGAAATAGGCCTTGAGCGAGCCCAGGAAGACGCGGGACTCGTCGGACAGGGTCTTGCGGCTCCACAGGACCGCGGCCCGCGCGTAGGGGTTGAACCAATTGGGGTCGATGACGCCCATGGCGGCCAGGTCGTGGTTCCCGCAGACGGCGGCCAGGTTCTTGAGTCCCTTGACCCGCCGGATGCACCCGTCCGGGTCCGGCCCATAGCCGACGAGGTCCCCGCAGAAGATGTGGCCTCCGACGTGGCTGGCATCAAAGACCGCGAGGACCTCGTTGAGCGCCTCGAGATTGGAGTGGACGTCGCTGAAGACGCCGTAGAGCGTACTACTCCTCCGGCTGTTTGTTCTTCTGATGCGCCTCGATCAGGCCCTTGGCGAGATGGGCGGGCAGCTCCTCATAGTGGGAGAACAGCATCTTGAACTTGCCCGCGCCCTTGCTGATGGACCGGAGGTCCGCCGAGTACATGGACATCTCCCCGAGCGGCACCTGGGCCTTGACCATCTGCCGCTTCTTGGCCCGGTCGATGCCGGCGACCCTGCCCCGCCGGCTGTTGAGGTCGCCCATGACCGCGCCGACGTAGTCGTCCGGGACCACGACCTCGAGGTCCATGATGGGCTCGATGATGCACGGCCGGCAATCGACGAAGACCTTCTTGAAGGCGAAGCTCCCCGCGATCTTGAACGCCATGTCGGAGGAGTCCACCTCGTGGTACGAGCCGTCGTAGACCGTCACCTTGAGGTCCACGACCGGGTAGCCCGCGATGACGCCCTCCACCATGCTCTGGACCACGCCCTTCTCCACGGCGGGGATGAAGTTCTTGGGGATGGCCCCGCCGAAGACGTCGTCGACGAACTCGAAGCCCTTGCCGCGCTCCATCGGCTGGATCCGCAGCCAGCAGTCGCCGTACTGCCCCCGGCCGCCGGACTGCCGCTTGAACTTGCCTTGCCCTTCGGCCTTGCCCTTGCAGGTCTCTTTATAGGGGATGCGCGGGGGCTTGAGCTCGACCTCCACGCCGTAGCGCGACCTCATGCGGGCGGTGAGGATGTCGAGCTGCAGGTTGCCCTGGCCGGAGACGATCATCTCCTTGATCTCCGGGTTGTACTGGTACTTGATGGTCGGGTCCTCCATCACCAGGGTGGAGAGGGCGTTGCCGACCTTCTCCTCCTCGCCCTTGGACTTGGCGTAGACCGCCATGTCCACGAGCGTCTCGGGGAAGGGGATCGGCTTGGGCCCGCCGTCGATCTCCTTGCCCGCCCGGGCGTCCAGGAGCACGTCGTTGGTCTTGGTGTCCCGCAGCTTGACCAGGACGCCGATGTCGCCCGGCACGAGGGTCGGCAGGTCGGAGCGCTTCTTGCCCTGCACCAGGCACAGCTGCCCCACCCGCTCCTTCTTCTGCTTGGTCACGTTGTAGACGTCCGAGCCCGGGGTCAGCGTCCCGGAGCACACCTTGACGAAGTTCATCTGGCCCATGCCCGGCTCGCTGAGGGTCTTGAAGACCAGCGCCGAGAACATCCCATTCTGCTTGGTGCCGATCGCAGGCTGGGGGAAGTACTCGCCGATGAAATCGAGCAGGGGATGGACGGCGGCCATGCCCGTCGCCGCCCCGCAGAAGAACGGCACGATCTTGCCGGCCCTGAAGGCCTTCCGGGCGGCGTCCAGGAGCTCCTGGTCCGGGATGGTCCCCCCCTCCAGGTACTTCTCGAGCAGGGCGTCGTCGTAGGACGCGATGGCGTCCATGAGCTTCTCGCGGTACTTCGCGGCGGCCGCGTCGGGCTGGCCCAGGGGCTCCTCCGAGCACGCGTTGCCGTCGACCTTGAGCTTCTTCATGGTCAGGAGGTTGACGCTCGTCTCGGGCGCCCCCCCCGGGACGACCACGGGGCAGACCTTCAGGTCGAGCCGGGCCTCGATGCCGGCGACCATCTCGTCGAAATGGATGTTCGGCCGGTCGATCTTGTTGGCGAAGATGAGGGTGGGCCTGCCGTTGGCGACCAGGAGGTCCCAGACCTCGTCGACCCCGGCGTCGATCTCGGTATCGGCGCCGACGACCAGGATGGCCGCGTCGCTCACCGAGACCGCCGCGAGGACCTCCCCCATGAAGTCGGCGTAGCCGGGGGTGTCGATCATGTTGAGCTTCCGGCCCTTGTGCTGCATGCTCGCGATCGCCATGCTGATCGACATCCGCCGCTCGATCTCGTCAGGGTGGAAATCGCAGGTGGTGTTGCCCTCCTCGATCCTCCCGAGCCTGTTGGTGACGCCGGAGGCGTAGAGCATCGCCTCGGCGAGCGAGGTCTTCCCGGTGCCGTTGCGCCCGACCAGACAGAAATTCCTAATGTTCTCGGTGGTGATGGTGTCGGCCATGTCAATATCTCCTCGCTACGACATGGGATAGGTTACTTCAAAAAGAGGCCGGACATCAACCCGCCGGGACCGCCCTCGTCAAGCGGCCGCGGCTGGGTCCGAGGCGCCTTCGGGGCCCGAGGGCGCCGCGGCGGCGGCCGGGACGGCGGGGGGCGGGGCCTGCCTCTTCTTGAAGTCGATGGCGACGATCTGGCTGACCCCCTTCTCCTCCATGGTCACGCCGTAGATCGCCTCCGCGGCCTCCATCGTCCTCTTGTTGTGGCTGACGATGAGGAACTGGGTCCTGCTCTGGAACTCCCTCACCAGCGAGGCGAACCGCTCGATGTTGGCGTCGTCGAGGGCGTGGTCGGCCTCGTCCAGGCAGCAGAAGGGCGAGGGGCGGACCGTGAAGAAGGCGAAGAGGAGCGCGATGGCCGTGAGCGACTTCTCGCCGCCCGACAACAGCGACAGGTGCTGCAGCTTCTTGCCCGGCGGCTGCGCCACGATGTCGATGCCGGTCTCCAGCAGGTTCTCGGGGTCCTGGAGGACCAGGTCGGCCTCCCCGCCCTCGAACAGGATGCCGTAGAACCGGCGGAAATGCTCGCGGACCTCCATGAAGGTCTGCCGGAAGTTCTCCCGGGTGGTGCCGTTGATCTTCTGGATGGCGGCCTTGAGGTCCTCCTTGGCTTTGGTCATGTCGTCGATCTGGGCCGTCAGGGTGGACTGCTTGGCCGAGAGGACCTCGTAGTCCTCGGGCGCCGCCATGTTGATGTTGCCCATGCCCGCGATGCGCTTGCGGAGCGTCTCGATGCGCTCCTGGTCGACCGGGACGACCCCGGGGTTGCGCTGGCGAGCCTCGGCCTCGGTCAGCTGCCAATCCTCCCAGAGCCTCTTCTTGTGCATGTCCTGGCGGGTCTTGGCGGAGCCGGCCTCCATCTCATAGTGCGTCAGCTTGTCCTTGGTCCGCCCGATCTCGACGTTGAGCTGGTTGATGACGAGCTCTTTCTCGGTGGCGAGCGTCTGCAGGTCGTGGAGCCTGTCCAACGACTCCTTGGCCTGCCGCTCGAGGGACTTGAGCCCCGCGGCCAGCGACTCGCGCTGGGCGCCCGCCGCGGCCTTGGCCGCCTCGGATTCGGCGCGCCGGCGCTCGAGGTCCTGGAGCTCCTCTTGCCGCGACGACACGGTCTTCACGAGGCCTTCCTTCTCCGCGAGGCGCTGCTCGAGGGTCTGGCGGCGCAGGTCCACGGCGGCCGCCGCGGTCTGCACCCTCGCCTCGGCCGTGGCTTGGACGGCCCTGGCCTGGGAGAGCTCCCGTTCGCACGCGGCGACATCGTCGCGCAGCGCGGATTCCCCGCCGTCGACCGCCAGGGCCTTCGCTTCGACCTCCGCCTTCGCGCCCCGGGCCGAAGCCAGGCGCTCCTTCATCGCGGCGAGGCCGCGCAGGAACTCCGCGGCTTCCGACGTGGTCGTCCCGACGTTGCCCGCCTGCACCGACAGCGACGCTTCCGCGCTCGACAGCCGCGTGGCCAGGTCGCGCTGGGTCCCGACCGCCTCGTCGGACCTCATGCGCGCCTCGCCGCAACGGCCCTCCCACTGGGCCGCCTCGGCCTCCATGCCGGCCTTGACGCCGGCGAGCTCGCCTCGCCGGACCTCCAGGGCCTTCCCTCGGGCCCGGAACTCGCCCAGGTCCAGCAGGCTCGGCCGCTCCCGGGAAGCGTCCGTCGCGCCGCCGCAGATCCAGTGGTCGCCGTAGATGGCCTTGCCCAGGACGTAGCTCTCCTCGAGGAGGAAGCGCACCGTCGCCTCGAAGCGCGGTTCGAAGCTCACGTGGTCCAGCAGCGGCCTGGCGTTCGCCGGGTAGGTCCTCCCCGGCGACGACGCCGGGATCGAGGTCAGGACCAGGAACCGCGCCCTGCCGCGTCCCGTGCTGGCGAGCAGGTCGATGCCGGCCTGCGCGGCCGCCGAGTCCTCGCAGACGACCGCGTGGAGACGCTCGCCCAAAGCGTCGCCCAAGAAGGCCCGATGGGACTCCTTGACGTTGACGAGGTCCGAGACCATGCCGAGGACCCCGTCCAGGCCCGCGTTGACCACCGCCTGGGCTCCGCTCCAGTAGGGGTCCTTCTGCCCCTCCGACTCCAACGACTGGACCTTGAGCCTCGTCTCCATGGCCTGTGCGTCGAGCCCCGAGAGCTCGTCGCTGGTCGCCGCCAGCCTGCGGCGGGCGTCCGCGAGCCCCTCGTCGCACCGGCCGGCTTCCTGGCGCGCCGACTCAACGACAGCACGCTGCCCCTCGAGCGCCCCGCGCTGGGCCTCGGTCGCCGTCCGGAGGGACTCGGCCGCGTCCGCTTCCTTGGCCAGGCTCCTGAGGGTCGACCGGAGCAGGCCGATCTGGTGGGCGACGTCCGACTCCAGCACACCCACCGCCCGCGCCGCCAACAACGACTCCTCCCGCAGGGTCTTCCTCTGCTCCTGCAGCCCTTCGAGCCTGGCCTGGGCCTCGTGGGCGCGAGCGTCGATTCCTTCGAGGTGGGCCTGGGACTTGTCGACCTCCTCCTGCACGCCGGTGAGGGCGGATTCGGCCGCGCCCAAGGCCTGGCGCGCCCCGTCGATCTCGGGGTCGATGACGTCGAGACGTCCCCGCGCCGCGCCCAGTTCGCTCTCGCACTCCGTCCGGCGGCGCTGGGAATCCAGGACCGCCCGGTCCGCCGACAGCATCCGCTCCTCGAGCCGCCCGATCTGCTCCTGGGCGCCGGACACGGCCTTATTGCTCTCGATGACGACGTTCTGCTGGTTGGCCTTCTCCAGGTTGAGCGCCGCCAGGTGGGCGCCCTCGGCGCTCCCCGAGGCGGTGAGCTGGCCCAGGGTCTCCTGGTAGGGCTTGGATCTCTCCACGACGTCCTTGAGCTGCCGCTCGAGCTCGTCGACCTGGGCGAGCACGTGGCAGACCTCGAGGCTCGTCAACTCTTCCTTATATTTCTGGTAAAGCTTGGCCTTGCGGGCCTCGGCGTCGAGCTTCTTGACCTGCTCGGCGATGAGCGCCACGGAATCCTTCAGGCGGCCCAGGTCGGCCTCGACGTGCTCGAGCTTCTTGAGCGCCTCCTCGCGCTTGGCCTTGAACTTCGCGACGCCCGCCGCCTCCTCGAACAGGGAGCGGCGCTCCTCGGGGCTCGCCCGGAGGACGAACTCGACGCCGCCCTGGTCGATGATGGCGTAGCCGTCCGACCCGATCCCGGTGTCGAGGAAGAGCTCGCGGATGTCCTTGAGCCGGCACTGAGTCTTGTTGAGGTAGTACTCGGACTCCCCGGAGCGGTAGATGCGGCGGGTCACCGTCACCTCGGAGTAGGCCACCGGGAGGAGGTTCTTGGCGTTGTCGAAGACCAGCGTGACGTCGGTCATGCCCAGGGGCGAGCGGCGCTCGCTGCCGGCGAAGATCACGTCCGTCATGGCCCCGGCGCGCAGGGATTTCCACGACATCTCCCCGAGGCACCAGCGGACGGCGTCGATGATGTTCGATTTGCCGCAGCCGTTGGGGCCCACGATGCCCGTGATGCCGGGCTCGAACTCGAGGCGGGTCTTGTCCGCGAAGGATTTGTAGCCTACGATCTCGATGGATTTCAGGTGCATGGATCAGGGGAGGGACGCGCGCCAGAATCCGCGTCCATGTTTTGTCATGTTGTCGCCGTCTTTTGCCAAAAACTGATTATAGCACAAGCCGGTCGCCGAAATCAACGACGGCCCGCCGGCAGAGACGAGGCGCGCGCTCAGGGCGACAGCGCGGCCTTGAAGGGGCGGGGAGTCTCCCGGCCGCGCCAGCGGCGGCCGGCCTCAAAAGCCCGTCAGGAGCCCGGCTTAGCCTTGGCCGCCGGCTTGGGCTTGCCCCTGGATGCCGGCTTGGACGCGGGGGAGGCCGGGCCCTTGAGCTCGACTTTCTGCGCGATGCGGTCGAACTCGGGCAAAGTCTTGCGGAACGGCTCGCCGATGCCCTCGATCTTGAGGACGTAGAACCACTCGGGCGCCACGGGCACGACGTAGTAGACCTGCTGGAGAGGCCCGGGCAGCCTCTGGCCGTACTGCCCCTTGGGCTCGATGGTCTCGGTGAAGGAGAGCTTGTCGGCCTTGCGGCCCGCGACCTTGGCCTCCTCCCTGGCGTCGAGCTTCTTGACCGTGCCGACCGCCTGCATCAGTTCGTCGACGAACGCCGAGGGCGTGGCGGCCTCCTTGCGGCCGTACGGGTGGAGCTCGAGGGCGACCTTGACGTGGATGTCGCGCCCCGGCGGCTGCAGCCAGACGGTCTGCATTCCGTAGTCGCGCTTCCAGTCCGAAGGGTATTCCAGGAGGAACTCACCCCGCGGGTGGGCGTACTTGGAGTAGCCGATGGCCCCCCAGGACCACGCGCCCAGCGCCAGCAACGCCAGCAGGATCGTCTTCACGGGACCACGTAGTCCTTGTCCACCGAAAGGCTCATGTCGAACGGCGGAGGCTGTTTGTCCCCCTTGGCCTGGCTCTTCTTGTTGACCCACTGCACCTCGGACTGCATGCGGCGCAGGCGGATCTCCCTGATGGTGACAGCCGTATCGTGCTGATTGAACTCCGAACGGGCGGCCAGGAGGTCCCGGCTCACCTTCTCGAGCTCCTTGTCCCGCTCCCGCGAAGGAGTCCTGGCGCGGGCCTCCTCCTGGCGCTTCTCAAGCAGCTCGATGTCCTCCTTGGCCTTCCGGCGCATCGCGCGGAGGGCCTCAAGCTCCCGGGGAGCTCCGGTGACGGGGTCGACGGCCTCCCGCAGAGGGATCCTCCCCATGAAGACCCCCTCCTGCCAGCGGGCGTAGCCGTGCCCGACGGCCACGGCCTGGTAGAAGGGCTGCGGCCCGGCGTCGTAGGCCTTCGAGTAGCTCTCGATATCCCTCATGATGCCGCGGGTATCGTCATCGTCGCTGTTGAGCAACTCGCTGTATTTGTCCGGCGAGGCCGACTTGATGGAGCGGCCGTAAAGCACCGCGACCTTGAACCCGCGCAGCTCGGAATCCATCGTGTAGTACCGGCCCGTGTACATGTCGTAGATGTGCTGGAACTCGTGCGCCAGGGTCTTGCCGGCGATGAGCGGGTCGGCCTCCGTGATCGCGGGCGTGACGGCCACCATGTCGGGCCGGTCGTAGCGCCCGGGGACGGCCATCCCCAGGACGCCTTCCTCCTGGCTCAAGGAGATGGACTTGCCGTCCTGGAGGAACCGGACCACCGTCGGCAGGATGTGCGCCATCTCCTTGCGCTCCGCCTCCGGGGCCCGCGTGAGCACGTCGTACATCGCGAACATCCCCGGCAGGGCGGCCGGGGCGACCTTGCTCTCCTTCAGGAACTCGGCGAACGAATCCTTGGTGGCCAGGACCTTGCCGACCTCCGGCGCGGCGAGCGAATCGAGGAACGGCGAGCCGGGCTCGGCTTTCAGGTAGTCCTTCCCGGCCAGCTTCTTGACGGGGTCGACGTAGCCCGACCCGCCGCGCTTGTCGCCGTCGAAGATGCCCTGCCAATCCACGTCGACGCCCCCGAGTTTGGACTTGAGCTTGCCCAGCGCGTCCATGGCGGCCTTGACCTGGGCGGGGTCGTCGATGCCGCGCGCGGTCATGACGCCCGCGACGGCTTTCAGCACGTCCTCCCCCCACACGGCCTTGACCATCGCCGCCTGGTCCATGCCGGTGAAGCCCGAGGTCGAGATCTCCTCGAACACCTTCTTCAGGAAAGCCTCTCCCTCCTCGACCCTCCTGGCGCGCTCCTCCTTGGAGAGCTTCTTCCAGGAGGCCTCGGTATCGTACTTGAGCGAGCCTTCGGCGAGGCCCCTGTCCTTGACGAGCTTGGCCAGGTAGGCCTGGTAGTTGAAGAAGGCCTTATGCTCCGGGTCGTTCCAGAGGATGTCCTGGACCGCGGCGGAGGAGTCCGCGACGCGGGCCGCCTTCTCCTCCGGCTGTTTGGCCGCCAGCGGGCCGGCGCCGGCCAGGATGGAAACGACGACGAGGAGAGCGGATAGGGGTCGGGTCATGGGGGTACCCTCCGTACACTGGAAGTGTAGACCCGAAACCTTGATTTGTCAATATACGCTTCTCTGTACTATACTTCCGGCCATGATGAACCCAGCCGCCGCCTCCCTGCTCATCGTCCTCGCGGTGAACGCCGCGCCGGCCTCGGCCGCGCCCCCGCCGCCGGCCGAGCAGCGGAACGTGTCGATAGCGACGGCCCCCGCCGCGCCCCTGCGGCTCGTCGCCGGCGACGAGGCGCCCCGCTTCGAGGATTCCCTCACGACCAAGAAGGCGCGGGCCAACCTCGCGCGAGCCGGCCAGAAAGCCGCGGACTACCTGTCCCGGCAGGAGGCGAGGTACTTCCGGATCGCGGACCGCGACGTCGCCCCGGCCCTGCTGGCGGCCACGGCGCGCGAGTTCGTGGCCCTGTGGGAGCAGAACCTCCCCCAGGAGGAGTTCGACGCCAAGGTGCGCGAGCGCTTCGACGTCTTCCAATCCATCGGCCTCGACGGGCAGGGCAGGGTGGTGTTCTCCTCCTATTACCAGCCCGAGCTCCCGGCGAGCCTCCAGAAAAGCCCCGCCTTCCCCTACCCAATCTACAAGAAGCCGGCGGACATGGTCGAGGTGCCGCTGGCCGAGTTCGACGCCAAGAAATACCCGGCCGACGTCCTCATCGGCCGGGTCGGCAAGGACAAGAAGATCGTCCCCTACTTCAGCAGGGACCAACTCGACTCCCACAGAGCGCTCGCCGGCAAGGGGCTCGAGATCGCGTGGCTCTCGAGCAAGTTCGACATCCTGGACCTCCACATCCAGGGCTCGGGCATCCTCAGGTTCCCCGGCGGCAAGAAGCTGCTCGCCCAGTTCGCGGCCACCAACGCCCTGCCCTACAACAGCGTGGGCCTGACCCTGGTCAAGGCCGGGGTGTTCACCAGGGAGGAGATCACCCACGACAAGCTCCGGGAGTATTTCCGAGCCCACCCCGAGGCCCAGGAGTGGGCCATGGCCCAGAACCCCCGCTACACCTTCTTCAAGCTGGTCCCTCTCCCGCCGGACGGCGAGCCCATGGGCACGGCCGAGCGGTCGCTCGACGCCGGACGGGCCATCGCCATCGACCCGGCCGTCATCCCGTTGGGCGCCCTGGCCTACTTCTCGACCTTGTCGCCCCAGGCCGACCAGGAAGGCAGGCTCCTCGGCAAGTTCCCGACCAACCGCTTCGCCTTCTGCCTGGATACGGGCGGCGCCATCAAGGGCCCGGGCCGGGTGGACATCTACGCCGGCCACGGCAAGATGGCCGCCGAGATGGCCAAGAACCAATGGGCCGACGGCAAGCTCTTCATCCTGGTGAAGAAGCCCCCGGAGCGGGAACGGTGACGGGCTACAGCAGCAGCAAGGCCAGCCCCAGCGCCACGCGGTAGACAGCGAAGCCGAGCAAGCCTCCGTTCCTGAGATGCCTCAGGAACCCGGCGATCACGACCGTCCCCGTCAAGGCCGCGGCGGCCAGCGCCGTCCAGAAAGGGGCGGACAGGGCGATCCCCCCGAGATGCCTGAACTCCAGGACGCCGGCGCCGAACACCACCGGGACCGCGAGCACGAACGAGAAGCGCGCCGCGTCCTCCCGCTTGAGCCCCAGGAGGAGCCCGGCCGTGATCGTGGCCCCGGAGCGGGAGACGCCGGGGAAGAGCGCCAGCGCCTGGGCCGCCCCGATGAGCAGGCAGGTCTTGAGGTCGAGGCTCTCCCAGCCGCGGGTCCTGCTCCCGGAGCGGTCCGCCCAGCCCAGGAGCAGGCCGAAGACGATGAGGGCCGCCGCCACCGGCGGCGTCCCGCGGCAGGCCTCCTCGACGAGGTGCTTCACCGCGAGCCCCAGGACGGCCGCCGGGACGCTCGCCAGCGCGATGAAGAAGAGCAGCCGGCGCTGGCTCTTGTCGGTCAGTATCCCCAGCCAGTCCCGCCAGAAATGGACGAGGAGGGCCGCCAAGGTCCCCCAGTGGAGGGCCACGTCGACCGCCAGGCCCTGGTCCGGCCAGCCCAGGAGCCTGGGGACCAGGATGAGATGGGCCGAGCTGGAGACCGGCAGGAACTCCGCCGCGCCCTGGACGGCCCCGAGGGTCAGCGCCTGTGGGATGTTCATGAAGCCGCATCATGATACATAAAATGGTAATTTATCGCCCGATGATGGAGCATCAGTCCTACCTCCTGGCCGCGGGCCGCGGCGAGCGCGCGGGCGGGCCCAAGGCATGGGCCGACTGCGGCGGCAAGACCCTGCTGGGGCGGCAAGCGGAGTTCCTGCTCGGCCTGTTCCGGCCCGAGGACATCGCGGTCGCCGTCCAGCCGGGCTGGCTCGACCGCTGCAAGGCCTTGGACGGGCGCATCCGCTGGGTCGGCGTGGACCCGGACGCTCCGTCCATGGCGTCGCTTCAAGCGCTCCTGGCGGCCTCGCCCGTGCGGCGCTGGGGCTTCGTCCATCACGTCGACATGCCGGTCTGGGACCGCGGCCTCTTCGAGCTCCTGGCCGGGAGCCTGCCGGACCCCTCGTCTCTCGACGCGCTCGTCTGCGCCCATCGGGGCCGGCGGGGACACCCGGCCGTCATCTCGGCGAGAGCCCAAGCGGCGCTGCTGGCGCTCGACCCCGCGACCGGCCGCCTCGACCGTTGGCTCGACGGAGCCTCCGCCGCGACGGTGGACGTCCCCCACGCCTGCGCCCTCGAGAACTGGAACCACGGTGTCCCCTAGCGGCCATCCGGATCCGGCTCCCTCGTGGACGGCCTCCCGGCCGGTCCTCGCGGCCTGCGCGGCCGCGCTCGTCCTGGCGGGGTTCCTGTGCTACGGCGGCCCGACCATCCTCGACCTAGGCTTCTACCACGACGACTGGTATTCCCTCACCCACATCCACTTCGCCCCCCGGACCCTCTCCTTGCGCATGGAAGCCCTGGCTCAGACCGACGTCTCCCAGCGCTTCAGGCCCTTCGACGTCTTCCTCTGGCCGGCGCTCTACGGCCTCTTCGGCCTCGACCCCCTGCCCTGGCAGGCGTTCCTGCTCGCGGTCAACGTGGGCATCGGGCTGGCCGCCGCCCTCCTCCTCCTGCGCTACCGGGTGCCGGCGGGGCTGGCGCTGCTGGGAGGGCTCCTCGCGCTCTCGTACCCGAGCAAGGACGCGACCCTCTTCTGGCCGCTCGACGTCATCAACCCCCTCTCGCTCCTGTTCTACCTCGTCGGCCACCTCGCCTTCCTCGGCTATGTCGAGACCGGCCGGCCCTGGCGGTTCGCCTGGTGCGCCGCGGCGCTCCTCCTCTCCCTGACCACCTACGACCAGACCGTGTTCCTCCCGCTATGCTGGCTGGCGACCCCGGACCTCTTCGAGCGCGGCCTCCCGCCCCGCGCGAGGAAAGCGCTCGCGTGGGCCGCCGCCATCGTCCTCGGGTTCCTCGCCTACAAGCTCATCGTCGTGCCGCGCCTCTACGGGATCCCCTTCAGGAAAGCGATCCTCCTCTCGCCCTGGCACTTCCTGAAGGTGTACCTCGCGGGGCTCAACGCGGACTTCGGGCCGAGGCTCATCGCGTCCACCTTGGGCACGCTCTGGAGCGCCCTGCGCGACACGCCGGTCACGGCCGTCCTCGGCTTGGCCCTCCCCTGGGCCTGCCTGACCCCGGTCCTGGGCGGGCCCGGGCGCGGCGCGGGCTCCTCCGAGAGGACCGCGGGCTCTCCGTCGGAAGCCCTGGTCTTCCTGGGCGCGGGGCTCTTCCTGGCGGGGTATCTGCCCATCGCCCTCTCCGATTACGTGCCGACGCCCCTCAACCACCAGAACCGCATCAACCTGGCCCCCGTCCTGGGCCTGGTCCTGGCCGCGGTCGGCTGCGCGGCCGTCGCGGCGCCCGCGCGCCGCGCCGCCGCGATGGTCCTGGCGGGACTGGCCGGGGTCTTCATCGCGGCCAGCGCCGGGTCCGCCGGGGTCTGGGCGGAATCCTTCCGCCGCCAGTGCGCGGTGCAGGCGCTCGTCGAGAGGAACCTCGACCGCTGGCCGCGCGACAAGGTCCTGCTGCTCAGGCTCGGCGAGCGCTACGTCCGGGGCAAGGCGCCCGTCTTCGACGCGTGCTGGGACATCACCGGCGCCGTCCGGCTGTGGACCGGGGACAAGCTGCGCCGGGCCGCCGTGGCGAGCCCGCGCATGCGCTTCGAGCCCGGCGAGGTGGTCGACCCGGGCTGCCCGAGCTTCCCGTACGAGGAAGCCATGCTCCTCGACGCGGAGAGCGGCTCCCTCGAGGAAGCCGACCGGGAACGCTTGAGGCGCTTGCCCAATCACCCGCCTCCCCCGTGGGGAGGCGAGTAGCTGAGGGGGCATATTCTGTTTTATAATGAACTCCCTGAATGAAACGGCATTTGCCCCCCCGCTACTCGCCCCCCCGTGGGGGGGGCGAGTGACAAGACTCGCGACGGCCCTCCTGTGCGCCGGGACCGCCTCGCTGTGCCTCTCCTGGGAAGCGGAGCTCGCCGAACCCCCGGGGCGCGGCCGGGACTGCCCCGTCAGGCGCGGCCCGGCGCGCACGGTCTCGACCGTCCTCCTCGGGCAGGCCGGCGAGGACGGCGAGATGCCCCGGCCTCCGGGCGCCGCGTTCAAGAAGACCGCCCTCTCCCCCGAGGATTTCAGGCTCCAGTTCAAGTTCAGGAACTTCAACAAGGACGCCCTCTCCGTCGAAGTCACGCTCGGGAAGGCAGAGATCGCTCCTTCCATGGCGGAGTTCGGCTACTTCAAGAAGGACCTCGACGACATCTACCAGCGCTACGCCAAGGACGGAGAGGCGGCCTACCGGGAGAAGACCAACGAGTACTTCATCAAGAAGGGTTTCCGGGTCATCGGGAAGGACACCGTCACGGTCGACATCCCCCAGATGATCTGGCGCAACCTCAAGCGCACCAACGGGCTGGCGCTGATGCTGCAGGCCCTGGGGGAGGAGCGCGGCTACGACTCGGAGGAGATCATCGGCGCCGCGACCGCCCTGGTCCAGACCGCCGTGGCCTACAAGCAGCCTCCCGCGGTGGACAAGGAGGGCCGCCACACCGGCGGCGTGCACCCCCCGCCCAAGGCCCTGGCCCTCGGGTGGGGCGACTGCGACACGAAGTCCGCGCTGCTCGGGACGATCCTCGGCAACTGGAAGGGCATCCGGGGCGTGGGCGTCGCCCTCCCGAAGCACTACCTGATCGGCATCGCCCGGATGCCCAGGCAAGGCGACGTCTTCCTGGAGCACAAGGGGGTCCAGTACGTCCTCATCGAGTCCGCCGGCCCGGCCTGGCTCCCCGTCGGCATGGTGTCCGACGACACCCTGGCGATGATCGACAGGATGAGCGGGATACCGATCCAACCTTTCTGATGGACACCACCGCCAGAGCCGCCTAATATAGGAGAGATCAATGTACATCACCAGAGTCCTCGTGAGCGTCTTCGAGTTCGTCCTGACCGTGATCATGTCGGTGCTCATCGTCTATGTCAACTACGTCTCCATGCAGCTGATGCACAAGGACTACGACGAAGCCGAGGAGCTCAAGAAGCAGAACATGGCGGTCGCCATCCTCCTGGCGGCCCTGCTCTTCGCCACGGGCATGCTGGTCCAGAAAGGGATCTACCCCGTCGTCAGCCTGGTGAGGATCTACTTCCTGACGCCCCAGGAAGCGGACATGGGCGTCTGGAAGATGGCGCTCTTCGCCGTCTCCCAGCTCTTCATGGTCTTCGTCATCGCGATGATAACGACCTCCTTCACCCTGCGCTTCTACGCCCGGCTCACCACGAACATCGACGAGGGCAAGGAACTCGCCAAGGGGAACGCCGCCGTCGGCATCGTGCTGGCGAGCGTGGTCCTGGTGGTGGCGATGATCGTGAGCGAGGGGCTGGGGTCCCTCACCAAGGCCCTGATCCCGCAGCCCTCCATCGGCAGGGTCCAGATCATGCATTAGGGGAACGCGTCCCACGGCGCGGTGTCCAATCCGCAAGCGAAGGCGCAGCCTTCGCGCGCAGCTCATCAAGGAGAGTCGACATGAAACCCCGTTTCCTCTTAGCAACCGCCGCCCTCGCCTGCCAGCCGGTCCTCGCCGCCGAGAAAGAGGCCACGGCCCCCAAGAAGGACGCCCCTTCCATCGAGGTGGTCTTCGTCCTGGACACCACCGGCAGCATGGGCGGGCTCCTGGACGGGGCCAAGCGCAAGATCTGGGCCATCGTCAACGACCTGGCCAAGGGCAAGCCCACCCCGAAGATCAAGATGGGGCTGGTCGCCTACCGTGACCGGCGCGACCAGTACGTGACGCAGGTCGAGCCCCTCTCCGCCAACCTCGATGCCGTCTACGAGAAGCTGCTGGCGCTGAGGGCCGACGGCGGGGGCGACGGCCCGGAGGACGTGCTCGGCGCCCTCGACGACGCCGTGACGAAGGGCGGCTGGAGCAAGACGCCCAGGACCCTGCGGATCATGTTCCTGGTGGGCGACGCGCCCCCGCACACGGACTACCAGGATGTCCCGCCCTACCCCAAGACCGTGCAGAAGGCGGTGGTCCAGGGGATCAAGATCAACACCATCCGCTGCGGGGGCGACGCCCAGACGGGCGAAGCCTGGCAGCGGATCGCCCAGCTCGGCGAAGGGAAGTTCTTCACCATCGACCAGACCGGCGGGGTCCAGGCCGTCGAGACGCCCTTCGACCGCTCCATCGCCGAGCTCCAGGCCAGGATCGACGGCTCGGTCCTGGCCTACGGCGCCAAGGCTTCGGAGGCGCGCGCGGACATGGCCCGGGGCAAGGCCTTCATGAGCGCGGCGCCGGCCGCGGCCATGGCCGCCCGGGCGGAGTTCAAGAGCAAGGCCGGGTTCTCGGAGGAAAAGGACCTGCTCTCGGCCGTGGACAGCGGCAAGGTCGCGCTCGACAAGGTCGCCGACGAGACCCTGCCCGAGTCGCTCAAGGGGAAGTCCCTCAAGGAGAAGGAGGCCGAGCTGGCCAAGACCCGCGAGGAGCGCTCCGAGCTCAAGAGCCGGATGGCCGAACTGGCCAAGAAGCGCGAGGCCTACCTGGCGGAGCAGGCGGCGAAGTCCCCCGCCAAGAAGGAAGGCTTCGACGCCAAAGTGTCCGAGACCCTGCGCGAGCAGGCCGGCGCCATCGGGATCAAGTACTGAGTTAGAACCGGATCCCGGCGCTGGCGAAGTAGCCCGAGACGCCGTGGAGCATCATGACGCCGCCGTTGACCCGGACGAACGGGATGGCCTTGAGCTCGGCGCCCGCGATGAACCGCTCGCCGTTGGCCGTGCCGCTCAGCCCGATGACGAACGCGTTGTCGACCGTCAGGCCGGTCGTCGCGTTGACGACGGTGGCCGCGCGCACCTTGACGTTGGTGGCGTCATAGCCCACGCCGACGTAGGGGGTGACGAAGGGGACCTCCCAGCTCGCCACCGCGTTGAGCCCCATGTGGGTGGCTTTGAAGGCGCTGAAATCCACGATGTCCCCGAAGGCGGACACCCCGACGGACGGGATCACCATGGTCTTGAGGCCGGACTCGAACGCGCACCAGCGGAGCCCCCCGCCCGCCACCGTGAGACCCCCCACGCCGAACCCGTGGGCGACGACGTCGAACTTCCAGGGGAGGCCCACGGCGACCTCCGCCACGGGGAGCCCGAACGTGGTGACCCCGGCGTTGCGCAGGACCATGTCCTCCGTGCCAGGCTTGGTCTGGACGACGACGACGCCCTTCACGGAGAACCCCGGGAAGCCCAGGGGCTTGGCCGTCGACCACCCGGTGGCGCCGAGCACGCCGCCGAGATCGCGGGCGAAGGGCTTGAGGATGTCGGCCCCGATGTTCTTGGCGAAGTCGGAGTAGGTCCCGGCCCAGCCGGTGGACGCCGCGGCGACGAGCAGGCACGACAGGACGATGGTCTTGGTCTTCATGCGGAGATTCTAGCACACCGACCTCGGGGTCAGGTCTTGAATTTTGAATCTTGGAATACGGCCCATCCGATGTTGGGTCCTTTTCCTCGCTTCATTTGGGACGAAAGGCCCATCCGGCCTCCGGCGCCCGGTTGATAGAATGTATGCCGTGGACAAGATGTTCGGACCACTCGCCATCAGGCCCATCACGTCTGGAGGGATTTTCATGAAGACACGCCTCGCCGCCGTCCTGGCCGCCCTGTTCCTCACCGCTCCCTACGCGTCGGCCCTGGAGGAGTTCAAGCTCGACTTCGCCCCGCGGCTCGAGCTGGCGAAGTTCGAGTTCGCCGCCCAGGACAGGGACCAGCGCATCCGGGCGCTGCAGACCGCCCTGATCGCCATGAACGACGGCAACGAGATCGGCACGCAGATCGTGGATTTCATCAAGTCCGCGGACGTCCGCATCGAGTTCAGGAAGCAGGCCGCCCCCTCCTCCCTCGTGCTCGAGAAGGGCGCCAAGCCCCTCGTGTGCCTCAGCGAGGACCTGCCGCTCTACCCGAGGGTCCTGGCCGCCTACGTGGCCCGGGAGGCCTCCAAGCTCATGCTGGACGCGATGGTCGACAGCGCCGAGAAGGAATACATGAAGCTGAGCCTGACGATCCGCGCCTGGCTCGAGCTCGGCGGCTCCGCCAAGCGCCTGCCGGTGATCGAGCCCCTCAACGGCTACGCCGACAAGGACCTCGCCGCGGACTTCAACCTCTGGCTCCAGGACCCGGGCTCCGAGATGGCGCTCGACCGCGTCGGCCGGAAGACCAAGACCGAGATCATCCCGGTCCTGCAGGACCAGGTGGCCGCCGAGATCAGGAAGCGCCAACCCGGCGACCCGACCCGCAAGATGCTCGAGAAGCTCCAGGCCGGCCTGGAAGAGGACAACCGGCGCTTCGTCACCTTCCTCCTCGCCGAGCACGAGTGGCGCAAGGGCAACGATTCCTGGCGCGTGAAGTAGGCCGGAGGGCACGATGAGGAACATGGCCGCGGTCGCCGCGTCGGTCCTGCTGTTGGCCGGCCTGTCGGCCGCGGACGCCCGGGCTGGCGCCGCCCCCCCCGAGCCCGCCGGGTTCGAGGCCTTGCTGTCCCAGGCGTGGGATTCGGTCAGGACCGGGATGGCCGGGCTCAAGACGGCCCTCTCCTGGCAGAACCCGCTCGACGAGCAGTACCCCCCGCGCACCACCATCGTCAAGGTCGGCAAGTGCTGGGCGCGACCCGCCAACCCCGACGCCGACGCGCTGGGCCTCCCCGTGGAGTTCTGCGTCGAGACGGTCGGGACCGAGATCCACTACCCCTACCACCCGTTCAGCAGGGATTCCGTCATGCTCATGGAGGGCAAGCCCGTGGCAGGCAGGCTCCACATCTCGGGCGGCGCCCGGGAGCCGTTCGGGTGGGCCATCGTCGGAAGCCTCCTGAGCGCCTCGAAGCCCGACCAGCGCTGCGGCGAGCTCAACGTCGCCGGGGCGGCCGTCTACGTCGGCAGCGACTTGGAGGGGCGGGTGCTCCTGGACGCCCCCATCGCCGTCCGGGGGTTCCTCTTCGACGGCTCGTCGCTCTGCCGCACGCCCGCCAAATCGGTCGAGATCCTCTACGCCCTGAAGCCCTGAACCGCGAGCCCCCCGCCACTCGCCCCCCCGCGGGGGGGTCGAGTGACTACCGCCGCGGGCGAGCCGCAAATTTTGTAGGATGGACGTGACAGCCCGTCTCATGACCAGGCCTCGCGTCTTCCCACTGCTCCTGGGGCTCTGCGCGGGATGGTGCGCCTGCTCCTCGGCGCCCGAACGCGAAGAGGACCTCGTGGTCTCCCCCCCGAAGGCGGCCGCCGCCGCCCAGGAGGCCGCCCTTCCCGGCACCATCGAGGGCCATTTCAAGCGAGCGGACCGCTTCCTCGACGAACGCAACCACGCCGAGGCCATCCTCGAGCTTCAGGAGGCGGCCCGCCGGCTCGACCCCAACGACCCCCGGATGGTCCGGTTCCACGAGCGCACGGGCGGCGTCTACCTCTCCTCGAACGACCTCCCCGCCGCCAAGGAGTCCTACACCAAGGCCATCAAGCTCGCCAAGGACATCAAGCTCGACGACGAGATCGTCGCGGAGGTCTACGTCGGCATGGCCCTCTGCCTGGCCAAGGAGGACAACCGGGCCTACGCGGTGAAGTTCCTCAAGAAGGCGCTCGACCAGCATCCCTCCGACGACGTCCGCAAGCTCGCGGAAGAGCACATCCGGAGGCTCTCGGGGCCCTCCGACCCCCTGCCTTGAAGACGACACCCCGCCGGGACGGCCCGCCGTCAGGAGCCCTGCTCATCCACGGCGGCCGCGTCATCGACCCGGCCCGAGGCGTCGACGGGCCCAGGGACGTGCTCATCCGGGACGGCAGGATCGCGGCGGTGGAGCCCGATCTTGGCAAGCGCGCAGGCTTAAGAGGCCTCCCTTCGCTGGAAGCGAAGGGGAAATGGGTCACGCCGGGGCTCATCGACCTGCACGTGCACCTGCGCGAGCCGGGCGGCGAGCGGGCCGAGACCATCGCGACGGGGTCGGCGGCCGCCGCCAGGGGAGGGTTCACCACGGTCCTGGCGATGCCCAACACCCAACCCCCGGCAGACCAGCCGCGCCTCCTGGCCGACCTGCGCCGACGCGCCCGGGCGGCGGCGAAGGTCAACGTGCTCTTCGCCGCCGCCGTCACGGTCGGCCAGCGGGGGGAGCGCCTGACCGATTTCGAGCGCCTCCTCGAGGCCGGCGCCGTCGCCTTCTCGGACGACGGCAGGCCGGTGGCCGACGCCGGGCTCATGCGCCGGGCGCTCGAGCGCTCGCGGAGCCTCGATGTCGCCGTGATCGCCCACTGCGAGGACCCGGGCCTCGCCGGCCCGGGCGTGATGAACGAGGGCCGGTGGGCCGACCTCAAGGGGCTCCGGGGCATCCCCCGCGCCGGCGAGACCGCCATGGCGATGCGTGACATCATCCTCGCCCGGGCGACGCGGGGCAACCTCCACATCGCCCACGTGAGCGCGCTGGGCACCGTGGCCGCGGTCCGCCAGGCCAAGGCCTGGGCCGCAGGCCCAGGGGGGGCGGCGGGGCGGGTGACCTGCGAGGCGGCCCCGCACCACTGGACCCTGTGCGACTCGGACATCCCGGGCCTGGACGCCGATTTCAAGATGAACCCTCCGCTGCGCTCCGAGGACGACCGCTCCTCGGTCATCTCGGGCCTAGCCGACGGCGTCATCGACGCCATCGCCTCCGACCACGCCCCCCACCCCGCCGCGAGGAAGGCCCTGGGGTTCCGGGCGGCCCCCTTCGGCGTCATCGGCCTCGAGACGTCGCTGGGCCTGGCCCTGACCAGGCTCGCGGGCCGGGCCCTCTCCCCCTCGCGGCTCATCGAGCTCATGAGCGCGGCTCCCGCCCGCATCCTCCGGCTCGAGTCCAAGGGCAGCCTCGCCGTCGGGAAGGACGCGGACCTGACCGTCATCGACCCGGCCGCGTCCTGGACGGTCCGGCCCCCGTTCGCCTCCCGGTCCTCCAACTCCCCCTTCACCGGGATGAGGCTCACGGGCCGGGCCTGCGCGACCATCGTGAAAGGCGAGGTCGTTTATGCTCTATGACTCCATCCTGCGGCCAGCCCTGTTCGGGCTGGACGCGGAGCGGGCCCATGACTCCGTCGTGAACCTTCTTTGCGTCCTCCAGAGAATGCCCTTGGGCTACCGGCTGCTTTCGTTGGCAGAGGAAGAGAACGCCCCAAGTCTTCAGACCGAGGTGCTCGGTCTGAAATTTCCCAATCCCGTGGGCCTGGCGGCCGGGTTCGACAAGGATTGCCGGATGGCCGGCATCCTCCCCGCGCTGGGCTTCGGGTTCCTGGAACTCGGGTCCATCACGCTCCGGCCCCAGCCCGGCAACCCGCGGCCGCGCCTCTTCCGGGTCGTGGGAGCCGAGGCGATCATCAACCGGATGGGATTCAACGGGGAAGGGGCCCTCCCGGCGGCCGGGCGGCTCGAGGCGCTGGGGCGCTCCCCCGTCCCGCTCGGCATCAACCTGGGCCTCAACAAGGACTGCCCCCACGACGGGGCGCCGCGGGACTACGCCGAGACGTTCCGCATCCTTGAGCCGTTCGGCGACTACTTCGCGGTCAACGTGAGCTCCCCGAACACGCTGGGCCTGCGGGCGCTGCAGGAGAAGCTGCACCTCGAGCGCATCCTCCGGGCCATCCAGGACGTCAACACGGCCCGCAAGCCCGTCCTCGTCAAGATCGACCCGGACATGCCCCCCGAGCACCTCAAGGACCTGGCCGCGCTCCTCGCGTGCCTGGCGGCGGGCGTCATCGTGTCCAACACCACGCTCTCGCGCGACGGCGTCCCCGGGGACTGGGCGATGATCCGCGGGGGCCTCAGCGGCAAGCCCCTGCGCGACAGGTCCACGAGGCTCGTGGCCGAGGTCTACCGGCTGACCGAAGGGAAGCTCACGATCGTCGGGGTGGGCGGCATCTTCACCGGGGCCGACGCCTACGACAAGATCCGGGCCGGGGCGTCGCTGGTCGAGGTCTACACGGGCCTCGTCTACGGCGGGCCCGGGGCCGTCCGGCGCATCCGCCGGGAGCTCGCGGCGTGCCTGGAGAGGGACGGGCACAAGAGCATTGGCGAGGCGGTGGGGAAGGGACATGGTCCCGGATGACCGGCCGGGGCCCTCGAAGCGCCGCAAGGATGCCGATTTACGTCCGGCTTCCATGCTATCATTGACCTCGCCGGCCGATTTGGGCTGGGCAGGACACTCGACCGAATCACCCATGCCATGAAGCTGCTGCTGATCATCGCCTTCGCCGCCCATGCCGGGGAAACGTCCGACATCAAGGCCAGAGCCGAGGCCGTCGTCTCCATCGACCGCAATTGGAGAGGCGACGCCGACGCGGCCATCGCGAAGATCACGGAGTCGTTCAAGCTCATCGAGGACCGGGAGCTGGAGCCGCGGCTGCTCAAGACGTATGATACCCGCACCCTGGAAACCCTCTTCGAGGCCGTCTCCACGGCCTCCGAACACATCCCGCGCCCGGAACTGCTCAAGACCCTTGAAGACATCCTCGATGAGTGCCTCCGACGGGGCTTCCTCGGCAAGCTGCCGGACCGGCTCTATAAGCACTATGTCATGCAACGGCGATGGCGGAAGGCCCGCGAACTCAACGAGCGCTTTCCCAACACGCCCCGCACGCTGCCCGACATCGCGGAGCCACCGGACGCTCCGAGCGATATCCCGGCCGTTTATACGGTCTCCGGGGATGGCAAGACCTTGACCTACAGGCGGATCGATCTTGCCGGGCCGATCATCATCTCCGCCGTATCGCCGGGCTGCCACTTCTCGGTGGAAGCCGTCAAGATCATCGAAGCCGACCCGAAGCTGGCCAAGCTCTTCGACGACCATGCCGTCAACATCGACGCGGCATCCTACGGCATCGACGGGGAGGAATTCGCCCGGATCAACCGCGAGGGCCGGTTCCGCTATGACGTGCTCTACCGGGACTCCGGCTGGAAGGGGTTCGATTTCTCATCGACGCCGCAATTCTACTTCGTCAAGGGCGGCAAGATCGCGCACGTGGTGAGGAACGTGCCGCCGGCGGAACTCAAAGAGAGACTCGCCGAAGGGATCGGCATCGTCGGGCTCAAGTGATATGACCCAAGTCATCGTGGCGTTGGACGTGGACACGATCCTCAAGGAGGAGGAGCTCCTCAAGAGCCTCAAGGGCACCATCACGCACTTCAAGGTGGGCCTCAAGCTCTTCACCGCCCACGGCAAGCGCGCGGTGGACCTGGTCCACCAGTCCGGCGGCAAGGTGTTCCTCGACCTCAAGTTCCTCGACATCCCCCAGACCGTCGCCGACGCGGTGCGCGAGGCCCAGCGCCTGGGCGTCGACGCCGTCTCCGTGCACCTATGGGGAGGGACCGAGATGATCAAGGCCGCCACCCAGGTCCAGCCCCGCCCCAGGATATGGGGCGTCACGGTGCTCACCAGCATGGTGGGCAAGGACGTCAAGGTCCTCCACCCCCACGCCACCCTCGCCACGCTGGTCAAGAACCTCGCCAAGATGGGGTGGGTGAACGGCATCGACGGCACCATCTGCTCGGGCCAGGAGGTCGCGGACCTGCGCAAAAGCCTCTCCCACCTCGACATGCGCTTCGTCGTGCCCGGCATCCGCCCCGCGGGGGGGGCCGCGCACGACCAGCGGCGCACCATGACGCCGGGCGAGGCCGCGAAGCTCGGCATCGACTACATCGTCGTCGGACGGCCCATCACGATGGCGCCCAACCCTTTGAAGGCGGCGCACGACATCCTGCGCGAGATGCAGGCCGCGGCGCCCAGTTCCCTGGAGGCGACATGAAACGCAAACCAGCCCTCGTCCGGAAGGCGGCCCGCCCGAAGAGCTGCGCCGAGAAGACCAGCATCGAGCGCCTGCTCGTCGGATGCGGCGCGCTCCTCGAGGGGCATTTCCTGCTCTCCTCGGGCCTGCACAGCGGCCGCTACCTGCAGTGCGCGCTGCTCATGACGGACCCCGGACGCGCGACCCGCATCGGCCAGGACCTGGCGGCCCTCCAGGGGCTGCACCCGGACGTCGTCATCTCCCCCGCCATCGGCGGGATCGTCGTCGGCCAGGAGGTCGCCAGGGCCTTCAAGGCCCGGGCGCTCTTCGCCGAGCGGGAGAACGAGGTCATGACCCTGCGCCGCGGGTTCAGGATCGAGCCTGGCGAGAGGGTGGTCGTGGTCGAGGACGTGGTCACCACCGGCGCGTCCACCAAGGAAGTGATCACGATGGCCAAGTCGCGAGGGGCCCACGTCCTCGGCGCCCTGGCGGTGGCGGTGCGGAGCATGCAGGACATCGACCTCGGCGTGCCCCTGCGCTGCCTGCTGCGGCTCCCCATCGCCGCCTACCAGGCGCAGGACTGCCCCCTGTGCCGCGCCGGCGCCCCGCTCGTCAAGCCCGGGAGCCGGGATTTCCGCCGGCTGCAGATCCAGCGCGCCCCAACGCCGCGGCCCGAGCGCCCGCGGCCCCCCCTGCCTGCGCTCGGCGTTCCTAGCGCGGGCGTGCCGCTTCGATCAAAGCGGGAGGGCGGCCTGCCCAAGCGCGCGAAGAAAGGACTGCCCGCATGAAACGACAGCACCCTCGCCGCCCCGCCGACCGGCCCGCGCCCCGGCGCGCGCTGACCTACAAGACCTCCGGCGTGGACATCGAGCTGGCCGACAAGCTGGTCGACCACCTGCGCAGGCGCTCCAAGGCCATCGG
The DNA here is from genome assembly GCA_016212795.1 of Elusimicrobiota bacterium. Classification (GTDB taxonomy): domain Bacteria; phylum Elusimicrobiota; class Elusimicrobia; order UBA1565; family UBA9628; genus JACRDT01. The sequence goes on along the minus strand of JACRDT010000010.1, from coordinate 65,198 downwards.
CGGCTTCGCCGGGCTGTTCCCGCTCGAGCCGGACGGCGGCGCGCCGCACTGCCTGGTCGCCTGCACGGACGGCGTCGGCACCAAGCTCAAGGTCGCCTTCGCCCTGGACCGCCACGAGACGGTCGGCATCGACCTGGTCGCCATGTGCGTCAACGACCTCATCACCTGCGGCGCCCGGCCGCTGTTCTTCCTCGACTACTACGCCACCGGCAAGCTCGACCTCGCGCGCTCCAAGCGCATCATGGCCGGCATCATCGAGGGCTGCCGGCTCGGCCGCTCGGTCCTGCTGGGCGGCGAGACCGCCGAGATGCCCGGGTTCTACCCGAAAGGCGAGTACGACCTCGCCGGGTTCTCGGTCGGCATCGTGAAGCGGTCCGAGGTCATCGACGGCACCAAGATCTTCCCGGGCGACCTCATCCTGGGGCTGCCGTCCTCGGGGCTCCACTCCAACGGCTACTCCCTCGTGAGGAAGGTCTTCTCGGACCGCCGTATCCGGAAGCTCGGCCGCGAGCTCATCGCCCCCACCCGGATCTACGTCCCCCAGATCGCCAAGCTGCAGGAGGGCTTCCGGGCGGCCGGGCACATCATCCTGGGCCTGGCCCACATCACCGGCGGCGGGATCGTCGAGAACCTCCCCCGCGTCCTACCCCGGCGGACCCAGGCGGTGCTCCACCAGCACGCCTGGCAGGTCCCCCCGATCATGCTCGCCATCCAGCGCGAGGGCGGGGTCCCGGCGGCGGAGATGTGGAGGACCTTCAACATGGGCATCGGCATGATCATCGTGATCCGTCCCAACGCCCTCGAGACCGCCAGGGCCCTCCTCCCGGAGGCGAAGCTCATCGGCGAGGTGACGGCGGGGAGGAGGGAGGTGAGGATAGAATGATCAAAATCGCGGTCTTCGCGTCGGGCGAGGGCACGAACCTGCAGGCCCTCATCGACGCCGCGCAGGCCAAGCGCATCCGGGGGCAGATCGTCCTCGTCGTCTCGAGCAACCCGGCGGCGGGCGCCCTGAGCCGGGCCCGGCGGGCCGGCATCGAGACCTTCATCGCCGACCCCAAGGCCGCCGCGTCCCCCGAGGAGTACAGCGCCCAGCTCGCCCACGCCTGCAAGAGCCGGGACGTGGGCCTCATCTGCCTGGCCGGGTTCCTGCACCACCTCAAGGAGCCCCTCCTCAAGGAGTTCCGCTGGCGCATCATGAACGTGCACCCGTCGCTCCTGCCCGCCTTCGGCGGCCAGGGCATGTACGGGACGCGCGTCCACGAGGAGGTGCTGCGGTCCGGCGTCAAGATCGGCGGCTGCACCGTCCACTTCGTCGACGAGATCTACGACCACGGCTGGATCATCGCCCAGTCCGCGGTCCACGTCCAGGCCACGGACACCCCGGCGACCCTGGCCGCCCGGGTGCGCGTCCAGGAGCATTGGCTCTACCCCAAGGCCGTCGCCCTGTTCTGCGAGGGGAGGCTCGACGTGAGCGACGCGGGCTTGAAGGTGAACCCCTCGCCGCTCCAGGGCTCCCCCCGCGTCCGGCGGGCCCTCCTCTCGGCGTCGGACAAGACCGGCCTCATCGAGTTCGCCAAGGAGCTTTCGGCCATGGGCGTCGAGATCGTGTCGACCTCCGGCACCGCCCGCATGCTCAGGGAAGCCGGCGTCCTCACCCGCCCCATCGACACCATCACGGGCTTCCCGGAGATCCTGGCGGGGCGCGTCAAGACCCTCCACCCGAGCGTCCACGGGGCCATCCTCTTCAGGCGCAAGGACCCGGACCAGGCCAAGGAAGCGGGGCTCCTCGGGATCGAACCCATCGACCTGGTGGTGGTCAACCTCTACCCGTTCGCCCAGACCGCGGCCAAGGGGGGGTCCCCCCTGGGCCTGGAGGTCGTCGAGCAGATCGACATCGGCGGGGTCGCGCTCATCCGGGCCGCCGCCAAGAACTTCGAGCACGTGGCCGTCCTGGTCTCGCCGTCGGACTACGGGGCGGTGCTCCAGGAGATGGAGTCCTCCCAAGGCGTCGTCAGCCTGGAGACCCGCCAGAGGCTCGCCCTGACGGCGTTCCAGCACACCGCCGAGTACGACGGGATGATCTCGAAGACCTGGCAGGAGGCCCTCGCTCCCGTCGGGGCGGGGTCCCGCCGCGCGCCCCTGCCGGCCCAGGCCGCGCCGCTCCCCGGAGGGCCCGCCGGGAGCCCGCCGCGCGCCGGCCAGCCGTCGACGCCGGCGCCCGGGGCTCCGTCCCAGGCCGCGCCGTTCCCCGCGACGTTCAAGCTCGCTCTCTCCAAGATCCAGGACCTGCGCTACGGCGAGAACCCCCACCAGAAGGCCGCGCTCTACGGCCGCGACGGGGCCGCGCGCTGGCGCCAGCTCCACGGCAAGGAGCTCTCCTACAACAACCTGCTCGACGCGCACGCGGCGTGGGAGGCCCTCTGCGAGCTGCAGGACCCCGCGGCGGTCGTGGTCAAGCACCTGACCCCCTGCGGCGCGGCGACGGGCGCCGCCCTGCCGGAGGCCCTGGCCCGGGCGTGGGCCTGCGACCCGCTCTCCGCCTTCGGCGCCGTCGTGGCCTTCAACAGGCCCGTCCCGGCCGAGGTCGCCGAGGCCCTGTCGCAGCGCTTCGTCGAGGTCGTCATCGCCCCCTCGTTCGACGAGCCGGCGCTCGACATCCTGCGCCGCAAGCCCAACCTCAGGCTCATCCTCCGCCAGGAGCCCCCTTCCAACGCGCCGGTCCTGCGCTCCATCGGGGCCGAGGTGCTCGTGGCCGAGCCGGACCACCTCACCTTCGGCGACAACCTCAAGGTCGCCACACGACGCAAGCCCTCCAAGGACGAGGAGGCGGCGCTGCGGTTCGCCTGGATGGTGTGCAAGCACGCCAAGTCCAACGCGGTCGTGCTGGCCGGCAAGGACGCGACCGTGGGCATCGGCTCGGGCCAGACCTCGCGGGTCGACGCCGTCCGCACGGCCGGCATGAAGCTCGCGGCCTTCCTCAAGGACAACCCGGCGCCGGAGGCGCTGGTCATGGCCTCCGACGGGTTCTTCCCCTTCCGCGACGGCATCGACGAGGCCGCCGCCATGGGCGTGACGGCCGTCATCCAGCCGGGGGGATCGGTCAAGGACCCCGAGGTGGTCGCGGCCGCCGACGAGAAGCGCCTGGCCATGGTCCTCACCGGCATGCGCCATTTCCGTCATTAGAAGTCACTCGCCCCCCCCACGGGGGGGCGAGTAGCGGGGGGGCCGATGCCGCAGTCACTCGACCCTCCCCGCGGGAGGGGCGAGTAGCGGGTGGGGACGATGCTGTAGTCACTCGACCCTCCCCACGGGGGGGCGAGTAGCGGGGGGGCCGATGTTGTTTTATTGAGGAGATGACATGAGACTAGGAATGCTAGGTCTGCAGGCCGCCGGCAAGAAGACCCTCTTCGGGCTGCTGACGGGCACGGCGCCCGCCGCCATCCCCGCGGGCGGCCTGCCGGGCGTCTTCAAGGTCCAGGACCCCAGGGTGAACGAACTCAGCCGCCTGTACGACCCCGAGAAGACCACCCCCGCCCAGATGGACCTCAGCCTCCTGCCTGACGTAGAGAAGACCCAGGGCAAGGCGCCGTGGCTGGCCGACGTCCGCCTGCTCGACGGCCTGGCCTTCGTGGTGCGGGCCTTCCCGGACCCGACCGTGTTCCACCCGCTGGGCGGCGTGGACCCCAGGCGGGACGCCGACCTCTTCCTCTCCGAGCTCACCTTCGCCGACGTCTTCTTCCTCGAGAAGCGCCGGGAGAAGCTCACCGACGAGCTCCGCTCGCGCCGGACCCCGGAAAAGGAGAAGGAGCTCGAGGTGGTCGACCGCCTGGCCAAGGCCCTGGAGGACGGCGCCGGCATCCCGAGCGCGGCCTTGAGCGACGCGGAGCGCCGCCTGCTGTCGTCCTACCAGTTCCTGTCGGACAAGCCGGTCGTCGCGATCGTCAACGTCGAGCACGGGCAGGACGCCGCGGCCGTCGCCGAGGCCCTCGAGCGCTCCTACGGCGGCCGCGTCGCGACGGTGTGCTGCGACCTCAAGCTCGAGGCCGAGATCGCCTCCCTCACCGACTCGGCGGAGCGCAAGGAGTTCCTCGACGGCATGGGCATCGCCGAGCCGGCGACGGCGCGCCTGACCCGCGTGCTCTACGACGCGATGGGCCTGATGTCCTTCTTCACGGTGGGCGCCGACGAGGTCCGCGCCTGGACGGTCCGCAAGGGCGCGACCGCGCCGCAGGCGGCCCGGGTCATCCACACGGACCTCGAAAAGGGGTTCATCCGCGCCGAGGTCACCAAGTACGCGGACCTGGTCTCCCTGGGCAGCGAGGACGCGGTGGCCAAGGCCGGCAAGGCCATGCTCAAGGGCAAGGACTACGTCGTGGAAGAGGGCGACATCCTCTCCATCCGCGCCGCGAATTAGGCCGATTTCCGGGCGCGCTTCTTTTTCCCGGCGGGCGCTGGCTTCCGGCCGGCCGTGAGGCCGGCCAGCGGCTCCTTGAGGCGCTTGAGCACCAGATTGTCGACGGCCCGGGACTTCGCCGCGGCCTGCCTCAGGCATTCCTCGGCCCTCTCGAGGGTCTTGCGGACCCACGCCTTGTCCTTGAGGGAGGCGAGGTTGATGAGCACGTTGTAGTAGGCTCCCCAGGCCGCCGCCCGCGCCATGAGGGAGGCCGCGCCCGCGTCCGAGAGGGAGTTGGGGTTGCCCTTCTCGGCGGCGGTCCGGGCGCACTCCAGCGACCCGAGCGTGCGCTCCAGGACGCCGAGCGGCTCGAGGGTCGCGCCCTTGGTCGCGTCCTGGATGGCCTTGCTCCGGGCCGCGGCCTCCTCGGGGTCGCCCAAGGGCCGGCCGAAGGCGTCCATGACCTTGGTGAACGCCGCGGTGTCGTCGTCCACGGCCTTGAGCTGGGCCGCCATCGCCTCGTGGGCCCGCGCCGCCATGGACTCCATCTCGGCGCGCGCCGCCTCGAAGCCCTTCTTCTCGTAGGTCAGGGCGGCCACCATGGCCGAGAGGCCCGCCGAGAGCGCCCCCGAGAGCGCCGCCACCGAGCCGCCGCCGGGCGCGGGGGAGCGGGACGCCAGCTCGTCGAGGAAGCCCGCGAGGGTCTTGCCCGCCAGAGGGGCCGGCCGGCGGAAGCGCTCCTCGATGACCTTCTGGGCGGGGTCGAACGGCGCGACGTCCCGCAGGCCCAGGGACTGGACGGCGGTCTCCACGACCTCCCGGTCGCCCACGCCCGCGCTCGAGCCCTGCTTCTTGAGGAAGTAGCGCCCGGCGGCCAGCAGGACGGAGAGGGGCACCATGCCCACGATCTCGCTGCCGGTCACTCGCAAGCCCGCCTTCGCGGCCAGCTCGCAGCAGGCGTCGTAGACCCGGTGCAGCGGGGCCGCCTCCAGGTCCAGGATGTTGATCGTCACCTGGGCGCGGCGGTATTCCGGGATGAACCACCCGGTGGCCTGCACGCCCTTGAAAAGGCCGGGCTCGCGCAGGTCCCGGCCGTCCGGGCCCGTCATCTTCCCGCCCTTCGCGTCGCGCTTGAGGCGGCCCGACTCGCGGATGGCGAAGGCGATGTCCTTGGCCTGCGGCACGCTCGCGGTGTTGAGGTTGACGTTGTAGGCGATCAGGAAGCCCCGGGCCCCGACGGCGGTCGCTCCCGCCTTGGCGTTGAATCGCGCCGGCCCGAAATCGGGGGCCCACTCGGGCTTCTCGAGCTTGCCCTCGAGCGCCTCGTATTCGCCGGCGCGGATGTCCGGCAGGCGGCGGCGCTCCGGCCTGGCGGCGGCCTCGGCGTAGAGGTACACGGGGACCTCAAGCTCGCGGCCGACCCGCTCCCCGAGCCGGCGGGCGAGCTCCACGCACTCGGCCATGCCGACGCCCGCGATGGGCACGAAGGGACAGACGTCGCAGGCCCCCTGCCGGGCGTGCGCGCCCTTGTGCCGCCGCATGTCGATGAGCTCCACGCCCCTCTTGATGGCCTGGAACGCGGCCTCCAGCACGTCCTCGGGGGCCCCGGCGAAGGTGTAGACCGTGCGGTTGGTGGCCTGGCCCGGGTCGACGTCGAGCACCTGCACGCCCGGCACCGAGCGCGCCGCGTCGGCGATGGCGTCGATGACCTTGCGGTCGCGGCCTTCGCTGAAATTGGGGACGCATTCCACGAGTCTCATGACTTCCTCCTGACCGGCGGGGCGGGTATCCCCGATAGGGGATATGATAGATAAATTGGGAGCCGCTTGACCCGTCCCCTCCCCATGCGGTATAAAGGCCCATGAACAAGCCCACCGTCGCCGTCATCGGAGCCTCCCGGGACCGCTCGAAATACGGCAACAAGAGCGTCCGCGCGCACGCCGAGAAAGGCTACGAGGTCTACCCCGTCCACCCCGCCGAGACCGAGATCGAGGGATTCAAGGCCTACCGCAGCGTCCTGGACATCCCGGTGCCCCTCGACCGCGTCACGGTCTACCTCCCGCCGCGCCTGGGGCTCCTGGCGCTCGAGGACATCGCGGCCAAGGGGACCCAGGAGCTCTTCATCAACCCGGGGGCCGAGAGCCCGGAGCTCATCGCCAAGGCGCAGGCCCTGGGCCTCGAGCCCATCCTCGCCTGCAGCATCGTCGCCATCGGCGCCACGCCCTCCCAGGAATAGGTCCTAAGACCCAGCGGCGCCTGGGCCCTTGGTAGCATGGAGGATGGGCGCCGGCCGTCTATAATATCCGTATGATGGTCCCGCTGCTGTGGGCGCTGATCGCCGGGCCGCTCCTGGCCTACGACCTCGACGATTCGCCGACCGCCGCCGACCTCTCCGTGAAGGTCGCCGAGCTGCGCAACCTGGTGGCCAACACCCGCTCCGGCGACGAACGCGTCCACGAATTCGCCAGGAGGCTCTTCGAGCGGATCCCGGACGCCCAGGTCGCCGTCCACGTCAAGCTCCGGGGCTGGGACATGGAGCGCGTCACCGAGAAGGACGCGGCCTCCATCGACAGGCTCATGCGGAGCGCCGGCGCCCGGTTCAAGACCTTCGCCGAGGAGGTCCCGGAGCCGGACCTCAAGGACGCCTACGCCAGCGCCACGGTCCTGCACGGCCGCGACCGCATCGCCTACGACAGCTCCCTTCCCGGCAACCAGATGGGCTCCTATCGCTACGACCCCAGGACGACCGCCTGGGGGCGCGTCAAGGTCAACGAGTGGATCGCCCAGGTCGCCACCGTCATCGGCGACGCTTTCGCCTTCACCACCCTGATCCACGAGTCCGGGCACGCCGACCAGCACCAGAAGGGACAGCTCTCGCCCGCGGCCGTCGTGCTGGGCGAGATCGCCGCGTTCCACGTCGAGTACTCCTGGCTCAAGCTCCTCGACCCGCACGGCGAGCGCCTGGCCTTCCTCTGCACGAAGGCCCTCAACGCCCAGAAGAACGAGCCCTCGGCCCTCCACGCCATGGCCCTGGCCTACGTCACCCACCTCTTCGAGGTCTGGGAGACCGGCGGCGCGTTCGGCAAGATCGAGGAGCTCGTCAGGAAGCGCGGGTATGAGGACGGCCACGCTCCTGGCAACGGCGCCAAGACCCCCACCCGTTCCTAGCCATGAGGGCCTCGTTAGAACCCCGGCCGATGTGATAGACTCAGGCCCCTAGAGAGGCATCCACCATGACCATGAGACGCTATCTGATCGGGGCCGCGCTCGTCGCCGCGGCGGTCGGCTACTACCTGTCCACGCAGAAGAAGGCCAAGCCCGCCCCCGCCGGCGGCAACGGCAAACGGCCCACGAAGAAGGCCGCGGCCGCCCTCGCCCGCGCCGCCAGGCACCGGCGGCCCTCCCCGCCGGCCTGACGCGCGCCGGGCCCGGCCCGCTCCGGAAAGACGGAAGCCCCCGGCCGGCTGGCCGGGGGCTTCCTGGTTCGGCGTGATCTATCTGCCGGCCGGCTTGTCGTCCCAGCCGCCGTCGTCGCCCCCTCCCCCGCCGTCGCCGCCGTTCCCGTCGTCCTTGATGTCGCTGACCCACCGCGCGAACTTGGCCCAGTTGCCGTCCTTGGCCCAGGCCAGTTGGTCGTAAGCGGCATTGTAGCTGTAGCCGGGCAGGTAGACGGCCAGGCCCAGGGCGTTCTTGTAGCCGGCGCCGTAGGTCGCGTTGGAGGAGACCACCTCTCCCCCGAGGAACTTCTCCAGCTCCGCTCCCTTGGACTTGACCCCGGCGTCCTTCGTCCCGGCGCCCACGAGCCTGACGAAGTGGACCAGGTCCTTGTTGTCGGAGGCGTCGAACTTCTGGGCCGCGCTGCGCGCGGACCGAATGACCGCGGTCTCGTCGGCGGCCATGACGAGCTTCGTCCAGTCGCTGGCCATGGCCAGCAGCCGGGCCAGGGAGGCCGATTGGACGGCCGACTGCGTCGCGTCCTGGCGCAGCTGGGCGTAATGAGCCGTATAGGAGTCCACCGCCGCCTTGGCCACCTCTTTGGACGTCATGGCCGGCTTGGCGACGACCGGCCCGAGGAACGTGTCGTAGGTGTAGCCGTCGCCCGGCTCGGTCTCCTCGGAGCCGACGATGTAGTCGGTGTAGTCCTTGATCTGGTAGCCCACCTCGGCCATCTGCATGAGGCAGGCGTCGGAGGCGTAGACGTCGATCCTCCCGGTCTCGGCGAAGACCTTCCCGAGCTGCTGGGTCGTGATGTTGTTGCCGGTCTCGTCGTCGTAGGAGATGCCGTTGATCACGATGTCGCGGCCGCGCTTCCTCTTATCCCAGCCGCTGCCGTGGTTCCACACGACGAGCATATAACGGTCGGCGGGAGCCTTCTCCCGGGCCCACTTCACGAAGTCCACCAGGTGCTTCCAGTCGCCCATGTCGGCCTTCGGGATGTCCTGCAGCACGGGGCTCGTGATCTTGGAGGCGTCGTTGTCCTTCTGGACGATGTAGCGGCGCTGGCCTTTCCAGTCGCCGTCGGAGCTGTCGTAGCCGCCGATCCGGCCCAGCTCGACGGCGATCTTGACCTTGGCGGTGGAGCCGACCGCCTCCATCTCGTTGACATCCTTGAGCCCGTACTGCTCGAGGTTGTTCTTGGCGTTGACGTAGACCATGATGGTCCAGCTCGCCGTCCTGTCCTTCTGGGCCGCGATCTCCTCGGCGGCCCTGGCCTTCACGGTCTCGATGACGGACTTGATGTCCACTCCCTGGTCGAAATCGACCCCCTCGGCGCGCGCCCCCCGCGTCCCGAGCAGGGACACGCAGGCGACCAGAACGGCAAGCCATCTCCTCGGCATAGGCGACCTCCCTGGTTCCATGCCGTGGCGCTCGGCGATGACGGAGCGGCCTCGGTGAGAGCCGGCATGGCCTGTTTCCAACCCAGCCCATTATAGCACAGAACCGGGCCGAAAGACCTACCTCGCCCTAGGCCTAAAGGGCACCCGCGCCCGCCCGCCGGCCGGGACCGACGGGGCGCCCATTTTGTATCATGCCTCGCATACGCCAGGAGGCGCGATGAAGCCATTGACAAGTCTCTTGATCCTGACCCTGCCGACCCTCGCCGCCACCGCGTCCCTCGGGCAGGAGCCGGCGGGGGCACGCCTTGGGCTGGGGCCGGCGTCCGCGGACGTCGCGGAAGAGCCGGCGCCCGCGGCCACCGGGCAGGCGGGCTGGCTCGCCGCCGGCGCCGAGAGCTCCTGCGCCGTCCTGAGGAGCGGCAAGGTCTTGTGCTGGGGGAAGCCCTACGCCGGCGGAACCCCTCCCCGGGACGTCTTGACCCCGGCGGACGTCGAGGGATGGGCGAGCGGCATCGCCATGGTCGCGGTCGGCGGCGGCCATGCCTGCGCCCTCTCGACCTCCGGCGGGCTCACGTGCCTCGGCTCCAACGACTTCGGCCAGCTCGGCGACGGCACCACGCGGAGCTCCACTTCCCCGGTGAACGCCGCCGGGCTCGCCAAGGGGGTGGTGGCGGTCGCGGCCGGAGAGAGCCACACCTGCGCCCTCCTGGGCAACGGCAAGGCCCTGTGTTGGGGCCGCAACGACAAGCGCCAACTGGGCGACGGGACCTCGAAGGACTCCCCCCGCCCCGTCGAGGTCGCAAAACTCGAGGGGGGCGCCATCGCCATCGCCGCGGGCCGGGGCCACTCCTGCGCCGTCACGGTCGACAGGGGCGCCGCGTGCTGGGGCGACAACCGCTCGGGCCAGCTCGGCACCGCCGAGCTGAACCCCCCGCCCGGCGCCGCCGGCGTGGCAGGCCTGGCCGACGGCCTCACCGCCATCACCACCGGGGCGAACCACACCTGCGCCCTCACGGCGCTCGGCGGCGTCAAGTGCTGGGGAGAGAACCGGAAGGGCCAGGTCAGCAACGGGTCGCACGAAAGGCGCTCGTTCGTGCCCGTGGACGTCCCCGGCCTCGCCAAGGGAGTGAGCGCCGTCTCGGCCGGCGGGGCGCACAGCTGCGCCATCCTCAAGGGCGGCGTCAAGTGCTGGGGGATGGGGGAGTCCGGCCAGCTGGCGACGGAGCAGGTGATGAATTCCGCGGGCATCGTCGCCATCCCCGGGCTCGAGAGCGGCGTGGCCGCGGTCTCGGCCGGAGGGTTCCACACCTGCGCCCTGATGAAGACCGGCCGGGTCAAGTGCTGGGGGGAACGGGCCAACGGCCGCCTCGGCGACGGGGCCGCCGAGGGCCCTCCCGGCCCCGTGGACGTCACGGGGCTCTGACAAGCCTTTCGATCCCCACGCGCTCAAAGACGAGGTGCGCCGCCTCCTCGACCTGCCGGCAGGCGGCAAGACGGACGACGCCCGCCCCTGGCGCACCGCCGCCTGACCGTCCGCCGCCGCGCGGCGGGTCGATTCCCGACGGTCACGCCCTCCCGCCGCCCTCCTGCCCCTGGCCCCATCCTGGGCGGTATGCTAAAATGACGTGCTTTCCAGCGGGATTCGCCGCCGGGCCTTAGTCTGGAAGGGTGCCCCTGCCGGCGCAGGGACAGGCCTTGTTAAAGATGTTGGAAGGGTGCGTGAGCGGTTGAAACGAACAGTCTCGAAAACTGTCAGGGATGCAAGTCCCTCGAGGGTTCGAATCCCTCCCCTTCCGCACGATCTCCGAGGTGCTTAGCCATGTCATGGTTCAAGTCGCTGCTGAAGCCCTTCTCCAAGCCCGAGTCCCCGGCGGAGGAGAAGCCCGCCGAGCCCAAGGCGCCGGAGGCCGCCGCGCCGCCCAAGGCCGCCAAGCCTCCGGAACCCAAGGCCCCCGAGGACAAGGGGCTGATGTCGTTCTTCTACCGGAAGTGGAAAGACCCCGCCTTCCTCAAGCAGATCCAGATCCTCGCCGCCCACATGGCGCGGGAAGGAGTCGACATCAAGGACCAGGGCCAGGTCAAGGCGTGGCTCGAGAAGAACAAGGCCGCCATCGAGGCCGGCAAGTTCAAGGAAGCGCCGCTCGGAGGGGCCAAGCCCCAGACCTTCGAGAAGACCGAACCCGAGGTCGGGCGCAACGAGCCCTGCCCCTGCGGCTCCGGCAAGAAGTTCAAGAAGTGCTGCGGCCTCAAGGGTCCCGCAGCCCCTCGAGGGTGAGCCGCCAGCGGCTCTCGCGCTCCAGGTCGGCCAGGGAGTCGTAACCCATCGTGTTGACGGGCTGGCGGCCGAGGAGGACTTGGCTCCCGCGGCTCCGGAGGGCCCGAGGCGCCCTGGCCGCGAGCAGCCCCACCAGCGCCCGGAAATTCTCCGCCGAGCAAGGCTGCATGCCGGGACCCAGGCAGGAGTAGTCGAACTCCCGGGCGTCGACCCGGAACCGCCGCGGCGGCCTGCGCTCGAACAGGTCGAGGAAGAAGAGCAGCTCGACGTCCTCGATGGTCTTCTCCACCACGCGCTCCTTGCCGCCGACGCGGATGGGCAGGCCGGCCATCATCAGCCCCATGCTCGCGGCCTTCTGGGTCAGGGTCGGCCCTTCCTTGACCGTCAGCTTCTTGACGGTGGTCTCCTTGAACCCCGCCGCCGCGACCAAGGCGACCCGGTCCCAACGCATCTCGGCGGGGGCGCCGGCCTTGTCCAGCAGGCGCAGGCCCAGCGCGTCGAACTCCATCCCGACGGCCTGGCCGGGCGCCGGCGGAGGCTCGAGGAGGCCCTGCGGCAGCGCGACGGCCGGCGCCCCCGCCTCCTCGAGCGCGGCGGCCAGCCCCTCGGCCTCCCCCTTCTCCATGTCCTCGCCCATGATGCCCCATGCGGAACGCGCCAGGCGCGCCGCGTCGCAGAAGGGCACCTGCCGGAAGGCGGCGACGGCTCCCGCGCAGCGGGCCTGCTCCGGCAGTTCGGGGCCTCGGAGGAGGACGGCGAAGCTCAGCGGCGCCTCGGCCATCACTTCCCCGGCTTGAAGGAGCTGACGATCCTGTCGAAGACCGGCTGGTGGGCCTTGATCGACCTCGACGGCGAGCTCAAGCGCAGCTCGTAGAACCCCTCGCCGGCCGGCACGACGAGGAACCGCTCGAGGACCAGCACCTTGCTCTCCTGGCCGGGCTCCCCGGAGCGGCGATACTCGATGCTCTTCCGGTCGAACCTCTTCGACAGCCGGCCCGCGACCGTGACCTCGCCGACCGCGGCCTCGAGGCGCTCGGACGGGGGAAGGACCTCCGGGGGCGTGGCGTTGGCCCGGACGAAGCCGGCCAGGTCCTGGCGCAGGGCGTTGCCCTGCCCGTAGTACCGGACCGAGATCGTGGCGACGTCGTCTTTCGCCGCGGGGCTGCGCAGGTCGAGCCCGAAGATCCTGGACAGGGCGTTGCTCCCGGGGGGCGGGACGTTCGCCTCCCACTTCTTCGGGATGCGGCACTTGAAGCTCCCCTCCTCCGAGACGAAGGAGACCCACTCGTCCTTCGACGGCCCGGCGGACGCCTTCTTCGGGGGCGCGCCCGCCCACAGGGCGGGCAGCGCCAGCGACAGGACGACCGCGAGCCCCCCGCTCGTCATGCCCGGTATTCTATCCAATTTAATAGAATCTCGCATCACCTCAAGGAGGCGCCATGGCGCAGCTCAAGCTCGAACGGCTCACCGGCTACAAGGACTTCCCCGGCCCGGTCGTCCTCATCATCATGGACGGCATCGGCCTGGGCAAGCAAGACGAGTCCGACGGGCTCTTCGTCTCCCACACCCCGACCCTCGACGCCCTCTTCCGGGAGACGCTCTTCGCCAGGCTCAAGGCCCACGGCACCGCCGTCGGCCTGCCGTCCGACGACGACATGGGCAACTCCGAGGTCGGGCACAACGCGCTGGGCGCGGGGCGGGTCTTCGCCCAGGGCGCCAAGCTCGTCAACGCCGCCATCTCCTCCGGGAGGATCTTCGAGAGCAGGGCCTGGGACGGCGTCCGCCGGAGCGCGGGCGGGGGCACGGTCCACTTCATCGGGCTGGTCTCGGACGGCAACGTCCACAGCCACGTCGGGCACCTCAACGCCCTGCTCGAGCGCTGCGCGTCGGAAGGCTTCAAGAAGGTCCGGGTCCACAGCCTCCTGGACGGCCGCGACGTGGGCGAGAAGAGCGCCCTGCGGTACATCGAGCCGCTGGAGAAGCTCCTCGCGGACCTCAGCGCCTCCGGCCGGGACTACCGCATCGCCTCCGGCGGGGGGCGCATGGTCACCACCATGGACCGCTACAACGCCGACTGGGCCGTGGTGGAGAAGGGCTGGAAGGCCCACGTCCTCGGCGAGGCCCGGGCCTTCCCCTCGGCGTCCGAAGCCATCCGGACCTACTACCGGGAGGACCCCAGGATCACGGACCAGTACATGGACAGCTTCGTCGTGACGGCGGGCGGCAAGCCCGTGGGGACCATTTCGGACGGCGACGCCGTGGTCTTCTTCAACTTCCGGGGGGACCGCGCCATCGAGCTCTCCCGGGCGTTCGACGAGAAGGACCTGGCCGAGTTCGACCGCAAGCGGACGCCCGCCGTCTTCTACGCCGGCATGATGGAGTACGACGGCGACGCCAAGATCCCGCGCCGCTACCTCGTCGAGCCCCCGTCCATCGACCGGACCATCGGCCAGTACCTGTGCGCCGCGGGCGTCGCGTCGCTGGCCACCGCCGAGACGCAGAAATTCGGCCACGTGACCTACTTCTGGAACGGCAACAACTCGGGCTACCTCGACGAGAGGCTCGAGAAATACGTCGAGGTCCCCTCGGACAAGGTGACCTTCGACCTGAAGCCCTGGATGAAGTCGGCCGAGGTCACCGACGTCCTGCTCGAGGCCGTGGCCGGCGGCCGGCGCAAGTTCATCCGCGCCAACTACGCCAACGGCGACATGGTCGGCCACACGGGCATCGTCCCGGCCGTGCGCATCGCCGTCGAGTGCGTGGACCTCGCCCTCGGGCGCCTCGCCCCCGCGGTGGAGAAGGCCCGCGGCATCCTGGTCGTGACCGCGGACCACGGCAACGCGGACTGCATGTTCACGGAGAAGGAGGGCAAGCGCACCCCGCACGTGGCCCACACGCTCAACCCCGTCCCCTTCATCATCAAGGACTACGCCGGCGCCAACGCCTGGCGCCTCGCCGCCGCGGACAAGCCGGGGCTGAGCAACGTGGCGGCCACGCTCCTCTCGCTGCTGGGCTTCCGGGCCCCGGAAGGCTACGACCCGGCGCTGGTGGAGCTGTGAAGGACCGCCCCCTTCGCGCCGGTCCGGCCCGGCGGTCGCGGGCCGGACCGGCGCCTACGGTGTAAAACGATGCGCCAAGGGACTCGAGCAGGAACGATGATGTCTAGTTATTCCGAGCCCCTTGGCGCGGACTACCTTCCCATCACGACGGTCTTCTGCGACTTCCCGGCCCGCACCTCGTACTCGACCATCCCCCGCGCCAGGGCCTTCGCGAGCCGGTCCTGGTAGCCGGGGTCCTGCAGCAGCGCCGCCTCCTCGGGGTTGCTGAGGTAGCCGAGCTCCACCAGCACGCTGGGGAGCCTGGGGTTCTTGAGCACGTAGTACCTGGAGCGGCAGAGCGTGTCCGTCTCCAGCCCCTCCGCGCGCAGGCTGTCCACGAGCGTGTTGGCGAGCCTCAGGCTCGCCTCCAGCGCCTGGCGCGGCGGGGGAGGCAAGGGGGTGAGCCGCCGGGCCCGTGGGCGCCTCCGGGCGAAGCGGCTTGCGCCATTGCCGAAAACGTAGACCGCGATGCCCCGCAGCCTCTTGACGTCCACCTTGTTGACGTGGAGGGAGATGAACCCCGAGCCCTCCAGGGCCAGGCTCCTGGCCACCCTGTCGTCGAGCGGGACGTAGTCGTCCGAATCCCTCACCAGCGCGGCCCGGGCGGCGCCGTCCTCCTCCAAGGCGGCCTTGAGGCGCCGAGCGACGGCGAGGGCGATGTCCTTCTCGCGCACCCCCCCCACCACGGCGCCGAGGTCCTCGCCCCCGTGCCCGGCGTCGATCACGATGGGCCGGACCGCGGACGGCTCGGGCCCCTGGGCCTGAGCGGAGGCGGGAGAAAGGAGGAGGCCCAGGCCGAACAACGCCGCCCGCTTGGACAAGAGCTCCTCCTTAGAAAAGGTGGCACGTTCCTCGGCGGCGCGAATATGTTTCTAACAGGAGATCGCGATATTGTCAAGACCCAGAGGCTCTTGGGTCCCTCCCCCGCCTTGACACCCGACACGCCAACGATGCAGTATCTCCTTGGCCCGCAGGCCATCCAGGAGGTGCGTGATGCTCAGGACGAACAGCGACAAGGTCGTGACGATGTCCGTGCAGGGGAAGGTGGCCATGCCCCCCGGCCGCGGCAAGCACCTGACGGACCGCGACGGCAAGCCCTTCCTGCTGCCGGGCATCGGCGGCATCGTCTACAACGTCAAGGTGGGGGACCCCGCCTTCGGCTGGGCGGCGGACCACGTCGAGCCCTGCGTCTCGTCGCTGGTGGACGAGAAGGACCGCTACTCGGACCCCAACACCGGCTACAACTTCTACTCGTGCGTCGGCAACGAGGCGAGGCTGATCACCGGCCCCGCCAAGGGCGCCGTCGGGACGGTCACCGGCCACCACGGCGGGGCCGAGCACGTCATCATCGATTTCCCGGACCGGGCCCTCGAGCGCATGACGATGGACGACAAGATCCTCATCCGGGGCTGCGGCCAGGGGCTCAAGCTCCTGGACCACCCCGACATCCACCTCTACAGCCTCGACTGGCGCCTGCTCGGCAAGATGCGCCTCAAGGAGCTCCGCGGCGGCCTGGAGGTGCCGGTCGCGGCCGTGGTGCCGGGCGCGCTCATGGGCTCGGGGACCGGGTCGACCGCCATGGGCAGCGGCGACTACGACATCATGACCACGGACGCCGGGATGCTCGAACGGCACGGCCTGACCGGCCTGCGCCTGGGCGACATCGTCGCCATCCAGGACCACGACAACGTCTACGGGCGCAGCTTCCGCAAGGGCGCCGTCGCCATCGGCATCGTCGTGCACTCGGACTGCTACTCCGCCGGCCATGGCCCGGGCGTGACGACGCTGATGGCGTCCAGCCGGCCCCTCCTCCACCCCCGCCTCGACCGGAAGGCCAACATCGCCGACATCCTCACGATCGGCAGGCGGGCGGCCGGGCGATAGGGGCGCCGACGCCATGATGAACGCCCTCGCGCTGGTCCTGCTCCTTTTCGGGGCGCCGCTCGCCCCGGCCGCCGAGCCGCTCGCGCCCGACGCCCTGTTCGAGCGCGGCCAATACCAGGAAGCCCTCAAGGGCTACGAGGCCTTGCTCCAAGACCCGGCGCCGGCGACGAGTCTCCAAAGCCTCTACCGCGCCGCGGAGTGCGAAGGGCTCCTGTTCCGCTACGGCGAGGCCGCCCAGCGCATCTTCACCTCCCCCCTCCCGACCGAGCCGACATGGAAGGCGCGCTTCCTCATCCTGCGCTCCGAGCTCGGCCGGGAGTTCCTCAAGCAGTACGGCCGCGCCGCCCCCCGGGACGCCGAGGAGGGGACCGAGGACCTCGCCAAGCGCACGCCCGACGAATGGCGCGAGATGATCCGCGCGGCCTATCAAGGGCTCTGGGAGATGAGGGCGCCCTTGGCCGGCGTCGCGCTGTCCGGCGAGGGCTATTTCGTGGACCTCAAGGACGCCGACCTCGAAGGGACCCCGACCCTCTGGGACTTCGTGGTCCTGCGCCTCTCCGAGTACCTGCTGACGCAGGCCCCCGACGCCACGGCCCGTCCCGAGGCCCAGAGGTTCCTGCGCCAGGATTTCGACGGCAAGCTCTCGTGGGACGACCCTCCGGCCGCCATCGCGGGCGCCCTCCTGGAGGACGCCTCCCGGCTCGCGCCCGCCCCCGGCCCCCAGGGCCTCGACCGCGACGAGGCCCGCGGCATCTGGAAGGTCCGCAGGGTCATGATCCCCTTCAAGCACTCGGACCGAGTTTCTCGGTCCGAGGACTCCAAGTCGGATGCGAAGCTTGCCGTCGATCTTCTTCGGAGGTGGCAGGAGACCTTCAAGGGCCTTGCGGCCGCCCAGGCGGGGCTCGAAGCCGCCCGGCTCTTGAACGACATCGGGCAACCAGACGAGGCGGCAGACCTTTGCCGGGCCGTCGAAAGCCGTTGGCCCGGGTCGACCGCGGCCAAGTTCTCCGCCAAGCTCCGCTCGGAGATCGAGCTCCCCGAGCTCCACCTCACGGCCCGGTTCGCCCCGCCGCCGGGGGCGAACACCCTGACCCTGACGACCCGGAACCTGGACCGCGTCCACCTGCGGCTCTACCGGGTGACCCCCGAGGAGCTCAAGGCCGGCTCGCCCGACCGGTGGATGCACGGCTGGACGGCCCTGCGCCGGCCCGACCCCAAGCTCATCGAGCGCTTCGCCCGCCGCGGCCCCCTGCTGGCCTGGGATACGGTCGTGCGCTCGAGTTCCCCCTACACCCGCGCCCAGACGCGCACCGACCCTCCGCCGCTGGCGCCCGGCCTCTACCTGGCGCTGGCCAGCTCGGACCCTGAGTTCCGGCCGGGCGCGTCCATGCTCGCGGCCACGGTCGTCAACGTCACGGAGCTATTCCTCATCGCGACCGCCGGCCCCCAGGCCCCCGACCGGGACCTCGTGTTCGACCCGGCCGGCCCCGCCGAGCGCGAGGTCCCCGGCTTCCATCTCTACGCCATGGACGCGGTGAGCGGGCGGCCGAGGGCCGCCCATGTCTCGGCCTTCCGGCAGCAGCGCTGGTCGGAGTGGTCCGCCGTCTCGGCCGACCTCGACGACGCGGGGATCGCGCGCCTCCCCGTGACGCTCAAGCTCAGCGACGCGCAGGCGAGCAACTTCGCCCTCGACCCCCTCGCGAGCTTCAAGGATTCCTACGCCTACCTCGCCTACCCGTCGAGCCTCCACTTCTCCCCGGCATCCCCCATCGAGGTCCACCTCGAGACCGACCGCCCCATCTACCGGCCGGGCCAGGAGGTGGCGGTCAAGGCCACGGTGCTCGCGAGGATCCCGCGCGGCTACAAGACCTACGACGGCAAGGCCCAGTTGACCATCAAGGCCCAGGACCCCAACGGCGTCGAGTTCTTCACGAAGACCCTGCCGCTGGGCCCCATGGGCTCGGCGGCGGCGCGCTTCACCCTGCCCACGGGCAGGCCGCTGGGCCGCTACGGCCTGACCGCGACCATCCAGGAGTTCGGACAGACGCGCTACGGATGGGCCTACTACGCCGTCGAGGAGTACAAGCGGCCCGAGTTCGAGGTCCTCGTCCAGGAGGCCACCGGCCCCTGGAAGTACGGGGCCCCGGCCGTGGTGGCCGGGGAGGCCAAGTACTACTTCGGCGGCCCCGTGGCCGACGCCTCCGTCGGCTACAAAGTCTACAGGGAAGACTTCCTGCCGTGGTGGTGCTGGTGGTGGCGGGGGCTGGGCTCCCGGCGGGGCAGGGCCGTCGTGGCGTCGGGGAGCGCCCGGACCGACGCGGGCGGGAAGTTCAGCCTGGGCTTCACCCCCCAGCCGCCGGACGACGCGGGCAAGGACCCCGGGCCGTCCACGTTCTCGGTCGAGGTCGAGGCCCGCGACCCCGGCGGCCGCACCATCACCGCCTTGAGGACGTTCAGGGCTGGCGCCAAGGCGTACCTCGTGTCCATGACGCCCTCGGCGGGCTTCGCGGCCTCCGGAAAGAAGGCCTCCGTGGAGGTCAAGCTCCTCACCCTCGACGAGAAGCCGGTGGCGGGCGGCGCCGCCTTCGAGCTCCGCCGGGTGGAGGGGGAACCCAAGGAGACGTACGCCGAGCCCTACTGGGGCGGGCGATTCCGCGACAGCCCGCCGCTCGAGGCCGCCTTCAAGGACGCGCCCGACGGCGCCCTGGTCCGCGGCGGCGATTTGCGCGTCAAGGCCGACCAGCCCGCCAAAGCGGAGCTCGGGGCCCTGAAGACCGGGATCTACCGCTTCACGGTGCGGGCCAAGGACCCCTGGGGAGGCCAGGTGGAGCAGTCCATCATCCTCGTCGCCGCTGGAGAGGGGGATCGGCTCGCCTTGAAGCTCCCCCCCGTCGCCATCCCGGAGCACCCCTCCTACCTCCCGGGGGAGACGGCCCGCGTCCTGCTGGGCTCGAGATCCCTCAAGGGAGCCGTCTACGTCGAGCTCTGGGCCGGGCCGTGCCTGGCGGGCTCCCGGGTGCTCGACGGAGGAGGCGTGCGCGTGATCGACGTCCCCGTCACCCAGGACCACAAAGGCGGGCTCTGGCTGCGCTGGTTCAGCGCGCGGGATTTCAAGGTGGACAGCGCCCAGACGAGCCTCCAGGTGCCCTGGAGGGACAAGGAGCTGGCCGTGGGCCTCGAGCACGACAAGGTCCTGCGCCCGGGGCAGAAGGCCTCCTGGAGACTCTCGGTGTCGGCCCGCGACAAGAAGCCCGTCGCCGGCGAGGCGGTCGTGCGCATCTTCGACCGCTCCCTGGAGTACTACATGGAGGCCGAGAAGCCCTGGAGCGCCGGGCTCTACCCCGCCAAGGGCCGGCCCAACGACGCCCTCGGCTCGCTCTTCACCCCCGACGTGAGCGACCTGCCCGTCACGGAGGGCTGGGTCAGGAAGATGCTCGACCTTTTCCGCGAGGTCATCGCGGAGCCCTCCCCCCCCATGCTCCGCATCAACAAGAGCCGCGTCCCGAGCCGCAACCGTCTCATGATGAAATCCGCCCGCATGGACCGGGAGGAGTCCATGCCCATGGAAGTCAAGTCCATGGTGGCCATGAAGTCCGACGGCGCGGGGGCCCTGGCGGGTCCGGCCGCGCCCATGGCCAAGGAGAAGGCGGGCGATGCCGCCCCGGCGCCGGCGGCGGACATGAAGGCCCGCTCGGACTTCTCGGAGACCGCCCTTTTCGAGCCGCAACTCAAGGTCGCCTCCGGCAGGGCGGGGTTCTCCTTCAAGGTGCCGGAGCGCCTGACGAGCTGGAAGATCCAGGCGTCGGTCCTCACCCGCGACGTCAAGCGCGGCGAGGTCTCGGCCCAGGCCGTGACCCAGCGGGACCTCATGGTGCGCCTGGAGCTCCCCCGCTTCCTGCGCGAGGGCGACGCCGGCACCCTCAAAGCGGTGGTCAACAACGAGACCGAGACGGAGCTGGCCGGCGAGGCGACCCTCTCGGTCGAGGAGGACGGGCGGGCGGCGGCGGGGAGGCTCGCCCTCGCCCCCGGCTCGTTGACGAGGCCGTTTCGCGTCAAGCCGCACGGCGCCGCGGCCCTGGCGTGGCCTGTCAAGGCGCCCAAGGGCCTGGGCGACTTCAAGATCAAGGCCATCGCGCGCGCCGGGGCGCTGGTGGACGGCGAGGAGAAAGACCTCCCCATCCTGCCCTCGAGGTCGCGGCTGATCGAGTCGGCCCTGGTCTCGCTCGACGGGACGGCCAAGAAGGAGATCAGGCTGCCGTCGTTCGACGACGCCGACCCGACCCGCCGGCACGAGTCCATGACCCTCCAGCTCGACCCCCAGCTGGCGCTCTCGGTCCTCAACAGCCTCCCCTCCCTGGTCCACTACCCCTTCGAGTGCGTGGAGTCTACGCTCGAGCGCTACGTGCCCCTGGGCATCGTGAACGCCTTCTACAAGAAGCACCCCGGCCTGGCCGAGGCCGTCAAGAAGATCCCCAAGCGCGACACCATCACCCCCGCCTGGGACCGCTCGGACCCGCGGCGGCTGGCCGGCCTCATGGAGACGCCCTGGGTGAGGGCCGCCGAAGGCCGCAAGTCCGCCTGGCCGATCGTCGACCTGTTCGACCCGGCCACGGTCAAAGGCGAGCTCGCCGACAGCCTCGCCAAGCTGCTGGCGTCCCAGAACGCCGACGGGTCGTTCCCGTGGTTCGCCGGCGGCAGGCCGGACCCCTACATCACGCTCGTCGTGCTCTCAGGCTTCGCCGAGGCGCGGCGCTACGGGATCGACATCCCGCGGGAACAGGCCGGCAGGGCCCTGGCCTACGTCGCCGGCGAGATCCCCAAGCGGCTCAAGCCCGACTTCAAGCCCGACGAGAGCTCCGTCTCCCTCCTGCTGTACGCGGCCTACGTCGTGACGTCCTTCGACAAGGGAGTCGGCGACGTCGCGTCGCTCCGGGACCTGGCGCTGGCCTGGGTCGACTACGCCGACAAGCACGCCCAGGCCATGACGCCCATCGGCAAGGCCTACGCGGCCCACGTCTATTGGCGGCTGGGCCTGAAAGCCAAGGGCGACAGCTACCTCGAGCGCGCCATGGACGGCGCCCGTTCGGACCCCGTCGCCGGCGTCTTCTGGGCGCCCGAGAAGCTCTCGTGGCTGTGGTACAACGACTCCGTGGAGAAGCACGCCTTCCTCCTGAGGACCCTCCTGCAGGCCAGCCCCAAGGACCCGCGCATCCCCGGCATGATCCAATGGCTGCTGTTCAACAGGAAGGGCAACGAGTGGAAATCCACGAAGGCCTCGGCGGCCGCGATCTACTCGCTGCTCGACGTGCTCAAGACGCGCGGCGCCCTGGACCGGGGCGACGACTACGTCGTCGCGTGGGGCGCGGACACCCACGCCGCCTCGGTCGCGCCCCTCGACTGGCTGGCCCAGCCGCTGCGCTGGACGAAGACCGGGATGGACATCGGCCCCAAGCAGGGCGCGGCGAGCCTCTCCAAGGAAGGTCCCGGGCTGGGGTTCGCCTCGCTGACCTGGGTCTACACGACGGACCGGCCCGTCAAGGCCTCCGGCGCCGGCCTGATGCGTCTCGGGCGCAAGTTCTTCAAGCGCGTCCAGGAAGGTCCGCGCTTCACGCTCAAGCCCCTGCGGTCCGGGGACACCGTGGCGGTGGGCGACCAGATCGAGGTGCGCCTGGCCATCGAGACCCGCAGCCAGTTCGAATACGCGCACCTCAAGGACCCGAGGCTGGCCGGCTTCGAGGCCGAGGAGCTCCTGAGCGGGTGGAAGTGGGACGGGCTCTCCCGCTACGAGGAGCCCCGGGATTCCCTCACCAATTTCTTCCTCGACTGGATCCCGCACGGCGAGTACGTGCTCGGCTACCGGGTCCGGCCGACGGCCCCCGGCGCCTACCGGGTCGGGCCGGCCGTCCTGCAGTCCATGTACGCCCCCGAGATGGCCGCGCACTCGGACAGCTTCGAGCTGAACGTCGCGCCCTGACCGGAGATGATGAGATGACCCGACCACCGCTGGACCGCTGGCTCCGACGCGCCGTCCTGCTCGCCCCCGTCCTGGCCGGCCTGGCGACGCCGGACCCCGCCCGGGGCGGCCTGTTCGACCGGGAGGAGCCGCTGGACTTCATCGCGCAGGCCCGCACCCTGTTCCACATCGTCGCCTGCGCCCCCGGCGGGGAGATCCCGGCCCGGTTCGACGGGGCCGCGATCGGGCGGCACTGCGCCAAGATGGACGACCTCATCGTGAAGTTCCGCCGCGACTGGGTCGCCGTGGCCATGCCCTACATCTCGGCCCTCAGGCCGCCGGGCCTCCCGGCCGCGGTGGTCTATCCTTTCGGGGGCGGCGACCTCGTGTCGGCGCTGGCCACCTTCCCCGACGCCCGGGAGGTCACGGCCGTCTCGATCGAGCCCGCCGGCGACCCCAGGCCGGTCGACGCCGTCGACATGAAGGCGCTCCAGAAGAGCTTCGCCATCCTGGAGCGCGACATCGCCCTGCAGTTCCGCGTGGCCCATAGCCGCACCGACAACATGGCGGTCGCCGCGGCGGACGCCCTGCCCTCCCAGCTCCTGTTCGCCCTGGTGGCCCTGCGCGTCCACGGCTGCGAGCCGGCGTCCCTGCGCTACTTCCGCGTCCTGCCCGACGGCAGCCTCGCCTACCTCACGGCCGACGACCTCGCCGCGGCGCGGCGAGACGGCGCGAAGAAGGAGGCGGGTCTTTTCGAGAATATGGAACTCGGCTTCAGGCGGGCCGCCGCGCCCGCTTCGCCCGGCCATGCCCTGGTGTTCCGGCACTTCGACGTCGACCTGAGCGACAGGCACCTGAAGGCCGACCCGGGGCTGCTCAGGCACCTGGAGGCCAAGGGCCGGGTGGCGGCCATGACCAAGGCCGCGAGCTACCTGCTGTGGGAGAAAGGGTTCTCCTTGATCCGCGACTACCTGCTCGGGCACATGGAGTGGATGCTCTCCGACAGCACCGGGATCCCCTCCTCCCACGCCAGGGCGGCGGGCTTCGTGCAGGACACCTACGGCCGCTACGAGGGGCCCTTCCTCAAGGTATCGGCCCCCGCCGTGTCGGACTACTTCGTCGCCCTGTGGAGATCCCAGCCGAGGCGCAGGCTGCCGTTCGCCTACGGCTACCCCGACGCCAAGCGCAACCTCCACATGATGGCGACGAGGCGGCCCTGGCCGGAACTCCCGGCCGCGTCGACCGCCACGGCCGCGCCGGCAACCGCGGGTGCCGCCGCCTCGATGGAGGAGCCGTCGGTGCCGCCTAGATGAGGCTCTCGATCTCTTTGAGCTTGATCTGCCTGTCGAGGCGCTCGGCGCCCTCTTTGATCACCCACAGCTCCGCCTCGAGGGCCTGAGCGAGCCAGCTCCGGCCCAGCAGGAGCAGCGGCCTGAGGAAGAGCGCCGTGTGGAAGACCTCCTCGTGGGTGAGGACCGTCCCGCCCACGACCGGCCGGAGGCAGTAGGACGCGGCCATCCGGCCGAGGCGGCCGAACGGGACCTCGCAGTGGAATCCCCCGTCCTTGGGGAACTCGACCCTGAACGAGCCCTTCCACTTGAAGCCCAGGAACGCGCCGAAGGCCGAGAGGTCGGCGCTCTCCACGTCGTGCCGGCCGATCGAGACCTCGGCGAACTTCTTGTCGTAGGCCGGCAGGTGCCGCAAGTCCCGGAGGTACCGGCTCACCCGGTCCTTCGGCGCGCTGATGAGCACGTGGGAAGCGACCCTGATCATCTTGTCGTCCTATTATATGAAAAAAGGCCCGCGCCCGCCCAGCCGGCCTTGACGGCCTTGACGGAACCACGGCGGGGAGCTATAGTTAGGGGCATGTGGAAGACCGCCGAGGGCAGCACCGGCCGCCTGGTCCAACTGTGCCTGGCCTACTTCTTCTTCTACGTCATCTTCGGCGTGGCCACGAAGTGCTTCACGGGGAGCACCGCGGTCATCGCCCCGAAGATGAACGACATGGAGTTCCTGGTCTGGAGCACCCTCGGGGGCTCGCTGGTCTGCCTCTTCGTGGTCTTCACCGCCGGCTGGTACAGGGCCAAGACCGGCCGGTTCATCCAGGCCGGGCCGCTGCGCCTGCCCGCGGAGTACGCCTACATCATCCCTTCCGGCGTCTGCACCGCCATCGTCATCCCCACGACCACGCTGATGTACATGATCCTCAAGTCGGTCATGGTCGCGATGGTGATCATGCGCGCGAGCGTCATCGTGATCAGCCGCCTCGTGGACGAGGCGCAGATCCGCCAGGGCATCCTGCGCAAGACCGTCTACAGGGAGGAGAACGTCGCGGTCGCCTTCGCCATCGCCGCGGCCGGGACCCAGATCCTCCTCGCCAAGAGCTCGGACTTCGACTTCCTGCGCAACGCGGCCGCCATGAGCGTCCTGTCGTGCTACATCCTCGCCTACATGTTCCGCATCTACATCATGAACTACTACAAGAACACCCGGCCCCGGGGGGCCCCCCTCGACAACAAGTGGTTCTTCTCCATCGAGCAGATCGCGGCGAGCGGCGCGATGCTCCTGGCGACCGCGGTCCTCTTCTCCGTCGGCGGGGGGCAGGGCGCGGCGTTCGCGGGCCTCGACGCCGCTGCCCAGGCCCAGGCGGACTGGAAGCTCAGGTCCGTGGTCCTGTTCCACGACGCCTTCGCCCAGGTCCACGCCCGGTGGTTCCCCGCGGTCCTGGCGGGCTCCGTCTACGGCATGGTGGCGTTCTTCTCGGTCTTCATCTTCATGTTCAAGGGCCGCACCGCCACCTTCGCGGGCCTCGTCAACAGGCTGACGTCGCTGGTCGCGGGGACGACCGCGACGCTCCTCTCCTACTTCATCTTCGGAGGGAGATTCCCGAGCCGCGCGGATTGGGCCTCCCTGGGGCTCATCCTGGTGGCCGTGGGGTTCCTGAGCGTCGCGGAGAAGAGGCGCACCGCCGAACTGGCGGCAGCCAAGGAGATCGAGGCGGGACCCAAGCCCGCCTGACGCGACGGTCAGCCGGGCCCCGGGCTGCTGGGAAGGCCCGGGATCAGGCCTGGGAGATCGCCTTCTCGGGGCAGGACGCTTCGCAAGCCGCGCAATCGATGCACTTCTCGGCCTCGATCTTGAAATGCGGCTCGCCCTTCACGATGGCCTCGGACGGACAGGTCTCGAAGCAGGTCCCGCAGGCGTTGCACTTGTCGCTGATCTTGTAAGCCATGGCTCCCTCCAAGAAACCGAACCTGGGAAATTATATCATTTCCGGCATGGAGGCCGCCATGCCCGCAAGCCGCGCGGCACGGCGCAGGGACATCGTCCTCGTCGCGGCGTTCACGCTCGCGGCCTTCGCCCCCTGGCTGGCCAAGCCGTACCACATGGACGAGCCCTTCTTCCTGGCCATCGCGCGGCACATCCTGCAGGATCCCTGGCACCCCCTGGCCTTCGAGTTCAACTGGTACGGACGCTCCGCGCCCATGGCGGCCATCAACAACACCCCGCCCCTGCTGGGCTACCTCCTGGCCGCGGCGTGGAAGCTCACCGGCGGCGGGGAGCTCGCCATGCGCCTGGCGCTGCTGCCCCTGGACCTCTGCGCGGCCATCGGGCTCTACCTCCTGGCCTCCCGCTTCCTGCGCCGCCCCCTCTGGCCGACGCTCATCCTCGTGGCCGCGCCGGCCTGGCTCATCAACCTCAACCACCTGATGGCGGAGAAGCTCATGGCCGCCTTCGTCTTCCCCTGCCTGTACGCCCTCGTGCGGGGCGTCGACGAGGGCGACGACCGCTGGTGGTGGGGCTCCGCGGGCCTGGCCTGCCTGGCGATGCTCTCCAAGTACAACGCCGTCTTCATCGTGGCCCCGGCCGCGGCCTACGCCTGGCGCGCGGGCGTCCCCCCGAGGAAGATCGCGGCCTGGCTGCTCCTCTCGGTCTCGGGGGTCGCGCTGCTGGCCGCCGCGAGCCTGCTGGGCGACGGGAGGATGTTCGGGGCCGCGTGGCGGGTCACCGCCGACAGCCGGGGCTTCTGGTGGCACGCCCCCTCCCACAAGACGCGCTCGCTCCTGGCCTTCGCCGGAGGCTGCGGCCTGGTCACGGCCTGGTGGCCCGTCGTCGTCTACCGGCCGCGCCCGTGGGTCTGGGCCGCGGCCGCGGCGGCCTCGGGCCTGCTCTTCGCGCCGGCCCTGGACCTGGGCCCGGTCGTGCGCGGCGTGGACCGCTGGACCGGCGCCCTGCTCGCCTTCGGCGTCCTCATCGGGTTCTGGGGGCTCTGCGCCGGGCAGCCCCGGACCCGGGGAGCGCCGCTGTGGGTCTCGTGGACCGCCTGGACGCTCCTCCTGCAGTCGCTCTACTGGTCCGTGATGGCCCGCTTCATGCTCTTCCTGCTCCCGCCGCTCGTCCTCGGGATGGCCGAAGCGCTGGAACGGCGCTGGACCGGACGCCGCCTGCGGGGCTTCTACGCCGCCAGCCTGGCCGCCACCCTGACCCTCAGCGTGGCCCTCTCGTGGGTCGACTATCGCTACGCCGTCGGCCAGCGGCAGGCCGCCGGCGAGGCCGCTCGGCTGCTCCAGTCCCAGGGCCGCCGGGTCTGGTGCTCGTCCCACTGGGGCCTCCAGTACTACGTCGAGCTCGCCGGAGGCCGGGAGCTGGACCGCGCCATCGGCGGCTGGGACGCCGTGCGGCCCGGGGACGTCGTGGTCGTCACCCAGGCGGGCGCCAACATCCAGCGCCCCCGGCACCCCGTGCCCGCCCGGATCCGCCGCTGGACCCTGACCCACCCGCTGCCCCTGCGCCTCATCAGCGGCTGGACCGGGGAAGGCGCCTTCTACTCGAGCGTGATGGGCTTCCTGCCGTTCTCGCTGAGCCGCGAACCCCTCGAGGAGTTCTCCTTCATCGAGGTCCTGTGACGCGGGCCCACGCGGTCGCGGTCGCGGCGCTCGTGCTGGCCGGCTGCGCCGGGTCGCGCCAGACCCAGGCCATGCTGGACGGACGGCGCGGCCGCATGACCTACGACGAGGCCGTGCGGCGCTACGGCCCGCCCATCCGGTGCGACGCAGAGGGGCCGGCCAAGACCTGCACCTGGGTCTACGGCACCGGGGGGTCCTTCTACGCGCCCTTCGGCGACGCCGCCGCCATGCCCCGCATGCAGCCGCCGACGATGGAGCTGACCTTCACGAACGGCGTCTTGTCGGACTCGCGCCTCTGGGGGAGCTGGCGATAGACGCCGCGACCGCGGCCGTCGCGACGCGCGACGTCAGGTCCAGGCTGAGCGGCGTCACGGACACGACCCGGTCGCGCATCAGCGCGTGGATGTCGGAATCCGCCTCGAGCCCGGCGAGGTCCACGTCGACGCGCACCTTCCCGTCGCCGACCCTCGCCCGGACCGAAGGCCGGCGCAGCTCGAAGATGAAGTAGGCCTGCCGGGAAGTCCGCGTGACGCGCCAGGGCGTCGACGCGTCGGCCGAGGAGGGGATGTTCACGTTCAGCACGTCCACGTCCCTCGGGGACCGGCGCCGGAGCATCCTCCGGGCGAAGAAGCCGGTGAAATGCCTGGCCGCGGCCCAATCCAGGTCGCCGTAAGTCATGTGGTGCTCCACGCCGGTCTGCAGCGACACGGCGAGCGCGGGCACGCCGAAGCTGGCGGCCTCCAGGGCCGCGCCCACCGTCCCCGAGCAGGTGACCGTCGTGCCCATGTTCTCCCCGTAGTTGACGCCGGCGACCACCAGGTCCGGGAGCCGCCTCGCGAAGAGGACCGCCATGGCGTGCTGGACGAGCATCGCCGGGGAGGCGTCGATGCGATAGGCCTTGCAGCGGCGCCTTCCGGCCCGGAAGTCCACCGCCGCGAGCCTCGCGCCCGGGCGGCCGATGAGGCTGCGGCCGGCGGCCGTCTGCTGGCGCGCGGGCGCCACCACGACCACGTCCCCGAGGCCCGCGACGGCCTCCGCCGCCGCCCGGAGCCCCGGGGAGCCGATGCCGTCATCGTTGCAGACGAGGATCGTTTTGCCGGCCACCGAGAGCGATTATACGACATTCGCCCCGCCGCCGAGGGCGCCGCAAGATGCTATGATTGCGTAGCGTCCGGACGGCAGGATGCGCGGCATGACGCCCGACCAGGATCCCCAGGAACCCATCGAACCCGAGCTCGTCGCGGCACCGCCGCCCGCGGCGCGGGACGCCTCCCCCGGCGCCGGGGCCAAGACCTTCTTCCACCCGTGGAGCGGCGTCGTGATCCTGGGCGTGGACTGGCTGGCGTTCGGCATCGAGGCGCCGACCGGCCTGGTCCTGCAGCCCCTCATGAGCCTCCTGGCCTTCGGCCTCGTCTTCATGGCCGTGGCCGAGATCCAGTTCCGCCTGGGCAAGGACACCCCGGCCGCGGCCCGCTGGAAGGCCCTGCTCGGCGGCCTGGCGGCGGGGGTCCCCTTCCCGGTCACCGGCACGATCGTCGGCGCCGCGATCCTCATGCTCTCGGGCCTGCCGACCCTGCGCAAGCGCCGATGAAGCTAGTGCTCCTAGGACTTTGGACCCAGTCCCATCGGCCCCCCTCGGCCCAGGCGCGGCCGCGCCTCCCGGCTATACTGTCGATATGACTATTCGCAGGCGCGCGTCCGGGACCATCCTGCCGCTGCTGCTCGCCGCGAGCCTTCACGCCGCCCCGAACGACAGCCCGGCCCTCGAATCCCTGCGCCGGCTCGTGCCGGACGCGGCGGTCGTCCGGGTCCCCGTTTTCCAGCCGGCCGCGGTCGAATCCCCGGCTGGCGCCCAGCTCCTGGCGTCCCTGCACGAGCTCACCGGCCGGGGCTACCGGGAGCACGGCTACCAGGAGGCGTCCCACTACCTGTTCTCGACCGCGGACAACGTCGCGCGCGACGGCCGGCGCGGCGTCGCCGACGCCTACTCGGGCGTCTTCGTCCCCGGCACCGGCGAGGAAGGCGGCGACTACCGGGAGGCGGGCGACCAGAACGGCGACGATTTCGTGGACGGCCAGGGCATGAACGTGGAGCACACCTGGCCGCAGTCGTTCTTCTCCAAGCGCCTGCCCATGAAGTCCGACCTGCACCATCTCCTCGCGACGTTCATCCACCCCAACAGCGTGCGCGGCAGCCTGCCCTTCGGGGAGGTGCGCGGCGCCGGGGAGTACCACAACAACGGCGGGGCGAAAGCCGGCCAGGGCGTCTTCGAGCCGCCCGACGCGGCGAAGGGCCGGGTCGCCAGGGCGGTGCTCTACTTCTACACCCGCTACCACGACCGCAACATCACCAACGGCGGCTTCGGGCCGGACTTCTGGAATAGGAAGCTCGAGCTCATCCTCCGCTGGAACCGCCGGTTCCCCCCGGATCAGGACGAGAAGCGGCGCAACGACCTCGTCGAGCGCTTCCAGGGGAACCGCAACCCCTACGTCGACGACCCCGCCCTGGCGGACCGGATCGGCGTCGACGGGTTCCAGCGCGCGTCGCGCTGGGACGGCCTCGCCCGATAGCGGGCTACCTTCTCGCCCACGACCGCCGTGTCCAGGAAGACGTAGCCGCTCTCGTCGACCTGGACCTGGACCTCCTCGTCCGTCACCCCGGTCACGATGCCCTTCATGGACACGCCGTTGCGCAGGTCCACCACGTCGGCGGACGCCGGGCGCAGCAGCACGGCCAGCAGGCAGGGGAGAAGGCTCACGGCACGACGACCGGCCTACGCCTTCTGGTTCTCGTCGACGAACTTGCGGATGTCCTCGAAATGCTCGACCACGAGCCGGGCCTTGCTCACGCCGAACTGGAACGGGTACTTGTCCTCCGGGTTGCGCTTGAGGATGATCATCTTGTTGCCCTTGAACTCGCCGAATTCCACGATCGCCATGTCGGTCCTCCTGTGCTTGTCGATGCTCCGCCAGCACCCATTCTACCTTTTCGCGCCCGCCAATGCACCGCCGAGCCTCCCTTTGACGCTGGGGGCGGCAGGTGTTATAATCCCTGTCGATGGGCCCAGCCCGACGCCGGGAGGGGATGCGCCGCATGAGCAGGGAGGCCGCCGTGCCGACGAGAGAGCAGCTCTGGATCATGGTGGACGTCGAGACCAGCGGGCCGGTCTACGGCCGGCACGACATGACGGAACTCGGCGCCGCCGTGGGCTCGGTCGTGAAGGGCGTCGTCGACAGGTTCGAGGCCTTCCTCCGCCCCGAAGGCGCCGAGGCGCTCACCTCCCGGGACTCCTACGAGAAAGCCAAAGCCCGCGGCCTCCCCCCCAAAGACGCGATGCGGCGCTTCGCCGACTGGTCGAAGCCCTACCTCGAGCAAGGCGCCCGCTTCGTCGCGCGGCCGGCCGCCTTCGACTGGCCCTGGATCGTGCACTACGCGTGGCGCCACCTGGGCGGCAACCCCTTCGGCTTCAAGGCCGTCTGCGCCTCCTCGTGGTTCGAGGCGCAGGGCATGACCTTCAAGGTGGACCTTCCCCACGTCGCCGTCGAGGACGCGACGATCCAGCTCAAGCGGTTCCTGGAGGCGCTGGGGATGGCGCCGGAGATGAAAGAGACCCTCGCCGGCCTCTGGACGCGCAAAACCCTCGCCCGCTCCTTCGACAGCCCCCTGCCGCTCGAGCAGATGAAGGAGCTCCTCAACAGCCAGGGCCCGTGGCAGTGGGTCACCGGCGACTCGCATTGGTGGGGCGACTACCTCGGGACCGCCTCGGACGGGCCGGACTCGTTCAAGGCCCGCATCTACGACGTGGACGGGTACAGGTTCGAGGTCGAGTTCGCCTCCTGCTCCCCCCGCGCCGAGGCCGAGGCGGCCTGGAAGTCGCTCGAGTCCCTCGTGACGGAGCGCCTCCTCCCCCTGGTCAAGGCCGTCAACGTGGCGCCCTGCGACACCCTGAACTGACCCCGGGTCCCGAGGGTCAGGCCGGGACGTCCCTGCGGCCGAGCCTGGCGCCGAGGGTGAAGACAAGGTAGGCGGCGAAGGAGAGCCCGAAGCTGACGAACCAGGCGTAGTCGTAGACCCCCATCCAGAACGGCCCGACCGCGGCGGCCTTGATCGTGCCGAGAAAGCCCGGGACGCAGGGGATGATCCCCAGGATGAGGGCGGCAACGGCCGCCGGATTGAAGCCGCCCCGGTACCAGTAGCGGCCCTCCCGCTTGTAGAGCTCGGCCAGGCGCAGGACCCTCCCGCGCAGGACGAAGTAATCGCAGATCAGCACGCCGCCGATCGCGCCGAGCAGGGAGGAATAGCCCACCAGCCAGGTGAAGATGTAGCCCGTCGGGTCGGCCACCAGCTTCCAGGGCCGCATCAGGATGCCGATGACCCCCGTGATCAGGCCCCCGGTCCTAAACGAGATGCGGCCGGGGCAGAGGTTGGAGAAGTCGTTGGCCGGGCTCACGACGTTGGCGGCGAGGTTCGTGGCGAGGGTCGCCAGGCACAGGGAGAAGAGGCTGACGGCGAGGACCACGGGGTTCTCGAACTTGGTCAGCAGCACGACGGGGTCCCAGACCGGCGCGCCGTAGATGATGATGGTCGCCGAGGTCACGGCCACCCCGATGAACGAGTAGAGGGCCATCGTCGTCGGCAGGCCGAGGGCCTGGCCGAGCATCTGGTCGCGCTGGCTGCGGGCGTAGCGCGTGAAGTCGGGGATGTTGAGCGAGAGCGTCGCCCAGAACCCGATCATGCCAGTCAGCGACGGGAAGAAGACCGCCCAGAAGCGCCCCGCCTGGGGGCCTCCGGGGACGAAGGCCGAGGGCTGGGACAGGATGGGGCCGAACCCCCCCGCCTTGCGCCAGGCCCAGAACAGCAGGGCCAGCCCGAGCAGGATGAGCAGCGGCGCCTTGAGGTCGAGGAGGAAGCGGATGGTCTCGATCCCCCGGTAGATGACGAGCATGTTGACGCCCCAGAACAGCAGGAAGCAGCCGAGCTGGGCGGCGTTGATGCCGCCGGGGAGCGCCGGCATGGACTCCAGGGAAGGGACATAGATCGCCAGGATCTTGTAGATGGCCCAGCCGCCGATCCAGGTCTGGATGCCGAACCACCCGCAGGCGACCAGGGCGCGCAGCAGGGCCGGGATGTTCGCGCCAAGCAGGCCGAAGGACGGGCGGCAATAGACAGGGAACGGGATGCCGTAGCGGGTCCCGGCGTGGGCGTTGAGCAGCATCGGGACGAGCACGATGACGTTGCCGAGGAAGATCGTCAGCACCGCCTGCCGCCAATCCATCCCCGCGGTGATCAGGGAGGAGGCCAGCATGTAGGTGGGGATGCAGGCCGACATCGAGATCCACAGCGCCGCGATGTCGAAGAGGCCCCAGCGCCGCTCGGCGAGGCGGCTCGGGGCGATGTCGCGGTTCCAATACGGCGAGGAGGAGAGGTCTTCCTCGAGTTCCACGATCTCGCGACCTGCCGGAGCGCCGCTCATAGTCGACGAGTATACAATTATTGGCCCGCCTTGACGCCGGCGTGACGCAAGCGGTATAACTGACTGCGCGCCATGGAGCAAGCGTCCTTGACCTGTCCCAAGTGCGGCCGCGGCCTGACCTTGAACCTCGAGGTGCTGGCCCGGCGGCAAGCCTGCCCCTATTGCGGCGGCGCCCTGGCGATCCCGGCCGAGCTCGAGGCGAGACTGGCCGCCCTGCGCGCCCCAAAGAAGGCCGCGGCTCCCGTGGCCGTGGTCTGCCCCGTCTGCGGCCGCACGGGCAAGTCGCCCGCGGCGCAGGTCGGCAAGGCGTCCCAATGCGCGTACTGCGGAGCGCGCTTCGTAGTCCCCGACGCACCCGGCCTGGGCCTCGACGTGCGCGTGGTCGAGGGGACGCCCCCCATCCCCCTCCAAGGCGCCGTGTCCAAGCCCGCGACCCGGCAGGACCCGCTGACCCGCCTCGCTTGGGAAGCCCTGGCCGCCCGCTGGCTTGCGGGCACCGTGACCAAAGAGGAAGCCGCGGCCATCCTCTGCGGGCTCGACGTCCTCGCCGAGTGGCGGCCGGCGGGCGCCGAGGTCAGCCCCCTGCCCCCGCACCTGACGGTGCAGGTCGCCCAGTATCTCGTGCTCCGGATCATGAACGCGCAGTCCATCCTGGAACCCGCGGGGAGCGCCATCCTCCAGATCCCGCTCGCGGGAGGCACGACCATCGGCTCCGACTCGGCCAGCGACCTCGGCTCGCGCATGGGGGAGCTCCTCGTGCTCAACGCGGTCGGGCTGGGCCTGCTCGCCATCACCGGCACGGGCTTCGTCGCCTACGGCAAGCCCGGGGAATCGGACAAGGAGGAGGAACGCGTGCAGGTCACGCCCGCCGTCTGGCTGAGGTTCCTGCCGGGCCCGGCGGGCACGACCCTCCAAGGCGAGTACCAGGACCAGTACGGCGACCGCTCCCCGCTGGACGAGGAGAAAATCGCGAAGATCGCCGCCGGCATCCGCGGCGGCTTCAGGGTCCCGGCCCGGGCCTACCTGGCCTTCAGGGCCCTGTACGGCGACTGGGCCTCGCCGGCCATCTACACGGCGGCGTCCCGGGACAAAGTGCTGGACCGCGTCGCCGGGCTCCCCGAGCTCGCCGCCGAGGCTTCGGACCTGACCGCCGCCCTCCTGGCGCCCGGCAAGCAGGCCAGGCCGCTGAGCGCGCCGGAGGTCTGACAGGGCATGGGACGCTCATCGAAGGCGCTGCGCGACCGGCGGGGCTTCGGGACCAACATCGAGCTCCAGCTCATCGTCGCCATCATCGGCATCCTCGCCGCCGTCGCCATCCCCAAGTTCGCCGAGCTCATCCGCCAGTCCAACGAGGGCGCGAGCAAGGGGAACATCGGGGCCTTGCGCTCCGCCCTCGCCATCCACTATGGGGACCACGAGGGCTGGTACCCCTTCTTCCCGGGGACCCTCGCCGGGGGCGGCCTCTACCTTTCCTCGATACCGCGAGCCAAGACGCCGAACTACCATCCGGACTCCGCCGACATCCGCCTCGGCCATTCGATCCTCGACGCCGACGACAGGGGCGGCTGGCTGTACGTCTCCGACGTCAAGTCGGCGGACTGGGGAGCCATCGTCGTCAACTGCACGCACACCGACACCAAGGGGACCCTATGGCTCGCCTACTGAATGCGGGCCTGCTGGCCGGGGCTCTGGCCCTCGCCGGTTGCGGGGACGACGAGCCCCCGGCCTCCGGCGCGCGCAGCGTCGACGAGCTCTTCGCGGTCATCGACCACGGCCCGCTCCTCAAGCGCCGCGCCGCCGTCCGGGAGCTCTCCTGGGCGGCCATCGCCGGCCCGCGGGAGCTCGAACGGGTCCTCCCGGCCGCCCGGCAGCGGCGCCGCCGGGTGCTGCGCGACTCCGCCCGCGCCGCCATCAGGAGCGCCGCGCTCCGCCCCGAGCTCGCGCCCCTCCTGTGCCAGCGCCTGAGAGAGACGGGCAACGAGGACCTGCGGGACATCAGCATCCAGGCCTGCTGGGCCTCCCGGCCGGCCGCGCCCAGGGAGCCCTTGGCCGAGACCGTCCCCGCGGCGCAGTGGCAGGAGATCTGCGGCCAGAGCATGGAGCCGCGCGTGCGCCGGCTCGTCGAGGACGCCGTCGCGGCGGGCCCGGATTCCGACAAGGCCAAGCAGCTCCTGGCCGACCCGGGCTTCCTCGCCCGGGGGCTCGCCGCCGGCAAGGAACTCGCCCGCCTGGGGGCGGGCATCCTGCCGGCCGCCGTCGAGCTGGCCGCCAGCGGCGACCCGCGGAGCGTGGACGCCGGCATCGGGGCCATCCTCTACATGGCGGACCCGAAGGCGCGGCCGGCGCTCGAGAAGCTGCGCCGGCATCCCTCCGCGCTCGTCGCGGCGGCCGCGGGCACGCCGCCCGAGCCCTGGAAAGCCGTCGAGGAGAAAAAGAAGCCGTGAGGGCCTCGTCGGCGGACCTCGTCTTCGTCCTGGGCGCCGGGGACCTGCTCCGCTTCCTCGCCGCGGCGGCGCTGCTCGCGGCCGCGGTCCCGCTGTGCCCGAACCTGGAGGACGTGTCGCTCTTCACGATGTTCCTGCTGGCCTCGCTGAGCTGCGTCTCGAGCTTGGGAGCGATCCTGGGGGCGGCCTGGTTCTTCGACGCCGAGGACTCCGACCACGCCCTCCGGCGCGCGGGCATCGCCGTGACGACCGTGACCGGCTGCCTGGCGGCCCTTCACCTCGTCATGACGCTCGCCGCGAGCGAAGGCTGGCGAGGCTGGGCCTTCTTCTCCTTCGCGGCCTCCGTGCTCGTTTGGGTCAACGCTCCCTGGCGGAAGCTCAGCAGGCTGCTTTCGCCCACGCGAAAAGCGCCCGACCTGGAGCAGTGGGTCCCCCGGGCCGAGACCCCTAAGAAGGAGAAGAAGGCCCACGCTCCCCTTCCCCCCGGCGTGGAAGCGGTCCTGGTCGAGAGCGGCAGCTTCAGGGTGGACAGCGCCCGCATGCTGTCCAAGCTGGCCGAGTACCAGCTCCCGCACGCCCCTCAATTCCTCATCCCCTGGCTCAGGCTGGCCGTCGCCTCGGGCGCGGCGCGGCTCACCCTCGACACCGGGGGCACGGCGCTCACCTTCTCCTTCGACGGCCGCGCCCTCGAGAGCCGCTTCCTCAAGGACCCCTGGTCGGCGCTTACCGCCGAGGAAGACGACGCGCAGGCCGGCCGCCACCGCCACCTCGCCTACGGCCTCCTGGCGCTCCTGCGCCTGGAGCCCCGCGCGGTGCGGGGCTGGTCCGGCGAGGGCGCGGGCCGGACCGCCTTGAGCATCATCGACGCCCCGGGCCAGCCTCCGCTCGCCGAGGAGGACCCAGGCGGCCCGAGGACCGCGCTCAAGGTCCGGCTCTCGGGCGCCTCGGGAGCGCTCCGGGTCCAGGAAGCGGCCTCGCTGGCGCGCCTGAGCTGGGGGCTCGCGGACGCGGCGTTCGTCGTGGACGGAGCCGCGGTGCGGTCCCCGGAAGCCGGGCGGGATGGCTCCCACGGCTTCGAGAAAGACGGGTTCCGGGTCGTCGCCTCGGTCCCCGTCGCGAAGAACCCCGGCAACCCGGGCACCCTCCGCTTCTACCATCTGGGCGCGCTGGTCTGCGAAAACGCCGAGAGCTGGCAGGTCAAGGGAGGGGTCGTGGCCTCGGTGTCCCATCCGGAGTTCGAGCTCAATGCCTCCCAAGACGACGTCGTGCACGGCGAACTCCGGGAGAGGGGCGTGGAGTTGGCGGCCCGGGCCGGCAAAGAAGTCAAGGACGGGGGGCCGCGCTCCCGGGAGTTCGCCTACTCCAAGCCGGCCCTGGCCTGCGCCCTGGGCTCGAGCGCGGCGTCCTTCGCGGTCTTCACGGCCGCCGCCGCGCTCAGGCCCGAGCTGGCCCTGTTCTCCGGGACCCTCTTCGGCCTGGCCACCGCCGGCGCGCTGGGGCTGTGCCTCAAGTGGGCCGCGGGCCGCCTGCGCGGCGAGCGCAACCCCTTCCGGGGTTAAGGCAAGTCGGGCCGTTCGATCACGTAGGCGGCGACCTTCGGCTCCAGGCGGCCCTCGAGGCCGGCGACCGCGGCCTTGGCCTGCTTGAGCGCAGCGGCCGCCGCGCGGCGGGCTTTCACGTCCTTGGAATCCTTGACCGCGTCCCAAGCCGCTTGCGCCTTTTGGAGGCGGTCTTTCGCTTCGGGCAGATCCTCGGCGGCTTGAGCGGGATCCGACGAATATTCCTCGAGGCAGGCCACCTGGAACGTCCCGCACCCGTCGCTGCAGGCCTGCGGAGGCCTGATCCGGGTGACGATCTCGATGTGGCCGCTCTGAAGGCTGTAGCGGCAGGCCCCCGGCGACCAGACGACGATGGTCCCGATCGGCAGCGGCCAGGACGGCGCGGGGATGCGCCTGAGCTTGCGCTTGAGCAAGGCCGGGTTCTTCTCGACGAAGGCGGCGAACTGCTTGGCGTGCGCCCCCGCGCCGGCGTTCGCGATCGAGTCGCGGTCCACGAGGCCGACCTTCTGCAAGGCGGACTTCACGTACGAATAGCAATAGCCGGTGAACCCGATCTCGTCGGATTTGACGATCCCGGCCAGCTTCGCGCTCGCGGCCAGGTCCGCGGCGTTCAAGGGCGGTTGGGTGGTCTTGAAGCCGGTCCCGTGCGACGGCAACAGCTTGCCGTCGGTCGCGGACGGAGTCTTCTTCCGGTAGGGCTTGGAGTCGCCGAAGGCCGCGTCCAGGGGGTCCGGCACGATGCTTCCGGCGAAGCCTCCCAGCGAGCTCTTCGACAGGCGGGCCTGCATCTCCTGCAGTTTCTTGTCCACGTCTTGGGAGAGGCTGGCCGGGAACTTCGAGCCGTTCGCGGCCACGACCTGCAGCACGCGCACGCACGCCGGGTTCTGGCCGTCGGGAAGGCTCTCGGCGTCCGAGCGGCCGGGGTCCAGGTACGTCTGCTCCGCGCGGCGGCGGCCCAGGCAGCGCTGATAGACGGCGCGGCGGGGAGACCTCTCGTTGCGCGCCTCGGCCTGGCAGTCGCGGACCAGGACTTTCTCGTCGTTATCCAGGGAACGCCCCGCCCTGCCGTTGGGCACGAAGTTCTGCTCGACGATCAACCCCACCTCCAGGTCGTCGGCGGCCTGGTCGACCATGGGCTTGTAGGCGTCGCCGAAGAGCCGCGGGGAACCTTGCTGGACGCATTCCGCGTTAGCGATCAGCTTCTCGATGCGCGCCTTGTCGGCCCTCGCCTTGCTCAGTTCCGGCTCCTTCAACGACTCCACGAAAGGGTCGAGGGCCGACGGGTCCGGCATCTCCTCGTCCTTAAGGAAGGACTGTCCCGCCTGGACGAAGACCAGGTCGAAGGTCTGCTCGAAAGCCTGCTTGCTGGCGGCGGTGGTCTTCGGGACGGTGACGGTCTTGCGCTTGGGCGCGGCGCCCGCGCCGGCGGGCAGCGACAGGGCGACAAGAGCGGCGAGGAAGGCGCGGGGCATGGGGGCGGCCTCCCTGAAAGTGTA
This sequence comes from Elusimicrobiota bacterium, assembly GCA_016212795.1. Classification (GTDB taxonomy): domain Bacteria; phylum Elusimicrobiota; class Elusimicrobia; order UBA1565; family UBA9628; genus JACRDT01. Next base: position 26,878 of record JACRDT010000010.1, on the reverse strand, counting down.
GCCGAAAGCCGCCAAAAGTCAATGGCGAAAAATCCTCGACCTCACCCTCTTTTCGGCGGGCCCGACTTGGGGCAAGCGCGTCTTTGAGCGATCGTCACGCCGCTGAGCCTGGCCTCCATATAACTATGATTCGACTTGTCGAATCATAGTTATATGAAGACGAAAAGGGCCCTCCCCCCCGCTTGGAACTCCGCGCCGCGGGGGTTTCGGGATAGGCTCTTAGAGTGCCCTCCAGAAAACGACAGCCCGCCGCGGGCTGTCGTCGGGGACTCAGGTCGGGGAACTGGAGCGGGCGAAGGGAATCGAACCCTCATCTCTACCTTGGCAAGGTAGCGTTCTACCACTGAACCACGCCCGCCTGTCGCAAGCCTCCCCTACGGGGAGGCGCGCAGCCGTGGGGGCTGACGCTTGCGGGGAAATGCCTCTCTCCCGCGGTCCCTATTATACTATACCCCGGGCTTGGGTTGCTGCCCCTTCCGGGCGCCGGGGCCCGGCGCGTCCTCGGGCACGACGCGGCGGCTCTCCTCCTCGAGGACCGAGCGCAGCTCGTCGAAGCGCTTGTCGAACGAGGCGCAGACGTCCGGGTCGAAGAGCGTGCCGGACCGCTCGAGGATGTAGCCGCGGGCCTCGTCGACGCTCCAGGCGCCCTTGTAGACGCGCTCCGAGGCCAGCGCGTCGAAGACGTCGGCGACCGCGACGATCCTGGCCTCCGTCGGGATGAGGTCGCCCTTGAGCTGGTGGGGGTAGCCCGTCCCGTCGAAGTGCTCGTGGTGCGCGACGGCGATGCGCGCCGCCAGGCGCAGGAGCCGGCTCTCGGCCCGGGCCAGCATCTGGCTGCCGTAGATGGTGTGGCGCTTCATCTCCTCGTACTCGGCCGCGTCGAGCTTGCCGGGCTTGCGCAGGATGGTGTCCGGGATGGCGACCTTGCCCACGTCGTGGAGGGGCGCCGCGTAGCGGATGTCCTCGGCCTCCTCGTAGCCCAGGCCCATCCCCGCGCCGAGGATGCCGGAGAAGCGGCTCATGCGGCGCAGGTGCTTGCCGGTGTCCTCCTGGTCGCGGAACTCCGCCACCAGAGCCATGCGGTAGATGGTCTCGAGGTGCGACCGCCGGAGCTCGTCGTAGAGCGTCGCGTTCTCGATGAAGGAGGCGGCGATGGTCGCGAGGATGCGCAGGAAGCCCTCGTCCTCGTCGTTGAAGGCGCTCTTGTTCTTGTTGAGGACCTCGAAGACGCCGAGGATCTTGCCGTCCCTGCCCTTGAGCGGCACCGCCAGGGCGTTCTTGGTCTGGTACCCGGTGATCCGGTCGAGGTCCTGGTTGAAGCGGGGATCCCTGTAGGCGTCGCGGATGTTGATGGCGTTGCCGGTCTTCGCCACGAACCCGGCGATGCCGCGCCCCAGGGGGATGCGCAGGATCTTCTCGCCGACGCCGAGGGCGACCTTGGTCCACAGCTCGCCCTTGTAGGTGTCCACGAGGAAGACCGAGCAGCGGTCGGCGTCCAGGATCCGGCGGACCTCCTCGGCGATGAGGGTGAGCAGGGAGTCCAGCCTGGTCTCGACGGCGATGATCCGGCCGAAACGCGCCAGCAGCATCTGGCGCTTCTCGAGCTCCTGCCGGCGGCCCATGCTAGCGCCCTCCCCCGCGGGGAGGGTGCTTCCGTCCGTGGGGGCAAAGCCGTTTCATGAAGTATTCCCTTTTTCTTCTTCCCGCTCGCTCACCGCCGCGGCGACGATCTCGCTCAGGTGGAGGACCTTGGCGTCAGGATAGTAATTCTTCAGGCCGCGGGCAAGCTGGATGAGGCAGGACGTCGCGCTCGCGGCCACCCATCGGGCCTGGACCGACGCGATGTTGCCGACCTTGCGGCGCAGCAGGGCGTCGGAGAGCTCCTGGTGGGAGAACGCGAAGGCCCCGGCGCCGCCGCAGCACGCGTCTGAATCGGGCATCTCCACGAACCGCTCCGCCGCCACGGCGCGCAAGACCGACCGCGGGGCGTCCACGATCCCCTGCCCGTGCCGGCAGCGGCAGGACTCGTGGTAGGTGACGGTCCCGGGGAGCCCCGCCGGGGGAAGCGGGCACTCGGCGTACACCTCCACGACGTCCCTGACCCGGCCGGCGAAGAGCTCGGCGCGGCGCCTCCACCCGGCGTCGTCTAGGTTGAGCTGCGGGTAGGACTTCATGTGCGCGGCGCAGGACGAGCAGTCCACCACGACGGGAAGTTCGCCCCCGCCCTCGACGCGGGCCGCCTCGGCCTCCCAGCGCTCGATCACCCGGCGGGAGAGCTCCCTGGCGGCGCCGACGTCGCCGTAGTTGTAGCACACCAGCCCGCAGCAGGGGCTCGCCACGAGCCGGCCCGGGCCCCGCAACGACGAGAGCGCCTTGAAGGTCGCCAGCCCGACACGCGGGAAGAGGTAGTTCGGGCCGCAGGAGGCCAGATAGAACCATGCCGGCCTTTCAGAGGACGGCATGGTTCTCAGCTTATCGACGAGGAATTCGGATGGCGCCTCATCCACATGGACATCCGCCACGGCAAGCCACTCAAGGCCCAGCAAGCTCAAAAAGCCGGTCTTCGAGGCCAACCGAGAAAGGCCGGCTTTCTTGAATAGGAACGCCAGCTTGAGCGCCCGGTCCAACAGGCCCGGGCGCAGTATCACGAAGCTCAACAGCCTCTCGACCCATCGCGGCGCGGCCCCCAGCATCCGGCGGCCCTCCAGCACGATGTCGGCGGTCGGCACGCGCGCGTAGCAGGCGCTCGTGCATGCCCCGCAGAGGAGGCAGGTCGAGAGCGCCTCGCGGAGCTCGGGAGAACCGGAGGGGCCGCCCTCCAGGACGCGGCGCACGAGCTGGTTGCGGCCCCGGCCCGAGCGCGACTCCCGCCCGGTCGCGACGTAGGTGGGGCAAGCCTGCTCGCAGTACCCGCAGCGGCTGCACTGGCTCGCCGCGTCGTAGGTGGACCTCTCCCCGAGGTCCGTCACGAGCCGGCCCAAGACGCTGCCCATTCAGTTATCCGTTACCATTCCGTCTTCATTAAGTTACCATTTTTTAGTTGATATCATGCGACGAACGGGATAGACTAATAGTAAAATACGATAGCATCCTCGTCACTTTTAAGGAAATGAAAATCGGCCCGGTCCTGGCGTTCTTGCCGCTGCTCGCGTGCGTCGCGTCCGACGCGGCGGAGATCGCGGCCTCGATCGACAAGAAGAACATCTCCCTGGGCGAGAAGGTCACCCTGAGCTTGACCTTCCCGTCGAACTGCACGATGGTCCCGCCGGCGTCCGACAGCTACAAGGTGCTGTCCGTCGATTCCAAGGTGACCAAGTCCCAGACCGCGTCCAAGCTGCAGTCCGTATCGTCGCAATACTCGGTCGGCAACAAGATGCAGTCCGGCGGCACGGCGCCCCAATGGTTCCGCCAGTCGGACTATGTCATCCAGCCGACCGCCGCCGGGTCCGTCAACCTGGGACCCTTCCCGGTGATCTGCCCCGACGGGGCCAACCAGACGCCTATCACCGAGGTGCAGGTCCAGGGCGCGCCCAACACGGCGCCCGGCGGCTCCCCTGCCGGCGGCAGCCCTTCGCCGGGCGGCGGCGGGGCCCGCCAGACCGGGACGATCTCCGACGACATGCTCTTCAAGCCCGTGTCGCTCGGGTCCGGCGGCTCCCCCCAGCCCTCGGAGCCGCCCCCGGGGCCGCCCTCATCGCAGCCTTCCGCGCCGGACCGACGGCCCGAGGCCCAGCCTCCCGTCGCCGGGACGACGCCGCCCCCGGCGTCGTCCCCCGGCGATCCGGCCGCCCCGCCGCCCGCCGGGAACTCCTTCGCCGTGAAGGGCGCCAAAAGCCAGGAGCCCGACCCGGAAGCCGCCGCCGCCGCCGCGGCCAAGCACGCCGGCCGCGTGGCCAGCTACGTCGCGCGGTTCGCCAGCGAATTCGGCAAGCGCGTCAACGTCGCGGGCATCGTCCTCTGGCTGCTCGGGCTGGCCGCCGCGGCCGTGGGCGTCTTCGCGCTGGTGGTCGGCTTCAAGCGGTTCAAGAAGAGCCGCGCTTTCGAGGAGCTCAGGCTGTGGTTCCGGCAGATGCTCCCCTCGGCCGGGCAGGAGGGCAAGGAGGGCCTCATCGCCGGGAAGTACGAGGTCATCACCGAGCTCGGCGTCGGGGGCATGGGCATGGTGCTGCTGGCCAAGGACACCAAGCTCGCCCGCAAGGTCGCCCTCAAGAGGCTCCACACCGACGCCAAGTTCGACCTCCGCCACCGCGAGAAGCTCCTCCAGGAGGCGCGGATCATCTCGCAGCTCAACCACCCCTACATCGTCGGCATCCACGAGATCGTCGAGCACGACGACGACATCTACCTCGTCTTCGACTACATCGAGGGCAAGCCCCTGTCCCAGATCATCGACGACAAGAAGCGCCTGTCCGTCAAGGAGTGCGTCGAGTTCTTCACCCACGTCTGCGAGGCGATCGACTTCGCCCACAAGAAGAACGTGCTCCACCTCGACATCAAGCCCTCGAACATCATGGTCGACGGCAACGGCTACGCCAAGGTGATGGACTTCGGCCTCGCCCACGCCCAGACCGCCGGCGACGACGAGTCCTCGCACGGCGTCGGCGGCAGCGGCACCCTGCCCTACATGGCCCCGGAGGTGCAGGAAGGCGCCCCGCCCACGTCCGCCGCCGACATCTACGGGCTGGGCATCAGCATCTACGAGGCGCTCACCGGGCAGATCCCCTTCAAGGGGCCGGACTACATCCGGCAGAAGGCGAAGATGCTCTACAGCCCCCCGTCAACGGTCGTGCCCGGGATCGCGCCCGCGGTCGACCAGCTCGTCGCCGACCTGCTGGCGCCCGATCCGCGCAAGAGGATCGCGGGGCCCACGCAGCTGGCCCAACGGCTCAAGCTGCTCCTCGGCGCCGGGGAATCCGTCAAGTCCTGACGTCCTTCGCCCCTCATGATCCGTGGAGCCAGGGGTTGAGAAGGTTGCGAGGGTCGAAGGCGTCCTTGACCCTCCTCTGCCACGGCCCCGCCGCCAGCGGCACCGGCACGGCCTCGGGCGGCAGCCCCCGGCAAGGCAGGGCGTAGACCTTGAAGGTCGCGTCCAGGATCACGGCCAGGGTCCCCCAGGAGCCCAGGAGCAGGCGCCCGACGTCGTAGCCCGCGACGTTCTTGACGACCTTGCCCCCCAAGGCGATCACCGTGCCGTCGGCCAGGGCGAGCCGCATCCCCAGGAGGTCGTCGCGCGCCCCGAGCCAGGCCTTGCTCGCCAGGGCCCCGCCCAGCGTGCCCCCCGTCTTGGGGAACCGCAGGTGACGCCCCTGGGAGGCGAGCTCGAGGTGCAGGGCGTGGATGGAGGCGCCCGCCTCCACCGTCACCGTGCAGTTCCCCCGGTCCAGGTCCAGGACGGCCTTCATGCCCGCCGTCACGATCGGGGTCAGCCCCTCCCGGCCCGGGATGTCCCGAGGCAGGCGCGAGCCGCTCCCGCTGACGAGCATCCCCCGGCCTTCGGCCGCGCTCTGACGCAGGCGCTCCACGACGTGCCGGGCGGCCTGGCTCAACTCCCGGCGCGGCGGCGCCAAGATCGGAGACATCCCCGGAGGGACGGCGGACTCCGAACCGGGAGGGAGCAGGATCTTCCCCGGGTTGGCCAGGCCCGCGGGGTCGAAGGCCTCCTTGAGCCGCCGGAAGAGCTCGAGGGCCGCGGGCTCGAACATCCAGCCCATGGCGGCGCGCTTCTCCAGCCCGATGCCGTGCTCGCCGGAGATCGTCCCTCCCAGCTCGACGCAGGCCCGGAGCATCTCCATGCCGGCCTCGCGCACCCGCGCCGTCTCCGAAGCATCCCTCTCGTCGTAGGAGATGTTCGGGTGCAGGTTCCCGTCGCCGGCGTGGAAGACCAGCGAGCACCGTACGCGATGCCTGGAGCCGATGGCCCGAAGGCGCCGCACCGCCTCGGGGAGCTTGTCGCGGGGCACCACGCCGTCCTCCACGAGGACGTTGGGCGCGAGCCTCGTCGTGGCGGGGTAGGCGCCCCGCCGGCCCTCCCAGAGCCGGTCGCGCTCGGACGCCGAGGAGGCTCGGCGGAACTCCTTGGCGCCCATGCGGCCGCAGACATCCTCGATCACCGCCGCCTCCCGGCCCACGTCCTCCCTCGGGCCGTCGAGCTCGATGAGCAGCACCGCCGAAGTCCTGGGGTACCCGCTGCGGGTGTACTGCTCCACCGAGTCGACCGTGGCCTTGTCCAGGGACTCGAGCGCCCGGGGGACCACCCCCGCGGCGATGACCTGGGCGACGCACTCCATCGCGGCCTCGAGGGTGTCGAACCCGGCCAGGAAGGTCTGCACTGCCTCGGGCAAGGGGAGGATCTTGAGCCAGGCCTTGGTCACCACCCCCAGGGTGCCTTCCGAGCCCGCCAGGAGGCTGACGATGTCGGGGCCGCCGTCCGAGGCCGCGAACCTCTCGAGCGAGCCGTCCGCCATGACCGCCTCGAGGGCCAGCAGGTGGTTGACGGTGACGCCGTACTTCAGGCAGCGCGGGCCGCCGGCGTTCTCCCCGATGTTGCCGCCGATGGTGCAGACCCGCTGGCTGGCCGGGTCCGGGGCGTAGAAGCAGCCCAGGGGCTCGAGGCGCTTCTGGAGGCTCTGGTTGACCACGCCGGGCTCGACCAGGGCGAAAGCGCGGCCGGTGTCGATCTCCAGGATGCGGTCGAGCTTGGCGGTGGAGAGCAGCAGCCCCCCGGGCGCGGGAACGGTCCCGCCGCACAGGTTGGTCCCCGCCCCGCGAGCCGTGAACGGCAGACCTTCGCGGGCGCAGAAGCGCACCGTCTCGACGACGTCGGCGGCGGAGCGCGCCAGGACCACGGCGGCCGGGGGCTCGCCCCGCACGGCGGCGTCATAGGCGTAGGCCGCCAGCTCGGCCGCGTCGCGGAGGAAGAGGGCTCCGGGGGAGAGGCGGGGCTCGAGGGAGTCGAGCCTCACGAAGCCTTGGGCATCGGCAGGGTGAAGAAGAACCGGGAGCCCTTGCCCAGCTCCGACTCGAGCCCCATCTCCCCGCCGTGGCGCTGCACGATCTCGCGGGCGATCTTGAGGCCCAGGCCGAAGCCGCCCTTGCGCATCTTCTGGGCCTCGGCCGTCTGGAAGAACCGCTGCCATACCTTGGGGATGTCCTCTTTGGCGATGCCGATGCCGGTGTCGAGGACGCTCACGGTGACCCACTGCGGCGAGAGGTCCACCCGGATGCCGACCGAGCCGCCCTCCTTGGTGTACTGGATGGCGTTGGTGCACAGGTTCTGGATCACCTGCCCCAGCCGGTTGGGGTCCCCGGCAAGGGACGGGATGCCCGGCGGGACCAGCACGCCGAAGGAGATCTTGCGCTGCCCGGCGACGACGTCGATGCGGGACCTGACCTCGTTGACCACGGTCGCCAGGTCCACGGACACCATGTCCACGCGCAGCTTGCCGGACTCGATGGCGGCCAAGTCCACCAGGTCGGAGATGAGCATGTTCAGGGCCTTGGCCGCGGAGTGGATGTGGGAGGAGTACTTGATGGCGTCGGCGTTGTCGCGGAGCTTGGCCGCGATGACCTCGCAATAGCCCAGGATCGCGGTCAGGGGGTTCTTGACGTCGTGGGCCACCATCTGGAAGAACTTGGTCTGGAAGCTGTTGATCTGGGCGAGCTGGGCGTTCTTCTCCTCCATCTCCTTGTTCAGGCGCTTGATCTCCATGATGTCGCGCCGGCGCTGGAGGGCCTTCTCGGCGGCCGTCAGCAGATGGACGGGCTTGACCGGCTTGATCAGGGTGTCGTCGACCCCGAGCTCGACGACCTCGCTCAGCCGCTCCACGACGCTCTCGATGGGGAACTTGTCCACCATGAAGATGATGCGCAGGTCCGAGTCGGCCTGGCGCAGCTTGGCGGCCAGCTCCTTGCCCGTCCCCTTGGCGTAGGCGATGGCCGTGCCGATGACGGCCAGGTGCAGCTGCCCCTTCTTCTGGACCAGGCTCTCCATGTGCGCGCTGTCCCGGGCGACGATCACCTCGTAGCCGCCGTCCAGGAGCGCCGTGCCCAGTTGGGCCTGGGCGTCCTTGTCGGTGTCGAGCAGCACGACCGTCTCCCTCTCCTTGAGGGCCGCGCCCGCCGACGCCTTGCCCATCGAGCTCCTGTAGATGGGGAGGAGGTGCTGGAGCTGGTCGCGCATCAGGTAGACCGGCTGGCCCTCCTGGACGCATTTGACCGCGGCGCGGAGAGGGTCCGCCCCCGAGATCAGATAGCACCGCGTCTCCGGCGCGACCTTCCTGAGCTGGACGTCGAACGCCTCGGCCTGGAGGGCCGTCCCGGGGAAATTGGCGACCACGACGTGCTGGAGCTGGGGGCCGGACGAGGACGGAGCCTCGGGCTCATCGTCCCCCTTGAACTTGTCCCAGATGCTGCGCTTCCTGGGGGTGGGCGGCGGGGCCGACGGCGAGTCCGGGACCTTCACCTGGTCGAGCACGAACTGGCCCACCCCGGTATGGACCTCCATGACCATGGGCTGGATGCCGGCGCTCGGCAGCAGGAGCTGGAGGGCCTTGGCGGCGAAGAGCGCCTGGTCGGCCAGGAAGACCGTGGGCTTCTCGACGGCCCGCACCGCGTCGACGAACCCGGCAGGCAGCGGCCAGGACAACCGCCGCAACGGGCCCGCCTCCTTGGGCGAGATCGTCTCGATGGTCTCCAGCATGAAGAGGGCGAAGTTCCCCCGCTCCCGGTGGACCCTAGTAAGCATCTCGCGCTCGGCCATGGGCACGGCCGCCAGGTCGGCGACGAGCATGGCGACCTCCTCGGTCCCCATGGCCACCGCCGCCTCCCGCACGCTCTCGACCACCGCGAGGTCGAACGGCTCGTCCTTGAGGGCGGCCCCCACCGTGAGGGAGAACCCGCGCTCCCGCGTGATCAGGTAGACTTTCCGCTTGCCCTTGTCCATGCTCATGCCGCCCCGCACATCATCTTCGCCGTGAAATGCGTCAGGCGCTCCGAACCCTCCAGCAGGCGCATCGGCCCGATGGCGTCCTTGCGTTTGACGATGTCGCCGAACACCTCGACGACGAAATCGATATGGCTCTGGGTGTAGACGCGGCGCGGGATGGCCAGCCTCACGAGCTCCATGGGCGCCGGCACGAACCGCCCGCCTTCGCGCCTGCCGAACATGAGCGACCCGATCTCGACCGCCCTGATGCCGGCGGTCCGGTAGAGCTCGCAGACCAGGGCCTGCCCGGGGTAGCCCTCGGGCCCGATGTGGGGCAGGAACTTCTTGGCGTTGACGTAGACCGCGTGGCCGCCGGGAGGCTCGACGATGGGCACCCCCGCCCGGCGCAGGCCCTCCGCCAGGTACTCCACGGACCTGATCCTGTAGGTCAGGTACTGCTCGTCGAGCACCTCCTCCAGCCCCCGCGCGACCGCCTCGAGGTCCCTGCCGGCGAGGCCCCCGTAGGTGGTGAAGCCCTCGCCGAGGATGAGGATCTCGCGCGCCTTCCTCGTCCATTCGGGGTCGTTGAGCGCCAGGAACCCGCCGATGTTCGCGAAGGCGTCCTTCTTCGAGCTCATCATGCAGCCCGAGCCGTAGGAGAACATCTCCGCCGCGATGTCAGCCACCTTGCGGCCGGCGTAGCCGCTCTCGCGCCGCTTGATGAAGAAAGCGTTCTCGGCGAAGCGCGCCGCGTCGATGATCACGGGGATCTTGTAGTGCTGGGCGGTCCTGGCCGTCTCCCTCAGGTTCCTCATCGAGACCGGCTGGCCGCCGAGGGAGTTGTTGGTCACCGTCATGACGATCATCGGGATGTTGGCCGCCCCGATGCGGCGGATGGCTTCCTCCAGGGCGACCAGGTCGATGTCCCCCTTGAAGTCGCCGGGAACGTCGAAGTCCGTGGCGCCCGGGGCCGGGAGGTCGAGGGCGGCGCAGCCCGCGGCCTCGGCGTTGGCCCGCGTCGTGTCGAAATGGGAGTTCGAGATGACCGTCTTGCCGGGCCCGCCCGTGACGCCGAAGAGGATCCTCTCCGCCGCCCTGCCCTGGTGCACGGGGAGGACGTGGCGGTAGCCCGTCAGCCTCCTGATGGCGCCCTCGAAGACGAAGAAGCTGCGCGCCCCGGCGTAGGATTCGTCCCCTCTCATGACCGCCGCCCATTGCTCGGCCGACATGGCCGACGTCCCCGAGTCGGTCAGCAGGTCGACGAGCACGTGCTCGGCCCGGATGTTGAAGATGTTGTAGCAGGCTTCCCGGAGGATCTTCTCGCGCTCATCCTCGGTCGTGAAGCCCAGGGGCTCGACGACCTTGATCTTGAACGGCTCGATGATGGTCTTCCAGCGTTGTTCCATGGGACGGCCGGCCGGGATCACCCTTTAAGGAAATCCTCCCGCGTATTTTATATTATTTCCCTGTCCAACATGCACAACGAATCAACGAGGTGACCATGATCACAATCACGACGCTTATCTTCTCCCTCATCCTGCCCGCGATGGCGCAGGAGGACGCCGAGATCGTCAAGGTGAACGGCATCGGCATCACGAAGAACCAGATGGTCGAGAAGCTCATCCAGCGCTACGCCCAGACGACCATCGACGACATGGTCAACGAGCTGCTCCTCCGGCAGGAGATCAAGGCCCGCAAGATCGAGCCGGACGCGGCCGAGCTCGACAAGCGCGTCGCGGCCATCAGCGCCCAGTTCCCGACCAAGGACGCCTTCCAGGACCGCCTCAAGCAGACCGGCGCCTCCGAGGCCAGCCTGCGCGAGGAGGTCGGCGACCAGCTCGCGCTCGAGAGGCTCGTCATCCAGGACAAGAAGCTCTCGGTGACGGACAAGGAGGTCAAGGAGGCCTTCGAGAAGAACAAGGAAAGGCTCGCCACGCCCCCCTCCGTCCACCTGCGCCACATCCAGGTCAAGACCAAGAAGGAAGCCGACGACATCCTGGCGCAGCTCAAATCGGGCGCCGACTTCACCCAGCTCGCCAAGGAGAGATCGGTCGCCGACAGCGGCAAGCTCGCCGGGGGAGACTACGGCTTCGTGCCCCGCGGGGTGCTGCCGCCCGAGATCGACAAGCCCGTCTTCGCCATGAAGGTCGGCGAGACCAAGTACCTCGAGTCCCGCATCGGGCACCACGTCCTCCAGGTGCTCGCCGCCAAGCCCGCCCAGCCCGCCGAGCTGGCCAAGATCAAGGACAGCCTGCGCGACCGGCTGCTGGCCGAGAAGATCCAGGCCTCCCTGCCGGTCCTCGTCAAGGGCCTCCGGGCGAAGGCCGACATCAAGTTCACGCCGCCGACCAAGAACTGAGATCGCTCGGGGTCAGGTCTTCGAGACGGCGCAGGCGGCGGCGAACAGGTAGTCCGAGAGGCGGTTGAGGTAGGCCGGCACCGGGGGAGGGATGCGTCCGGCGCGGCCGAGCCGGACGGCCGCGCGTTCGGCCCTGCGGCAGACGGCTCTCGCCAGGTGAAGGAAAGACGCCGGGACCGGGCCGCCCGGGAGCACGAAGCCCCTGGCCGCCCTCCCGCCGGCCGCCAGCGAGTCGATGCCGCGCTCCAGGCGGGAGACGCCCCGAGCCAGGAGGGCTCCCGCCTTTCGCCCCCGGGCCAAGCCCTTCGCGCCGGCAAGAACCGCTCCGACGGTGAAGAGCTCCTCCTGGACGGCGGCCAACTCCCGCTTGAGACCCTCGGACCTACGGCCGGCGGGGAGGAACGCGCTGGCCAGGCCCAGGCAGCATTGGAGCTCGTCAAGGTCCCCGGCCGCGCACACGACCGGGTGGTCCTTCCGGAGCCTCGTGCCGTCGGCCAGCCCGGTCATGCCCCGGTCCCCGGTCCTGGTGTAGAGTCTGGCAGCCATGGCTCGGCCCATTGTGGCAAAATCCGGGCCTATCTGTCCCGCCTCTCGACGGGGATCGCCCCTCCCCGCAGGCGCTCGATCTCCTCGGCCAGGCCGCCCGACGCCGGCCAGGCCGCGAGGGCCTGGTTGTAGGCGTCGAGCGCGGCCTCGCGCTGGCCCAGCCGGGCGAAGAACCTGGCGCGGAACAGCTCGCGCCGGTGGGTCCGCATCCTTGCGAGCACCCCCGCCACGTCGAGCGACAGCGTCCCGTCGGGCGCCTGCCGGGGCGAGAACAGGTCGATGTCGTAGACGGGCTCCTTGGGAAGCCCCTCCCCCTCCTTGGGCGAGGGCTTCTTCTTGCCGCCGGCATCGGCCGGGCCGACCGTGAAGACGCGGAACTCCGGGTTCTGATAGGCCAGCCGGAAGCCCGTGAGCGCCCCGGGGTGGAAATGGAACTTGACGACCGCCTGATCCGCCTTGAGCCCCATGCTCCCGGAGGCGTAGCGCGTCCCGTCAGGGGATTCGTCGAGCAGGTACCCGGTGTTGTAGAGGAAGAACCCCGCGCCGTTCTTCTCGCAGAACCGGAGGAAGCTCTCCTCGCTGGAGTAGAGGGTAGAAAGGAATTCCTGGGTCTTCCTCCTGTTCAGCGCCAGCTCGCCTTTGGGGTTGAGGACGACCGGCACCCCAGAGTAGGCCAGGATGGGGCCGGAGATGCCGATGTGGGCCAGCACCGGCCGGCCGCCGCCCCACGCCTTGAGCCACTTCAGGACCAGGCGCTCGTTGTGCACGGAGACGCCGGCCTTGTTGTCCTCGCGCGCCAAGGGCGCCGACAGCATCATGAACACGTTGAGGCGGGAGTAGGGGGCCCGCGTCTTGAGCCCCTCCACGCCGGCCAGCAGCAGCATGGCGACGAGGACCACGCTCCGTCTCCAGGACCCGGCCTCCAGCCTCAGCTTGGCCGAACCGAGGCAGAGGAAGAAGGCCAGGAACGGGACGAGCCGCGCGACCATCGCGGTCCCCAGCGCCGAGAGCGCCGCCATGACGTCCACCAGGGTCCAGGCGGGATGGGGCGGCGCCGGGGACTGCACCCCGGGCCGCGCCCCCCGCCCCTGGAAGGCCGAGGCCAGCCTGGGCAGGACGAGCAGCCCCAAGGGCAGGAACGTGAAGACCAGGAACGCCGGGTCCGGGGAGTTGAACGGCCCCGCCCAGAGATACCTGGCCTCCTGGCTCAACGCCGCCGGGTCGGCGGGCTTGGCGAGCAGGAACCGGAGCTTGTCGATGAAGAGCCAGTAGGTGTGGCCGAAGGCGGAGGACTCCACCGGGACCTGCCCGAAGGCGAAGGCCGCGGCCCCCCCGGCGGCCAACGCGACGCCCGCCGCCGCGGGCCCCCTGGCCAGGGCGGCCAGCAAGGCGTAGCCGAGGACCATCGTCGGGGACAGGAGGAAGCGGCTTTCCCGGAGCACCGGGAAAACCACCCCGGCCAGCACGCAGGACGCGTTCAAGAACCCCACGCTCTCCAGCAGGCTGGCTCTTTGGAGGCGGGCACGAAGGCCGAAACCGGCGGGGCCGCCACTCTCCAGACGCCAGCGCAAGCCGAGCCAGGCGACGGCCAGGTAGAAAGCCGCGAGGTAGAACCTGGTCACGTGCCAAGTGCCCAGCCCCAACGCCATGAAAAGGCCCGACGCGGCCGCCCAGGCCCGGCCCCGTCCCTCCTCCGGCCCGAGGGAGACGCAGAAGCACGCGAAGCTCGAGAACATCAAGGGCAGGGCGAGGCACTCGAACGTGTAGCTCCCGATCATGTTGGCGACGGCGGCCCAGGAGAGGCCGTAGGCCCAGGCGGCCGTCATGGCCAGCGGGGCGTCCCGGGTCAGGCGCAGGGCCGCCAGGTAGAGCGCGACGATCGAGAGGCTCGAGACCGCGGCGACCCACAGGATGACGAAGAGGCGGAAATCCGAGGTCCTCTTGAACGGCCAGAGCTTCCACGTCAGCCCCGTGGCCTGCTCCATGAGCATGGGGAGATCCCGGTAGGGACGGAGGCCCTCCGGGTACTGGGCGCCGCGGTCGACGGCCGGGACCGGCACGTCGTAGGCCAGCATGGCCGCGTAGCGGTACTGCAGGGCGCTCTCGACCTTGAAGTACCCCGTGTCGTCGGCCGGGTCGTATCGGGGCAGCGTCGTGGAATGGCGGACCTTGAGGTGGACGTTGAGCATCACCAAGGCGGCCAGGCAGAGGACCTGCGCCCAGAGGTCCTTCATCCCGCGACCGGGTCTGCGGGCCGCAGGTGCCGGGCCAGGAACCGTTCGGCCGCGGCCACGAACTTGAGCCGGTTCTCCGGCTTGGCCAGGCCGTGGCCCTCGTCGTCGAAGAGCATGTACTCCACGGGCTTGCCCTTGGAGCGCAGCGCCGAGACGATCATCTCGGACTCGGCCTTCTTGACCCGTGGGTCGTTGGCCCCCTGGGCGATGAGCAGCGGGATCTTGATCCGGTCGGCCCTGAACAAGGGCGAGCGCTTCCGGAGGAACCCCGGCTCCTTGTCCACGTCGCCGACCCGCAGGTCGAAGACGCGGCGCAGGGGCTCCCAATAGGGCGGGATGGACTTGATGAGCGTCTCGAGGTTCGACGGGCCCACGAGGTCCACCGCGCAGGCGTAGACGTCGGGGGTGAAGGCCGCGCCGGCGAGCGCGGCGTAGCCCCCGTAGGAGCCGCCGTAGATCCCCACCCGCCTCGGGTCCGCGATCCCCTCCCGGACGGCCCACCCCACCGCGTCCGTGAGGTCGTCCTGCATCTTGGCGCCCCACTCCCGGTCCCCGGCGTGGAGGAACTTCTTGCCGAAGCCGGCCGAGCCCCTGAAGTTGACCTGGAGCGCGGCATAGCCCCGGTCGGCGAACCACTGGGCGTAGGGGTCGAAGCCCCAGGAGTCCCGTCCCCACGGCCCGCCGTGCACGAACAAGACCAGCGGCAGCCCGCGGTCCCGGCCGGCGGGCAGGGTGAGGTAGCACGGGAGCCTGAGCCCGTCGCGGGCCTTGACCGTCACCGGCCTCATGGGGCTCAGGCGGTACGCCTCGAGCCGGGGGCGCGCGGAGAACAGCAGCGACAACGTCCCCGTCCTGCGGTCGTAGCGGTGGTAGCGGCGGGGCGTCGTGTCATTGTCGGACGCCACCAGCCAGGCCGCGTCGGCGTCGTCGCGGCTGATGACCTCGAAATCCCCCAGGCCCGCGCCGGCGAGCCGCGCGAAATCCCCGAGCAGGGTCGCGTCGAGGACCGACCACGAGAGCCGGTCGTACGCGAACCCCACGGCCTCCACGTGGCGCTTCCTGGGATGCAGCATGACGCGCCCCAGGTCCACGCGCTCGTCGCGGGCCAGCAGGGTCTGGCGCCCGCCGTCGAGCCTCAGGTGCCACAGCTGGAGGGTGTCCGCGCCGTGGGTCGACTCCACGAAGAGCCCCTCGTCGCCCGGCGAGAAGCCGTGCGCGGCCCCCTCGTCGTCCGGGCCCCACGCGATCAGGGGGCGCCACTCCTTGGAGCCCCGGGCCCGCACCCGCAGCTCCGAGCCGCCGTCAGGCCTCATGGCCTTGGCGCAGCGGACCTCGAAGCGCGAGTCCGCCAGCCACCCGACCACGTCGCCGGGGTTCCTGGCCTCGAGCCTGGCCCGGCCCGTGCGCAGGCTGACCCGGTAGGCGTCGTGCACCCGCTTGTCCCGTCGGTTGAGGCCCACCAGGATCTCGTCGGGGACCTCCGGGGCCGTCCCGATGACCTGCGCCTGGATGCCCGCGAAGGGCGTCAGGTCCCGCGTCCGGCCCGCGACGACGTCCACCTGGTAGAGGTGCCAGTTCTCGTCGCCGTCCTTGTCCTGCGCGTAGACGAGGGAACGCTCGTCCTCGGCCCAGAAATAGTCCCTGATGCCCCGGCCCCGGTCGCGGGTGACCGGCCTGGCGCCGCTCCCGTCGGGCGCGGCGAGCCAGACGTTGAGCACGCCCTCGTCGGGCGCGATGTAGGCCAGGCGCTTGCCGTCGGGCGAGATCCTCGGGGAGAGCCTCTCGGGGTTGCCGAACAGCACGTCGAGGGGGATGAGCTCGCTCATGGCCGTATTATCGCATTTTCGCCGCGCGCTGGATTTCGAAGGGGAAAAAAACTACACTATCTCCGCGGGAATCACGGTCGCCCGCGGATCTGGGGTCATGGTGTAGCCTGGTCTAACACGCTGCCCTGTCAAGGCAGAGACCGCGGGTTCAAATCCCGTTGACCCCGAGTTTTTGGAATGAACCGGAGGCGCCTCAAAGGCCCTCCGGCTCTTCTTTCCTATGCGGCAAAGGCGAGGCGTACAACGGCACTTCGTCTTGGCCCCATCTCACGCGATGAAGCGGTCCATGGACCTCATAAGGTCGCGCAAGGTTTTTTCAGACTTCTTCTCGTGAACCGCCTTGACCACGCAGTCTCTCAGGTGATCGCTGAGGATGATGCGCCCGACACCGTTTAATGCCGCCCGCACCGCCGCTATCTGCACCAGCACATCGGGGCAGGGAACCCCTTCCGCAGCCATGCGTCGGATGGCGCGCACATGGCCCTCGATTCGCGCCAGCCGATGCTGCACGTCTGAAGCGTTCTTGTGAGGATTGTGCCCGCCGCCGGCATGTCCCGCAGCCCCTACAGTCGTCCTGCTCCCAAGACTCCGTCCTTTCATACCGGTTCCTCCGGCGAGTGCCCCGCAGTTCCTGCTTTCAGCCCAGACAGGCGTCCGGCATAATTGATCAGTCGCGCGGCGTTCGCCAGCACCGGCAGCGCCGAAAACTCATGCATGAGTGCCCCGGCGACTGGACCGATGATGCCATATCCACCCAATACCACCGACAAGATATTCATCGCCAAGGAAAAAATGACGTTCTGCCGGATGACCTCCAGCGTCTTACGCGACAGGTCGATGACGTGCGGCAGTCGTTCCAGTTCATCGGACATCAGGCCGATGGAGGCGGTCTCCATCGCCACATCCGTCCCGGCCAGTCCCATGGCCACACCGATGTCCGCGACAGCCATGGCCGGCGCGTCGTTGACCCCGTCGCCGACGAAAAGAACTTTCCGGCCCGAGGACTGCAGGCCGCGGATGATCTCGAGCTTCTTCTGCGGCAGCACCTCGGAAAAGACCTTATCTATACCGACCTCACGGGCCACTGCCGCGGCCGTGCGGGGATTATCGCCCGTGATCATGATGATCTCGCGGACACCCAGCCGCTTCAGAGCGGCAACTGTCGCCTTGGCATGAAGACGAGGTGTGTCCGCCAATGCCAGCACTCCCGCCACCCTGCCGT
Organism: Elusimicrobiota bacterium; assembly: GCA_016212795.1. GTDB lineage: Bacteria > Elusimicrobiota > Elusimicrobia > UBA1565 > UBA9628 > JACRDT01. Next base: position 9,768 of record JACRDT010000010.1, on the reverse strand, counting down.
CCACCGCGACCGGGACGACCGTCTTGCCCGCCTCCTCCAGTGCACGTGCGCGTTGGTCCAATTCGTCAGGCCAGGCCAGGTTCTTATCCGTCAACAGCGCGCGGTTCCCGACCACCACGGAGCGTTCGCCGATCCGGGCGGTGACGCCGTAGCCAGGCAAAACAGTGAAATCCTTCGGCTCAGATAAAGTGAGGTGTTTCTGCTCCGCCGCATGAACGATCGCCCGCCCAAGAGAGTGTTCACTAAAACGCTCAGCGCTGGCGGCCAAAGCCAGCAGTTCCTCGGGCGACATCCCCCCCTGGGGGAGAATCTCTTGCACCACGGGCTTGCCCGTCGTGAGTGTCCCGGTTTTGTCAAAGGCGATGGCGTCCACTCTGCCGGACTGCTCGATGACGCCCCCAGACTTGACCAGCATGCCGCGCTTGGCCGCATTGCCGATAGCTGCCACCACCGCGGTGGGAGTGGCCAACACCAATGCGCAAGGGCAGACGACCACCAGCACCGTGATTGACCGGGTGAGATCTCCGCTGAGCAGGTAGACTATCCCGGCTATGCTGAAGGTGATGGGCACCAGAACGACGGCATACTTGTTGGCGATACGTTGCACGGGGGCCTGCGATGCTTGTGCGTCCTTGACCAGTTTGACGATATGGCCCAGGGTCGTATCAGCACCCAGGCGGGTCACCTTCAACTCGAAGGCCCCGACTTCGTTGAGCGTACCGGCATAGGCATCATCGCCTGCGCCCTTCTCAACGGGCATCGACTCTCCGGTGATGGCCGCCTGATTGACCGACCCGACGCCGCTTATGACCACCCCATCCACGCCTATGCGCTCGCCGCTGCGCACCAGGACGATGTCTCCCATGACTGCCTCTTCCACGGAAATGATGGTCTCCCTGCCGTTGCGCCGCACGGTCACGGTGGGTGGCGCCAATTTCGCCAGTTCGCTTAGGGCGTTATTGGCGCGCGCGATGGTAAGGTTCTCCAGCCAGTCGCCGATGGCGAACATGAACACCACCAGCGCCGCGGCGCTGTATTCGCCGATGATGATCGCCGCGATCACGGCCGTGGTCGCCATGAACCCGGCGGTGATATCCCGCCGGACGAATAAAGCCTTCACGGTGAGCATGAACAGCGGCACTCCGCCCAGGACGGCGGAAGCAAAATATAGCCGCCGCCCCGCTACAGATAAACCGGCCAGGGAGACGCAAAATCCAGCCAGCAGGAGAATGCCGTTGATGGCGGCGCAGATGGTTTCCTTAGAGAGCAGGAAATCGCGGTAGCGTTGGAATAGGCCCACGGGATTTCCTCCTCGGCGGGAGACTACCGCATCCGTGACGGCAGGAGCCCTTACGGGCATATCTTGGTCCATAGCTCGTTGCGTACCCTCCATATCCCCCCCGGGGGGATAGTGGGTATTATAGCACCCGAGCGGAAGCGCCGAACAGGCCGCAAGCGGCTAGCGCCGAAAGGAGTCTCGCGACCCAATCTGAGAGCTTGGGGCCGACTCTCTCAGGGCTGTTTGACGGATCGGGCGAGGTTGGCCGAGGCGAAGTCCCAGTTGATCAGGTGATCGATGGCTGCATCCACGTACTTGGCCCGACCGTTGCGATAGTCGATGTAGTATGCATGCTCCCAAACGTCGAGGACCAGCAGCGCCGTCTGGCCGTGGCACATGGGGTTGTCCGCGTTCGAGGTCTGGACGATCTTCAGCTTCCCGTTCTCTAAGACCAGCCAAGCCCAGCCTGAGCCGAAGAGCGAAGTCGCGGCCTTGGCGAACTGCTCCCGGAACTGCGCGTAAGAACCGAAGTCCCGCTTGATGGCCTCGGCCAGCGCTCCGGAGGGCTCGCCGCCGCCGTTGGGCTTGAGGCTGTTCCAATAGAAGGTGTGGTTCCACACCTGGGCCGCGGCGTTGAAGAGCGGGCCGGGGGAAGCAGTCTTGATGATTTCTTCGAGAGCGCGACCGGCCTCGGACTTTCCGGTCACGAGCTTGTTGAGGGTATCGAGAGCTCCCTTCTGATGACTTGCGTAGTGGTACTGCAGGACCTCGGCGCTGATGAAGGGGGCCAGAGCGGCTGGGGCATAGGGGAGGGGTGGCTGGGTAAAGGCGGTGACAGCGGGCGTGGCCACCGGCTGGGTGAGAGCGGATGGTTCCGCCGCCAGGCTGGAGCCGGCTATGAGGGCGGCTGCCGCCGCGAGGAACAATATCTTTTTAGCGTCGGTCATGGGCACCTCCGAACTGCCTTTCATTATCTCAGGAGTATATCAAAAGGGTATCAGCCAGCTGTTTCTAGGTAGGTCGGAAATCTGAGATAATGGGACTCGTATGCTTTCCGCTCAATCAAGCTCCGATCCGCTCGTGAAAGTCCTGAAGCTGTCGAAGACGTTCGAGGACTATCCGGCCTTGAGCGAGGTGAGCTTCGATGTGCTGCCTGGCGAGATTCTCGGCCTCATCGGGCCCAACGGAGCCGGCAAGACGACTCTGATCGAATGTCTGGCGGGGCTCCTTCCTGCGGACACCATCGAGGTCCAATGGCAGGGCGGCGTGCTGCCTGCCCGGCGTCGCAAGGATGTCATGTTCTACCTGCCCGACGGCATCGTTCCTTATAGCGAGCATGGCGTTGGCGAGTTCCTGAGACTCTTTCAAGTCTTGTATGGGCAGGAGGAACAGCGCCTCCAGTGGTTAGTGCACCGGTTGGAGCTGGCAGGCGTCGTGAATAAGAAAATGGGCCACCTTTCAAAAGGCACGCTCAAGAGGAGCCTGCTCGCGCTGAGCCTGCTCGCTCCCCAACCGCTGCTCATTTTGGATGAGCCCTTCGATGGTTTGGATCTCCGGCAGACTCGGGCGGTCATCGAGCTGTTGCGTGAAACGCAGGCCCAGGGGCGCACGCTGCTCCTTTCTATCCACCAGCTGGCCGACGCGCAGAAAGTATGCGATAGGCTCCTGCTCCTTTGCGCGGGACGCTTGGTCGGCAGCGGGACAATGGATGACTTGCGCCGTAAGGCCGGGGATCCAAATGCAGGTTTGGAGGACATCTTCCTTGCCCTCACCTGAACTCCGGCTCTACCTCGCCCTCTTTGCGAAGGAAGTCCGAGATTTCCTGCGGTCTTGGGCGTTCTGGGGCATGATGCTGATCCTCTGTCTCCTGGTCGGCTACAGCTTCATTCAGGCTGCGGCGCTCTATGCGGAGGCAAGCCGCTCCGCGCTGCCGGGCTCGGACATGGCAGCCAACCTTTCTCCCTCGGACGGCATCCTGGTCCCGACCTTCGGCGCTTACTATCTGGCTCTGACCCTCCTATTTCCTTTTGTCGCCATCCGGGCCTTGGGAGTGGAGAAGCAGAGCGGCTCGATCAAGCTTCTTCTCCAGATGCCGGTAAGTCCCGCCTGTGCCGTCGCAATCAAAGCCCTAGCCATGATGGCGGCCTGGCTGCTGGCTTTGCTGCCCGGCCTGTCCGCGGTAGCCGCTTGGGCCTTCATCGGAGGGCATGTCCCCTGGTTAGAGACGCTCAATCTCCTGCTCGGCTACGGCCTTTATGCCCTCGCCATCGTCGGCATCAGTCTATTCGCCTCCGCCCTTGCAGATTCGGTGCCCACGGCCGCCTTGGTAGCCCTCGCGATCGTCCTGAGCTCCTGGGTGCTGGATTTCTCCGGCGGGATGGGATCGGGTTGGCTGGCGCGCTTGATGCCGATGTCTTTGACCACCGCGCTGCGTCCGTTCGAACGGGGACTTTTCCTGGCGGCAGGAGCCATGCGCCTCGCCGTAGTCGCGCTAGGCTTCATGGCGATGGCTTCGGTCCTTCTTGAACACGGAGACCGCAGGCGCAAACTGCGTGACGCCGCTCTGATTATCGTGGTTGTCGCCATTGCCGGAGCTCTTGCCGCAGGCATCCGTTTCTCCAAGGACATCAGCGAGGATCGGCGCAACTCATTCAATCCGGGCGTGGAGCGCGCGTTGGGCGAACTCGACAAGCCGCTTCGGCTCACGGTTCACCTTTCGCCGGAGGACTCCCGTCTCCAGGATATGCAGAGAAACATCCTGGACAAGCTTCGGCGCGCGGCTCCTCGCTTGACGATCTCCCTGGACGCAGGCCGGGATTACGGCTGGATCACATACGAATACGAAGGCAGGACGGATCGGAGCACTTCAAATAGCGAGGAGGAGATCCTGCCCATCATCTTCAAACTCGCCAACAGAACGGTCGCTCAGGAACACGTTCAGGATTACCGCGGATATCCTCTTTCGCGCGATGCAGGCAAGTCCTGGATATGGTTCTACCTGATCCTGCCGGCCCTTCTCATCCTGGGGGCCGTCTTTAGCCGACGCGCGAGAGCCTTTGCAATCACGGGAGGGACTGAAACATGAGCACAAAGCGTTGGATTTTTGCCTGGGCTATCGGCCTGGGGCCCGCGCTCTTATCATCAGGAGCCGCTTTGGGGGCATCAACGACTTCCGTGGTGGGCTTCGAGAAAGAACAGGTTGGCACGGAGCCTTCCTCCTTCGCTCCAGTCGTGGGCGTCTGGCGCGTTGGCAAGGATGGCGACAACAAAGTCTTGGTCGTAGATGGCGGAAAGTGGAAGCAGGGGCAGCCGTCCGCGGGGCTGGCCGACAAGGCGCGAGGTCTCTACGGAGAACGCTACGCGGAATTCCTGGACAGCATCAAGTCCTACGCCTATTTTCCCCTGGCCGTGGCGAAGGACGCGGACGATTTCAAGAACGGGGAGATCACTTGCAGGTTCAAGGGGATGGCCGGCCGGATCGACCAGGGAGCCGGCATCGTCTTCAACCTAAAGCCTAACGGGGATTATCTGGTCGTGCGGGCAAATCCTCTTGAGAACAATCTCGTGCTCTTCAAATATGTGCACGGGAAGCGCAGTTCGGTCGAATGGGTCCGCAACGTGCCGACCGAGACGCTGAAGTGGCATGACCTGAAAGTCGTCGTCAAGGGCAAACACATCCAAGGCTACCTGGATGGGAAGCTCTATCTGGAGTATGACTGGACCGAGTCCATCTCGGGCCGCGTCGGCGTGTGGTCCAAGGCGGACAGCGTCGTCTATTTCGACGACTTCACCGTCAAGCCTGCGACCAGGGTGACACGATGAAATGGGTGACGCGCGAAAGCGCAAAGACGGATCGGGTCGCCTGCCCCTGGCTGATTCAGAGATTCATCGATAAGGACGCCGAGTTCGTCTTCGTCCCCAAGGACAAGGTGCTGGACACCGCCAAACGCCTAGTGGGCAAGTCTTTCGACGCTCCGGGAGCGGATTACACCCATCGGGGAGGCAAGTGCAGCTTCGAGGTGTTGATCGATGATTATCATCTTGATGACCCAGCTCTAAAGCGTCTGGCCCAGATCGTCCATGGGGCCGATGTCAGCGGCGATGCGGGAACCTGTCCGGAAGCGGCTGGATTGCTCGCCGTCGCCACAGGGTTCCACAAAACGACGCCGGACGACCACGAGAAGCTAAGGCTCCAATTCCCCGTCTACGACGCGCTCTACGCCTACTGCCGGGGCCTGACCGCGCATGGGACGTGACGGCCGGATACTTTTTGCCGCGCGCATAGCGCGGCTCTTCGCCTACGGCTTTCTCTCCGTCATCCTGGTCTTCTACCTGAAAGCCGTGGGGTTAAGCGACCGGCAAATCGGATGGCTGTTCGCGCTTACCCTGGTAGGCGACATCGCGGTATCGCTCTGGCTGACCACGACTGCCGACCGCTTCGGGCGCCGGAAGACCCTGGTGGCCGGCGCCCTCCTGATGACATTCGCGGGTGTTCTGTTCGCGACGACAAATGATTTCACCCTCCTGCTGATCGCTGCGACGCTCGGCGTCATCAGCCTAAGCGGCTATGAGATAGGTCCGTTCTTGTCCGTGGAGCAGGCGTCTCTCTCTCAGATCCTGCCGGACTCCAGCCGTACGGCCGTCTTCGCGTGGTACAACTTGGTCGGCTCGTTTGCGACGGCGCTGGGCTCGCTGGCCGGGGGCGTGCTGGCCCAATCACTGCAAACCCAGGGCATGTCCGCGCTGGGGAGCTATCGCGTCATCTTGTCCGCCTACGCAGCCGCAGGCGTGCTGCTGGCGCTGACGTTCTGGCGGCTGTCTTCGGCCGTGGAGGTTGCAATCCCTGAGCAACCGCGGGAAGAATCTGCCGGCCGGTTCGGCCTGCACCGCTCGAAAGGCGTTGTCGCGAAGCTCTCGGCGCTCTTCGCCATTGATGCCTTCGGCGGAGGATTCGTCATAGCCGGCATCATCGCTTACTGGTTCAACCAGCGTTTCGGCGTCAAAGAGGCAGCCATCGGGCAGATAATCTTTTGGGCCAACATTTTGGCCGGTGTTTCGGCGCTTGCCGCGGCGCGATTGGCGGATAGGATCGGATTGATCGAAACCATGGTCTGGACCCATGTCCCATCGAACCTCCTGCTCATCCTGGTCCCTTTGATGCCCAACCTGCCGCTGGCTATCCTGGTTCTCCTCCTACGGTTCAGCATCTCGCAGATGGACGTGCCCACTCGGCAGTCCTACATGATGGCAGCGGTCGACCCGGATGAGCGCTCCGCTGCGGCCGGCGTAGCGGCAGTCGCCCGCTCGATGGGTGCCGCCGCTTCCGGACCGATCGTCGGCGCGCTTCTCGGGAACGTGTTCTGGCTCAACGGCGCCTTCTATATCGGCGGCGGGATGAAACTCCTCTACGACGCCCTGCTCTACCACAATTTCCAGAAAAGTCGTCGTTCGTAGATACGGCTTGCAGGTCGGGAATATATTCCACCAAAAACGCTTATATTGCGTTTCCGTCAGAAACAATGCGTTTTATCGTTTATTCCGCCCAGGTGAAGGCCACGCGGTGAGTTCTATCTATTACACAGACTGGGCCGCCAGTTTCCCCCCACTTCTACTACCGCTGTTCGCTCGGTGGTGGTTTTTTGCCCCCCACCCTTTGACGTGGTCGGGATTTGAACTTTCCTGGGAGGTCCTCCGGTTTTCACGTCGAGGGCCCGCTGAAGGTCCGGGATGGGCAACTCATGCAGTTCCACCCGTATCCTGTCTTTGAAGAGCAGCACCCGGTTCACCAATAGGCGGATCACCTGGATCTGGCGCTCGATGGGTAGCTTGTAGATGAACCGGGCGAAGCACTGCAACGCCCCTTGGATGGCGTCCACATCGTAGACCGGCCGATTCAGTATTTCCAAATAGGCTACGCGGTAGCCCCTCTTCTTCAACCAGTAAATTCGGGCACGGACGTTGGCCGCGAGATCCTTGCCCCTGGACGCCACGCTGGCCCGACGTTTGACCTCGCGGACGAGGCCGCGCATGGTCCGGCCTCCATCAAGAAATTAACTTGACAATTCCATATATCTATGTAAAATGGAGTTATGTATTCCAGACTCATAAAGGTTCCGGATAAAAGTTTCTTTCTCTTCGGCCCCAGAGGCACCGGCAAGACCACCTGGGTCAGGAGTTCCTTGCCGGACGCCGTTTATCTCGACCTGCTGGAGTCCGAGCTGTTCAACGACCTCACGGCCAACCCGGCTAGACTGGAAAGCTTTCTGCCGCCCCATCGCAACGGCTGGGTGATCATCGACGAAGTGCAGCGGATACCGGAGATCCTCAACGAAGTCCACCGGCTCATCGAAGCCCGCGCAGGCCGTTTCGTGCTGACGGGCTCAAGCGCCCGCAAACTGCGTCGCGGCGGGACCAATCTCCTGGCGGGCCGGGCTCTGACCTATGCGATGCACCCCTTGACCGCCATTGAGTTGGGGGGAGATTTTAAACTGGAGAACTCTTTGGCCTGGGGCCAGCTTCCCAGCGTTCACGTCGAGAGCGACCCCAAGGCCTATCTGGAAAGCTATGTCGAGACCTATCTGCGCGAGGAAATCCAGCAGGAAGGGCTCGTCCGCAGCCTGGGGCCCTTTGCGAGATTCCTGGAAGCGGCCAGCTTCTCCCAGGCGTCCGTTCTCAACGTTTCGGCCGTGGCGCGCGATTGCGGCGTTGAACGGAAAGTCGTGGAAAATTACTTCTCGATCCTTGAGGACCTCCTCATCGCGGCCCAAGTACCGGTCTTCGCCAAGAAGGCGAAGAGACGCATCGCCGCGCATCCGAAGTTCTTCTTTTTTGATGCTGGCCTCTACCGAACGATCCGGCCGAAGGGGCCCTTGGACAGACCCGAACAAATCGAGGGTCACGCGCTGGAAACCTTGGTTTTCCAGGAACTGCGCGCGATCAACGACTACCTGCGGCTTGGGTATTCGATTCATTACTGGCGGACCGCCGATGGCCGGGAAGTGGACTTTGTGCTCTACGGGGAAAAGGGCATCAGGGCCTTCGAGGTCAAGCGCGCGGCCAAGCCTTCCGGCTCCGATGTCGCAGGATTACACGCCTTCATCAAGGACTACCCGATGGCCAAGGCTTTCCTTCTCTACGGTGGCAGCCGCCGCCGGAGGGAGGGCTCGGTGGAGTTGGTGCCTTTGCACGAAGCCCTGCCCCGGCTGCCGGAACTGCTGGGCGAGTAGTCTTCAAAGACGCGCTGCGATGGCCCCGCTTGCGGAGCCAGTAAACCCGAGCGCGGACGTTAGCCTCCAGGTCGCGGCCACGGCATGCCGCACTTGCCTTGCGCCGGAGCTCCCGGAGGATGCCGCGCATGGCCATGTTGCCAGCCAGGAGCAGGGCATCTATGATGGGAGCCAGGGGCTTGGGCTCCGGTCGGCCGCGGCGAGGCCTGACATAGGGGCTGTAGGGGCTCGGACGCACCTCAAAAGCCTCGGCCTTGCCCTTGAAGGGCCGCAAGGGGTAGCCGGCAGTCACCATCAATCGGTTGTCCGAGACTAGGCTTTGCAGCACCATGCTCCCATCGTGGACCTCGAGGACCTGGACTGGGGCGTCGGTGACGGTGAGGTAGCGATTCCCCGCCTTGGGATCAAGGCTGGGCATACCCTATCGCTGCCCTATCAGGGCGGAGACCTGGTGAAGCTTCACGGCCACGGCGCACACCTCGCGCATCGCGGCCTCCATCGCCGCGCCGGTCGGGACGGAGCCTACGCCGGTGAAATCCAGATCCTCGGAAAATCGGTGGTCGCCGAAGTAGCACTTCTTGAGCGCGGTCCCGCCCTTGAACACGAGCGTTCCGCGCAACGCGTCCACCTGGCTGATGCCGGCCAGAATCCACGAGAGAAGGTAGTCGCGTTCCAGCACTTCCCAAGGGAGGCCGAGCCGCTGGCGGGCTTCCTGCAGCCGGGCGCGCAGCGGCTTCATGACTGCACCCTTCCGGGGAGGTTAGCCTGAATCATCCAGCCGGAATCGCAGGGTCCTTGCCGCGGCCCGCTGGGATCGAGTACGCGGTAGCCCTTGATGGGCATCTTCCGCAATGGTTCCAGCTTGGCCGGATCGACCTTCTGCGACTCCAGGATCCAACCGAGTCGCTTGGCCGTGGCGGTATCCAGCCTGAGGGCGTAGCTGATGATGCGCTCAAGGTCGAGCTTAGGGGCACGCACCTCGAAGGCGTGGAGAATCTCGGAAAAGTCCCCGCAGTACTGAGGTGCCATCAGGCCATCGAGAAGAGTCCGCTCCGGGTCCGTCATCTTGATACGCGCCTCGCTCACCCAGATGTCCTCGATCCCGAAGAACCGCTCGGGCTTTGCCTGCACGAACCGGTACTGGAGATCGCCCACAAGGCAGCCCTCCTCCGAGTCGTCGAGCTTGGCGCCTCGACGGCGGGGTACCGAGGTCGCGGTCGTAAGGACGAACACGCACCGGGACGACTGCTCGGTCAGCCCATG
>JACRDT010000008.1 GCA_016212795.1 Elusimicrobiota bacterium | reverse complement strand
TCCGCAGAAGCGCTTCATTTCAACGAGGTTGGCACGCAGTAGGGTGGGCTCGTTGAGCAGTTGACGCAGCCGGGACCTGGCGGCTCTCTCGTTGGCCGAGAGAGGGGACGGGGTGGTCATGGGGGCCTCCTCTAACATGATGTGGTCTATATATATCAGCCTATAGATGCAAGGGGGTCCCGGAGGCGAATGCGAATTTGCTCGGGAGGATGTCCGGGGAGGGCTACCGACGGCTGGAGGGCGGGCTATTCAGGGGGCTTGCGGAATTGCTGCGGCTCAGCCGCGCGTCATCTCGGGGCCCAAGCGGGGGCACCGTCGGGCCCAGCCCGGCCCTCGATGAGCGCCGCGAGCGACTCGAGCCAGAGCTCCAAGGCCGTCCGCCGGCCCGCCGCCGTCTTGCCGCTCTCCGCCCCTCGGACGGCGGCCTCGGGCCCCCCGGGGAACGGCCGGCCGATCTCCGCGCCGGCCTGCTCCAGCGTGCGCCGGCGCTCCGCCAGCCTGGGCCAGCCGCCGACCTCCTCCTCGGAGTCGATGATCCGGCCTCCGCCGGACAAGACCTCGGCGACGACCCTCCTGTCGGCGTCGTCGCGATCCGCCGGCCGCGCCCCCGCGAAAGCCAGCGCCCGCGAGAAGGCCTCCGAGGACGACCGCACGGTCAGCGGTGAGACCCATACGGGAGGACGGGCCTCGGCCGACGCCGAGTTCCCGGGATCCAGGACGACGCTCCAAGGCTCGCCTGGCCTCGCGCCCGGGAAGTCGTTGCCCGCCGCATGCAGCCTCAGTCCCCCCGGGAAGCCCTTGCCGATGGCCACCATCGAGGCCAGCCTCGTCGACGGCCCCCGGCGGACCACGTTGCCCACGACCGTCGCCAGGGACTCCCCCGTGGCGACGTCGCCGCCGGAGAAGAGGATCGGGTAGACCCCGTGGTCGTAGACGAGGTTGTTGGCGACGAGGACGCTGGTGTCGGGCTTCATGTGGGGGTTGCGGTCCCGATTGTGGGCGAAGAGGTTCCCCAGGACCGCGACCCGCTTGGCGTAGTCGCCGACGAGCATGCCCTTGGAGTGCTCCCCCTTCGGGTGCCCGGCCCGGGCGAGGCCTTCGGCGACGATGCAGTTGGAGACGGTGACGTCCCGCACGCCCGCGAACCAGGTGGTGACGTTCTCGTCGGTCGCCCAGCTCGCGCTGCAGTGGTCGACGACCACGTTGTACGCCTCGTACTCGCCTTGCCTCGACGCGAGCACGTGGATCGCCCGCCGCCGGTGCTTAGGCACCCCGCCCCGGCCCCCGCCCGGGCGGACCCTCAGGTGCCGGACGAGCACGTCGTGCGTCCGGATGAGGAGGCCGGCCCCCGCCACGGTCACCCCCGGCGACGGGGCGGTCTCCCCCGCGACCGTGACGAAGGGCTCCCTGACCTCGAGGTCGTCGTCCACGCGCACCGTCCCCGACACCTCGAAGCACACCACGCGCGGCCCCTTCGCCCCCAGCGCCTCCCGCAGGGAGCCCGGCCCCTTTCCGGCGAGCGTGGTCACGCGGATCACGCGCCCCCCCCGCCCGGCGGGCGTGTCCGTGCCGAAGCCCTCCGCCCCCGGGAAGACGGCGAGCGAGCCCGACAGGTCGCGGCGCGCGTCGCCGAGGTCCCCCCTGGTCGGGGGCGCAGCGTGGAGCCCCCCCGCCAGGACCGCCGCGGCGGCCGCGACGACGCAGAGCGCCGTCACCGCCAGAGCAGCTGCCCGATCAGCCCCAGCTGGGCGATGCCGACGATGACGCAGGAGGCCCGGAAGAGGCGCCGCTTGCGCCGGGCGACCCGCGCGCACACGACGATCTGCCCCACGATGTCCTCGAAGTACGGCGTCGCGGTGACCCCGCCCCCGAGGTACTCGTCGAGGCGCACGATGAGCTCGCCGTGGGAATAGTGCGCGACGTCGTCGGCGCTGATCAGGCAGTCGCCCACGGCCGGCCTGTCGCCCGGCGGGTCCAGGTAGGCGAGCCGCTTGGGGTTCCCCGTGAGCGGCGAGAACGCGAAGACCCCCAAGGGCAGCGCGACGGCCAGCGCGGCGACGGACAGGAACGCCAGCGGGCCGGCCGGCGCCAAGACCTTGATGGAGACCAGCTGGACCGCGGCGAAGGCGGTGAGCGCCCCGACCCTCCAATCGGTCGACTCGACCGCATGGCGCATGTTGTCGAGGATGGTCCAGAGCCGGCCCTCCGGATTCGGGGACAGGTGCGACGATACGCTCATCCTCAGCCTCCTGGGGCCGCGCGGCGACCGCCGTTCCACCGGCCCGCAGGCTATGATACCATTGGATGACCGGGTACGCGATGGCCGGGGATCGGACGGCGGAGGAGCGCCCATGACGAAGCGGAAGGAGCAGGCAGCCGGGCCGAAACGGGCCGCGCGCCGCGCGCCGGCAGGCGCCGCGGGAAAGGAAACGGAGCGGGATCTGTTCCGGCTGATCGCGGAGAACCTCACCGACATGGTGGCGGTCCTCGACCTCAAGGGCAAGCGCCTGTACTGCAGCCCCTCCTACAGGCTCGTCGGCGACCCGGCGAAGCTCCGCGGCACCATCTCCTTCAACGACATCGCCGAAGAGCACCGGGAGAAGGTCAAGAAGCTCTTCTTCGAGTCGATCCAGACCGGGCTCGGCCGGAACACGGAATACCGGCTGCGGGTCGCCGACGGCAGCTCGAGGGACATCGAATCCCACGGGATCGTCGTCAAGGACGCCTCGGGCAAGCCGGTGAACGTCATCATCGTCTCGCGCGACGTGACGGAGAGGAACGCCCTCCAACGCCAGGACGCGGCGCTCAAGGAGCAGCTCCAGCAGTCCGACAAGCTCAACTCCCTCGGGATGAGCCTCTCCGGGGTGGCGCACGAGCTCAACAACCCCCTGACCTCCGTGATGGGGTTCTGCCAGCTGCTGCTGGCCGACGAGGGCATCCAGGGCAACACGCGCTACCGCGAGGACCTCGAGACGATCTTCAAGGAAGCCCAGCGATGCCAGAAGATCGTCAAGAACATCTCGACCTTCGCCCGGCAGCACAAGCCCGAGAAGGCCTTCATCGGGATCAACGGCGTCCTGCACGACATCCTGCGGGTCGCCGAGCACCAGCTGCGCACGCGCGACATCACGCTCGAGCTGGCCCTGGCCGACGACCTGCCCAAGACCATGGCGGACTACCACCAGCTCCAGCAGGTGCTGGTGAACCTGATCAACAACGCCCAGGACGCCATGGACGACCGCCAGGGCGTCCGGACGCTCACGCTCCGGACCTGGAGCGAGGCTGACGCCATCCGGATCGCGGTGGAGGACATCGGGCCGGGCATCCGCCCGGAGCATCTGAGCAGGATCTTCGAGCCCTTCTTCACGACCAAGCAGATCGGGAAGGGCACGGGGCTGGGGCTGGCCATCTCGTTCGGGATCGTCGCGGAGCACGGCGGCAGGATCTGGGCGGAGAACAGGCGGGAGGGCGGAGCGCGGTTCGTCGTGGAGCTCCCGATCCTCGACGCGCCCGGCGCGCCCGCCGACGCCGCCTCTCCCGCCGGCCATCCGGCCGTCCCCGTCGCCCCGGGGACGAGGGTGCTCGTCATCGACGACGAGCAGACCATCCTGGACCTCATCGTGAGGATGCTGCGCAACATGAAGCTGGTCCCGGACGTCGCCCGCAACGCCGACATGGCCAAGAAGAAGCTCTCGGGATCGTCGTACGGCGCCGTCATCTGCGACTACCGGCTGCCAGGGATGAGCGGGTTCGACATCTTCGAGTGGGTCAGGACGGCCAAGCCTGAGCTCGTGTCCCGGTGGATCTTCCTCACGGGGTCCATCAACCCGGTCGAGCTCGAGACCACCGGCAAGCCCATCCTGCGCAAGCCCTTCGAGTTCAGCGTCTTCGAGTCCGCCGTCCGGGCGGCGCTCAAGAGCTGACGGCGCTGCCCTCGCCGGGCTGGCGGCACTTCAATCGCATCTTGACGAGCGAGACGGCCTCGGAGAGGGCGGCGTAGGACCCGAGCCCCGAGCCCCCGGAGGAGACGATGGCGACCGACACGCTCGGCGCCGGGACGGGTTTCGGCGGGTCCCCGCGGCGACCCCGGCCGCCGGGTCCGGAACGCTTGCCCGGCCGGCAGAGCGCCTTGGCCGCCTTGTCGAATCCCGAGGCGATGCGCTCGCCGATGACCCGGGCGGCCGCGGGGGAGGCCAGGACCACGAAATCGTCCCCGCCCACGTGCCCCACGAAGTCGGTCCTCGCCCCCTCCGACTCGACCGCGTCGGTGATGATGCGCGCGGTGCGCTGGATGAGGATGTTGCCCTTGGCATGGCCGTAGCCGTCATTGTAGGCCTTGAACCGGTCGATGTCGACATAGAGGAGGGCGAAGGGCTCCCCGGCCTCGATGCGGCGCGAGGCCTCGCGCTCGATCGACAGGTTCCCCGGCAGCATCGTCAAGGGGCTGCTGGAGAGCGCCTCGGCGTTCCGGCGCAGGACGGCCTCGACGCGGGCGACCAGTTCGAAGACGTCGAAGGGCTTGGTGATGTAGTCGTCCGCGCCCGACTGGAAGCCCCGGAGCTTGTCCTGCAGGCCCGTGTTCCCCGTCAGGAAGACGATGGGGATGATCCTGGTCGCTCGGCAGGCGCGCAGCTCGCGGGCCAACTCGTCGCCGGACTTCCCGGGCATGTTCACGTCGAGGATGAACAGGTCGGGGGGGCTGCGGCGCGCCAGCTCGAAGGCCTCGACGCCGTCGCGCGCCTCCACCACGCTGTAGCCGCCCGCCAGGGTCTTCCTGACGAGAGCCCGGATGACGGCGTCGTCATCGGCGACGAGGACGGTGCGCCTGGGGCCCGCGCTCATGGGTCAAGAGCCCGCCCGCTCACCCCGCGGCGAGCAGATGCGCCTCGAGGACCGTCTTGAGGTGGCTCACGTCGATCGGCTTGGAGAGGAAGGCGTTGGCGCCGCGGTCCATGGCCAGCTTCGCCCTCTTGTCCGTGGCGTCCCCCGTGACCACGATGATGGCCACGCCCGGGGCCGCGCCGCGGATGTCGTCGATGGCCGCGATGCCGTCGAGCCGGGGCATGTGGAGGTCCAGGAGCACGACCGCCGGGCGGTGCTCCGAAACGGCCTTGGCGGCCAGCGCGCCGTCTTCCACCTCGACCGGCTCGGCGCCCAGCTCGCTGACGACCCTGCCGATCAGGCGCCGGATGCTGGGTTCGTCGTCCACGATGAGGACCTTCTGTTTCATGTCGCCGTCTCCATGCCTCGGGCGCCTACGGGCCGTCTCCGTCGATTATATCTAACTTGGAAGGCCGGCGGACCTGCCGGCCGCCAGCCGCCTCAGGCCGCTGGCGCCGCCGGCGGCCAGGACCAGGACCAGCGACATCGCCGGCACCCTGTAGCGGATCGGCGCCTGGCTGACCGAATAGGTCATGGTCATGGCGAACACGAAGGCCGCCATCCCCCGGACCCAGTGGCTCCTCCGCCCCAGGGCCAGCCCCAGCAGCGCCAAGGGCAGGATCCACCCGTCGCTCAGGAGCGCCAGCAACCGGACCAGGGAGTACTTGTGCGTGTAGTTGCGGTCGCGCGGGACGATGCGCCAGATGCCCAAGAACCGCCCGGCGCAATCCCGGAGGTAGGCGGCGGGGCGCTCCTTGATCAGCCTGAACGCGGCCCGCTGGAAGGCCTTGTTGCCCTCCACCTCGGGCAGGTGGGCGAGCCGCTGGAACTCCGTGTCGTCGCCCTCCCGGCCCATGAGGCGGAACTCCTCCTCGGTCCCGAGGGCCTCGTAGGGCACGCGCAGGGCCCAATACATCTGCTCGCCCACGAGGCTGGAAGCCGGGATGAAGGCCCCCATCACGACGAGGTTGCGGCCGACCCAGAGCCCCACCATGCCCGCGACCGGAAGCAAGAAGACCAGCGCCCTCTTCCAGCGCCGGCCGCCGGCGGCCCCGGCGGGCCGCGGCTCCAGGGCAGCCGCCGCGGCCACGGCGGCGACCGCCAGGCTCTGCGCCCCGTTGGTCAGGCAGATCCAGCCGGCCAGCCCCCCGGCCCCGGCGGCGGCCCCGAGCCCGCCGCCCTCGCGTGCCCCGGACCGGATGAGGACGAGGAAGACCCCGGCCAGCAGGAACGCGAGCAGCGTCTCCCTGAAGAAGTAGGCGCTGTAGTAGATGAAGTACGGGTAGAAGCAGCTCAGCCAGAACGCGAACCTGCCGGCCCACTGGTCGAAGACCAGGGCCGCCAGGCAGCTGATCAGATAGACGGTCGCCGCGGACAGGAGCGCCTGCCCGGCCAGCACGGACCAGGGGCTGCCTCCCGAGACCCCGTAGAGCCCCGCGATGAACAGCGGGTAGCCGGGCTCCCGGCCCGCGGTCGGGGTGGGCGGCGCCATCGAGTAGACGCCGTGCTCGAGGAGGTTGGCCGCGAGGATCTCGAAATCGAGGCTTCCGAAGAGCCGCTTGCCGTCGAAGGAATGCGCGCCGAACCCCAGGCGCAGGGCCAGCGCCACCGCCAGGCCCAGGAGGATCTCCTTGCGGCTCAAGACCCGCCCTCTCTCCCCCGGTCCCCGCCGGCCGGGCCACGCGTCACGGGCAGGTGACGGGCGAGGTCCAGCGTGACGCCGAAGGCCCCCAGGACCGTACCGGAAAGCACCGCCAGGCTCCCGGTCAGCACGTAGATCCAGTGCTGGTGGATCTGCCGGCTCGTGACGTACTCGACGATGGTCCTGGCGTTGAGCAGGATGCCCGCCAGCACCAGCGCGACGCCAGACGCCAGGCAGACGTCCCTCAGCTTCGGGTGGTCCCAGAACCGCGACTCCTTGCCCGTCGCCATGTCGGAGAGCTTCTGGGCCAGCCCGCCGTAGGTCAGGCAGATGAGCGAGCAGACCGACAGCGTCACGATGGTCAGCAGCCGGTAGATCATGACGTCGGGCTCGAGCCGCCGGTGCTCGAGGTAGTAGGCGACGGGCCAGACCCCGTAGCCGAGGGCCACGGCGGCGAAGATCAGCCCCGCCGGCCCGAAGATGCGCAGCGGGTAGTACGAGAAGATGATCCCGAGGATCACGCGCAGGAACCTCAGCCCGTCGGCCAAGACGTTGAGCTTGGACTGTCCGACGCGCTCGGCGTAGGGGATGGGAGCCTCCACGATCCGCGCGCCCATGCACGCCGCGCGGGCGGTCATGGCGGGCGTGAAATGAAGCCCCCCCGGCAGGGGCCTGAGCCTGGGCAGCAGCGCCCGCGAGAAGACCCTCACCCCGCTGGCGGTGTCGGTCACGGGGACGCCGCTGAGCCAGGAGATCACGGCCGCGTAGAACCGGTTGCCGATGACGCGCACCCGCGGCATCTGCGACCCGGGGTGCAGGCGGCCGCCGATGGCCAGGTCCGCCCCGGCCCTCTTGAGCGCCTGGTAGAGCGTGACGAAGCACTGGGGGTCGATGGTGCCGTCGGCGTCCATGAACGCCAGGTAGTCCCCGCCGGCCGCCTCGAAGCCGGTCATGAGCGCGCAGCCGTAGCCTCGGTTGCGGGGGTGGACGATGAGCCGGGCGTCCGCGTGGCGGGCCACGATGTCGCCCGTCCTGTCGCGGGAGCCGTCGTCGACCACGATGACCTCGACCGAGGCGAGGTCCGTCTCCCGGATGATGGCCTTGCGGGCCTCGAGCACCCGGCGGACGGCGCCGTCGATGGCGCCCTCCTCGTTGTACGCGGGCAGGATGATGCTGAGGGTCTTGCCGCTCATCGGCGCTCCGGGAAGAGCCTCACCCGCAGGTCACGGACGGCGTCGGACCCCGAGTAGAGGGAATAGGCGGCCAGGTAGAGCGTGGGCGAGGCCACGGCCAGCAGCAGGCTCGCCAGGCGGAACCTCCCGAAAGGCGAGTGCCTGGCCGCGGCCAGCCCCTTGCGCCAGACCCTCCAGGCCGCCAGCGGCCGGGACTCGAGGCCCTCGTAGAGGACGATGCGCCGCAGGACTTCGAGCTCCTCCCGGGCGACGTACCTGGGGCCCAGCTCCCGGCCGAACTGCCCGAGCCACGCCCGCAGGCACTGGGAGAAGAGCTCCCGCATCTTGAAGTCGACCTCGATCTTGCGCGGGCTCTCCAGCCCCCGGGCGCACCAGTTGCCGCCGTGCACCCGGTGCACGCCCAGGACCTTCGCGATGTTGGCGGCGCCGGCGACGAACAGGCTCCTCACGGTGAGGTAGTCGTCGAGGTAATAGAAGAGCCGCCGCGGGATCGGCAGGGCCTGCTTGAGGACGCTGCGCCGGTACGAGAGCCCGCTGGTGGCCGTGAAATGGGTCCGGGCCTCCAGGAAATCGTCGATGGAGTAGCGGCCGGGCCAGGCCGGGTGGAACCTCCCCAGCGACCGCAGGTCCACGGCGACGTCGTCGAGCCAGTGCTGCACGACGCCGACCTCCGGGTCGTCGAAGAGCGGCGCGACCTCGGCGAGCTTCGTCGGCATCCACGCGTCGTCGGAATCGAGCAGGCACACGAGCTGGCCCCGGGCCGCGGCGATGCCGCGGTTGAACGTCTCGGCCTGGCCCTCGTGGCGGGGCAGGAGCACGCCCCGCACGCGGTCCCCGTAGCGGGCGATCACGTCGCGCGACCCGTCCGTGGAGCCGTCGTCGGCCACGATCACCTCGAAGTCCTTCTTCGGGAAATCCTGCGCCAGGACGCTGTCGATGGCGTCCGGGAGGAACCGGCCGTAGTCGTAGTTGTCGATGACGACGGAGATCAGCGGCGTGTTGGCGCTCATGGGCGGTCCTGACGCGTCCGTGATTCTACAATATCGCCCTTGGCCGCGGGGGGGTAGGACCCAGTGGGCCTTGACAATTATGGTTTAGTGGTATACAATCTAGATATGAGCAATGTCGGCCCCCGACCGCTTGAGAGAGAACTCGGCCTTCCCCACCCCATCCTCGAGCCGTTGCACGCCGTGGTGATGGAGATTATCATAACCTCGTCCATGATGGCAAAAGAGGGCGACAGGCTGTTGCGCCCCTTCAGAATGACCGAGACCCAGATGAACGTCCTGATGCTCCTGCACTACCAATCCCCGGAGCACGGGCTGGACCAGAGCTCCCTGGGCCGCATGCTCGTCGTCAACAGGGCCAATGTCACCGGTCTCATCGACCGCATGGAGCGCGACGGATTGGTGACCAGAAGAGCCGACTCTTTCGACCGGCGTCTCAAGCGCGTGCAGCTGACCCGGAAGGGACTCGGCAGAATGAAGGAGGCCGAAAGGGCCTACATCGCCAGGGTCCGGGAGATCATGGGCTCGCTCTCGCCTGCGGAGCGTCAAGGGATCTCAATCGGGCTGGAGAGGGTCAGGGGCGCCCTGCGAAGGAAGGGCTGAGACCGCGCCAGGAGGGCGCGGCATTTTGCGGGCTATTGTTCATATCAGTACAGTATGTAACCGAACTAATAAGGAGGAGCGGCCCATGGCAAGCGTCTACGAGTTGAAGCCGCGGTTCCAAGACCTTCTCAGGCCCACGGTCCGACGCTTGGCCGGCTGGGGGGTCACGGCGAACGCCGTGACCTGGGCGGGGGTCGCGCTCTCCCTCGTGGTGGCCGCGGCGCTGGCCTGGGGACGACCCGGGACATGCTGCTGGCTGGCTTTGCCTCCAGCGCTCCTCTTGCGCATGGCGCTCAACGCCGCAGACGGCATGCTCGCCCGCGAGTTCGGCATGACGTCCCCCTTCGGGACCATCCTCAACGAACTCGGGGACGTGGTCTGCGACGCGGCGCTGGTCCTTCCTTTCGCGACCCTCCCCGGCGTCGATGCGGTCCCGGTGCTCGCCTGCGCAGGACTGGCGGCATTGACGGAGATCGCGGGGCTGGCGGCCGTGCCCGCCGGAGCCTCCCGCCGCTACGACGGGCCCATGGGAAAAAGCGACCGGGCGCTCGTGTTCGGCCTGCTGGGGATGGCGCTCGGCATGGGGGCCCGGCCCGGGAGGTGGCTCGGAGCCGCCGTTCTCGTCGTCTGCGTCCTGCTCGCCTTCACGGTGGCGAACAGGGTCCGCCTGGCGCTGGCCGAGGCGGGAGGACCGTCATGACCCGGGCCCTGGCCGCGGAAGGCCTCGCATGGCTGTGCCGGGCGGTGTGCGGCGTGAGCGTCCAGTGGCTCTGCGACCCCTTCGCCAGGACGCAGCGGGTCTACTTCGCGAACCACACGAGCCATCTCGACGCGGTCCTGATCTGGGGTTGCCTGCCGCACTGCCAGCGCCGTCGGACCCATCCGGTGGCGGCGCGGGACTATTGGGACGCCGCGCCGGTGCGGCGCTGGTTGAGCGAGGCTTTCGGAGCCGTGCTCATCGACCGAGGTTCAATCTCCAGCCGCCGCAACCCGCTCGACGACATGGAACGGGCCCTGGGGAACGAGGATTCCCTCATCCTGTTCCCGGAGGGGACACGGGGGGACGGTCCGGATTGCGGCAGGTTCCACAGCGGCCTCTACCACCTTGCCATGAGACGCAACTGCCTCGAGTTCATCCCAGTGCACCTGCGGAACCTCAACCGCATCATGCCCAAGGGGGAGTTCCTGCCGGTGCCGCTCATCAGCCAAGTCACCTTCGGCCCTTCCATGAGGGCGGAACCAGGCGTGGCGAAGACCGCATTCCTGGATGGCGCCAAGGACGCGCTCGAGAGCTTGTCCCAGCCATGACTGCGGCCACCCCCCTGGTCTCCTTCTGGAGCGGGATCGGCGCCGCGCTGAGCGTCGCCACCCTTGCGGGCTGGGCCGGCGCGCGCCTGGCCGAAGGAAGGCCGGCCTGCGCGACCTTCCGCGATGCCGTCGAACGCATCCATTCCTGGTGGCTCATGTGCGCGGCGCTCTTCATCGCCCATCTGTTCGGGACGACCGGCATGGCGACCCTCTTCGGCTTCGTCTCCTTCCTGGCCCTGCGCGAGTTCATCACCATCGTCCCGACGCGCCTGAGCGACCATCGCACCCTGCTCTACGCGTTCTTCATCTTCACCCCGCTGCAGTACGCCCTGGTCGGCATGCGCTGGTACGGGCTCTTCGCGGTCATGATCCCGGTCTATGCCTTCCTGTTCATGCCGCTGCGCACCGTCCTGCGCCAGGACCCGGCCCGGTTCCTGGAGCGCACGGCGATGGTCCAATGGGCGCTCATGGTCTGCGTCTACTGCGTGAGCCACGTCCCGGCCCTCCTGATGCTCCGAATCCCCGGCTACGAAGGCCGGGGGATGGACCTCGCCTTCTATCTCATCCTCGTTGTCCAGATGAGCGACATCCTCCAATACATCTGGGGGAAGTTGATTGGCCGGCACCCCATCGTCCCGGCCATCAGCCCGAACAAGACCTGGGCCGGCTTCCTGGGAGGGATCGCGTCCGCGACGCTCCTGGGGGGCCTGCTCCGCGGCTTGACGCCCTTTTCGCTCCCCCAGGCGCTCGGCATCTCGCTCCTCGTCACGCTCATGGGGTTTGCGGGCGGCATGACCATGTCGGCGATCAAGCGAGACCGCGGCATCAAGGACTACGGGAGGGCGATCCCCGGGCACGGCGGGACGCTCGACCGGATCGATTCCCTGTGCTTCGCGGCGCCGGTCTTCTTCCACCTGGTCCGTTATTATTTCACCTAGAATGGAGGTTCAGCCATGATTCGATCGACCGAGCACGAAATGAAGCTGGAGGACGGGACGCGGTTGTTCTACCGCGCCTGGCTGCCGGCACGGCCGGCAGATCGCGCCGTGATCCTCTTCCACCGGGGCCATGAACACTCCGGGCGGTGGGACGACACCGTCGACGCCCTGGGTCTTCCGGACACGGCGTTCTTCGCCTGGGATGCGCGCGGGCACGGCCGCAGCGACGGACCGCGAGGGCACGCGGCGCATTTCGGCGTGTTCGCGCGCGACGCGGACGAGTGGGCGAGGCATGTCGCCCGCGAGTCGGATATCGCTCTCGACCGGATGGTCGTCATGGCGCAGAGCGTCGGCGCGGTCATCGCGGCTGCCTGGGCGCATGACTACGCGCCGCCCCTGGCCGGGCTCGTGCTCGGCGCTCCTGCGTTCCGGGTGAGGCTCTATCTGCCGGGAGCCCTCGCGGCGCTGCGCCTCTACGGGGCTCTCACCGGACGGACGCTCACGATCAGGAGCTACGTCCGGCCGGGGATGCTGACCCACGACCCGGAGCAGGCCCGGCGCTATACGGCCGATCCGCTCATCTCTGCGCAGATCGCCTCGAACATCCTGGTCGGCCTGCGCGACACCTCGGATCGGCTCATCGAGGACGCGGCCGCCATCCAGGCGCCCACGCTCGTGCTGACGGCCGGCGCCGACTGGGTGGTCGACCAGGGCGCCCAGCGGCGGTTCTTCGACAACCTCTCCTCCCCTGTGAAGTCCTGGTTGGAGATCCCGGGGGCCTATCACGCCCTATGGCACGAACGAGACCGCGAAAGGAGCCTCGCCCCGGCGCGGGAGTTCATCGCCGCCTGCTTTCGGAAGCCCGCCAAGCAGGTCTCCCTGCTCCAGGCGGATCAGTCGGGGCCCACGCTCTCCGAGCATGACCGGCTCGCACAGCCTCTTCCATGGACTAGCTGGAAGCGTTGGGTGTTCGCCGCGCAGCGCCTGCTCATGGGCTCATTCGGACGATTGAGCGCAGGCATCCGCATCGGTTGGCGCACGGGTTTCGACTCGGGGGAAACCCTGGACTACGTTTACGCCAACGCGCCCCGGGGCACGACGCCCCTGGGGAGGCTCATCGACCGGTCCTACCTGGACAGCCTCGGCTGGCGCGGCATCCGCCTGAGGAAGGTCCACTTGGCCAAGCTCATCAAAGCCGCCATCGCGAAGGTGCGCGCTCAAGGCAAGCCTGTCCGGATCGTCGATATCGCGTCGGGGCCCGGCCGCTACGTCCTCGAGGTCATGAAGGAGCTGCCCGGGATCGAGATGTCAGCGCTGCTCCGGGACTACGAGGAACGCAACCTGGAGGCGGGCCGGAACCTGGCCCGGGCTCTTGGGGTACGACATGCCACCTTCGCGTTGGGCGACGCTTTCGACCGGAGATCCCTGGCCGCGGTTTCGCCACGGCCTACCATCGCCGTCGTCTCGGGGCTGTACGAACTCGTCCCCGAGAACGGGAAGGTGCTGGACTCCCTGCGCGGCCTTGCCGACGCCATGGAGGACGGCGGCATGCTCATCTATACGAACCAGCCTTGGCATCCCCAGCTCGAGTTCATCGCCCGGGTCCTCACGAACCGCGAAGGGAAACCATGGATCATGCGCCGCCGCTCCCAGGCGGAGATGGACGAGCTGGTGCGCGCCGCTGGCTTCAACAAGCTCTCCATGGAGGCCGACGGCTGGGGGATCTTCACCGTCTCCCTCGCCGAACGCAGGCCATGACCGAGAGCTTGGGCCGGCGGTCTACGGCGTCAGGTCTCCTTTGGGCGGCGGCCTGTTCGCTCCTCTTCGTCATCGTCTACGGCGGATGCGGCTGGATCACGGCTCGGCGGGCCGATGTCGGCGCCTGCTGCTTCCGATGGGAACTCCTGATCCCCTTCGTGCCGGCCATGATCGTCCCCTACTGGTCCCTCGACTACTATCGCAGGTGTTGCCGCCCCTGGGATCAGGCGGCGCCGAATCTCCTCATCGGACGGAGGCTGAACGACGACGAGGCCAGAGCCGTCATCCAGCAGGGGGTGACCGCCGTCCTGGACCTGACGGCGGAATCCTCCGAGGCCGGACCCTTGCTTGGGACGTCCTACAGGAACATCCCAATCCTGGACTTGACCGCGCCGAGCCCAGGGCAAATGAAGGAGGCGGTTTCCTTCATCCAAGGGCACGCGGGAAGGGGAGTGGTGTACGTCCACTGCAAGGCGGGATACTCCCGCAGCGCCGCGGTCGTTGGCGCCTACCTCCTTACTGCCGGGATGGCGCGGACCGCGGAAGAGACTGCCGCAATCCTGCGGAAGGTCCGCCCCGGCATCGTCATCCGACCGGAAGCGCTGGAGGCTCTGAGGTCCTTCCAGGCCTGGCTGGGAAAGCGTCCGACTGCCCCGGCGCGGCGGCCGGCATGTGATCCTGCCCGCGTCGAGGCCCTATGACAAGCCTGCTGCCTGCTATCGGGCCGCGCCCGGGTGCGGATGGCGCCGCGATTTGATAGGCTGTAGACGCGTCGGGGCGCGCCGCGCGCCCGGGGGGTCATGAGCGTGGAGACATCTGCCGTCCGCCTTTTGGCGTCCGCCGCCTTGTCGCTGGCGGTCTGCGCCGCCGCGTCGGCCCAGGAGTTCCGCACCAAGGACTGCGACATCCTCGCCAAGAAGAACGCCGCCGCCAAGAAGCCAGGCGCCGCGGCGAGCGTCTACGAAGGCTCGGACCCCTACGGGGACGCGCGCGCGGCCTTCGACAGGCTGAAAGCCGTCAGCGGCTTGAGGAACGTCGCCCTCGAACCCATGACCTCGCCGGGCTCGTCCGAAGCCGAGAAGGAGCTCTACGGCATGTGCATGGAGGGCGGGGTGCTGGCCATCCCGTCCATCGACGGAGCCCCTCCCTACGTCCTCATCTGCGGCGCCGCCTTCTCCAGGGCGCGCAAGATCGAGCACCTGGCCTACGCCCTGGGCCACGAGCTCGCGCACTTCAAGCTGGACACCTTCAAGTTCATGAAGAAGGCCGAGCAGGACACCCTCGCGCTCTGGTTCAAGAAACGCTCGCCCGAGTGGCGAGACAAGACGCCCGCCGCCCAGCGCGTCAACGACCTGCTCAAGACCGTCTGCCCCTCCCTGACCAGCCTCTCCAAGAAGTTCGAGCTGCGCTGCGACGAGCTGGGGCTGCGGTGGTCCAAGCAGGCCGGCATCGACCCCGCCGCGGCGGCCGGGATGCACGACCTCGACGAGGCGGCCGACCGGGCCGAGGGCAACCCGTCGGGCTCCGCCGGCCACCCGACCAACAAGGAGCGCAAGGCGCAGGCCCTCAAGCTGGCCAGGGAGCTCAAAGGGAGCTGAGGCGGCTCAGCCGGCAGCCAGGCGCGCCAGGGTGTAGAGGCAGTCCCCGCCGCGAGGCTCCTTGAGCCGGTAGTAGGAGCGCATGCCCCAGGCGACGGGGAGGAAGGCGTAGTAGAAGGCCCGCGACGCGCCCGCGGCGAGGCGCTGGCGCAGGAGGGGGTCGGCCAGGGCGGCCCGCAGGCCCGACGCGGGCGCGGGGTCGGCGCCGGAGCGCTCGTAGAGCTCGCTGAGAGAAACCCGCTCTTGGGCCTTGTTCCCGAAGAGGACGCGCTTGGCCAGGCCGAGGCACGGGGGCATGAGCCGGTAGAAGAAGACGTGGTCCGCCAGGAACCGCAGCCTCAGGTGCCCGCCGTCCTGCCGCAGCACCTCGAACCCGCGCCGTTCCAGGAACCCCTTCATGGCCTCGGGCGTCCAGCGCGTGAAGTGGTGCGGCGGGTAGTCGTGCTCCTCGCGGCCCCAGGGGAGCGGCCGCAGCGCGTTGGGCAGCGTGAGCGCCAGGAGCCCGCCGGGCTTGAGCAGGCGCTTGGCCGCGTCGAGGTAGGCCGCGGGCTCCGGGACGTGCTCGAGCACGTCGAACATGGTCAGGCCGTCGAACTCGGCCGGGGACCTCGAGGCGCAGAAATCCTCGAACCGTGCGGCGTGGACGTCGAGCCCCTGCCCGCGCGCCGCGCCGACCACCCGCTCGTCGTAGTCGAACCCCACGCCCGAAAAGCCCCGCGCGCGCGCCAGCCGCAGGAAGCCGCCGTCGCCGCAGCCGAGGTCGAGCAGGCGGGCAGGCGGGCGGGCGTCCTCGAAGAACCGGGCGAACCGCCAATCCTCCTCGGGCC
Source organism: Elusimicrobiota bacterium (assembly GCA_016212795.1). Classification (GTDB taxonomy): domain Bacteria; phylum Elusimicrobiota; class Elusimicrobia; order UBA1565; family UBA9628; genus JACRDT01. The sequence goes on along the minus strand of JACRDT010000008.1, from coordinate 62,700 downwards.
GGGAAGGCCAGGCGTCCAGCCTCAGGGGAGCGGCCTTCTCGTACCAGTCCGCGCCGACGGGCTCCCGAGGCTCGGAGGAGACGACCCCGCACTCCCGGCACAGCCCGACGCGGTAGGTCCGGCCCCCGATGCGGTCGACATGCTCCTCGACGAACTCGAGGGGCGCGGCGGCGGGGCAGGCGGGGCAGAACGCGCTCGGACGCTGCGCGTCCGAGCGCGGATCATCGTGCCCTTCCATCATTTCTCGAGGCATTCCTCATGCCACAGCTCCAGCATCATCAGGGCCCAGAGCCTGTAGCTGTGGTCCCGCCCGCCCGTCTGGTGCTCCTGCCAGATGCGGCGCAGGTAGCCCTCCATGAAGTAGCCGCGCGAGAGCGCCTTGGGGGAGAGGACGTGCCCCTCCCAGAAGGACTTCAGCGGCCCCCGGAACCAGCGGTCCTGGGGGATGCCGAAGCCCATCTTCCCGCGATTGAAAATCGCGGGAGGCAGTTCGTTTCTAAAGGCCTCCTTCATGATCCACTTGTGGCCCCTGAACCCCTTGAGCTTCCAGTCGCCCGGCATGCGGTAGACGAGCTCGACGAGCTCGTGGTCCAGGAACGGCGAACGGCCCTCGAGGGAGTTGGCCATGGCCGCGATGTCCATCTTGACCATCAGGCACTCCGGGAGGTAGGTCTTGAAGTCGACGGCCAGCAGCGAGTTCGTGAAGTCCGGGCCCGCCGCCGCCGCGAAGGCCGCCGCCATGTAGCGCCGGGCGAAATCCTCCCCCCCCAGCCGCGCCTTGAACCCGTCGGCGTAGAGGTCGCGCTTCTGGTCCTCCGTGAAATAGCCCACCATCTTGAGGTAGCGCCGGGGAGCGTCGTCGAACGCCGCCGAGCGCAGGAACCGCTTGATCCTCCAGGTCGCACCGAACGGCGCGCTGCCCTCGGGGAGGTACTCCGTCCCCGCCTCGAGGAGGCGGCGCAGCGGCCGGGGCACCCGGTCGTAGACCCTCGCCGCCTTCATGGCGAAGTACCGGATGTAGCCGGCGAAGTTCTCGTCGCCGCCGTCGCCGTTGAGCGCGACCGTCACGGACTTGCGCGTCTCGCGCGCCACGTAGTAGGAGGGCAGGGCGGAAGAGTCGGCGTAGGGCTCGCCGTAGTGCCAGGCGAGCTTCGGGAGGACCTCGGCCATGTGGGGCTTGACGATGAACTCCGTGTGGTCGCAGCCGTAGCGCTCGGCGAGCGTCCGGGCGAAAGGGAGCTCCGAGAACTCGGACTCGTCGAAGCCGATGGAGAAGGTCCGCACCGGCCGCTCGGAGAGCCCGCTCATCGCCGCCACCACGATCGAGGAGTCGACGCCGCCCGACAGGAACGCGCCCAGCGGGACGTCCGAGATCATCCTCAGCCGCACCGCCTCGACGACCTTCTCGCGGATGAGGTGCTTGGCCTCCTCCACGTCGGTGGTCACGGGCGGGGCGCCCAACGGCAGGTCCCAGTACCGCCGGACCGTGGACCGCCCGCCCTCGTAGACCAGCACGTGCCCGGGCGGGAGCTTCTTGACGCCGCGGTAGATCGTCTTGGGCGCGGGGATGTACTGGAGGGTCAGGTACTCGTCGATGGCGGACGGATCGATCTCCTTGGAGAGCCCGGGCCAGGCGAAAAGGGACCTCAACTCGGAGGCGAACGAGAGGTACGCGGACGTCTCGGCGTAGACCAGGGGCTTCTTGCCGATGCGGTCGCGCGCCAGGACCAGCCTCTTGTTCCTCTTGTCCCACAGGGCGAAGGAGAACATCCCCCTCAGGTGCCGGACGCAGTTGACCCCCGTTTCCTTATAGAGGGCGAGGATGACCTCCGTGTCGGTCTTGGTCTTGAAGTCGTGCCCCCGCCGGGCGAGTTCGGAGCGCAGCTCGAGGAAGTTGTAGATCTCGCCGTTGAAGACCACCCAGAGGGCGCCGTCGTCGTAGGAGATGGGCTGGTGGCCCGTGTCGAGATCGATGATCGCCAGCCTCCGCATGGCCAGCCCCACCGGGCCGTCCACGTAGTAGCCCTCGTCGTCGGGGCCGCGGTGGGTCAGCAGGGCGTTGGCCTTCTGCAGCAGGCCCGGCACGGGGACCGAGCCGTCCTTATGGATGATGCCGCAGATTCCGCACATATGTCACTCGCCCCCCCCGCGGGGGGGCGAGTAGCGGGGGGGCAGATGCCGTTTCATCAAGGTGTCACGTCCCCCCCCCGCATAGGAGGGTCCAGTACGGGGGGGCGAATGCCGTTTCATCGGGAGGATTATATCTTAAACGGCCCCGGCCGACCCGAGGAGCGCGCCATACCGGCCGATCACCGCGGCGAAGACCTCGTCCTCGTCGAGGGACGACAGGCACCGGTGGTGGCCGCAGTCCCCGTAGTGAATGCCCTGCAGGGGCCAGGGCATGCCCAGCCGGACGCACGGGCTGCACCCGAGGCCCAGCCGGATGTCGAGATGGTCCCCCCGATCCCAGCGGCCGAGCTCCACTGGGTCGGTCGGCCCCCAGAGCGTCACGGTGGGGACGGCCATCGCCATGGCGGCCTTGGCCAACCCGGTGTCGTTGGAGAGGAACAAGGCGCAGCGCCCGATGAGCGCGAACGACTCGATGAGCCCGCAGCGGCCCACCCAGGAGGGGATCTCCCACCTCGCCGCCTCGCGCGCGGCCTCCACGGCCGGGGCCTCCTCGGCCCCGCCCACCAGGAAGCACCGCGCCCCCGTCTCGTCGCGCAGGCGCCGGCAGAGCCTGCCGAACCTCGCCGGGGGCCAGATCTTGCGGTAGGGGTTGCCGGGCGCGCCCAGGTGCACGCCCACCCAAGGCGGCCCGGCCGCGGGGCCGAGCGCCTCCTCGGCCAAGGCCCTCGCCCGCGGCGGAACAGGGACCAGGCCGGCGGGGACCTCCTCCGGCGGGCCCCCCAACGCCTCGATGAGCTTGAGGTTGCGGCCAACGGCCTGCTCGGGCCCGGGCCCGACCCATGCCTTGCGGTTGAGCAGCAGCCTGCGGCCGAACTCGCCGGTCACGAGGACCCTCTTGCCCAGCCACGCCGCGCGGGCCGCGAGCCCCAGCCCCGGCGGCGCGGCCAGCCGCGTGCAATGCCCGACCCGCACCGTCGCCGAGGCGATCGTTTCGCGGAAGAACTGGGCCGGCGAGGAAAGGCTCAGGAAGACCCCGTCGAACCCCTCGGCCACGAGCCGTTCGTTGAGCGCGCGCCGGGCCCCCTCGTCGACTCCCTCGCACTCCGCGAGCTCGACCTCGTCGGCCACGCCGGCGGCCGGGATGAGCTCGAGGGTGATGGGGCTGCGGTTGGCGAGGAACGTGATGCGGGCGTCGGGGAACAGCCGGCGAAGGCGCCGGAGCGCCGGCAGGAGAAAGACCGCGTCGCCGATGGCCGCGTAGCCGAGCACCAGCCACCGCCGGGGGCCCTCCCCGGGCGCCGGCCGCGACGGCCCGGCCCTGAGCCTGGCGGCATCAGCCTGCCCGAACCCGGCGTTTCTGGTTCGGGCGTGCCGCTTCGATCCGAACGGGAAGGCGGCCAGCCAGCACAGCTGCCGGAGCAGTTCCTTCATCGATGAAAATGCGATGAAAAATCATAGCAAAGGCCGGCGGGCCGGCAAAGCCCGCCTCCTTTATTCTCCCGGCATTATTTGGTATTTTGACAGTATGCGGCAATCCAGGGACGACCGCGTCAGCCTGCTCTTCGAGGCCGGCCGCCTCATCTCCTCCACGCTCGACCTGGGAGAGGTGCTCAAGACCATCCTGGAGCTCTCGGCCAAGGTGGTCGGCTCGGAGCGGGCCTCCATCTTCCTGCTCGACGAGAAGACCCAGTGCCTGTATTTCGACGTGGCGCTCGACCTCGGCGAGGAGGTCTCGGGGCTCCGGTTCCCCCTCGGGCAGGGCATCGCCGGCTCCGTGGCGCAGGAGCGCAAGGCCGCCATCATCAACGACGTCCACGCCGACCCCCGGTGGTCGCGCAAGACCGACGAGAAGACCGGCTTCTCGACCCGCTCCATCCTGGCGGTGCCCATGCGGCACAAGGAGCGGCTGCTGGGGGTCCTCGAGGCCATCAACAAGGCCGACGGGGCGTTCGACGAGGACGACCTGGCCGCGCTCGACGTCTTCGCCTCCCAGGCCGCGGTCGCCATCGAGAACGCGCGCCTCTTCTCGTCGCTGCGCGAGGAGCGGACCAAGCTGGACACCATGTTCTCCCAGATGAGCGACGGGGCAGTCTTGACGGACCTGCAGGGCGCGGTCATCCTCGCCAACCAAGCCGCCTGCAGGCTCCTCCCCATCGGGACCGGGCAGGCGACGATCGCCGGCGCCCTCCAGGGCATGGCCGTGAGGCCGCCCTTGGCCGAGGTCCTGGCCGGCGGCGCGGTCCAGGCCGGAGGCCGAGCGTCCCGCGCGGAGCCCGCTGGGGGGGCTCTGCGCCCCTCAGGGACGGCGTCGGCGGCCGGCGGCGGCGCCGCGCCCGTCCCGTTCGAGATCGCCCGCGAGAAGCCCACGAGCCTCATCCTGGCCGGGACGGCCACCGCCATCGCGATGGGTGCCCCCGGCGTCCACGGCGGGGGATCCGGCGCGCTCTTCTGGTTCTTCCGCGACGTGACGGACGAGCGGCGCAAGGACTCCCTCAAGCGCACCTTCCTGTCGTTGATCTCCCACAAACTCAAGACCCCGCTGGCCTCCATCACCGGCTACGCCGAACTCCTGGTCAACGACCCGCCCGCCGGCATGGCGCCGCCCGACCGCCGGGCCCTCGAGTCGATCTTCCGGCAGGGCCTGCGGCTCGCGTCCCTGGTCAACAAGCTGCTCAACTTCACGACCCTCGAGAGCGAGGACATCCCCTTCAGGAAAGAGCCCCTCGACGCCGCGACCGTCGTCGCGGACGCCGTCTCCTCGCTCAAGAACTGGCTCGCGGAGAACAAGGCGACCGTGCGCGTGGAGTGCGCCGGGGCGCGGGTGCTCGGCGACAGGGACCTCCTCGTCGAAGTCTTCAAGAACCTCATCGAGAACGCGGTCAAGTTCGACCCCAAGCCCCTCAAGGAGGTGGTCGTGACCGCCTGCGCCGAAGGCGCAGGTGCCGAAGGCGCAGGGAACGGGAGCGTGAGCGTCTCGGTCAAGGACACCGGCCCGGGCATCCCGCAAGAGGACCTCGAGAAGGTCTTCAGCCTGTTCCACCAGATCGAGGAGTCCTTCACCGGCCAGACGGAGGGCGCGGGCCTGGGCCTGCCCTACGTCAAGCGGGTCGTGGAGCGCCACGCCGGGACCGTGCGGCTGGACTCCGCCTTGGGCCGCGGGACGACGGCCACCATCACTTTGCCCGCGCCCGGCTGATGGAAAGGCTCGACATCCGCCCCGCCGACTACCCGTGCGTCTCCCGGGCGGCCGACTACGGGGAGATCTACCTCGAGGAGTCGCAGTCCCTGGCCATCCGCCTGGAGGACTCCCGCATCGACGACGTGGCGGTCGTCTCGGAGCGGGGGATGGCGATGCGGTTCCTCCGGCGCCGGCCCGCCTCCGTCGAGACCCTGCACGGCAGCGCCAACGCCGTCGACCCCGCCACCGCCGTGCGCCTCGGGCGGGAGCTCATGGGCGCCAAGGCGTTCAGCGGCAGGCCGGCCCCGCCGCCCGACCTGTGCTCCAGCGTCCACCGCCACCCCATGCGCATCGACCCCACGCAGGTGCCCATCGCCGAGAAGATCGGCATGCTGCGCTCCATGGACAAGCTCGTCCGCGGCGAGTTCCCCCACATCCGCCAGGTGAGCATCTCCTACGCCGAGCGCGCCCGGGTCTTCGCCGTCATCAACTCCGAGAACTCCTTCCGGCGCGAGGAGCGCACCGGCCTGCTCCTGGCCGTGACCGTCGTCGCGGAGAAGGACGGCCTCCTGCAGGCCGGCAGCACCTCGGTCGGCGCCATCAGGGGCTTCGAGCTCCTGGAGGGCCCCGTCCCGGCCGACCTTTGCCGGACGGCCGCCCAGCGCGCGGTGGACAAGCTCGACGCCCCCAAGGCGAAGGCCGGCGAGATGCCGGTCGTGATCGCGAGCTGCGCCGGGGGCACGCTCATCCACGAGGCCATCGGCCACTCCCTCGAGGCCGACCACATCCAGGAGGGGACGTCCCCCGCCTACAAGGGCAAGCTCGGGGCGACGGTCGCCCCCGAGACGGTGACCATCATCGACGACCCGACGATGCCGTTCTTCCGCGGCAGCTTCGCCTACGACGACGAAGGCATCGAGACGCGGCCCACGGCCCTCGTCAAGAACGGGGTCCTGAGGGACTACCTCTACGACCGCTCGACGGCCATGAGGGAGCGGCGGCCGTCCAACGGCCACGGGCGCCGGGAATCCTTCTATTCGCGGCCCATCCCCCGGATGTCGAACCTCTACATCGCTCCGGGCCCCGACGACCCGGCCGAGATACTGCGCAGCCTCAAGTCGGGCATCTACGTCACCCGCATGGGCGGCGGGCAGGTCAACACCACGACCGGCGAGTTCGTCTTCGAGGTGGACGAGGGCTACTGGGTGAAGGACGGCGCCGTCAAGCACCTCGTGCGGGACGCCAACCTGCTCGGGGTGGGCCCCGAGGTGCTCAAGTCCATCGACCGCCTGGGCTCGGACCTCGGTTGGGGGATCGGGACCTGCGGGAAGGACGGCCAGTCCGTCCCGGTGACCGACGGCCAGCCCACCCTGCGCATCCCCAGGCTCCTCATCGGGGGGCGGCACGACGGCGGAGTCCCCGGTGTCCAACAGCCATGAGGACAGCGGCCGTCCTCCCGTCCGGGTCGAAGCGGCACGCCCTCCTGCTCTGCGCGCTGTGGGCGGGCTGCGGGGGCCCCCGGCCCGAACCGCCAGCCGAGGGCCCGTCGGGCACGCCCGCGCGGGCGGCGCTCGCGCCGGCAACGCCGGGCTCGGGCAGGCCGCCTTCCCGTTCGGGTCGAAGCGGCACGCCCGAGCCAGCAACGCCGGGCTCGGGCAGTCAGACGGCGTCGAGCGAGGTGACCATGGAATGGAAAGGGCAGTTCTGCGCCGAATCCGCGCCCTCCACCCGAGTGGCCCGGACGCAAGCCGAGTGGGCGTCCCTGTGGACGGCGATCGGTCAGCCCCCGCCGCAGGCCGACCTGGGCGGGCATGTCGCGGTGGCGGTGTTCCTGGGACTGCGCAACACCGGCGGCTACGGCGTGCGGTTCCTCGAGCCGGTCGCCGAGGGCCGGACCATCACGGTCCGGTTCGAGACCACCGCGCCCAAAGGGTTCGCCATCCAGGCGCTCACCCGGCCCTACGCCGTGCGCCTCTTCCCGAAGACGGACCTCGACGTGCGGGTGGTCGAAGCCTCCCGATGAACATCCTGGCCTTGTGGCTGGTTTTCGGCGCCGCCGCGTCGGCGCAGGGGCCCGCCGGGCTCCCGGGGAGCCCCCCCGCCGCGGGCCGGAGCGGGACGCCCGAGCAGGAATCGCAATCCTCCGACCCGGCCGGCCGCTGGATGAAGCAGGGGGCCTCCCTCGTGCTCTACGACTCCTCGGGGACGATCGTCCACGAGATCCCGCTGGGGGCCTGGGAGGAGCCCGCGCCCGCCCAGGTCCGGGGGACGCGGACCCAGGGCGGCACCTCGACCGACGGCCGCTTCGCCTGGACCTTCCAGAAGACGACGACCTGGAACCCCCCGAAGACCAAGACCCTGGGGACCGACCGGATCCTGCGCTTCTACGGCTTGAGCCCCAGGGAACTCTGGAGCGAGACCGGCGCGGACGCCCCGGAGAGCGCGGAGGCGCTGGCCCTCGGCGCGTCCGGCGAGGTGGTCGCCCTGGCGCTTCGGCGGGGCGGCGGCGACTGGGCGGTGGCGGTCCGCAGCTACCTGGGCGCCACGCTGCTCGAAGAGAAGGGCTTCAAGGGGCTGCCCGTCGTCACGCTGACGTCCGACGGCCGGTACGCCCTGGCGCGCTGGACCGAGGAGGACAAGAGCGCCACCCACACCTTCATCGAGGTCCCCACCCGGACGAGGCACGACATCCCCTCCGAGGAGTTCGTCCTGGGCCCGGCCAGGATCGCCGAGGACGGCAAGGTCTTCTCGGGCAAGAGGCTACTGCACGACTTCGCCCGGCCGGCCGGCAAGAGGGCCGATGAAGAGTAGCGCCCGCCTCTGGCGGCCGCTCGTCGCGGCACTCGTCGGCGCCCTCGTCGCCTGGCCCGGCGCGCTGGCGGCCCAGACGACGCCGTCTCCGGCCGACAACGACCTCCTCATCCGCCGGATGCAGGAGACCCTCGAGTCCGACCCGGCCACGGTCGATTCCCTCGCCGAGCGCATCGCCCGCTCCTCGTTGGCCTCGGGCTTCACCGCCGCCCGGGAGCCCGAGGAGCGGCTGCGGGACATCAAGGGCTGGATCGCCTCGAACACCAGCCAGGCCGCCCAGATCGCGGTGGGGCTGGCGCGCGACGACGCCGAGGGCTCCGACGAGTTCGAGTCCTCCCTCAGGAACAGCTACCGGGTGGAGCAGACGAAGCTCGAGCAGAGCGCGAACCTGGACAAGACCCTGCTGGGCGGGCTCAGGCGGCAGGGCAAGCAATCGAAGCTCCTCAAGGACAGCGCGGAGCTCAAGGACGAGGAGCAGCGCGAGGTGCTCAAGGCCGTCTTCGAGGGCGGCGGGAACGCCTCCAACAAGATCGTCTCCTACGGCGGCGGCCCCGGCGGAGGCGCCGACGGCTCCAAGGGCGCCGTCTCGCCCCTGGCCGGCCCCGGGTTCTACGACAGGCTCAACACCGGCAACCTCACCGGCTACTCCCCCCAACTCCTCAGCCTCCAGAGCGCCCTCAACGCGCGCCGCGTCCCGGGCGCGCCGCGCCTCGACGAGACCGGCCGCCTGGATTTCGAGACGCTCAACTACCCTTCCTACCAGATGCGTTTCGACCTGCGCAACCTGGAGCTGCGGCTGCGCTACGAGAGGAACTACGCCCTGGCCCGGCTCCTGGGCCAGGAGAAGTCCCTCAAGCCGGAGCAGCTCATCGATCCGGAGGTCGGCCGCCGGCTCGAGGCCGAGGCGAAAGGCCGGGCCAAGTCCGACGCCCGTCTCTCCAAACGCCTCAAGGTCCTCGACCGGATCAAGGGCGTCCTCGCGGAGTTCGAGGCCGCGGCGGCCGTCAGCCGCGACCCCTCGCGCATCACCAAGGGGCTGCTCCAGGCCCTGGGCTCCAAGCAGAAGGAGGCCGCCCGCTGGATCACCATCGCCTCCCTCGAGGAGGAGCTGTCGATGATCGCGGCCGAGGAGGGCTTCTTCTCCCCGGAGCTCCTCAAGGCCATCGAGGCCTGCCCCGTCGATGACGGCGTCAAGGCCGCCTACAAGAGGCGCGGCGAGGACTACGCCAGGAAGCTGTCGGCCCTGAAGGCCAACGACGAGTCCGCCATCGCCTCGCTCGAATCCGACGCGTGGGCGGCATCCGTCGACAAGATAGAGAGGCTCCTGGCCTCGAACGCCGACCTGAGGAAGAACCTCAGCCGCAACATCCGGGATTTCACGGACACCCCCTTCCGCCTGGCCGCGTCCTTCAGGCCCAGGCCCCGCTGGCGCCAGATCGTCGACGACCTCATCCGGCGGTTCCTGCCGTCGAGCGACTACGCGATCAGGCTGCGGCGCCAGGAGACCGAGCTGTCCCTCCTCAAGGACGTCTTCCACAAGATCGCCACCGGCGACCTCGACGCCGCCAGCCGCATCCTGCGCTCCGCCGCCTGACTACCAATAGGCGAGGGCGTCTCCGGTGTACAGCGCCGGGAGGACGCCCCCGGGGCTCCCGAAGTGCGCCACCAGGTCGGCCGGGGAGTCCGGGCCCGGCATCAGGAACGCGCGCTTGCCCGGCGAGTAGTACAGGCAGCCCGACTCCTCGGGGGGACGGCTTCGCGCGAACCGGTCCGCGTCCGCGAGCGCCGCGAGCCACTTCTCCTTGAGCACGGCGGGCTGTACGGGCTCGACGAGTCGGAGCCGCTCGAAATCGACGGGCTGGTAGCGGCCCCGTCGCCTGACGAGCTCCAGCAGCGACCTCGGCGTGAACCCTGGGTCCTTGCCGACCGCGGCCCACAGGAGCGCCGGCAAGGGCAGCAGCTCGTCGTGGGCGTAGAGCGCGTCGAGGTAATCGCGCGGCTCGTCGCGGCCGGCGAGGGCCAGGACCTTGTTCACGGCGAGGTCCACGGGATGCAGGGCGTAGCCCGCGTCGGGGAGCTTCACGGGAGGCATGAACCGCCACGCCGAATCGTGGGCCCATTCGATCTTGGTGCAGTCGTCTCCCTTGCCCGCGAGCGCGCGGATGTAGCCGGGCTGCGCGATCTGGACCGAGACGCGGATGCCGCGGCTCTCCAGGAGGGCGCGGTCGTCCGCGAACGCCTTGGCTACGCGCTCCTCCGAGTCCTGGAAGAAGTCCAGGTCGTTGCTGTAGCGTTTCGAGTTCGGCCGCAGGTGCAGCGCGGCCCCTCCGGCGAGGTAGCTGTCAGGGGCGCGGTTGACGGCCAGGAGCCGGGAGACCTCCAGCTGGAAGGGGGTCAGCGGCATAGCCGGGCCGCCGCATCCCACGCGTCGCGGCCGCCGTTGCGCTGCAGTTGGTCCACGACCCACGGGATGTCGGACCGGATGATGAGACGATTCGGTTCATAGGACCAGAAACAGGAAGTCCGGAATCTCCGGAAGGCTCTCCTGGCCTCGCGCACGCGAACCATATCCCTCGCGGTAAGAGAAGGAAGCACGCGACGGCTCTTGGCTCCGCCGCGGCTGCCTATTCGAGCCAGATATCGGCGAATAATCAGGTTCATATATATATTATAACCGGCTTATGATGATATGTCAATGATTTAAACTGCTTAATTACATAATTCATTCATCATCTGCGCCTCACAGACACCACGCCTCCTGATGCCAGCCCACAAGGCCGGCTCCGCCCCAGGTTCAGAACCTGATATAATAGACCGATGAACAATCGGGCCCGCGTCGCGCTGATCGCCATGGTCCTATCGCCGGCCCGCGCGCATGCGTTCGGGTACCTCGAGGCGCGCCCCGGGGTGCCCGATTACGAGAAGCACCCGGCCTTCACCTCGGCTGACCCGAAGATCCATGCCGACCTGCGCAGCGCCCTGAGGGGAGCCCGGGCGAGCTCCAAACCATGCAAGGCGGGGTCGGCGACGGTCGCCCCGGACTGGACCTTGGACCTCCAGAGCAATGTCTGCGACGACAAGTCCTTCGGCGCGCTGCAGGGCCTTGTCAGCCGGCTGGCTCCGAGCCTGCGCCGGGACAGGATCACGGCGTGGGTCGCGGAACTCGACGGCGACAAGGAGCCGGATCTGATCGTGGGCCATGTCGACATCAGCCAGGAGAAAGACGTGCCGCGCCACCCTTTCCTTTCTCTCTGGCGTCTGAAGTTCCACGACGGGGCCTATCGGGCCGTCCACGCCGGCCCCTTCCTGGTCTCGGAGGTGGACCTCCAGGCGGTCCGCGCCTTCGGGAACATCTCGGACAGGAAGGCGGTCTTCGTCAGGCACGTCAGCTGCATCGAGTGCGAGCCGGACGTGTATCTGACGGCGATCGATTTCGACGCGACGGCCGATGCCAAGGCCTACGAATTCACCTATTCGAAAGACCACCGGGATCACGGCCTCACCATCGAGTTCGCTTTGCCGGGCATGGGCCACAGCGTGGACGCTCGGGTGGAGACCCGGCTGTTGCCGCCGAGCCGGCAAGGGCCGCATCTCCTGCAGTCCTTCCGGATGGAGGAGGACGAGGGGCCCGACGAGTGGTGGGCCTTCACGTGCAAGGGCTACCGTTGCGACTATCGGATGCATACGGGACAGCCGCCAGGCGAGTTCATGGCGTTGTGGAAGAAAGCGAAGAAGCTCTAGGAGTCAGCGCGAGGACAGCCAGGTCGAGGCGTTGACGGTCCCCAGCACCCCGGCCTCCCTGAGGCGCCCCCCCCGCTCCCATCGGGACAGGGAAGAGACCGTACCCAGACGAGCAGGAGCTTGACGGCGCCGATATAGGGTTCGATGAAAGATGATACCATAGGAAGCGTATAATAGTCCTGCCGGGACCGGCGCCCTCAAGGAGGCTTCATGGCGAAACTCTACTTCTACTACTCGGCGATGAACGCGGGGAAGAGCACCTTGCTGCTCCAGTCCTCCTACAACTACCAGGAGCGGGGCATGGACACCCTGCTCTTCGTCCCCGCCATCGACTCGCGCTTCGGCGCCGGCAAGGTCACCTCGCGCATCGGGCTGACCCGCCCGGCCGTCCCCTTCGACGACGCGTTCGATTTCTTCGCGCACGCCGCCGCGGCCCAGCGGGGCAACTCCAAGATCCGCTGCGTGCTCATCGACGAGGCGCAGTTCCTCAAGAAGGCGCAGGTCGAGCAGCTCAAGCGCATCACCGTCGAGCTCGGGCTCCCCGTGCTCGCCTACGGCCTGCGCACCGACTTCATGGGCGAGCCCTTCGAGGGCAGCAAGTACCTTTTGGCCTGGGCGGAGGACCTCGCCGAGATCAAGACCATCTGCCACTGCGGCCGCAAGGCCATCATGACCCTGCGCATCGACTCCCAGGGCCGCGTCCTGCGCGCCGGCGAGCAGGTCCAGATCGGCGGCAACGAGAGCTATGTCTCGGTGTGCAGCGAGCACTTCATGAAAGGCCAGCCCCAGCGGGCCGCCGAAGTCCCGGCCTGATCACCAGCGCTTGGGGGTCCTGAGCGGGACCTTGCAGGAGTCGGCGAAGAAGGGCAGGAGCGCCTTGATCCTGGGGAGGCACTCCTCGGCGGCGCGCTCGCCCATGGCGATGATCTCGGCGGCGCGGTGCATCTCGGTCCAGTGGAATCCCGCGAAATCGGGCTGGATCACGAGATGCGCTGGGTCGGTGCGCGCCCGCGCGATCCCGTACTCCATCGTGTAGATCATCTGGAAGAACACCTCGAAGACGTTCGGCGCCCGCAAGGCCTCGGGCAGCGTCAGCTCCCTGAGGGTCGACAGGTCCAGCGGGAGCGACAGGATGCCCTCGCGGGCCTCCCGGCGCCGGCCGAGGATCCCCCCGCGGCGCGCGCCCGCCGGCATGGTGAGGTTGACCGCCAGCACGATGTCGGCGCCCATGCCCGCCGCGACCCGGGTGGGGACGGGGCTCACCAGCCCGCCGTCGACGAGGTACCGCCCCCCCAGCCGGATCGGCGCGAAGATGAGCGGCAGGCCGCAGCTCGCCCTGATGGCTTCGGCCACCCTCCCAGTGCGCAGGACGACCTCCTCGCCGGTCTCGATGTCGGTCGCGACGCACGCCAGCGGCAGTTCCAGGTCGTGGAACTCCTTGTTCCCGAAATAGGACCGGAGGAACCGCAGCAGGGTCGCGCCCGCGAACAGCCCCGAACGGGGCACGGTCAGGTCCCAAAGGAAGTTCTCGTAGACCCAGCCCTTGTCGATGCGCAGGGCCTGCTCCTCTATCTCCTCCGGCTCGATGCCGAGCGCGGTAAGCCCTCCCAGCAGGGCCCCCATCGACGTGCCGGCCACGACGTCGACCGGGATGTGCTCGCGCTTGAGCACCTTGAGCACCCCTATCAGCGAGTAGCCCAGCGCGGCGCCCGAGCCCAGGGCCAGGCCGACCTGGACGCCCCCGATCATGCGGGCGAGCCTGGCGACCCCGCCCAGAGCCCTGGGCTCGCCCTCGATGGCCCGGCAGGACGAGCCGAGCGACCGCAGCCGGCTGGCGACGCCGCCGCTCCAGGGGATGAACATCCGCCGGGCGCCCGACGAAAAGACGTCCATCTCCGGGTCGGGCGCTCCCAGCCAGGTCTCGATGATCCTCCCGCGGTCCTGGATCAGCCCGCTCAGCTGCATGTCGAGCTGCCTGTAGAGCTGCCTCCCTTCCGGCGTGCCCGCCAGCACCCCCTGGTCCGCCTCTGACAGGATCGAGCGCTCCACGTCGCCGAGGTCGTTGCCGAGGCTCACCAGCACGATGTCGTAGGAATCCCTCAGCCCGTTGAGGAAGAGGTAGATGCCGCTGTAGAGCCTGCCGCCCAGGACGAAGGCCGGCAGGCTCAGGAGGTCGAGCCCCGAGGGATGCTGCTGGACGAGGCCCTTGACCGGGTCCTCGGCGTTCAGGTCCACGGCCCGGACCATGGGCTCCGTGACCAGGAGCGCAGGCAGCCCCACGCTCCGGGCCACGCCGCCCGCGTCCTCCCCCATGTCCACCAGAAGGGTGCGCCGGCGCGTCTGCTCCAGGAGCGCCAACCCCAGGTGCACGGCGAGGACCAGCCGGTCCTCGGGCAGGCCCGCGACGTTCAAGGACACCAGCTGGGGACCGCACGGGGAGACGCCCTGGATCTTGGAGCCGGAGGTGACCAGGCGGGTCGAGAGCATGCGCGAGAGATGGATGAGGAACGTCGGGTTCTCCCGCGAGAGGGCCTCGAAATCCTGGCGCTTGAGCTTGAGGAACTCGCAGCTGGTGTCGAGCCGGACCGTGACCGACCTGCGCTCCCCGGTCAGCAGGCCCGCCTCGCCCAGCACGTCGCCCCTGCCCATCATGGCGACGACCGCGTCCGGGCCGCGCTGCGGGTTGACGATGCGCACGGCCCCGGACGTGACCAGGTACAGGGCGTCGCTCTCGTCGCCCTGCACGTAGAGCGTGGCGCCCTTGGGCATGGACAGCAGCTGCATCCTGCCGGCCACGCGCCTGATGTCGGAGGAGCTCAGGCCGGAGAACAGCGGGACGCGCTTGAGGAACGGCTCCCAGGAGCGGCTCTCTTCGGGGTTCATGCTGTCGCGGGCAGGCTCCCGGCTATGGTATCAAATGTCGCGCCGCGCAGGCGGCGTCAGCGGCCCGGCCTGCAGCACTTCGACTTGGAGAGGTCGAAGGACGCCACGCGGGCGGGAGCCTGGTCGGCGTCCTCCTCCACCGGGCGGGAGAACCCGGACAGCCACGGGATCGGCTTGAGGTGCTTCGTCGGCCTCCAGACCTTCGAGGTCTTGGTCCGCTCGACCGCGGCGAGCCGCTGCTCGACCGCGGCCAACCGCTGTTCGACCGGGATCGGCCGGGGGTCGACCGAGGCCAGGCTGGCTTCCTCCGGCAGGGCCGCCTCCTCGACGCTCGCCGTGGGCGAGTAGGGGACCAGGCCGTCGTCGAACGGCGCCGGCGCGGGCTTCGGCTGGATCTGCGGCGCGACGAAGACGACCGGCGCCTGCGCGAGGAGGACCGTGGAGTCGCCGGGGACCGGCGCGGCCGCCGCCTGCGCGACGACCGTCTCCGGCCCCGGCTGCGCGGCGGCCTGCGCCTCGGCGGAGACCGGGGCCATCGGGGCCGGGGACTCCGAGACGCCGGCCGCGGGGACGGCGGCCCGGGCCGAGAGGTCCCGCTCCATCATGGGGATGCTGACGAAGACCATGGAGGCCGTGCCGACCAGGAAGAGGGCCAGCGCCAGGAAGTCTGCGCCCAGCCCGGTCTTGCGGGCCTGGGCGGGAGCCGCGACGAGCGCTGGCGCCGGGGCGGCCTGCGGCCGGGGCGCGCTCGAGGCGAGAAGCCGGGCGTCCCCTGCGCCATCGGCCGCGGCGCGGGCGACAGAGGGCGCGGGCTGCAGCCAGACCGGGAGAACGTCGTCCCCCGTCCGCCTCTCGTCGTACCCTGGTCGGTTCATCTCAGCCGTCCTCTCTCTCAGCATAACACGATCAGCCGGGTGCATCCACTTCATTGGGCAAATTGGGGGAAAAACGTCGGTAATCCAGGGATTGACGCTCCGTTAAGGCAATGATAACGGCCGGTAAACAGCAACGACTCCCCCCATGAAACGGCATTGGCCCCCTCGCTACTCGCCTCCCCGCGGGGGAGGCGAGTAATTTATGTATAATCCTGTTTTCCGCTGCCTGGAGCCGTCTCGGAAGTCAGCGGCGGGGCCGCTGGGCGCAGGCGAGGAGCCCGATCACCGTCTTGGAATCTCGGATCTTGCCGGCGCGGACCAGGGACAGGGCCTTCTTGAAGGGAAGGACGACGACCTCCAGGAATTCGTCAGGGTCCAGGCAGAGGCGGCCGGGGGAGAGCCCCTCGGCGAGGTAGATCCGAAGGCGTTCGTTGGCGAAGGCTGGCGTGGGCCAGAAGTCGAGAAGCTGAGTGATCTTGCGCGCGGTATACCCGGTCTCCTCCCGCAGCTCCCGCCTGATGCAGGCCAGCGGCGCCTCCTTGGCGTCGAGCTTGCCGGCCGGGAGCTCGAGGGTGATCGCCCGCACGGGGAAGCGGTACTGCCGGACCAGCACGACCGTGCGCGGGTCCAGGAAGGGGACGACGGCCACCGCGCCCGGGTGGTCCATGTACTCGCGCAGCGCGGTCTTGCCGTTGGGCAGACGCACGCGGTCGGCCCGGAAATTGACGCAATGCCCCCGATAGATCTCGACTTCGCGCTCGAGGGTCTCGACAAGGCTGCGAGGCATGGGATGGGGGATTATAACAAAATGGGGTCCATCCCAATAAAACGGCGTTCTGCCCCCTCAATGCTCGCCTCCCCGCAGGGGAGGCTCACGATATGAACTCCAAGCCGGAGTTCGTCCATCTGCACAACCACTCCGAGTATTCGCTCCTCGACGGCATCATCCGTTTCACGGACAACGACGGCGGGCCCTCGGAGCTCATCAAGTCCCTCGCCAAGGAGAGGGTCAAGGGCTTCGCGGTGACGGACCACGGGAACATGTTCGGGGCCATGGAGTGCTTCAAGCGCTGCCGCGCGGAAGGTCTCAAGCCCATCGTCGGCATCGAGTTCTACATCGTCAAGGGCTCCCGCTTCGACCGCGGGCACTCCCAGCGGGAGAACTGCCACCTCGTCGCGCTGGCCAAGAACTTCGAGGGCTACCAGAACCTGATGTATCTCTCCAGCAAGGCCTACACCGAGGGGTTCTACTACGACCCCCGCATCGACAAGGACCTCCTTGCCCGGCACGCCAAGGGGCTCGTCCTCATGTCGGCCTGCATCAAGGGCGAGGTCAACCAAGCCATCCTCAACGGGGACATGGCCGGGGCCGAGAAGCTCGCCGCGGCCTACCGCGACCTCGCCGAGCCCGGGTGCTTCTTCCTCGAGCTCATGGACCACGGCCTCGAGGAGGAGCGCCGCGCCAACGAGGGGCTCATGGAGCTCCACCGACGCACCGGCATCCCCCTGGTGGCGACCAACGACTGCCACTACCCCCGCAAGGCCGACGAGGCGGCCCACGACGCGGCGCTCTGCATCTCGACGCGCTCGCTCCTGGCCGACACCGACCGCCTTCGCTTCTGCGGCCCCGAGTTCTACGTGAAGTCGCCCGACGAGATGGCCAAGCTCTTCGGCGCCGCGCCGCAGGCCCTGTCCAACACCCTGGCCATCGCCGAGATGTGCGCCCTCGACATCCCGATGGGGCGGTTCATCCTGCCGGAGTTCGCGGCGCCGGAGGGCCTGACCCAGGACACCTACCTCGAGAAGCTCGCGCACGAGGGGCTCAAGCGGCGCCTTCCGGGCGGCGTCCCGGCGGCCCACGAGGAGCGGCTGCGCTACGAGCTCGGCGTCATCCGGAAGAACGGGTTCTCGGGGTACTTCCTGGTCGTCTGGGATTTCATCGCCTACGCCAAGCGTTCGGGCATCCCGGTGGGTCCCGGGCGCGGCTCGGGAGCGGGGTCCCTGGTCGCCTACTCCCTGGGCATCACCAACCTCGACCCGCTGGAGCACAAGCTCCTGTTCGAGCGGTTCCTCAACCCCGACCGGGTCAGCATGCCGGACCTGGACATCGATTTCGCCGACATCGGGCGCGACCGCGTCATCGAGTACGTCCGCAAGCGCTACGGCGCCGAGAACGTGGCCCAGATCATCACCTTCGGGTCCCTCGGCGCCAAGCTCGCGGTCAAGGACGTCGGCCGCGTGATGGGCGTGCCCCTGCCCGAGGTCGAGCGCCTCGCCAAGATGATCCCCACCGGCCCCGACGTGAGCCTCAAGGGGGCCATGGCCCAGAACCCCGAGCTGGCCAAGGCCGCCCAGGACCCGCAGACCAGAAAGCTCCTCGACCTGGCGCTCAAGCTCGAAGGCCTCAAGAGGCACACCGGCGTCCACGCGGCCGGCACCGTCATCACCAAGGAGCCCGTGCTGCGCTACAGCCCCCTGGCCAAGGGTCGCAACGACGTCGTCACCACCCAGTACGACGGGGACACCCTGCCGGCCCTCGGCCTGCTCAAGGTCGACTTCCTCGGCCTGCGGACCCTGACCATCATCCAGAACGCCGTCGAGTTCATCCGCGCCAGGCGCGACCCCGCGTTCGACATCGAGAAGATCCCGATGGACGACCCCAAGACCTACGAGCTCCTGCGCAAGGGCGAGTCCCTGGCCGTCTTCCAGCTCGACTCCAGCGGCATGCGATCCCTCCTCCAGCAGCTCAAGCCCTCGGTCTTCAACGACATCGTGGCCATCCTCGCGCTCTACCGCCCGGGCCCCATGAAGGCCCACATGGACACCCTCTTCGTCGAGCGCAAGCACGGCCGCGAGAAGACCTCCTACGAGCACCCCCTCCTCGAGTCGATCCTCCAGGACACCTACGGCTGCATCGTCTTCCAGGAGCAGGTGATGGAGATCAGCAAGAAGCTCGCGGGCTTCACGGGCGGCCAGGCCGACGGGCTGCGCAAGGCCATGGGCAAGAAGAACCCCGAGGAATTCCAGAAGATGCGGCCCGTCTTCGTGGAGGGCGCCGCCAAGAAAGGCGTCCCCGGCAAGCTCGCCAACAAGATCTACGACCAGCTCCTGGAGTTCGGCGGCTACGGGTTCAACCGCTCCCACACCGCCGCCTACGGCCTCGTGGCCTACCAGACGGCCTACCTCAAGACCACCTTCCCGCTGGAGTTCATGTGCGCGGTGGCGACCTCCGAGATCGGCCATTCCGCCGTCGGCTCGGACGACAAGGAGAACAAGCTCGTCATCTACCTCGAGGACGCCCGCCGCATGGGGCTCAAGGTCCTCCCGCCCGACGTCCAGCGGTCGGGGACGGCCTTCACCATTTCGGACCCCGACGGCATCCGGTTCGGCCTGGTGGCGGTGAAGAACGTCGGGGCCGGGGCGGCCGAGGCCATCGTCGCGGCCCGGGAGGCCGGGCCGTTCAAGAGCCTGCAGGACTTCTGCGCCCGGGTCGATCTCAAGGCCGCCAACAAGAAGGCCATCGAGTCGCTCGCCCGCGCGGGCGCCCTCGACTGCCTCGAGCCGGGCGCGCCCCCCGCGGCCGTCCGCGCCAGGCTCCTGGCGGCCCTGGACGAGACCGTGGAGCGCCAGGCCAAGCTCCGGGAGGACCTCTCGCGCGGCCAGGGGAGCCTCTTCGGGCCCGACGCCCTCGGGACCGCCGTCGACGGCCGCCTGCCCGCGGACGTCCCCCCCCTCAGCGAGAACGACGTGCTCCGGTTCGAGAAGGAGGTCCTCGGGTTCTACTTCTCCGGCCACCCCCTGCTCGAGGTCAAGGCGCTCCTCCAGGCCGTGCGCACCCACGAGATCTGCGCCCTGAACCCGCAGATCTCGACGCCGGTGCGCCTGGCGGGCATCCTGACCCAGGTCAAGCGCAAGGTCACCAAGGACGGCAAGCAGATGGCCGAGGCGGTCCTGGAAGACCTCACCGGCACCCTCAGGATCCTGGTGTTCCCCCGCGCCTACGCGGGCGAGCCGTCCAGGAAGCCCGGCATGCCCCCCAAGCCCGCCCTGGGCCCCCGGCTCGTGCCGGGCGCCATCGTCGTGGCCGCCGGCAAGCTGAGCTTCTCCCGCTCCGGCTCCGACGAGACGGAAGGGGGCCCGGAGCTCTTCCTCGACGGCCTCGACCCCCTGGCGGAGGCCCTGCCCCGGTACGCCGAGAAGCTGGTCATGACCTGCCCTCCGGGCCGGCTGGACGAGCGCACGCTCGAGACCTTGCGCGAGACGCTGGAGCGCCACCGCGGCCGCTGCCCGGTCGTGCTCGAGCACGAGACGCCTGCAGGGACGTCCGTCCTCGAGGTCGAACAGCGCGTCATGATCGACCAAAATCTGTTAAAATCTCTCGACTCTTTGCTTGGAGCGAAATCATGGCGGATCGAAAGCGCATCCTAGTCGCCGACGACGACCCGGACCTCGTCGAGCTCCTCAAGATGGACCTCACCAACGAGGGCTACGACGTGATCATCGCGGTCAACGGCAAGGAAGCCCTCCAGAAGGCCATGGCCGAGAAGGTCGACGTCGTCCTGCTCGACGTCATGATGCCCTACATCGACGGCTACCACGTCGCCTACGAGGTGACCAGCAAGCTGGGCTCCGCGGCCCCCATCGTCGTCCTCATGACCAGCCGGGACACGAGCCGCGAGAAGGGCATCGCCATCATGAGCGGCGCCATGGAGGTCCTCCAGAAGCCTTTCGCCATGGAGGACCTGCACAAGATGATCCTCGAGGTCCTCTCCAAAGCCACCCCATGAGGAGACGCCTCTTCCTGCTCGCCGTCCTCCTGTCGGTCCCGGCCCTGCCGTCGTCCGCCGCCGAGACCGGCGCCCCCGAGCCGGGGCCGCCCTCGCGGCTGTTCTCGATCAAGCCCAAGAGGGCCGCCGAAGACCCGGAGCGGCTCCCGGGCTCGGCCCAGCCCGACACGGACCTCATCGACGTCCCCACGACCGCCGTCCTGGACTACGGCGGCTACGCCGCCAAGACGCGGTTCTTCTCCCATGGGGGCATGCTGCAGCACGTCTCCTTCGGGGTCTTCCATCGGCTCAACATCGGCGCGTCCCTCAACGTCGACCGGCTCATCGGCAGCGACGAGACGACCCGGGTGCGGGCCCCGAACGTCCAGGCCAAGTACCGCTTCTTCGACGGGGACCACCTGATCCCCTCCTTCGCCGTGGGGTTCGACGGGCAGGGGTACCTCTACAACCGCGACGGCAAGCGCTACAACAACCGCCACCGGGGGTTCTTCGTCGTTGCGTCGCAAGAGCTCTTCGTCCCGGGCCTCGAGACGCACCCCGTGTTCAACATCTCCGACTTCGACTCGAACTCCATCTACGGGGCCATCCCGCTGAGCCTCAACATCCGCGACAGGGCGGCGCTGATGGCCGAATGGGACAACATCTCGGACTGGTCGACCAGCCGCATCAACGCCGGCCTGCGGGTCTACGTCACCCCGGGGCTCCACATCGATTTCGCGCTCCGGGGCATCGGGCAGGGCGGCCGGTTCAGCGACGACACGGTCCGGGGACCGGAACGCGCCGTGCAGCTCAGCTACAGAGGGAACTTCTGACCAGGACCGCGAGCAAAGCGCGCGGTCCTGAAGGCGTCGTTAAGGACTTGCGACGGAGAGAAATCCCGCGCGGGATTTCTCTCCGCGCATACTCAGGAGGCGGCGATGAAGAAGATCGGCATCCTCACCGGCGGCGGTGACTGCCCGGGCCTCAACCAGGCCATCCGCGGGGCCGTCTACAAGCTCCATGCGCTCGGGTTCGAATGCGTGGGCCTCGAGGACGGCTGGAAAGGCATGATCCAGGCCAAGACCGTGCCGCTCGACGTGGACATCGTCGAAGACCTGGCCTCCCGCGGCGGAACCATGATCGGGTCGTCCCGGACCAACCCCTTCAAGAAAGAGGGCGGGGTGGCCGCCACCCTGGCGACCTTCAAGAAGCTCGGCCTCCACGGGCTCATCGCGATGGGCGGCGAGGACACCCTGGGCGTGGCGGCGAAGCTCTTCCGCGAGCACCAGGCCCCCGTGGTCGGCGTCCCCAAGACCATGGACAATGACCTCTCGGCCACCGATTACACCTTCGGGTTCGACACGGCCGTCTCCGTGGCCATGGACGCGGCCGCGAGGCTCCTCGACACGGGCCGCAGCCACCGCCGCGTCATGGTGCTCGAGGTCATGGGGCGCCACGCCGGCTGGGTGGCGCTCTACACCGGCATCGCGGCCGGGGCGGACTACGTCTGCATCCCCGAGCGCAAGGTCGACGTCAAGGCGATGGCGGCCGCGGTCAAGGCGGCCCACGCCCGCAAGAAAGTGGCCCTGGTCGTGGTCTCCGAGGCCATCGAGCTCGAGCAGGACGGCCCCAAGGAAGAGAAGCTCGACGAGTTCGGGCACATGCTGCTCCAGGAGCGCGAGGTCGGCGAGCAGGTCGCCGAGATCATCGAGAAGGAGACCGGCATCGAGACCCGCCACGCCACCATCGGCCACATCCAGCGGGGAGGCCACCCGACCCTCTTCGACCGCCTCCTGGCCACGCGGGCCGGCATCTTCGCCGCCGAGCTCGTCGAGGACGGCAAGTTCGGCTTCATGGCCGCCCTGCGGGGCAACGACATGGTGGCGGTCTCGCTCGACGAGGCCACCGCGAAGCTCAAGACCGTGACGCTGGAGTGGTTCGGCATCCTCGACACCATGTGCAGGATCCCCGGCGGGAACACCGTCAAGGTCTGACGATGTCCGAGCCGCTCAAGTTCCAGCGCCGGACCGTCCTCGTCAAGAGGTCGCTGCAGCTCAGGTACATCGGGATGGTCTTCCTGAGCGTCCTGATCTCGTCTCTGATCGTGGGCGGCGACATCTATTACTCGATCGCGCACCGCGTCCTGGCCGTCGACCCCTCGCTGGCGACCGTGATCAACCAGTTCAACATGATCATCCTGGCCAAGCTCGCCATCTACCTGGGGCTCATGGTCCTCATCTCCCTGTACGTGTCCCACCGGTTCGCCGGCCCGATCTACCGCTTCGAAAAATCCGCCCAGGCGGTCGCGGGGGGGGACCTCACGCACCGGGTGTCGCTGCGCACGGGCGACGAGCTCCTCGAGCTGCAGGAGGAGTTCAACGCCATGCTGGCCAGCCTGCAGTCCATGGTCCAGAAGGACCGCACGCTCAGCCGGCACCTCCTGGAGCGGCTCGAGGCCGCCCTCAAGAAGCTCCCCGAGGGAGCGGCGGCCGCGGCGGCCCGCGAGGAGCTCGAGTCCGTCAAGCTCGAGCTCGAGCACCTGACCAGCTCCTTCAAGGTGTGATGCCCGTGCCCTTCCTCCTGGCGCTCCTGGCGGGCGCGCTCTTCGCCCAGCCGGCACCCGAGACTGCGGCGGGCAGGCCGCTTCCCATGTCGGCCGGAGGCGGCACGCCCGCGCCAGAGGCATCGGACGCGGGCAGGACCATCACCCTGGCCGAGGCGGTCCGCCTGGCCACGCTCAACGACGCGCGCGTGCTCTCCGCCGAGCAGGACACCATCATCGCCGAGCAGCGCGTCAAGGAGGCGCTGTTCCAGTTCCTGCCGGAGGTCGGCCTCCAGGCGAGCGCGTCCAAGTTCGAGGCCCGGTATCCCTTCGCGCTCTCCGGGGTGTCGCGCAACCTCCTGGTGTTCCCCGGGGCCGACCAGAACCTCTATTCCGGCAGCGGCTACATGTACCTCCCCCTCTACGAGGGGATGCGCCACGTCAACACCTTCCAGCTGGCCAAGGCCGCCCAGAAAGCGGCCCGCAGCAACTACGACACGGTCCGGCGGGAGGTGGGCCTCAACGCCCGGGAGACCTTCTACCGTCTCCTCCTGGCGCAGGAGAAGCTCGCCGCCGCCGTGAGGAACGAGGCGGCGGCCAAGACCATCGCCGCCGACCAGGCCCTGGGCGCTTGGGACCGCATCGAGGCCGAGGCCCTGCTCGGCGAGGCCCGCGCCGAGGCGGCCCACGCCCGCCACGCCTTCGAGATCAGCCGGCTGGCCCTGCTCAAGACCCTGAACCTCGAGCTCGACACGACCTTCCGCGTCGAAGGCGCCCTGGAGACCAAGCCCCTGGAGATCGACATCGACAAGACGATCGTCTGGGCCATCGAGCTGCGTCCCGAGCTCCAATCCCAGACGTACGCGGCGGAGATGGACGCCATCTCGGTCAACCTCGCCATGGGACGCCGCCACCCCACGCTGTTCTTCGCGGGCGACTACGAGCTCACCGGCCACCGCTTCCCGCTCAAGCAGAACAACTGGGACGCCACCCTCGGCATCAAGATCCCCCTCGCCTACGACCTGTTCACCCAGGTCAAGCAGAAAGAGGCCGAGCAGCGCCAAGGCGCCCTCAAGCGCGCCGAGCTCCAGGACCGCGTGCGGCTCGACGTCCGCCAGGCCTACGAGAACCTCCGGTACTGGCAGAAGGAATACCCCTTGCGGGAATCCCACCACCTGGGGATCCAACGGCTCTTCGACCAGGCGGCGAGCCTCCAGGGCGCCGCCCTCCCCAAGATACGCGCCGCCAAGCGTCTTTCCGACGCGCGCCTCGCGTTCCTCGAATCCGTGACCGAGCACATCCTCGCGGTCGCGAAGCTCGAGTGGGCGGTGGGACGGGAGCTGTAACGACCGATAGGACCGCGCGCAAAGCGCGCGGCCCCAGAGGATTCTTTAGGGAGTCGCTCGCCAAGAAATGCTCACTCTGCTGTTCGGCATCGTCCTGACGCATTTCTTGGCGAGCGCGCAGGCCCTCCCCTCGCTCGACCAGGACGCCATCCTCCGCGACCACCTCTGGCGCGAGCTGCGGTCGAAGCCCAAGGGCCGGCGCCCCGTCGTCGGCCTGGCCCTGTCCGGCGGGTCCCTGCGGGCGGTGGCCCACGCCGGCGTCTTCTCGGTGCTCGACCAGGCGGGCTTCCCCATCGACGTCGTCGCCGGGACCTCGATGGGCGCCGTCATGGGCTCGGCCATCGCCGACGGGATGGCTCCCGCGACCCTCCGCGAGCTGGCCTCCAACGTGGGATTCCGAAGCGCCAGCAACTACGGCGCCCTCAACCTGTTCAGGCTGGCGTTCTTCGACAGCCCCCTCTCCTCCGAGAAGACCGAGCGGTTCCTGGCGAAACACCTGCGCGCGCGCCGCTTCGAGCAGCTCAAGAGGCCCTTCGCCTGCGTCGCCATGGACCTCAACTCCGGGGAAGCCATCATCTTCAGGGAGGGCCCCGTGACCCCCGCCGTGCGGGCCAGCATGAACCTCCCGGGCATCTTCTCGCCGGTCGAGTACCGCCACCGCTTCCTGGTGGACGGCGGCGTCGTGGACTTCATCCCCATCGACGCGGCCAAGCTCCTCGGCGCGCAGTACGTCATCGCCTCGATCACCGAACTCGACTACGCCACGTCCCGGCCCAAGAGCATGCTCAACACCCTCGAGCAGGTCATCGACATCAGGGGCTCGCTGCTCTCGCGCGAGCAGCGCAAGAGCGCCAACTTCCTCATCGAGCCCCAGGTGCCCGACATCGGCTTCGTGGAGTCCCCCCGGCTGCGCGACAGCATCACCCACGGCGCCATCGACGCCGCCAAGCGCCTCGTCGCCGGGCAGGAGAGCCTCATCCTCTACTCCCTCCCGTGGCTGGCGAAGGACTGGGAGAAGGCCCGCCCATGAGAGCCCTCGCGCTGGCGCTGTGCCTGGGCGCCCTCGCCTCCCCCGCCCGCGCCTGGCAGTTCCTGACCTGGAGGACCCCGCAGTACGAGGCGGCTGAGAAGCTCTTCCTGGCCGAGCGGTTCCCCGAGCTCATCGCCTCACTCACGCCCGAGGCCCTCGCCAAGCTCCGATTCTCCGGGAAGCAGCCGGCCGCCTACTACTTCCTGGGCGTGAGCCACGAGCGCCTGCGCCAGTTCGACAGGGCGCTGGGCGTCTACCAGCTCGGGACCCGTCTCTACCCGAGGGACACCGACCTCCTGACCCGCCTCGGCCAGCTCCTCCACTCCTCCCTCCTGGAGGAGCGGGCCATCCCCATCTTCGAGCGCGTCCTGCGCCTCGACCCGAACAACACCGCGGCCCTCATCGGCCTGGCCGAGATCGACCGCAACCTCGGCCTGCTCGACCAGAGCGCCGCCTACTACGACCGCGCCCTCGAGCTGCTCCCGCGCGACGCCGACCTCTGGCGGGACTACGCGGAACTCAACCTCGCGCGCCGCGACTACGAGACCGCCGACATCGCCATCCGCCTCTCCCTCCAGCGCCGGCCGTCGGCCGACTCCCGCCTGGTCCTGGCGCGCATCCGCCGGGCCGACGGCGACCCCCAGGAGGCGCTCGACATCCTCCTGGAGCTCTGCGCGAACCCTCCTCCTGGCCGAGCCCTCGAGCTCTCCCTCCTGGCCGCCGTGTGGCACATGGAGGCCCGGCAATGGCACGGCGCGGTCGCCCGGGCCCAGCAGGTGCTCAGGGCCGCGCCGGACAACCCCCTGGCGCGCTACGTGATGGCGCGCGCCCATCTCCAGGCCGGCCGGCGCGCCCAAGCCGTCAAGGAGCTGCGCGTCGCGGCGGCGGGGAGCGAGCCCTTCGTGGCCAAGGTCGCGGCCGGGGTCCTCAAGTCACTCGCCCCCCCACGGGGGGGCGAGTAGCGGGGGGGAGACGAGTGATTAGGGGGAGGCGAGTGATTCCATTCTTCAAGCTGAGCGCCGCGGGCAACGATTTCGTCCTGCTCGACGGGCGGAGCCTCCGCGGCGCCGCCGTCAGCCTCTCCCGGCGTCTCCGGGCGACCCTTGCGCCCTGCGGCACCGGGCGAGAGGAGGACGTCCGCGCCCGGCTGGCCCGGCTCCTCTGCGACCGCCGCAACGGCGTCGGCGCCGACGGACTCCTGGTGGTCGACCGGGCCGGCGCCGGCCGGGCGCCGCGCCTGCACTACCTCAACTCGGACGGCTCCAAGGCCTTCTGCGGCAACGGCGCGCGGGCCGCCGCCGTCTGGCTCCACCGGATGGGCCTCACCCGCGGGGCGGCGTCCTTCGCGTTCGACTCGACGGCCGGCCTCCTCCGGGCCCGCATGGCGGGCCCGGACGCGGCCGCCATCAGCATGCCCGACCCGAGCGGCCTGCGCCTCGGGCTGAAGCTCAGGCTCCTCGGCGCGAGCCGCACGGTCCACGCCATCGACACCGGCGTCCCCCACGCCGTGCTCGAGGTCGCCGGGCTCGAGACGTTCCCGGTCGTGGAGGCCGGCAGGGCCCTGCGCCATCACCCAGCGTTCGCCCCGGCGGGCACGAACGCCGACTTCATCGCGCTGACGCCGGCGCGCCTGCTCCTGCGGACCTACGAGCGGGGCGTCGAGGACGAGACCCTAGCCTGCGGCACCGGGGCGGTCGCCGCAGCGGCGGTGGCCTACGCCCTGGGCCGAGCCCGTCCGCCCGTCTCGGTCCGGGTGCGCTCGGGCGCGGTCCTCAAGGTCGATTTCAGCGGACACGGCGGGCAGGTCCGCGACGTCTGGCTGCAAGGCCCCGCCAGGATCGTGTTCACAGGAGAGATCACTCTATGAGAGGGAAGGTTCCCATGAAGAAACGCACCTCGGGCGGCGGGTTCCAAGGGTCGTTCGTCGCGCTGGCCACGCCGTTCTCCCGGGAGGGCGCCGTCGACGAAGCGGCCTACCGCGGGCTCGTCCGCTGGCACCTCAAATCCGGGACCTCCGGGCTGGTCCCCTGCGGCTCGACCGGCGAGGCGGCCACGCTCAGCCACGAGGAATCCTCCCGGCTCATCTCCATCTGCGTGGAAGAGGCGGGCGGCAACCTGCCCGTGGTCGCCGGCGTCGGCACCAACGACACGGCCAAGGCGGCGGCGCTCTGCCGGGAGGCGGAGGGGCTCGGCGCCTCGGCGGTGCTCCTGCTGGCCCCCTACTACAACAAGCCCACCCAGGAGGGAATCTACCAGCACTTCAAGGCCGCAAGCCTCGCCACGCGGCTGCCGATCGTCGTGTACAACATCCCGGGCCGCACCGCGGTCAACATCCTGCCCTCGACCCTCGCCCGCCTCGCGGCCGACTTCCCCAACATCGCGGCGGTCAAGGAGGCCTCGGGCCTCCTCGACCAGGTCTCCGAGATCATGACGCTCATCCGCCGCCCCGCTCCGCGCGGTAGGCGCTTCGGGGACGGCGGGAGTGGAGAACATCCTGCCCGCCGCCCCTTCTCGGTCCTCTCGGGCGATGACAGCCTGACGCTGCCCATGATGGCCGTGGGCGCCCAGGGCGTCGTCTCCGTGATCGCCAACATCCTCCCGAGGGAGACCGCCGAGTTGTGCGCGGCCGCGTCCCGCGGGGATTGGGCCAAGGCCCGGTCCCTGCACCTCAAGATGTTCCCCCTGGTCAAGGCCCTCTTCATCGAGACCAACCCCATCCCGGTCAAGGCCGCCCTGGAGATGATGGGCCTCTGCCGGGGCGAGCCGCGGCTGCCCCTCACCCCGCTGACCGCCGCGAGCAAGGCCGTCCTGAAAGACCGGCTCAAGGAGTTCGGCCTCCTCTGACCCCCCACCACTTCGTCGCCTTCCTGGGCTCCTTCCTCCTGTTCGAGATCGAGCTCCTCATCGCCAAGTTCCTCCTGCCGTTCTTCGGGGGAAGCTCCCACGTCTGGACGACCTGCATGATGTTCTTCCAGGCCCTGCTGCCGGCCGGCTATCTCTACGCGCACCTCGCGACGAAGCGCGGGCCGTCGCGCCGGCGGGCCTGGGTCCACCTCGCCGTCCTGGCCGCCGCGGCCGCGTCCTTTCCCATCCGCGCGGTCCCGCCGGACATCGCCCACCCCATCCTGCGGCTCCTGGCCGTCCTGACGCTGTCCGTCGGCGCGCCGTTCTTCGCCCTCTCCTCCACGGTCCCCACGCTCCAGGCCTGGCTGGCGGCCTCGGGCCGTCCCGAGAGGGAGAACCCCTACGTCCTCTACGCCGCCTCCAACGCCGGCGCGCTCGCCGGGCTCCTCGCCTACCCGTTCGTCATCGAGCGCCTGCTCCCGCTCCACGCCCAGCTCTGGGTCTGGCAGGCCTGCTACGCGGTCTTCGTCCTCAGCCACCTCCTGTGCCTGCCCGGCGCGGACGTTCTCCTTTCGCCGGTGCCTGAAGGGCCAGGGGGCCCGGAAGGCACGGGCGTCCGCCCCGCCCCCCCGGCGCCGCCCGCCCCCTCCCCGCGGCAGGTCCTCTCCTGGGTCATCCTGAGCGCCGGCCCCTGCGCCGCGATGCTGGCGTCGACGCACTTCCTGACCTCGAGCCTGGCCGCCGTCCCGCTGCTGTGGGTGGCGCCCCTGGGCATCTACCTGGCCACCTTCATCGTCAACTTCAAGAGCCGGCCCTGGCGGCCCGAGAATTTCGGCTGCGCCGTGGTCCTCGTCGCCGCCATCACCCTGGGCCCCCTGGCGGCGGTCCTGGTGGGACAAAGGGTCCTGGCCAACGGGATGTCGTTCATCAGCGTCGTGGGAGCCCTCGGGGTCGTCCTCAACTTCGCGGCCCTCTTCGTCGTCGCCATGATCTGCCACCGTTCCCTCGCGGAATCCAGACCCGCCGAGGATGGCGGGGCCTCCGTGTTCTATCTGGCCGTCTCGGCCGGCGGGCTCCTCGGCGGCGTCCTGCTCGGCCTCTTCGTGCCCGTGCTCGGCCGGCACGTCGGCTGGGTCGGCCTCGACTGGATGGTCGCGGGGCTGCTCTCCCTAGGGGCGCTGTTCGTGCGCGACTGGGACCTCTGGCGCGCCCGCAACGTCGTGCGCCCGTTGACGGTCGCCACGGGCTTCGTGCTCGTGCTCGCCGTGCTGATCATGGCGCGCGGCCGCCCCGACCCCGGCTCCTACGTGCTGCGCAACTTCTACGGGGTCTACCGGGTCGAGGAGGCAGGCCCCTTCCGCCGCCTCATGCACGGCAACACGCTCCACGGGCTGCAGTTCCTCGACCCCGCCAAGGCCTTGCAGCCGCTGTCCTACTACCACCGGCTGGGGCCGGTCGGGGACATCTACCGTCTCTTCGGCGCGCGGATCAAGGACCTCGGCGCCGTCGGCCTGGGGGCGGGCGCGGTGGCCTGCTACGGGAGGCCGGGCGAGGCTATCACGTTCTACGAGCTCGACCCGGACGTCGAGACCATCGCCCGAGAGCGCTTCTCCTTCCTGGACAGGACCCCCGCCGCCGTCCGCGTCGTCATCGGCGACGCGCGCCTCTCCATGGAGGCCGCCAAGGGGCCGACGC
Source organism: Elusimicrobiota bacterium (assembly GCA_016212795.1). Classification (GTDB taxonomy): domain Bacteria; phylum Elusimicrobiota; class Elusimicrobia; order UBA1565; family UBA9628; genus JACRDT01. The sequence continues at coordinate 32,859 of JACRDT010000008.1, read as the reverse complement.
ACGACCTCCTCATCATCGACGCCTTCAACGGCGGCGCCATCCCCACGCACCTGCTGACGAAGGAAGCCTTCGCCCTCTACCTGCGGCGGACATCGCCCGGCGGCATCATCCTGGTCCACATCTCCAACAGGTTCCTGGACCTGCGCCCCGTGCTCGCCGCCGTGACGCTGGACCTGGGCCTCCACGCCGCCGTCCGCCACGCCAAACCCACCCGCGAGCAAGCGCCCGAGTTCTACATGTCCCGCTGGGTGGCCGTCAGCCAAGACGCCGACACAGTCCGCCGGCTCGAGGAGGACCCGGAGTGGCGGGACATCTCGCAATGGCGAACGCGCCTGGTCAAGGCCTGGACGGACCGCTACACCAGCATCCTGCCCATCCTGAGATTCTGACCAGCATCTCGCACGAGATGCTGAAAGCGCTGCGATTTCCAGCGCTTTCCAAAATGAGGCCCTGATCACCCTGCCAGGATCTCCTCCACGAAGAACCTCGCCTTGGCGGGGATCGCGCGGCGCGGGTAGTAGCGCTCGATGAGGGTGAATACGGCCTCGGGCTCCGAGAGCCTCAAATACCTCAGAAGGAACACGACGTCCTCGTGGTCGTGGGTGTCGAACCTGGCCGCCACGCATTTCATGGCCAGCAGGTAGTCGGGGCTCGGGGCCCAGACCCGGAGGTTCGACAGGTCGAGGACCGGCTCCCGGGGCGGTTCGGCGTGGAAATAGCTCTTGACCGCGTCGTTGAGCCAGTCGTCGGGCAGATCGAACCGGGCGGCCACGGCCTTGGCGGCCCGCCGGATTTCGGCCGAAGGCCGGAAGATCGCGTCCACGGCCTTGGTGGCCTCCCTTGCCTTGAAGACCAGGCACATCACCGCGCCGCCGCACAAGCCGATCTCCCCGACGGCGCCCATGGCGCGCAGCTCCTTGTTCAGCGCCCGCAGGAGCCTCAGGATCAGCGGCCGGGTCAGCATCTGGACAGGAAGTTCCCGAGCACGAAGATGTTCCGCTGGCGGAACGCCGCCGGCGACTCGACGAGGCTTTCGGCCTTGAGGTTCTCAGTGCCGGACACGAACCAGGGCTCCGGCAGGGGCGGGACTCCGGCGCACCACCAGGGGACCGCCAGCCCGCGCCGGCCGCAGAGATATTCGACGGTCGAAGCCAGCAGCGCCAGAAGCTCCGGCCTGAGCTCCGGGTCCGGGGCTCTCGCCACCGACGCGGCGCAAGGCCCCGTCCGGAAGTCGTCCACGAAATCGAAGAAAGCGGTCTTCCATGAGCCTCCGGCCGCCAGCCGCGCCGAACAGCGCCCAAGCGCCCCCCCGCCGGCGCCGCGGACAAGCTCCTCGGGCTCAACGCCCAAGACCCGCGCCAGCCGGGCCAAGGTGGACCACCTGGGGTCGTGGCGCGCCGATTCCAGGAGCTGAACCGTCCTGAAAGCCACATCGGCCGCCCGGGCCAGCCCCCTCTGAGACAGCCCCCGCGCTTCCCGACACAAGCGCAGCGAGCCCATGCTCATAGTGTAATTGACATATTTTAGTATGTCAAGTGCCCGCACGCAGCTGTCACGCACGCAGCCCGCGGCAATGCCGGGACTCGCGCCGGCGCGAGTTGGCGTGTGATCCGACTCAGCCGGCGGCGACGGCGATCGCCGGAATCTCGACGGCCGCCCCTTTCGGCAGGGCCGCCACTACCTCCTCGTCGCGGCGGACATCGCCCGGCGGCATCATCCTGGTCCACATCTCCAACGGTTCCTGGACCTGCGGCCCGTGCTCGCCGCCGTGACGCTGGACCTGGGCCTCCACGCCGCCGTCCGCCACGCCAAACCCACCCGCGAGCAAGCGCCCGAGTTCTACATGTCCCGCTGGGTGGCCGTCAGCCAAGACGCCGACACGGTCCGCCGCCTCCAGGAGGACGCGGCGTGGCAGGACCTCTCGCCGTGGCGCTCGCGCCTGGTCCCGGCCTGGACGGACCGCTACGCCAGCATCCTGCCCATCCTGAGGTTCTGACCGAAGGGCAGCCGGTGTTTCACCCTTGGCCCGAGCCCGCTTGCAATCAACGCTCGCCCTCCTTCGTCTATCTGGATGAAGGACCTTGGACCCATGAATTGGAAAGCGTCGCTTTTCCTGACACCGATACTGGCGTTGAGCATCGCGCCTTGCGCTCACGCCGCGGCTGGCACGCCCAATCCCTATGAGGGAGGGTCGGCTCCCGCCTTTATCCTCCCCGGAATCGACGGCCGTCCTGTCGACCTCAAGAACTTCCATGAGGGGAAAGCCGTCTGGCTCAACCTTTTCGCCACCTGGTGTCCGGATTGCCGGGAGGAGATGCCGGCCCTTGTCGAAGCCAGCCGCAACCATTCCGAGGTCCGATTCCTGGACGTTGCGTTGGCGGAAGGCAAGGCCGAGACCGTAGAGTTCGTTCGGGCTCATGTGGTCCCATACCCCGTGGCCTACGATCAGGATGACACGATTTCCGGCCCTTATGAGATTCGGCCCATCCCGGTCAACATCGGCGTCAGACCGGACGGAACTATCGCGTTCCGCACGCATGCGGTCACCCCCGCGGACATCCCCAGGCTGATAGGCCTGCTGACTGGCAAGGCCGGCGAGGCGCGGCAACCGCCCGCCCGGACGCCATCCAAGGCCATCTTCAGGCTCTTCGGGACCTTCCCACTGGCGGCCGCTTTCCTGGCCGGCGTCCTTACTTTCCTTTCCCCGTGCGTGCTTCCGATGATCCCGATCTATCTCGCCATCCTGGGCCACCCGTTCCCAAGCCCCGCAGATGGGACGCCGGGAGGCGCGCGCATCAAGTTGTTCGCGTCGGCGCTCATGTTCGTGATCGGATTCGGCCTGGTTTTTACCATGCTCGGGGCGACGGCGACGGCATTGGGAAGGCTGTTGTCCGCGCATGCCTGGCTCCTCCGGGTAGCCGGCGGCGTCTTCGTGGCGGTCATGGGACTGCATCTCGCCGGAGTGTTCCGCATCCTGCCGCTCTATCGTGAATTGCGTTGGAGACCTTCCTCCGGGCTCGGCGGCCCGGCTGGAGCTTTTGTGATGGGCATGGCGTTCGCCGCGGGTTGGGCGCCTTGCGTCGGCCCGATACTTTCCAGCATCCTGCTCTATTCAGCCGCATCCGCGACCGTGGCGAAAGGGGCGGCTCTCTTGGCTGTCTATTCTCTGGGCCTGGGCGCGCCCTTTCTAGCGGCCAGCCTCTCCCTGCCGGGATTGAAGCATTTTTCGGAATTGCTCCGGCCGCATCACCACGCCATGGAAATCGCCTCCGGAGCGTTCCTAGTCGGTCTCGGGGGTCTCTTGATCACGGACAAGCTGGCCGTACTGTCGCGTATTTTCGCTTACCCATGGTGAGCGATATCCCGGCGATGAGCCGGGAGACATGCCGCGCATAGGGGTGACTGACATGAAGAAAACGTTGGCGCTGATGATTGCATCCTTGGCATTGGGAGCCGGGGGTTGGGCCTTGGCGCAACCGGGCCACGAGGGGCACGGCCACGGAGCTGTTTCCAAGCCCGCGCAGGGAGAGGCTGTCGTGACGGTGACAGGGACCTTGCGTTGCGCGACCTGCGAGCTGAAGAAGAAAAAGGGGGCCGCGTCCCAGTGCGCCCTGCACGGATGCCAGTTCTCTTTCGAGGCGGAGACAATCGTCAACGAGACGGGAAAGCGGCTCAAGAAGCTCGAGGGCAAGCTCTACCATGTCCTCGTCAACGACCAGTCGAAGCCTCTCCTTCAGAAGGAGAACAAGGGCAAGCGTTTCTCCGTCACCGGCAAGGTCTACGGCGATGAGAGGGTCATTGAGATCGCGTCGTTCGCGCCAGCGGCCGCGCCTTGATCCGAAATGCGATAATGATGCCTTCGTGTGGGCGGAAGGCGTAGGGTAGGAGGTTTCGTTGGAAAGCAACGTGCCGGCGGATTTCGACGAACTGTTGCACCGCGGGTACCGCTACGCCTTCTCGCTCACCCACGACCAGACCCGGGCCGAGGATCTTCTGCAGGACGCCTGCGTAAGGCTCGTCAAGTCCAACGGTCCATGGCACGCCGGATACCTGTTCGCGGCGATACGCAATCGCTTCATCGATCTGTTCCGGCGCGAGAAGCTCGTGGAGATACGTTCCCTGGAGGGCATGACGGAGCAGGGCGAGGAAGACATCCTTGGGCGCGAGGACATCGCGGTCGAGGATTCCGGGACCCTTGAGCGCGCGCTCGACCGGGTGCGGCCCGAGGAACGGGAAGCCCTCTATCTGGCGGCGGTGGAAGGCTACACCGCCAAGGAGATCGGCGAACTGACCGGGAAGCCCCGGGGCAGCGTCTTGAGCCTCATCCACCGGGGGAGGGAGAAACTGAGGCGCCTCCTGGCGCGTGATGGATTCGAGGCTTCGTCATGAGATTGAAACCCTTGCGGGAACATCTGGTTGACTATTACGGCCGCAGGCGCCTGCGGCCCGAGGTCCTTTCGCGCCTGAGGTCCTTGGCTGCGGGAACCGGCCGGTCCGCCGCTCCCGATCCGGTCCGGCCATCCCTGTGGAACCGGCAGCTGCCGCCGTGGGTCTCTTCGCGGTGGGTCCTGACGGCCGGAGCCTGCGCGTTCTTCCTGACGATTTTTTTCGTCTCTTCCCGTTTGGACCTGCCGCACGGCCGTGACCGCGGCGCATCGGCGCTTGCGCAAGCCGTGGCCGCCGAGATCGCGCGCAACCACAATAAGAGGCTCAACGTCGAATTCCGCGCCGCGGCCTTCGACGCGCTTGAGCGGCAGATGGGGAAGTTGGAATTCTCACTGCTGGAACCTCTCCGCGTCAAACAGCGCGGGCTGCGTCTGATAGGGGCCCGCTACTGCTCCATCCAAGGCCAACCCGCCGCGCAGCTCCGGCTCCAGGATAAAGACGGCAGGCCCTGCACGCTCTACGAATCCGCGGCGGTCCCGGCCCTCGCCGGCGTCCCGGAAACCCAAGTCGAGGTGAACGGCGTCCGCGTGGAGTTGTGGCAGGAGTCGGGGCTGCTCATGGGGCTGGCAGGGCCTCCTGGAGACGAATAATCCGGCCCAACCGACGCGGGGATATTCGACGGCCGAAGCCAGCAACGCCAGAAGCTCCGGCCTGAGCTCCGGGTCCGGGGCTCTCGCCACCGACGCGGCGCAAGGCCCCCTCCGGAAGCAGCGACACCCGGACTCGCGCCGGCGCGAGTTGGCGTGTGATCCGGCTCAGCCGGCCGCGACGGCGATCGCCGAAATCTCGACGGCGGCCCCTTTCGGCAGGGCCGCCACCTGCACGGTGGCGCGGGCGGGGCACGGGGCGGCGAAATGCCTGGCGTAGACCTCGTTCATGGCGCCGAACTCCTTGAGGTCCGTCATGTAGACCGTGGTCTTCACGACATTGCCCAGGTCCATCCCGGCCTCCAGCAGGACGGCCTGCAGGTTCGACAGGATGCGCTCGGTCTGGGCGGCCACGCCGCCCGCGACCATGTCGCCCTTGGCGTCCAGGGGCAGCTGCCCGGAGAGGAACAGCCACCCCCCGGCCCTGATGGCCTGGGAGTACGGCCCGATGGCCGCGGGCGCCTTCGCGGCGGTCACGCCCTGTTTCAAGCTGCCCGCGCCCGGCGTTTCTGGCGCGGGCGTGCCGCCTCCGCCGCCGACAGGGGGCGGCCTCACTTGAGCGTCGCGAGCAGCGCCTCGTTGGTCTTGTGAAGGCGCAGCATCTCGTTCAATGCCTTGATGGCCTCCAGGTCGCCCATCCCGGCCAGCACGCGGCGCAGCTTCCACACGAGGTCGAGCACGTCGGGCGGCAGGAGCTTCTCCTCCTTCCTCGTCCCGCTCTCGCGCACCTTCATGGCCGGGAAGATGCGGTGCTCCGCGGCCTGCCGGAAGAGCACGAGCTCCATGTTGCCCGTCCCCTTGAACTCCTGGAAGATGATGTCGTCCATGCGGCTGCCAGTCTCGACCAGGGCCGTCGCCAGGATCGTGAGCGACCCCCCTTCCTCGAGCTTGCGGGCCGCGCCGAAGATGCGGCGCGGGACCTCCAGCGCCCTCGAGTCGAGGCCGCCGGTCATGGTGCGGCTGCCGTTGGCGAACTGGTTGTGGACCCTGGCCAGGCGCGTCAGCGAGTCGAGGAGGATGAACACGTCCTCCCCGGCCGCGGCGTGCTCGATGGCCTCGCGCATGAGGGACTCGGCCGTGGACACGTGCTTCTCGTAGGGCTGGTCGCTGCAGGAGGCGAAGACCGCGGCGGGGACGCTGCGCTTGAACTCGGTCACCTCCTCCGGCCGCTCGTCGATGAGCAGGACGTACTGCCGGATCTTGGGATCGGCGGCGCCCACCGCCTGGGAGATCTGCCGCAGGAACGTGGTCTTGCCGGCCTTGGGGGGAGAGACGATGAGCCCCCGCGTCCCCTTGCCGACCGGGCACAGGATGTCAACGGCCCTCATGCACGGGTCCGACGAGCCCTTCTCCATGCATATCCACTCCCGCGGATCGATCGGGGTCTTGGAGGCGAAGAGCTTCTCGGCCTCGCTGGGCTCGCGCACCGGCCGGGGCTGGTTGTCGCGCCGGGAGCGGTTGAAGTCCCGCCGGCGAAAGTTCCCCTGCCCATGCTGCTGGCCCTGCCCGTGGCCGCCTTGCCCGCCGTGGCCGCCGCGTCCACCCTGGCCGCCCTGCCCACCGTGGCCGCCGTGACCGCCTTGCCCGCCGTGCCTCGAGAATCCCGGCCTTCTGTCTCTCATTTCATCGCCTCCAGTGCATACTATTCAAATCGGTGCTCCACGACCTTGACCCGCCGCCCGATGAGCCGTCGGGCGAGCCGCTGGAACCTCTCGGGTCCGTCCGACACGATAAAACGGTGGACGCCCTTGCCCGACCGGCGCTCGAGCCCGAGGCGGCGCAGCAGCGCCTCGGTCTCGACGGCCGTCCGCTCCGCCGAGTCGATCAGCGCGAGCCTCGGGCCCATGACCCGGCGCAGCACGCCCTTGAGCAGCGGGTAATGGGTGCAGCCCAGGATCAGGGAGTCCACGCCCGCCCGCTTGAGCGGCGCCAGGTACCGGCGCGCCACCGCCTCGGTCACGGGGTGCTCCCACCACCCCTCCTCCACCAGCGGCACGAACAGGGGGCAGGCGATCCCCGTGATCCTCGCCGCGGGCCTCAGCCGCCTGACGGCCTTCACATAGGCCCGCGAGGAGATGGTCGCCTCGGTCCCGATGATCCCGATGGAGCCGCTCCCCGAGGCCGCCGCGGCCGCCTTGGCCCCGGGCAGGATCACGCCGATCACGGGGACGCGCACGCTGCGCCGGATCCTGGGCAAGGCCACCGCCGAGGCGGTGTTGCACGCCACCACCAGGGCCTTGATGCCCCGCCGGTCCAGGTAGCGGGCGATCTCAGACGAATAGCGGCCCACCGCCTCCGGCGACTTCGTCCCGTAGGGCACGTGGGCCGTATCGCCGAAGTACACCAGGTTCTCCCTGGGCATGCGCCGGCCGATGGCGTCGAACACCGTGAGGCCGCCGATCCCCGAGTCGAACACGCCGATTGGAAGTTCACTCGCCCCCCCCGCGGGGGGGCGAGTAGCCGGGGGGGTCAATCGCCGTTTCATCGAGCCATCCTCCCCTTCTCCTTCCCGTACTCCATGATCCCCTGGTACAGCCCCTCCACGACCCTCTTCCTGAAGGACTTCGACCCCAGCCGCGCCTCGTCCTTGCGATACGAAAGGAAAGCGATCTCGAAGAGCACGGCGGGGGCGTCCGTGCCCCGCAGGACGTAGAAGCCGGCCTGCTTCACGCCGCGGTTCGTCAGGTCCAGCTTCTTCTCCATCCTCCGGGCCAGCACCGCGGCGAACTGGGCCCCCTCGTTCATGTACTCGGTCTTCGTCATCGCCCGCAGGATGATCTCGGCCTGCTCCTCCTCGACGGACTTGCCCTCCAGCTCCAGGACGGAGTTCTCGAGGTTGGCGATCCGCTCCGCCTCCGGGTCGGAGGCTTTCTCGGACAGGAAGTAGAGCTCGAAGCCCGTGTCGCGCTTCTTGGGGGAGGAGTTGCAGTGGATGGACACGAAGAGGTCCGCCCCGAACTCGTTGGCCGCGCGGGAGCGCTCCGAGAGCGGCACGAAGTAGTCGTCGCTGCGCGTCAGGAGGACCTCGGCGCCGCCTTCCTCGAGTTTCGCGGCCAGCGCCAGCCCCACCGAAAGCACGACGTCCTTCTCGAGGGTCCCCTTCTTGCCCACGGCCCCGGAGTCCTTCCCCCCGTGCCCAGGGTCGACGACCACGCGGAACTTGCCGGCGCCGGCGACCGGCCTGGACGACACCCCCGCCTCGGCGGGCAGGGCGTTCTCCGCTCCCGCCGTCCCCGGAGCGCCCGCCCGTGCCGGCGCGGTCGAGGGCCGAACGTCCCGCGCGGAGCCCGCCGGGGGAGGGCCGCTCCCCTCGGGAAGCGCGCTGGCCGGCCGGGGCGCGCTCGGGGACGTCGCGCCGTCCACGGACAGGACCTGGGAGCCCTCGTTGAACTCCGCCCGCATCCCGGCCCACGCCACGAACTCCCGCGTCTTCAACAGGGATATCGGCACGAACGCCTCCGAGCCCCGCAGGATGACCTGGGCCCCCAGGCCGACCTTCTTGCCGTTGACGACCGCCGTCTCCGAGCCCACCATCAACTCCAGCGGCCTGCCCCGAAGGCTCAGGCGGAGCCTCCCCGACACCGGGTACCAGTACACCTGGGCGCCGTAGATGCCGCCCACGTCCGTCGCCCCCAGGTAGGTCGTCGGCCCGACCCGGTAATCCGTCGCCGTCCCCTTGTACCGGCCGTCCACGACGACCTCCACCGTCCCGGCGGCCGCCGCCGCGCGCAGCAGGAGCGCGGCTCCCGCCACGAGCCAGGTGACGAGCCCTCTCCCTCGACGGGGACGGGCCTGCGAGGCGTCCGGGGGCGGCTTCATTCCAGGATGATGTGGTAGTCTTCCCACCGCAGTTGCGGGTCGTTCTGGATCTTCACCGACCGCTGGACGTTCTTCTCGATCTTGGCCTGCTGCGAGCGCAGGGTGTCGCCCAGGGCGGGGTGGAGCACGATCCTGATCTGCCCGCCGGGCCGGCCGGCGGTCATCTCGACGATCTCCCGCTGGATCCTGATCCGCAGCGTCTCGCTCGAGAGGACGCGCCCGCACGCGTTGCACTGGGGGCAGCCCTCCGTGATCAGGCTGAGCGTCGACTCGCGCTTGCGCTCCCGCGTCATCTCGATGAGGCCCAGCCTCGTGATGGGCAGGATGCGGATCTTGGCCCGGTCGCGACGGACGGCCGCGGCGAAGGCCTCCATCACCTTGTTGCGGTTGGAGGCCTTGCGCATGTCGATGAAGTCGACGACGATGATGCCCCCGATGTTGCGCAGCCTCAGCTGGTGGGCGATCTCGACGGCCGCCTCGATGTTCGTCTGCGTGACCGTCTCCTCCTGGGATTTCGAGCCCGTGAAGCGCCCGGTGTTGACGTCGACGGCGCAAAGGGATTCGGCCTCCTGGATGATGATGGAGCCGCCGTTGGGCAGGATGACCTTCGTCTCGCGCAGCTGCTCGATCTCGCCCTCGAGGTCGAAGGCCCGGAAGATGGGGGTCTTGCCCTCGTAGAGCTTGACCTTCGCCGCCAGGTCGGGCGCGATGCCGTTGACGAACTCCAGCACGCTCTTGTGGCTCTCCTTGTTGTCGATGAGATAGACGTAGACCTCGTCCGAGAGGATGTCGCGGGCGACCTGGAGGTTGAGGTCCAGGTCCTCGTGCAGGAGCACCGGGGCCGGCTGGGCGTCGCATTTCGCCTGGATGGCGTTCCAGGCGTTGATGAGGTACTTCACCTCCCACTCGATGTCCTTGGCGCTGGCGCCCTCGGCCTCCGTCCGGACGACCACCCCGCGGCCGCCCAACAGCTCCGCGACGAGCTTGTCGACGATGCCGGCCAGACGGCTCCTCTCCTCGGGCTCCTGGATGCTCTTCGAGATCCCCACGTATTTCTGGAACGGCGTGAACACCAGGAACCTGCCGGGCAGGGAGACGTCCATGGTCACCTTCATGCCCTTCGTGCCGATCGCCTCCTTGGCCACCTGAACGATGATGTTCTGCCCTTTCTTCAGGATCTGGTCGATCGGCACCCCGCGGCCGCCCAGGACGTCGGAGATGTAGAGGTAGGCGTTCTTCTCGAACCCGATGTTCACGAACGCCGAGGAGATGCCCGGCAGCACGTTCTCCACCGCGCCCTTGTAGATGTTCCCCACGATGCTCTCGGCGCTGCGCCGCTCCCACAAGAGCTCGGCGAGCCTGCCGTCCTCGATGATCCCGATGCGAGTCTCCTCGAAGCTGGCGCTGGAGATGATCTCCCTCTTGGACACGCGCTTGGACGGCACCGCGGGCGCGGACTCCGCCGTGTGGCCGCCCCGGCGGTGCTGCTGGCGATGATCGTGCTGACCGCCCCGCTGGTCGCCGCGCTGACCGCCCCGCTGACCACCCCGCTGATCGCCCCGCTGATCGCCCCGCTGATCGCCCCGCTGATCGCCTTGGCCCCGCCCTCCTCCCTGGGATCCGCCTCCCCCGCGTCCGCCGCGGCCTCGACGGCGGCGGGACGGATGACGGTGCTGGCGCTGGGGCAGCTGGCCAGCCGGCTGCCCTCCCTCCGCCCCGGGCCGGCCTCCGTCGGGCCTGGCCGCCTCCGGCCGGCCCGCTTCGGTCCCGCCTTGCCCAGGCCCGCCCGATTCCAACCCTCCTTGCCCGGGCGGAAGTTCGGGCGCCGCGGGCTCAGCGTCCCGAGGCCGGCCATCGTCGTGCGCCTCCCCGTCCCGCGCGGACCCCTCCCCGGCGGCGGAGTCGTCGTCCCCGTCCCCCTCGTCCGGACCGGCGTCCGGTCCATCATCTTCTTCGAGCGCGTGCCCCCTATCGTCCTGGACGTCGGCTTGCGGCTCCCGCGGCACATGCGTCGAGGCCGGATACTCCTCGGCCCGGGCGTCCTCCCTGGACGCCTCCCCCTGCTCGCGAGCCTGGGCGTCGCTCGCCTGCTCCGTCCCTTCCAGATCGTTTCTCTCAGGATCCATGTTCAATATGCGCGCCGGCCTTCACGATCAGCACATCCCGCTGGCGCGCGCCTCCTTTGGTCGAAATTGGCGCCGTCGTGGCGCTTCATGCGAACGAATACCTATGCGAGTAGATGTTGGCCGCGATCCCCAGGGCCCACATCGTCACGGAAAGGCTCGAGCCTCCGTACGAGACCAACGGCAGCGGGACGCCGGCCACCGGGACGACCCCCAGGCACATCCCGGCGTTGAGCACCAGATGAAAGGCGAACATCGACGCCAGCCCGCAGGAGACCAGGCTACCGTAGCGGTCGCGAGAAAGCCTGGCCGCCGTGATGAGCCTCCAGATGAGCATCATGTAGAGCCCGACCAAGCCCATGGCCCCCACGAACCCCATCTCCTCCCCGATGACCGCGAAGACGAAGTCCGTGTGCCTCTCGGGCAGGAACCCCAACCTTCCTTGGGTCCCGGAGAACAACCCCTTGCCCCAGAGCCCGCCCGACCCGATCGCGATCACCGACTGGTGCACGTTGTAGGAGGCGCCCTGGATGTCCGTCTCCGGCGCGAGGAACGCCACGAACCGGTTGCGCTGGTAGCCCTTGAGCTGGCGGTTCACCAGGATGCCCGACAGCAGCCCCACGATGAGCACCAAGGGCACGACGACGAAGTACCCCGCCCTGGGCCGGGCCCTCATCATGACCGCGAACCTCCACACCAGGCCCGACGCCGCGGCGATACCCGACAGCACCAGCGCCGTCATCCAGCCCATGCGCGGCATCTGCATGACCGCGTACGGCAGCGTCCCCGGCGCGGCGTCCGGATAATGGACCTGGCACAGGACGTAGGCCAGCGGGAAGGCGATGGCGATGGACCCGTACCCCACGAGGACCGCCAGATGCTCCAGGCTCGCCCCGGCGCAGAAGAGCATCCCCACCAGCACCGGGAAGAACGTCAGCGCCGACGCGAAGTCGGGCTGCATCAGGATCAGCACCATCACGGCGCCGACGAGCGCCAGCGCCCCTCCCACCGTCGAGAGCTCCGTGATCCTGCGTCCCCGCCGGTCCAGGAAGCTCGCCAGCGCGAGGATCACCCCGATGCGGGCGACCTCCATCGGCTGGAAGCTGATGAACGACAGCTCGAACCAGGCCCGGTGGCCCCTCCTCACGGACCCGAAGAGGAGCACGACGCCCATCAAAGCGATCGTGAGCGCGTAGATCGCCTTGGATTGGTCCTGGAATATCTGGTAGTTGAACCCGAACCCGAAGAGGAACAGCAGGATGCCCAGCGTCATCGCCAGGAAATGCCTCTGCAGCACGCCGTGGTAGCCAGGGATGTGGCTGGCGGCCGACAAGATGGCGATCGTGCCGATGATGATGATGCACGACGCGGACGCCACCAGGCCCCAATCCATCCGGTTCTTCGTCTGGGCTCCTAGCATGGGCTCACAGCCTCCTCGTCGCAGGCAAAACCGCCGGCTTGGCGGGCAACTCCTGAGGAAGTTCCTTCATCGTTGCGCGGGGAGGAACGTCTTCCCGCGCTACAGCCATGCCGAACGCCGCCATCATCACGCTCCGGGCGATCGGCCCGGCCGCGGAGGAGCCGTGCTCCCCGTTCTCCACCAGCACGGCGACGGCCACGGGCGGGACCTCGCCCGGCCGGGCCGCGAAGCTGACGAACCACGCGTGGTCCTTGCCCGGGTTCTGGGCCGTCCCGGTCTTGCCGTAGACCTCGAGGCCTGGGATCTGGGCCGGCCGGCCGGTCCCCGAGGAGACCACGAGCCGCATGGCCTCGTGCAGGCTGCTCCACGTGGCGTCCTTCATGGGGACCGTCCCCGCCCGCTCCGGCGTCTGCTTGTACTCGGGCCTGCCCCCGGCGTACTCGATGCGGCTCGTGAAATGGGGCCGCCAGACCGTCCCCCGGTTGGCCACGGCCGCGGCCACGACCGCCAACTGGATGGGCGTGACCAGGAGCTCCCCCTGCCCGATCGCGAGGTTGGCCGTGTCGCCATCGTACCACGCGCGGCTCCCCTTGGCCCTCGGCCCGAAGAGGTTGCCCTTCTTCTCCCCCCTCAACGCCACGTTCGTCTTGGCCCCCAGGCCGAACAGGGAGGCGTACTTCTCGATGAGCGCCCCCCCGGTCCTGAGCCCCATCCTGTAGAAATAGACGTCGCAGGAGTTGGTCAGCCCCGGGAACCAGGACATGGTCTTGTGCCCCTTCGTTTCCCAGCAGAGGAAGACCCTCCCCCCGATCTCGTAGTGGCCCGGGCAGTACACCGAGTCCGAAGTCGAGAAGCGCCCCTCGTTGAGGCCCGCGCCCCCGACGATGATCTTGAACGCCGAACCCGGCGGGTAGGTCCCGGCGATCGCCCGATTGAACTCCGGGAGCTCCTCCGCGCTGCGCTTGACCAGCTCGGGGTCGGAGGACAGGAAGTCGTTCGGGTCGAAATCCGGCGACGACGCCATGGCCAGGATGTCGCCCGTGCGGGGGTCCAGCGCCACGACCGCGCCCCTGCCCGTCAGGGAGCCGCGCAATCCCTCGTCGGCGGCCCTCTGGACCGCCGCGTCGATGGTCAGATGGACGTTGCTGCCCGGCTGCCAGGGGATGCGCTCCACGATCCCCTTGATCCGCCCCCGGGCGTCGACCTCCATCATGATGCCCCCGTCCTTGCCGCGCAGCTCGACCTCGAAGAGCCGCTCCAGGCCCATCTTCCCGATGCGGGAGTCGATCCGGTAGCCCTTGGCCTTGAGCTGCTCCCAGCTGCGCGGGTCCATCCGGCCCATGTAGCCCAGGAGGTGGCTGGCGAAGCGCCCGAAGGGATACCGCCGCCGGGCCTCGACGATCAGGTCGATGCCCGGGTAGAGGGTCTTGAGCTCCGAGAGCCGGAACATGGTCCTCGTCGGCAGGTTCTCGGCCAGGCGCACGGCGGTCTCCTCCCGGACGGCCTGCTGGAGCCGCTCCAGGATGCTCTTGCGGCTGGCGTTGAGGTGCTTGGCCAGCTCCTCGCCCAGGGTGGTCAGCCCCAGCGCCGTCTGCCCCTTCGGCGGCAGGTAGATCAGGCTGAAGGCCGGCTCGTTGGTGGCCAGCACCACGCCGTTGCGGTCGTAGAACCGCCCGCGCGGCGCGGCCTGGTAGATCATCCTCGTCCTATTGCTCTCCGCCGCCAGCTCGTACTCGGCCCTCTGCACGACCTGCAGCTGCACGATCCGAGCCCCGAGCCCGCCCCCCCCGACGAGATAGATGGCCAGCCACAGGAACGCGATCCTGTCCTGCAGCGGCCCGGAGTGCGCTGGGCTCACGATTCGACACCCACGTCCCAGGCCCAGAAGAGCACGGGGCCCAGCACGCTGTTGTAGAACGGCGCCAGCAGGAACACGGCCCACCCCGGCCACAGGAAATGCTTGAGGACCACCAGGCCCGCCAGCCCGGTGAAGAGGAAGTAGGCCCAGGTCCCGACGACGAGGATCACGCATTGGGGCGCGATGCTCGACACGTCCACCTGGCGCCGGATGTTCCCGACCAGGTAGCCCGCGATGGTCAGCGCCATGGACGACGAGCCCGCCAGGTGCAGCGACGACACGTCCAGGAAGAGCCCCCAGGCGAACCCGCAGCACATCGCCGGGACGGGCCCCTGCCGGGCGGCGACCACGAACGTCATGACCAGCAGAAGATGCGGGGCGACGCCGTAGAACGACAGATACGTCGTCCACCACCAATGCGCCAGGGCGGCCAGGACGAAGACGAACGCCATCCTGAAGTACTTCATTTGAGGATCATCACTTCCTTCACCGACGCCGGGTCCACCGCGGGCCGGATCTCCACGGACTGGAAGGTCAGGAAAGGGTCGCGGGCGTAGGGCTTGGCCACCGTCCCGATCAGGATGCCCGGGGGGAAGGTCGCGCTGGTCGCGGAGGTTCGGACCTCGTCGCCCGTCACCACCACCGCCTCGGAGTGGAGGTAGTTCATCCGCAGCCGCTCGGAGCCCTGCCCCTGGATGAGCCCCTCGACCGTCCCGGACGACAGGTAGGCCGCCACGGACGAGAACTCGTCGGTGACGAGCAGGACCTTGGAGGTGCGCTCGCCGACCTCGGCGATCCGGCCGATCACCACGAGCTGCCCCTCGTCCTGGGCGAGCACCGCGGCGTTGAGCCCGACGCCCTGCGCCCGCCCCACGTCCACCGCGACGCTCTGGTACCAGGTCAGGGGGTCCCGCTCCATCACGCGCGCCCAGACCGCGCCGCGCCCCTCCGGCAACTGCAGCCCGAGCGACGCCGACAGCCGCGCGTTCTCCGCCCGCAGGGACTCCAGCTCGGCCCGGAGCAGGCCCACCCGCGCGAACTCGTCCTTGAGGGAGCGGTTCTCGATGTCGGCCACGATGAGCTGCCGGGCCCTCGAGGGCACCAACGCCAGGCGCTCCGTGCCCTCCGCCCCGGCGAACATCATGGGCTCGAAGACATGGCCGACGAAGGCCCGGACCGCCCGGATGGGCCTCGACAGAGGCAGCAGCATCATGAGCAGCGATACCGAGCAGAGCGACGCCAGTATGATATTGACGGTGCGATCTTCGCGATGGGGCTTCAAGCGAACTCCCCTGATCCTTGGACCCGGGGGCCATCAAGGGCCGCGCCGGGCATGCGACGGAGGGCCGTCTTGTTCAGCTGCGGAAACGGTAGGACGTGATGAATTCCGGACGCCGGTCCATGCGGTCCAGCTCTTCCAGGAACTTGCCCGTCCCCAACGCCACGCAACTCAAGGGATCCGCCGAACGATGCACGGGGAGCTCCGTCTCCTGCCTGATGAGATCCGGCAGGCCCCTCAGCAGGGACCCGCCTCCCGCCAGCATGATTCCGCGGTCCACCAAATCTGCAGCCAACTCCGCCGGAGTTTCCTCCAGAGTATTCTTGATCACGTCCAGGATGAGCTGCACCGGCTCCATGAGGGACTGGCGCACCTCCTCGGACGTGATCAGAGTCGTCTTCGGCAGGCCGGTGGCTTGGTCCCGGCCCTTGACCTCCATGGTTTTCTCCTCTTTGAGCGGAAAGACCGACCCGATCTGGATCTTCACGTCCTCGGCGGTCGTCTCCCCGATGAGGAGGTTGTACTTGCGACGGAAATACATCATGATCGCCTCGTCCATCTCGTCGCCGGCGACGTCGATGGATTTGGAGACGACCAGCCCGCCCAGCGAGATGACCGCCGTCTCGGTCGTTCCGCCGCCGATGTCCACGATCATGTTGCCGTGGGCCTCGGAGATCGGCAGGTCCGCGCCGATCGCGGCCGCCATGGGCTCCTCGATCAGATAGACCTCGCGGGCGCCCGCCTGCTCGGCGGACTCCTGGACGGCCCTCCGCTCGACCTCGGTGATGCCCGACGGGATGCCGATCACGATCCGCGGGTGCAGCAGGGAGCGCCGGTTGTGCACCTTGCGGATGAAATACTTGATCATCTCCTGCGTGATCTCGAAGTCGGCGATCACCCCGTTGCGCAGCGGCCTGACGGCGATGATGGAAGCCGGCGTCCTCCCCAGCATCCGCTTGGCCTCCGCGCCGATGGCCAGGACCCGCCGGGACTCCCGGTCGATGGCGACCACGGAGGGCTCCCGGAGCACGATGCCCTGGTTCTTCACGTAGACCAGGGTGTTGGCGGTACCCAGGTCGATACCCATGTCGTTCGAGAAGAGGCTGAAGAGGAAGTCGAACATTGGCTGTCGGGGGGCCCGCGCGTCAGGTCACCAGGGAGATGATGCCGCGCTGGGCGTTGTCGCCGGGCCTGGCGCCGAGCCGCACGATGCGCGTGTAGCCCCCGGGCCTCTCGGCGTACCGCGGCCCCAGGACGTCGAGGAGCTTGCGGAACACCTTCTTGTCCTGGATGTCCCGGCGCACCAGGGCCTGGCGCTTCTTCACGGCGTGCGTGATGATCTTCTCCGCGAAAGGCCTGAGCTCCTTGGCTTTCGTGATGGTCGTCATCACCTTCTCATGGAGGAAGAGGCTCGTCGCCATGTTCCTCAGCATCGCCCTGCGATGGCTGCCGGTGACGCCCAGCTTGCGGCCGCCTAGAGTCTTAATCATCTATCGAAAGCCTCCCCCCGCATAGGAGGATCCAGTACGGGGAGGCGCGCAGCCGTGGGGGCCAGCCGCCGTCTTCGCCGTTAGGAATTCCTTTTCAGAATATAGCATTTTCTTGGCCGGGCAGCCCCTTATGAGGCCGCGCCCACCTGCATCCCCAAAGAGAGCCCCATCCCCTTGAGGCGGTCCTTGATCTCCTCCAGGGACTTCTTCCCGAAGTTCTTGACCGCGAGGAGCTCCTCGTCGCGCTTGCTGACCAGCTCGCCGACCGTCTTGATCCGGGCGACCTTCAGGCAGTTCGACGCCCGGGACGACAGCTCGATCATCTCGACCGGCTGGGACAGGATGTCCTTGAGCTTGGCGTCCATGGCCATCCCGGCCCCGGCGGGCTCGCCGTCGCCCTGCCCTTCCCCATCGTACGCGGGGGCGCCCGCCTGCGCGGGCTCCTCCTCGGGGATGAAGATGTTGAGGGACTCCCTCAGGAGCTTGGCGGACTGGATGAGCGCCTCCGCCGGGTTGAGGGAGGAATCCGTCCAGATCTCCAGGATCAGGCGGTCGTAGTCGGTGACCTGCCCCACCCGGGCGTTCTCCACGTCGTAGTGGACCCGCGAGACCGGCGAGAACAGGGCGTCGAGCGGGAGGAAGCCCGCCGGCCAATGCGCCATGGCGCGCAGCTCCTCGGCGGTCGCGTAGCCGCGTCCCTTCGAGATCTCGATCTCCATGTCCAGCTTGCCGCCGGCCTCGAGATGCGCGATCACGAGGTCCTTGTTCACGATCTCGACGTTGGAGTTCTCCTGGATGGAGGCGCCCGTTACGTTGCCTTCCTTGTTGGCCGAGAGGTACACCATCTCCGGCCCGTTGGAGTAGAGCTTCACCCGGAGCTTCTTCAGGTTGAGGAGGATGCCCATCACGTCCTCCCGCACGCCCGGGATGGTCTTGTACTCGTGGGGGGACCCCTCGATGCGCACCGCCGTCACCGCGGCGCCCTCGAGGCTCGAGAGGAGCACGCGGCGCAGGGCGTTGCCGACGGTGTGCCCGTAGCCGCGCTCGTAGGGCTCGGCGACGAACTTGGCGTAGGTCTCCGTGGCGGTCTTCTCCTCCACGTTGAGCTTTTGCGGCAGGATCAGTTCTTTATAGGCCATGGTGTCACCTCGAATAGTATTCGACGATCAGCTGCTCGTTGACCGGGAAGGAGGTCTCCGTCCGGTCGGGGACCCTCAGGACCTTGCCCGACAGCCCGTCCTCGTTGAACTCCAGGAAGCTCGGCCTCTGGGATTTTTTCTGGGCCGTCTCGAGGCTCAGCTTGACCGCCGTGTTCTCCTTCATGCGCGGGTCCAGGGAGATGACGTCCCCCGCCTTGACCACGTAGGACGGGATGTTGACGGCTTTCCCCGAGACCTTGACGTGCCCGTGCAGGACCAGCTGCCGGGCGGCCTTGGTGGAGGCCGCGAAGCCCAGCCGCCGGCAGATGTTATCCAGCCGCATCTCCAGCAGCCGCAGGAGCTCCTCGCCGGTGGACATCGGGGCCCTCGAGGCCGCCTCCACCACGCGGGCGAACGAGGTCTCGTTCATTCCGACCATCTTGCGGAGCTTCTGCTTCTCGCGCAGGCGCAGCCCGTATTCAGACACCTTCCCGCGGCGCATCTTGACGGCGCCCGGCGGGCTGGCCCGCTTGTCCAGCGTGCACTTCGTGGCGCACTTCTCCCCCTTCAGGAACAGCTTCACCTGCTCCCTCCGGCAGAGTTTGCAATTCGGCCCTGTGTAGCGTGACATCCTAGACCCTCCTGGCCTTGGGCGGGCGGCACCCGTTGTGGGGCAGCGGCGAGACGTCCTTGAGGCTCACCACCGTCAGCCCGGCGCCGGCCAGGGACCGGACCGCCGTCTCGCGGCCCGGGCCGGGCCCCTTGACGTAGACGGCGACCTGCTTGATCCCGAGCTCCACGGCCTTCTTGGCCACGCGGGTGGCGGTCACGCCCGCGGCGAAGGGCGTGCCCTTCTTGGTCCCCCTGAACCCGTTGCCGCCGGCGGTCGACCAGGCGAGCACGTCGCCGCGCTCGTCGGCCAGGGAGATGATCGTGTTGTTGAACGAACACTGGATGTAGACCCGGGCGAAGGAGATGGAGCGCCAGGTCTTCTTCCTGGCCGGCGCCGCCTGCGGGGCCGCGGCCGGAGCGCCGGGGCCTCCCTTGGCCTCGGCGGCGGGCTTCTTCTCCGCCTCCTTGGCGTCCTTTGGGTCCTTCGCGTCCTTCGTGGTCTTGTCTTTTTCTTCTGCCATGGTATTATGCCTTCGCCGCCGCGGCGGCCTTCTCCGCCCTGCCGGCGCCTACCGTCCTGCGGCGGCCTCTCCTGGTCCTGGCGTTCGTCTTGGTCCGCTGTCCCCGCACCGGCAGGTTCCTGCGGTGCCGGGTCCCGCGGTAGGAGTTCGTCTCGATGAGCCGCTGGATGTTGGCCTGCTGCTCCCGCCGCAGCTCCCCCTCGACCCGGTACTCTTTCGACAGGAGGGTGTTGATGAGACCCACCTGGCTCTCGGTGAGGTCCCTCACCCGGGTCTTGGGGTCCACGACCCCGTTGAGCCTCTGGAGCACCTCCAGGGCCTTGTAGCGGCCGACCCCGAACACGTAGGTCAGCGCGATATCGATGCGTTTGTTCTTCGGCAGGTCAACGCCGGCGACGCGAGCCATAAATCACCCCTGTTTCTGTTTGTGCTTCGGGTTCTTGCAGAGCACCCGCAGAACTCCGTTGCGCTTCACCATCCGGCACTTCTGACAAATCGGCTTCACGCTTGCTCTCACCTTCATATCTATGGCGACTCCTTGATGAACAACGGCTCCTTTCAACTGCGCGCGAAGGCCGCGCCTTCGCTTGCGACTCTACTCCCGGAAGACGATCCGACCGCGGGTCAGGTCGTAGGGAGACAGCTCGAGACGCACCTTGTCCCCCGGGAGGATCCTGATGTAGTGCATCCTCATCTTGCCCGAAATGTGCGCGAGAATGATCTTGCCCTGCGGCAGCTGCACCCGGAACATCGCGTTGGGCAGCGCCTCGATGATGCTCCCCTCGACCTCGATCTTGTCCTCTTTAGCCATGTCCCTCCGTCAACACGACTGGCCCGCGCTCCGTCAGAGCGACCGTGTGCTCGAAATGCGCGGCCAAACTCCGGTCTTTCGTCACCGCCACCCAGCCGTCGGCGAGGACCTCGGTCTCCCCCGACCCGGCGCTCACCATGGGCTCGAGGGCCAACACGATGCCCGGGGCGAGCCGGATGCCGGTCCCCTCGACCCCGTAGTTCGGGACCGCCGGCTCCTCGTGCAGGGCCCGGCCGATCCCGTGCCCCACGAAGTCGCGCACGATGAAAAATCCCTGGGCTTCCACGTACCGCTGGACCGCGCTCGAGACGTCCCCGAGCCGGGCCTCCGGCTTCATCGCCGCGATGGCCCGCTCCAGGGCGGTCCGGGTCACGTCCATGAGACGCTGGGCCTCGGGCGCGATCCTGCCCACCCCGACCGTCAAGGCCGCATCCGCATGGAACCCGCCGAGGAAACAACCGTAGTCGAGACTGACGATGTCCCCCTCCGCCAGCACCCTGAGGGTGCTGGGAATCCCGTGCACGACCTCGGCGTTGACCGACACGCACAGGGCCGCCGGAAACCCCCGGTAGCCCAGGAACGCCGGCTTGGCCCCCTGCCGGGCCGACTCGTCCCTCGCGATCATCTCGAGGTCCCAGGTCCTGACCCCCGGCTTCACGGCCGCCGCCACCTTGTCCAGGATGCCGCCCACGACGGCCCCCGCCCGGGCCATGGCGTCGATCTCCGAAGGGGACTTCAGCTCGATCGTGGCGGCGTGATTCACTTCTTCTTCGTCTCCGCCAGGTGCCCGTCGATCACCGCGGCCACCTTCTTGGTGACGTCATCCATCGCGCCCGCGGCGTCCACCTGGCGCAGCACCCCTTCAGCCCGGTAGTAGGCCACGAGCGGCTCCGTCAGGTCCCGGAAGACCAGCAGCCGCCTCGTCACGGTCGCCTGCGTGTCGTCATCCCGCTGCACGACCGCGCCGCCGCACTTGTCGCACTTGCCCGGCGCCTTGGGCGGCATGCTCAGGAGATTGAAGACCTCCCCGCACTTCGCGCAGACGCGGCGGGACGTCAGGCGCTTGACGACCTCGGCCTCGGGCAGGCTCAGGTAGACCACCAGGTCCACGGCCAGCCCCATGCTCGCCAGGTCCTTGGAGAAGCTGTGCGCCTGCTCCAGGTTGCGCGGGAAGCCGTCGAGCAGGTACTTCGGGGACGCGGGGTCCATGCGGCCGGCGACCATCTCGGTGACGATGTTGTCCGGGACGAGCTGCCCGGACTTGACGTAGGCCGCGGCCTTCTCCCCGAGCGCCGTCTTGGCCGCCATCTCGCCCCGGAAGATGTCCCCCGTCGAAAGGTGGGCCAGGCCGTAGCGCTCGCTCAACTGCTTGGCCTGCGTCCCCTTGCCCGAACCCGGCGCCCCCACGAGGATGATGATCATTGTGCCCCCACGTTGAACCACCGCCCCTGGATGCGGCCCTTCTTCAGGAACCCCTCGTAATGGCGCATGATCAGATGCGCCTCCAGCTGACCCATGGTGTCCAGGGCGACGCCCACCACGATCAGCAGCGACGTCCCGCCGAAGTAGAAGGGGACGTTGAACTGCTGGCGGAGATAGTCCGGCAGCACCGCGATCGCCGCCACGAAGAGGGCCCCGCCGAGCGTGATGCGCTCCAGGACCCACTCGATGTGCCGGGCGGTCGGCTCGCCCGGCCGGATGCCGGGGATGAAGCCGCCCGACTTCTTCATGTTCTCGGCCAGGTCCACCGGGTTGATGGAGACCGAGTTGTAGAAATAGCAGAAGAAGATGATGAGCCCCGCGTAAAAGACCTGGTAGAGCCAGTGGCCGCGGCCCCAGTATTCCATCATCTTCTGCGCCCACGTCGCCGACGGCGTGAACTGCACGATCGTCATCGGCACCGCGAGCAGGGAGACCGCGAAGATGACCGCGATGACGCCGGACTGGTCCACCTTGAGCGGCAGGTAGCTCGTGGCGCCGCCGTACATCTTGCGGCCCACCACGCGCTTGGCGTACTGCACCGGGATCTTGCGCTGCGCGGTCTCGACCCACACGACCGACAGGACGACGCCCACGAGCGCGGCCACCAGGAAGAGCGCCTGCAGCAGGCCCATCTCCTCCATGTGCACGAGCTGGACGAGGTTGACCACGGCGGAGGGCATCCGGTCCACGATCCCCGCGAAGATGATGAGGGAGACCCCGTTGCCGACGCCGTACTCGGTCACCTGCTCGCCGAGCCACATCACGAAGATGGTGCCGGCCGTCAGGGTCAGGACGGTGATGCAGTAGAAGTCCCAGGTCGGGTTCGACACGATGGGGATGTTGCCCGGGGTCGGCATCTTCGACACCGCGATGGTCAGCCCGAAGGACTGGAACGCCGCGAGGAACAGGGTGAGGTAGCGCGTCAGGGAGTTGAGCTTCCTGCGGCCGAGCTCGCCTTCCTTATGGAGGCGGTCCAGGTACGGGATGACGTGGGCGCCCTGGAGGAGGCTCATGATGATGGACGCGTTGATGTAGGGCATGACGCCCATGGAGAAGATGGAGAACTGCCCCATGGCGCCGCCCGAGAAGATGTTCAGGAAGCCCAGCAGGGAGTTGCGCTGCGCCTCGAACAAGGCCCGGAGCGCCTCGGCGTTGACGCCGGGGATCGGCACGACCGCTCCGATCCGGAAGACCGTGATGGCGCCCAGGGAGAACAGGACCCTCTTGCGCAGGTCGGGGATCTCGAAGATGTTGGTGAATTTCTGGATCATCTGTCACTTCCCTCCCCCGCGGGGAGGGAAGTAGCCGTGGGGGCGGAACTCCGTGTCATCAAGGAAGCCGGCGTCCTCATGCCTTCTTTGTCGCCGCCGCCGGACCGGGCTTCAGCGGCAGTATCTGGGACGTCCCGCCCGCCTTCTTGATCTTCTCCTCGGCCGTCTTGGAGAACGCGTGGGCGCTGATCTTGTAGGCCTGGCTGAGGTCGCCGTCGGCGAGGACCTTCACCGGCTTGTCGCCGCTGACGAGGCCGTGGATCCTCAGGCCCTCCAGCGTCACGTCCCGCTGGCTCTTGAAGATCCGCTCGATGTCGAAGAGCGAGACGACGTCGTAGACGACCTTGAACGCCCCGTTGGTGAATCCCCTCTTGGGCACGCGCCGGATGAGCAGCGTCTGCCCGCCCTCGAACCCCGACATCTTCCCGTCGCCTGAGCGGGAGCGCTGGCCTTTCTGCCCGCGGGTCGCGGTCTGGCCGCCGCCCGAGCCTTCGCCCAGGCCCAGCCTCGTGGACTGCCGCCTGGAGCCCGGGGCGGGCTTCAGGCTGCTCAACGTCAGACGGTCGGTTGGAGCGTTCATGGGAGCCTACTTCCCCCTCATCTTGGCCACGTCCGCGACCGAGCGCAGCTGCTTGAGGCACTCGATGGCGGCCGCCACCATGTTGTAGCAGTTGGAGCTGCCGAGGCTCTTGGTGAGGATGTTCTTCACCCCGCCCGCGTCGAGGACGGACCGCACCCCGCCGCCCGCGATGACGCCGGTCCCCGGGGCCGCCGGCTTCATCCAGACCGAGCCCGCGCCGAACTTGGCGACGACCTCGTGAGGGATGGTGTCCCCGACGAGCGGGAACGTGATCAGGCTCCTCTTGGCCGCGAAGGTGCCCTTCTGGATCGACGCCTGGACCTCCCGAGCCTTGCCCATGCCCATCCCCACCGTCCCCGCGCCGTCGCCCACCACCACCAACGCGCTGAACGAGAACCGCTTTCCGCCCTTGACGACCTTGGCGACGCGGTTGATGGCGACCACCGTCTCCTTGAAGGTACGGTCGTCGCCCCCCTGCGCGGGGGATCCTTGCGTCCTCGAAATCATCGATTGCACGATCAGACCTCCGGTGTCAAAACTCCAGCCCGGCAGCCCGCGCCGCTTCGGCGAGGGCCTTGACGCGACCGTGGTACTGGCAGCCGCCCCGGTCGAACGCCACCTTCTTCACGCCGGCCGCCACGGCCTTCTTGGCGACGAGCTCGCCCACCACCTTGGCGGCCGCGACGCACTTGCCCGATTTCAGCTTCTCCTTGGCTTCCTTGGAGAGCGAGGAGGCCGCGACGAGGGTCTTCCCCTGGGCGTCGTCGACCACCTGGGCGTAGATGTACTTGAGGCTCCGATGGACGACCAGCCTGGGCCGGCCCGCCGGCCGCTCGGCTAGACGGTCCCGGGTGCGCTGCCTGCGGAACGCGTACCTAGTCCACTTGTCCTTCATTTCTTGGCCCCCGCACCGCCAACGGCCGCCCCGGCGGCTCCCGCCGCCTGTTTGCCGGCCTTCTTGCGGATGTGCTCTCCCTGCCGGCGGATGCCGGTCCCCTTGTACGGCTCCGGGGGACGCAACGCCCGGATCTTGGCGGCCACGGCGCCCACCAAGTCCTTGCTCGCACCGCTCAATTCGATGATGGTCTTCTTGGGGTCCACCTTGACCTCGAGACCCTTGGGCACGTCGAAGATCACGGGGTGGGATTTCCCCAGGTTCATCTTCATCGTCTGCCCCTTCAAGGGCTCCCCGGTGATCTCCTCGACGCGGAAGCCCAGCCCCACGATCTGGAGCACCCGGGTGAACCCCTGGGTCACGCCGATGACCATGTTGTTGAGCCGCGCCCTGGCCGTGCCGTAGAGCGCGGACGCGTCCCGCCGGGCCGCCAGGTCCGCGGTCAGGACCACGCGGCCGTCCTTGATGGCGGCCTGGACCACCGAGGGCAACGGCTCGGACAGCTCGCCCTTGGGGCCCTTGACCTTCACGACGCCGTCGCCGACGGTGACCTGCACCCCGGAGGGGATGACGACTGGAATCCTGCCTATCCTGCTCATATCACCAGACCTGGCAGAGGATCTCTCCGCCCACCTTCTTCTCCCGGGCCTGCTTGTCCGTCAGGACGCCCTGGGGGGTCGACACGATGGTGACGGAGTACCCGGTGCGCGCCTTCGGGATATCCTTGTACGGCCGGTACATGCGTAGCCCCGGCCGCGACACCCTCTTGAGCCCGCGCAGGACCGGCTCCCGGGCCGTCGTGTACTTCAGGAAGACGCGGATGGTCCCGCGCTTGTGCCCGTTGGCGAAGAGGGACTTGTAGTTCGCGATGAACCCCTCCTCCTTGAGCACGCGCACGATCTCGAGCTTGAGTTTCGAGAGCGGGACGTCCGCCCGATCCTTGAGCCTGAGATTGGCGTTGCGAATCCTCGTCAACAGGTCAGCGATGGAATCCATGTCAGCCTCACCACGAAGACTTGACGACGCCAGGGATCTGCCCCAGGTGAGCCATCTTCCTGAAGCAGATGCGGCACAGCCCGAAGTCGCGATAGTACGCCCTCGGCCGGCCGCAGATCTGGCAGCGGTTGCGATACCGCGTCGAGAATTTTTGCGGCTTCCTCATCTTTGCAACCCATGCAGTCGTCGCCATAGCATTAACCTTGCATCAAGCCTTCACGCTCTGCCCGGGCGCCTTCCCTTCCTTGCGGAAAGGCATCCCGAGGCTCTTCAAGAAATCGAAGCTCATCTCGTCCGTCTCGGCGGTCGTCACGATGGAGATGTTCATCCCGCGCTGCTTGGCCACCTTCTCCACGTTGATCTCGGGGAAGATCAGCTGCTCCTTGAGGCCCAGGTTGAAGTTCCCCCTGCCGTCGAACCCCTTGGGCGCCAGCCCGCGGAAGTCGCGGATGCGGGGGATGGCCGTCGCGATCAGGCGGTCCAGGAACTCGTACATCCGGTCTCCCCGCAGCGTCACCCGCAGCCCGATCGGCACGCCCTGCCGGAGCTTGAAATTCGAGATGGACTTCTTGGCCCGCCGGAGCTGGGGCCACTGCCCGGCGATCAGCGCCAGCTCCTCCCGGGCGCTGTCGAGCAGCTGGATGTTGTCCTTGGCGTCGGAGACCCCGATGTTGATGACGATCTTCGAGAGGCTCGGCACCGCCATGGGGTTCTCCAGGCCGTGGCGCGCCATCATGTCCGGGACGACGGTCTCCTTGTAGAGCTTCTTGAGCCTGGGGACGGGATGCGCGACTTCCTTGCCGTCGGAGACCGTGATGCCCGGCTTGACCACCGCCTGGGCGGCCGTCTTCTTGGCCGGCGCCGGCCCCTTGGGCTTGTCCTTCTGCTGAGGCTTCGGTTGGGGCTGAGCTTCTTTCGCCACTAGAGTATCGCCTCCCCGCATTTCCTGCAGAGCCGGATGATCTCGCCCGTCGCCAGCCGGTCCACCTTCGGCCGCATGGGCTTCTCGCACTTCGGGCACATCAGCATGATGTTCGAGACCGCGATCGGGGCCTCCATGCGATGGATGCCGCCCGGCTCGGCGGCGCCGCGAGGCTTCTTGTGCTTGACCACCATGTTGACCTTGCTGACCAGCGCGCGCATCTTGGCCGGGTCGACCCGGATCACCTCGCCGATCTTCCCGCGGTCCTTGCCCGACACCACCATGACCCTGTCTTTCTTATGGATCTTGAGCTTCATGGTCAGACCACCTCCGGGGCCAGGGAGATGATCTTCAGGTACTCCTTCTCCCGGAGCTCCCTCGCCACCGGGCCGAAGACGCGGGTCCCGCGGGGGTCCCCGTTCTCGTCGATCAGGCAGGCGGCGTTGTCGTCGAAGCCCACCAGGGAGCCGTCGCGGCGGCGCTCATGGCGCTTCACGCGCACGACGACCGCCTTGACCACCTCCCCTTTCTTGATGGGGCCGTTGGGGCTGGCATCGCGCACACTGCAGACGATGATGTCCCCCAGATGGGCATAGCGCCTCTGGCTGCCTCCAAGGATCTGGAAGCACTGGAGCCGCCTCGCACCCGAATTGTCTGCGACGTTGATGATCGATCTCAGCTGGATCATACGGACATCCTAATCCTTCTTGGAACTCCCTCCGCTCTCCACGACCCGCACGATGCGCCAGCGCTTGGTCTTGGACAGCGGCCGGGTGCTCATGATTTCGACGAGGTCGCCCTCGCGGGACTTGTTCTCCTCGTCGTGCGCGTAGAACTTCTTGCTCGTCCTCATGACCTTCTCGTAGAACGGGTGCCGGAAGAGCCTGCTCACCTTGACCACGCGGGTCTTGTTCATCCGAGCGGCCACCACGACGCCCTCGAACGTCTTCCTCTGGGTCCTGACGACCGTTTCGACCATGTTATGCGCTCCTGACCGAGCCCGGCGTCTCTGGCGCGGGCGTGCCGCCTCGATGATGACTGGAAGGCGGCCTGACCGCGGTCTTCTCGCGGATGAGGGTCTTGACCCGCGCGATGTGCCGCCGCAGATTCCTCAACTCCAGGGGGTTCTGCACCTTCGTGACGCGGTGCTTGAACCTCGCGCGGAACCGCTTCTCCAGGGTCTGGCTGAGCTCGAGCTTGAGCTCGGGCACCGACATGTTCCGCTTCGCCTCGCGCTCCTTCGCCTTCATACGGCCTCCCGCGCCACGAACTTGGTCCTGATGGGGAGCTTGTAGGACGCGTTGTACAGGACATCCTGCGCGGCGTCGCGCGCGATCCCCTGGATCTCGAAAAGGATCCGGCCTGGCTTGACCACGACCACCCAGTGGTCCGGGGCGCCCTTGCCCTTGCCCATGCGGGTCTCGGCCGGGTGCTTCGTGACGGCCTTGTCCGGGAAGACCCGGACCCAGAGCTTGCCGCCCTTCTTGAGCTGGCGGCCGATGGCCACCCGGACCGCCTCGATCTGGCGCGCCGTCACCCACTTGGGCTCGAGGGCTTTCAGCGCGTAGTCCCCGAAGACGATCTCGGTGCCCCGCGTGGCGTTGCCCTTCACGCGCGGCTGCGAGTGGGTCTTGCGGTACTTCACCCTCTTGGGCATCAGCATCTCAGGCCCCTCCTTCCGCCGGAGCCTCGGGCGCCGGGGGCGCGGCCTGCGGGGCCGCCGCCTCGGGGGCTGGGCGCGCCTCGACCGGGGCGGCCGGCACGGGGACCGGGACCGCCAAGCCGGGCGTCTCGAGGGCGGTCTTCGCCAGGGTGAGGAGCTCCTTGTGGCTCTTGACGAAATGCACCTTCTTGAAGATCCAGACCTTCACGCCGATGAGCCCCGCCATGGTGTGGGCTTCGGCGGTGCCGTAGTCGATGTCGGCGCTGTACGTATGGAGCGGGACCCGGCCCTCGCGCAGCCATTCCCGCCGGGCGATCTCCGAGCCGTTGAGCCGGCCGCTCACCATGATCTTGATGCCCAGGGCGCCCGACTGGATCGACCGCTCCATGGTGCGCTTGAGGGTCCGCCGGTACGCCGCGCGCTTCTCCAGCTGCGCCGCGACGGCCTCGGCGACGAGCCGGGCGTCGAGCTCCGGCTCCTTGATCTCGACGACGTTGACGAAGGTCTTGCGGGAGGTCAGGCCCTCGATCTGGGACTTGATGGCCTCGATGTCGGCGCCCTTCTTGCCGATGACCACGCCGGGCCGCGCCGTGTGGATGTTGACACGCAGGTAGGAGCCGGCCCGCTCGATCCCGATCCAGCTGACCGCGGCTTGGCGGAACTGGTTCTTCACCAGGCGCCTGATCTTGAAATCCTCGCCGATCAGGGCCGGCATCTCCTTCAGGGAGAGCCACTTCGACTCCCAGTCCTGGATGTAGCCCAGCCGAACGGCTTTCGGATGGATTTTTTGTCCCATGTCAGCTTCCCCCCCCACGGGGGGGATGCTTCCGTTCGGGGGGGCCGAACCGTTTCATCAGCATCTCCTCTCCCAGTGTTTTCTTCATTCAGTCTTCCTTCCTGCCGTCGGATACGACGACCGTCAGATGGCAGACCTTCCGCCGGAAGGTCATGGCCCGCCCCATGGGCGCCGGCCGGACCCTTCGCATCGGCCGCATCGGCCCTTGGCCGGCGAAGCACGTCTTGACGTAGACCCGCTCGGGCTCGAGCTGCCGGCCGGCCTTCGTCATCTTGAAGGCCAGGTTCGCGGCGGCCGACTCGAGGGTCTTGGAGACGACGGTGACGCAGGCCCGCGGCGTCATCCGCAGGATCTGCTGCGCCATCAGCACCTTCTTGCCGCGGATCTCGTCGAGCACCTGCGCGACCTTCCGGGGTCCGACCCTCTGGAATCTTCCTTCTGCGATAGCGTCCATAAGTCAGCGTCCCCCCCCATGGGGGGGATGCTTCTGTTCGGGGGGGCCAATCCGTTTCATAAAGTATTCCTCTTCTTCTCCCGTTACGTCAGCGACGTCGATTCTTTGTGCGCCTGCCCGTGGGTCCTGAACGCCCTCGTGAACGAGAACTCCCCCAGCTTGTGCCCCACCATCTGCTCCGTCACGTAGATCGGCAGGAACTTCCGGCCGTTGTGCACGGCGAACGTGTGCCCGACGAACTCGGGGATGATCGTGCACGCCCTGGCCCACGTCTTGATGGGCTTCTTCTCCCCGCCGGCGTTCATCTTCTCCACCTTCTTCTTGAGCTTCTCGTTGATGAAGGGGCCCTTCCTGGTAGATCTGCTCATGTCATCTTCCCTCGATCACGTCGTCGATCCCTTGGCCAGCCGCCGGTCGGAGACGATCATCCAGCCCCAGAGCTTCTTCTTGTTGCGGGTCTTGAAGCCCTTGGCGAGCTGGCCCCACGGCGACTGCGGGTGGTTGCCGCCCTTCGATTTGCCCCTGCCGCCGCCCAAGGGGTGGTCGGTCGGGTTCATCGCCGTGCCACGCACCGTGGGCCGGATCCCGCGATGCCGTGAGCGCCCGGCCTTTCCGAGGTTCAGGGTGTTGCGGTCGATGTTCGAGACCTGGCCCAGGGTCGCCATGCAGCCCACGGGCACCTTGCGGACCTCGCCCGACGGCATCTTTAGGTTGGCGTAGCGCTCGTCCTTGGCGAGCAGCTGCGCCTGCCCCCCCGCCGCGCGGACCATCTGCCCGCCCCGGCCGGGGAGGAGCTCGATGTTGTGGACGAACGACCCCTCCGGGATGTTGGCCAGCGGGAGCGCGTTGCCCGTGCGGATGTCGGCCTTCGGGCCGCTCATGAGGGTGTCGCCGCATTTGAGCCCCACCGGGGCCAGGATGTAGCGCTTCTCGCCGTCGGCGTAGTGCAGCAGGGAGATCCTCGACGAGCGGTTCGGGTCGTACTCGATGGAGACCACCCGGCCCGGGATGCCGAACTTGTCGCGCTTGAAGTCGATGAGCCGGTAGGCGCGCTTGTGCCCCCCGCCGTGGTGGCGCACCATGATCCGCCCGGTGTTGTTCCTCCCGCCCTTCTTGCGCAGCCCGCGCAGGAGGCTCTTCTCCGGCGGGCGATCCGAGAGCTCGGAGAAATCGGCGGTCGTCATATGCCGCCGGGACGGGGTGTAGGGGTTATAGCTCTTGTTGGGCATGGTGGCTTATGCTGTCTGATCCGCCAGATCGATCTTCTGGCCCGCGGCCAAGGTCACGACGGCCTTCTTCCAGTCCGCCCTCAGGCCGGTGTTCTTGCCGTAGCGGCGGAGCTTGCCCTGGACGATCATGGTCCTGACCTTCTCGACGCGGACTTTGAACAGCTCCTCGATGGCGCGCCGGATGTCCGTCTTCGACGCGTGGATGTTGGTCTCGAAAACGTACTGGTTGAACTTCTCCTTGATGATCGTGCTCCGCTCGGTCAGCAGCGGACGGACGATCGTCTCGAACGATTCCACTCGGGGCATAGGTTAATTCCACCTGCTGAGCAGGGCCTCCAGCGCCGCCTTGGTCATGACCAGCTTCCTGCAGTTCATCGCCGAATAGACGTTCAGGTCGCCGGACATCACGATCACGACGCCCGGGATGTTCCGGCACGCCCGAGAGAGCATGGCGTTGGGCCGGTCGAGGACCAGCAGGGTCTTGCGCGTGCAGCCGAGGCCCTTGAGCATCGCCGCCGCGACCTTGGTCTTCCCGTCCTCGCAGGACAGGCTGTCGACGAAGCTCAGTTCGCCCGCCTGGAGCCGAGCCGACAGGGCCTGCGCCAGGGCGAGCCGCGCCTTTTGCCTGGGCATCTCCACGCGGACCTTCCCGGCCCGCGGGCCGAACGTGACGCCGCCGTGGCGCCACAGCGGCGAGCGGGACGAGCCGGCGCGGGCGCGCCCGGTGTGCTTCTGCTTCCAGGGCTTCTTGCCGCCGCCGGAGACCTCCGAGCGGGTCTTCGTATGCGCGGACCACGTGCGCTGGTTCGCCAGGACCGCCGTCACCGCCTCGTGCAGGAAGGCCGGCCTGGGCTTCAAGCCGAAGACATCCTCCCGCAGGCTGAGCTTGGCGATCTCCTCTCCTTTGACGTTCAACAGGGCCGTTTCCATGATATTAGCGTCCCCCCCCGCGGGGGGGATGCTTCTGTTCGGGGGGGCCAATCCGTTTCATAAAGTATTCCTTGTTTTTATGCCGGTTTCGCCTTCGAAGGCTTCTTCGTGACGATGATGTTGCCCATCTTGTCCTTCTTGACCGTGACCTTGGCCTTCTCCCTCCGGTGCTTGAGGGACTTGACCGTCTCGCAAATCGTGACCATCCCGCCCCGCGGACCGGGGACGGAGCCGTTCAGGTAGACGAGGTTCTTCTCGGCGTCGATCTTCAGGACCTCGACCTTCTGGACGCAGACCAGGTCGCACCCCATGTGCCCGGCCATCCTCTGCCCAGGCAGGACGCGGCCCAGGGAGCGCCGGGAGGCAAGGGCCCCGGGGGAGCGCTGCTTGTCGGAGGCCCCGTGCGACGCCGGCAGGCCGCGGAACCCGTGCCGCTTCATGACGCCCGCGAACCCGTGCCCCTTGGACCAGCCCCGCAAATCGATGTAGTCGCCGGGCTTGAACAGCCCGTCGACGACGACCGTCTCGCCGACCGAGACCTTCGGGTCCGAATCGACGCGGAACTCGCGGACGAACCGGGCGGGCTTGATCCCCGCGGCCTTGAACTGGCCGAGGAGGGGCTTCGGGGTGTTCTTCTCCTTGCGCTCGCCGAACGCCATCTGCACCGCCCAATAGCCGTCCTTCCCGTCGGCCCTCTTGACCCGCATCACCGGGCAGGGGCCCGCCTTGACCACGCTGGCGCCGCAAAGCTGCCCGTCCCGGTCGAACACCTGGGTCATCCCCACTTTCTCGCCGATGAGACAGCGGAAGGTGGGCGGAGCCTTCTTCAGGCCGCCGTCGGCTTTCTGAGTCTGTTCATCTGCCATAAAAACCTCGAATCAACAAATCAACGACACCGGCTACCGCTTGCCCCCCTCGACTACTTTCCTCCCCCGCGGGGGGAGGAAAGTGACTGGCCCCCTCAGCTGCGCGCCTCCCCGCGGGGGAGGCTTACAGTTTGATCTCGACGTCGACGCCAGCCGGCAGATCGAGCTTCATCAGCTCGTCGACCGTCTTCTGGGTCGTGCCGTTGAGCTCGATCAGCCGCTTATGAATCCGCATCTCGAACTGTTCCCGCGACTTCTTGTCCACATGCGGCGAGCGCAGGACCGTATATCGCTTGATGTGAGTCGGCAACAGGACCGGACCGGAGACAACAGCCCCCGTCCGCTGCGCCGTCTCAACAATCTTGCCTACGCTCGCATCGAGAACGCGGTGATCGTAGGCCCGAAGGCGAATGCGAATTCTCTGCTGCGGATGCTTTGTTTCGGCCATATATTATACCTTAAAATTACCTCGATTGAACGCCCGCCTCTAGTCCAGAATATCGCTGACGACGCCCGCCCCCACCGTATGCCCGCCCTCGCGAACGGCGAAGCGCAGGCCCTTCTCCATCGCGATGTCGCACAGCAGCTCCACCGAGATGTCGATGTTGTC
>JACRDT010000007.1 GCA_016212795.1 Elusimicrobiota bacterium | reverse complement strand
CGCTATTGAGGAGGAACGGTTGGATTTGCTGAGTATTTCCTTGAGAGCGCGGCCGGTCGATCTCGGGCTACGCCTTCGTTGCACTCGGCTCACAGACGTCCAGTCTGCTCGCCTCGCGCGCCTCGGCTCGCTCCGAGATCGGCCGGCCCAAACCCCGGTTATGAGCCGGTCGGAGCACTAGCCGCCGCCCGCCCCCGTCAGGGGGCCGGCCCGACCTCGTAGGCGACGACCGGCGCCTTCTTCCCCTTGACCGCGACCTCGCGGCGCTCCGGCGCGCCGGGCAGGCCGCTATCCAGTCTTGATCGAGGCGGCACGCCCGCGCCAACAACGCCGGGCGCGGGCAGGCCGCCGGCCTGCTTGAAGACCGCTTCGCTCATGAGGAGCTTGCCCGGCGTGCACGCGGATTCCAGCCGCTGGGCGAGGTTGACCGCGTCGCCGATGAAGGTGTATTCGCGCCTGAGGCCCGAGCCGACGTTGGCCCGGACCGCCCGGCCCGCGTTGACGCCCACGCGCACCGTGAAGGGGCTGCCCCGGGCCTTGAGGTCCGTCAGGAGCCTCAGGATGCGCAGGCCCGCCTGCACCGCGGCGCCCGCGTCGCGGAAGGCCGCGAAGATGCAGTCCCCGATGTATTTGTCCACGTCCCCGCCGCAGGAGTAGATGACGTCCGCGGCCGGGCCGAAGATCTCGTTGAGCCTCCGGACCACCTCGGCCGCCTCGTGCTCCTCGCTGAAGGAGGTGAAGCCTTTCACGTCCATGAAGAGGAACGCGCCGTTGAACTCGGCGTCGGGCAATTCGTACTCGCCCCGGTCCGCGCGCCGGCCGACCTCCTTCCACACCTCGTGCGGGGTGTAGCGGTGGATGACCTCGTTCTGCTTGCGCAGCCTCTCCGCGTCCTGGTAGGACTTGCGGCTGAGGTTCGAGAGGAAGCTCTCCGTGGAGTCGAGGATCTCCTCGCTGCGGGCGAGGAGCTTGCGCAGGCGCTCGGCCTCCCGGCCGGGGTCGGCCTCCTCCATTAACGCCGGCGCGGGGAAGGAGGACACGGCGGGCTTCGGGGAGCACAGAGCCATGAGCCCCACCGTGGTCACATGGTAGCACGAGCCCGCCATGGGCAAGTCCGGGGACACCACGTCGTCGTACCTGCTCAGGGGCGGGGCGATCTCGCCCCCGGAATAGAAGCCGAACAGCGGGACCTCGCGGCCCAGGATCTCCTGGACGACCTCGAGCTCGCGGCCGATGACGCTGTGCAGGATCGAGGCGCGGGCGCAGCAGCTGACCATGAAGACGAGATCGGGCTTGCGGCCCGCGAGCGCCGCGCGCAGGCGCAGGGCCGCCTCCCGCGCGCCCTCGAGCAGGGCCCGCCGGCTGGCCTGGATGAGCCGGACCGACCGGCCCTGCAGGTCCTCGGCCGGGTAGTAGGTGATGCAGCCCTCCTTGAAGTCGCACGCCACCGGGAGCTTGACCACGGAGTAGGGGCTGCCCTCGTCTTCGAGCGCGAAGGCGTAGCGCTGGACCAGGAGCTCGAAGAACGCGTCCGACTGGCCGCCTCCGAGGAACTGCCTGTAGTAGTCGAAGACCGGCACGCCGTCGACCTCGTAGACCTTGGCTCCCGAGGCCTTGGTGAGCCGCACCGCGGGCCCGACCGGCTGCCAGCCGTGCGAGAACCCGAAGCACGGCTCGATCTCCCGGGGAAGCTCGAGCAAGGCCATGGAGGCGGTCTGGCGCATGAGCTTGGGGCCGGCGTACTGGTAGTTGGTCCAGAAATCGGGGTGGCTCATGCCCAGATCGTAGTCGCCGCAGCACAGCCCCCCGAAGAACGGCATGCGGCCCAGCTTCATGGCCAGGGCTCTGAGCATCTCGTTCTCGTAGCCTGAGGCGACGGAAGCAAACACCAGGCCCAGGGGCCTGAGGCCAGGGTCGGAAGGCCGGGCGAGCCCCTTGGCCAGGGCGAGCCCGGTCGAGTAGGGCTCGGGCCCGGAGTCGGCGGTGGCCAACGACGCCCTGGCGCCCTCGAGGGAGAGGAGCAGGACCGCCACGGTGCCCCGGGTCACGCCCGCGTTGGTGATCTCCCGGTAGCTCGAGCCGCCGACCAGCGCGGCGGGGCCCAACTCGGCGCGGAGCGCCTCGTGGACCTCCTTCTGGTCGAGGTAGATGGAGCCGAAGGCGATCGCCAGGTCCGGCTCGGGCACGGTCTTGCGCGCCTCGCAGGCGGCCTGGCGCGCCGCCCGCCCGGCATCCGGGCCCGACCCCAACCCGATGGCGATCCTCATGGCTGGGCATATTATAGAATCTCCTCCATCATGGGAGCCACCCAGCCCCTCGCCGCCGGGAGCCTCCGGCGGGAGCTCGGCCTCTTCGACGCGACCATGCTGGTCGTGGGCTCGATGATCGGCTCGGGCATCTTCATCGTGAGCGCCGACATCGCCCGCACCATGGGCGGCGCGGGCTGGCTCCTCGTCGTCTGGCTCATCACGGCCGCGATGACGCTGGCCGCGGCCCTCAGCTACGGCGAGCTCGCCTGCATGATGCCCGGGGCCGGCGGCCAATACGTCTACCTGCGCGAGGCCTACGGGCCGCTCACCAGCTTCCTCTACGGCTGGACGCTCTTCCTGGTCATCCAGACCGGGACCATCGCGGCCGTGGCGGTCGCCTTCGCCAAGTTCTTCGCGGTCCTCGTCCCGTGGTTCAGCGAGAAGCACATCCTGCTCTCGGCCGGGCCTCTGAGGGTCTCGGCGGCCCAGGCCCTGGCCATCGTCGTCATCGCCGCTCTGACGGGGCTCAACCTGCGCGGCCTGCGCCACGGCAGGCTCATCCAGAACGTCTTCACGGTCGCCAAGGCCGCGGCGCTCGGCCTGCTCATCGTGCTCGCCTTGACCGTGGGCAGAAACGCCGGCTCCCTCGCGGCGAACCTGGCCGGGGCGTGGGACGCGGCCTGGACGCGGCTGGCCGACGGACGGATCGCGGCGGTCGAGCCGCTCGGCGGCCTGGGGGTCCTCTGCGCCATCGGCGTGGCCATGGTCGGCTCGCTGTTCTCCTCCGTGGCCTGGGAGAACGCGACCTTCACGGCCGGCGAAACCGCCGACCCCCGGCGCAACGTCCCGCTGAGCCTCATCCTGGGCACCGGGATCGTGACCGCGCTCTACTTGCTGGCCAACCTGGGCTACCTCGCGGTCCTGCCCGTCGCGGGCTCGCCCGAGGCCGCGGACGCGCTGGGGCGCGGCATCCAGTTCGCCTTGAACGACCGGGTGGGGACCGCGGCCATGTCGGCCATCCTGGGGCCGGCTGGGGAGACCCTGATGGCCCTGCTCATCATGGTCTCTACCTTCGGGTGCGTCAACGGCATCGTCCTGTCCGGCGCGCGGGTGTACTACGCCATGGCCCAGGACGGGCTGTTCTTCCGCCGGGTGGGCACGCTCAACGACCGCTCGGTCCCGGGCGTGGCGCTCGTGGTCCAGGGCGTCTGGGCCGGCGTCCTGTGCCTTTCCGGGACCTACGGGGACCTGCTCGACTACGTGGTCTTCGCGGTCCTCATCTTCTACTGCCTGACCGTGGCGGGCGTGTTCATCCTGCGTTGGAAGAGGCCCCTGGAGGAACGGCCCTACAAGACCTGGGGCTACCCGGCGGTGCCGGCCCTCTACATCCTGGCCGGGGCCGCGCTATGCGCGGACCTGCTCGCGCTCAAGCCGCTCTACACCTGGCCCGGGGTCGCGATCGTGCTCAGCGGGATCCCGGTCTACGCGGCCTGGCGCCGCGGCGGGCGCTGACCCCCGCCTTCCCGAAGCTCCTCAGGCTTTCCCGGCGGCGGCCCTGGAGCCGCCGTCGTCGGAGGCCGCCCTCCGCTCGCCAGAGACGGCTGCAGCCCGGCGCTGGGCCAGCACGCTGTGGTGCCTGCCGTAGAAGAAGTAGATGGCCATCCCGATGCCGAGCCAGACGACCAGGCGCAACCAGTTCTCGGCCGGCAGGGAGAACATCAGCAGCAGGCAGAACCCGATGCCCAGGATCGGCACGAGCGGCACCATGGGGCACTTGAAGGGCCGGTTGGCCTCCGGGTGGGTCTTCCTCATGATCAGGACGGCCCCGCACACGATCACGAAAGCCAGCAGGGTCCCGATGTTCACGAGCTCAGCCAGGATGCGCAGGGGCAGGAACGCGGCCATGAGGCCGACGACGCACCCCGTGAGGATGGTGGATTTCCACGGGGTGCGGAACTTCTCGTGGATCGCGCCGAAGATGGAGGGGGGGACCAGGCCGTCCCGGGCCATGGCGAGGAACACGCGCGGCTGGCTGAGCATCATGACGAGCAGGACCGAGGTGATGCCCGTGATGGCTCCCAGGGAGATGAGGAACTGCGCCCAGGGCAGGCCCATCTGCTTGAAGGCGTCGGACACCGGAGCGTCGATGTTGATCTTGTTGTAAGGGACCATGCCCGTGAGCACGGCCGAGACCGCGATGTAGAGCACGGTGCAGACGAGGAGCGAGGTGATGATGCCGAAGGGGACGTCCTTCTGCGGGTCCTTGGCCTCCTCGGCGTGGGTCGAGATGGAGTCGAAGCCGATGTAGGCGAAGAAGATCATGGCGGCCCCGGCGAACATGCCCAAGGGCTCGCCCCCGGCCCCGGTCTGGCCCAGGAGCGTCTTGCCGAAGAAGCTGATCCCGGTCAGCCCGAAGGGCGCGAAGGGCTTCCAGTTGGCCGGGTTCACGTAAAAGGCCCCGACCACGATGACGAAGAGCACGATGACCAATTTCACCACCACCATGGCCGTGTTGAAGGTGGCGCTCTCCTGGATGCCTTTGACCAGGATGGCCGCGATGACGGCCGCGATGATGATGGCCGGCAGGTCGAGGACGCTGCCGGTGCCGACGAAGCGCCCCAGCTCGGGGTTGAAATCGAAGGGCGCCTTGGCCATCCACTTGGGGACCTCGACGCCGAAGATGCCGATGAAGTTCTGGAAGTAGTGCGACCAGCCGTGCGCCACCGCGGAGGAGGCGACCGTGTACTCGAGCACCAGGTCCCAGCCGATGATCCAGGCGAAGAGCTCGCCCAGGGTGGCATAGGCGTAGGTGTAGGCGGAGCCCGCGACCGGCACCATGGAGGCGAACTCGGCGTAGCACAGGGCCGCGAAGATGCAGGCCACGCCCGCGAGCACGAAGGACAAGATGAGCGCCGGGCCCGCCTTGTCGTGGGCCGCGATGCCGGTGAGGACGAAGATTCCGGTGCCGATGATGGCCCCGACGCCCAGGCTCGTCAACTGCCAGGGCCCCAGCACGCGGCGCAGGCGGTTCTCGCCCTTCATCTCCTCCAGGAGGAGGTCCAGGGGCTTGGTGGCGAAGAGGTTGTTCATGGTCGCTCTGTTCTAGAAGGATGTGAGGCTATGCTGGCCGGCATTATACCAACTTGCGGCGGCAAAAAGCCCGTCAAAGGGTGGTCTTGGGGATGGGCGGCGAGACCGGGTGGGCGGCCCGCCGCATGTTGTCGAGGATGGCCGCCGCGGGCTCCTTGAACCAAGCGGCCTCCAGGGTGAGACTGCCGCCCCGGGCGTGGATGACGATGCTCCGCGCCCGGTCCGACCCGAGGGTCCAAGTGACGCTGGTCACCTCGTCCCAGCGGAACGAATACTCCCACATGTCGTAGGAAGCGCACAGGAACCTCCTCTTGGCGGGACCGGGGAGGCGCAGGGCGAGGCCTTCGGGCCCGGCGCGCAGGAAGCAGCCTTGTTCCCTCGACTCGCGCGCGCGGCGCACCCCGTGGGTGAGGACCCCCGAGCCGAGCGCCAGCGGGAACAGGCCCACGAGCAGGACCCCCCAGGAGGCCTTCTCGCTGCGGATGAAGAAGAAGAGCGACCCGACGACGGCCAGACAGACCAGCCCCATCAGGATGGATCCGGCCGCGGCCGCGGCGAGGCGCCAGCTCCTATAGGTCGCGATGTCTTTCATCTTGAAACCGGGGTCCCGGAAGTAGGATGATAGCTATTAGCGAGCGCCGCGGGAAGGAGGGACGATGACCGAGGGTTTCTGCGAGAAGTGCCGGGCCGGGTCGACCGACGAGTCCTCAGGGAGCATCAAGGAGGGCCTGTTCGGCCACGAGTTCAAGGGGGAGGCGGCCAAGTGCCCCGAGTGCGGGTCGCACGTCGCGGTGCTCTGGAGACAGTTCGCGGGCTTCCCGGTCAAGCTGATCGGCTGCTACCGCTACAAGCTGGTCGGAGCCCATTTCGGCGGCGTGGATTTCCTGAGCCGCCGCGTCCCCGACGACCAGGCCCTCATCCGCAGGACGCGCCTGAACAGCATCCTGTTCACGCTGGCGATCTTCGCTGCCATCGGCGTCTACGAGTGGTGGCGGAGGTCCCACCGCTGAATCCCCGGCACGGGGGATCCCGTCATGGCATCATAGCGTATGGGTCGGATCATCCTCACGGCGTTCGCGGGGCTGGGCCTCCTGGCGGCCCGCGTCTGCGCCCAGCCCCAGGCCGGCGAGGACGCGCCCCAGTGGACGTTCGCGGTCATCTCGGACATCCACGTCTACACCAACGGGACGCTCACCCCGGCCTTCAAGCCGCTCGTCGAGCACCTCGCGGCGCTCCGGCCGAGGTTCGTCATCATGGCGGGGGACCTGACGAGCGGCAACGAGGACGACGACTTCGGCCTTGACGACGTGCGCGGCTGGTGGTCCGCCCTCAAGGAAAGCCTGCAGCCCCTCTCGAGGGCCGGCATCCCGGTGCTGCCCATGCCGGGCAACCACGACCAGTACCGGGCCGTGCATCGCCAAGGCTATCAGGAGGCCTGGGCAAAGCTGCGCGAGGAGACCCCGAGCCTCATCCTCGACGGCGAACCGCCCCTCTACTACTCCTTCGACTCGGGCGGCGCGCATTTCACGCTCATGAACGTCGTCAGCCGCGACGTCGACCCGGCCATGGAGGAGTGGGCCCTCGAGGACATCGCGCGCGCCTCGGGGCGGCTCAAGCTCGGGTTCGGGCATGTCCCGCTGATCTCCGTGCTGGGCAGGACCGACGCCGATTTCCGGGACGGGTTCGGGGCGCGCCTGGCGAGGGCGGGCCTGGACGCCTACGTCTCCGGGCACGAACACCTGGTCTGGGACGAGAAGCTCTCCTACGGCCTCCGCGTCTTGCGCCAGCTCATCATCGGGACGGCGACCGCGACGTACACTTACCCCCTGAGCCGGCAGGCCTACCGGCAGCACTGCGACAAGGCGACGTGCCGGATGCCCTACGCCCGGCAGGCCTTCTCCCTCGAACCTGGCACCCGCCAGCAGGCCCGCAAGCAGACCTTCCTGCTCGTGGGCGTCTCCTCCTCCGGGTGCTCGATGCGGATGATGGCCGTCGACGCCCGCGGAGCGCTGACGCCGTTCTACGAATGAAGACGACCGGCCTGCCCGGCGGCGTCACCCGCCTGCGCCGGGAGGGGGGCATCATCAAGTTCGCCCTGCGCCTCTCCGACGGAGCGGAGGTGGAGTCCGTGGTGGTGCCCATGCGAGAGCGCGCGCCCGGCAGGGAGCGCGCCTCCCTGTGCGTCTCGACGCAGGTCGGCTGCCGGATGGGCTGCGCGTTCTGCGCCACGGGGCGCATGGGTTTCGTGCGCGACCTCGAGCCGGCCGAGATCATGGCCCAGGTGCGGGCCGCCCGCCTCCTCGGCGCCAGGCCGACCAACATCTCCTTCATGGGCATGGGCGAGCCTCTCGACAACTTCGAGAACTGGGCCGCATCCGTGCGACTGCTGATCGGCGCCCCCGCCGGGAGCGCGGTCGCCATGAACCGCATGACGGTCTCCACCTGCGGCTTCCTGCCGGGCTTGAGCCGCCTGGCCGCGCTCTCCTGGAAGAGGGTCGCCCTGGCGGTCTCCCTCAACGCGCCCAACGACGCCATCCGCTCCAGCCTCATGCCCATCAACCGCAGGCACCCGATGGCGTCCCTGCGGCAGGCCCTGCTGGACTATCCCTTGCGCCGGGGGGTCTTCATGGCCGAGTACGTGCTCCTGCGCGGGATCAACGACCGGCCCGAGCACGCCGACGAGCTCGCCGCCTTCCTCGAGCCGTTCCGCGCCTCGGTGAACCTCATCCCGTACAACGGCATCCGCGGAGGCGAGGGCTTCGAGCCTCCCACCAGGGCCGAGACGGAGCGCTTCCAGGGCAGGCTCCGGCTGGCGGGCCGGCACGCGGTCGTGCGCGAGACCAAGGGCCGCCGCATCGCCGCCGCCTGCGGCCAACTCGCCACCGACCCTGGTCAGTCGTAGCCGCGGCTGCGGCGCAGGGCCCACTCGGCCAGGAACAGGAGGCAGGCCAGCAGCAGCCAGGAGCGCTGGGTCCAGGGGTAGTGGCGCCGCGTCAGGCGGGACTCCTCACGGACGGCCGGCAGGGCGTCGAGGAGCTCGCCGGCCCTGGCCGCGGCCAGCGGCGTGAAGCGCCCCCCGCCGGCTGAGGCGACGCGCTCGAGGAACTGCCGGTCCATGGGCGCCTCCGAGCCCGCGGCGTGCCAGGAGAAGCGCGCCGAATCCTCGCCCCAGGGCTTGCCCGCCAGCTTCACCGACGCCTTGAGGCTGTGGCCGCCTTCCTTGAGGCCGGTGAGCTCCACGCGGAAGGCGCCGGGCTCGCCCTCCCTCGCCCAGACGCTCGTGACCTTCCCGTCCGGCTGGGTCCACAGGACCGTGGGCTCCACGCCCGCCTGGGCGGGCCTGAAGTTCTCATCGAAGACCCGCAGGATGAACACGGCGGGCTCGCGGGGCGCGATCTTGTCCGGCACCGGGGCGAACTTGACCTTGGAGAGGTCCAGGCTCCCCGTCAAGTACTGCACCGCCCGGGTCCAGAACCGGCCGTAGAACCCGGCGAGCTTCCAGTCCCGCGACGCCCCCAGCTTCCAGCGCCAGGTCGAGTCCGTGCTGACGAGCAGGACCTTCCCGCGGCCGTAGTTCCTCAGGGCCATGACCGGCAGGGCCTGGCCGCTCTCGGTCTTCTCCTTGGGGTGCACGAGCAGAACGGAGGTCCCCTCCCGCACCGAGCCGAACTTCGCGTAGCCGAACAGCGGCGGCAAGCCGTCCCAGGCCGCCTGGGAGACGGGCTGGGTCTCGTAGATGCCCAGGAGCGGGTGAGACAGGGAGCTCGGCTTGGGCGAGAACCTGGCCAGGACGAAGTCCTCGGCCGAGGCCGACAAGGTCACCGGCAGGATGTCCTCTAGGGGCGTGGCGCGATAGCCCCCCAGGCCGAAGGCCTGCTCCCCGCCGATGACCAGGAGCGCCCCGCCCGAGGCGACGAACCCCTTGAGGCCGTTGAGGTAGGCCACGGGCAGGTTGAACCGCCTGTAGGAGAAGTTCTCGAGGATGAAGAGGTCGAACTGCGAGAGACTGCGCGCGAAGATCTCCTCGGCCGGGAAGGGGATCAGCGAGAGCTCGTGATCCGGCACGAGCAGGGCGGACTCGGGGTTGCGCAGGATGACGAAGGAGACCAGCTCGTGGTTGGGGTCCGACTTCATGAACTCCCTCAGGGCCGAGTAGCCGTAGCTCGGCCTGCCCGAGAGGTACATGATGCGGTACTTCTGCCGGATGACCTCCACGCCCAGGTCCCGCGACGCGAGTGGGGAAGCCTTCGACAGGATCCCGGCCTCCAGGCGGTAGCGCTCCCGGCCCAGGGACTCGGCCACGGCGCTGAAGCTCGCCTGAAGGATCTCGTAGTCCGAACCCGCCGTGAAGGTCCGGCTGTCCAGGGTCTTCCACGAGCCCCGGCCCGGCGGCCCAGACCCCGGGCCCGGCGGCCCGGACCCCGGGCCCGACGGTTCCTCCTTGAGCAAAGCGAGCCTGAGGCGCTCCCCGGCCAGGCCCGTGGCCTCGACCGAGAGCTCCACCGGGAAGCGCCCGTGGAGGAAGACGAAGTCCGGGGTCTTGATCGCCGAGAACGACATCCCCTTGCCCCGGCGGCCGGGGCCCACGCCGATGACGTCCACGGGCACCCCGAGGCGCGACAAGGCCCGCTCGACGCCGTCGGCGTGGACGGCGTTGCCGTCGCTGAGCAGCCAGGCGCGGTCCGCCTTCCTGCCGGAGGCCTGGGCCACGTCGAGGATCGCGTCGACCGCCTGGAAGCCGGCGTCCGACGGCTCGACCCTGTCGAGGCCGCCCAGCCCCGCGACCGGCCGGGCGCGGTCCGAGACGGCGAAGACCTCGGGCTCGCAGCGCTCCTCCACGGCCTTGCGGTTCCTGCCCAGCCACTTGAGCGCCGTCTGCATCCTCGTGCCTCCCCCCGAGGCCGACTGCATCGAGTACCCCGCGTCGACGAGGACGAGGAGCCTGGGCTTGACCAGGGCCGGCTCGGACACCGAGACGCACGGCAGGAGCGCGGCCAGCAGCAGCACCCCGGCGGCCGCACCCCTCAAGACCAGGATGGCGGCCCCGGCCCGGCGGCCCAGGCCCTGGGCCCGGCGGCCTTGCCAGAGGTGCCAGCCGCAGACCAGCGCCGCGGCCGCGGCCAAGGCCCGCTGCCAGGGCTCCGCCGCCAGCTCGACGGACCAGTTCATGGTATTCGCCCGCTCGGCTCGATCATTGGCGCATCTTCTCGAGGAGGTAGGGCTGGTGGACCGCGTCCGACTTGTAGCTCCCGGTCAGCGAGTACATCATGATGTTGAGCGTGAGCTTCCTGGCGTTGTGGCGCTGCGCCTCGCCGCCCGGCGTGCAGTTCAGCAGGGGCCGGCCGAGCGCGTCCTTGGCCCAGGCGCCGAGGAGGTCGTTCCTGGAGTAGAGCACCGCGACCCTGCCGCCCCAGACGACGCCCTCGATGTTCGGCCGCACCATGGCCCGGCCCGCGGGCCCGCGCAGGAAAAAGAAGGTCTTGTAGACCACGTGGTCCGGCGGCAGGGCCGACAGCTCGGCCTCCGGCAGGAGGGCCGCCAGGGTCTTCCTCACCCAGCGGTCGAAGGAGCTCGACGAAGCGCCGGCGACGTCCTCGATCCACAGCATGCCCCCGCCCGCGACGAAGCTCCTCAGGGTCCTCAGCCGGTCGTCCGAGAGCGGTTCGGGAGCGCTGCGGCCCGCCAGGATGAGCAGGGGCGACTCGAAGACCGCCTCGTCGTCGAGCGCCAGGACCCTGCGCTCCGGCAGGACCAGGACGCTGGTGACCTTCCCGAAGAGCTCCAGCGCCTCCTTGGCCGCGTCCGCGTAGGGGTCCCAGTCCGGCCCCAGCTTGAGCTGGGTCCACACGAACCGGTCGCTCGGGCCGGGCCCGGCGGGGGATTGAGCGGAGCACGGCGCGGCCGCGAGCAGCGCCAGCGCCAGCAAGACGAGCGCCCTGGCGACCGAAGACGCCGAACGGCGAGGACGCCCCAGGCCGGGCGGCCCCTGGTTTTTCCGCCAGGGGAAGGCCAGGAGCATCTCGGCGATGAGGAGCGCGAGCGCGCCGCCGAAGGCCTGGCCCCGCGCGTCCCGGCCGAAAAGGGCGCCGCGGAGGTCCTCCTCCACGGCGCCGGCGCGGATGGATTCCCACGGCGGGTCGGGCTGGCGCGAGAGGTCGCCCTCGAAGGCGCGGTCCGTGTTCACGGCGAACACGCTCTCCCGGGCGGTCGCCCCCTCCTCGACGACGGCGTAGAGCCCGGGCACGGCGGTGTCGCCGTAGGCGACCGCGCGGTTCTTGGGGCGCAGGGGCGTCAGCTTGCCGAGCGGCGAACGGACCTTCACGCCGTCGGGCAGCGGCTCGCCTTCCTTCCAGGCCAGCCTGATGGGCTCGTCCACCAGGACCTGGAGCACCGAAGTCTTGAGCTCGGCCTTGCGGCTGACGATGTCGAGGACCTGCTCCACCCACGCGGCGAAGACCGGCTTGAGGGCGAGGTTCGTCCACTCGAGGTCGAGCGGGGAAGCCCAGAGGGCGACCGCGCCCGCGCCCAGCGACCCGGTGACCAGGACCGGGTCTCCCGAGGAGGTCCTGAAGAGCACCCGGGCCCCGGCCGCGGGCTCGAGCCTGCGGTAGCGCCGGACGGCCACCTTCTGGAGCTCGAACTCCTTCCAGACCGCGCCGGCGTCGGCGGGCCGAGCCCCCTCCGGCGAGCGGACCGCGTCGGCGGCCGGGACCAGGCCGAAGGCGCCCGCCGGGGAGACGGAGGAGCCGACGGCCGCGGGCATGAGCCCGCCC
The DNA here is from genome assembly GCA_016212795.1 of Elusimicrobiota bacterium. GTDB lineage: Bacteria > Elusimicrobiota > Elusimicrobia > UBA1565 > UBA9628 > JACRDT01. The sequence continues at coordinate 353,415 of JACRDT010000007.1, read as the reverse complement.
AACTCCCTGAGGGCGTCGTCGGGAGTCGCCGCGCCGGGCAGAACCCACAGCCCCGCGCCCGAACGGACCCGTTCCTCGAGCGCCTTGCGCAGCTTCGGCGGGATATCCTTGAAATCGGCCAGGATGACGGCGCGGTAGTCGGCGAGCGCCGCCTCCTCGGCCCTGCCGATGTCCAGGAAGTCGCCGTCGTAGGCGAGCAGGCTCCCCTTCTCGGACCCGAAGAGCTCTTTAAGGAAGTAGCCGGCGCGGGAGACCCTGAAGAAGTCGGGGCTGCCGGATAGGCAGAGCACGCGGGGCCTGGGCGCGTGGCGCAAGGAGAAGTAGTAGCGGTCGTCGGCGCTCAGGGCGTCCGGCGTGAGCTCGACCCACCCCTGCCAGGCGGGGCGGCGCGGGTCCGCCGCGGGACCCAGGCGCAGCACCGCGTGGTCCTCGGCCCTGCCAGCGAAGCTCAGGACGGCGGACCCGGCGCGCACGCCCGAGGAGGTCAGCTGCGCCGAGGTCTGCCGGGGGGCCGGGCCGCTGGCCGCGGCCCGCGCCAGGACGGCGGGCTGGACCGGGGAGCTCTCCGGCGACGGCAGGACCGACGCCAGGCGAGCGTTGGCGGGCTCGTCATCCCAGACGAGACCCAACACCTTGGTCCCCGGGTCGGGCTCCGGAGCCCCGCGCCTGAAGCCGTGGCGCGCGCCGTCCGAGAGCACCAGCACGACCCGGCGCGGCCCGCGGCTGGAGCCCTGCGGCCGCAGGAGCCCGTGGGCCGCGGTAAGGGCGGCGCCGACATCGGTGCCCCGGTGGCTCAGGGTGGCCTTCGAGAGGACCTCGAGCGCCTCGGCCTTGCCTTCGGCCCACCGCAGCGGGCCGGCCGGGAGCTCGAGGCGGTCCGAGAAGACGCCCACCGCGACGCGGTCGGCAGACCCGAGGCCGCGCACGACCCGCTCCGCCGCGGCCCGCGCCGCCTCGAACCGGGTCTTGCCGTGGACGCGGTAGCCCATCGAGTAGGACGAGTCCAACAGCACGACCATGCCCAGGCCGGCCTCGCCCTCGCCGGCCCCGGGCCCGCCGCGCGACACGACCGGGCCGGCCCAGGCCAGCGCCAGGAGCGCCAGGAGCAGGGAGCGCACCGCGGCCAGGAGCCACGACCTCAGGCGCCGCCTCGGGAGCGACCTGGCCTCGACGGCCCGCAGGAGCGTCAGGTCGCTGAACTCCACCCGCCGGGACCGGCGCAGGTTCAGCAGGTGCAGGATGAGCGGGGCCAGGGCCAGGGGCAGCGCCCAAAGGGCCGCCGGGTGCGTGAAGCTCATATCACTCGCCCCCCCCGCGGGGGGGCGAGTAGCGGGGGGGCCGATGCCGTTTCATTTGGACCCACGCGACAGGAAGTTGGCCAAGGACAGCTCCCAGCGCACGTCCGTGAAGAAGGAGGCGTAGGCCATCTCGGCGCCGTGGAACCCGCTCTCGTAGAGCCTCATGATCCTCTCGAACTCCCGGACGTAGGGCTCTCGGATGGCGTCGGCGTCGCTGGCCAGGGTCCCGCCGTCCTCGAGGCTCTCGAAGACGACCGGCCCCTCGAAGTCGAGCGAGCGTTCCCGGGGGTCGAGCACCCGCAGGACCATGACCTCATGCCGCCTGGCTTTGAAGGATTTCAGCACGGCCACGACAGCCGAGGGGTCGCCCATGAGGTCGCTCACGAGGACGATGAGCGAGCGCCGCTTGATCTGCCCGGCGGCCTTCTCCAGCACCCTGCCCAGGTCGGTCTCGCCGCCCGGGGCGGAGCGCCCCAGGGCCGCGTCGAGCGCCTCGAGGTGGCCGAGGCCCGCCCTGGGGGGGACCGCCTCCCGCGGGCCGACGTCGAAGGTCAGGATCCCGGCCGCGTCTCCCTTGGCGACGACCAGGTACGCCATGGCCATGGCCAGCCTGCAGGCCAGGTCCCACTTGCCCCCGAAGCCCATGGAGCCGGAGGCGTCGACCATGATGGTGGCCGTGGCCATCCTCTCCTCGTCGAACTCCTTGACGTAGAAGCGGTCCTTGCGGGCGTAGACCTTCCAGTCGAGCCTGCGCAGCTCGTCGCCCGGGGCGTAGGCGCGGTGCTGGGCGAAGTCGTTCGACAGCCCGCGGGTCGCGCTGCGGTGGCGGCCCGACGAGGGAGCCCACGACACGGACTTGCGGACCCGCAGGTCGAGGTTCCTGAGCTTGGCCAGCGCGATAGGGTCGAGATATTTCAAACGGTGTCGAGGAGCTTCGCGACCAGGTCGTCGGGCTTGATGCCCTCCGCCTCCGCCTGGAAATTCAGCACGACACGGTGGCGCAGGACCGGCTTGGCCAGGGCCAGCACGTCATCCTCGGCCACGGCGAGGCGGCCCGCCAGGAGGGCCCTGGCCTTGGCGCCGACCACGAGGGCCTGGCCGGCGCGCGGACCGGCGCCCCAGGAGACCCAGCGCTTGACGAACTCCCTGGCCTGCGGCTCGAGAGGCCGCGTCCAGCGCGCCAGGTTGACCGCCAGCCTCACCGCGGACTCGGGCACGGGGACGCGCCGCACGAGGTCCTGGAGCGCCAGGACCTCCTTGCCGTCGAGGACCTTCTTGAGCGCGGCGTCCCGCGAGCCGGTCGTCTCGGCGACGATCCTCTCCTCCTCGGCCTGGCTCGGGTAGGTCATGGCGATCTGCAGGAAGAAGCGGTCGAGCTGGGCCTCGGGCAGGGGGTAGGTCCCTTCCTGCTCGATGGGGTTCTGGGTCGCCATCACGAAGAAGGGCAGGGGCAGCGGCCGGGTCTGGCCCGCGCAGGTCACCTGGTATTCCTGCATGGCCTGGAGCAGGGCCGACTGGGTCTTGGGGGGGGTGCGGTTGATCTCGTCGGCCAGGATCATGTTCGCGAACACGGGGCCGGGCATGAAGCGGAAGAACCTCTGCCGGGTCTGCGGGTCCTCCTGGAGGATCTCGGAGCCGGTGATGTCCGACGGCATGAGGTCGGGCGTGAACTGGATGCGGGAGAACTCGAGGTCGAGGATCTTGGACAGGCTCGACACGAGCAGGGTCTTGGCCAGGCCCGGCACGCCCTGGATCAGGCAGTGGCCTCGGGCGAAGAGCGTGATGAGGAGCTCCGAGACCACGTGCTCCTGCCCGACGATGATGGAGCCGAGCTGGGCGACGACTTCGTCCCTGGCGGCCTTGAGCTTCTCGGCCATGCGCAGGTCCTGGCCGGTCCCGACCCCCTCCGACGGCGTCTTCATGGGCGTCACTCCTCTTCCACGGGTCTCTTGCGGCTGAGCAGCGCCTGGGCGAGGCGGCCGGCCACGACCAGCAGGACCACCGCCGCCAGGGCCGCCCCCAGGCCCGTGAGGAGCATGGTCCTCAACCCCCACGTCGTGGCCAGCCGCGGCGTCGCGTCCAGGATCTTCTTGTCGGCCGAGGGCCCCGCGGCGAGCGACTTCATGGCGCTCTCGAGGAGGTCCTTGGAGCGGGGCCCCGAGGCCCACAGCGAATAGCCCCAGTACCCCCAGGGCATGAAGCCCGCCGCCGCCTGGCTCTGGCCCGCCTCCGACTTGACCTTCGCCCAGGCGTAGAGGAGCCCCGGCCCGGCCGGCGTGGACATGGACTGGACCAGGGAGACGGACAGGTTGTCGACGCCCTTGACCGACTTCAGGACGTACTTGACCATCCCGGCCTCCTCGGTGGCCGAGGAGCCGATCTCGTCGAGCTTCGTGACGCTCATCACCGAATCGTAGCCGAGGATCACGGCCACCATCCCCTTATTCCTCTCCCGGGCCGACACGGCCCGCAGCCAGACGCCTTCGGGCAGCGCGAAGGCGAGCTGCCCGTCGACGCTCGTCCCGCGCCGCGCGAGACGCTGGTCCCGGCCGCCGGCGCCGTACTGGATCGAGCCCAGGATGGAGGGCAGCAGGGTGTCGGGCACGCTGCTCTTGATGGTGCCCAGCATGTAGCGGCCCCGGAACTCGGTGATGGCGAGGATCATCCGGGGCTTGCCGTCCAGGTCGGCCTGGATGTAATGGGCGGCCACGTCGTTCTTGTACGTCGCGGTCTTCAACTCGCGCTTGGGGAGGAAGGAGAGCCCCGTCTTCCTGTTGACCCCGGACAGCACGTCGAGCAGGAGGGCCCTCTTGCCGGCGGCGTCGGAGAGCCCCGCGGGCTTGAGCTTGGCGAGCACGAAGGAGCTCCCCTCGGGGCCGGCGAGCGCCGCCACGATGTCGGCGCTGCTGCGCTGGCCCGTCACGTCCTCCCAGCCCGGGGGGACGTCGAGCGCGACCGACCAATCCGTCTTGCCGGCGCCGCCCGCGCCGCCGGCGGCCTTGGAGCCGCCGTCGTCGGAGGCCGCCCTCAGCTCGCCGGAGACGGCGGCGGCCGCGGCCGCGGCGGCCAGCAGGCACAGCGCCCGCGCGATCAGGGTCATGCCTCGCGGCGGCCGAGGAACGCCAGGAGGCGGCTGCGCTCGGGATGCTCGGAGAGCCAGTCCCTGACCTTCTTGGCCCGGGCGTAGTCGGCGGCGCCCAGCGCCTTCGCGAGCCCGGCGTCGACGCTCCCGGCCGAGATCTCCTTGCGCAGGCCCGCCTGCCAGACGGAAGTGAAGATGTAGTCGAGGTCGTCGTGCAGGTCGCGGCCCTTCAGGGCCGCCCACTCGCCGCAGTCCAGCCAGACGCCCGCGCAGTTGCCGCACCGGTCCACGGTGAACGGTATGTCCTTGCTGACGCGGTACTTGATCAGGAGCCGGCCGCACTCCGGGCAGAGCTTCGCGCCCTTCGGCTCCGGCTTGGGCGCCCTCGCGCCGGCCTCCGAGGCCGTCTCCGGCGCGTTGAACCCGCGCCGTTGGCGCCACTTCCAGTAGACGAAGGACGGGAGCCAGTGCCCCTCGCACTGCTCGCAATGGAGGGAGGTCAGACCGTCTCCCATGTCCTCGACGACGAACTCGTCTTTCTTGCAGACCGGACACTTCATGGCGCAAGCCTCCTGGCTCATACAGTTCCTTGATGGACGGCCCTGGGCGCTATTATAGCTTGTCTTGGGAGGGAGGGGGAAAGCCTGCCAGGCCCTTGGACCCCCGGCCGCCCGGGTCCTGCGGCCCTGGACGGAAGTCGCACGGGCGGCTATCCTATCCGGGCATGAAGAGTTGGGCCATCCTCGCGGCGGGTCTGGCGGTCTCGGCGCCGGCGTGGTCCCAGTCGCCGGCATCGGACTGGTCCCGCTCCGGCGACGCCCGGGCGCTGCTCGCCGGCTGGCGCGAGGACCGGCCCGCGGCCGCGCAAGCCCGGCGGACCCCTGCGGCCGCGAAGCGCTGGGCCGCGCCGAAGCATGCCCCCGCCTGCGTGCTGGCGACGGTGGCCGACATGATGGGCATCACGCTGCGGCCGGACATCCCCGCCCCGGCCGTGCGGCTGGAGAGCGACACCCCGCTCGAGCGCTTCCAGGACGCCGTCGAGCCGCAGTGGGGCCTCAGGCCCGGGATGTTCCTCAACGCCTACGTCCCGTCGAGCAACGAGGTCTTCCTCACCGCCGACGCCTCGTACTACGGCAAGCTCAAGAGGTTCCTGGACGACTCCCTCGCGCACGAGTACGTGCACTTCTTCCAAGTCCAGTATAAGAAGGTACGGCTGGAGGACTTCTCGGACGCCGAGGAAGGCGAGGCCGTCCAGTACCAGACCGAGTTCCGGGACCGCTACATGACCCCGGGCGTCGTCCCTCCCCGCTGCCGTTAGGCGGCCCGACTCCCGCGTATGGTACGATATGCCAGACGGCGTCGTTCACCAGGGAGAGGCCCATGGACCACGAGAGACCGCTGGACGAACCATCCCCGACGATCGTGGGGCCCCAGCCTCCCGGGTCCGGGAGCGGCAAGAGCTTGAAGGCCCCCTGCGGGCTCGAACACCTGCTGGCCCTGGCCTGCTTCGGAATTCCATGGCGGGAGAAGGTCCTCGCGGACCCGCTGGCCGCGGCGGATGAGGCGGGGCTGGCGCTCTCCGCCGGCGAGCGCGCCGTGGTCCAGTCCGTCCCGCGCGACGCCTTGGAGGCCATGGTCGAGTCGTTCTGCCGCAGGACGGCTCCCATCAGGCCCCGCATCCCCGCGACCGCGTCGTGGGCCGCGGCCGCGGCCCTGCTCGCCGCGAGCCTGACCGGCTGCGACAAACTCGAGGGCATGCTCGGGGTCGTGTCCATGGGCATCACGGACCAGGAACCGCCGGCGAAGACCTCGACGGCCAAGCCTCCGGAGAAGGACCGGGAGCAGCAGAAGAAGCCCGAAGGCGGGGACGCCGGGCAGGAGAGCGACCCGGGCTTCCGGCCGGAGAACGTCCCCGCGCCCGGCGGCATCCTGGGCGACGAGCCGCCTTCCAAGCCTCTCCAGAGCGACGACCGGATCATGATCTGGCCGCCCCCGGCGCCCTCCCAGCACGCCCGCCCGGCCGCCGCGCTCCCGCCGGGCGGGAGCCCCATCGAGGAGGCCTCGCCCCAAAGCCAGGAGGCCCAGCCCCCGAGCGAGAACGTGTCGAGGGGCATCCGGGGCGACGTGCCGCCGGCCAAGAAGGACCGATGAAGACCGCGGCCGACATCACGCTGGTCAACCTCAACATGCTCTACGTCCGGCACGCGGACGGCCGCGCCGAGCGGGAGCGGCACCTGCCGCTGGGTCCGCTCTACCTGACCGCGGCCCTCGAGCGGGCGGGGCTCCGCGTGGATTTCAGGGACTACCAGACCTTCGCGTGCGACGACCCCTTCTCACCCGCCGCCATCGAGGCCTGCCTGGCCGGCAGCGCCCCGGTACTCGGCGTGAGCTGCATGGCCAACCTCCTGCCCTTCGCGCTCCTGGCCCTCAGGGACTTCAAGCGGGCCCACCCCGGGAAGACCGTGGTGCTGGGCGGCGTGGGCGCCAAGAGCGTGGAGCGGCTCATCCTCGAGCGCTGCCCCTGGATCGACGTCGTGGCCCGGGGGGAGGGGGAGGTGTCGGGTCCCCTGCTGGCCGCAGCCCTGCGCGACCAGACGCCCCTCGAGGCCGTGCCCGGCGTCAGCTTCATGAAGGGCCGGACTTACGTCGAGACCCCCAGGCCCGAGCGGATCAGCCTCCTCGACGAGCTTCCCCCGCCCGCCTTCGGGCGCGTCCGCGTGGCCGATTACGGCGCCTACGGCATGATCACCAGCCGGGGCTGTCCCTACCCCTGCACGTTCTGCTCGGTGGCGCCGGTCTGGGACCTGAAGAGCTTCTCGCGCTCGCCCGCGAACATCGTCGGCGAGATGGGCCGGCTCCACGCGGAGCACGGCGTGCGATTGTTCCTGTTCCAGGACGAGTTCTTCGTCAGCGGCAAGGCCCGCGTCATGGAGTTCTGCGACGCGCTCTCGAGGTCCGGCCTGAAGGTCAAATGGAAGGCCTTCGGCCGCGTGGACCTGACGGACGAGGAGACCATGCGGGCCATGGCCGCCGCCGGCTGCTGCGAGATCCGCTACGGCATCGAGTCCGGCTCCCGCCGGGTCCTGGAGAGGACCCGCAAGGGCTTCACCCCGGAGCAGGCGACGGCGGTGGTCTCCAAGGCGGTGGACATCTTCGACCGGACGGACTGCTTCTACATCTGGGGCTTCCCGTTCGAGACCATGGAGGACTTCCGCCAGTCCGTCTTCCAGATGGTGGCCTTCCGGGCGCTGGGCGCGCGCATCCTGCCCAGCCTGCTCTGCTTCCTGCCGCAGACCAGGCTCTACGAGGAGGTCCGCGGCTCGGGAAGGCTCGAGTTCTGCCATGACCTCCTCCCCGAATACATGCTCACGGGGCACGAGGCGCTGGCCGGCGCGCGCTGCGAGTTCCCGCCGGCGCACAGGCACATCTTCGAGTACATCGAGCGCAACCCCGACCTGTTCCCGGGGTTCTTCCACTTCGACCTCGCCGGCAACGTCCTGCCCAAGCTGGCCGTGCTCCAGGAGTTCGGCTTCTACGGCCGTGACCGCGCCGGAGCCCCGGAAACGGAGTCCTGCGGCGCCCACTCCCCCAAAGTGCGCATGGCCGGGCCGGAGCTGGCGACCAGGGCCGGATGATCCCGCTGCTGATCAGCCTCGGCCCGCTGAGGCTCCCCACGTACGGCGCCATGATCGGGCTGGGCGCGCTGGTGTCCTTCGTCTTCCTGCACAGCCGGCGCGGGACCATGGGCTTCAGTAAGGACGAGCACTTCTGGATGCTCGTGAACATCGGGCTCATCAGCGGGTTCGTGGGCGGCCGGCTGCTCTATTTGGCCCTCTACGTCCCCTTCTCCTCGCCGGATTTCTGGGGACGCGCCCTGACCTTCGGGAGCGGCTTCACGGTGCTGGGGTCGTTCATCGCGGCGACGCTCGGGGTCTTCGTCCTGTGCCGCAGGCTGGGCCTCGGGTTCCTGCGGGTCATGGACCACGTCAGCCTGGTCCTGCCGCTCTGGCATTTCTTCGGCAGGCTCGGCTGCTTCGGCGCGGGCTGCTGCGGCGGCAGGCCGTCCGACGTGCCGTGGGCCGTCGTCTTCACCGACCCCCGGTCGCTCGTGCCGCCGTCGCTGCTGGGGCGTCCGCTCCACCCGGCCCAGCTCTACGAAGCCCTTCCCGAGCCATTCATCGTCGGGGCGCTCTACTTCCTGCTCTTCAAGCCCCTCGAGCGGGGCCGCCACCCGCCGGGCTACGTGACCGCCGGCCTGCTGATGTCCTACCCCGTGCTGCGCTTCGCCAACGAGTTCTTCCGGGCGGACACGGTGCCGCTCGCCGGCCTGGGCCTGACCGCGGCCCAGGTCGTCTCGATCGCCATGTTCTGCGCCGGCGCCGCTCTGGCGCTGGCCGTCCGCAGGACCTCCCGGCTTTTGCCGAATCCCTGAAGATCCCTCAGCCGGGTCCCGGAAACCCTGGGTCCAAAGAACCGCCGGGGATAGGCTGTTGGCCTCATACGGCGGGAGGGGGGGAGCGAGTACAATGACTCCCATGAGACATCTCCTTTGGGGACTCCTGTCCTTGGCCGTCATCGCCGGGCCGGCGCGGGCGGACGAAGACCCGCAGGTGGCCATCTTTTCCCAGTTCAACGCGGATGAACAGACGATGATGGCGGGGATCCTCTCCAATCCGGCCGAGGCCGAGGCTTTCCAAAAGGAAGCCGCCGCGGCCGCGGGCAATCCCGAGGCGATCAAAGACGCCGTAACGCGCTGGCGCGGCAAGATCGTGGCCCACGCCGCCGACTACGTCGACCGCCAGCCCGCCACGAACATGGCAGGCAAGTCCGTCAAGGAGATGGTCGAGCCCGCCGAGTGGGGCGCGCTGATGCATTTCTTCAGGATGATGGAGCCGGGAATCAAGAAGGACATCATCCTCGGCATGATCAAGGACGCCAACGAGAAGCTCGCCAAGGGCGACAACTCCAGGGCGCTCAGCGTCATCGCCACGGCCCGGAGCACCATGAAGGAGACGACCGCGAAATACCTGCAGACCCCGCTCGCCAAGAACGCCCCGGCCGAGGCCCGGAAGCTGGCCGCCGCCGAGGCGCAACGGGGCAAGGCCATCGAGGCCGAGAAAACCAGGATCGCCGGCGAGGCGCAACGGAGCAAGGCCCTCGAAGCCGAGAAGGCGCGCAAGGCCCTCGAAGCCGCCCGCAGGGCCAAGGAGATCGCCGAGAAGGGCAAGAACGCCCCCGCCGAGGAGGCCAAGACCGGGCCGGCCCCCGTCTACGACGGGGAGCCCTCCAAGGAGACGCCGGTAGTGGACGCCGGCGTGGGCCCCAAGGATCCCGCGCCGGTCGGCGTGACCTCGCCCCAGCTCGGCGGCACCCCGGACCTGGCGCTCAATCCTCCCAAGCCCGTCGAGAAGAAGCCTCCGGTCATCCTGCCCGTGCCCTCCCAGGGGTCCGACGAGGACGAGCTGGCCAAGATGGAGAGCGGCTCCGGCGGGGCCAAGGCCGTCAAGAAGTGGGCCATGGCCGGAGGCGGGCTGCTCGGTCTCATCGTCGGGGCCTTCTTCGGCCCCATCGGCCTGGTCGTGGGCCTGGCGGTCGGGGTGGGCGTCGGCTACCTGGGCAGCAAGTTCCTCCTGCGCAACGCCTGAGCCCCCTTCGGGACAGCGGAGCGGCGGACCTGTCGCGGGCGCCTCCGGCATGCTAGAATCAATTGGGGATACCCGTGTCCTACGAGATCGAGGCCTTCCTAGGGAGACGCGTCGACCTGCTCCGCTGGACCGCGGAGCTACCCTCCTCCCTGGCCGCGTCGCTCTTCGGCGAGCTCGGTCTGGTCCCGCTCACCGACGAACTGGCCGACCAACTGCGCCGCTGGAAGGGCTCCGAGGCCGCGCCGATGACCGAAGCGGTCCCGGGCTGGTGCCGGCACGCCTCGCGCCAGGGCCCTCTCGCCCATGCGACGGCCTCCTACTTCGGCGGCGAAGGCAGGCAGTCCTGCGATTACTGGGCTGACGGCGAGCCGCGCGCCCTGAAGATCAGCATCAACGACGCCCTGGCCCGCTTCGGCGTGCGCGAGTCCGGGGGGCGAGACGCGTTCGACACGGTCGGGATGGGACGCCACCGCTGCACGACCGGCTGGGCGGTGGAAGCCGTCCTGGACGACCTCCTCGGCCGCGGCGCCCCCAAAGCCCAGGCGCTGGCCGACGCCCTCTCCTACGAGCGCGACGACAAGGGCGTCCAGTACGGCGTGCGCTGCGCGGCCGCGGCAAGGCTCCAAGCCTCGGGCGCCGAGGCGGCGGCGGCCTTCGACGCCCTGGCCCGCGCCTTCCGCGAGGACCCCGGGTTCGGGGTGAGGTTGAACGCCGCCTGCGCGCTGGCCGCGGCCGGCCCGGGCGCCTTGCGCGCGCTCGCGGAGGGCATCGACCCCTCGCTCGACCACGACCGCCTATGGCCGCCCCTCTTCGCCCTTCGCTCCCTGGGACCCGCCGCCGGCCCGGCGGCCGGGCGCCTCGCCGCCGTCCTGCGCAACCCCGACTGGCGCCTGCGCGCCGGCGCGGCCGAGACCCTCGCGTGCATGGGGCCCGCCGCCTCGGCCGCCGACGAAGCCCTCGCCGCCGCGCTCGACGACCCGAACGAGCACGTCCGCCGCCACGCCGTCCTCGCCCTCGGCGCGCTCGGCCCGGCGGCCCGACGCTGGTCGGCGCTCCTCGCCGCCGCGGTCCGCGACCCCTCCCCGAGCGTGCGCGAGTCCGCCGACAAGGCGCTCAGGGCCGTCTCGGGGACGTGACCTCGCCGCGGGTTACCCTTCTTTTTCCGAGATTTTGCCGAACGACGGTGGATATCGCCCGCTCCCGGGTCTAGACTTGTAGCAAGGCGGCTCGTCCCGGCCGCCGGCCGACGGGAGCGATCATGATCCAGTCCAGCGAGCCGCGCGAGCACGGGCCGGTCGAGGCGTACACGCCGATGCCGGAGTTCAGCCGGTCGGGAGCGGCGGGCCCCCGGGCCGCGAAGCCGGAGCCGCGCGCCGGCCATCCCTTCCTGCTCGTCCTGCCCGGGATCGTGGCGGCCGCGGTGGCATGGTCTTTCCATCGAGAGAGCCCCGGGCCCGCGGCCGCGGGCGACGCCGCCCCCGCCCCGCCCGTCTCCCGGGCATCCGCAGCGGCGCAGACCGAGGACCTCTGGCCCGCCGCCGCGGACACCGAGACGGCGGCGGCCGGCGCCGACCCGCTCGTCCCGATGATGTTCGCGCTCGAGGGGCCCGCCGTTCCGGCACGGCCGGAAGAGGAAACCGGCCGGCCGCGCCGGGAGACCCCCTACGCCCTTCGGGCGCAACCCCCGGCACGGCCGGAGGAGGAAACCGGCCGGCCGCTCATGGTGGAACGCTCGCCCTTCCGGCCGGCCCTAGCGCGGCTCGAGTCCGCCGCGGATTTCTACCGGACCGGCCCGGTCGCCGACGGCTTGCGCACGATGCGCCTGACCCCGGACAGGGCCGTCCGGGGCGCCACCCTGCTGGCATGGGCGGGAGGGGGGACCTCGCCCGCCAAGAGCGCCCCCGCCAAGAACAGCGGCAAGGCCGCCGCGGCCGACGACGACGGCTGGGGCACGACCCACACCGACCTCAGCCGCGCGGCGTGGACGTGCGCGTTGGGCGGCGGCTGCGGCCGCGACTCCGCCGGCCGTTTCTTCTTCAAGACGGAGGACGGGACGAAGGTCACGCAGCTCTCCTACGACCAATCCAAGCCCCTGGGCGAACGCAACCTGCTGCTGATGGAGACGCCAACCGGGACCCGGATGACGCTCAGGTCCTCCCCGCTCGTCTTCGACCTCAAGGGCAGCGGCGTGAGATCCAGCGACCGGGTGGTCCGCTACGACCTCTCCGGCGACGGCCGGCTCGAGGAGGTCCACGACATCGCCTCCGACGCCGGCGTGCTGGTCTTCGACGGCAACGGCGACGGCCTCGCCGGCGCGACCGGCCGCGAGCTCTTCGGGGACGTGACCGACCTCGACGGAGACGGCAAGCCGGACGGCTACGCGGACGGTTTCGAGGCGCTCGCGGCCCTGGCGGCCAAGGCCCGGCGCCAGGGCGTGCTGCCCTCGGGCGCGGCCCAGCCGGACCGATTGAGCCGGGAGGACCTCGCGGACCTGGGCCGCGTCTACGGCCTGGGGATGCGGATCGGCGGGCTCTTCAACAAGACCGTCTTGCTGGCGCAAGCCGGCGTCCGAGAGATCGTCCTGTCCGGCAGCCCGTCCCGGCTGACCAAGGACTTCGACGGCCAGGGCAACGACGTGGTGAAGCGCGAAGGCGCGTTCTTCGTCCGGCAGGACGGGTCCAAGGGCGCCTACGAGGACGTCTTCTTCACCTCCGATGCTCCCACCCTGCGGAAGGTCGCGTTCAAATGAACGTCAGCGGATCCGGCCGAGGTTCAGCCCCAAGAGGCGCCAGGAGGCGTTGAAGTATTTGTAGAAGTACTCGAGGGCGGGCACGTCCTCGACCTGGCGGCCGGCGGCGGCGTGGCGGACGAACTTGACGCCCCCCTTGTCGATGAGGAGCGCCTGATGGGAGATGAGCACGGGCTTGTCCGGCTTGTCCTCGCGCACGAGGCTGGCGATGGCGCCGGAGGGGATCTTGGGCAGCAGCTCGGGGAGGGACTCGATCGGGACATACGGGACCGAGGCGTCCTCGTCGGCCAGGCCCGAGCCCAGGGACTGCAGGGCCTTGAGCCGCCTTTCCCGCTCGGCCTGGGGAGCCCCGTCGAAGCCCTGGAGGTCGTCGAGCGTCTTGCGGGCGTACCACTCGCGCTTGGAGATGGTCTTGGCGGCGCGCTTGACCTTGTCGCCCGCGACCCCGGCCGTGATGTCGGCGACGAACCCGGCGGCTGCGTTGGCCGGGAGCCAGTCGACCTCGGTGAAATGGTTGCGGGTGGCGTAGCCGACCTTGCCGTCGCGATAGCGGATCTTCTGGAGGACGCCGGACAGGGCCTCGGCGAGCTCGGGCTCCAGGGACAGCGCCATCACCTGCTCCACGAAGGTCACGCAATCGGCCTGCGCGAAGCTGTAGAGGGGGTCCCGGTCGAACTCGCCGTCCTCGCCCTCGCCCAGGGGACCGAGCTTGTAGGGCGTCCCCAGGAAGGAGGCGCTGACCGCCTCGACGCGGGAAGCCAAGCCGGTGTGGTCGCGGTGGATCTTGCGCAGCGCGGACGCGATCTGCCCCTCGGTCATCCCATAGAACCGCGGCGGAGGCTCCCGGGACGAGGGCGGCGCCCCGGCCGAGGCCCCCGCCGCGAGCAGGAGCGCGGCGGCCCAGGCCGTCATCCGACCGGCGCTCCGAGGATCTCTCTGACCTTCTCGCGCAGGTCCTTGGGCTCGAAAGGCTTGACGAGGTAGCCGTTCACCCCGACCTCGGCGGCGGTCTTGATGTCGCTCAGGTACGACTTGGCCGAGACGATCAGTATCCTGACGCCCTTGAGGCGCGCATCGCCCCGGACGACCTGGCAGAGCTCGAAGCCGTGCATCCTGGGCAGCTTGATGTCGACGACCGCCAAGTCCGGCACGACCCGCCGGATCGCCTCGAGGCCCGAGTCGCCGTCCATGGCCACGTGGACCTCGTAAAGGGGGGCGAGGATCTCCTTGACCAGCTCGCTGATCAGCGGGTCGTCCTCCACCACGACGATTCTCTTGGGCATGTCGTTTGGGGCTCGCATGGGAAATGATAGCAAAGACAACGGAACGACTCACCTCTCCCATGAAACGACATCTACCCCCTCGGCTACTCACCCCTGGCCGACTGTAGGACTCGGCCAGGCCGCGGGGGAGGTGAGTGGTTTCATTGAATCGACCCCGTGGATTTGACATAATCCGGTCATGGCAGCGCCAGGTCCGGGGTTCGGCGTCGGCGTCAAGGACATCATCGTCTCGGGCGGCCCCACGCTGGCCTTGCTGGCCGGACTGTCGGTCTACTCCGTGGCCCTGATCTGGGAAAGATGGAAGACCTACCAGCGCTCGGCGGGGGACCTCGCGCGCCTCGTCGACAAGCTCAGAGCCATGATCCAGCAGGGCAGCCTCGCCGACGCCGTCGGCCTGTGCAAGGGGCACAAGGGGCTGGCCTCCGGCGTCGTGATGGCGAGCCTCACCGGGTCGCCCGACCGGGAGGACCGCAAGCGCTCCACCCAGCGGGCCATCGAGCGGGCGCTGGCCGAGCTCCAGAAGGGGCTGACGGCCCTCGGCACCATCGCGAGCGTCGCGCCGTTCATCGGGCTCTTTGGCACCGTGGTGGGCGTGATGCGCGCGTTCAGGGACCTGGCCTCCGCGGCGGGCGCGGGCCCGGGGGTCGTGGCCATCGGCATCTCCGAGGCCCTGGTGTGCACCGCGGCCGGGATCTTCGTGGCCATCCCCGCCCTCGCGGCCTACAACTACTTCAACCACCGCTCGGCGCGCTTCGCCGAGGAGCTCGGCTGGATCGCCGAGGAGATCATCGAGAAGCTCTCCGAGAAATCCGCGAGATGACCGAAGCGATCGCAGCCGATCGCGAGGGAATGGTTGAGCCAAGCGGGCGAACACCATGACGTTCCAGGCGACCGGGCGCAAGCCCATCGTGGAGATGAACCTCATCCCGCTCATCGACGTCTCCCTCATCCTGGTCATCATCTTCATGGTGCTGACCCCCATCCTCATCCACTCCCAGCTCACGGTCAAGCTCCCCAAGGCCGAGACCGGCGCCCCCTCGGCCAGCCCCGACACCGTCAACGTCCAGATCGACCGCCGGGGCAACGTCTCCATCGACGGCAGCGCGGTCCGCTGGGGCGGCCTCGAGCGGGAGCTGGTGCTGCGGCTGGGCAAGTCCGCCAAGAAGACCGTGCTGGTCCAGGCCGACAAGAGCGTGGCCGTCGACAAGGTCGTGGCGGTCCTGGACATCTCCAAGAAGCTGGGCGTGGCCAAGCTCGGCATCGGCGTGACGGCCGAGGCCCCTTGACGGATACCCTTCGCCCCTACCTCACCTACTCCTTCGCCGCGCACGCCGGCCTCCTCCTGGCGGCCATGCTGCTGCTGCGGGCGCGGGCGGACCGGTCGAGCCCCATCTACACGATCGACTTCGTCGGCCCGTCGGCCGTCGCCGGCCGGGTCCAGGAGCCCGCGGCCAAGCCGGCCGCCGCCCCCGCGGCGCGGCCGTCCCGGTCCGAGGACCTCGTCGTGCCGTCCAAAAAGAGGGTCCATCTCCCCAAGCCGAGCCTCGCCTCCGACGCCCCTCCCCCGCGGGCCGAGCCCGAGCCCGCCGAGGAGCCCGCGGAGGCCGCGCCCGCCGCCGTGGAATCCGGCCAGGCCATCTCCGGCGCGCCCGGGTCCGGCGGCATCGTCACGGACCTGCCCAACTTCCCCTATCCCTGGTACATCAGCCAGGTCCGGGTCGCCCTGTGGAACCAGTGGTCCTCCCGGATGCCGTCCGCGGAGAGCCTGGCCGTCGTGGTCTTCTCCATCATGCCCAACGGCGGCATCGTGGACCTGCGCATCGAGGAGAGCTCGGGCGATCCGAGCTTCGACCTGGCGGCCCTGGGCGCGGCCCGGGACGCGGGCCCCTTCCCTCCCTTGCCCGGCGGCTACGACGAGCCTTTCCTTAAAGTCCACGTGTCCCTCAAGTCCGGCAGATAAAGTACAATAAGCCGCCATCGACCATGGGAATGCTCGTCAGACTGCTCGCCTACGGGGTCGCGGTGCTCGTGCTCTTCCTGCTCGCTTTCCCGGACTGGAAAGGGACGTCCTACCACCCTTTCTCGCTGTGCCTGATCTCCTCCGGAGCCGTGCTGATGTTCGCCTTCCTCCAGGCCTTCAAAGTCGACTCCCTGATGGTCACGGTCGTCTACGAGGCGGGCTTCGTCCTGGCGGTCACCATGTACTTCCTCTATACCTGGCCTTCCTCGAGGCCTCCGCTCCAGCTGCTCGGGCAGGGCTACAGGCCAAACCGGGCGCAGGCCAGGCAGGGCCTCAAGAGACTCGGCCTCGACCCGGACTCGGCGGCGGCCTGGCCGGTCCTCGCGGCGTTCCCCAAGAGATGAGACCCCCCGCGCGGACGGCAAGTCTCCGCTCCCGGCCGTGCCGGGGGAAACGTCCGAAGGACGTATGGGGCCCCCCGGCGCTGGCCCCACGGACCGGCTGGAAGCCGATCGACCCTTTCTGGCAGTTGTCGGAGGTGCGGGGCTTCCTCTCCTCCGACGGCTCGGACCACAGGCTCAAGCTCCGCTACTTCCGCCGGACCGCGGACGGCGCGCTCGTCGCCAGGGTCTGGTTCGGCCCGGCCTCGGAAGGCCCGCCGGGCCACGCGCACGGCGGGAGCGTGGCGGCCGTGCTCGACGAGGCCCTGGGCGCGGCGGCGTGGGCCGCGGGCCTGGTGGTCATGACCGCCAAGCTCTCGGTGAGGTACCGGCGCATGGTCCCGCTGGGCACGGTCGCGACGGTCGAGACCCGCATCAGGCGCGCCGGGAAGTCCCATGTCCTGGTCGCGGGCGAGATCGTCGACCGCCGGGGCAAGGCATTCGCCGAGGCGGAAGGCGTCTTCATCAAGGTCCCGGAAGCCTCCTGGGACATCATCCTGGGGCACGCCAGGACCGGGCACTCCAAGGCCCCATGAAGAGAACGCTTCAGACGGCCATCATCGCGGCCGCGCTCGCGGTCCCGTCGGCCGGGTCCTCGGAGCCTCCCATGCGCTGGGAGGAGTGCGTCTCCCTCGCCCTGCGGCACAACCCTGACCTGGCCTCCTCCCGCCTGTCCTTCGAAGCCGCCCGGGCCGGCTACAAGGGGACCTTCAGCTCGCTCATGCCCAGCCTCTCGCTCTCCCACGGCGTCTCCGACTCCGACTCGAGCGCCAAGGAATCCTGGTCCGCCTCGGGCTCGATGGGCCTGGACCTCTTCAACATGGGGACCTACGCCTCCATCCGCTCGGCCTCCGCGTCGGCCCGTTCGGCCGAAGCCTCGCTGAAGCTCAAGTCCGCCGGCGTCCGGGCGAGCCTGCGCAAAGCATTCGCCCAGCTCCTCTACGCCCAGGACGCCGTGGCCGTGGCGGACCGCATCCAGGCCATGCGTCAGGCCAACGCGGACCTGGTGACGCTCAAGTACGACTCGGGGCGGGAATCCAAGGGGAACATGCTCAGGTCCAAGGCCGACCTGTCGTCGGCCAAGGCCGACGCCCAAGCGGCGCGGCGGGACGTCCGGACCGCCCGCATCGCCCTCAACAAGCTGCTGGGCCGCGACGAATACGCCGCGACCGTCGCGACCGGGACCTGGCCCGTGCCGGAGGTCCCGGCCGAGCCGACGCCCGACCTCCTGAAGGCGCACCCCCAACTGGCGGTCCTCCAATACTCCATCACGGGCGCCAAGGCCTCGGTGGCGTCCGCGAAGGCGAGCCTCTGGCCCACGCTCAGCGCGAGCGTCTCCCAGTCCTGGCAGAACACCGACTGGTTCCCGGACCAGCCCCATTGGAGCGCCAACGGGTCCGTGAGCTACAAGCTCTTCTCGGGCGGCCCCACCGCCGTCTACTACGGCATCTCCAAGGCCGCCAAGACCCTTGCCAAGGCGGAGGAGGACTACCGCTCCGGCCAGGCCTCCCTGCGCTCGGCCCTCGAGACGGCCTGGGCCGGCGTCGCCACGGCCGCCTCGGACGTGGCCGTGGGCGCCGAATCCCTCGAGGCGTCCCGCCAGCGCAACGACGAGGCCGGGGTGCGCTACGCCTCGGGCCTCATGAACTTCGAGAACTGGTCGACCGTGGTCTCGGAGTTCGTCCAATCCGAGAAGAGCTACATCCGCGCGCTCCGGGACGCCCTGGCCGCCCGGGCGGCTTGGGACGAAGCCCTCGGCAGAGCCCTGGAGGAACAGTGAGAACCAAGGTCATCGCCTTCATCCTGATCGCGGCCGCGGGGAGCGCGGTCTTCGTCTTCCAGCGCAAGAAGCTCAACGGCAGGGACCAGCTCCGCACGGTCGCGGTGGAGAGCGGCCCCATCGTCGAGGCCGTGGAGGCCACCGGCGCGGTCGAGCCGCTCAACCGCGTGGAGGTCCGCTCGCCCATCGCCGGCAGGATCGACCAGCTCCTCGTCGAGGAGGGGGACAAGGTCGCGGCCGGCCAGATCGTGGGCTGGATGAGCTCGACGGACCGCGTCGCGGTCCTCGACGCGGCCCAGGCCAAGGGCAAAGACGAGTTCGCCCGCTGGCAGGACGCCTACAAGCCCACCCCCATCGTGGCGCCCATCGCCGGGGACGTGATCCTGCGCAACGTGGTCGTGGGCGAGCAGGTGGGGTCCAGCGCCATCATCTACGCGGTCTCGGACCGGCTCATCGTCTCCGCCTCCGTCGACGAGGCGGACATCGGCCGCGTCAAGAACGGGATGCCCGCGGACATCACCCTGGACTCCTTCCCGGACAAGACGGTCGGCGGCAAGGTCTTCCGCGTACTCTTCGAGGGCAAGAACGTCTCCAACGTCATCACTTACATGGTGAAGATCTCGCCGGACCGGGTCCCGGCGAACTTCAGGTCCCAGATGACGGCCAACATCAAGCTCATCCTCCGCCGGAAGGCCGGCGCCGTGCTCCTCGCCACCAGCGCCATCAAGGAGAACCGCGACGGGGAGAAGACCGTGCTGGTCCCGGGCCCGGACGGCAAGCCCTCCCGCCAGGCCGTCAAGGTCGGCATCGAGAGCGGGGAGATGACCGAGATCCTCGCGGGCCTCAAGCCCGGGGACCAGGTCTTCCTCCAGTCGAAGCGCTACTCCCCGCAGGCCGGTCCCGCGACCAGCCTCCTCTCCTTGGGCAGGCGGCCGGGCGGCGCCCAGCCGGGGCAGACCCAGCCGGCCGGGGGAGCGCGGCGCAACCGCAAGGCCGCAGCGCCGGGGTCCTGATGGCCCTCGTCGAGCTGCGCGGCATCACCCGGTCCTACCTGATGGCCGCGGAGGAGCTCAAGATCCTCAAGGGCATCGACCTCTCCATCGAGGAAGGGGAGTTCGCGGCCATCATGGGCCCGTCGGGCTCCGGGAAATCCACGCTCCTGCAGATCCTCGGCATGCTCGACAAGCCCACCTCGGGCGCCTACCTCCTGGCCGGCCAGGACGTCTCCCGGCTCGCGGAGGACGAGGCCGCGGCCATCCGTTCGCGCTTCATCGGCTTCGTCTTCCAGATGTTCAACCTGCTCTCCCGCACGAGCGCGCTCGAGAACGTCACGCTCCCGATGATCTACTCGGGCGCCCCGCGCCGGGACGAGCGCGCCCGGGACCTGCTCCGGGAGGTCGGCCTGGCCGACCGCGTCGGCCACAAGCCCAACCAGCTCTCCGGCGGCCAGCAGCAGCGGGTCGCCATCGCCCGCGCCATGGCCAACCGGCCCAAGATCATCTTCGCCGACGAGCCCACGGGCAACCTGGCCACGGACCAATCCGCGGAGATCCTCGAGTACCTTAAGCTCCTCAACAAGGGCGGGGTCACCGTGGTCATCGTGACCCACGACCCGGAGGTGGCCGGCCACGCCCGGCGGGTCATCCGCATCCGCGACGGCACGGTGGTCTCCGACACGACCGCCGGCGACGGAGGTGGCGGCCCCAAAGGCGGGGTCGCGGTCGCGACCAGGCCCGCCAGGCTCGCCGGGGTCATGGCCACGCCCGCCGGGTCGAGCCTGGCGGAGTTCCGCGAGTACTGGTCCTCGGCCGCGCGCGCCATGGCCGCCAACAAGGTCAGGAGCGCGCTCTCCATGCTCGGCATCCTCATCGGCGTGGCCGCGGTCATCGCCATGCTCGCCCTGGGCAAGGGCGCGCAGAAATCCATCGAGCGCCAGCTCGCCAGCCTCGGCTCGAACCTGGTCATGCTCATGCCTGGCTCCCCTTCATCGCACGGCGTCCGGGGCGAGCGAGGGTCCACCAGCCGCCTCGACCTCGACGACCTCAAGGCCGTGGCCAAGGCCAACCCGCACATCGTGGCAGCGGACGGCAATGTCAGCGGCCAGGTCCAGGCCGTTTACGCGGACAAGAACGCCAACACCCAGGCCACCGGGGCCCTGCCGGTCTACGCCGCCATGCGCAACGCCCAGCCCTACTTCGGGAGGTTCTTCACCGAGGCCGAGAACGAGCGGCTCTCCCGGGTGGTGCTCCTGGGCCAGACCGTGGTCACCAACCTCTTCGGCGACGACAACCCGGTGGGCAAGACCGTCAAGCTCAACCGCATCGGCTTCGAGGTCGTCGGCGTCCTGCCCGCCAAGGGCGCGGGGGGCTTCCGCGACCAGGACGACATGGTCCTGGTGCCCTTGAAGACCGCCATGCGCCGGCTCGTCGGCAAGAAGCACCTGAACAACATCGCCTTCGAGTGCGACGCCCCGGAGAACATCGCCCCCGCCATCGCGGACGTCCGCGCCCTGATGCGCAGGCGCAACCGCCTCCCGGACTGGAAGGAGGACGACTTCGACCTCAGGAACATGGCCGACATCCAGGCCGCCCTCGAAGGCACCACCAAGACCTTCTCCATGCTGCTGGGCATCGTGGCCGCCATCTCGCTCCTGGTCGGCGGCATCGGCATCATGAACATCATGCTCGTGTCGGTCAGCGAGCGCACCCGGGAGATCGGGCTCAGGAAGGCCCTGGGCGCGACCAGGCGGGCGATCCTGTCGCAGTTCCTGATGGAGTCCGCCTCCCTGGCGGCCTTGGGCGGCGTGCTCGGCATCCTGCTCGGCGGGTCGGTCTCGCTGGCCATCTCCAAGCTCGCGGGCTGGGCCGTGGTGGTCACGCCCGAATCCGTGGCCCTGGCCTTCGTGTTCTCCGCGGGCGTGGGCGTGGTCTTCGGCTACTGGCCCGCCAGGCGGGCGTCGTTGCTCTCGCCCATCGAGGCGCTCCGCTACGAGTAACCCGCGCCGGAGGCCTGTCGCCCCCGCAACCTCGACCTCCCCCACCTTTCGACGGGCCCGACTTGGGGCAAGCGTCCCGGCCCCTATCCGTCGGGGACGCCTCCTCTTGCGAGGGTCCGAGCGTGCTCTGGTGCGTCCAGACGCAGTAGAGCACGGTGTCGGCCCACCGGCGGCAGGACCCCGAGCAAGATCTATAGAAAACAGGCTGGACCGTCAGCCTTCAAGGAACAACGGGAGCCCCGGCGGGAGTCCGACCAGCCGGGAGTCAGGAAGCGGGGCCGGTTTCGACGCGCAAGGAGAACGCTCCAGGCAACGCCGGGGCTACGTGGAACCGCGGACGGGTCAGCGGGCCGCCACCAGCCCGGCCATCACCCGGCTCATCCCCTGGGGCCTGGCCGCCGGGTCCTTCTTGAGGCAGGCGATGACTAGGCGGGAGAGCCCTTCAGGAAGGTTCTTGGACAGGGGAGGGAAGCGTTCCGCCTCCTTGTCCCTGTGGCAGTGGACGCCCGAGAATGGGCGCTCGCCCATGAGGAACTCGTAGGCCACGACGCCCAGGGAGTAGACATCCGACTGCGCCGAGGACTTCCCGTCGTGCTGTTCGGGGGCCATGTAGGGCAGGGTGCCCGCTATGGTCCCCTCTCCCAACTTGTGGCCGGCCGAGAGGTGCCTGGCGATGCCGAAATCCATGACCTTCACGTAGCCGCGCCTGCTCATCATGATGTTGGCGGGCTTGAGGTCGCGATGGATGACGCCGTTCTCGTGTGCGTGAGCCAGGGCCTCGCAGACGAAGCGCAGGATGCGGACGCACTCCTTGGGTTCGAGCTTTTTGCTGCTGACCAGGATGTCCGAAATGGTCTCCCCGTCGACGTGCTCAAAGACGAGGTAGAGGTCGTCTGCGGACCGGACGATGTCGTGGATGGCCACGATGTAGGGGTGGTTGAGCTTGGCGACGGTGCGGGCCTCCCGGAGGAACTGGTCCCGGGCCTTCGCGTCCTTGGCGATGGCGCCATGCATCCGCTTGATTGCGACGTCCCGCTCGAGCTCCCGGTCCCACCCCTTGAACACGACGCCCATCCCGCCGATGCCCTCTAGGAGCGGGGAATCGGCGGCGATGACGTATGTTCCCGCACCGATGGATAGACAGCCGAGCGTCAGGAGTATCAGGTCGATCGTCCGATTCATGCGCCCGGTTCCCTAGCGATTGATCCCCTTCCAGCCGACTGAAAAGCCCGGCACAGCCGGGCTTCGCCCGGCCGTTTGACCAGCATCGAGGACCCCGCCTTTCCCGCCCAGACCCCGGTCGTTCATGGTCGATTTTCTCATGGTAACATATCCCAATGGCGGTTCGGAGGGCGAACCTCCTGGGGGGGGCGGGACTCACGATATCCTGCTATGTCGCGGATGCCCGCTTATGGCGACTACGTTTCTGCCTGGATTCCACGTGGCAGGAACCAGACTAGCTCGGCGCTGTAAGTGACGGAGAATCAGCTGACTTCAACATCGGGTGCCTCGGACAAGACTGTCATTGGACCCAAATCCAGGTGGGCCATTAGCCTCATGACGCACCAACGCGTACTGTCTGACAAAGACCTGATTGCGTTTCCAGTCATTTCTCTTTCATCGCTGAAGTAGAATCCATGGAAACGTCATTTTCCTCGGCCCGGAACCAGCGGAATGCATGCACACGCGATCAGCACCTCGATCTCACTGGCCGCCTCGTCGCGGCCCTCGCCCAGGGAGGCCGGGAAGCTTGCCCAAAGTCAGGCCCGCCGAAAAGTGAGTGAGGTCGAGCCCCGCGGCCGCTACAGGCCGGCTTGACGCCGGGGTCCTCGGGCGCTATCCTATCTTCAGGGGGCGCCGCTGTCGCCTGCCGCCTCCCTGGGGGATGTCATGCCATCGATGCGCCCGGTCCTCTTCATCGTGCCGCTGTTGCTCGCGGGGGCGATCCCGCCCGCCGTCGCCGCCAAGCCCGCCAAGCCGGCCAAGGACCTGCTTCCCCGCGCCGTCGCCGATGGCCAGGTCGACGAGGTCAAACGTCTCCTGGAGGCGGGCGCGGACCCGAACGCCAGGAACGCCGGCGGCCTGCCGCCTCTCCACCAACTCGTCTGGGCCGCCCCGCCCGCCTCCCACGCCCAAGTCTTCCGGCTGCTGCTCGACAGGGGGGCCAAGCTCAACGCCAAGGACGCCGAGTCCCAGACCGTCTTCATGCGGGCGCTGGCGCGAGCCGCCCGCCCCGAGCCTGACCTGCTCGCCACGGCCAAGCTCCTGGCCGCCTCGGCGGCCGAGGTCAACGGCAAATACAAGGACGGCCGCAGCACGCTCCACCTCGCCATCGAGCTCGGCGACGCGGACCTGGTACGCGCCATGCTGGAGAGGCGCTCCGACACCAGGGCCAAGGACAGGGGCGGGGCCACCCCCCTGATGCAGGCCATCCTCCAGAAGAAAGGGGACCTCGCCCTGCTGCTCTTGAAAAACCGCGCCGACCTCGGAGGGGAGACCGACGGCGGCCGGGACGCCTTGATGCTGGCCGCCGAGCTCGCGGAACCCCCCGTCCTGCAGGAGATGCTCGCCCGGGGAGCCGACGCCGCGCGGCGCGACGGGCAGGACCGCACCGCCCTCATGTACGCGGTCAAGCGCTCGGACCCGGCGATCGTGAGGATCCTGCTGGAGAAAGGGGCCGACACCGAGCGCCGGGATGCCAGGAAGCACACGGCGCTCATGCAGGCTCTTTTGGCCGGCGACAAGGCGGTCTCCCTCGAGCTCCTGCGCGGCGGCGCGGACATCTCGGGGTTGGGCGACACCAAGGAGACGACCCTGATGATGGCGGTGCGGCACTGCGACGCCGCCGTGGTCAAGACCGCGATGGAGCGCAAGCCCGACACCAAGGCCAAGGACGCCGACGGCCGGACCGCGGTGATGTGGGCCCTCCTCAACAACCGCATCGACGCCGCCAAGGAGCTGGTGCGGGGCGGGGCCGAGCTCGGAGGCTCGGAGAAAGGGCGCACGACCCTGATGCTCGCGGTCGAGCGCGGCGACCCCGAGCTGGCCGGGCTCATGCTGGAGAAGAAGGCCGACAGCGGCGCGCGCGACGAGGCAGGCCGCACCGCGCTCATGCAGGCGCTGCTGGGGAGCAAGGGCGAGATCGCGCTCGAGCTGGCGCGGCGAGGCGCCGACCAGGGGGGGACGTACCAGGAAGGGCTGACGCCCCTGATGCTCGCGGTCCAACACGGGGACCTCGAGATCGTCCGCGCCCTGCTGGCCAAGGGGGCCGACGTCAACCGGAAGGACGCGCGGGGCCGGACCGCACTCGTGCACGCCATCTCGCTCAAGAAGAACGACATCGCCAAGGAGCTCATCCGCGGCGGGACCCGGACGGCGGGGACGGAGGAATCCGGCTGGACCCCGCTCATGCACGCGGTGGTCAACGGGGACGCGGACCTGGTCGGGCTCGTCCTGGCCTCCGGCAAGGAGATCGACGCCAAGGAGAAGACCCTGGGCCTGACGGCGCTCATGCTGGCCGCGCGCGACGGCCGGGTGGACCTGGTCAAGGCTCTCCTCCTGCACGGGGCCGACATGAAGATCAAGAACCGCAAAAAGCAGACCGCCGCGCTCATGGCCGAGGTCCAGGGCCAGGGGGACATCGTGCGCCTCCTGGTCCGCTACCAGGAGGGCCTGGAGAAGCCCAAGCGCGGCTCGACGCCCTCCTCCCCGTCCGTGGACAAGGACGAGATGCAGCGCATGATGGACGAGGCCATCCGGAAGGCCACCGTGAGCAAGGTCGAGGACAAGGCCCCGGTCCAGGTGTCGTATTCCACCGAGGTGGACCGGCCCGCGTACGCCGTCCCGGAGGACCCGGACCAGCTGGCCATCGTGGCCGGGGTGGAGAAGTACTCCGACCTCCCCGACGCACAGTTCGCGGAGCGCGACGCCGAGGCCGTCCGGGAGCACCTGCGCGGCCTGGGCGTGCCCGAGCGCAACATCGTCTTCCTGACGGGCGCCAAGGCCACCAAGACCGGCCTGCTCAAGCACATCGAGACCTGGCTCCCGCGCAACGCCAACGAGAAGTCGACCGTCTTCTTCTATTACTCCGGCCACGGGGCCCCGGACCCGGTCAGCGGCCAGGCCTACCTGCTGCCGTCCGACGGGGACCCGAAATACCTGGCCGAGACCGCCTACCCCGTGAAGCGCCTCTACGACACGCTCAACGGGCTCAAGGTCCGGCGGGTGATCGTCGCGCTGGATTCCTGCTTCTCCGGCGCCGGAGGCCGCTCGGTCCTGGCGCCCGGGACCCGGCCTTTGGTCAGCAAGCTGGAGCTGGGGGTGGCAGGCACCGGGAAGACGGTCACCTTCAGCGCCTCCCAGTCCGACGAGATCTCGGGGACCGCGCCGGACCAGGGCCACGGCTTGTTCACGTACTACCTGCTCAAGGGGCTCAACGGCGCGGCCAAGGATGCCGACGGGAAGGTGACGGTGAAGTCGCTCTACGACTTCCTGCTGCCCAACGTGAAGGACCGGGCCCGGCGCGACAACCGCGAGCAGACGCCCCAGATGACCATCGGCTCGGAGACCGGGGAGGACCTCCTCCTCCGCCCGTGACCCGCCGGCGGCCCCGAACCCCGCGGCCGGGCCCGCACGCCGCGGCGCGGCCTACGCGCCCGCGGCTCCAGCGAAGGACGCTCCGAGTTCGCGCGCGCCCCTGAAGCGCGCGGCCGGCTCGGGCTCCAGCGCCTTGGCGAAGAACGCGTCGAGGGCCGCGGGCAGGCCGGGGTCCAGCCGGGTGACGGGCGCCCAGCGGCGCTCCATCTTGTCCGCCAGGAAGTTCGGCCCCTTGAACGGCAGGCTTCCCGTCAGCAGCTCGTAGGCCATCACGCCCACGGCGAACAGGTCGGACTCCAGCGACACCCTGCCGAGCTCCTGCTCCGGCGCCATGTACGGCGGCGTGCCCCACGCCGCGGTCCAGGTCTGCTTGCCCGCCGAGCGGGACTGGTGGGCGATGCCGAAGTCCATCACCAGGCAGCGGCCCCCGTCGTCGAGCATGACGTTGGCGGGCTTGAGGTCCCGGTGGATCACATCGTGGCCGTGGGCATGCTCGAGCGCGGCGCAGACCTCGCCCACGATCCGGCCCGCCTCGGCGGCGCCCAGCCGCCCCTTCTCCTTCACGACGGCGTCCAGCGTCCGTCCGCGCACCAGGTCGAACACCAGGAACGCGTCTCCCTCCGCCTCCACCACCGATTGGATCCGCGCGATGTTGGGGTGCCTCATCTTGGCGACCACGCGCGCCTCCCGGAGGAAACGCTCGTAGTCCTGGGGGGCCGGGTAGAGGTTTCGGCGCAGCTGCTTGACCGCCACGCAGCGGTGCAGGGCCGTGTCGAAGGCCTCGTAGACCACTCCCATGCCGCCGCGCCCGAGCTCCCGGACGACGCACAGGTTGCTCCCCACCATGGCGCCGGGAGCCAGGATCGCCGGGCGTTCCGCCAAGGTCGCCAGGCTGGGCTCGAGGGGAGGCTCCGCGGGCTGGGACCGCGTGGTCCACCCCGCCAGCTTGCGCGTCAACGGAAATCCGATCAGCAGCGTCGCGACCGCCAGCAGCGGGAGGATCGGCCCCCTGCGGCGCAGCCCGGGCCAGAGCCCCTGCGCCGCGGGCCGGGGGGACTTGGCGCCCATCCGAGCCATGGCCTCGTCCGCCACCGCCCGCAGGGCCGCGTCGAGCTTCGCCGCGGCCTCGTAGTCCGCGGCGGCTCCCGCGGCGTCCCCCAGGCGCTCCTTCGCCATGGCCATGTAGAGGTGGGCCAGGGCGTTCCCGGGCGAGAGCTCCGCGGCGCGCCTGGCGTCCGCCAGCGCCCCCGCCGGGTCGCCCTGCTCCAGACGAGCGTACGCTCGCTCCAGCAGCGCCAGGGGATCGTCCGGGTCCAGGCTCAAGGCGCGGTCCGCGTCCTCCGCCGCGGCCCGGTGATGGCCGGAGCGGTTGGACGCCTCGGCGCGCATGCGCCAGAACGCGGGGTTGCGCGGGTCGAGCTGGATGGCGCGGGTCAGGTCCACGATCGCGCCCGTGAAGTCGCCGGCGCGCAGCTTGCGCCTGGCCGCCTCCGCGGCCAGTTCCGCCGGGCTCGGCGGCCCCTTCTTCGGCCGCCCCGCCCCGCCGCCCTGGCGGCGCCAATCCCCCGCGCCGCCCACGCCGCCCGCGGCCCCCGCCGCCGGCTGCCCGGCCGAGGAGTCGAAGACCGGCTGGCGGAGCCTGAGTTTGTCGTCGAGCCCGCCGCCGAGCGCGGAGGTCAGGGCAGCCTCCAGCTTGCGCGCCCTGGGATGGCCCGGGTCGAGTTCCAAGGCTTTCTTGGCATCCCTCAAGGCGCCGGCGCGGTCGCCGCCCGCGAGCCTCACGCCGCTGCGGGTCACGTACGCGTCGGGATTGCCGGGGTAGAGCGCGATGGAGCGGTCCACGGCGCGGCTCGCCGCCTCCGTGCTGCCCGCGTGCTCGTACTGCCGGCCCAGCAGCCTCCAAGAGTCCGCCAGGTCCTCGGGCGAGCCCCCGCTCTTGGCGAGGCGCTGTTCCTTGCCCGCCAGGCGGCGGAGCTCCTCCGGGTCGGGCGCGGCCGGCTCCGTCTTCAACGGAGGGTCCTTCCCTGGCTCGACCCGGCCTGCGCCGGAGACCGGAAGGCCGGTGTTCTCGGCCCGCGGGCCCTTGTCGGAGCGCCCCTGCAGCCATTCGGAGACCTTGCCGGACACGAAATCCGCCGCGTCCCATACCGCCTCGGTATCCGTGACGAGGCGTCGAGTCTGGTTCGTGAGCGTTACGTGTCCGCTCTCAAGCCTTTCCAGCGCCTTTTGAGTGTCTTCCCGACTGAGGTAATGCTGGATGGCGTCGCTGAGCTCGTCGGCCGTGCGTTTGTGTGCCGCGATCTTGTCGGCGAGCTCCCGGCGCTGCTCGTCGGACAGGGGGCCGGAGAAGTCGGCCTCGAGCTTTTCGATGGCCGAGTGGCAGGCCATCCTCGACGCGTCGACGCTCGACGAGCAGGACTCCACCCACTTGACGAGCCTATCCTCCGGCAGCCCGGCGCGCTCCTCATCGCCGAGGCAGTCGGCGCCGAACGCCTTCGTGTCGAAACCGCACGGCGGCCCGTCCGCCGCCAGAAGACCCGGCAGGGAAAGCGCGATGCCGGCGGCGGCTGCGCCCGTCATGCCCCACGCCCGATACCCCGGCCTCACCGGGAAACAATAGCAGTCCGGGAAAGCGCCGCGCAACAAAGCGACGACTTCCCCGATGCGGTATAATCTCGCCTGCATGCCGGGGAGAAGACACGCCTGCGCCGCGCTGCTCATCGCCCTGGCCCTCCTGCGCCCCGGCCTTGCGGCCGCCCTGGAAGACACGCGCCTGGCCTGGGGCAGGCACGACACCAACCTGCACCTGGGCGCGGCGTTCGCGGGCAGCCTGGCCGGGACCGAGCTCCTGCGGTGGTGGGGCTGGTCCAAGCCCAAAGCCACCCTAGCCAGCTCGCTGGCCGTGGCCGCGGCCGGGGTCTTCAAGGAGTTCGTGGTGGACGCCGCCCCGTCGGGCAGCGACCTCATGGCCGACGGCGTCGGCATCGGCGCCCACGCGGCGTTCCAGTTCACGGTCCGTTTCGACTGGCCTTGGGGCGCCCGGCCGAACCGGCCGGCCGGGGAAATGGTATCATCTCCCACGGAGAGGTGATACCCGATGTTCAACCCCGGCTGGGGAGAATGGCTGGCCGTCGCCGCGATCGCGCTGCTCGTCTTCGGGGCCAAGCGGCTCCCCGAGATCGGCCAGAGCCTTGGCAAGTCCATCAAGGCGTTCAAGCAGGGGTTGAAGGAAGACGCGCCCCCGGAGAAGCGCCCCGAGGACATCGACAAGAACAAAGGCTGAGAGGATACCAATAGAACAGCACTCGCCCCCTCAGCTACTCGCCTCCCCGTGGGAAGGAGATCCCTGATGAAACGGCATCTGCCCCCCCGCTACTCGCCCCCCCGTGGGGGGGGCGAGTGATATGAAGATCGACTACAACGAATCCCCTCTCCTGGCCGTCTGGGAGACCACGCGCTCGTGCGCCGTGGCCTGCTCCCACTGCCGGACGGAGGCCATCTTGGCCAGGGACTCGGCCGAGCTCTCCACCGAGGAAGGCAAGCGCCTCCTGGCCGACATCGCGGCCATGGACACGCCGATCTTCACCCTCTCGGGCGGCGACTGCCTCAACCGCCGGGACATCGAGGCACTCGTGGAGCACGGCAAGAGCATCGGGCTTCACATGGCGGCGACGCCGGCCGCGACGGCCAACATCACCGAGGCCCGCCTCCGGAGCCTCAAGGCCGCCGGTCTCGACCAGCTGGGGTTCAGCCTCGACGCGCCCAACGCCGCCGCCCACGACACCTTCCGCAAGGTGGACGGCTCCTTCAACATGAGCATGGCCGGGCTGCGCCTGTCGCGCGAGCTCGGCCTCCCGGTCCAGCTCAACACCTGCGTGGCGGAATGGAACTACCGTTACCTGGAGCAGATGATCGGCCTCGTGAACACCCTGGACATCGCCTTCTGGGAGATCTCCTTCCTCGTGCCGTGGGGTCTCAGCGGCCAGGAACGGGGCATCTCGGCGCAGGAGTTCGAGGACGCCTTCGAGCGGCTCTGCGCCCTGAAGCTCGAGGCCCCCTATTACGTCAAGCTCACCGAGGCCCCGCACTTCAAGCGCTTCTTGATGGAGAAGGAACTGGCCGGCGGCGCGTCCCCCAAGCCCAACCGGGGGCCCGGGATCCGCGAAGAGGTCGAGACCCCGGGCATCGTGCCCAACGCCGGGAAAGGCTGCATCTTCGTCGACCACGTCGGCAACATCTGCCCCTCGGCCCTGCTCCCGCTGGCGTCGGGCAACGTCCGCACCAACCCGATCGCCGACATCTACCGCAACGCGCACCCCTTCCGCGAGCTGCGCGACCACAAGCTGCTCAAGGGCCGCTGCGGCGTGTGCGAATACGCCGACGTCTGCTCGGGCTCCCGCGCCCGGGCCTGGGCCGTCACGGGCGACTTCCTCGAGACGGACCCCTTCTGCGCCTACATCCCCAAGGCCATGAGGGCCGCTCCCTGCGGCCAAGGCGCAAGCGGTCCGGCCGCCGAGAAACCGTAGCATGCCGCCGAAATGAGGTATCATTGGGCATGGCTATCCTGACAGCGTCCCTCGCCGCTTGCCTGGCCGTGGCGTCCGCCTCCTCGGCCCAGGCCCAGACCGTCCCCGATTTCGACCGCATCGCCCCGACGACCGCCGACTGGCTCGGCGCCATCAGGCGCCTGCCGGCGCCCGTCGGGCCGTCCGCGGCGCGGGACTTCGGCGAGGAGCGGGTCGTGGTGGCCTCGGAGGGAGCCGCCGTGGTCGGCTGGGACGCGCTCGGCCAGGCCCTGTCGCAAGCCGCCGTGGTCTACGTGGGCGAGCAGCACGACCAGGCCCTGCACCACGCGCTCCAGCTCGAGGTCCTCAAGGAGGTCCACGGCCGGGCGGGCCGGGTCACCGTCGGCTTCGAGATGGTCGACCGCACCCAGCAGAAGGTCCTCGACGACTACGCGGCGGGGCTCCTGGCCGAGGCCGAGTTCGCCCTGTGGTGGCAGAAGGCGTGGGGCTTCCCGTTCGAGCTCTACCGCCCGCTGTTCGTCTACGCCAAAGAGAACGGTCTCCCGCTCAAGGCCCTCAACGCCCCCTCGTCGGTCATCCGCAACATCGCGCGCCAGGGCCTGGCCTCCCTCTCGCCCGAGGAACGGCGCCTGCTCCCGGCCCGCGTGGACCCCATCGCGGAACCCAGGTACCTGGCGTACGTCAAGAAGACGATCAACGGGCACGGGCAGCTCGACCCGGCCAGGGAGGCCCGGATGCTCGAGGCCATGGCCGCCTGGAACGAGACGATGGGCCAGAGCGTGGTGGACATCCTGGCCGACGGCGCGGGCCCGGTCGTGGTCATCGCGGGCATGGGGCACATGCTCTACGGGGCCGGCATCGGGGAGAGCGTCGCCCGCCGCTCCCAGGCCAGGCAGGTCGGCGTCCTGCCCTACCCTCTCGACGACAGCTCCAGGCCTTTGCCCGAGCTCTTGAAGGAGCTCCAGGACCCGGCGTCGGAGGACATCTCCCTGGCGGACTACTTCCGGCTCCTCCCTCGGTGACACGTCATCAGCCCCCACAACTACTTGCCTCCCCGCGGGGGAGGCAAGTGACATGATCGACGTCATCCTCACCCCGACCGAGATCCGGACCCTGCCGGACCGCGACCTCTCCGGCTCGGTCTGCGTCATCTTCGACGTCCTTCGCGCCACGTCGAGCATGGTGACGGCCCTCGCCAACGGCGCCTCCCGGATCGTGCCGGCGGACTCGGTCGAGCACGCCCGCACCCTGGCGGCCGGGCTCCCGGGCAGCCTCCTTGCGGGGGAGAAGAACCGCGTCAGGATCCCCGGCTTCGACCTGGCCAACTCGCCCCCGGCCTTCACCGCGCCCGCCGTGGCGGGCAGGACCATCGTGATGGCCACCACCAACGGCACCCGCGCCATCCACGCGGCCAAGAAGGCCAAGGCCGTCTACGTCGCCTCGTTCCTGAACGTCTCGGCCACGGCCAGGGCCGTCGCGGCGCTCCTGCCGGGCTGCGGCCACGGGCTCAAGATCGTCTGCGCCGGGACCGTGGCGGACTTCTCCTGGGAGGACTGCCTCGCGGCGGGCTGCCTCGTCGAGCTCGTGCAGAAGAGGCTCCCGGGCGTCGAGCTCTCGGACGCCGCCATGGCCGCGTTCTCGGCCTACCACCTCAACCGGCGCGGGCTGACCCGGTCGCTCAAGGCCGGCGCCAACGGCCGGGCCCTCATGAAGCTCGGCCTCGAGCGCGACATCTCCTGGTGCGGCCGCATGGACTGCTTCGGCCTGACGGGACGGCTGCGCTGCCGCCAGGGCGTCGCCGCCATCGTGCGCGAGTAGGCCCTCCGGCCTATTTTCCCGGTAGGCCCAAGGGCCCAGGCGGCCTGCCCCAAGTTCCCATGCCGCCGCCCCGGGCCGAGTTGTATCATAGGGGCATCGCGCTCACCCGCGGGAGGACGATCATGGCTTGCCTGAACAAGACGGCTGTCTCGGCGCTTCTGCTCTCGTCGGCGCTCACCCTTTGCCCGCGCCCGGCGCTGGCCGGGGTCGCGCTGCCGGGCGCCGAGCGGCTTGCCGAGCTGGTCCGCTCCTGGGGAGCCGTGGGGACGCTGCCCGACTCGGTGACGCCCGCGGCGGTCCCCGCCGCGCCGGCCAAGGCCGTCGACCTCGCCGCCCGCATCGACGCCGCCAGCCGCGACATCCAGCTCTCCGCGGACGGCAAGGTCGCCGTCTTCCTCCTGGACCGCAGCGTCTACGTCCAGGAGACGGCCGACGGCGTCTCCCGCCATCTCGCCTGGGGCCAGACCGCCCGCCTTGCCCGGGACGGTGGCGCCGTGCTCGTCGGCGAAGGCGGCTCGCTGCGCGTCTACGACGCGAAGTCCGGCCAGAACCGCTTCGCCGGCTGGGGGACGACGGGCTGTATCTCGGGCGACGGCAGGAAGGTCCTCCTTCAGGAGGCGACGTCCTTGAGCGTGGTCGACGTCGAGACCGGGCGCAAGCGCACCCTCGGGTTCGGCAAGACCGGGGCCCTCTCGGCCGACGGCAAGGTCGCGCTGATCGGCGACGGCAGCACGTTCAACGCGGTGGACACCGAGTCGGGCAAGTCGCGCTTCGTCGGCTGGGGCTCCTCCGGCGTGCTCGCCGGCGGAGGGACGGCCGCGCTCCTCCGGCGCGCGGACTCCTTCGACGTGGTCGACCTCGCCACGGGCCGCAGCCGGCACCTGGCGTGGGCCAAGACGGCCCAGCTCTCCTTCGACGGCAAGACGGCCCTGGTCGGCGACGGGCGCTCTTTCTCCGTCGTCGACGCCCAGAACGGGTCGACCACCATGCTGGACTGGGGGGTCGACGGGGTCCTGGCCGAGGACGGCAAGACCGCCCTCATCGGCGACGGCCGGACCGTGCGCGTCTACGACGTCGCCACCCGCGCCGACGCCTACCTCGGCTGGGGCGAGGTCCTGGCCCTGTCCGCGGACGCGAGCAAAGCCGTCCTGCGCGTCGACAACGGATGGATCGCCGTCTACGACGTCCCAAAGCCCGGCCTGCGATAGCAGCCCCGGGCTCTCACTCGGCGCCCTCCCGATACCTCCTCAGGAGCGCTTTGAGCCTGTCGTGGGGCAGGGCGTAGGAGGTGTTGCCGTCGCGGCCCGCCGTGGTCCTGGCCGCGAGCAGCGAGTTGATGACGGCCTCCTCCGCCGCGTCCGCGACCGCCTCGAAGAGCCCGTCGAGGTGGAAATCCGAGAGCAGCTCGACCTTGACCGCGCGCTCCTTGGGATGGTGCGGGAAGCGGTTGGCGACCGAGAAGGCGACGGCCAGGTCGCCGCTGCCGTTATACGCGACGGCCCCCGTGCGGAAGACCCCCAGCATGGCGCGCTTGGCCAGGCGCGAGAGCTGGCGGGCGTCGAGCGGCGCGTCGGTGGCGACGACCGCGACCACCGAGCCGTCGTCGCGCACGACCGGCATGAGGTCCCGGATCTGCGCGCCCACGTGGACGCCGTCGACCCGAAGCTCGGCGCGGCCGCCGTGGTTGGCGTTGAGCAGGACCCCCACGGTGTAGCCGCCGGACTCCTTGGCTAGGACCCGCGACGCCGTGCCGATGCCGGCCTTGAAATCGTAGGAGGTCATCCCGGTCCCGGCCCCCACCGCGCCCTCCGCCACCGGCCCGCCCGACGCGGCGTCGATGGCCTCGAGCACGTGGGCGGGCTTCACGTGGCGCCCGCGGATGTCGTTGAGCATGCCGTCGTCGCACTCGAGCACGACCGGGGTCAGGGTGTCGTCGGCGACGCCGATGGCGGGGTGGTCCCGGAGCATCCATTCGACAAGGCCTTCCTGGACCGCCCCGACGCTCAGGGTGTTCGTCAGGGCGATGGGCGTCTCGAGGATGCCCGACTCCTGGATCCACATGAGCCCCGCGGCCTCGCCGTTGCCGTTGAGCACGAAGCTGCCCGCCGCCAGCTTGGCCGTCCAGACGTCCCCCTCGGCCGGTAGGACCACCGTGACCCCGGTGCGCACCGGCCCCTTGCCCGGGACCAGGGCGCCCTCCCCGGCGAAGAGCGTGACATGGCCGACCCTCACGCCCTTGACGTCCGTGACCGCGTCGTTGGGCCCGGGGGCCAGGCGCCCGATGACGATGCCGAGGTCCCGCGCCCTCTCCGGCTTGAGCCCCCGGGCGGGAGGCAAGGGCGCCGCCGGGACGGGCGCCGCGGGCGCCGGGGCCGGAGGCTCGTGCGGCACGGCGGGCGAGGGCGCGGCCTGGGCGGGCGGGAGGGGCATCTCGGGCTCGCCGACGCTGCGGCCGCGCCCCCCGGGACCCGCCGTCGAGAGCGAGGACAGCGCCAACGACAAGACGAGAAGGGTGTTCATGTCCGATCCTCCGGCATCGTCGCGGCCCAGCCGGCCCACGGCGCGAGACCCAGGGCCCGCCCCCGCGATGGCATCGGGTGCATCAGCATGGTATCATGGAAACGGGAGCCAGGGGAAGGCGCGCGATCATGGGTCGACCGTTGAGGCTGGAAGAGAGGCGGCGGTGCGAGGCAGAGCTCGCCGGGCTCACGGCGCCGCTGCGCTCGGCCCGCAACCTCCTGCTCGCGTCGGCCGGGTGCTTCCTGGCGGTCCTCCTGCGGCTCGCGCCCATCGCCTGCGGGCGGGCCCCCAAGATGGACCCCGACGAGGGCATCCGCTGGGTCATCCTGCCGCTGCTCGGCGGGGCCTTCGCCGTGGCCGCCCTCGTCCGTTGGGGGTCCGATCCGACCCGCCGGCGCCGCGAGGTCCTCCGGGAGGCGCTGGAGTCCAAGAGCGTCCAGGAGGCCGAAGGCCCCATCGAGCTGGCGTCCCCCGCGTCCGGCCCGCTCGCGTTCAGCGTGGGCGGCAGGCTCCACGCCTGGCACGGGGCGCCGGACCGGATCCCCGCGGCCAAGGAAGTCGTGCGGGTGCTGTACCTGGAGGCGTCCCCCGGCGCCGTCGACGTTCGGCGCCTGGAGCCCGACGCGGGCTGGGACGGCCAGGACCTGCGCATCTTCCTCGAGGAGCAGGGCGTGGACTTCTCGCCGGGCGACGGGCGGGAGGCCCTGCTGGAGAAGGCGCGCGGCTTCATGGACGGTTCGGCCGCGGACCCGTGAACCCTTTGTGTGCTATCATGGTCGGAGACCGGAGGGCTGCCATGCTGGAAGAAACGATCAAGCGCATCGAACTCGCCGTCGGGAGCCTCCAGACCCCGGACGGCGAGAAGAAACAGGAGCTGCTGAAGCTGCTCCGGACGCTCAAGGCCGAGGTCGACCGCCTCTCGCGCACGCACGGCGAGCATGCCCACAGCATCGCCGGCTACGCCGCGCTGGCCGCCCACGAGGCCACCCGCCAGGAGAAGCCCGAGGGCATGCTCGAGCACACGGTCGAGGGGCTCTCCCTCTCGAGCAAGGGGTTCGAAGCCTCGCACCCGGAGCTCGTGGAGGCCGTCAACAACATCTGCACGATGCTGGCCCGGCTCGGGATCTGACCCGGCCGGCGTTGTCAGACGGCCGCGAAAAGCGCTAGCCTGGCTTCTCGGGCGGCGTGAATCCTATTTGCCTGCGCGGCTTGGCCGGCGAGTCCATGAGGCGGCCAATGAGGGAGAAGATGCTTTGAATGTGCGTGCCGTGGGACTTGACCTCGCGCTCCAATCCGTCGAGCCTGCGGGCTAGCGTCCTGCTGGCGGATACCATGCGTCGCAACCGCACGAAGGCCCGCACCACCTGGATGCTGGCCTCGACGGCGATGGGGCTGTTGAGGACACTGGCGAGCATGACGGCCCCATGCTCGGTGAAGGCATAGGGGAGGTGTCCTCCGAGATGCTTCCGGTGGGGTATCACATTCTGTGATACCAGGAGGCCGGCTTCCCTTGGGGTCAGCATGAACATGAAATCGCCGGGGAACCGTTTGGCATTGCGTTTGACGGCCTGGTTGAGCACGCGGGTTTCCACGCCGTAGAGTCTTGCCAGGTCCATGCTCAGCATGACCTTCTGTCCTCGAAGCAGGTAGATGCGCTGTTCGATTGTCTCGATGGGTATCAGGTCTCTCATGAAAACTGAGCCGCCTCCGCGAGAGAGCGGCCAAACCGCTCCGATGCTCGCGGACATCGGGCCTTGTGGGCCGGGAGGCATTGTACCACTTGACGGAGGGCTGACATTGACCAGAACGCGAACACCCTTGAGCTTCGGCGCACCAAAAGTGGTAAGATTCGACATCGGGAGAAGGCGTTCGAGGCGGTAGGGCTGAGAGACTTTCGCTTTCACGACCTGCGGCACAGTTTCGCAAGCGAGCTAGTGATGAAGGGGGTAGACCTGAAAACGGTGGCGGAGCTTCTAGGACATTATGGGGCGAGTCATGGCATGATTCTGCCATGCTCGCGTTTCTGCCGTTTTGTCGTAATGTAGAAAAAGTGTTGTAATACCGGCTTAAGGAGAGATGGCCGAGGGGCTTAAGGCGCAGGTTTGCTAAACCTGTATACTCGAAAGGGTATCGAGGGTTCGAATCCCTCTCTCTCCGTCCTTGTCGCGCCCTCACGCTCCGCGTTCGGGTCTGAAGACCCGCGCTCCGATGGAAGCGCTCCGCGCGGGCGCTCCTCGCTCATGGGGCGCTGCCCCCTCGCGACGCTCGGCTTTCCAGCTCCGCTGGACGCCTCGCTGTCACCCCCGAAGAGGATCTCTCGCGCCCTCTACTTGGGCTTCTTGCCGGCCACCGGGAACACCACGGCGCGGACGTCGCCGCGGGCGTAGGTGAGGATGCCGTCCGCCAGCCGGAAGACGATCTGCCGGGGGGAGGCCGACGCCATGCGCCCCCTCGCCGAGGTGCCGTCCGCCTTGACGATGAGCGGCAGGCTCTCCTTCGAGGCCAGCATCTGGACCTCCCCGGTCTCGGCCGCCAGGCCGGCGCCGCGCAGGATGAGGGCCCGGATGCGCTCCTGCTTGACGCCCGTGATGCCGTCGTCCGTCTTCATGACGATCTTCTCGAGGCTGGCCGCCGTGACCTCGCCCTCCAGGCGGCTGCCGTCCCACAGGAGCATGATGTCGCGGCCCGCGGGGCCGGACGGCAGCAAGGCGAGCGGGGCCTCGGGCTTCCCGACCGGAGGCTCGAGGACGGGCGGCGTCTTGGGCGCCTCGGGCCGCGCCGGCGCCGAGGCGACCTTCTCGGCCGCCTTCCCGGCGGGCGGGGCCGCTTCCTCGGCCGTGACCTGCGCGCCGGCCAACCGCTCGTAGAGGCCTCCGAGTTGCCGATGCAGGCCCGCCGTCGCGGGCCCCAAGGCCGCGGACGCCAGTTCCCGCTCGACCCCGTCCGCCGACTTGTACAGGTCGGCATGGCGCGCGCAGGTCGAGCCGGCTTGGCAGTGCCCGCGGTCACGGGGGCAGACCTGGGGCATGCCCAGGCAGTCGCAGCCGCACGGCAGGTCGGGGCATTCCACGCAGACGCGCCCGCCTCCCTCATGGGCGTTCTTCAAGCACTTCCCGTTCTTCCAGACCGTCCCCTCGGGGCAGACGGGATCGTCGGGCTTCGGCGTCGGCGAGACCGGCGTCGGCGGGGCCGGCGTCGACGGCTTCGACCGGCCAGGATGGCGCCGCTGGTATTCGTAGATCCCGAAGCCCATCCCGCCCAGGGCCAGCAGGCCCAGGAGCTTCGTCCCCCAGCCCGTCTCCTGCAGGGTGGCGGGGTCGACGACGAGGTTCGACGCCCCCTCGCGGTTGATGCGCTTGAACTCGGCGATCTCGCCTTCGCCGGGCGACGCCTTCACCGCGGCGCGGTACTCCAGGCCCGCCAGCGTCGTGTAGGCCTGCTGGAGGATCTTCGAGCGCGAGGCCTTCTGGGACCGCGCCGGGGAGCC
Source organism: Elusimicrobiota bacterium (assembly GCA_016212795.1). GTDB lineage: Bacteria > Elusimicrobiota > Elusimicrobia > UBA1565 > UBA9628 > JACRDT01. The sequence goes on along the minus strand of JACRDT010000007.1, from coordinate 315,236 downwards.
GGACGGCAGGGACTTGACCACCTCGGCGTACTCCTCGTCCGAGACCGACTCGAGGAGCTCGGCGAGCATCTTCAGGCGCCCGGCCTGGCGCGCCGCGATCTCATCCTCGCTCTCGCCCTTCAACGCCGCGGCCGCCAGCTTCTCGTACTCGGCGCCGAGCTCGAAATGCCGCTGCGGCTCGCCGCCGGGCCCCAGCTTCGCGCCGGCCTCCTCAGCCGCCGGGCCGGCCTCGGGTCCGGCCGAGCCTCCTCGCCCCTTCCAGCCGCGCGACATGTAGTCCTCGCCGCCATGGAGCCAGTAGTTGAGCACCGCGTTGCCCACGAATTTGAAGAGGTCCGCGGCCCAGCCGGTCTCCTGGAGCGTCACCGGATCGATGGCCAGCGCCTCGGCGCCTTCCCGCGAAACGCGCTCGTACGCCTGGGCATAGCGGTCGTCGGTCCCTGCCTGGGACGCCTGGCGGTACTCCAGCGCGGCCATGGTCGTGTAGGCCGAATGCAGGACCTTGGCGCGAGACTCGAGCTTCGAACGCCTTTCGCCGGGCAGGGACTTGAGCGCCTCCCGGTAGTCCTCGTCCGAGACGGACGCGACCAGCTCGGCGAGCTTCCCGATGCGCTCGGCCTTGCGCGCCATGCGCGCCTGCTCGGTCTCGCCCGGGTCCTCCGCCAGCTTCTCGTAAAGGGACCCTTTCCTATAGTGAAGCTCGGCCTTGCGGCCGGCATCGAGCTCGGCGCTCGAGAGCTCCATGTCCAGCCCGGCCAGCGAACGTTCGGACGCTGCTTCGGGACCGGTCTTGATCCTCCTGCCCACATAGGTCTGCCCGCCCTTGACCCAGTAGTTCAGGACCGCGTTGGCCAGCCACTTGAGCACCGAAAGGGCCTGGCCCGCCTCCTGCGGCCCGGCCGCCCCCGCCGCCGGGCCGCCCTCCCGGGCGGCGGTGACGCGCTCGAGGTCCTGGGCGTACCGCGCCGCAGCGTCGCCCGAGGCCTCCCCGGACGCCTTCTCGTACTCGAGCCCGGCCAGCGTCCTGTAGGCAGACTTGATGGCGGCGCGGCGCGACGCGGGCTGCGCGCCGCGCATCCCCTTGGGCACCTGCATGATGGCGGCCGTGTAGTCCTCGTCCGAGAGCGACCCCAACAGCTCCACGAGCTCCCTGAGCATGGCCTCGCGCTCGTCGGCGCCGGCGGACGCGCCGCGCTCGACGGCCGGGCCGGAGGGCTGGGCCGCCATCAGGACCGGCTCTCCGGCGAGGACCAACGACAGGACGGCCGCAAGAATCCGCGACATGGCACTCTCCTTAAAAGAAGGCTGTTCAGGCACCTGCATCATTATAGCTCCCTGCCCAGGGACCGTCAACGACGAGGGATGATCCTCGGCATGCACACGACCTCCAAGACCCGCAGGCTGAAGAACTCGGCGGAGCAGGCCGGCCGGACCACCAGCGCCGTGTCCGCCCCGGTCGCGGTGCCGCCCAGCGCCAAGACCTCGCCGCCGGACGGGATGAGGCCCTGGTCGGCCGCCATCAGGACCGCCTCGACGGCCACCTTGAAGCCCTGGCCGAGGGTGTAGTACGTCCGGGCGACGAGCTTGTTGGGCGTGAGGCCGGCGCAGTCCTCGCCGACGGCGGCGTTGATCCCGCCCATGGCGTGCCCGGCGCGGGTGAAGGCCGCCCCCAGCTTCTCGGCGCGGGCCACGACCTCCGGGTCGAGCCTGCCCCAGCGCCGGGCGTAGTTCTCGGCGTACGCCACGCCCACGACCTTGGCCCGGCTGCCGGCGCGGCGCAGGGCCTTGGCGAGCGCCAGGGCCGTGCGGCCGGAGGTGGTGGCGCAGACCGCGTGCCCGAGCCCGAGCGACTCGGCCCGCATGGCCGCCGCCTCGGCGCACTCCTTGAGGCACCGGGGCCCGGGGCGGTCGAAATACAGGATCGATTTCGTCGTGCTCATATCGTAGTCCTCTCCTTGTCGTTCATGTCGCGGGGCGCACGCTCTCGAGGAATCGCGACAGGTCCGAGACCGTGTCGAGCCTCTTGCATCGCGGCAGCGCCTCCATGAAGGCCTGGCCGTAGCGCCGGTGGAGGATGCGCGAGTCGAGGACCACCACCGCGCCGCGGTCCTCGTAGGACCGGATGAGGCGGCCGAAGCCCTGGCGGAACTTCATGACCGCCCTGGGGACGCTGTGGTCCTCGAAATAGCTCCGGCCGAGGGATTCCATGTAGCCGCGGCGGGCTTCCTCCAGGGGCGTCGCGAAGTTGGGGAACGGCAGCTTGGCCATCACCACGCAGGACAGCGCGCCGCCGTGGACGTCGACCCCCTGCCAGAAGGTGTCGACCCCGAAGAGCACGGCGTTGCCCGCCCGCTCGAACTGCTCGATGAGCGCCTCGTTGCCGGACTCCCCCTGGGACCACAGGGGCCGGTCCCGGACCGTCTCGCGCAGCGCCGCGGCCACGCTGCGCAGCATCCTCCAGCTCGAGAACAGGACGAACACGCCGCCCGGCACCGCGGCGATGATGCGGCCGCACGCCGCGGCCACCGCGGCGTCGTACTCCGCCTCGCGCTGGGGCTCGGGCAGGTCGTCGACGATCAGCAGCCCGACCTGGGCGGCGTAGTCGAAAGGCGAGTCGAGCACCAGCTCGGAGGCGCCGGCGAAGCCCACGCGGGACTTGAAGTCCTTGAGCCCGCGGCCGGCCGACAGGGTCGCGGACGTCATCACGACCGGCACCCCCTTGGCCAGGAGGTCGCGCTCGAGCTTCGAGGCCACCTCGAGGGGGGAGGCGCGCAGTTCGAGGCGGCCCTTGGCCGTCTCGACCCAGCGGGCGACCGAGGGGTCCCCGGTCTTGAGGAACGCTTCGATGTCGTGGCGCAGCTTGGCCACCCTCAGGACCGCGGCCTTGAGCTCCGCGGCCTCCTCGAAATCCTCGCAGGACGGCTCGACGGCGGCCAGGGCCGCCTCCAGGTCGCGGAGGGCCTCGAACCCCTTGAACTCATGGCCCGCCGCGAGGCGGCGCGCGTGGGAGTCCTCGACGCCCTGCCCCCGCCTGGCCGCGCCCGGCGTTCCTGGCGCGGACGTGCCGCTTCCATCAAAACTGGAAGGCGGCCGGGCCGGGCCGTCGCCGGCGACCCGGCTCCCATGGGCCAGCCCGTGCGCCCGGGCGACGTCGCGGAAGAACCGCTGGCCGCCCTTGCGGCAAGCCTCCAGGGCGTCCTCCACCCTCTGCCGGTCGTCGTCCGGAAGGCCCCCCATGCGGTGGATCAACCCCCGCCGCCCGTCGGAGGAGCCGGCCTCGGCCAGGACCCTGGCGTACCGCGCGTCCGAAACCTGGATGCCGTAGTGGGAGATCGCCGCGTCCTCGAGGCTGTGGGCCTCGTCCACCACGAGCGCCTGGAACGGCGGCAGGCGGGGGGAGGAGAGCAGCAGGGCATGGTTGACCACCAGGACCCGCGAGGCCTCGGCGCGCTGCCAGTCCTTGCGGTAGAGGCAGGACTCGCGCATCCCGCAGGCGTTGCCCAGGCACAGGTCCGGGTCGCGGCAGATCCTCCACCAGACCCCTTCCGGCACGAGGGCGGGCAGAGCCGAGCGGTGCCCGCTGGAGGCCTCCCTTGCCCACTCGAGCACCTCCTCCAGGACGGCGTCGGCGCCGCGGTCGAAGAGCTCGGGGGTGCGCCGGGCCCTGGCCAGACGCCGCAGGCACAGGTAATTGTCCGAGCCCATCAACATGGCGTAGTCGAGCTCGAGCCCCAAGGTCCTCAGCGCCTGCCTCACCAGGGGGAGCTCCTTGTTCATGAGCTGCTCCTGCAGGGTCCGGGTGTGGGTCGAGACCACCAGGCGCCGCCGCTCGCCGGCGGGCGCGCAGGCCCAGATGCCGCCGGGCAGGAGGTAGGCCAGGGACTTGCCCACGCCGGTCCCCGCCTCGACGGCGAGGTCCCGCTCCGACCACAGGGCGTCGTGCACGGCCAGCGCCATGGCGAGCTGCTGCGGCCGCTCCTCGTGGGACGCGTCGAGACGGGCCAGGGGCCCGTCAGAGGAGAGGAACCGCGCGATATCGACCTGCATGATCATTGCCTGGGCGACGGCGCTATATTATACTTGCTTTACCATGATCACACTGAGCTTTCACGGCGGCGCGAGGACGGTCACCGGCTCCAAGTACCTGCTGAGCTGCGGGGGGGAGAACCTCCTCATCGACTGCGGCATGTTCCAGGGGCTCAAGGAATTGCGCATGAAGAACTGGGAGCCCACCCCCTTCCCCTGCACGGGCCTGGACGGGGTCGTGCTCACGCACTGCCACATCGACCACTGCGGCTACCTGCCCAGGCTCGTGCGCCAGGGCTTCACCGCGAGGGTGCACTGCACCCCGCCCACGGCCGAGATCCTGCCGATCATGCTCGCCGACACGGCCAAGCTCCAGGAGGAAGACGCGGCCTTCTTCAACCGGGCGGGGCTGTCGCAGCATACCCCCGCGCTGCCGCTCTTCACCCAGGCCGACGTGGAAGCCACCGTCAAGCTGTTCACCACCGCCGGCTACGGCCGGCCCTTCAAGGTCGGCCGGCGGTTCACCGTCCGGTTCCTGGACTCGGGGCACATCCTGGGCGCGGCCATCGCCGAGGTGTCGATCCAGGACGGCGACCGCCTCGTCAAGGTGGTGTTCAGCGGCGACGTGGGCCGCTACGACGCTCCCATGACGCCCGACCCGGAGGGTCCGCCGGCGAGCGACTACCTCGTCATCGAGTCGACCTACGGCGACCGGCTCCATACCAACGCCAGCCCCCACGACGAGCTGACGGAGGTCGTCCAGAAGGTCGTGCGCAGCCGCGGCGTCCTCCTCATCCCGGCCTTCGCGGTGGGGCGCACCCAGCAGATCCTCTTCATCCTCAAGGAGCTCCAGAACGCGGGCCGCATCCCCACCCTGCCCATCCACCTCGACAGCCCCATGGCCTTCAAGACCACCGACATCTACCTGCGCTACCTCGCCAACCACCAGGTCAAGCTCGACGTCCTCAAGGGCGGCGGCACCATCGTGGGCCCCAACGTCAACACCCACAGGACGGCGGACGATTCCCGGAAGCTCGACAAGCTCCGGGGGCCGGCCATCATCATCTCGGCCTCCGGCATGATGTCGGGGGGCAGGGTCCTCCGCCACGCCGGCAACCTCCTGCCCCTGCGCAGCACCGTCCTGGCCCTGGCCGGCTTCCAGGCCGAGGGGACCCGCGGCCGCCGGCTCCTCGAGGGGGAGAAGACCCTCAAGATCTTCGGCGCGCTGGTGCCCGTCGAGGCCGAGGTCGTGGACCTCGCCGGCTTCTCGGGGCACGCCGACTACCAGGAGCTGCTGACCTGGACCGCGGGCCTGACGACGCCGCCCAAGACCGCCTTCGTCACCCACGGCGAGACCGGCGCCTCCGAGGCCCTCGCCGCCAAGCTGCGCGCCCAGCGGCGGTGGAACGTCGTGGTCCCGACCCTGCACCAGGCGGTGGAGCTCTGAGGCCGCCTTGCCGCGAGCGGACGCCGGGGGCGATGTGCTACAATAGGGCATGGCGTACTACAAGAAACGCAGGAACACGGGCCCCAGCAAGAACGATCTGAAGGTCCGCCGGAACATGGAGGCGGAGCGCCAGACCCGCGGCGGCGTCACGCTCAGCCAGCGCTTCCCCAACGTCGAGCGCCTCACGGTCAAGCTCGAGATCCTCGGACCCCAGAAGCAGCTGTTCTCGAAGGCCACGCGCGCCTTCGGCCCGTCCGACCGCTGCGAGTTCTCCGTCCCCTGCCCGGGCCGCTGCGGGGGAGGCTCCTTCGACCTCGAGGGCAAGCTCACCGCCGTGCTTACCGCCGGGCAGACCGTCACCGAAGCCACCGGCATCTGCCAGCAGCCCATCTACCCGGGCGCCTCCGAGGTCTGCGGCTGCCAGCTGCGCTGCGGCATCGAGGCCTCCTACCTGCCCGAGCCGGCCGCCGCGCCGCAGGCCCCGGCCGTCCCGCCGACCGCCCCGCCGGCTTGAGCCCCGGGGACGCCCCCGTCGAGACGGGCGCGAAGGTCGTCTACGCCTTCCGCGCGCTCAAGAACCGCGACTTCCGGATCTTCTTCGCCGGGCAGCTCGTGTCCCTGGTGGGCACGTGGATGCAGTCCACCGCCCAAGCCTGGCTGGTCTACCGCCTGACCGGGTCCGGGTTCCTGCTGGGCGCCGTGGCGTTCGCGGGCCAGTTCCCGGTGCTCGTGTTCGGGCCGGTGGGCGGGGCCGCCGCGGACCGCTACAGCCGCCACCGGATCGTGGTCCTCACCCAGACGGCCTCCATGCTGCTGGCGGGCGTCCTGGCGGGCCTCACCCTGGCCCACACCGTGCGGGTCTGGCACATCTGCGCCATTGCCGCCCTGCTGGGCGTCGTCAACTCGTTCGATATCCCGGCCAGGCAGGCTTTCGTCACCGGCATGGTGAGCCGCAAGGACCTCATCAACGCCATCGCCCTCAACTCCACCATGTTCAACAGCGCCCGCATCATCGGCCCCGCCGTCGCCGGGATCCTCGTCGGCAGCGTCGGCGAAGGCTGGTGCTTCCTCGCCAACGCCCTGAGCTTCCTCGCCGTGATCGCCAGCCTCATGATGATGGACGTCGTCGAGCGTCCCCTGCCGGCCCGGGGCGCCTCGCCGTTGGAGGAGATGCTGGAAGGCGTGCGCTTCGTGCGCCGGACCGCGCCCGTGGCCGCGCTCCTGCTCCTGCTGGGGCTGGTGAGCCTGGTGGGCATGCCCTACGCCGTACTCATGCCCATCTTCGCGGACCGCGTCCTCCACGGGGGCCCCACGGGCCTCGGCATCCTGATGGCGTCCGTCGGGCTCGGGGCGCTCCTCGGCTCCGTGAGCCTGTTGACGCGCTCGGGGGCCCGCGGCCTGGGAAGGCTCACCGCCACCTCCACCGCCGGGTTCGGCGCGACCCTGATCCTCTTTGGCCTCTCGCGCTCCTTCTGGCTCTCGGCCGCGCTGCTCGTCCCGGTGGGCTGCTCCATCATGGTGCACATGGCCTCCTCGAACACCCTGATCCAGTCCATGGTGCCCGACGGACTCCGCGGGCGGGTGATGGCCCTCTTCTCGATGATGTTCATGGGCCTGGCGCCGTTCGGGTCGCTCCTGGCCGGAGCCCTCGCCCACGCCGTCGGCGCGCCCATGACGGTGGCGGCCGGCGGAGCGGTCTGCCTCGCCGGCGGAGCCGTCTTCGCCCTGCGCCTGCCCGCCCTCCGTCCCGAGCTGCGCCGCCTTCTCTCGGCCCAGGAGGGGACGCCCCCGCCGACCGCCGCGCCCGCCATCGACACGCCTCCGGCGCGATGACCGGGAGCTCCAATCATGCTACTATCCCCTTCTTGGGAGGATCGCCAATGAGAAACGTCCTGCTGCTCGTCCTGACCGTGTCTTGCCTGTCGTCGCGGGCCGGGGCCTCGGCCTGCGGCTACGGGGGGAAGTTCTTCGACGGCTCCATCTACAAGCTCAAGCCGGGCCACAAGCTGCAGTCCATCCCGGTCTACGACCAGGGCGAGCACGAATGGTGCTGGTCCTACATGACCTCGCAGATGATCGACGCCTGCCTGCTGCGGGAGGGCTCGGCCGGGGATAAGTTCACCTCGCCGATCTACTTCGGCATCCAGCTCGCCAAGGGGTTCGACGAGGGGCACGAGACCGACGACCTGCTCGGCCTCTGGAAGAAGATCACGCCTCGGTGCCGCGGCGACAAGGAGACGGTCAAGCTCGCGCTCATGAAGGCCTTCCTGAACGACGGGGTCGGGTTCGGCCTCGACGGCCACAAGCCCGTCGGCGTGGGGATCCACGGCGACGGCATCAAGCTCAAGGGGCTGCACGGCGACCGCCAGCTCCACCAGGCCATCGAGAAGATCCTCACCCTCAACCGCAAGCTCAAGACGGACGCCTCGCTGCCTCAGGCCAGGAGGGCCGCGGCGATGGAGAAGGTCTGCCGGAAGTTCCTGGAGACGACCTACGAGACGGGCTCGCCGGGCGAGCTCGACGACCTGACCGGCGTGTGCCTGTGGAGCCTGCAGAAGAAGGAGTGGGACTTCTGGACCGCGGGCACGTCCGTCAAAGAGGCCATCTCGGTCTCGGCCCAGCCGTTCCTCCAGGCGGGCAAGGACCTGCAGTGCGCGCCCGACGCCGCCAAGTGCGTCCCTCATTGGAGCCAGCAAGCCGGGACCTTCGAGAGGACGGTGGACGAGAACCTCAAGGGCGGCGTCCCGACGGGCATCGACTTCTGCTCGACCATCCTCTCGCAGGGCGCCGCCGCCAAGGCGGACACCATGGAGAAGTTCGGCGACCCCGGCACGGTGGGGGGCGAGGTGTTCAAGAAGGAATGCGGCTACCACGCGGCGCTGATCGTGGGAAGCAGGCAGAAAGCGGGCGTCAAGGAGTACTTGATCAGGAACTCCTGGGGCACGGGGTGCGACGGCAACGGCGATTGGCCCTGCCAGTGCGGGCATGCCTGGGTCAAGGCCGCCACCCTCCTGCGCAACATAGGCCAGGTGTCCTGGATCCGGTAGCGGCAGCCCCCGCGCTCGGGGAGCCTGCTAGTCGTTGAAGGCGATGGCCGTCCCCTTGACCGTGGTGCAGCCGACGCTCAGGACGTTGTAGACGGGGATGAACCCGTAGAGGCTGTTGGCGGTCGTCACGTTGATGAGCGCGTCGCCCCCGGACTTGGCCAGAGCCTTGTCCGCGGCGGCCTGGATGTCGCCGTTGCCCGCTGGGATGAGCCCCAGGGCGAGGAAGCGGCAAGACCGGGCCTCGGCGGGCCCGACCTCGTGGAAGTGCCGCTGGCCCTTGAGCAGTCCACCCGGGTCGGCTGAGCCGCGCGTCAGGAGACCGACGCGGCCCACCGACGTGCACCCGTCCAGCAGGAGGGCCACGGCTAACGCCGCCGCGATCGTGACGGGGTTCCTCATACTTGAAAAGGTTAACAGAGATCGGGGGGCCAGTAAATGCACGGCCCGGTAAAACCAGGTAACCGCGCTGTTACATCTCCACTGGAATCCCGGCGGAGGGTACGCCATGAAACTGCTATTGGGCCGCGGCGCGATCCTTGGGAAACATCTGGCCCGGGGATCTCAACCCTTCTTCTCGAATCCGCTGTTATTGTAGACTCTCCTCCGTGCTGCTTGCCCTTCTCCTGTTCCTCGTTTCCCCTGCCTCGGCCGGGGGCGATGCTTGTCAGAAGTCCGTCCTGGTCACGGAGGAGGCGTGCAGATTGAGAGTGCAGGTCGAGTGCGCCTTCCGGTACCATCAATCCGTCAAAGACTGTTTCAAAGTGACGAAAGAGCTGTCGGAGGAATTCGAGGCTGCCAAGACTGCCAAGAATCTGGAGGGGATGGCGACGGCTCTGAAGAGATTTGAGGGAGCCGTGGACGATTTTTCGCGGGCCGAGGCCGCGTTCGACAAAATCCCTTTCCACATCGTGGAGCCCGAGGGTTCCCTCCTGGGCAATTCCAAATGGCTGGTGTCCCGATCTATCCAGGAAGCCCGGGACTCGATCAAGACGATGCGCCAAGACATCGATTCCGTCAACATGGGGCCTCCCGCATTGACCGGGTCCTCCCCTTCGGACAAGAAGCAGCAGTCTTCGGAAACCCCCTCGTCCCTGTACCAGGCCGCGGGACAAGACCTGGAGAACCTGTCCCCTGTCGTGGGTGAACACGGTCCGGAGGTCCTCAAGAGCGCAGGGGAGATGTACCTGGGCGCCAAGAAACCGAAGGAGGCTGAGCGCGTGCTGAGGCTCTCGACAGGGCAGAAGCCTGACGACGCCGAGTCCCACGCCTTTCTCGCCACAGCGCTCGCCGGCCAGGGACGCAATGAGGAGGCTCTGGCGAGCGCCAAGAAATCCCTTGCCATCGACGCGAACGAGCCTCGCGCTCTGGCTCTCGTGGCCCACCTCAGGTCCGCCCTGCCGGCGTCAGGTTCCAAGTTCGACTTGAACCGGGTGGGCTTCGGGGCGGCTGGCCAGCCTCCTTCGGGGCGTTCGGTCGACGAGCGTAATCCCTCAATCTCCGCCGTGGCAAAGACGGAGGCTGGGACCGCCGCACCCACCTCCAGCCCTGCCGAGAAGATGATGCATCAGGCCCTGCGCAAGGCCGAACTCGGGGACCTCGAGGCCGCGCTCATCAACTCTTCCCGGGCCATCGCCGCCGCTCCCAAGGATGCCCGTGCCCTGGCTCTTCGCGCCCAGATCAGCAACAAGTTCAAGAACCACAAGGCGGCTCTTGCGGACGCGGAAGCGGCCCTGGCCATCTCCCCGGATTCGGTGGATGCCCTGCTCGAGAAGTCCCACGCGCTCCAGCAAATGGGCGACTACCAAGGCGCCTTGGAAGCGGCTGATGCCGCCGTGCGTCTAGCTCCGAGCAACGCCCTTGCCAGGCTCTATCGCGCGCAGGCTGCCGAGCGGCTCGGCCGCATGCCTGAAGCGCTCGAGGACTATCGGGCAGCGGCTCAGCTCGACGCTTCCTTCGAGCCTCTCTACGCGTCCGCGAGGAAGAGGCTCGGGGAGTCAGGCTCGTCCACGTCCGGCCTGGCCGCTGGTTCCGACGCACCCGGGCTCAAGCGCTGGGCCATGCGTCTTGGGGTCGCGGGTGCCTCGACCGCGCTCATCCTGTTCGGCCTGACAGCTGCGCGGGAGCTCACGCGCAGGCGTTCTCCGGCCGGGGCGGACGCTGATCCATCCCCGGAGCCCTCCACTCCCCGGACCGCGGCCTTGCCGGGCCTGGCCTCCCAAGGCACGGTGCCTCCCGGGACGGTCTTGGGCTCCAACTACCGGGTGGCGCGCGAGGTGGGCCGGGGCGGCATGGGCGTGGTGTACGAGGCCTTCGACCAGGCCTTGGAGCGCAAGGTCGCGGTCAAGCAGCTGCGCAGCGAGCTCTGCGGCAGGCCCGGGGAGCGGGAGCTCTTCCTTCGCGAGGCGCGGCTGGTGGCCAAGCTCAGGCATCCCAACATCGTGGAGATCCACGCGGTCATCGACGAAGGGGAGCTCTATCTCGTGTTCGACTACGTGGAGGGAAAGAACCTGGCCGAGATATTGGCGGCCAGGGGCGGGTTCCCTCTTCCCGAGGCTTCCCGCATCCTCAAGGCCGCGTGCGAGGCCGTGGGTTGGGCGCACGGCAAGGGGATCGTGCACCGGGACCTCAAGCCGTCGAACATCATGCTGGCGGACGACGGCTCGGTGCGGGTCATGGACTTCGGGATCGCGCGGCAGTCGAAGGACCTCTCGAACCCCACCCTGACCTCCGTCGCGGGCACGCCTCAGTACATGGCGCCTGAGCAGGACTTCGGGGCCGCCACGCGCGGGTCCGACCTCTGCAGCCTGGGGCTCACGGCCTACGAGATCACGGTCGGAGCGTTCCCGTTCGCGATGTCGGACGTCCGCGGGAGCAAGCTCAGGGGCGAGTTCGCCCCCGTGTCGAGCAAGGTCCCCTCGCTCCCTCCCGGACTCGACGGGTTCTTCGCCCGCGCCTTGAATCCTCGTCCGGAGCGGAGGTTCGCCGACGCGGCCTCGTTCCTCGCCGCCTTCCTCGACGCTGCCGCTTAGGGCTCGTTGCGGCGGCCCTGCGGATTGTTCTACCATCATGGCATGTCCATGGCAACGCTGCTCCCCACGGTCGCCTTGGCCTTGCTGTCGTCTTGCCCCTCTTGGGCGGGCCAGGGAGACGACGCCTGGCAGGCTTACCTGAAGGGCGACCACAAGAAAGCCCTCTCCTTGGCGCGGCCCGCGGCCGAGGCGGGCGACGCGGCCGCCCAAGGCACCTTGGCCACGCTCTACCTCAACGGCCAAGAGGTCGGGAAGGACTACGCTCAAGCGGAGAAGTTGTTCCGGAAGTCCGCCGCGCAGGGCAACGCGGGCGCCATGAACGGGCTCGGCTGGCTCTACCAGAACGGCTGGGGGGTCAAGCAGGACTTGGCCGAGGCCGGAAGATGGTACCTGAAGTCCGCGGAGGGGGGTCATGACTGGGGCCAGAACGGGGCCGGGTGGGCCTACCAGGCAGGGTGGGGGGTGAAGCAGGATTTCGCCCTGGCGCTCAAATGGTTCCGCAAGGCCGCCGACCAGGGCAACGCCGGCGGCCAGCACGGGCTCGGCTACCTCTACCAACTCGGCCAGGGAGTAAGGCCGGACTATGTCGAGGCTGCCAAATGGTACCGCCTCTCTGCCGAACAAGGCAACCAGCACGGCCAGGGAGGGCTCGGCTGGCTCCATGAAGCGGGCCTGGGCGTTCGGAAAGACGCCGACGAAGCGGTCAAGTGGTACAGGAAGTCGGCGGAGCAGGGGAATGTCTTCTCGCTCAACCAGCTCGGCGGCCTCTACTACAACGGCGCGGGAGTCAAGCAGGACCTTGCCGAGGCCGCCAAGTGGTGGCGCAAGTCCGCCGACCAAGGCAACGCCGATGCCCAGGCGAGCTTGGGCCACCTCTACTCGAACGGGTTGGGCGTCAAGCAGGACTACGACGAGGCGGCCAAGTGGCTCAGCCGCTCCGCTGACCAGGGCAATGGGAACGGCCAGCAGGCGCTGGCCTGGATGTACCAGAACGGGTGGGGGGTCAAGCAGGACTCAACGGCGACGTTCAAGTGGTACCGCAAGTCCGCGGACCAGGGCAACCAGTGGGGCGAACGAGGGATGGGGCTGTGCCACCAGCACGGCTGGGGGGTCAAGCAGGACTACGCCGAGGCGGCCAAGTGGTATCGCAAGTCGGCGGAACAGGGCAACCCCTGGGCCCAGGCCGAGCTGGGCGTCCTCTACGAGAACGGCTGGGGCGCCGTGCAGGACTACGTCGAGGCCTACAAGTGGTACCTGCTCTCGGCCGCCCAGGACAACGCCGGCGGACGCCAGGGCATGGAGCGGCTCAAGGCCCTCATGACCAAGGAGCAGGTGGCCGACGCCCAGAAGGCGGCCTCTTCCTTGAAGACCGCGGGGCAGCCCGCGGCCCCCGCGCCGGCCGCAGCGCCCGCGCCGTCCGTCCCGGAGAAGAAGCTCTCCTCGGACGTGGACCGGCCCGGGTATCGGCGCGAGGAGGACCCCAAGGGCTTCGCGCTCGTGGTCGGCGTGGAGAGGTACAAAGACCTGCCCGAGGCCGAGTTCGCGGAGAGGGACGCCGAGGCCGTGCGCGAGCACCTCCTGGCCTTGGGCTTCCCGGAAAGGAACATCGTGCTCCTGAAGGGCCCGCACGCGACGGCCTCGGGCCTCCGAAAATTCGTCGAGGAATGGCTCCCGCGGAACGTCCCCGAGGGCGGCGAGGTCTTCTTCTACTTCTCCGGGCACGGGGCTCCGGACCCCAAGACGGGCGAGGCCTACCTCATCCCGTGGGACGGGGACCCGGGGTTCCTGAAGTCCACGGCCTACCCGGTCAACAAGCTCTTCGCCTCGCTCGCCTCCCTGCCGGCCGCGCGGGTCTGGGCGGCGCTCGACTCATGCTTCTCCGGCGGCGGAGGGCGCTCCGTGCTCGCCAAGGGAGCCAGGCCGCTCGTCGCGAAGGTGGGGGGAGCGCTCGCCCCGAAGGGGAAGCTGGTCGCCTTCGCGGCCGCGTCGGGAGAGGAGATCACGGGCACGCTCGACTCGGAGGGGCACGGCATCTTCACCTACTACTTCCTCAAAGGGCTCGACGAGGAGGCCAGGGGAGGGGAGGCCAAGCCCCGCGCCGGCAGGCTCTACCAGTACCTCAAGCCCAGGGTGCAGGACGCGGCGCGCCGGCAGAACCGCGACCAGACCCCGGTCCTCTCCGGCGACCTGTAATCCTACCGGACGCCGACGAGCGGGCCTGAGAAGAGCAGCGGCGGGACCGGGGCGGGGTAGCCTTCCCAGGGCGTCGCCGTGCTCATGGCGGCCGAGAGGCTGCGGCGCAGGGTCTCCAGGCGCTCGACCTCGGCCGCGGCCCCGGCGGCGTCGGAAGACGCCGAGAGCTTCTGGATCCTGGTCTGGATGGTCTTGAGGTACTCCTCGTAGACCTGCTGGCGCTTCAAGTGCTGGGAGGCGCCCAGGCGGATTTCGATCTCGGCGATGACGCGGTCGACGGCGATGTGCTCGGGCCTGGCGTCCACCCGGGCTCGGCCGTCTGCGTCCGTGCTAGCGCCCACCCTGCGCAGGACCTCCTCGGCCGGGATCATGCCCTGCAGGTTGTCGACCCGGGACTCGGCATAGGTGCCCGAGCGGCCGCGGACGCTCTCGACGAAGTTGCGCCTGACCCCGCCGGAGAAGGCGGCCATGATCCTGCCGCGGGAATCCTCCTGGTCCTCGGTCGCGTAGCGGATGGAGCGGACGAGGTAGCCCTCGCCGAAGCGGACCTTCCACTTGCCGTCGGTCGTCTCCGGGGATTTCTCGTGCTCCCACTCGCCAGGCCTGACGGGGCTGGAGTTGTTCACGGCGTTCGGGAACTGGCTGGGGTCGTAGTAGCGCTGGACCGGGTCGGGCAGGATCTCGAAGATGTCGATGATGCGCAGGACCGTACCGACCACGCCGTAGCTCCGCGTGGCCCCGCCCTCGGTCTGGTACATGTACACCCTGCCGATGTAGCCTTCCTGGTTGGGGTCGCGGCCCGTGATCATCTCGACAGGGACCTTGACGATGCCCCGGGGCAGCTCCAGGACGATGTTGGGCCAGTTCCACGGCATGTACGACCAGCGGCCCACGTCGCCCTTCTCGTCCTTGGCCTCGTCGAGCCGGCGCTCAAGGATGGGCCTGCCCAGCTGGACGGCGAGGCCGTTGGACGGGTCGATGTAGCGCTTCAAGCGGTGGGTGGGGGAGATCTCCTTCTCGGTGTTCTTGTAGACCTTCCCCGTCACGTCCTCCAGCCACCAGGCGGAGGCGTCCTTCTCCAGGTCCCCGCTCGCGGTGTAGGTCTTGACCACCTTGCCTGAGGGGTCGGCGACGAGGGCGAGAAGCTCCTGGGAAAGCCACCTCGTCGCCGACCGTTCCCCAAGCTTGATATCGAATCCTTGACCCTGGACTCCGACGACCCTGTCGTCGGAGTCCAGGCCCACTCTCAAATCGGAGACCTTGTGGAAAGTCCATTTGTTCGAGGGGTCCTTCGGATCCTTGGACCTTTCCAACGCCTTCTTGTACGCTTCGTCGTCGAGGAACACCTCGACGACGTCATTGCCTTCCATCGCGTAGGCGTAGCCCTCGAGCTTCAAAGACAGCCAGCCGCTCCGGCGGGCCGCGGCCTCGGCCTCCTTGGCCTCGGCGATGAGGGCCTGGACGCCCAGGGGGCCGAACTCGACCTTCTCGAACGCGCCCTTCCAGGCCGAGGACCTCAGGTCCTCGAGGCAGGAGAACTGGTCCGACGGCAGGTTCGGGCCCCACACCTGGACCATGATGATGAGGCTCGCCGGGCTCTTGCCCAGGGCGCTCACCGGGTGGATGAAGGGCCGCCGGCCGCTGCGGTCCGGGTCGGCGCTGAAGTAGAACACCCGGCCCTGCCGCTCGAGGCTCCTGAGCTTGGCGAGGCTGATGTTGCCCGTCAGGACGCCCGGGCCGTCGTCGGCGTCCTTGGCAAGGGCGAGCTCGGCTCTCGCGAGCGAGGCGTCGATCCCGCGCTGGCGCTGGATGGCCAGCGCCTCCTTGCGCGCCTGTTGGAGCTTGTCGGTCTGGGCGTCGAGGCCCGCCACGACCTCTCGGCCCTTGGCCTGGCGGACCTCCTCGGGCGTCGTCGGGGATTTGCCGACCCAGGACTCAGGCAGCAGGTAGCGGCGCCCGCCGACCTCCACCACGCGGGAACCCAGCTTCTTGACGTCCTTCTCGGTCAGCCACTCGGGCTTGTCCTCGGCGGCCTCGGGCTTCAGGTAGAGGAGGGAATCGATGGACGAGGGCTTGCCGATCCAGCGCTCGCGCATGGCCCGCAGGAACGCCACGCTCTCGGCCGCCGGCGCGACCTCGCGCAAGTCCTCGGGGTCGGCCCGCAGCGCCAGGAGGCGTCCCTCCGCCAGCCCGATGGCCGCGTCGATCGTCATGATCCCGCGGCCGTAGCGCAGGTAGTCGCGGCGGCGCTCCGAGCTCTTGCGCAGGCTGAAGAGGGCGTCGAGCGCCTTGGACCACTGGGCGCTGCCCTGCACGTCGGCCGAGGCGAAGGCCTTGAGGACCGCCGCGTCGTAGGCGACGAGGGCCTTGACGTACTCGTCGAGCGCCGCGTCCCTCATGAGGTAGTCCTCGGGCCTCTCGGCGCCGGCCAGGTACATCTCCAGGGCCTTGATCCTGGCCGCGTCGACCTCGCGGGAGAGCGAGCTCAGGGCCTGGTAGATCTTGTCGACCTTGGCCGGGGGAGTCACGGCGCTCCAGAAGGCCTGCTGCAGGGCGTCGCGCATCTCGGCGCCGTCGTTCACCCGGACTTTCGCCGCGGCTTCCTGGCCCTCGAGGTCGGAGGCCAGGAACGCCATGACCTTCTGCCAGGACGGCCCCTGGGACCTCGAGAGCTCGTCGAGGATCTTCTGGAAGGACTTCTCGACCAACTCGCGGCGCCCCTGGAGGTCCACCTTGATCAGGAGCTGGAGCTTCTCGGCCGCGGTGAAATCGTCGTAGCGGACCCAAATATCGTGCCGCTTCGCGGCACGATATTCTTCTATGTTTTTCTTTAGCTCTTCTTTTAGCCGTGCCGGCACGCCCGCAAGAAGCTCATCGATGTTCTTCTCGAACCCCTCGTCGAGCATCCGCTCCGACACGAAGCCCATCAGCTTCTCCTTGGCGGAGCGCTCGTTGACCTGGGGGCCCGTGTCCGACGGGGTGAGGCGCGGCACGGGCTTGCGGTCCACGAAGCCGAGTGCCTCGAGCTCGGTCACCAGGTACGCGAAGTCCTGCTGCAGGGCCGAGATCGTGTCGATGAAGCCGTCGTGCGTCCTGGCGGCCTCCTCCGACGCGGCCAGGACGTCGGCCTCGGAGGCCATGCCGAGCTTGCGGCGCTCGAGCATGCCCGCGAGGTTGCGGCGGGCCAGCAGCAGCCTCTCGCGCTCGGCGTCGAGCAGGCGCACCTTGTCCGCGACCGAGGCCATGAGCTGGTGGAGCTTCAAGCCGAGGCTGCGGAGCTTGTCCTGCGACTCGAGTTCCTTCTTGAGCGCGTCCGTCAGGATGTTCGCGAGGCCCTTCTGGATCTGCTCCGGGTTGGGCGCCTCCAGGAAGAACCCGCTGACCCAGGTGCCGCGGAACATGCCGAAGGCGGCCATCGGAGTGAAGCCCTTGTAGCTCATCTTCTCGGCGATGAGGTTGGCCTTGAGCTGGAGCAGAGGGTCCGCCGAGCCTCCCAGGGGAGCGGGCAGGCCCTCGAAGAAGAGGGTGCGCTTGAGGTGCTCGAGGTCGAGGCTCGCCACCTCCTCGATGTAGCGCCGCGCCGCGGCCTCGGGACCGTCCACGCCGTCCTCGGGCAGGAGCGCCAGGACCTGCTCGATCGTGACGGAGGGCGCCAAGCCCAGGTGGGCGGACAGCTCGGCGAAATCGCGCGAGAGCCGGTCCCGCACGCCCACGGCCGCGCCGGCGCCCAGGCCGCCACGCCGGAGCCCCTTGTAGAGCTTGAGCCTCGAGAGGAGGATCTCGGCCTTGGCCCGCGACGCCGCCGATTCCGCCCGGAAGAGCTGGTCGGCGCGGTCCTTCTGGAGGTTGGCCAGGGCGATGAGGGCCTCGGGCGGCGTGGAGGCGGACTTCAAGCGGACCTCGATCCAGCCCTCGACCAGGTGCTTGCCGATGGGCTCCTTGGACAGCGACTGGTTGACGTAGTAGTAGCGGAGGTTGCCCTGGGCGTTGATGGGGAGCTCGGAGGGGGTGGGCCGGGAGGAGGCGACGTCGGACCGGGTGTAGGTCTCGCGGGCGTAGGCTTCCTCGAGCTTGGCCTTGAGCTCGCCGTAGTTCCCCGGGAGCTGGGCCTGCGGCCGAACCCCTCCCTCCCCGCCCACGCCGAAGAAGAGGGCCATGGCCTTGAGGCTGTAGAGCCGGCTCTTCAAGGACGCCAGCTCGATGCGGCTGCGCGGGTCGTTGCGGCCCTGGAGCTCGGCCATCTGCCGCTCGATGCGGGCCAGCTCGAAGGAGATCTTCGCCTTCGTGGCGCCGAGCCCCTTCTCGAAGGCGGCCAGGTCCTGCTCGCACCCCAGGGTCTGGTAGCGCGCCATGGCCAGCATCTCGGGCGACGCCATGCCCTCGCCGCTCAGGGCGTTGATGAGCCGGCCCAGGGAGCGGCCGATGAGCGAGATCGGGTCGAAGCGGATGTTCTGGACCTGGAGGTTCTTGTCCACGATGGTCTCGGCCGCCCGGGCGACCTCGAGGCGCGAGCGCAGCACGTCCAGGCTGGCGGCCATGGGCGAGTCCTTGGCGAACGTCGCCCCGAGCTTGGCCAGGGCGGCGTCCAGGCCCTCGTTGAGGTCCAGGGGCATGATCAGGGGGCGGCCCATCATGAAGTTGATGAGGCTGAGGGCCTGCTGGCGCTTGGCCTTGAGCTCCACGAGCTCCGAGCGGGCCTTGTCCAGGCCGAAGAGACCCTCGCTGCCGACGCCCAGCTGGAGTTGCGGGACGAGCTCGGCCTCGTAGATCCCGATGATCTCCGAGAGGCTCTTGTAGGCGGCGTAGGCCTCGAAGAGCTGCATGGCCAGGTCGGCCGACACCTTGGATTGCAGCTGAGTGTAGAGCCCGGCCTCGCCGGCGTAGCGCTTCTGGGAGAGGGCCTCGAGCTCCTCGGGCCGGAGGTCCACGTTGAAGATCGGGAAGACCGCCAGGCCCGTGAGGCCGAAGGCCGGGATCCAGGCGACGCCCGCGGCCGTGATGTTGACCCCGACGTTGATGTCCACCGACACTTTGGCGAACCGGTGGGAGGATGCCTCGACGAGCTCCTTGGCCGCCTGCGAGCGCAGGGCCAGGGCCTCGAGGCTCAGCGAGTTCTTCCGGGCGAGGTCGATGCCCTCGGCGAGGGTCGTGGGCTGGGTCATGGTGCCGCGCCAGCCGGCCTGGGGGATCTCGCCGGACCGGGCCAGCGAGAAGTCCATGACCGCCCAGGCGCTCTTGAGGGCCGCGGCCGTCCTGGAGGCCATGTGGGACGTCAGGGTCCAGCGCCAGCGCCGGACCTTCTCCCAGAGGTCTCCCTGCTCGACGAGGCCGTTGCGGTAGCCCCGGACCGCGTCCCAGACGTCCTGGCTGAGCCCGCGCTCACGCCCGGCCAACTGCTCGCCGCGGGCGTCGAGCGAGTCGGCCTCGATCTTCTCGCTCTGGGCCCTCATGCTCACGTTGCGCAGCGACTGCGCCATCTCGTTGATGATGGCCTCGTTCTGCAGCCACAGGGCGCCGTCGGCCGCCTTCGAGCCCGGCTCGTAGATCGGCAGGCGCACCGACACGCCGGCCCCGAGGATCTGGCTGGAGAGCATGTCCTGGAGCTGGACCCCGACGTAGAAGGTCAGCCGCTCGATCCAGGGGATCCAATCCATCACGTTGAGCGATTCCTTGGGCAGGTTGAGGTTCCGCAGCGACCCGACCAGGATCGAGAGCCTGCGCGGGTCGGCCAGGGCCTTCTCGAGGACCCCCATCATCCGGTCGAGGTCCTGGGGGTTGAGGTCGAAGAAGACGGCGTCGTCGGGCCCCCTGCCGGTCAGCGCGTTGTAGCGCAGGGCCGCCTGCCGGTGCCGGGCCTGGGCGTCGATGAAGAGGGCCTTGGCCTCGGCCTTGAGCAGGCCGTCGGAGGCGATCTCAGACATATGAACCGCGAGGGCGGCCTCCCAGCGGGTCTGCACCATGTCGGTGAGGGCGAGCTGCCAGGCCTTGGCGAGCTCGAGGAGCCGGATCTGGAGCTTGACGGACTCGGCGTAGATGGAGGAGATCTTGCTCTCCAGGAGGGCCCGCTGGGTCTTGGACATGGTGTAGTCCATGCGCGTCCCGGCCTGGAAGCCCCCCGTCGCGGCGCGCTCGGCGGCGTCGCCCGAGACGGGGTTGGAGACGAACCCGATCATGGCGCCGACCCGGGTGTTGTCGAGGATGGCGCCGGCCTTGCGCAGCTCAGCGATGTCCTTGCCGAGCTTGCCGATCTCGAGGGTCATGAGCTTCTTGCCCACGTCGGCGTCGAAGACCTTCTTGAGCTCCGCGAGCACGGGGTTGGCCGGGTCGTCGCGCTTGAAGAAGGCCTCGAGGTCCCCGTTGAAGCCCGCCATGGACTCGCCGCCGTTGAGCGTGTCGGCGGCGTCCTTCGTGGCCGCCCGCCACAGCTCGCCCAGGGTGAAGGAGGTGTTCACGCCGACCGTCAGGCGGTTGTTGAGCCCGATGTACCTGGACCCGTAGGAGGCGAAGGCCTCGGAGTTGGCGCCGAGCTTCTTGCGCAGCTCCACGAAATAGGTCTCGGCGTCGCCGATCATCTTGCCCGTGGCGCTGAGCACGAGGCCCTGGTTGGGGAGCTCGAAGTTCAGGCGCCCGTTGTAGCTGTTGTACTCGGTCCCGAACTCGGCCCCGCCGCCCACGCTGGTCTTGACCGGCACGCCGCCGACGTCGAAGGTGAAGCCCTTGAGCACGGTGGCGCCCACGCTGTCCTGGTTGTAGTCGTCCGTGCCGGAGACCCGCGCGAAGTAGAGCTCCACGTTGAAGCTGTCCTTGGTCTTCAAGGCGGCCTGGAGGTCCGCGCCCACGCCGACCTTGTCCCGCCGGTACTCCTTGTTCTCGCCCTCGCCCGCGATGATGTAGTCGTGGTTCAGGTCGGGGTCGAGCTTGGTGAAGTCGAGGTTGACGGTCTGGAAGAACTTCCTCGGGTCCTTGGCGAAGAGGAGCTGCTCCTCGGCGTTGAGGCTGAGGACCTCCGTGAATTTGACCGACGCCTTGAAGTTGCCGCCGTAGTAGTAGGGCTTCTCCGACGTGTTGGAGAGGGCGAAGTCCCCGAACCCGGCGGCGCCGAAGTACAGCTTGCCGTTGGCGGCCACCAGGGCGAAGTCGTCGAAGATCATCATGCGGGCCTCTTGGGCCTCGGAGCGCACCGAGAGGTCCGCCGGGATGTCCTGGATGAACTTGTGGAAGGTGACGTCGAGGTAGTTGACGAAGTGCTTGTTGTCGAGCGTCTCGATCTGCATGCTGATGCCCTGGTCCCCGAAGGGGGCGTTGACGTCGGAGGGGGGGCTGGCGAACTTGTAGCCCGTCACGCTGACGTTGGAGTTCCACAGCCGCAGGACGTTGCCCATGGTGACCTGGTTGCTGGTCTCCAGGCCGTAGGGGGTGGAGAACTCCGACTGGTAGACCAGGTAGAAGCCATCGCTGCCCTCGCCGACCTCGACCATCTTGGAGTTCGGCAGGAGCTGCGCGAGGGCCATGGGGTTCTTCAGGATCTCGTTGCGCAGCGCCACGATGTCCCGCGAGGACGACTCGGGCTCCACGGACGAGAAGAGCTGGCCCAGGAAGTTGGAGAACCGGGACTTCGGGATGATGAGGGTCTGGGGCCCCTGGGCGCCGGTGGCCAGCCACGAGGAGCCCTGCCGGACCGTCTCGGTGACGCGGCCGGCCAGCGCGGGGTTGAGGGTCGAGACGTCGCCGACCTCCTCGAGGAGCCGGAAGAACGCCGTCTGCTCCCTCGAGAGCGCGGCCAGCGTCTCCTGCAGATGCTTGTTGGCGCCCTCGTAGGCGTCCTTGAACTCGTGGTAGTTGACGTTGGCCTCGACCACGGCCCGGGTCTTCTCCTGGATGGCCGAGATGTTCTGGGCCACGCGGTTGAGGGCGCTCTCGTGGGGGTCGTTGAGCTGGGCGAGCCAGTTGGTGACGGTGACCTTCTGCTTGCGGATGTCCTCGAGCTGCTTGGCGACGGCGTCCCGCATCTGCTGGGCCGACTGGAGGTCCTTGTCGAGGGCCTGGTTGCCGTAGTTGTAGACCTCCCCCATGGTCTCGTAGTACATCGTGGCCGTGTTGATGGTGCCGTAGGTCTCGGTGTCCCAGGTGGTCTTGAGGCCGAAGAGCTCCGCGCCCTCCTTGGCGGTGTCGCGCACCTTCGTGTACATCTTGAACTTGCGCTCGAGCAGGGCCGCCCCGCCGGACCCGTCGCCGCTCACGTAGGCGATGTCCGCGTCGAAATCCGCGAAGAGCTCGTTCAGGACCGTCTGCCCCTTGTCGAGGAAGGTCGAGAAGATGGGGATGCGCTCGTTGACGTACTGGTCCGACGTCACGACGAGGGCGTCCGCGAAGAGGTAGCGCGCCATCACCTCGGCGAAGGACGTGCCGTTGAAGTTCTGGGTGGGGACCAGCCTCTTGCAGACCTCGAGGCCCAGGAGCGCGAGCTTGAGCTGGTTGCTGATCTCCAGCGGGGGCTGGGTGCCGGTCGGAGGCGTCGAGCTGCCCCCGCCCACGCTGATGCTCGTCCCGCCGGCCGCGGCCTGGGCGTCCTCGGCGATCTTCTTGATGGCGTCGGCCATGTTCTGCAGGACGCGGTCGTCGGCCATCTTCCTGAGCTTGACCACCCACTCGGGACCGTCTCCCGTGACGGTCGTCGGGAGGCTGAAGCGCGAGGCCAGGTTGTGGGCGCTGGCGGAGAGGTCGTCCATCTGCTTGAGGATGCCGTTGATCTCCCCGGCGCGGGTGTTGATCGTCGCGGCCAGGTCGACCTTCACCTGGCGGTACTTCTTGGCGCGCACGATGAACGAGAACGGGGCCTGCTCGCCGTAGACGTCCTCCGTCTCGGTCCCGTTGGGGTC
This sequence comes from Elusimicrobiota bacterium, assembly GCA_016212795.1. Taxonomy (GTDB): domain Bacteria; phylum Elusimicrobiota; class Elusimicrobia; order UBA1565; family UBA9628; genus JACRDT01. The sequence continues at coordinate 292,615 of JACRDT010000007.1, read as the reverse complement.
CATGCGGCGGCGGATCGTGTCCTTGAGGTCCGCCACCAAGTCGAGGTACTTCTGGAAGTCCTTCTTGAGCTTCTCGATGTTCGCGATGGCCTGGGCCGTGTTGCCCTCCGGCGCCCCGTTGCTCGCCAGGGCCCAGGGCACGGTGCGGTCCAGCGCCTTCTTGATCCGCTCGTAGAGCTTGGCCTTTTCCTTATAAAGGAGCGCGTAGCAGTCCCCGGTGAAGTTCGGGTCGGCCGTCGCGATGCGCTCCTGCCAGAACGGGATGACGACCTGGTCGAGGAAGACCTGCATGCGCTCGAGCATGCCCTTGAGGGTCGTGCCCACGAGCGTGCGCTTGCGGTTGATGACCGACTGGAGCTCCGCGGTCGGAAAGCCCGCGTTGACGAAAGCGACGTCCATGTCGATGTCCTGGAGGACCGCCCGGATGGCCCCCGTGGACTCGACGAAGCGCGCCCTGGCCTTGGGCAGGATGTTGCTGATGGCCCGCTGCAGGATCTCGACCTTGGAGTCCGCCACGATGGCCACCGCGGTGGCGTCGGCCATGTAGCAGAGGATGTTGGCCAGGGCGAGCTTGTCCATCTGGGCCTCGAACCCCTCGTCCGTGCCGGGGAAGTTCAGCGCCATGACCTGGTCGATGTACGGCTCCAGGACGGTGCGCAGCTCCGAGGGCGGCTTGCCCGAGAGCATGGGCAGCGAGGCCCCCTGGCTGGCCATGCGCTGGGCGATCTCGTCGGCGGCGCCGGCGAGCCTCCCGAGGAAGACCTTCGTCCGGCCGGAGAGGGCGCGCTCCTCGTTGACCCAGACCGCGAGGGACTCGGGGATGGAGTCGCCGAAGTCGTCGATGACGCGCTTGGAGTTGCCGGGGTCCAGATAGTTGTCGACGGTCTGGAGCATCTTGTTGTGGTCGTCGAGCATCTTCTGCCAGTAGACCTTGCGGTCCGAGAGGATCTGCAGGACCTGCGCCGCCGAGGGGGTGTTCACGCTCACCGCCGGGATGCCCGGGACCAGGATGACCATGACGCCCGCGAACTCGAGCGGCGCGTTGTCGATCTGCTCGACGGCGCCCTGGAGCTTCGTCAGGTAGCCGGCCACGTCCTGGGACTGGGCCTGGAGGTAGTTCAGCGAGATGTCGATCCCGCCGGAGCCGGAGCCCGAGCCGCTGATGAGGTTCTGCTGGATCGTGGGCAGGAGGGCGAGCCTTCTATTGTACTCCTCCACGGCGGTGGCGCTCGACCCCTTGTCCCGGGCGTCGATCTGCGCCAGGAGGGCCGCCACGCCCGTCCTGAACTCCTCGACGCGGATGACGAACCTCGCCGACTTCTTGGCCAGGGACGCGAAGTCGTCGACGTTCTGCTTGTTCTCGGCGAGCGTCGCGTCGACCGTCTTGTTCCATTCGTCTTTCTTCTTCTTCTGTTCCGCGGCCCAGGCGGCCGAGTCGAGGTTGTTCTGGTTCTGCGTCTCGATCTTCTTGATCTTCTTGTCGATCAAGTCCAGCATGCCGGAGAGCGCGGCGTCGGCGGAGTTGAGGATGTTGAGGCTGTAGCTCAGGTCCATGACGACCGCGAGCCTCGAGAAGTTCTTGCGGAACTCGAGCATCTCCTTGCCGGACCGGCGCTCCCGCAGCGCCCCGGAGCGCACCTTGTCGGCCGTCGACAGCCCCCCGGCCGCGACGTCGCGCTCGGCGACCTGCCCCTGGGCGTCGGTCTTGAGCTTCTCCATGCGGTCGAGCGCCTCGGACACCTTCTTCTCGACCTCGGTCAGAGGGCGGTCGGGCGCGGCCTGGTTCGGAACGGGCGGGGGATTGGTGAAGTCCTTCATGAGCCCGCGCAGGGCCGAGAGGGCCGCCTGGCGCAGCTCGCCCGACTCCCTCAGCCCGGGCGAGGGAGCGTCGGCGCCGGAGAGCGTGCCTTCGTAGCCCCTCAAGAGCTCGTCGAGCTGGCGCAGCTCCTCGGCCTTGCCCTTGGCCGCGGGGTCCTCGAGGTCCGCCTTCTGAGAGAGCCTATCCCGGGCCGCCAGCTCCTCACGGGCCCGGCGGACCTCGGCGAGCAGGTCGGCCTCGGAGGGAAGCCCGCCCTGCCCGACCGCGGGCGTCCGGGGCCGGGTCAGGGCGCCGGCATCGGCCGGGGCCAGGCCGGTCCCGGGGAGCACGCCGTCCTGCGGCATGCCCGCGGGCGCCACGTTGGAGAGGATCGATTTGATGCGGCTCTCGGCGGTCATGAGGCTCGGGCTGCCGGCCGGGTCGTCGGTCCCCTGGCCGGGGCCGGGAGCGAGTTTCTCGACCATCTGCCTGAGGACAGGCAGGCTGTCGCGCGCCGGCTGGAGCATGCCGTTGGAAGGGATGGCGTCGTCCGGCAAGCCGGTCAACGGGCCGGCCAGGATGCCCTCGACCCAATAACCCAGGGCCTTGTTGCCGGGGTAGGACTTCTGGAGCTGACGCGCCGTCTGCAGCAGCTGACCGGCGCGGGGCTTGGCGTCCGGAGCGAGCATCCGGGCCAGATCCTCGATGAGGGCCAGCGCCCCGGGGTGCGCCCCCGGGACCGAAGTCTGAGGCATCACCGCGGCGAAGGATGACGCGACCCAAGGGGAGGGGGAAACGAGGCTCAGGCAGACGAGCGCGGACAGGAGCCTCTTGGCGAGCCTAAAGGTCGGTGGCAGACAGCGCCGCATCATCTTATATATCCTGCCTGATGGAACCGATGCCCACCAGGGTCGTGGGGCCTATTCTATCATAGGCCCTTTAATGGGTCAAGTGCCTAACTTAAATAACTCATCCCTAGACGGCCAGCAATCGCATTGTCTCTGGCACCAATTAATTAAGTTATTAAAAACAACGCCAGATCGGGTTGGTCGGGTTGGGGTCAGGTCTTGACTCTTTACTTATCTCCGCCTAAGTAAAGAGTCAAGACCTGACCCCGACAACGGTTGACTTCCGGGGCTGGAAAAGGAAGAATCGGGGGATGAGCACGGAAGGCGCCCTGGCCGGCGGCAAGGCCGCTCTGGACGAGGAGGAGACCACCGATTCCGACGCCAGGCACGGCTGGAACACGGTGCTGTTCAACTGCGATTGCCACACGTTCGACGAGGTGGAGCGCCAGCTCATGAAGGCCATCCGCTGCACGCTCTCGACGGCCCGCCGGATCTCGTGGGAAGTCCACTCCAAGGGCTCGGCGGTCGTGTACAGCGGGCCGCGGGAACGCTGCGAGGCGGTCGCCTACGTCCTGGAATCCGCCGGGCTCAAGGTGAAGGTAGCGCAGTGACCCGCGCGCCGCGCCTTGCGCGTCGGGGACCTCTTGCCGTCCTGCTGCTCGCCTTGGGCCCGCCCCTGCTCGCCCAGACGACGTCGTCGTCGACCTTCCGGCTGGCCCTCGTCGAGCCCAGCCCGCACCTGGTCTCGACCACCCTCGACGTGGCGCTGGAGCGCATCCTTCGCGCGCAGGGCGGCGACGCCGAGCTCCTGGACGCGGACACCGAGACCAGCGAGGTCCTCGGCAAGGACCACCGGTTCCCGTTCCCCGCCGGACCCGGCCAGGCGATCCTCATCGCCGGAAGGCTCGACTCTCCGGGAGAATCGGCCTTCGTCCTGCCCCCCGTCCCCTCCCTGATCGAGCAGCTCATGAAGGCCGCCCGCGACCCGGCCACCTACCGCAGCCCCTGGAGCGTCTCCTTCTCCTCGAGCCGGGTCATCCTCGCGGCCATGCGGGACTCCGCCGGGGAATCCGTCGCCTCCACCAGCTTCGCCGAGGGGTTGCCGTGGGGCAAGACCGTGGCGACGGCCTACAGGCTGAACTGGCGCGGCTCGGAGGTCCGCATCATCCACGTCGCCAAGGCGTACGGCGGCCTGGGGCGATTGGCCTCGGCCCTGGAGAGCGAGGCGCTGCGGGGGCCCTTCATCGGCGTAGCCAGGGGCGAGGTCTTCGGCGACGCCGACTCCAAGACCAAGGGCGCCGCCCTGGCGGAAGCGCTCGAGCGCATGGGGCTCAAGGTCAGCGCCGTCGGGTGCGCCGAGATCAAGCGCTACGCGGAACTGGACGCCTACCGCCAGCGGCGCCCGGACGGCATACGGTTTCTCTCCGCCAACCTCGTCTACTCGAGCGCGCCGGCGCAGACGTTCTTCGACGACCACATGATCGTGGAAGCGGGGGGCATCAGGGTGCTCCTGACGGCCGTGACGCCCGACTCCTGCCGGAAATACATGGCGCTCGGAGGGCTCAAGCACCTCTCCCTGACCGACGCCGCCGCGGCCCTGCAGGCCAAGGTGCCCGCCTGGCGCGGGGAGGATCCTTCCGCGGTGGACGCGGTGGTCCTGCTGGCCCGGGCGGGGGAATTCGGGTCCCTCGAGGCCAAGGCCCGAGGCGTGGACCTCGTCCTCGCGGAGGACCACGGGTCGCCGGACTACTCCCTGGAGCCCGCCGAGACGCGGGCCGAGCAGCGGGGACGCCGCCCGCTCGACACGCCCCTGCTCGTCATGAGGACCTACACGGCGTCGCTGGGCCTGCTCGAGCTCGGGTGGGAGCGCGACAGCCAGGCCATCCGCTGGAAGGCGGGCGAGCGGCACCTCCGGCTCGACGAGCGCTTCCCGGAAGCGCCGGGCTCCGCGGCCATCGACCGGGAGTCGTACGGCCTCGAGCCGTCGACCTCCCCGGTCCTGATCCCCTCGGTCTGGAAGATCTTCTCGGCGCGCCCCGGCAACGTCCGGCCCAGGATCTCCGCCGAGGGATTCTGGTCCCTCTCGGCCGGCCTCCTAGCGGAGGCCACCCGGTCGGAAGCGGCCCTCCTCAGGGTGCGGCCCCTGGGCATCGCGGTCGAGGGGGACGTCAAAGAGGGGCTCGCCCGGTTCTGGCTCCACGGCGACCCGGCCGTCATCGTCCGGCTCAAGGGCTCGCAGCTGCGCCCGCTCATCGCCCGGGCCCTGAAGCAGCAGCAGCGGGCCTCCCAGGGCCTGCCCCCCGGGGGGGACTCCCGCTTCGTGGCCGGCGGGGTCGGCCCGGACGGCGCCGTGCACGGCATGCCGATCGCCGACGAGGAGGAATACCGCGTCGCGACCTCGAGGGTCCTGTTCGACGCGCTCGGGCTGTCCCCAGAGCGGGAGCCCGAGCCGGCCGGCGGCACGGTGGAGGACATCGTCGTCGCCGCCCTCAAGGAGCGGGAGAAGACGGCGGCGCCCCGCTACCGCGAATGGATGGAGGGCCGGCCCGTCAAGACCCGCGGCCTGTGGAGGTTGAATTTCCGGGACATCGGCCTCAACGTCCAGAGCACGCGGGTGGTCCGCGACGACGCGTTCAGCTCGGTCCCCAACTCCCGGATCCAGGGCTACGACGAGCTCCTCCTGGGCTGGATAGTGAAGGCCGACGCCGAGTACCTCAGGTCCCTCTACAAATGGAGGAACACGGTCGAGATGGAATACGCCCGCAGCGCCGTCACCCGCCGCAACCAGGAGACGGTCATCAACATCACCGCCAACAACCTCAGGCTCCTGACGCTCGGCACCCGGCGGGCCGGCGGCATCGGCAGCGAATGGCTGGCCCGCTCCTGGGGCCCTTCCCTTGGCGTGCAGTTCGACGGCCAGATCGAGGCCGTGCCGGGCCTCAAGCGCAAGGAGATCTACAGCGTCTTCCCAGGCGTCGAGTTCTACGACGGCTCCTGGGTCCGCTCCCTGGAAATCTCGGGGAGCTTCAAGCGCGACGTCTCCCGCGACCCGCCCGACACGCAGTACGGCCTCCGCAGCCGGCTGACGATGGCGCACGACATCGGCTCGGCCCGCCGGCGGCCCATCACCCTCCAGGGCGAGGCCCACGCGAGCTACTTCTTCCTGACCGGCCACGACAAGCCCCAGGACCTGCGGATGGAGGCCGGGCTCCGGGCCAAGCTGCGCATCCCCGTCTATCGCCACCTGAGCATCGCCCCCTTCCTGGACCTGTACTGGTTCTCGTTGAAGGTCCAGCCCCTGTGGGGCTACAGCGCGATGACAGGCGTCACGATCGGTTTCTCGCGGCTCTGGAAGCCTCAGTACGAGGGATTCTAAGTCACTCGCCCCCCCCCCGGGGGGGGGCGAGTGATTTAGGTCTTGAAAAGTTAATACGATTCAACTATCTTTTAGGCTCATGCGGACACGAACCGAGGGAAGGCGGTGGGACGCGGCGTGGCTCGCGGCGCTGCTCCCCCTGGCCGGCGTCCTCGCCCCGGCGGCGTCAGCCGCAGACATTGGCCGGCCCTCCCTCCCCCAGCCCGAGCTCTACGAGACCGCGCACGCCGCCTACCTCAGGGGCGACCTCAGGGAATCCCTGCTGCCGCTGGCCCAGCTGCTCAAGGAGCATCCCAAGTCCCTCCAGGGCAGGGCGTTGAGCGCCCGCGTCGCCCACGCCACGCAAGACTACGACGGCATGCGCGACGAGGCCCAGCGCGCGGTCTCGCATTTCATGCCAGGCTCCAGGAAGCCCGAGGACCACATCGCGAGGGGGATGGCGTACTTCTATCTCGGCCAGTACGACAAGGCCCTCGAGGGATTCGAGGCCGCCTACAAGATGGACAAGCTCTCCATCGACATCCTCCTGGGCAGGAGCCTCGTCTGGAGGGCGAAGGGGTACCACCTCAAGGCCCTGGCGGACATCGACGAGATCATCCTGCGCGCCCCCCGGACGCCCCTCTACAGGTTCTACCGCGGGCTGGTGAACTTCGACCTCAAGGAATACGACAAGGCGGTCGCGGACATCACGGGAGCGCTGAGGCTCAACCGGAAGTTCCACCTGGCCTACGGCCTGCTGGGCTCGGTCTTCGCCGCGAAGGGGGACCTGGCCCGCGCCGGCAAAGCCTACGACAAGGCCCTCGAGCTCGAGCCCGACTTCTACTCCTACCCCCGCATCGGACGGGCGGCGCTCAAGCTCGCCCGCGGCGACGCCGAGGGCGCCTTCAAGGAATACGACGAGGTGCTCAGGGACCACCCGCGCCATTTCGCGGCCGTCTTCAACAAGGCGGAGGCCCTGCGCAGCCTGGGCAAGAACGACGAGGCCCTGGAGGCCTACCGGGACGCCCTGGCCTGCGAGATGCCCGACGCCGTGCACGCGTCCCTGCTCGGGGAGCGCCTGGCGGGAGCGTCGCTCTGGCGGGAAGCCATCGAGGCCTATTCCCTCGCCCACGCGCTGTCTCCCAACGCGTCGTTCCTCCTGCGGCGCAGCCAGGCCTACGAGATGATCCGGGACAACCCGAACGCCGCCAAGGACCTCGACCTGGCGACCTCGCTCGACCCCTTGTCCGCGCAGGCCTGGGCGGCCAGGGGGACGCTGGCCGCGAAGATGGACGAGGAGAAGCTCGCCCTCGAGTACCTGGACAAAGCCTCGCAGCTCGATTCCCAGAACCTCGAGGTCCGGCTGGCCCGCGGCAGGCTCATGGCGCGCCTGCGCCGGCCGAAAGACGCCGCCGAAGAATACACCAAGGCCCTGGAACTCGACCCGGAGTCGGCCGAAGCCTACAACAGCCGGGGAGCGCTCTACGCCAACGAGCTCTCCGACCTGGACCGGGCCCTCAAGGACATGGAGAAGGCCGTCGACCTCAGGCCAGGCGACCCGGGCTTCCAATACAACATCGCCATCGTCAGGCTTAAGCGCCGCGAGTACCTCAAGGCCATCGAGTCCCTGACCCAGGCGCTGGCCCTCCGAGGCCCGCCCGGCCGCATCCTGCAGATGCGCGCCGAGGTCTACTCGCAGATCGGCAACAAGACGCTCGCGATGGCGGACATGCAGGTCGTCCTGGAGCGCGACACCGGCAACGCCTCGGTCTACGACTCTCTCGGGAGCGTCAAGCTCAGGCTCCACGACTACGAGTCGGCCATCGCGGACCTCACCCGGGCCCTCGAGATCGACGGCACCATGGCCAACGCCCTCCTGCACCGGGCCCTCGCCAAGGCCGGGATGGGGCAGACCAAGGCCGCGCTGAAGGATTTCCAGAAGGCCCTCGACCTCAAGCCGACCGACGAGGACGCGCTCATCCACCTGTGCTGGGCCAAGCGGGTCGCCGGCGACGCGGATGGCGGGCTGCGCCTCTGCGCCAAGGCCCTCGACGCCGAGCCCGACAACCCCGCGGCCCTCCTCCACAAGGGTCTCTGCCTGCTGGCGACCAACGAGCCCCACCGAGCCATCGACACCCTCCACAAGGCGGAGGTCAAGGGGGCCCGGCCCGCCGAGAACCTCCTGGCCCAGGCCGTCGCCCACGCGAAGGTCAAGCAGTACAGGCAGGCCCACGAGCTGTACCGTTCGGCGGTCCTCCTCGACCCGGACGCCCGAGCCCCCGAGATCGGGTTCGGGGCCCCGGCCGCGAAATCCGACGACTTCTACGCCGCCATCACGGCCCTGCAGGACGAACTGGAGGCCGCTCCTCCCGACCCCTTCATCTTCCTGGTGCGGGGCGACGCGTACCACAACGCGGGGCAGTACGAGCGGGCGGTGATGGAGTACACGAAAGCGCTGGAGCTCGACGGCACCGTGGCCGAGGCCTTCGCCTCGCGGGCCTCCGCGCTCGTCGCCCAGGACCAGATGGACGCCGCCTCTCAGGACATGAGGGCCGCCCTGGAGCTCGAGCCGAAAGACCCCATGCTCCTGACCCAGCTCGCCATGCTCCAAACGTCGAAACGCGACTTCAAAGCCGCGCTCGACGCCATCAACAAGGCCATCAAGTCCGCGCCCGACCTGGCCGAGGCCCACCTGCGGGCGGGGAACATCCACTACTTCCAGCGCAGCTACGCCAAGGCCCTCGAGAGCTTCGGCAAGGCCGTGAAGCTCGAGCCGTCGAACCCCAACGGCTACAACGGCGTCGGGCTGGCCTACTTCGCCCTCAGGAAGAACCAGGACGCCATCGAGAACTTCTCCCGCGCCATCGCCCTGGACCCCGGCTCGGACCGGTTCTACCGCAACCGGGCCTCGACCTACACCAAGCTCAAGGATTTCGCCAACGCCGCCTCCGACTTCACCATCGCCAAGAGCGTCAGCACCGACCCGGTCCTCATCGAAGAGTACGACGGCCTCATCAACGAATCCCAATCCCGCCTGACCCCGACCGAGCCCTGAGGTGAGGATCGCGGAGCTGTTCGGCAAGCGCGCGCCGGTCTTCTCGTTCGAGTTCTTCCTGCCCAAAGCCTCGGGCGACCTGGAGTCCTTCCTCGCCAACATCAGGGAGCTCAAGCGCCTCGAGCCGTCCTTCGTCACCCTGACCTACGGGGCCGGGGGCACCCAGGGCCGCGAGACCGTGGAGACCGCGGGCCGCATCAAGAACGAGCTGGGCCTCGAGACGGCCTGCCACCTGACCTGCATCACCCACACCCGCCCGGAGGTCGCCGGCATCCTCGACCGCCTCGCGGCGCTCGGGATCAGCGACATCGTCGCCCTGCGCGGCGACCAGCCCAAGGACCGCGAGGTCCCGCCCCCGGGCCGCCGGGACTTCGGCTTCGCTTGCGACCTGGTGGCCTTCATCAAGGAGCGGGGGGGCTTCGGCATGGCCGTGGCCGGCTACCCCGAGAAGCACCCGGAAGCCCCGAGCCCCGAGGAGGACCTCCTCAACCTCGGCCGCAAGGTGCAAGCGGGGGGGGACTGGGTCGTCACGCAGCTGTTCTTCGAGGCGGGGCTCTACTTCGACTTCGTCAAGCGCGCCCGGGCCGCGGGCATCCAGGCGCCCATCGTGCCCGGCATCATGCCGGTCACCGGCTTCGGCCAGCTCCAGCGCTTCACGAGCCTCTGCGGCGCGACGATCCCGGCGGGGATGGCCGCGGACCTCGAGGCCATCAAGGACGACCCCGAGGCCGTCATCCGCTACGGCATCGACCACGCCGTCCGCCAGTGCCGGGACTTGCTCGACGGGGGAGCGCCGGGCGTCCACTTCTACACCCTCAACAAGACCCGCTCGACCCGCGAGATCCTCAGCCGGCTCAGGGATTGACTCCGCCCGGCCGACTTTGGCAAGGTATCCTGCGTCATGGCGACCTTCCTGCGCACGATGCTCAAGTCCAAGCTCCACCGGGCCAGGGTGACCGGCGCCCACCTCGACTACCCGGGCTCCATCGGCATCGACGCCGCGCTCCTCGAGCGCGCCGACATCCTGCCCGACGAGCAGGTCCACGTCTACGACGTGACCAACGGGCACCGCTTCGTCACCTACGCCATCGAGGAGCCCCGCGGCAGCCGCAAGGTCGTCATCAACGGGGCGGCCGCCCACCTCGCCCACCCCGGCGACATCATCATCGTCGCCAGCTTCGCCCAGGTCCCGGACCGGTCGGCGCGCAAGCTCAAGCCCAAGATCGTGCTGCTGGACTCCCGCAACCAACCTCAAGGGTAATCACTCGCCTCCCCCGCGGGGAGGCGAGTAGCGAGGGGGCAGAGCGCCGCAGGCACTATCCCCTCCGACCCGAACAACCGCACGAGAGCCAGCTAACGACCTGGCTTGGGGATGTCTTCTATGTCTCGGATTCGAGGCGGACGATGCGCGGCTCGTGGTCCTTATGGACCTTGCCGTGAAGGTCCTGCCAGAGCGAGGCTTGGCCCCAAAGACGTTGGGCCTGGTCCTCGAAGCCTTTGGCCATTCCATCCATGAGGTCCATCAGCTTCGTGAAATAGCCGGGGGGAGGGATGCTGGCCTTGAGTTCCGCCACATCACCGGCAAGATTCGCCACCATGACGGCCGTCCGACGGTCAGTCGCCTCCAGTCTTGCGAGGTCGTCTCTCAATGGTTTGAGCTTCTCATCGAGGCACTCGTCAAGTTCTCTTCGTGTCACCACGCCATTCTCTTCCATGAGCTGGTCAACTCCAGGTTAGCAAAATGCTCCGCGGCTCGGAAGGGTCCTCCGGTCCGTCCGATCTGGGCCCATGGACCCCGTTTCTCTCCATGATACGAACATCTGCCCCGGAAAGTTCCATGGACGGATTGGCTTGACGAGCAAGTCCGTGCCTATGAGGCTGAAGGCTACCGCACCGAGAGCCAGCTCAGCAGCGACCCGACCACGATGAGACCGCAGCCCAGCCACAGGACCGCGCCGGGCAGGATGCCCAGGTAGAGGCAGCTGAAGAGGGTCGATAGGAGGGGGGTGAAGTAGGAACAAGCCCCGATCAGCGCCACGTCGCCCTTGCGCATCGCCGCCTCCCAGCACTCGTATCCCGCGCCGGTGGCGAGCCCCAGGCACGCGGCCTCGACGCAAGCCCGACCGTCCCACGAGCCCGCCGGACCGTGAGCCAGACTCAGGCCCAGCAGCACGATCCCAGTGACGAGCATGAACAAGGCCACCGCGCCGCCCGCGCTGTCGCCCATCCACCGCGACGTCAGGTTGGAGTAGAGAGCCCACATCACGGCCCCGGCCGAGGCCAGGAGGACCGCGGCGGGAAGGCCCGACCGGCCCGAGTCAGCGGCAAGGGTCGCGATGGAGGCCGGCGCGACGCCCGCCCCCTCGGCCATGACCAGCGCGACCCCGGCCAGCGCCGCCGCCGTCCCGGGCACGAGGAGCGCCCCCGCCCGCTTGCCCAGCAGGACCAGGGAGAAGAGGATGGTGAAGGTCGGCCAGAGGTAGTTAGCCAGGCCGACGGCAAGCACCTGGCCCCGGTCAGCCGCCAACCCGATGGCCAGGTAGAAGGAGAGCAGGTAGAGGACGAAGAGGCCGCCGCAGCCGAACACGTAGCGGCGCGGCAGGGCGCTGAGCCGGGCCGGCGACAGGCACGACCCGCGCAGCCGGAGCAGGCAGAAAACGCCCCCGACCAGGTAGACGCAGGCGCCCCCGGCCAGCGGGCCCACCTTCTCCGAAAGGCTGCGCGCCAACCCGACGGTCACGCTCCAAAGGGCGATGGCGGCCAGGCCCGACGCCGTGTAGCGGTTCATGCCGAGACCGGTATGATATCACACCAAGGTGTCGCGACGGCGAGGAATCCGCGGCGGATTCCTCGCCGCGCGTTCTATGGTATCATCTCCGGGAGAGACGCCTGAGCCCATGAGCCGAGTAGAAGCGCACCCGGTGATCCGCATCCCGGCGCTCGACGAGGTCCCCTTCGATTTCGCCGGGCGGACCCTGACCGCCCGCCGGGGCGAGGCGATCTCCAGCGCGCTCTTCGCCCACGGCATCCGCATCTTCGGCCGCCACCCCCACGACCAGGCGCCCCAGGGAATCTTCTGCGCCAACGGCCAGTGCGCCCAGTGCCTGGTCATCGCCGACGGCCTGCCGGTCAAGGCCTGCATGGTCCCGGTCCGCGAAGGGATGCGGGTCCAGCCCTTGCTGGGCTACCCGGAGCTCCCGCTGACCGCCAGCGCCGACCTCAAGACCTCCGACATCGAGGACCTGGCGTGCGACCTGCTGGTCGTCGGGGGCGGGCCGGCGGGGATGGGCGCGGCCATCGAGGCGGCCGACGCCGGGCTCGCCGTGATCCTGGTGGACGACAAGTCGTCCCTGGGCGGCAAGCTGGTCCTGCAGACCCACCTCTTCTTCGGCGCCGTGGCCGAATGCCACGCGGGCACCCGCGGCGTCGACATCGCGGGCATCCTGGCCGGCGAGGTGGCCAGCCGGCCGCGCATCCGGGTCATGCCCGGGACCATGGCCGTCGGCGTCTTCGCCGACGGGAAGGTCGGCGTGGCCGGCGGCGAGCGCTACCGCCTCATCACCCCCCGCAGCCTCCTGGTGGCGGCCGGCGCGCGGGAGAAGGCGCTGGCATTCCCCGGCTGCGACCTGCCCGGCGTCTACGGCGCCGGCGCCTTCCAGACCCTCCTCAACCGGGACTTGGTCCGCCCGGCGGAGAGGCTCTTCGTCGTCGGGGGCGGCAACGTCGGCCTGATCGCCGCCTACCACGCCCTCCAGGCCGGCATCGAGGTCGTCGGGCTGTGCGAGGCCCTGCCCGAGGTCGGCGGCTACTGGGTCCACGCGGACAAGATCCGCCGGATGGGCGTGCCCATCCATACCTCGACCAGCGTGGTCTCGGCCGACGGCGAGGAAGGGGTCTCGTCCGTGACCGTGGCCGGCGTGGACGCCCGGTGGAACATCGTCCCCGGCACGCACCGCACCTACGCCTGCGACACCCTGCTGCTGGCCGTCGGGCTCGAGAGGGTCGACGAGCTTCACCAGATGGCGAAGGCCGCGGGGATGGACTGCCACCTGGCCGGCGACGCCGAGGAGATCGCCGAGGCTTCGGCGGCCATGTTCTCAGGCCGGGTGGCGGGGCGGCGCATCGCCCGCAGCCAGGGACGCCAGGTCGACATCCCAGAGCGTTGGGAGAAGATGACGGCTCTGCTCAAATCCAAGCCCGGCCGGGAGGACCTCCCGATCATCGACCCGGCCCAAGGGGGCCGAGTCGTCGCAGGCGCGGGCGGAGGGACGATCTTCCCGGTCGTGGGCTGCCGCGAGACGATCCCGTGCAACCCCTGCGCCGAGATCTGCCCGCACTCGGCCCTGCGCATGCCCGCCGAAGGCGACATCCTGCCGCGCGCGGACTTCGTCGGCGCCTGCGCGGGCTGCGCCAAGTGCGTGGCCAACTGCCCCGGCCTGGCCATCTCGCTCGTGGACCTGACGCGCTGCGCCGCGGGAGGCTATGCCCGGGTGACCCTGCCCTTCGAGCTGCCGCAGGAGCTCTCCCCCGGCGACGAAGTGACGGCCATGAGCTGGAAAGGGTCCGCGCTGGGCACCGCGAAGGTCGTGGAGACGCTGGACCGCCTGGGCCGCTCCCCCTGCCGTTCGGCCTGCCCGGCCGAAGTCAGGGCCCAGGGCTACGTCCAGCTCATCGGGCAGGGGCGCTTCGGCCGGGCCATCGAGCTCCTGCGCCGCGACCTGCCCCTGCCCGGGGTGTGCGGCCGGGTCTGCTACCACCCCTGCGAGGACGAGTGCGTCCGCGCGGACGTCGACGAGCCGGTCGCCCTCTGCGGCCTGAAGCGTTTCGTCGCGGATTGGGCCCGCCGGCAGGGCGCGCCGGTCCCGCCCCTGCCGGTCACGAGGCGCGAGACGGTCGCGGTCGTCGGTTCGGGGCCGGCGGGCCTGGCCTGCGCCAACGAGCTCTCCTACCGCGGCTTCGGCGTGACCGTGTTCGAGGCCGCCGACAAGGCCGGAGGCCTCCTGCGCCGGGGCATCCCTCCCTACCGGCTGCCCGACGACGTGCTGGACTACGAGCTCGGCTGCCTGGCGCAGCAGGGCATCACCTTCAAGACCGGGACCCGCGTGGCCGGGGCGGACGCCCTGCTGGAGCAGGGATTCGCCGCGGTCTTCCTGGCGCCGGGCGCCCTCAAGTCCAGCGGCGCGGGCGTGGCCGGCGAGGACCTCGAAGGCGTCCACGACATGCTGGGGTTCCTGGAGAGCGTCAAAGCCGGGCGGCGGACCAAGCTCGAGGGCGACGTGGCCGTCATCGGCGGCGGCAACTCGGCCCTGGACTCCGCCCGGGTCGCGCGGCGGCTCGGGGCCCGCGAAGTGCGCATCGTCTACCGCCGGGCCCGCGAGCAGATGCCGGCCCACGACTGGGAGGTCGCGCAGGCCGAGGCCGAGGGCGTCCTGTTCGATTTCCTCGTCGCGCCCGTGGCCATCAAAGGCTCGGGCGGCCGCGTGCGGGCCATCGAGCTCCTCAGGATGGAGCTGGGCGCGCCGGACGCCTCGGGCCGGGCCAAGCCGGTCCCGGTCCCGGGCTCGGCGTTCGAATCGAGGGCGGACCACGTCATCGTGGCCATCGGGCAGCAGACCGCGTTCGGCGGCCTGGACCGGGGCCTGGCCGTGACCAAGTGGGGCACGCTGCAGGCCGACCCGGTCACCCAGCAGACCAGCAAGCCGGGCGTCTTCGCGGGGGGCGACGGCGTGACCGGCGCCGACACCGTGATTGCCGCCATGGGGGCGGGCAAGCGCGCGGCCGAGTCCATCGACCGCTACCTGCGCGGCTCGGACCTCGCCGCGGGACGCCAGGCCGCGACGCGCTCGCCGGCGGTCCGCACCGAAGGCCTGCCGAAGGCTCCGCGCGCGAGAGAGCCTGAGCTGCCGGCGACGCAACGGCAGGGGAACTTCAAGGAAGTCGTGGGCGCGATGAGCGAAGAGGCCGCCCGCGCCGAAGCCGGCCGCTGCCTGGGCTGCGGCAGCCTCGGCGAATGCCTGTCCTCCGGGGCGGCGGGACGAGCCGGCGCGAGCCCCCTCCTGGACCACGGCCGCCTGGTCGTCCTGGAGGTGGCGCCCGGCATCGCGGCCCAGGTCGGGGGCATCCGCGTCCAGCCCGAAGCCGCGACTTTGCCCGGCGTTTCTGGCGCGGGCCATCCTCCTCCCTCCGACGACGACGTCATCCTGTGCCGGTGCGAGCGGGTCACGGTCGGCGCGGTGCGCCGGCTCGTCCGCGCGGGTGTGACCGACATGAACCAGCTGAAGGCCGTCCTCCACATCGGCATGGGCGCCTGCGGGGGCAAGACCTGCGGCCCCCTGGTCCAGTCGCTGCTGCGCCGCGAGGGCGTCGAGCGGGAACGCCTGACGCCCTTCGCCCAGCGCCCCCTGGCCGCCGAGGTCGCGATGGGGATGTTCGCCGGAGAGAAGTCGATATGAGCGGCAAGGCCTACGACCTCGTCATCATCGGCGCCGGCTCCGTCGGCGCGCCCGCGGCCCTCTGCGCCCGGCGGGCCGGGCTCTCCACGCTGGTGCTCGACCGCCTGGCCTCGGTCGGCCAGGGGGACAACAAGGCGGCCATCGGCGGCATCCGGGCCACCCACTCGGACCCCGCCAAGATCCGCATCTGCCTGCGCTCGCTCAAGGTGTTCCGGGAATGGCAGGCCAAGGAGGGCGACGACATCGGCTGGCGCCAGGGCGGCTATCTGTTCCCCGTCTACCGGGAAGCCGATGAAAAGACCCTGCGGGGCCTGCTGCCCAGCCAGCACGCCCACGGCCTCGACATCGACTGGGTCGGGCCCGACGAGGTCAAGTCGCTGGTCCCCGGCATCCGCGAGACGGGCCTGCGGGGGGGGACCTACGCGCCGCAAGACGGCAACATCTCGCCGCTCATGGCGGCCAGCGCCTTCCAATTCGCGGCCGCGCGCGCGGGCGCCGAGTTCCACTTCAAGGAGTCGGTCCGGGGCGTCGACGTCGAGAAGGGGCGGGTCGCGGGAGTCGTCACGGACCAGGGGCGCTACGCGGCCCGGCTCGTGCTCAACGCCGCCGGCGCTGCCGCGGCCGAGGTCGGCCGGATGGCCGGGCTCGACCTGCCGGTCCGTCCCGACTCCCACGAGGCCGGCATCACCGAGCCGGTCGCCCGGTTCTTCGACCCTATGGTGGTGGACATCCGTCCGACGCCGGGCGCCAAGAACTGCTACTTCTACCAGAACTCGGTCAACCGCATCGTCTTCTGCCTGACGCCCGACCCGCTCCACCCCGGCACCGACCGCCGGTCCCATTCGAGCTTCCTGCCGGTCGTGTCGCGCAGGATCCTCGACCTTCTGCCCCGCCTGGCGGGCATCCGGGTCCGCCGAGTCTGGCGCGGCTGCTACCCGCAGACCCCGGACGGCAACCCCATCGTCGGCGAGGCCTCGACGGTCCGCGGGTATTTCTACGCCGTGGGGCTGTGCGGGCAGGGCCTGATGCTCGGGCCGGGGCTGGCCGAGGACATGGTGAGCCTCATGACGGCCGGCGAGCCGGTGACGGAGCGGCAGGCCTGGGACTCGCTGCGCCTCGAGCGCGACTTCGGCAGGGTGGAAGCCCTGAAGTAGCGGCCGCCCCGCGGGCCGCCGCGTCAGAGGCGCGAGAAGTCCCAGGCATAATACCAGTTGGCATAGAGCTGGAAGGTCCTCTCGTCGCGCCGAAGGTCGGGATAGTTGCGCCAGACATGCTCGACCCCGATGTCGATCCCCGGCCGGCTCAGCTCGACGCCCAGCGCGGGCCCGTGGACGTTGTAATACAGGCGCTCCTGGCTGCGCAGCCGCCATTGGTAGGCGGCCTGGGCCTTGACCACGAACCCGGCCGGCAGGGTCAGCCACTCCATGCCCTGCTTGACCCAGCCCTGCGCTCCGTCGCCCTCGAAGCCGTTGATGTCGTGCGACAGCCGTCCCCAGAACGTGAGCGGCAGGCCCGCGACCCCCAGGCCCAGGGACCGGCCCGCCGAGGTCCTGCTGGAGAGGTCCACGCTCTTGTACCAGGCCGCGTAGATCTCGTAGCGGTCGTCGTTGCGCTGAAGTCCCGGGAAGCGCTGCCAGGCGAAATCGACCCCCACGTCCACGAAGGACTTCGTCAACTCCACGGTGACGGCGGGGCCGTTGCAGTCGTAGTACTTCCCGTTCTCGGTGCGGGCCCGCCAGCGGTAGGCGCCGAAGGTCTTGGGCTTGACGCCGTAGGGAAGGCGGAACCACTCCACGCCCTGCTGGACCCAGGCCTGGGCGCCGTAACCCTCGAAACCGCTCATGTCCCGGCCGAGGCTTCCCCAGGTGGAGCCGGGAAAGCCGACGGGCTTGTAGGCCGCCCCGGCGGGCGGCGGGCAAGCCGCCGCGAGGAGCGCGGCCGACCCGGCCGTCATCATGAGCTTCCGGAGGTTGGGCAAGGCACGATATTGTACCGCGGTCTTCGCGGCGAATCCAGGGCCTTCGGGCGCAAGCGCAGCGGCATTGGGCCCGATGGCATGGACCAAAGGGCCCACCCGAGAACGCGGCGTCCGTCAGGGGTCGAACCGGTCGAGGCTCCGGAGCCGCAGGCGCCTGCGCGCCCAACAGGACAGCAGCGACGTCAACTCCACGAGCAGGAAGCGCAGCCTCCTGTTGGCCCCGGCGGCCGCGATCCGTCGCAGCGTGCGCCAGAATCCATGGTAGTCCTCCAGGCAGGAGAGCGTCAGGTTCATGACGTCCTTGGTGGAGAGCGTCTTCCATCGCACGGGGACGACCCTGGCGTAGTCCTCCGCCAGCCACCACCGCTCGCTCTTCAGCATCCCGTTCGATTCGAAGTGCCGGTAGAGGGGGGCGTTCGGGAGCGGGACCAGGGGGGCCGGGACCAGGAATCCGACGGACCGCGAGTGGAAGAACTCGGCGGACCTCTCGATCGACGGCTCCAGGTCGGGCACCCAGACGAGGTTGGCCTGGGTCGTGATGCCGTGACGATGGAAGGCCGCGATGATCGCCGTGTAGGCGTCCAGGACCTCCTCGCGGGAGCGCCGGCCGGCGCCCTTGCCCAGGAAGCGCAACGCCGCCGGGTCGATGCTCTCGAAGCCGACGGCGGCGAAGACGCAGCCGCTTGCCGCGGCCAGGCCCGCCAGGTCGAGGTGCTCGGCCACCGACGCGGACCAGAACGACCCCCACCGTATCTTGAGCGGGACGAGCCTCCTGAGCAGCTCCTCCGTCCTGGCCCGGTCGAGCAGCAAGTCGTTGTCGACGAAGGAGAAGAGCGACATCCCGTGCCTCTCCTTGAGCTCCCGGATCTCCGACACGACCTCCTCCACCGGCCGGAACCTGGTCGTCTCATGGAACCGCTTGACCGAGCAGAACGCGCAGGCGTGCACGCACCCGCGGGAGGTCTCCACCGGGAGGAAGAAGGTCCTCCTCCCGTAGGGCGAGAACTTGTCGACGAAGTAGGAGTAGTCCGGGCAGAAGATCCCCTTCAGGTCGGGCTTCGGGCCGCAGCGGTAGACCCTGGCCAGCCGGCCCGCCGACAGGTCCTGGCACATCCCCGCGACGAGGTCCTCGGCCTCGCCTGCCACCACGCAGTCGCAGTGCCCCAGGGCCTCCTCCGGCATGACGCTCGGGTGGATGCCGCCCATGATGACGGTCTTGCCCCGGCCGCGGAAAAGGTCGCCGATCTGATAGGCGCGGTGCGCCGTGCAGACGTTCGCCGTGACCGCGACCGCGTCGTAGCGCTCGCAGGGCAGGGAGGGCAGGCTCCCGTACGGCTCGAAATCCTCGCAGAAGACGTCGACCTCGGCATGCCGGCGCAGGCGCGCGGCCAGGTAACCGATGGTCGCGGAAACGGTCCTGTCCGGCCCGAACGGCTGGAAGACCCTGGGGACGCCCTTGATGACGAAGGATGCCCTGGGCAGGACCAGCAATAGACGGGTCATGTTGAGCCGCGCGCCCCGGCGCACGGGGAAGTGGTATTATATCACTCGCCCCCCCACGGGGGGCGAGTAGCGGGGGGGGCAGATGCCGTTTCATAGGGACGAGCTCTTCGTCCAACGCCTGCGCCGGGCGCTGCGCCGAAGGCGCGCCCGGCGGATCGCCATCCCGGGGTTCGTGCGCGCCGTCACGCTGGTGCCCATCGTCAGCCGCCCGGGAGGGCCCGTCCTCGTCTTCACGGAGCGCTCGGCGTCCCTGCCCTCCCACGCGGGCCAGATCTCCTTCCCGGGAGGGCGCCGGGAACGGCAGGACCGCACCCCGAGGGACACCGCCCTGAGGGAGGCCCGCGAGGAGCTGGCCATCGCGCCCGAGAGCGTCGACGTGCTGGGCCGGCTCGACGACGTGGCGACCTACACGGGCTTCGTGATCACGCCGGTGGTGGGCTGGCTGAGCGGCCCGGCGCCCTTCCGCCCGGACCGGCGGGAGGTCCGGTCCGTGCTCGAGGTCCCGCTCTCCCGCATCGGCGACCCGGCCCGCTTCGCGTCCCGCGGCTCCAGGACGGTGGCCGGCCGCCGCTACGCCATGGGCGAGTTCCGCGTCGCAGGCGTCACGGTGTGGGGCGCGACCGCGCGCATGGTCCACTGCCTCCTCAAGACGCTGGGCTGGCCCAAGGCCGCGTCCCTGTTTTGATATACTTAGCCCCATGACCGAGACTCAGGCTCCGCAGAAGACTTTTCAGAAGGTCGCGGCCAACATCGAGAAGGTCATGCGGGGCCAGTCCGCCTCCATCCGCCAGCTCCTGGCCGCCTTCGCGGGCGGCGGGCACGTCCTCCTCGAGGACTTCCCCGGGACCGGCAAGACCACGCTCGCCAAGGCCTTGGCGCGCAGCGTCGGCGCGGCCTTCAACCGCATCCAGTTCACGCCGGACCTGCTGCCGTCGGACATCCTGGGCGTCTCCATCTACGACCAGGGCAAGCAGTCCTTCCATTTCCACGAGGGCCCCGTCTTCTCGAACATCGTGCTGGCCGACGAGGTCAACCGCGCCTCTCCCCGGACCCAGTCGGCCCTGCTCGAGGCCATGGGCGAGGGCCAGGTCAGCATCGACGGCAAGACCTCCAGGCTGCCGGAGCTCTTCTTCGTCATCGCGACCCAGAACCCCGTCGAGTTCCACGGCACCTACCCCCTGCCGGAGGCGCAGATGGACCGCTTCATGATGCAGTTCGCCCCCGGCTACGTGTCGCCCGACGAGGAGGTGGCGGTCCTCTCCGACCAGGAGAAGGCCCACCCCCTCGAGTCCCTGGGCCCCGTCATCACGCTCGACGAGGCGCTGGGCCTGCGGCGCGCGGTCAAGGACCTGCGCATCAGCCCCGAGGTGAAGCGCTACATCGTCGACATCGTGGCCGCGACCCGCCAGACGCCGGGCGTCCAGCTCGGGGCGAGCCCCCGGGCGTCGCTCTCCCTCATGAGGGCGGCGCAGGCCGCGGCCCTCATGGACGGGCAGGCCTTCGTCTCGCCCTCCAACGTCGTCGAGATGGCGTGCCCGGTCGTGGCCCACCGCCTCATGCTCGACCCCCAGGCCAAGTTCGCCGGCCTGACCGGACGCGCCGTGGTCGAGGCGACCCTCAAGGCCGTGGCCGTCCCCGCCTGAACGTGGACCGGCTGCGCTGGAGGCTGCTGCACGGCGGCTCGGGCTTCCTGCGGTTCGTCGACCGCCGCTTCACGCCGGCCGGCCGGGCCGCCCTGGCCGGCCTGGCGGCCAGCGCGGTCCTGGGATTCGACACCAACCAGAGCATGGCCTACCAGTCGTTCACCTTCCTGGCGGCCTTGATCCTCCTGGCCATGCTGGGGAGCCTGCGCCGGATGGCGCGCCTGCGCGTCGGCCGGACGCTCCCGCGCTTCGGCAGCGTCGGCCAGGCCCTCCCTTATACGGTCACGGTGCGCAACCTGGGCCGGGGCGTCCTGCGAGGGCTCACCCTGCGCGAGGAGGTGGCCGACCCGAGGCCGTCGTTCGAGACCTTCGCCGCCGCCCTCCCCGGGGAAGCGGGACGCCCGCACTGGGCCGACCGGGCGCTGGGCTGGACCCGCTGGCGCTCGCTGGTCAACGAGCGGCTTATCGCCTCCGTCGCGGACGTCGCCCTGCCCGACCTGCCGCCCGGAGGCTCCTGCGACGCCGTCGCGACCCTGGTGCCGGCGCGTCGGGGGCGGTTCAAGCTGTCGGGCGTCAGCGTCGCCCGCCCCGACCCGGTCGGGCTGTGCAACGCCGTGGCCGTGGAGCCGGCCGAACAGCTGGTCATGATCCTGCCCAAGCGCTACCCCGTGCCCAGGCTCGCGCTGCCGGGCCTGCACCGCTACCAGGAGGGAGGGGTGGCGCTCTCCTCCGTCGTGGGGGAATCCCAGGAGTTCATGTCCCTGCGGGACTACAGGCCGGGCGACCCACTGCGCCGCATCCACTGGCGCAGCTGGGCCAAGAGGGGCAAACCCATCGTCCGGGAATGCCAGGACGAGTACTTCGTGCGCCACGCCCTGGTCCTGGACACCTTCCTGTCCGCGCCCGGCGTTTCTGACGCGAGCATTGCTCGCGTGGGCGTGCCGCCTCCGCTGCCGACTGGGAGCGGCCCGGGCGCTGTCAGCCCGCGGGCCTTCGAGGAGGCCGTGTCGGTCGCGGCCTCCTTCGCCTCCTCCGTCCTGACGCAGGAATCCCTGCTGGACCTGCTCTTCGTCGGAGCCGAGGCCTACTGCTTCACCGCGGGCCGGGGCTTGGGCGGCGTCGAGCAGATCATCGAGGTCCTCGCCTGCGTCGAGCCGTGCCGGACCAAGCCGTTCTCCGAGCTGCGCCACAGCGTGGCCAGGCGCCACGCGAGGCTCAGCGGCGTCATCTGCGTGCTGCTCGGCTGGGACTCCGAGCGCCGGGACCTCGTGGGGCATCTCCAGTCGCTGAGGGTCCCGGTCGTGACGCTCGTGGTCGTCGACCCGGCCGACGCCGCCGCGCTTTCGCCGGAGGCCGGGGGCTTCCATCGCGTGGAGGTCGGGCGCGTGGCAGAGGGGTTGGCCAAGCTATGAACACGCCGGCGGGCGTGCTGGGCGCGGCGACCCTGTTCTGGGGCTGGCAGGCCGGCCTCCTGCCCTTGGCCGTCGCCTTGGCCGCCGCCCTGGAGGGCGTGCGGTGGTGGCCGCGGCGCTGGGACATCTCCGTCGAGGACTTCACCCGCGTGACGGACGCCTGCGCCGTCTTGTTCACGGGGCTGGTCGCCTACGCCTACCTGACCCGGGTCATGACGCTGGCCATCATGGCCGTGATCTCCTGGCTGCCGGCGTGCTACGCGCCGGTCCTCCTCGCCCAGGCCCTGAGCAAGCGCGGCCGCTTCAGCGTGAGCGTGCTCTTCTGGGCCCTGCGCCGCCGCGCCCGGCGGGGGGAATCGTTCGGCGAGATCGACCTGGCCTGGCCTTTCTTCATCATCTGCGTCCTCTCGGCCGCGGCCGCCAACGTCCGCCGACCCGGGTTCTACGGCGGCATGTTCCTCCTCTCGTGCTGGGCGCTCTGGGCGGTCCGGCCCAACCCCAGGGAACGGCTGGCCGCGCCCGGCGTTTCTGGAGCGGGCGTGCCGCCTCCGCCGCCGACAGGGAGCGGCCTGGCCGCGGCCGCGATGCTCGCCGCCGCCGGCCTCGGGGGCTTCGTCGGCCAGGACCGGCTCCACTGGCTCCAAGGCACGCTCGAGAAAAACGCCGCCAACATCCTCTTCGGCTTGGTGGAGGTTGGGGCCGACCCCTTACAGACCCAGACCGCCATCGGGCGCATCGGCGCCCTGAAGCAGTCCGACGCCATCGTGCTGCGCGTGGCCTCCGAGGGCAGGCCGCCGGAGCTCCTGCGGCAGGCGGCCTACAACATCTACCGCGCCGGCTCCTGGTTCACGAGCGACAACACGGCCGGCGAGCTGCCGGCCGGCGCGGACGGCGTCACCCGTCGCCTGGAGGAGGATCCCGCTCCCGCCGACGCCCCCTCCGGGAAGAAGACGGCCTTGCCTTCCGGGGACGGCGGCCCCATGGCCGGCGCCCGGCAGGTCACAGTGTCCGCCTTCCTGAAGAGAGGGCGCGGCCTGCTCGCCCTGCCGGCCGGGACCTCCCGGGTGGAAGGCCTGGCCGCGGGCTCCGTGACCCGCAACCGGCTCGGCACGGTCAGCGTCGAGGAGGGCGCGGGGCTGGCCGTGTACCGCGCGGTCTACGCGCCGGGCGCCGGGGCCGTCCCTTCGGGCGCGCCGGAACGCGTCGACCTCATCGTGCCGCCGCGGGAAGCGGGGTTCATGGGTCGCTTGAGCCGCGAGCTGGGCCTCGACCGGCGCGACCCGCGGCAATCCCTCTCGAAGGTCGTCCGGTTCTTCGAGCAGGGCTTCACCTATTCGGTCTACCAGGCCGGGAGGAAGCCGGGGGCCGACCCCCTGGAGGATTTCCTGTTCAGGACGCGCTCGGGGCACTGCGAGTACTACGCGACGGCCACCGCGCTCCTGCTGCGCTCCGCCGGCATCCCCGCGCGCTACGCCACGGGCTACTCCGTGCAGGAGTACAGCCGCCTCGAGCGCTCGCACATCGTGCGCCAGCGCCACGCCCACGCCTGGGCCCTCGCCTTCGTCGACGGCGCCTGGCGCGACGTCGACACGACGCCCTCCACCTGGGCCGGCGTGGAATCGAGCCTGGCGCCCTGGTGGGGACCGGCGCGGGACCTGTGGTCGCTGGCCTGGTACGGCTTCTCGCGGTGGCGCTGGGCAGAGCGCTCCGCCCGCGACCCCGGGCCTTGGGCGTGGCTCATCCTGGGGGCGGTGGCGGCGGCCGCCTGGAAGGTCTGGACGAAGGCGCGCTGGCGGGCCGGCCAGGCCGCCGCGGCGGGCGCCGCCCGCGCCAGACCAGGGCTCGATTCCGAGTTCTATCTCATCGAGGCCGCCCTGGCCGGCAGGGGCTGGGGCCGCCGTCCCTGGGAATCGTGGCGGGCCTGGGCGCGGCGGCTCCAGGCCGAGCACGGGTTCCCTCTGGCGGAGGTCTCGGCCCTCGCGGTCCTGCACGAACGCCACCGTTTCGACCCGGCGGGGCTGGCGCCGGACGAGCGGCTCGCGCTCGGCGCGGAGTCCCGGAAGCTGGCCGCCCGGTGCCGGCGGCTGCCTCCCTCCGGGTAGCCACATTGTGTATCATATCACTCGCCTCCCCCGCGGGGAGGCGAGTAGTGAGGGGGCATATTCTGTTTCATCAAGGAGATCCCTGATGAAACGGCATCTGCCCCCCCGCTACTCGCCCCCCCGTGGGGGGGGCGAGTGACTATGGAAACGGTCGACGTCACCATCATCGGCGCGGGCGTCGTGGGCCTGGCTGTCGCCGAACGCCTCTCGCGGACCGGCCGCACCGTCGTGGTCCTCGAGCGCAACCCGCGCCACGGCATGGAGACCTCGAGCCGCAACAGCGAGGTCGTCCACTCGGGCATCTACTATCCTCCCGGGACCCTGAAGGCCCGCCTGTGCGTCGAGGGACGGGAACTCCTTTATGAGACCTGCCATCGCTGGGACATCTTCCACCGCAAGACCGGCAAGCTCGTGGTGGCCTGTTCCCAGGACGAGGTCCCCGGGCTCGACAAGCTCCTCGCGCAAGGCGAGGCCAACGGGGTCGACGGGCTAGAGCTCATCGACGCCGGGTTCCTGAGAGACCTCGAGCCCCTCG
The DNA here is from genome assembly GCA_016212795.1 of Elusimicrobiota bacterium. Classification (GTDB taxonomy): domain Bacteria; phylum Elusimicrobiota; class Elusimicrobia; order UBA1565; family UBA9628; genus JACRDT01. The sequence continues at coordinate 267,934 of JACRDT010000007.1, read as the reverse complement.
TGAGGGGCGTCGCCGCCCTGCGCGCGCCCTGCGCCGGCATCGTCGACAGCGAGGAGCTCATGCGCCTGCTCCTGCGCCAAGCCGCGGACCAGGGAGCCATCTTCCTGTGGAACGCGCCGGTGACGGCCGCGGAGCGCGCGGCCGGAGGCTACCTCCTCCTGGTCCGCGGCATGGCCGACCCGGTCGAGACCTCGGCCGTCGTCAACTGCGCCGGCCTGGCGGCCGACACGGTCGCCCGCATGCCCGGGCTCGACGCCGACGCGGCGGGCTACGCGATCAGGCGGTTCAAAGGCGAGTACTTCCGGCTGCGCAAGAGCCTCGACATCCGCCGCCTCATCTACCCGCTCCCGGACACCCACGGGCTCGGCATCCATCTCACTTTGGACCGGAAAGGCGGGATTCGACTCGGCCCCAACTCCTTTCCGGTCCAAACGTTGGATTATGACGTGGACGCCGCCCACAAAACGGAATTCCTCGGCGCTGTCTCAAAATACCTTCCCTGCGTCAGCGCCTCGGAAATCTTCCCGGACACCTCCGGCATCCGGCCCAAGCTCTCCTCGGACGGCTCGTTCAGGGACTTCGTCATCGCCGAGGAATCGGCCCGGGGCCTGCCCGGGTGGGTCAACTGCGTGGGCATCGAGTCCCCGGGCCTGACCGCCTGCCTCGCCATCGCGGGAAAAGTCGCGGATTTGCTAGAGTATGCGCGGTAAATCCGACGCTGGTCCGCCCCATCATGTTGCTAGGATTTACCGCGCAACTTATCTATGATGAGGTTCTGCCACGCAGCGACAAGGAACCCTAGCCTGGCTCTTCTGGCGGCCATCCTGACGGGTTCCTTGTCGCTTTCGGGCTGCAGCCTCAAGCTCATCGCCCTGCGCCAGACCGCCTCCCTCATCGAGGGAGGCGTCGGGACCTTCTACGAGGAATCCGACGTCCAGCTCGCCCAGGAATCCCTGGGCTCCCAGCTCAAGCTCGTGGAAGCCCTGCTCAAGAACGACCCGCTCGAGCCGAGGCTCAACCTCGTCGCCTCGCAGGGGTTCGGGGCCTACGCCTTCCTCTTCCTGGAAGGCTCCCAGGACGACCGGGCCCGGGCATGGTACCTCCGGGGCCGCGACCACGGCCTGCGGGTGCTGCGGACCAAGCCGGCCTTCAAGTCCATCCTGTCCATGGACCTCCAGCAGACCGAGGCCGCGCTGACATCCCTCGGCAAGAAGGACGTCCCCATCCTCTTCTGGACCGCCTACTGCTGGGCCGGCTGGGTGAACCTCTCCCGGGACAACGCCGAGGCGGTCGCCGACCTGCCCAAGGCCGTGGCGCTCATGGCCCGCGCCCGGGAGCTCGACGCGGCCTATCAATACGGCGGAGCCGACCTCTTCCTCGGGGCCTACTTCGCCTCCCGCCCCAAGCTCCTGGGCGGAGACCCCGAGAAGGCCAAGCTGCACTTCGCACGCGCCAAGGAGCTCACGCAGGGCCGCTACCTGCTGGCCTACCTGCTCGAGGCGCGATACTACGCCGTGGCCGTCCAGGACCCGGAGCTGTTCCGCGGGCTCCTGGACCAGGTGAAGACCCTGCCCGCAGGCTCGCTGCCGGAAGCCCGCCTGGCCGACGAGGTCTCCAAGCGCAAGGCTGCGGCCCTCATGGAGAAGACCGATGAACTCTTTTAGGACCCTCGCACTCGTCGCGGCGCTCGCCGGCGCCGCCTTCCCCTCCCGCTCGGCGGCGGCCGACCAGAAGGTCATCAAGTTCGCGACCCTGGCCCCCGAAGGCTCCACCTGGATGAAGGTCCTGGGGGAGATGAACGCGGAGCTCCAGGAGAAGTCCTCCGGCAGGCTCAAGTTCAAGATCTACCCCGGCGGCGTGCAGGGCGACGAGAAGGACGTGGTGCGCAAGATGCGCATCGGCCAGCTCCACGCGGGGGGCTTCACTGGCGTGGGCATCGGCGAGCTCGCCCCAAAGCTCAGGCTCCTCGACGCCCCCTGGCTTTTCAACACCCCCGCCGAGCTCGAACACGTCCACAAGAACTTCGACAAGGACTTCATCCAGGCCCTCGCCGAGGCCGGCTACGTCCTGCTCGGCTGGTCCGACCTCGGCTCCGTCTACGTCTTCAGCAAGACGCCGTTCCAGGGGCCCGAGGAAATGAAGAAGGCCAAGATGTGGGTCTGGGAGGGCGACCCCATCGCCGAGGCGGCCTACAAGGCCATCGGCATCAGCCCCATCCCCCTGTCGGTCGTGGACGTCCTGTCCTCCCTCCAGACGGGCCTGATCGACGCGGTGTACGGGCCGCCCATGGGCGTCATCGCCCTGCAGTGGTTCACCCGGACCAAGCACATCTACCCGGTCCCCATGGCCGAGGCCTCCGGGGCCGTGCTCCTGAGCAAGAAGACCTTCGACTCCCTCGCCCCGGAGGACCAGAAGGTCCTGACCGAGGTCTGCTCCAGGCACCTCAAGCGCCTGCTCGAGCTCACGCGCAAGGAGAACGCCGACGCCTTCAAGACCCTGCTGGCCAAGGGGCTCGCGATGTCGGCCGCGCCGTCGGCCGACACCGTCAAGCTCTACCGGGACCTCGGGATCAAGGCCAGGCGGACCCTGGCCGGCCGGCTCTACCCCCAGGAGCTCCTCGACCGCGTCGAGAAGTCCCTCGAGGAGTTCCGGTCCCAGAAGGGGAAGAAAGCCCGCTGAGGCCGCCCCGCCCATGACCCGACCCTCATGACCGCGCTCAAGGACTCCGCCTTGGCCGTGTTCCTGCTCGGGGTCGTCGCCCTCAGGAGGCTGGAATCGGGCCTGGCCTTGGCCGAGAAGACGGCCCTGGTCGCCCTGCTCTCCTGCATGGTCGTCCTCTCGTTCCTCCAGGTGGCCCTCAGGCAGTTCCTCGGCACCGGCCTGCTCTGGGGCGACACGCTCTCGAGGCACATGGTGATCTGGGCCGGGTTCTTCGGCGCCGCCCTGGCCACCATGGAGGGCAAGCACTTCGCGTGGGAGACCTTCGTCTCGTCCCTCAAGGGCCGGGCCAAGTCCTGCGCCGTCATCGCCATGGCCCTGTGCTGCCTCGCCATCACCGTGTTCCTCGCCCAGGCCTCCTGGGTCATGTTCCTCAACGAGAAGGAGGCGGGCGCCGTCCTGCTGCGCATCGGCTCGGTCGCCGTGCCCTCCTGGGCCTACTCCCTGATCTACCCTTGCGGCTTCGCCCTCCTCTCGCTCCACCTGCTCATCCAGGCCGTCGGGGAGACGGCCGAGCTCCTCTCGCCCGGGTGGGGGGGGCATTAGGTGTTCATCGCCCTCTTCCTCTTCCTGACGGTAATCGGCACCCCGCTCTACGCCGTGGTGGGCGCCATCGCGCTGGGCCTGTTCCGCGGGAGCGACAGCGGCACGGTCGCGGCCATCGCCGAGATGTTCCGGCTGGCGAGCCTCCCGGCCCTCATCGCCGTGCCGCTCTTCACGTTCGCGGGCTACATGCTCGCCGAGTCCAAGGCGCCGCAGCGGCTCCTGGCCCTGGCCAAGGCCCTCTTCGGGTCGATGAAGGGGGGGGTCGCCATCGCGGGGCTCGTGGCCTGCGCCCTGTTCACGGCCTTCACCGGCGCCTCGGGCGTCACCATCGTCGCGCTGGGCGGGCTCGTCTACCCGCTGCTGCGCGACCAGGGCTACCCGGAGAAGTTCACCCTGGGCCTCATCACCACGACGGGGAGCCTCGGGCTGCTGTTCCCGCCGAGCCTGCCCATCATCCTCTACGCCCTGGTGGGCAAGGTGTCCATCGACAAGCTCTTCGGGTCCTGCGCCCTGCCGGGCATCATCCTGATCGTCATCCTCTCCGTCTACGCGGTCCTGGTCGCCCGGCGCAACGACGTGCCCGTGATCCCCTTCGACAGGAAGGCCCTGTGGGCCGCGGCCCGCGCCGCGATCTGGGAGATCCCGCTCCCCTTCGTCATCATCGGGGGCATCTACAGCGGAACCTTCACGGCCACCGAGGCGGCCTCCATCATGTGCGCCTACGTGACGGCGGTCGAGGTGTTCGTCTACCGGGACCTCAGGCTCCGGGACGTCCCCGGGGTCATGGTCCGCAGCCAGATCCTCGTCGGCGCCATCCTCATGATGCTGGGCTGCGCCCTCGGGCTGACCAACTACCTCATCGACGCCGAGGTGCCTTCCAAGCTCTTCGACCTGGTGAGCGCGCGGTTCTCCCAGCCCTGGCAGTTCCTGATCCTCCTCAACGCCTTCCTCCTCGTGGTCAACATGATCGAGATCTTCTCGGCCATCGTGATCGTGGTGCCGATCATCGTCCCCGTGGCGCTCCAGTACGGCATCGACCCGGTCCACCTGGGGACGATCTTCCTGCTGAACCTCGAGATCGGGTACATGACCCCGCCGCTGGGGCTGAACCTCTTCCTGTCGAGCCGCCGTTTCGACAAGCCCCTGGGGCTGCTCTACCGGAGCACCCTGCCGTTCTGGGTGGTCCTCCTGGCGGCGCTCGCGCTGATCACCTACATCCCAGCCCTCAGCCTGTGGCTGCCAAGGACACTGAACCTCCCATGAGACCCGACCTGACCCCCGAAGGCAAGAAGACGGCGCTCGCGCGCATCCGACAATCCGGCACCTACTCGAAGGCCTACGAGGACGTGGAATTCATGAGGCGCAAGGAACTGCGGCCCGTGCGATTCCAACTCGAGCTTCTCAAGCCCGAGACGATCCTCCACGAGCACCGGATCCGCTCGACCATCGTGGTCTTCGGGTCTGCCCGGCTGGTCTCCCGGAGCGAGGCGCTCAGGCAACTGGAGGCGTGCCGGGCCAGGATCGCCGACGGCAAGCCTGCCGCCGCCTTGAAGAAGGAGCTCGCCTTCTGGAGGATGCGGCTGGCGCAGTCGCGGTACTACGACGAGGCGAGGAAGTTCGGGCAGATGGTCTCCCGCACCCAGCGCAGGGCGGGGGGGCTCGAGTTCGTCGTCGTGACAGGCGGCGGGCCGGGCATCATGGAAGCCGCCAACCGAGGCGCCTACGAGGCGCGCGGCAAGAGCGTCGGCCTCAACATCACGATCCCCAACGAGCAGGACCCCAACCCCTACATCACGCCCGGCCTGGCCTTCACGTTCCACTACTTCGCCCTGAGGAAGATGCACTTCATGATGCGCGCCAAGGCCATGGTCGCGTTCCCGGGAGGGTTCGGGACGCTCGACGAGCTCTTCGAGACCCTGACCCTGGTCCAGACCGGCAAGAAGCGGGCGCTGCCGATCGTGCTCGTCGGAAAGGCTTTCTGGCGGAGGCTCGTGGACGTGGAGTTCCTGGTGGAGGAAGGGCTCATCGCCCCGGAGGACCTCGGACTCCTCTCCATAGTCGAGACCGCGCAAGAGGCCTGGGACATCATCCGGTCCCATTGGAAGAACAGACGCCACCGCCTGGAGGAGAGGAACCCCTGAGGCGATGACCGGGACGCTGCCCTTGGCGCTGGCCTTCCTCCTGTCCTCGCCGGGGGCGGCGGCCGACGAATTCCTCACGAACCTGCACAAGGCGGACAGCCGCTCCGAGTCGGAGGAGCGCATCGAGTACTACTCCAGGGCCATCCGGGCGTGGCGCACCTTCAACGGGGCCTCCCTGCTGGCCCACTGCCACTACAACCGGGGCGAGTCCTACCTCTCGGAACTGCGCCTCGACGAGGCCGAGACGGACCTCACCAAGGCGATCAGCCTCGACCCCGGCAACCCCAGGGCCTTCCTGCTGCGCGGCCGGCTCTGCCTGAGGACCGGGCGCGCGAACCGGGCCGAGCAGGACTTCAAGGAATACGTCGCCCTCAAGCCCGAGGACCCGGAAGGGCTCGTCCTGCGCGCCCAAAGCCGCGAGCGGACGGGGAAGCTCGCCGACGCCATGAAGGACTGCCAGCGGGCGCTGCACCTCGACGCCGAGAGCTGGCCGGCCTTCCTCTGCCTGGCCAGGGGCCTCACGATCCAGCGCAAGTACGCCGCCGCCGGCCAGATGCTCGACAAGGCCGAAGCGGTCGCGGGCAAGCGCCACGCCGCCGTCACGACGCACCGCGGCATGTTCCTGGCCGCCACCCTCAGGTTCGAGGAGGCGGTCGAGGCGCTCGGCGCCGGGATCGGGCTCTACGAGGACGAGATCGGGGAGCTCCAGCGCTCGGTCGGCAAGCCGCTCGAGCTCCAGGACCTCCGCGAGTCCCTGGCCCTGGCGTACCACGCCCGCGGCGGCCTCCACGAGAAGCGGCTGGAGGCCGGGCCGGCCCTGTCGGATTACCGCGAGAGCTGCCGCCTCGGGCACCCGCCCGCCTGCTCGAAGGCGACCGAGCTGGCCAAGAGGCCCCCGCCGCCGCAAGCCCAGGAGCCGCCGGCGCCCGAACCCCCGCCCAAGCCCCCGGTCGAGGCGCCGCCCAAACGCAAGCGCGGCCCCAAGCCTCCGTCCGACCCGGGGGAAAGGATCTATGGATCCTGACGCGAGGCGCCCGCCGCCGCCCGTCATGGCGGCCCTCCTCGCCTTCTCCCTGTCGGCCGGCGCCCGGGCGTTCGCGGCCATCGACAGCCCCAACGTCCAGACGGCCCTCAACGACGGCGTCAAGTCGCTCTACGACCTGGACTACGAGACCTCGCGCAAGACGTTCCGCCGCCTCATCGACGTCGAACCGGACAACCCCTTGGGCTACCTCTTCGAATCCGGCCAGATCTGGTGGCAGGCGTCGGCGGAGTACGGGCTGTTCAAAGGCACGCCGACCCTCCAGGGCCTCTTCGAGCAGGACATCGAGTTCGCGATGAAGAAGGCCAAGGTCATGACCAAGGCCAGAGACGAGGCCACCAAGACCGACGGCAACTTCGTCCTGGGCATGGCCCTGGGGACCAAGGGCATGTGGAACATCCTGCGGTGGCACTGGCTCGACGCCTGCTTCGAAGGCAAGAAAGCCCTCAAGCACCTCACGACGACCCTCAAGGCCGACCCCGAGTACTACGACGCCTACCTGGGCCTGGGCATCTTCGACTACCAGGCGGCGCGCCTGCCGTCCGTGGTCAAGGCCGTCGCCATGTTCTGCGGAGCCCGCGGCAACGAGAAGCGGGGCCTGGAGCGCATCCGGACGGCCATGGAGAAAGGCCGCTACCTCCACCGCCAGGCGGCGCAGTACCTGGCCTCCATCTACATCATCGACCAGCAGGACTACGCCAGGGCCCTCACCCTCATCCACGGCCTCCGGGTCGACTACCCGGACAGCCCCTACTTCAAGTACCTGGAGGCCGTCATCAAGTTTCGTCTCGGCGACTGGAACGGCTCCCTGACCCAGGTCAAGGAGATCTTCGACCTCTTCCGGGCGGACCCCGTCCTCTTCCAGCCCAAGCTCCTGACCTTCGTCTGCAGCCTCAGCGGCCCGGACTGCCTCGGCCGCCACGACGTGGAGCTGGCGCACAAGTGGTTCGATTTCGCCGTCGAGAACCTCAAGCCGGACGACCCCAAGGAGTGGGCCTCCCTGGTCCGGCTCTACCGCGGCCACGCGGCCGACATCCTGGCCAAGCGCAAGGAGGCCCTGGCCGATTACGCCTGGGTGCTGGAGCACCCCGACTTCCATGACTTCCACGCGCGGGCGCGGGAGTGCCGGGCCCGGCCCTGCGACGCGGCGACCGACCTCGCCTACCTCCGGGCGCTTAGTCGCAATGAATAGGCAACACCCCACGGGCTATACTGTGGCGCGCAGGCGGCGCTGCGCCTCATGAAATATTGGGTCTATCTCGACGGCGAGGTCCCCGGGAGCTACGCGCCGGAGGAACTCGCCGACCTGCCGGGCCTCAACCTGACGACCCTGGTGTGCCCCGCGGAGGGGGAGATCCTGGAGAAGAACTGGCGCCACGCCGCCGAGTTCGCCGACATCGCCGACCTCCTGCGCCGGCGCGGCGAGCGGCCTCCGGCCGCGCCGGGGGACCCCAAACGCCCTTCGGGCGCCACCCCCGGCACGGCCGGGAGCGGAACTTCACCGGCCGCGCCCGGGCCAGCGCCCGCCCCCGCGCCGCCCGACCAGAAGGCCTCGCCGGCGCCCGCGGCCGAGGAGCCCCCGTCCGCCAAGGACTCCTCCAACGAGCTCGAGCGCTTCCTCGACACCTCGAGCAACAGGCTGTTCCGGCACGTCTCCGAGCTCATGAAGGAGCTCGAGGTGCGCCGCGAGGAACGGTCGGTGATCGCCTCCCTCCAACGCCAGATCGTCGAGCTCAAAGAGCAGGGGCAGAAGGCGAGGGAGAAAGCCGCGATCCTGGAAGACCGCATGGCCGTCCTCCCCGCGATCGAGGAGACCGCGAAGAAGAACGAGACCTGGATCAAGACGCTCCAGGACAGCCTCAAGGCGAGCGAGAACGCCCTGGCGGAGCTGCGGGTCAAGTACGAGACCTCCAAGACGGAGCTCGAGAACGCCAAGCGCCGGCTCGCGGACACGGCCAACGACCTGTCCATCAGGAACCGCCTGGTCGACAAGCTCAACAAGGATCTGACCGAGAAGGAGCTGTCCCTGGCCAAAGCCCTCGCCGTCATCCGGCGCTTCGAGGAAGAGGTCGGCAGGATCTGCCCCATGCCCGCCGAACCCCACGCCGATCCCCCTCGCCGGGAGACGCCCCCGCCGAAGCCGGAGCCGGCCCTCCCGCCCGCCCCCCCTGAAAGCCCGGCCCCGGCCGCCGGGCCCGTGGAGGACCCGCCCCGCTCCAAGGGCTACACGACGGACGAGCCCACGATCGTCGAGCACCCGACCGCCCGGGTCGAGCCGCCCGACGCGAAGAACGCCTTCAAGCAGCTCTTCAAGAAGTACTTCTCCCCCGGCCCCGGCCCGGAGCATTGATATCACTCACCTCCCCCGCGGGGAGGTGAGTAGCCGAGGGGGCCAATGCCGTTTCATCAGGCCGATGCCGCCGTCACTCGTCCCTCCCCGCGGGGGGGGCGAGTAGCGGGGGGGCTGATGCCGTTTCCCCTATACTAAGGAAGCGCCGACGCCCCGGTCCTCCCGCCATAATTAGCACTCACACATTCCGATTGACAACTTTCAAGCCCTTGTGGTAAAATTAGCACTAGCAAGGAGAGAGTGCTAATAAAGCCGCCGAACAAGCGCTCTCATCCCAAACCACACTCTGGAGGTAGAAGATGGCAGAAGCGACTCTGACGAAAACGAAGATCCAGCCGCTGGGCGACCGCGTCCTGGTCAAGCCCGTCGAGGCCAAAGAAACGAAGCGCGGGGGCATCATCATCCCCGACACCGCCAAGGAGAAGCCGCAGGAAGGCAAGATCGTGGCGACCGGCAAAGGCAAGACGACCGACGAGGGCAAGGTCCTCCCGATGGACGTCAAGGTCGGCGACCGCATCCTTTACGGCAAGTACTCCGGCAACGAGCTCAAGATCGATGACGAGGACTATCTGATCATGCATCAGGACGACGTCCTCGGCATCCTGTCGGAGAAATAGCCGGCCGTTCGATCGACCGCACCAACCACTATATAAAGAGGTGAGCAAGTAATGGCAAAGCAGATACTCTACGGACAAGACGCTCGCACGCAGCTCAAGGGTGGCATCGACAAGCTGACCGACTCGGTCCGCATGACCCTCGGCCCCCGCGGCCGCTCCGTCATCCTCGAGAAGAAATTCGGGTCCCCGCTCGTCATCGACGACGGCGTCACCATCGCCAAGGAGATCGAGCTCCAGGATCCTTTCGAGAACCTGGGCGCCCAACTCCTCAAGGAAGTCGCCTCGAAGACCAACGACATCGCCGGCGACGGCACCACCACGGCCATCGTCCTCACGAGAGCCCTGCTCTCCGAGGGCTTCAAGAACGTGACCGCGGGCGCCAACGCCAAGGCCATCGAGCGCGGCATGCACAAGGCCTCCGAGATCGTGATCAAGGAGCTCAAGAAGAACTACAAGCCCGTGAAGACCCGCGAGGAGAAGGCCCAGGTGGCCACCATCTCCGCCAACGACAGGAAGATCGGCGACCTGGTCGCCGAGGCCCTGGAGAAGGTCGGGCACGAGGGCGTGATCACCGTCGAGGAAGGCAAGTCCGCCGAGACCACCCTCGAGGTGGTCGAGGGCATGCAGTTCGACCGCGGCTACATCTCCCCGTACTTCGTCACGGACTCCGAGCGCATGGAGACCGTGCTCGAGGACCCGTCCATCATCATCACGGACAAGAAGATCTCCTCCATGTCGGACCTCCTGCCGCTGCTGGAGAAGATCGTCCAGACCGGCAAGTCCATCCTCCTCATCGCCGAGGACGTCGATGGCGAGGCCCTGGCGACCCTGGTCGTCAACAAACTCCGCGGGACCCTCAAGGCCGCGGCGGTCAAGGCCCCGGGGTTCGGCGACCGGCGCAAGGAGATGCTCGAGGACATCGCGGTCCTGACGGGCGGCGAGGTCATCAGCGAGGAGCGCGGCCACAAGTTCGAGAAGGCGACGACCGACATGCTCGGCCGCGCCAAGCGCGTGGTCATCGACAAGGAGAACACCACGATCGTCAACGGCGCCGGCGACAAGACCGAGATCAAGAAGCGCGCCGACTGCATCCGCAAGCAGGTCCAGGAGACGACCTCCGATTACGACAAGGAGAAGCTCCAGGAAAGGCTCGCGAAGCTCTCCGGCGGCGTGGCGGTCATCAGCGTCGGAGCCGCGACCGAGACCGAGATGAAGGCCAAGAAGTCCAAGGTCGAGGACGCCTCCCACGCGACCCGCGCGGGCGTCGAGGAAGGCATGATCCCGGGCGGCGGCGTGGCCCTGCTGCGGGCGGCCCAGTCCCTCGACAAGTTCAAGGGCGAGGACGACGACGAGACCACGGGCGGCCGCATCCTGCGGCGCGCGCTCGAGTCCCCGATCCGGCAGATCGCCGAGAACTCGGGCTTCGAGGGCTCCGTGGTCGTCCAGAAGGTCATGGGCGCCGGCGACGGCGTGGGCCTCAATGCCACGACCGGCGAGTACGTCGACCTCTTCAAGGCCGGCGTCGTGGACCCCCTCAAGGTGACCCGCACGGCCCTCGAGAACGCGGTCTCCCTGGCCGGGACGATCATGACCACCGAAGTCCTGGTCACGGACATCCCGGAGAAGAAAGAGACCCCGATGCCCGGCCACGGGCACGGCGGCGACATGTATTAATTCAGGAAACGGCTTTACGCCGTTTCCTGAATCCCTATAAAGGTTTTTCCCTTTATAGGACGTTTCGGCGGGACCGCTTCGGCGGTCCCGCCGAGTTTTTGGTCCCGTTGTATTTTGGGCGGGGATTTGCTATAATGACTTTTCGATTGATCCTTGACAATTTGCGCGAAATTATCTTGCGCATGGGAGCCGCGGCCCGACGCTCGGGCAGGGACCCAGGGGGCTTGGAGTTGGTCGTCGTGACCAAGTACGCCGGCATCGACGCTACGCGGGCGGTCCTGGCGTCCGGGCTCGCCCGTCAGATCGGCGAAAGCCGCGTCCAGGATGCCGCGCTCAAGAAGGAGTCGTTGGGGGAGGCGGCCCGGAACGCCCGCTGGCGGATGGTCGGGCACCTTCAGACCAACAAGGCCAAAGCCGCGCTGCGGGTCTTCGACGCCGTGGACTCCCTGGACAGCCTCAAGCTGGCGGGCGTACTGGACCAGGCGTTGGCCGAGGAGGATCGCGAGCTGGACGTGCTGGTGCAGGTCAAACTGACCCGGAAGGAATCCCAGCATGGGGTCGAGCCGGACGACCTGACCGGGTTCCTGGAGGAACTGAGGGCCTTCCCTCGCCTGAAGGCGAGGGGATTGATGGCGATCGCCCCGGACCTCGAGCCGGTGGAAGAGGCCAGGCCGTACTTCAAGCGCATGCGCGAGCTGTTCGAACGGTCGTTCGCCGGGGTCGAAGGCGCCGTCCTCTCCATGGGGATGAGCAGGGACTTCGAGATCGCCGTGGAGGAGGGGGCGACCCTGGTGCGCGTCGGATCGTCGATTTTTAGCCGTCAGCAGGAAGGTACCATTACATCATAGGGAGGGGAACACATGATCGTGAAGGTCCGGGTCATCCCGAACGCACCTGACAACGAGGTTGTCAGCCGCATCGGCAGCGTCCTCAGGGTCAAAGTGACGGCGCCTGCCAACGATGATGAAACCAACAAGGTGCTCAAGGATTACTTGGCTGAGTTCTTTGAGGTCCCTACCCGCAAGGTGAACATCCTTCGCGGGGCTAACGGCCGCGAGAAGACCGTTGAGATCATCGGCCGTACTGAAGAGCAGCTCAAACGCGTGATGGAGTCCATCCCGTAGACCCATCGTCCGCCTGGCACCCGCGCCGGCGCCGTCGCGTCACCACGCGATCGCCAGCGCGGGTGCTGCGCTTATGGCCCGACCCATCCCCCACATCGTCTGGAAGCGAGACCGCCTGCGGGTGCTCGACCAACGCGAGCTGCCGCGCCGCATCGTCTATGTCGACTGCCGCACCCCCCGCGAGGTCGCCAAGGCCATCAAGGACATGGCCCTGCGGGGCGCCCCCCTGATCGGCTGCGCCGCGGCCTTCGGCATGGCCCTGGCGGCCCGCCGGCGCTCGGTCCGGGCGCTGGACGCGGCCGCCGAGGTCCTCGTCAAGAGCCGCCCGACGGCGGTCAACCTCGCGCACGCCGTCTCGGCGATGCGCGAGCTGGCGCGCTCGACCCCCCCGGCCGGCCTCCCGGAGCGTCTCGCCCGCGCGGCCGAGCGGTACTACCGGGACGACCTGTCCTTCAACAGGCGGATGGGCGTCCTCGGGGCCGCCCTCCTGCCCCGGGGCGCCGTCGTCATCACCCACTGCAACGCGGGGGCGCTGGCGACCTCCGGCATCGGCACCGCGCTCGGCGTCATCCGGGAGGCGTTCCGCCAGGGAAGGGTCGCCCACGTCTACGCCGACGAGACCCGCCCCTACCTCCAGGGCAGCCGCCTCACCCTCTGGGAGCTCATGCAGGAAGGCATCCCGTGCACCCTCATCACGGACAGCATGGCGGCCCACCTCATGAAGGTCCAGCGCATCGACGCCGTGATCGTGGGGTCGGACCGCATCGCCGCCAACGGCGACGTGTGCAACAAGATCGGGACCTACGGCCTGGCCATCGTCGCCCGCCACCACCGGGTGCCGTTCTACGCCGTGGCGCCGACCACCACGTTCGACCCGGGGACCGCCGACGGGTCGGGCATCCCCATCGAGGAGCGCAGCGCCAAGGAGGTGCTCGAGCTGTCGGGCATCCCCATCGCCCCCGTCGGCGCCCGGGCCCGCCACTTCGCCTTCGACGTCACGCCGGCCCGCCTGGTCACCGCCATCGTGACGGAGAAAGGCGTCATCCGCCCCGTCAACGCGGCAAGGGTCAAGAGACTGCTCGGCTAGCGGCCGGAGAAGACCCCCGTGCGGCCCCTGTTCTGGTGTCTCGTGCTCGCCGCGGCCTTCCGGCTGTCGCCGCCGCTTGCCGACGGCATCATCGCCTCCAGCAGCGGGTACGCGACGATCGACGAACGGACGATCGGCCAGGGGGAGATGATCCTCTACGGGCTCGAGGACATCAGCTTCTCCGAGCGCATGCCGCTCTACCCGGTGTTGATGAGCCTTCTGGACCGCCATGCGCCGGCCTGGCTCGCGCCGTCGGCGGGATGGCTCCTGTGGCTCATGCCGCTTGCCCTGGTGCTCGCCCTCGGCAGGATCCTGCATTCCTGGGGCTGCGGCCTGCTCGCCGCGCTCCTCTCCATCCCTCTGGTCGGCGTCATGATCCCCGCCCAGAACGACATGCACCTTTTTTCCGTCGGGTTCCTCCTCACGGCCACCCTGCTGGCATGGCGCGCGCAAGCCCCCTCGGCGCGCTCCGGGCTCGCGGTGGGGCTTGCCGTCGGCTTGAGCCTCCTCTGCCGTTCCACGCTGTTCTTCTTCCCGCCCGTGCTCTGCGCCTACGAATGGGCCGCCGGCGAGCCGGGGACGGCAAAACGGCGTTGGAAAGGGTGGGCCTTGCTGATCCTGACGTCCTATCTCGCGCTGGCGCCTTGGGTCCGCGCCAATTGGATGCTCAACGGCAAGGCCTTCCCTCTGGAGGGCCAGCGCTCCGACGCCATCGTCATCGCCGGCGCGATGGGGTTCGTCAAGAGCCTCGATGTCTGCCCACGGGACCTGGCGGGCCCGCCTGACGGAACAACAGCGTTGCCCTGGGCGGTACGGGAGGTGTCTCTCCACCCGGCGCTCTATCTCATCGCTTGCGCGAGACGCGTCGTCTTCGTCGCCTCGCTCCACCCCGTCCTGTTCCTCCTCGGCGCCGCGGGAGTCTGGCTGGGGCGGCGACGGGAGGGTTGCCGGCAGACGGCCCTGCTGGCGGGGTATCTCCTCGGGATGCACTGCATGATGGCGATCGACGAGCGCTACATGCGCCCGCTCTGGCCGCTGCTGTCGGTCCTGGCCTCGAGCGCCGTCCTCCGCGTCATCGATCCCTGGACGAGCGGCCCTCCCGGACGCCCGCCCATGGGCATCGTCTGGGCCTGCTTGGCCCCCTTGCTGGGCCTGGGCTTGTACGCCGCCGCCGAGGTCTGGTCCTACCCGCGTCGGGTCAGGGCAGGATCGTTGGCCGGGGCGCTCAAGGCCCATCCGGAGAGCGCCTGGCTGTGGGCGGAGAGCGGGCGCCGGCGCCTCAAAGAAGGGGATGCCCGGGAGGCCGCGCAGTACCTCGCCCGGTCCATGAGCCTCGCGCACCATCGGACGATCACGATCGACCACGCCCTCGCGCTCCTCGCCCGCTGCGGGAAGAAGCCCCCCGTGATCGAGCCCCTCGGGTTCGACTGGACCACGGAGGAGCTGCTCCGCTGGGACATCCTCAGGACCATGTCCTTCCTCCAGCGGGACCGGCTCGCGGACGCGGCCGAGGCTTTCGACGACTTCAGGCGGCGGGTGGGCGCTCCCATCCTCAGGTCGTCCGACCAATGGATCTCGATGCGCGGGCCTCGCATCGACGCCCCGGCCCTGCACGACAAGCTCATCCTGCGCCATTTCTCCAGCGAACTCTCGGCGCTGCCTCTCCGGCAGAAGGCCGCCTGGCTGATGTCGCTGGACCGTCTGCTGCGCGTTCCTCAGGAGACGTGGCTCGATCTCGCCGCCGAGCTCGCGGGCAACGGCGACCCCCGGACCGCCCTGAAGGCGCTCTCGTTCGTCGACGCCCACTCCCCGGCGGCCGCCGAGTTGAGGAGGACGCTGGCGGGCTCGGGCCGCCGAGAGCCCCCGATCTCGGCACCCAGGCCCGCGAAGGGCGACAGGCCGGCGCTGGCCAAGGACAAGAGATAAATGTTAGATTCCCCCCGGTGGAGAAGCCTCCCTTCCGCGTCGTCCTGACGACGTGCCCGGACGCCCGATCGGCCGGCAAGACCGCCAAGGACTTGGTCCGCTCCAAGCTCGCGGCCTGCGTCACGCTGGTGCCCCGCGCCGTCTCCTACTACCATTGGGAAGGGAAGCTGGAGCGGACCAGGGAGATCGTCCTCATCATCAAGACCCGCGCCCGCGTCCTGCCCGTCCTGATGCGCCGCGTCAAGGAGCTACACTCCTATGCCACGCCCGAGATCGTCGCCCTTCCCATCGTCGAAGGCGACAGGGACTATCTCGCCTGGCTAGGAGCCAATACCCTTTCTGCCCAGCGCTGAGCTCATCCTGGCGTCCGCCTCGCCGCAGCGTCGCATGCTCCTGCGCAGGCTGGGGGTCCGTTTCCGGATCGTCCCCAGCCGCGTCTCGGAGAAGAGCTCTGAGCGCCGCCCCGACAGGCTGGTGGTCATGCTCGCCGCGCGCAAGGCCCTCGAAGTCGCCCGGCGGCATCCCGCCGCCATGGTCCTGGGCGCCGACACCATCGTCTATTGCCGCAACCGGATCATCGTGAAGCCCCGCAGCCGCGCGGATTCGCGGCGCATGATCGCGGCCCTGAGCGGCACGTGGCACCGAGTCTACACCGGCGTCGCCCTGGTCCTCGAGGGAGGGCGCCGGACCTTGACCGGCTGCGCCGTCACCAGGATACGCGCGCGCAGGCTCTCCCCGGAGCAGGTCGAGTCGCTGGCGGGCAAGCACATGGACAAGGCCGGGGGCTACGCCGTCCAGGACGACGCCGACCCGCTCATCAAGGAGGTCAAGGGCGACCTCGACAACGCCATCGGGCTGCCGCTCAGGGTCGTGAGGGGACTGTTGAAGAAGGCCTCGACCCTCCGCCGACCCTCCGGGCCTCCACGACGCGGGTAGGTCCTACTTCTTCTCCGGGGAAGCCTCATCCGCCTTCTTCCGCGGCGAAGAGACGCAGCGGATACCGAAGGCGTTGCCGCGGCCGGAACTGTAGAGGCGGTCCCCGGCCCGGCCGTTCATGGCGATGGCGTACCAGCTGCCGCCGCGCAGCCCATGTTCCGTCCCCTTGCCGGCTCCCTGGGGGTTGCGCGCCGGGCTGCGCGCATAGTAGTCCTTGTCGTACCAGTCCGAGACCCATTGGGCCACGTTGCCGTAGAGGTCGTAGAGACCGCAACGGTTGGGCTTCTTGAGCCCGCCCGGGTGAGGGGCGCCTCCGGAGTTGCTGTCGGCCCACGCGTAGGCCTCCCGCAGCTTGTAGTCGTCGCCGAAATCGAAGTACGTCGTCGTCCCGCACCGGGCGGCCTTCTCCCACTCCGCTTCGGTGGGCAGCCTCTTGCCGGCCCATTGGCAGTAGGCCGCGGCCTCTTCCCAGACCACGTTGTGGACGGGAAAGTCGCATTTCGAGGCCGGCTGCAGCCTGGGCATGTCCCGGCGGGTGGCCTGGCTGAACCGGCAGTATTGCCCCACGGTCACAGCGTACTTGTCCATGGCAAAGGCGTCCAGCTCGACTTTGTGCCTGGGAAGCTCATCGGAATCCCCGGCGCCTTCCAGGCTGCCCATCTCGAAGGCGCCCGCGGGGATGGCCGCCATGCCGCCGTCCTGGGCGCCCGCCGCGCAGGCACCGCAGTCGAAACCAGGCTTGGCCCCCGCCTGCTGGGCCAAACCCGTCGTAGAAAAACCTGCCAGGAGGACCGTCAACCCGATCAGCACAACGCTCGTCATTCGTTCGCCCTCCATCATCAACCGCTGCAAGCCGCGGGAGCTCCCGCAACCCGGACGACCGCCGGGTGCGCTCCGCCCACATCATAGCACGCCCGCGCGCGCCAACTCAAATGGGCCGTGCCGGCGCCGGGCGGGGAAATCGGCCGGGTCAACCGACCGGGAGGGAGAAGTAGAAGCGGGCGCCCTTGGGCTTGGCATCCTCGACGCCGATGGTGCCGCCGTGGCGCTGCACCACCTTCTGGCACAAGGCCAAGCCCAGGCCCACGTTGCCGACATGCCTCTTGAGGTCCTTCTGGAAGAACTTCCTGAAGATCTCCTCGCGCGCCTCGGCCGGGACGCCGGGCCCCGAGTCGGAGACGTCGACGCGCACGTTCGGGCCTTCGCGCTCGACCCGCAGGGCGATCGTGCCGCCCGGGGGCGTGTGCTCGACCGCGTTGTGGAGCAGGTTGTCCAGCACCCGGCGCAGCAGCGCCCCATCCCCCATGACCCTGGTCTCCACGCCGGCGTCGGGGACCTTCAGCTCGATCTTCTGGTTGCGCTCCGCCACCACCAGGTGGAAATCCTTCGCGCACGTCCTGCCCAGGTCGGCCATCGAGACGGGCGAGACCTCCCTCAGGGCGTCCACCTGCTCCAGCCTCGCCAGCTGCAGCACGTCCTCGACCATGCGGTGGAGCCTGTCGGCGGACATCTTGAGGAGCTCAAACGTCCTGCGGTTGGGCTGGTCCGAACGCCGGCGCAGCTGCGTCGGCGACATCTTCTGGGGAGGGGCGCCCCGGGCGCGCCTATCGGCGGCCATCTGGTCCTGGGAGAGCTGGTCTTGCAGGAGGCTGATGCCGGAATGGATCACCGTCAGCGGGGTCTTGAGGTCGTGCACCAGCATGGCGGAGAGCTCCTCCTTCTCGCTCTCCACGATCCTCCGGCGGTGGGTCTCCGCCTTGAGCGACTCGCCCATCCGGTTGAACGCCGCCACGAGGCGCGCGACCTCGTCGCCCGAGGAGGGTATCCGGAGCGGGCGGAAGCGCTCCGGGTCCTTCGAGAGCTCCTCAAGCTTCGGGACGAGGCGCTCGATGCTCGTGCCGAACCACGTCCCGAGGAGCCAGGCCGCCAGGGTCGAGGCCAGGAAGGCCAGCAGCCCCACGCGCACGGCGTCGCTCTCGAGCTCCCGCAGCCGCGTCTCCAGCGGCTGGATGGAGAACGACACCTGGACGAGCCCGCGGCCCCGGCGGCCGAGCGTG
Organism: Elusimicrobiota bacterium; assembly: GCA_016212795.1. Classification (GTDB taxonomy): domain Bacteria; phylum Elusimicrobiota; class Elusimicrobia; order UBA1565; family UBA9628; genus JACRDT01. The sequence continues at coordinate 249,716 of JACRDT010000007.1, read as the reverse complement.
GCCGGGACCTCGGCGTCGTAGTAGCCGTCCGCGACCTGCTCGATCGGGACGCCGGGGTGGGGCTGGCGTTGGACGCTGTCCGAGCCCGCGCGCCACACGACCCAACGCCCGCGCTTGTCCTTGACGAGGACCGAGGCGATGCCCGAACCCTGGAGGTCCCTGAGCCCCTTGCTGACCTCGCCGAAGTCGCCCGCCTGCGCCCGCGCCGTCTCGATCAACGCCTTGACCGCGCGGAGGGCGACCTCGGCCGTCTGCCGCTGGCCGGCGTACATCTCGCCCCGTGTGGTCTTGACGCGGCTGTACTGGAACCCTCCGGCGACCGCCGCGCCGAACAAGGCGAAGACGAGGGCTAGTCTGATGCTGATCCTCATCCGTCCTCAAGTGTACCTTATTTGAAGGAGACACCCGCATCCCAGCGGGGGGATCCGGTCGGAGGACCCTTTCGGGGTGAAGGAGTCGTTGTTTAAAGGTATACTCTAGGCGAGCGCGGTACCCGGATGTCCTTGTTCAAGAGACTGGCCGACGTGTGCTTCCACGTGAGAACCCTGCCCTTGCGCGCTCGCTTCCTGACCGGACGCGCCAGCTTCGTCGAGGCGACGGTCCTGGCCTCCCAGGCGGAGCTGTCGTACGTCGTCGACCAGAGCGGGAAGTCCCTGGGCCCCAGGATGCTCCAACGCCGCAGGCTCGGGACCGGCAGCCCCAGGACCGGCACGCAAGGCTGGACGCTCTTCCTCGACGCGTTCCGGGACTCCGTGCCGGAAGCGATGGTGGACCTGGAGTGCGGCTACTGCGGGCACATGTACGTCGTCAGGATCCTCCTGCCCGCGCCCCGGCCCGCCAACGCCCTTCCTGAGAGCGCCCGGGACGCTCGGCCCCTGGGCCGGCCGGCCCAGGCCGCGCCCGGCGTTTCTGGATCGGGCGCGCCGCCGCCCGCCTCCTTCGCGTCGGAGTGGTTCTCGTTCGTCGACAAGGACTGCGCCGGAGCGCCGTCCCTCTCCTGCGGGCACTGCGAACAGAAGAGCGAGCCCGGTGTCAAATGGATGAGGTCCTCATGAACATCGACGACGGGCCCGCCCGCCTGCCCGAGCCCGGCGTTTCCGGATCGGGCGCGCAGCCGCAGCCCCCGGGGCCGGCCGCCATGCTCGGCCAGAGCATCACGGCCATGTTCCGCGCCGGGTCCCTGTTCGACGAGATCGCCCGGGCCCCGGCCCCCGAGTACTGGGTCATGACCGCCAACCTGTTCGTCTTCGCCGCGGCCGCGCACGGCGCGACGAACCTCCTTCAATCGGTCGGCGGCTCCTCCTTCGGGATGCTGCCCCTGCGGATCGCCGCCGGCATCGCGCTGTCCGTCGTCGTGAGCTTCATCCTCGCGTCCATCGTGGGGCTGGTCGCCAGGTTCGCCGAAGGGGACGGCGACTACCGGCGCTGCTACCAGATCGTCTCCCTGTCCTCCGGCGTCGCGATGACGGGCATCGTCATCAACTACGTCCCGGTCCTGTGGCCCGTCCCGATCGCCTGGACCGCCTTCATCATCGGCGTCGGCGTCCAGCGCCTGCTCCGGGCGAAACCGGCCGTGGCCTGGACCGCGTTCGTCGCGCTGGGGGCCATCGCCCTCGCCGGGCAATGGTGCGCCATCCGTCAGGTCGAGCGGATCAAGACCGAGGCCCGGCGGGCCAACGCCACCCTCACCGAGTTCGAGAGGCTCCGGACCGAGCTGCAGAAGGCCCTGCCCGCCGCCCTCCCGGACGCGCCGCCCTACGCCTCGTCGCCTTCCGGTCAGCCTGTCGACGCCTCTCCCGCTGGCTCTCCCGGCGCCCCCGCCGGCAACTCCCTATGGCAACGGCCCGACGGCTCGAGCCCCGCCCGCAACGAGTTCGAACGATGGGTGCTCCCTCCGGCGCAGGGGCTGCGGCAGCCGGACTCCGCCCCGGACGCCGGCCAACGGCCCGAGTCGGCGGCCGGCGAGCCGGCCGCGGCGCTGCTCCAGATGCTCCTGCCCATGCTCAACAACCCCCAGACCCTCAAGAACCTGCCGCCCGAGCAGGCCCGGCAGGTCCAACAGCTCGCCAAGTCCCTCGAGCAGGCCCAACGCAGCATCCGCACCGGGGAGAAGATGCAGGCCGGCGACCCCATGAAGATGCTCCAGTCCTTGATGCAGATGCAGGGGCAGATGATGCGCAGCCTCCCCCTGCCTTCGCCCCCGACGGGCGAGAAAGGGCAGGCCGCGCCGCGCCGGTCCAAGCGGCCCGCGGCGCCGGCCGCTCCCCGGAAGCCCGCCGCGGACGGCCCCGCCGAGGCCGGCTCGCCGAAGGCCGAGGACCCCCGATGAGGCTCCAGGGCAAGGTGGCCCTCGTGACGGGCGCGGCCAGGAGGGTGGGCCGGAGCATCGCCTTGGCGCTGGGCGAGAAGGGGGCGCGGCTCGCCCTCCACTACAACCGCTCCAAGCGCGAGGCCCAGAGGCTGGCCGCCGACATCCGCGACGGGTTCGGCAGGGACGTGGCGATCTTCAAGGCCGACCTCTCCGACGCCCGGCAGGCGGCCAGGCTGGCCGACGCCGTCGTCCGGCGCTTCGGCGCGCTCCACGCGCTGGTCAACAACGCCTCCGTCTACGAGGTGAACCGCTTCGGCCAGACGAGCCCCCGGGACTGGGACGACCACCTCGACGTCAACCTCAGGGCGCCCTTCTTCCTGAGCCAGGCCGCCGCCCCCCGCATGCGGGAAGCGGGCGGGGGGAAGATCATCAACATCGCGGACTGGGCGGCGTACCGCCCCTACACCGACCGCATCCCCTACTGCGTGTCCAAGGCGGGGCTGATCGCGCTCAACACGGCCCTGGCCAAGGAACTCGCCCCCGACATCCAGGTCAACGCCATCCTGCCGGGGGCCGTGCTCCTGCCCGACGACTACCCGCCGAGGAAGAGGGCCGCGGTCATCCGCGCGGCCCCGCTCAAGCGCCTCGGCACGCCCCGCGACGTGGCGGAAGCGGTCATCTACCTGATCGAGGGAGGGGACTTCATCACCGGCGTGGCGCTGCCCGTCGATGGCGGGAGGATGATCGCCTGATGTACGAGGTCACCCGGCGCCTCCATTTCTGCTACGCCCACCGCCTGCTGGGCTACGAGGGCAAGTGCCGCCACCTGCACGGGCACAACGCCGTCGCGGAGGTCTCCTTCCGACGGCGGACCCTCGACCGCCGCGGCATGGCCCTGGATTTCGAGGAGATCAAGAGGACCGTCCAGGCCTGGATCGACGCCGAGCTCGACCACCGCCTGCTCCTGAACGCCGCCGACCCTCTGGCCAAGGCGCTCAAGGCCCTCGGCGAGCCCGTGGTCACGCTCAAGGGCAATCCGACGGCCGAGGCCATCGCCAAGCTCATCTACGACTGCGCGGCCCGCAAAAAGCTGCCCGTGCGCGGCGTCCGGTTGTGGGAGAGCGTCAATTCGGCGGCCGAGTACGTCCGCTAGCGGGCTCGCCGGCGACGTCCACGGGATCGCGACCGGCGGATCTCCACGACGACCTCGCGGGAGCGCGGCATGGACGCCGGCTTCTTGCCGACCCGGACGGTGACGGCCGCGATGCGGCCGTCGCAGCCCAGGACGGCCTCGGCCACCTCCTCGGCCAGCCGCTCCAGAAGGTCCCTCCTCCCGGACCCGGCCGCCTCGCGGACGGCCTCCTCGACCCGCTGGTAGTCCACCGCGTCGGCCAGCCTGTCCGAGCGGCCGGCCTTCGCGCACGGCGCCTCCAGGGCGAGGTCGATCTCCACGGCCTGGGCCTTCACCCGCTCGGAAGGCTCCACGCCCACGACGGCGCGGCACCTGATCCCCTTGAGCCGGATCCTATCCATCGGTCTCCACCTCCCCGGCGCGGGCCACCGCGGCGTAGAACGACGATCCGCCGGCCGGCCGGCGCTCCCGCGTGAACAGCCCGAACCTCGGCCGGTAGCTCCCCCACTCGTAGTTGTCCACCAGGCTCCAATGGAAGTAGCCGCGCACGTCGGCGCCGGCCGCCATGGCGCCGGCGAGGGACTTGAGGTGCTCCCGCACGTAGCCCTCCCGCCGCTCCCCGGCCGCGTCGGCGATGCCGTTCTCCAGGACGACGATGGGCTTGCCGTAGTCCCGCCACAACGCCGTGACCACCCGGCCGAGACCCTCGGGGAAGACCTCCCAGCCCATGCCCGTGGGCTCGCCCGAGCCCCGCCGGCCGCCGATGAGGGAGAACAGCGGCCCCGTGATCCCCTTCACGAGCTCCGCGTACCCTGGGACCGCCTTCCCGGGCAGCGGGGACAGGAAGGACCGATGGACGTAGATCCGGGTGTAGTAGTTGACCCCGATGATGTCAACGTGCTCCTTGGTCCGCTCGATGAAGTCCCGGTGCATGAAGCGGTCCCACGCCGCCACCGCCTCCTCGTCGCCGGGCCGCGCCGGGTCGAGGGCCGCGATGTTGTTGGCCGAGCAGACGCGGCAGCCCGGCTGGAGCCGGTGGAGGAGCTTGTAGCACTCGTTGTGGGCCCGCGAGACGTTCTCGACCAGGGGGGAGAAGAGGCGGGGCCGCGCCAGCAGCCGCCGGCCGGGGGGGAAGAATGCCATGCCGTAGGCCCCGACCAGGAAGACCATGGGCTCGTTGAAGACGACCCAGTCGGCGACGGACTCGCCGAGCGCGGCCGCCGTCCTCTCGGCGAACCGAAGGAACCTCGCGGGGACCGCGTCGTCGAACCAGCCCCTCGGGTGTCGGCGCAGCAGCCAGGCGGGCTCGGAGAAATGATGCAGGCTGACGAACGGCCTGATGCCTTCGGACCGGAGCCTCGACGCCCAGGCCGCGTAGCGGCGCAGCGCCGCCTCGTCGAAGCCGTCGGGCGTCGGCTGGACCCGCGACCACTCCACGGAGAACCTGTAGGCGTTGAGGTGGAGCGCCTTGAGGCACGCCACGTCCTCGTCGAACCGCTCCCAGGAGCCCGCGGCGTCCCCGGAGCGCTCCCAGCCCTTGCGCCGCTCCCAGTCCCAGAGAGCCGAGCCCCGGTTGCCGCCCTCGATCTGGTAGGAGGAGGTGGAGGCTCCCCATAGGAATCCTTTTGGAAATGTTATAATGCCCATGCTCGCGTCGCGCAGTTTTCCGTCGAGTAATTATGGCTAATTCTCGCAGCGTTGTCATCATCGGATCGGGGCCGGCGGCCTACACGGCCGCCATCTACTGCAGCCGCGCGGGCCTCGACCCCCTGGTCTTCGGCGGCGTCATGATGGGCGGCCAGCTCATGATCACCACCGACGTCGAGAATTTCCCCGGGTTCCCCGAGCCCGTCCCGGGCCCGGACCTCATGGACCGCATGCGCAAGCAGTGCGAGCGGCTCGGCGTCTCCATCGTCCCCGAGCTGGTGTCGAAAGCCGACCTCTCCCGGCGTCCCTTCCGCCTCGAGACCACGGAGGGGCGCACCGCCGAGGCCGAAACCCTCATCGTGGCCACCGGCGCGGACGCGCGCTGGCTGGGGCTCGAGTCCGAGGCGCGCCTCAAGGGGCGCGGGGTCTCGGCCTGCGCGACGTGCGACGGCTTCTTCTTCAAAGGCAAGGCCGTCTGCGTCGTGGGCGGCGGCGACTCCGCCCTGGAGGAGGCCCTCTTCCTGGCCAGGCTGGCCTCCAAGGTGACCGTGGTCCACCGGCGCTCCAGCCTCAGGGCCTCGCAAGCCATGCAGGATAGGGCAGCGAAGAGCGGCCAGATCGAATGGCTCTGGGACAGCGTCGTCGTCGACATCCTCGGGTCCGATGCCGTGACGGGGCTGAGGCTCAAGAACGTCAAGACCGGGGCGGTCTCGACCTTCCCCTGCCAGGGGGTCTTCGTCGCCGTCGGGCACACCCCGAACACGGGCTTTCTGGCGGGCCAGCTCAAGCTCGACGAGAACGGCTGCATCGCGACGGATGGACGCACCCGGACCTCGGTCCCCGGGGTCTTCGCCGCGGGCGACGTGATGGACCCCCATTACCGGCAGGCCGTGACCTCGGCCGGCCTCGGCTGCGTCGCGGCGTTGGAGGCGGAGAGGTTCCTGAGCTCCCATGGTTAGCGCGACGACGACCCGGCTGCCGCCCTGGCTCAAGGTCAGGCTGGGCGGGGGAGAGAGAGCCCTCCGCATCAGGGACCGCTGCGAACGGCGGGGGCTGAACACGGTGTGCGTCGAGGCGCGCTGCCCCAACATGGGGGAATGCTGGGACGCTGGCACCGCCACCTTCATGGTCCTGGGGCCTCGCTGCACACGGGGCTGCCGGTTCTGCGGCGTGCCCTGCGGACGCCCCGAGGCCCCGGACCCGCTCGAGCCCGACAACCTCGCCTTGACCATCGCCGAGCTGGGGCTCGGCTACGCCGTCGTCACCATGGTCTGCCGGGACGACCTGGCCGACGGCGGCGCCGGGCACCTCGCCGCCTGCCTGAGAAGGATCAAGGCGCGCTCGCCGGCTACGGCTCTCGAGGCCTTGGTGGGGGATTTCCAGGGCGACGAGGACGCGCTGGCCGCCGTGCTCGACGCCGGGCCGGCGGTCCTCGGCCACAACATCGAGACGGTGGAACGGATCGGCCGGCTGGCCCGGGACGCCCGATGCGGCTATCAGCGCTCCCTCGGGCTGCTCAAGGCCGCCCGCCGGCTCTCGCCCGGGGTCAGGACCAAGTCGTCGCTAATGTTGGGGCTCGGCGAGACCGACGCGGAGGTCCGGGCCGCCCTGCTCGACCTGCGCGAGGCCGGCGTCTCCATCCTGACGATCGGGCAGTACCTGCGGCCGGCCGCCGCCGGCCGGCACCTCCCGGTCCGGGAGTACGTCGCCCCGGAGCGCTTCGAACGCTGGGGCGCCGCCGCCCGGACGATGGGTTTCCTGCGAGTCGCCGCCGCCCCGCTCGCGCGCAGCTCCTATCGGGCCGCCGAACTGTCGGTCGACGGGAAGGAGGATCATGGCGCTTAAGACCGTCGCGCGATTCGAAGTGGACCGCCTCGAGCTGCTCGACGCCGAGGGGCGCGTCGACCCGGGCGTCGCCGTGGACGTCACCGACGAGACGCTCCTCGACGTCTACAAGAAGATGGTCGAGCTGAGGATCTTCGACGAGAAGGCCGCCGCCATGCAGCGCCAGAACAAGCTCGGCGCCTATCCCCAGCTGCTCGGGCAGGAAGCGACGCAGATCGTGCCCCCGCTCGTCCTCACGCCCAAGGACTGGATGGTGCCCACCTACCGCGGCCACGGGGCGTACCACGCGAGGGGGCTCAAGTTCAGGTACATCCTGCTCTACTGGGCGGGAGACGAGCGCGGCCTGAGGCTCCCGGAAGGGTCCAACGACATGATCTTCTCCTTCCCGGTCGGGACGCACCTTACGCAGGCCGCGGGCCTCGGCTGGGCCGCGAAGCTGCGCAAGGAAGACGCGGTCGTGCTGGCCTACCTCGGGGACGGCGCGACGGCGAAAGGCGACTTCCACGAGTCGATGACCCTCGCGGGCCGCCTGGGCCTTCCCGTGGTCTACCTCGTCGAGAACAACCGGTACGGGGGGGCGGGCCCGGCCCGCGAGCGAGGCCCCGAGACCATCGCGCAGAAGGCCTTCGCCTACGGCGCCGCCGCGATCCAGGTCGACGGCAACGACCCGCTGGCCGTCCACCAGGCCGTGTCCGAGGCGGTCGCCCGCGCCCGCCGGGGCGAGGGCCCCACCGTGGCCGAGTGCGACATCTACCGCCCCGGGACCCAGGCCAAGGGCGAGAGCCCCACCGCGGACTACGAGGACTGGAAGAGGAAGGACCCCGTGGCCAGGCTCCGCAAGCACCTGGCGTCCAAGGGGCTCTGGGACGACAACAAGGAGATCCGGCTCAAGATCGAATCCGAAGCCCTGGTGAGATACGAGACCGAGGAGTTCGAGGGGGCGCTGCCGCCCAACCCCTTGAACATGTTCTCCTACAACTACGCCTGCGCGCCATGGCACCTGCGGGAGCAGCGCAAGGAGCTCGAGGCCATCCTGGAGATCAAGCGCTCCCGCAACGAGATCGACGCGCTGCCGCCCGTCGAAGGGAGCTTCCCCTGATGCCCGAGCTCAATCTGGCCCAAGCCGTCAACCAGGGCCTGCGCCAGGCCATGGAGACCGACCCGAACGTCATCATCCTGGGCAAGGACGTCGGGCGCAAAGGCGGGATCTTCCGCGTCACCGAGGGGCTGCAGCAGTCCTTCGGCGAGGACCGGGTCATGGACACCCCGCTGGCGGAGCTGGGCATCCTCGGAGCGTCCATCGGGCTGGCCATGGCCGGCATGAGGCCCGTCTGCGAGATCCAGTACGACGGCTTCATGCCTTCGGTCCTGGAGCAGGCCATCTGCCATCTGGGACGGCTGCGCAGCAGGAGCTGCGGCAAGCGCAGCGTCGGGCTGGTCGTGCGCTCGCCCCACGGCGGGGGCCTGCGCGCGCCGGAGCTCCACTCCGAGAGCCCCGAGGCCTACTTCGCGCACACCCCGGGGCTCAAGGTCGTCATGCCGTCCACCCCCGAGGACGCCAAGGGCCTCATCATCGCGGCGATCTTCGACTCCGACCCGGTCATCTTCTTCGAGCCGAAGTCGCTCTATCTCTCGCTGAAGGGGGAAGTCCCCACCGGTCCCTACGAGACGCCCATCGGCATGGCGCGGCTGGCGCGCGAGGGGACGGACATCAGCATCGTGGCGTGGGGCTCGATGGTCCACACCGCGCTGCGCGCGGCGGCGATCCTCGCCGAGCAGGACAACGTCTCGGCCGAGGTGCTCGACCTCAGGACGCTCACCCCGATCGACATCGAAGCCCTCGTGGCGACCGCGTCGAAGACCGGGAGGGTCGTCGTCTGCCACGAGGCGCCCAACACCGGCTCCTGGGCGGCGGAAGTCAGCTGCCTCATCCACGAGAAGGCCCTGCTCAAGCTGCAGGCGCCGGTGAGGAGAGTGGGAGGCTGGGATATCCGCATGCCCGCCTTCAAACTCGAGAAGTACTACATCCCGGACGAGGACCGCGTCATCAAGGCCGTCCGCGAGACCCTGTCCTACTGAACGACCATGCTCTACGAATTCAGATTGCCCGATACCGTGCCCACCGAGGCGGAACTGATCGGCTGGGATGCCCGCGAAGGGGAGAACGTCGCCGAAAACCAGCCCCTCTGCAGGGTGCTCGCCGGCGACGACGAGGTCTCCGTCCCGTGCCCCAGGGCCGGGACCCTGCTCAAGCAAGTCGCCAGGGTCGGCGACAAGGTGAGGCTCCGCCAGCTCGTCGCCATCCTCAGGCCCGAGGACTCTCCTCTACACGCCGCGCCCAAGAGCACGCCCCCGGAAGACAGGACCATCCTCCTCCCGCCCAATCCCCTCGTCGGGAAGCCGGGCGCGGATATGGAAGGCGCGCAGCCGCCGCCCATCCTGGCGCTCCCGGCGGTCCGCAGGCTCGCCAGCGAACTGAACATCGACCTGGCTAACGTCGCGGGCACCGGCCCCCACGGCCGGATCATGGAATCCGACGTGCGCAAGGCGGCCGAACCCGGCCCGGTCCCCGAGCAGACGCCCGCGAAAGCCCCGACGCCGGCATACGACGAGCCTCCCGCGCCGCCGCCTCCCGCGCAGCCAGAGACGGTCGGAGGGCCGCAGGAAGTTCCCCCGGCGGCCAAGGACGACCTGCCTGAGATCCCGGTCTTCAAGCTCCCCTCCGGGTCCGAGCCGCCGGCCGAGCCCCGGGCGACGACGCCCGCCTCCGCCCCTGTCCCTGAGAAAGCGCCGGGCGCGGATGTCCTCCTCTCGCCCGGTGCCAGCGCGCTCAAGGAAGGCGCGCAGGCGCCGATCGAGCCGGAAGACGAGTACTTCTGCCCGCTCCCCGACGAGCCTGCCTCGGAAGGATCCCCCTCGGAAACGACGGACGCCGCCGTCCTCCTCCAGCCGGAGGCGCCTTTCGAAGCGCCGCCCTTGGCGATGACGTTCCCGCCCGCTCCCAGCGTGCCGATGCCGTGGGCAGGCATCGCGCCCCCCGCCGTCGCGCCCGAGCCGGCCCCCGCTGCGCCGCCTCCCGCGGCCATGCCGCCTCCGCCCGCGGCCTCTGCCCCCGCGCCGACGACGCAGGATTTATCCTCGACGGAAGACGACAGGATGCCGTTCGTAGGCCCCAGGCGGCGCGCCGCCGAGAGGATCGCCCACAGCTGGCGCACCATCCCCCACGCCTACGCCAACGGCGAGGCGGACGCGACCGCCCTGCGCCTGCTGCTGCGCGAGCTGCAGCCCGAAGCGGCCAAGCGGCGGGTGGACCTCTCCGAGCTCGTCTTCGTCATCCGGGCGCTCGCGAAGACCCTCCCCGAGTTCCCCGACTTCAACGCCCACCTCTTCGACGACGGGGCCGGCATCACGAGGCGGCGCGGCTGCGACATCGGGCTGGCCCTGCCCGCGGGGCACAGCCTGCTCGTCCCGGTCATCAAGGACGCCCAGAAGAGGGACTTCTGGACGCTCGCCGCCGAGATCGACAAGCTGCCCGGCCGGGTCCGCGAACGGCGGATACCGGAAGACGAGCTGCACGGCGCCACCTTCACGGTGACCCCGATCACCTCGAGCGGGTCGATCTTCTCCTTCCCGACGATCAACGCGCCCGAGGCATCGGCCCTCGGCCTGACCCGCGCCCACGAGAGGGCGGTCGTCATCGGCGGAGGGATCCATGCCCGATGGCGGATCAACCTGGCCCTCGCCTACGACCGCCGCGTCTCGGACCCCGTCCAGGCGGCGGCGTTCCTCGGGGCGCTGGCCCGGCGCATCGAGGCGCCGCGGAGCCTGGCGTGACGACCGCCGACGTCCTGGTCGTCGGCGCAGGACCGGCCGGCTACGTCGGAGCCATCAGGCTCGCGAGGCTCGGCCGCAAGGTCGTCCTGGTCGACCATGACAAGCTCGGGGGGGAGTGCCTCAACTACGGGTGCATCCCGTCCAAAGCGCTCATCAACGCCTCCTGGCTCGCCCATCGGGTGGGCAAAGGCCTGCAGCCGGGCCTCACCGCCGAAGGCGTCAGGATGGACGGGGCCAGGCTCCAGGCGTGGAAATCCCAGCTGCTCGGGGCGCTCGCCCGCAACATCGGCACCCTGGCCAAGGCCAACGGCGTCGAGGTCATGGCTGGCAGCGCCGAGTTCACCTCGCCCCGGGAAGCGCGCGTCGTCGCCGGCGCCCGGACCGAGACGGTCGGATTCCAGAACGCGCTCATCGCGACGGGGACGCGCCCCATCGCCCTCCCCGGGTTCCCCTTCGACGGCCGGTGGTGCCTCTCGAGCAGGGAGGCGCTCGACCTCAAGGAGCCGCCCGCCGCCCTCGCCGTCATCGGCGGCGGCGCGATCGGATTGGAGCTCGGGACCATCTTCGCGAAGCTCGGCTCGAAAGTGACCGTCGTGGAGTTCATGCCTCAGATCCTGCCGGGCCTGGAGAGCGACCTGGCCGCCGTCGTGTCCCGCAGCCTGCAGCGCCTGGGCGTCGAGGTCCTGGTGGGCTCCAGGGCCAAGGCCCCCGGCACGGCCGGGAGCGGAACTTCGCCGGCCGCGCCGGGGGACCCCAAACGCCCTTCGGGCGCCACCCCCGGCACGGCCGGGAGCGGAACTTCGCCGGCCGCGCCGGGGCGCGAGATCCTCGTCGAGACCCCGCAGGGCGAGAGGACCGTGGAGGCTTCGGCCGTCATCGTGAGCGTCGGCCGGGCCCCTTCCACGCAAGGCCTGGGGCTGGAGGCCGCGGGCGTGCGTACCGACGCCAAGGGCCACATCGTCATCGACCGCTCCTGCCGCACGAGCGCCGGCCACATCTTCGCGGCCGGCGACATCGCTGGCCCGCCCTACCTCGCGCACAAAGCCTCGGCCGAGGCCCTCCTGGCGGCGGAGGCCATCACGGGCGCGGCACCCCGCGACCTGGGTCCCGTCCCGGCGGCGGTCTTCACCGACCCCGAGGTCGCCACGGTCGGAGAGACCGAGAGCCAGGCGGCCGAGCGCGGCGCCGAGACCATCGCGGGGCGGTTCCCCTTCGCCGCCTGCGGCCGGGCCCAGGCCATGCGGGAGACCGAGGGGTTCGTGAAGGTCGTGGCCGAGAAGTCCAGCCACCTCATCCTGGGCGTCTCCATCGTCGGCCCCCACGCCGGCGACATCATCGGCGAGGCGTGCCTCGCGCTCAGGCTCAAGGCGCGGCTCGAGGACGTCGCCCATACCATGCACCCCCACCCGACGCTGCCGGAGGCCTTCATGGAGGCCTGCGAGGCGGCCCTGGGCTCGGCCATCCACATCCTGCCCGCCCGATGAGACCCTCGGCCGCGGCGTTGACGGCGGCCTTCCTGCTGGCTGCGCGCGCCGTCGGCGCGGCTGGCAAGCCTCCTCTTCCGGCCGTGTCGGCGGCGTCCCCCGTCTTCGCCGGAGCGCGCAGCGCCCAGAAGGCGGTCCTGCGCGCTGCGGACGTCGCCTCGGACTCGGTGGAAGTCGACCTCCAACTCACGCGCGAGGGGACCTTCGTGCTCTGGCACGACGAGACCTTCGCGGGCCGCCCCGTGGCGGGCCTGCCGGCGGCCGCCATGCCCGGGGTCGAGGAGTTCGGCGCCTTCGTGGAGAAGCTCGCTCGCCGCGGCCGCCGCCTGGCCTACGTGCACCTGGACCTCAAGTCCCGTTTCGTGCTCCGCGGGCCGATGCGCAAGGCCCTCGACCGGGCCGTGGAGCCCCTGGAGCGCCTTGGGAGCCTGTCGGAAGCGGTGGTCGTCTCGAGCCCGTTCCCGGCCGTCTACGAGGACATCCTCGGGTTCGCCGCGCAGGGCGGCCCGCGAAGGAAGGCCCTCCGTCCCGCCTTCGACCTCGTGGACTACGGGGTGGAGGACGCCGAGCGCTGGGGGCTGCCGATGACCTTCTTCGAGCGCCGGCTCCTGCCGGCGGCCAGGCTGGCCAACCGCCTCTATCTCAAGGCGGCGCGACGCAGGGTGGCGCTGGTCACCGTCAGGGAAGAGACCGCGGCCTCCTGGGACGGACCGCAGCGGTTGATCTGTTGGAGCCGGGAACAACAGCCCGGGCCGGTGCCCGAACGCTGCGCCAAGACCGAGCGAGAGGTCTCGGCGCCGTCGCGAGCCCCGGGACCTTCGGCCCGGATCATGGGCCGTTAGCCCCTTGCCCGGCGGCGCCCTCGCCGCCATACTATCCCCATGAGGAGAACGTTGCCGCTCTGCGTCCTGCTGTTCGCGGCGTGGCCCGCCGCGGCGCAGGTCAGGACCGCGCCGGCTGCCGCTCGCGGCGGCGGGTCGTACGGCGCGGTCGGAAGGCCCGGGGACAGCGGTCTTTTCCCATCGGACCCGGTGAACCCCATCCCGACCGTGTCGCTGATCCCGGTCTTGGGCGCCGTCGGGCGGACGCCGGCGCCGGCCTGGCACCAGGCGCCGGGCGCGGAGGTCCTCCCGGCCCTCCCATCCCCCTTGGTCCATGGACCCGCGGAGAACCCGGCGACCCCGCCCGCGCCCCACGCCTCCGATGCGGCGCCGGCCGCCGACCATCAGGGGCCCGCCGCCGTCTCCGGCGCGGCCTCCGACCCGTCACAGGCCAAGGACCTGGACGCCGCCAAGACCATCGGGAGCGCCGGACTCCTGGCCGCGCCAAGCGTCTCCGGCGCAAGCGTGCCGCTTCCGCTACCGACGGGGAGCGGCCTGGCCGTGCGCCTTGCGATCCTGCGGGCGGACACGGTGGCCGGGGCGAAACTCGGTGCCAAGGTGGACGACGGCTGGGCCGGTCGCAGGCTCTTCGACGGCGACATCGGCGGGACGGGACGGGCCCTCGACGCGGTGCCGACGCAGGCCTCTCCGGCGGCCGGGGAGGGTCCTCGCCTGGGTCCCGCAGCCGAGGGACCCTCGCCAAAACCCCGCCAGACGGAACCCGGGCCCGCGTCGTGGCCCGCGTGGAAGCGCTACGGCGTCCTCTCGGGGCTGCTGGGCGCGCTGGCCTTCGTCCCGACGATGCTCAACGCCACGCCTTTCCAGACGCTCGCCGGGGTCGCGCAGCCGGCCCTGGCGCACGGCCCCCTCAGCATGCTGATCCCGACCCTCGGGATCTTCCCCAATTACCTCGTCATGGCGCTGGCCGCCATCGCCCTGGGGGTGGGCGGCCTGCCGTTGCGCATGCTGGCCTTCAAGCTCTCCGGGTGGGAGATGCGGTCCATGCCCGACTCGGGCGACCACCTGCTCCGCAGCCCGCCCTGGCAGGTCGTCCCGAAGCTCGTCTTCGGCGCCGCCGTGGAGGAACTCACCTTCCGGGGGCTGTTGCTCCCTCTGGCCGTGCTCTTCCTGGTGCCGTGGATGCCGCAGATCCCGGCCTTCGCCCTGGGCTCCTTCCTGGTCTCCCTGGTGTTCTCTCTCATCCACGGCTATGGGTCCGTCTGGACGCGCGTGGTGGGCGGGATGCTCTACTCGGGCGCCTTCGCGGTGAGCGGGACCCTCTTCTTCCCCATCCTCATGCACCTCTCCTTCAACCTGACGGTCTACTTCAAGGAACGCCGCGCGAGGGCCGCGACCTGAACGCGCTCGAGGTCTTGGGGCTGGGCAAGGTCTACGGGGGCTTGGCCGCCGTGGACGGCGTGTCGTTCACGGTGCGGCGGGGGGAGGTCTTCGCCCTGGTGGGCCCCAACGGCGCCGGCAAGTCCACCACCCTCAAGATGCTCGCCACCATCCTGACCGCCACCTCCGGCGCGGCCCGCGTCTTCGGCCTGGACCTGCGCGACGACGCCGAGGCCGTCCGCCGCCGCATCTCCTACCTGCCCGAGGAGGCCGGGGCCTACCGCAACCTGGCCGGGGACGACTACCTCAGGTTCATGGCCGACATCTCGCTCGACGACGCGGGGGCCCGCGAGGAGGCCTTCGCCTTCGGCAGCCGGCTCTCGGGCCTGGGCGAGCGCCTGCGCGAGCGCATCAAGACCTACAGCAAGGGCATGACCCGCAAGCTGCTGCTGGCGCGCACGGTCATGAACCGCCCCGGGCTGGCCATCCTCGACGAGCCGACCAGCGGGCTCGACGTGCTCAACGCCTTCGAGATCCGCCGCGCCGTCCGCGCCCTGGCCGCCGAGGGGATGACCTTCCTGGTGTCGAGCCACAACATGCTCGAGGTCGAGTTCATCTCCGACAGGGTCGCCATCATGAACCGGGGGCGCATCCTGGCCTGCGACACCCCCTCGGCGCTCAAGGAGGCCCACCGGGCCCGCAACCTCGAGGACGTCTTCGTGGAGCTGGCCCGGTGAGGAAGTTCCTGGTGCTGGTGCGCAAGGAGGTCCGGGAGCTCCTCAGCCCCCAGTTCCTGGTCCCCATCATCCTGGTCATCCTGCTGTTCATGGTCATGGGCAAGGTGCTCGCCCGCCAGAACATGGGCTCGACCGCGACCGAGACCATCGCGGTCCTCGACCTCGACCGCGGCGCCGTCTCCGCCGGCGGCCTCGAGCGCCTGCGCGAGGCCCAGTACCAGGTGGAGGCGGCCGCCGGAGCCGACGCCGCCGAGGCCTTGCGCTCGGCGGAGCGCGGCCGGGCGACCGCCCTCGTCGTCATCCCGCCGGGGCTCGAGGACAGCGCCAAGGCCCAGAAGCCCCACGAGCTGCAGATTTACCGGATCTTCCGGGGGCTCGACGTGCGCTCGCTGGTCTCGGCGACCATGGGCCAGAGGGCCATCCGCCTCCTGGCCGACTCGATCGGCACCGCGGCCGCGCGGCGGCGCTTCCCCGGGGCGGACCCGGCCTTCATCAAGCACCCCATCACGCTGCGCGAGCACGTCGTCGTGAACGGCAAGACCGAGCCCGCCTCCATCGCCGAGATCTCCGGCTTCCTGCAGTCCCAGACCAAGTTCGTCCCGGTGGTCATCTTCATGGTCATCGCCCTGGCCTCCCAGATGGTGGCCCTGACCGTGGCCAGCGAGAAGGAGAACAAGACCCTGGAGATCCTGCTGAGCTCCCCGGTCCCGCGCCGGACCGTGGTGGCCGCGAAGATCGCCGGCTCCGGCCTGGTGGCCATGTGCTTCACCGGCGCCTATATGATCGGGCTGCAGGTCTTCCTGAACAGCATCGTGGCGCAGGGGCCGGCCCAGTACTCCGAGACGGCCCTGAGGGGGGCGCTGGTCCGGCTGGGGCTGATCCTCTCGCCGGGCGGCCACGCCCTCATCGGGCTCTCGGTCCTCTGCGGCATCCTCTGCGCCCTGGCCATCGCGCTCATCCTCGGCATCCTCGCCGACGACGTCAAGGCCGTGCAGGCCGCCAACGCCCCGCTCTTCGTGACGGTGCTGTTCTCCTACCTGATGACGGTCTTCGTCGACCCCGCGGGGGCCTCGGCGGGATTCCGGTGGATGCTCTACGCCATCCCCTTCACCCACGCCTTCCTCGCGCCGCAGAACGCCCTCATGGGCCGCCACGCCGCGGTGTGGCTGGGCATCGCCTACCAGGCCGCGGTCTTCGCGGCCTTCGTGGCGCTGGCCTCCAGGCTCTTCGTGGGCGAGACGGTCTTCACGGCGCGCCTGCGGCGAAGCGCCCCGCCGCGCGACTGACCGCGCCCGGCGTTTCTGGCGCGGGCGTGCCGCCTCCGCTATCGATGGGAAGCGGCCTGACCGTCCTGCCGGCAGGCGAGGCCAAAACCCCCGCGGCGCGGAGGCCCGAGCGGGGACGAGGGCCCTTTTCATGTCCATGCAACTATGATTCGACATATCGAATCATAGTTACATGGAGGTGACGACACCTTGCCCAAGCTCAGCGGCGTGACGATCGCTCAAAGGCGCGCCCTGCACCGGCTCCAATGCGCCGGCGTCGTGCCGCCCGCTGCCGTGCGCCTCGATGCGGGCCAATGGGTCAGGACCCTGCGCGTCGCTCTGCACATGACCCGGAGCGGGCGCGGAAGACCTGGAAGCGCCCGATGGTCGCCGCGGGCGCGAAGTCCCGCTCGACCCACGCCTTGAGGCACGGGAGCTGCGCGAGCACCGCCGTCGTCTCGGCGCCGTAGACGAGCACGGTCCTGACCTTGTTGGCGGCCAGCGCCCCGCAGACGCGGCCTTCGTCGGGCTCGCCGGCGCGGAAGGTCAGCCCCGGGTGGAACCAGACGACGGGCTGGGGCGGCGGCTGGCCGAGCAGGCCGTAGAAGACGGTGTGGCCCGGGAACACGAAGAACGGCCTGTCCTGCGGCGGCAGGCGCTTGAGGTAGGCCAGTCCCTGCTCCATCTCCAGGGCGGACTGCGCGTCCATGCGCAGCCCCTCCAGGCCGGCGGCCTCCACCTTCCTGAAGCTGCCCATCAGGTCCTCCTGGGAGGACTTCACCGCGAGGACGACGAGGGATTGCCGGATGCCGAAGATGCCGACGGCCAGGGCGGCGGCCGCCGCGGCCCCGGGCCAGAGCCAGCGCGGCTTCCCGCCGGCCCAGGCCGCACCCGGCGGCCCGCTGCGGCAGGCGTCCCACGCCACCAGCAGCAGCACGGCGCCGGCGGCCAGCCCCGCCGCGGCGACGGCGGGACTCACGACGGGGAACTGGAGCCACGCGGGAGAGAGCTTGCGCAAGAGGCTGTAGCGCACGCCGGCGAACAGGATGAAGGCGAAGCCTCCCCAGACCGCCAGCCGGGACGCTCCGGCGAAACGGCCGGCGGGCCCCGCGTCCCAGCCCTTGCCCCGAAGCCACGCCGGCAGGACCTGGCCCAAGGGGGACTGGGCGACGGCCGAAGCGCAGAGCAGGAGCTGGATGCCCACGAACCCCAGGAACTCGTGGGTCTCGCCGAACGAGACCGACTTCGCCGCGTACTGCATCAGGGTCAAGGCCATGAGGAGGGCGCGGCTCTCCGCCCGGGCGATGAGGAGCAGGCCGGCGAGGGGAACGAAGAAGTAGGCGGCGAAGAGCTGCGACCCGAGGGCCGCGCCGAGGAACAGCGAGATCGGCAGCCACAGGAGCCATTCGCGCCTCTTGAGCGTCAGCGCGCCGGCCGCCGCCGACGCGGCCACGACGGGCAGGGAGACGGACGACAGCAGCGTCTGCAGACGGCCGCTGGTCAGGGGGAGCGCGAAGGCGTAGCGCCAGAGCGCCCCGGGCGAGGCCCCGGCGGCCCACCAGGCCGAGAGCGCCGCGAACCCGCCGACGCCGCCGGCGACGAACCAGGCGGCGTCCCGCCGCGCCCCGGTCTGCAGCAGGTACAGCGTCAGGCACACCGCGGCCACGCCCCCGGTGCTCTGCTTGCAGTAGAACGCCAGAGCCAGGCTGGCGCCGCCGAGCAGGAAGGTCCAGCGGCTCCTCCCGGAAGGCGACGACGAGAAGGCACCCGGCGCCAGCAGCAGCAGCGCGGCGTGGACGAAGAGGAACGCGGCCTGATCGTACCAGGGATGGCCGCGGTGCATGGGGAGACCGAAGACCGCGCAGACGAGCCCCGCCGCCAGGCGCAGACGCCGGTCCGAGGTCAGGGCCCGGGAATAGCCGAGGACGCAGGCGACCGCCAGGGCGTTGAGGATCGCGGCCAGCGTGATATAGGAGAGGTACGTGACGCCCATCGCCCGGAACAGCAGGCCCTGGGCCCAGAAGAGCATCGGCCCCACGGGCGCGAAGAAATCGCGCCACGGGACCTGCCCGAGCAGCATGCGGTAGCCCCCGTCGAAGACGATGGAGCTGTCCAGGGGATGGAAATCGCGCAGGCCGCAGGGATAGTCATAGGCGAACGCGCACAGGACGACGAGCGCTTCGGGCCACACCCTGAGCAGACGCGGCACGGTCACTCGCCAGTGAAGACGGGGGAGCGTTTCTCGAGGAAGGCGGCGAGGCCCTCGGCGCAATCCTTGGTCGGGCCCAGCAGGTCCTGGAGCTGGGCCTCGTACTCTAGCTCCTCCTCCCAGGCCCGCCCCACCGAGCGGTTCACGGCCCTCTTCGCGAGCGCGACGCTGCGCGGCGCGGCCTCCAAGAGCTTGGCCGCGAGCGCGAAGGTGGCGGATTCGACCCGGTAGGCCGGCACGACGACGTTGACGAGCCCGATGGCCAAGGCCTCGCGGCTCCCCAGCGGCTTGCCAGTCCAGGCGTGCTCCAGGGCCCGGGAGAAGCCCAGCTGCCGGGCGACGGGTCCGCTCAAGCCGGGCAGGAGCAGGCCCGCCCGGCCCCAGGAGCAGACGAAACCGGCGTCCTCCGAGACGACCTTGAGGTCGCAGGCCAGGGCCAGGCTCGCGCCGCAACCGGCGGCCGGGCCGTTGACCGACGCGACCACGGGCTTCTCCATCGAGCGGATCCGCAGGAGGACGGGGTGGAAGGAGCGCCGCAGCTCCGCGCCGAGCGTCCAGGAGGCGTCCCGCCGGCGCTTCTCCAGGGCCGCGGCGTCGAAGCCCGCGCAGAAGGCGCGGCCCGCCCCGGCGAGCACGACGCAGCGCACGCCCGGCGACTCCGCGGCCTCCTTGAGCGCCCGCAGGAGCGCCTCGAGCAGCTCGGGGGTCAGGGCGTTGAGGGCCTTCGGGCGGTTGAGCGTCAAGGTCAGGACGCCGGCGGCCTGCGCCGTCAGGAGGGTCTCTTGCGCCAAGCCTACTTCCCCTCGAAGACGGGCTTCCTGTTGTCCCGGTAGGCCTTCATGCCTTCCTTCTGGTCGGCGGTCGAGAACAGGGCGCCCAGGAGCCCGCGCTCCAGGACCACGCCCGCCTCGAAGCCCACCTCGTCGGCCATCCGGAGGGCCTGCTTGGCGGCCCTCAAGGCCAGCGGGGCCTTCAGCGCGATCTCCTGGGCCAGGACTTTGGCCTGGAGGAGGCAGGACTCGTCGGGGTAGAGGCGGTTGACGATGCCGAACTCCAGGGCCTCGCGGCTGCTCAAGCGCCGGCCGGTGAGCACCATCTCCGTCGCGCGATGCTTGCCGACCGTCCGGACGAGCCGCTGGGTCCCGCCGCCGCCCGGCATGACGCCGTAGTCGACCTCGTTCTGGCAGAAGACCGCGTTCTCGGCCGCCACGATGATGTCGCAGGCCAGCGCCAGTTCGAGCCCCGCGCCCATGACCCAGCCGCTCACGGCGGCCACGACCGGCTTGGAGAGCCGGCCGATGCGGTCCCAGGAGGAGAGGTAGGCGTCGCGGCCGGGGTCCACGACGGGGAGCTCCTCGAGCTCCCGGACGTCCACGCCCGCGCAGAAGGCCTTCGGGCACCCGGTCAGAACGACGCACCTGACCCCCGCGTCGCAGTCGAGCGACTCGAGCGTCTCGACCAACTCCTTCATGGCGGCGCGGTCCAGGAGGTTGAGGACCTCGGGGCGATGGAGCGTCACGACGGCCACGGCGCCGTCTCGCTCGACCCGGAGGGCCGTCGAGCCGTCATGTTGCGGCCCGCTCATATCGCCAACAATATCATTACCCCGTTCGGAGTGTCAATTTGCAGGAACGGGTCCGGTATACTACAATGGAACCGACCCCTATGGCTCCGGCTGAAGATCTGGCGGAACGGCTGCAGCGGCACGTCCGGATCCTGTCCCACGTGATCGGCGAGCGGAGCCTCGGCGAGTACCAGAACCTCCTGAAGGCCAAGGAGTTCGTCTGCTCCGAACTCCAGTCCTACGGCTACGCGGTCGCCGTCCAGGAATACCGGACCTACGGCAGGGTCTTCCACAACCTGGCGGCCGAGCGCCCGGGGAAGGACCCGGCGATCGTCCTGGTCGGGGCGCACTACGACTCGGTGGCGGGGACCCCGGGGGCCGACGACAACGCCAGCGGCGTGGCGGTGCTCCTGGAGCTCGCGAGGCACTTCTCCCAGGCGAGCCCCGGCCACACCCTGCGCTTCGCGGCCTTCGCGACCGAGGAGCCTCCCTTCCACCGGACGACGGACATGGGCTCGGTCCACTACGCCAGGCAGTGCCGCAAGAACAAGGAGTCCATCAAGGCGATGCTCTGCCTCGAGATGCTCGGGTACTACCGCGACGAGAAGGGGTCGCAGACCTATCCCCCGCTGCTCGGCCTCGTCTACCCCGACTCGGGGAACTTCATCGGCGTGGTGGGGGACATCCTCTCCGGGCCGCTCGTCCGGAGGGTGGCCGAGGGGATCGCCGCCGGGTCCTCCATCCCGGTCGAGCGGGCGGCGCTCCCGCGCCTGATCCCCGGGATCGACTTCTCGGACCATGCCAGCTTCTGGAAGGAAGGCTATCCCGCCGTCATGATCACGGACACGGCGTTCTACCGCAATCCCAACTACCACACGGCCGCCGACACCTACGAGAAGCTCGACTACGCGCGCATGGCCGACCTGACCAGGGGGCTGGCCTGCGCCATCGAGGCCGTGTCGGGCAACTAGTGCTACGACCGGTCGCCGCCGCCGGCCTCGCCTCGCTCCTGGTGGCCGCGTCTGGCTGCGGCGGGGGAGCCGGCGAGCGCCGGCGCAAGCCCGCCGTCCCGGCGACCCCGCTGGCCAAGGCGGTCGTGCGCACGGCCAAGTCGTACCTGCCCGAGGAGGAGAAGAACCTCAAGACCCCGAAGGACTGCTCGGACTACGTCCGGCGGGTCTTCGCGGCCAACGGCGTGGAGCTCCCCCGCACCGCCGTCGAGATGTCGCTCCTCGGGGACCGCGTGGCGTCCTCCCGCGACCTGCGCATGGCGGACCTGGTGCTCTTCTCCGGGGAGAAGGCCGACCGCCGCGTCGGCCACGTCGGCATCTACGCGAGCAACGGCATCTTCATCCACCTGCCCAGCTCCAAAGTCGTGGCGATGGAGAGCCTCTACTCCGACTACTACCGCAAGCGCTACCTCGGAGCCCGGCGGATCCTCCCTTGAGGACCCTCGAAGGTGGCCGTTCTGTCGCATCACTTCCTAGACGAGGCGGACAGCGCCGGACTCGACCATCGCCGCACTATTGAGGAGAACTAGAACATGAAGCTATCCAAACTGATGACCCGGCTGGGGACCGAGAGCGCCTTCGAGATGCTCGCCAAGGCCAAGGCCCTCGAGGCCCAAGGCAAGAACATCGTCCACCTCGAGATCGGGGAGCCCGATTTCAACACGCCGAGCAACATCTGCGAGCGCGGCAAGAAGGCCATCGACGAGGGCTGGACCCACTACTGCCCGGCCTCCGGCATCAAGGAGGCGCGGGCCGCCGTGGCCGAGTATGTCGCCAAGACCCGCTCGATCAAGGCCGCGCCCGAGCAGGTCGTCCTGACCCCCGGCGCCAAGCCCGCCATCGTCTTCACGATCCTGGCCCTCGCCGACCCCGGCG
This sequence comes from Elusimicrobiota bacterium, assembly GCA_016212795.1. Lineage (GTDB taxonomy): Bacteria > Elusimicrobiota > Elusimicrobia > UBA1565 > UBA9628 > JACRDT01. The sequence goes on along the minus strand of JACRDT010000007.1, from coordinate 227,583 downwards.
ACGAGGTCATCATCCCCAACCCGACCTACCCGATCTACGAGTCGGCCACGTACTTCGCCGGCGCCAAGCCCGTCCCCCTGGCCCTGCGCGAGGAGAAGGGCTTCGACCTGGACCTCAAGGAGCTCGAGGCCGCGCTCAACGGGCGCACGAAGCTCATCGTCATCAACTCGCCCGCCAACCCGACCGGCGGCGTCATGGCCGAGAAGACCTTCGACAAGATCGCCGCGATGCTCAAGAAGTTCCCGGACGTCATGGTCCTCTCGGACGAGATCTACTCCCGCATCGTCTACGAAGGCAAGCACCGCTCCATCGCCGAGTGGCCCGGGATGCGCGACCGGACCATCATCATCGACGGCATGTCCAAGACCTACGCCATGACCGGCTGGCGCCTCGGCTACGCGGTGGCGCCCGTCGAGCTCGCCAAGGCGATGGACAAGCTCGCCATCAACATGCACTCCTGCACCGCGAGCATGGTCCAGATCGCGGGCATCGAGGCCATCAGCGGCCCGCAGGGCGACGTCGACAAGATGGTCGCCGAGTTCCGCCGGCGGCGGGAGGTCATCATCAAGGGGCTCACCAGCATCCCGGGCTTCACCTGCATCCGGCCGCGCGCGGCCTTCTACGCCTTCCCGAACGTCAAGGCCCTCGGCCTCAAGGCCAAGGAGCTGGCGGAGTTCATCCTCTACGAGGCCAACGTCTCCTGCCTCGGCGGCACGGCCTTCGGCAACTTCGGCGAAGGCTACCTGCGCTTCTCGTACGCCAACTCGGTCGAGAACATCGACGAGGCGGTCCGCAGGATCAAGGAGGCGCTGCCCAGGCTCAAGGCCAAGCCGCAGGCCGCGGCGCGCAAGGGGTGAATGAACAGCCTCGCGAGGCTGGCGCCCTACGTCCTGCCCCACCGGACGCGGTTCCTCCAGGCGTGCTGCGCCATGCTCGGGGTCGCCCTCCTCAACGGCCTCTCGGTCTGGCTGCTCAAGCCCGCGGTCGACTACGTCTTCATCAGCAAGGAGACCGCCACGCTCAAGCTCCTGGTGGCGGCCATCCCCTTGGCGTTCTTCCTCAAGATGGTGATCCAGTACACGCAGAGCTACCTCATGAGCTGGCTGGGCCAGCGCATCACCCAGAGGATCCGGGAAGACCTCTTCCGGCACATGCACGAGCTCTCCATGGACTTCTTCTGGAAGCGCAAGAGCGGGGAGATCCTCTCCAGGCTGACCAACGACCTCAACAACCTCGCCTCCGGCCTGCAGTTCGTGCCGCTCTACCTCATCCGGGACAGCCTGACGGTGGTCGTGCTGCTCTTCGTGATGTTCTACATCTACTGGCAGTTCGCGCTCATCGCCATCATCGCCATCCCGCTGGCCGGCGGGGTCCTGACCGTCCTGGGCAAGAAGCTGCGCTCCGCCAGCCGGCAGAGCCAGGAGATCATGGGCGAGATCTACCACCGCTTCCAGGAGAGCCTGCAGGGGATGCTCGTGGTGAAGGCCTTCAACTACGAGTCGGGGGCCATCCAGAAGTTCAACCGGGAGAACGACCTCTTCTTCGAGCAGATGATGCGCTACTTCCGCGCCACGGCCCTCTCGGGCCCGCTCATGGAGTTCCTCGGGAGCCTCCTGCTGGCCTGCATCGTGTACCAGGCCGGGTGGGCGATCTTCCGCAACCGGATGACGCCGGGCGACTTCTTCACCTTCCTGGGCAGCTTCTTCGCCGCCTACCAGCCCATCAAGAACCTCTCCCAGCTCAACGCCACCCTCCAGATGGCGCTCTCGGCCTCGGACCGCATCTTCTCCATCCTCGAGGAGAAGCCCACCGTCCGGGAGAACCCCAAGCCCGTCCTCTTCCGGAGCCTGCGGCAGGGCATCACGCTCGAGAACGTCTCCTTCCGCTACCCGGAGCGCGACACCTGGGCCCTGCGCAACGTCGACCTCCACATCCGGCCGGGGGAGATCGTCGGCGTGGCCGGCCCGAGCGGCTCGGGCAAGACCACGCTGGTCCACCTGCTGCTGCGGCTCTTCGACCCGACGGAAGGGCGCATCCTCCTCGACGGCACGGACCTGCGGGAGTTCGGCCTCTCCTCGGTCCGCGAGCACGTGGGGATGGTGACGCAGGACACGGTCCTCTTCAACGACACGGTCTACGGCAACGTCGGCCTGAGCAAGCCCGGGGCGAGCACCCGGGAGATCCGCCAGGCCCTCGAGGTCGCCGACGCCCTCTCCTTCGTCGAGCAGATGCCCCTGGCGGGCGAGACCCAGCTCGGGGAACGGGGCACCAGGCTCTCCGGCGGCCAGCGCCAGCGCCTGGCCATCGCCCGCGCCGTCATCAAGGAGCCCCCGATCCTCATCCTCGACGAGGCCACCTCCAACCTCGACTCCGCCAGCGAGAAAGGCGTCCAGCAGGCCCTGGAGCGGCTCTACAAGGGACGCACCGTCATCCTAATCGCCCACCGCCTCTCGACCCTCCAGAACGCCGACCGCATCGCCGTGTTCCACCGCGGGGAGCTCGTCGAGACAGGCAGGCACTCGGCGCTGGTCCAGAAAGGCGGGGTCTACGCCACGCTCTTCAAGTTCCAGCAGCTGGGGGCCGGCGACGGGGCGTCCGCCCCGGGCGCGCCGGCCGCGGAGGGGGAAACGGCTGCCGACGGCCGGCTCAGTTCTTGAGCGGGTAGCGGACGCCGTGCTTGCCCAACTCGCTCCAGATGATGGTGTTGAGCACGTGGTAGGGGGAATCGTCGTTCTTGCCGGCCCCGAAAGCCAGCGGCAGGGAATGGTTGAAGACGTCGTCCCACATGATGACCCTGCCGGCCTTCTCGACGAACTTGGAATGCAGGAGCCTGTCGACCTGGCGGGCCAGCGGCCCTCCGTGGCAATGCTTGAGCCTGCGGGACTCCCGGCCGATCAGCCCCCAGTAGAGATGGTGCGGCTCGAGCGGCGTGTCCTTCTTGCTCAGGGCCAGGGCCGCCACGGTGAAGACCGCGGCCAGGTCCTCGAGGCGGTCGGCGAACTCCTGGCGGTCGGCCTCCTCGGCCTGGAGGTCGGCGCTGATGAAGCGCCGGATGCGCTCCCTGTCGCGCATGCCTTCGACGGTGGCCTCGTACCGTCGCGCCTCGGCTTCCACCTGCTCGAAGATCGAGGGCACATGAGGCAGGGGCGCGGTCGGGGGCCGCTGGAGGTAGAGTTTGCGCCCGTCGATCGGGGGGACGGCGAATCCGTCGAGTTTCTCGGTGAACCACAAGAGGCCCTCGTCGGAGATCCCCCAGGAGCGCATCATCTCGTAGTCGGAGGCGTTCGCGGACCGGGCCGCCGCCGACGCAGGCCCTTGCTCCACGGCCTTGACGCGCTCCTCCCTCGACCTCTGGATCTGCTCCTTGATCGCCTGGTGGAGCGTCCCGAAATCGGCGGCGTCGTTCCGGGGGGCGTCGCGCAACGCCGTCATGTCGTCGGGCGGCGGGAGGGGGGCGCCCTGATGGCGGAGCAGCGCCCAGCCGCCCGCGAGGAGGACGGCGACGGCCGCGAGGCCCTTCCCGAGCCGGCACGCTCCTTTCGGCGCACCCATGCCCTTAGGGTAACCCCTGTCGGCATCATTGTCAATGCCGCCGGCTGAGGTCTCTACGACGGCAACGCGGCCAGCTCGCGGCTGAGCGTCCCCTGGGCCTCCACGAAGCGCCGCCACACGGCCAGGAGCCTGTCGGCCTTGTCTTTGGCCATCGCCGGCTCGAAGGTCTTCTGCACGACCGGGGTCCTCAGCGCGGGGGCCCAGGGCGCGCCGCAGGCCTGGGCCGCCAGCGAAGCCGCGCCCATGGCCGTGGCCTCGCGCTCGAGGCACCGGTCGATCGTGAGCCCCAGGATGTCGGCCTGGAACCGCACCAGGTGGTCGAGCCGCGAGAGGCCGCCCGACGCTTTGACCCTTCCCGGGTTGACCCCCGCGGCCCTCATGGTCCCCACGATGTCCGCGATGAGGAACGCCACGCCCTCGGCCATGCCCCGGACGAGGTCCTCCTTCCTGGTGCGCGCGGTCAGGCCCGAGAAGGCGGCCCTCATCCCGAAGTCCCAGCGAGGGGCGCCCAGGCCCCCGAGCGCGGGCAAGGCCAGGACCCTGTTGGCGGATTTCGCGCAGAGGCGCTCCACGTCCGACCGCCGGCCGAACAGACCGATGCTCTCGCGCAGCCAGTCGAACGTCGTCCCCACGGCGTGGACCGTGCCCTCCAGGAAGAAGACGGGAGAGCCTCCCTCGAACGACCATCCGACCGAGGTCAGGAGCCCCGGGATGCGGTGCTGCCCGGCGCCCGTGTGGTGGAGGAAGAAGGCCCCGGTCCCGTAGTTGACGACCGAAGAGCCCTCCTCCATGGCGCCCAACCCCACCGCGGCCGCCTGCTGGTCGCCCAGGGCCGCCAGGATGGGGATGGTCCGGCCGGCGCGCCGGACCGTCCCGAGGCTGCCGGCGGAGTGGGCCACGCGGGGAAGGACGCCGCGGGGGATGCCGAACATGGCGAGCATGCCCTCGTCCCAGTCCATGGTGCGGGTGTTGAGCAGGAGCGTGCGCTGCGCCATGGTCGGGTCGGCGACGAAGACCTCGCCCCCGGTCAGCCTCCAGATGAGGTAGGTCGAGACCGGGCCGACGCAGAGCCGCCCGGCGTCGGCCAAGCCGCGCACCGCGTCGACGTTCTCCAAGGCCCACTTGATCTTGGGGGCGGAGTAGTACGGCGTCAGGTAGAGCCCGGTCTTGTCGTGCACCTCGGCCTGCCGGCCCAGGAGGGGAGAGACGACGGCCGACGCGCGGCCGTCCTGCCAGCTCGGGGCGCGGCACGCGGGCGAGCCCGTGCGCCGGTCCCAGAAGACGACGGTCGAGCGCTGGGCCGCGATGCCCAGGCCCAGGACCCTGTCCGAGCGGGCGAGGCGGGCCAACGCGCCGTCGAGGGCCCTCTCCTGGGTGCGGGCGATGTCGGCGGCGTCGTGCTCGACCCAGCCCTCCCTGGGAAACCACGTCTTGATGGGCCTCTGGCAGCGCGCCCGGACCCGGCCCGAGGCGTCGACCGCCAGGGCGCGGGAGCTGGAGCTCCCCTGGTCGAGGGCGAGGACGACGTCCCTACCCACCGCGCCGCTCCGCGCCGGCCACGGGGCTGACCTCGAGCTCCGCCACCTCGGTCCGCCTGGCGACCGGCTCGAGCGTGGCCCGGTGGGCGGGGTCCTTCATGAGCCCCTGGACCAGGGCCTGGGAGGGGACCATGATGCGGTCCAGGAGCCCCGCCGCGCGGGCCAGGTCGGCGAGCCGGCCGCGGTCCGGGAACTCGTAGCGCTCCTTCCAGACGCCGGCGACCTCGAAGCGCTGCCCGCAGGCCTTGTCGCAGCCCTTCTCCCTGAGGGCCGCGCTCAGCCTGGATTCCAGCGCCTTGCACTCGGACTTCAGGGACTCGAGCTCCCCGTACCGGTCGATCATCTCGGCGAGCTGCTCGTCGTCGTCGGCCGAGAGGTCGGAAGTCGCCGGCGGCACGGCCCCCTTGGGCCCGGCCCGGCCGACGGGCTTGACGGCGAACTCGACGGCAAGGACCAGCGACCCCGCGCCCTCGAGCCTCGCCCGGCAGCCCGGGTCGAGGCCGGGGTCCTCGAGCACCTCGTTGACCTTGACGGACATGGGCGTCAGGACCGAGTCCCAGAGCCCCGCCTTCTTGATCAGGTCCTTGGCCTTCTCCCGGTCCGGGAACTCCCACCTCTCCCTCCACGCCACGCGCGCCTCGAACCTCTTGCCGAAGGCCTTGACGTAGCCCTTTCTCTTGAAGGCCTTGGCGAGCGCCTCCTTGAGCGCGCCCCGGGCGGCGATCTCGCCGCGGAGCTCGCCGTACCGGTCGGCCAGCCGGGCCAGGCCGGCCTCGCCCTCGACCGGCGGCTCGGGCTCCTTCCCGGCGTCCCGGGCCGGGCTCGGAGGGAACTGGTGCTTGAAGACCGGGCAGAAGGGCTTGTAGTCGCACCACATGCACTTCTTCTCTTCGGGCCTGGGGTCGAAGCGCTCCGCGCAGATGTCGGCGGCCGTGTCGACGATCCGGCGCTTGAGCGAATCCACCTTGTCTTGTCCGTGCCGGCCCGTGTCGAGCGTCGTAAGGCTGGGGAGGTGGTAGAACGAGAGCCTGCCGACCTCGCAGTCGAACTCGCCCTCGCAGGCCAGCTGGTACATGGTGAGCTGCGGGTCGGACGCCACCCGGTCCTTGGCGATGGCCTTGCCCGTCTTGTAGTCGAGGACGGCGACCGTCCCGTCCGGGAGCTCGTCGATGCGGTCGATGACGCCGGTCACGGGGACGCCCTCGACCAGGGCCTGGAACGAGTGCTCGACGGCCAGGGGGGGCGCGAAATCCCCGGCGTGCTTATGGTAGAAGGCGATGAGGATGGCCTTGCCGTCCTCGAAGTAGGTCCGCTCCTGCTCCGCGTCCCGGTACCCCTCGGCCACCCAGCGCGCCTTGTAGGCCTTGAGCAGATCGTCGAGCGAGGGGCAGACGGGCTCCTCCGCGCCGTAGAAGAACTCCAGCGCGCTGTGCATGCTGCGGCCGTAGGAGAAGTAATGCTTGGGCTTCTCCGGGATGCGCTCGATGTACCGGAACCAGTACTTCTTGGGGCATTCCCCGTACATGGAGATGGAGGAATGGGAGAGGGGCCGCGGCAGGTCCATGTCGACCGGAATTATACCACTATCGCATATCAGACGCGCGACCGCGGCCTCCGCGCGTTCTTTGCAGACGGCCGGCCTAGCCGCCGGACAGGCGCGCACGTCGCCGAGCATCTCCCAATACCAGAACCCGCGCTTCTTGCCAGGCCGGGACCCGATACCTCCGGCAGGCAGGACCAGGGCAGGCCGCTGGCCAGATGCCAAAGGAGAGCATCGAAGCAGCGGCGTGGCGGCAGGGGCGGGCGGCCGCCTACCCGTCCCATTGGCGGTCGTCCAAGCGCAGGTCCTCCACATCACGGAAAGGGTTTTGTCTCATAGCACCTTTAATATACGACCCAGGGGCGAAAAGGTTCCATCGGGAAGGGGAATGAGACAGAACCCTCGACGGAGACTTTGGAAATCCGGGGAGGACCCCATGATGAGGGGGTGGGCCGGTTCTCTTGGACCTTCGTCGAGGGTATTGTCTCATGGCGCCGAGTATTACCCCGCGGACATATTACCCCGCGGCCCTGTCGGCTCCACGTCAAAATAGATATCATCTTTCCTCACCTTGACGACGGAGGCCCCATGACGAACCTTCCCGGCATCTCAGCATCCCTTCTCGCCGTCCTCGCCGCCTCTCCGGCCTGGGCGGGGCCCGGCATCGAGGCCTTCCACCCCGTGGGCGTGGCGCGCGACGTCCGGCAGGTCACCGCGCGCTTCGCCGAGCCCATGGTCCCCTTCGGGGACCCCGGGGACCGCGCCGAGCCCTTCATGATCGACTGCCCGGCCAATGGCTCCGGCCGCTGGGCCGACGGCCGCAACTGGGTCTTCGACTTCGACGCGGACCTGCAGGCCGGCCTGCGCTGCCGGTTCGAGCTCAAATCAGGCGTGCGGACCCTCGCCGGCAACAGCGTCCCGGGCCCCAAGAAGTTCGAGTTCTCGACCGGGGGCCCCGCCGTCCGCGCCACCCGGCCCTACGAAGGCGACTACGGCCGCATCGCCGAGGACCAGGTCTTCATCCTCCGGCTCGACGCGCCGGCCGCCGCCCCCACGGTGCTCAAGCACGCCTCCTTCATGGCCGACGGCATCAACGAGAAGATCCCCGTGCGCCTCGTCGACGGTTCGGAGCGACGGCGCCTGCTCGCCGCGGCCCACGAGGAAGACCAGGCGGCCGTCACCCTCGTGCAGGCCAAGCAGGCCTTCCCGGCCAACGCGGTGGTGCGGCTCGTCTGGGGCAAGGGCGTCGCCACGGACTCCGGCGTGGCGACGGACGCCGACCAGACCCTGACCTTCAAGACCAGGCCCGAATTCGCCGCGAGCCTGACCTGCGAGCGCGTCGAGGCGCGCGAGGGCTGCCTGCCCTTCAAGTCCATCTCGGTCGAGTTCTCCGAGCCCGTGGCGTGGCCGCAGGCCCGCAAGGCCTTCATCATGGGCCCCGGCGGCCAGCGCTGGACGCCGAAAGCCGCGAAGGCGGACGCGGAGGACGACGAGGCCGGCCCCGCCGACGAGACCAGCTTCGTGGGGCGCGTCGTGTTCCCGGGCCCCTTCCCGGCCAAGGCCGAGCTCAAGGTCCACCTGCCGCCGGGCCTCAAGGACGAGACGGGACGCAGCCTCTCCAACGAATCCAAGTTCCCCTTGGACACCCGCACGAGCGACCTGCCCCCGCTGGCGAAGTTCCCCGCCGACTTCGGCATCATCGAGCTCCAGGCGAACCCCGTCCTGCCGGTCACCCTGCGCGCCGTGGAGCCCCGCGTCAGATCCAAGGTGCTCAAGGTGGACGGCCGGGAGGCCGGCCCCCTGGAAGCCATCCGGGGACGCCTCGCCCGCGTGACGGCCGAGGAGCCGGCCGCGGCGATCATGACGCGATTGAGCCAGGTCCTGCGCGCCGAGCGGGAGAAGCCCATCCTGAGCTCGGGGCGCGACATCCTCGTGCCCAAGCCCAACGGGGCCGACGCCTTCGAGGTCGTGGGCATCCCCCTCAAGGAGCCCGGCTTCTACGTCGTCGAGCTCGAGAGCCCTCGGCTGGGCGCCTCCCTGCTCGGCAAGGAGGCCCCGATGTACGTGGCCGCCGCCGCGCTCGTGACGAACCTCTCGGTCCATTTCAAATGGGGGCGCGAGTCCTCGCTCGCCTGGGTCACGACCCTCGACCGCGGCCTGCCGGTGCAGGCCGCCGACGTCACCGTCCACGACTGCGCGGGCGCCGTCCTCTGGCGCGGCAGGACCGCGCCGACGGGCGTCGCCCGCATCCCCGCCCTGCCCCTCCAGGAGAGCCTCCCCTCGTGCTCCTACGGGGGGGAATGGGACCAGCGCTGGCGGCTGATGGTCCAGGCGAAGGCCGGGGAGGACAGGTCCTTCACGCTCGACTCCTGGAACGACGGCATCGAGCCGTGGCGCTTCGACCTGCCCTTCGAATACCGCCAGCGCGAGACGGTCCTGCGCCGCACCGTGTTCGACCGCCAGCTCCTGCGCGCCGGCGAGACGGTCCACATGAAGCACTTCATGCGGCGCCAGGACGCCAAAGGCTTCTCCCTGCCGGACCGCTCCCGCTGGCCGAAGCAGGCCGTCGTCGAGCACCTGGGCTCGGAGCAGGAGTACTCCCTGCCGCTCTCGTGGGCGGCCGACGGCACGGCCGTCAGCGACTGGGCCATCCCCAAGGAAGCCAAGCTCGGCAGCTACCGCGTCAGCATCCCGGACGCGTCGGGCGGGTCCGAGGACCGCTGGGTGAGCTCCGACGAGGAGGCCGGCTCCTTCCGGGTCGAGCAGTTCCGCGTGCCGCTCCTGCAGGGCTCCATCCAGCCGCCGGCGCAGCCTCTCGTCGGGGCCAAGGAAGCCCCGCTCCAGCTCCTGGTCCGCTACCTCGCCGGCGGGGCGGCCAGGGGGCTGGCCGCGCGCCTGCGCACGCGCCTCGAGCCGCGGGGAGGGCCTGAGTTCGCCGATTTCCCGGACTGGTCCTTCGCCAACGGCCCGGCGAGCCTCGAGCTCGACGCGCGCCGGCGCGGCGAGCCCGCGCCCGAGGTCCGCACGCAGGACTTGAACCTCGACTCGGCCGGCTCGGCGCGCGTCCTGGTCGACCGCCTGCCCTCCATCGAGACGCCCATGGACCTGGCCTCGGAGCTCGAGTTCCGGGACCCCAACGGCGAGGTCCAGACCGTCTCGGCCAGGGTCCCGCTGTGGCCGACGGACAGGGTCGTGGGGCTCAAGCCCGACTCCTGGGCGGTCTCCAAGGAGAAGTTCAAGTTCGCCGCGGCCGTGGCCACCATCTCGGGCAAGCCGGTCGCCGGCGCGCCGGTCGTCGTGCGCCTCCTCGAGAGGCGCGTCACCTCGCACCGCAAGCGCCTCGTGGGCGGCTTCTACGCCTACGAGCACGCCGACAAGCTCGTCGACCACGGGGTCCTCTGCCAGGGCGCCACCGACGCGCTCGGGAGGCTCGCCTGCGAGGCCGTCTCCCCGGCCTCGGGCAGCCTCATCCTCGAGGCCGAGGCCCAGGACTCGGCCGGCCGCAAGTCCACCGCCCACGCGGGCGTCTGGGTGGCCGGCAGGGACGACTGGTGGTTCGACGTCTCCGACAACGACCGCATGGACGTCCTCCCCGAGCGCAAGCGCTACGAGCCGGGCGAGACCGCCGTCCTGCAGGTCCGCATGCCGTTCCGCAAAGCCGTGGGCCTGGTGACCGTCGAGCGCGAAGGGGTCCTCGACGCGTTCGTCCAGCCGCTCTCGGGCAAGTCGCCGGCCGTCCGCCTGCCGGTCAAAGGAAGCTACGCCCCGAACGTCTTCGTCTCCGTGCTTGCCGTGCGAGGCCGCGCGGGTCAGGTCCAGCCCACGGCCCTCGTGGACCTCGGGAGGCCCGCCTACCGCCTGGGGCTCACGGAGCTCAAGGTCGGCTGGAAGGCGCACGAGCTGAAGGTGACCGTCGCCACCGACCGCGCCGCCTACAAGGTGCGCGAGAAGGTCCGCGTGAACCTCGACGCCGGCCGCGGGACCGCGGAGGTCGCGGTCGCGGCCGTCGACGAAGGCCTCCTCGAGCTCATGCCCAACAAGAGCTGGGACCTCCTGACGGCCATGATGGGCCGGAGGGACCTCGCCGTGCGCACGGCCACGGCCCAGATGCACGTGGTGGGCAAGCGCCACTTCGGGCTCAAGGCCATCCCCGCGGGAGGGGGCGGCGGCCGGCAGACCACGCGCGAGCTCTTCGACACCCTGCTCTACTGGAACGCGAGGGTCCCGCTGGGGCCCGACGGCCGGGCGAGCATCGAGATCCCGCTCAACGACTCGGTGACGGGCTTTCGCATAGCGGCGGTGGCCTCCGCCGGGGCCGGGCTCTTCGGCACGGGCCAGGCGAGCGTGCGCGCCACGCAGGACCTGACCATCTTCTCGGGCCTGCCGCCGGTCGTGCGCGAGGGAGACCGGTTCAAGGCCGTCTTCACGCTGCGCAACGCCTCCGACCGCCCGCTCGAGGCCAAGGTCTCGGCCCGCATCGACGGCCTGGCCCGGACGCTGGAGACCTTCACGGTGGCCCTGTCCTCCGGCGAAGCCAAGGACGTCTCGTGGGACGTGACGGCCCCCGGCGCCGGCGACCTCGTCTACGAGGCGACGGCGCTGGCGGGGAGCCTGTCGGACCGGATCAAGGTCTCGCAGAAGGTCGTGCCGGCCGTGCCGGTGCGCGTGCTGCAGGCGACCATCTCCTCCCTGGAGAAGCCCCTGCAGATGCCCGTCGAGGCGCCCAAGGACGCCGAGCCCGGGCGCGGCGGGGTGCGGGTGAGCTTCTCTCCCTCGGTGGTCGGCGACATCACGGGCCTGCTCGACTACATGCGCTCCTACCCCTACGGCTGCCTGGAACAGCGGACCTCCAAGGCCGTCGCCCTCATGGACACGGAGCTCTGGCGCCGCGCCATGGCGGGCCTGCCCGCCCACCTCGACGGCGACGGGCTGGCCAAATACTTCCCGAGCTCGGAGCGCGGCTCGGACGTCCTGACCGCCTACCTGCTCTCCATCGCCGACGAGGCCGGCTGGGACGTCCCGGCATACGCCCGGGAGAAGATGCAGGCGGGGCTCAAAGCCTTCGTGGAGGGGAAGGTGAACCGCGGCTCGGGATTGGCGACCGTCGACCTCTCCCTGCGCAAGCTCGCCGCCATCGAGGCGCTCTCCCGCGGCGGCCTGGCGGAGGCGAAGATGCTGGACTCCATCCAGGTCGAGCCGGACCTCTGGCCCACCTCGGCCGTGCTGGACTGGGTGGGGGTCCTCAAGCGCCTCAAGCCGGCCGGCGCCGACAAGGCGCTCGCCTCGGCCCGGGAGGTCCTCCGCTCCCGCATCGACTTCCAGGGCACGACGATGGGGTTCTCCACCCAGCGGACGGACGGCCTCTGGTGGCTCATGGTCTCGGCGGACCTCAACGCGGTGCGCGCCGTCCTGGCGGCGCTCGACTGGCCCGACCTGAAGGAGGACATGCCGCGCCTGATGCGCGGGGCCCTCGGCCGCCAGCAGCGCGGGCACTGGGACCTGACCACGGCCAACGCGTGGGGGAGGCTCGCCATCGAGAAGTTCCGGCGCCGGTTCGAGGGAGAGCCCGTGGCCGGCCGGAGCCACGCCGACCTTGGGGGCCAACGCCGGAGCGTGGACTGGATCGACTCCGCCGACGGAGGGGCCGTGGAGTTCGCCTGGCCGGGCAAGCGCTCGAGCCTCGCCGCCACGCACCAAGGCCCCGGCCGCCCCTGGGCCGTCGTTCAGTCCATGGCCGCCGTGCCGCTCAGGAAGCCTTTCTCCAGCGGGTACAAGATCAAGAAGACCGTGCGCCCGGTCGAGCAGAAGAGGCCCGGACGCTGGAGCCTCGGCGACATCGCCCGCGTGCGCCTCGAGGTCGAAGCCCAGGCTGACAGGACCTGGGTCGTGGTGGACGACCCGATCCCGGCGGGTTCCGCCATCCTCGGGACGGGCCTCGGCCGGGACTCCGCCCTGTCCACGCGGGAGGAGAAGAACGACGGGGAGACCTGGCCGGCCTACCAGGAGCGCTCCTTCGAAGCCTTCCGGTCCTACTACGAGTTCGTCCCGAAGGGCGCCTTCTCCGTCGAGTACACCCTGCGGCTCAACAACCCGGGCGTCTTCCGCCTGCCGGTGACGCGCGCCGAGGCCTTGTACTCGCCCGAGTCGTTCGGCGAGATCCCCAACGCCGATTGGGAGGTCCTCCCGTGATGCCCGTCCACGCGGCACGGGGATCGCGAGGCGGTCCCTTGCCGTCCGTCGTCGTGCTGATCGCCTTGGCCGCGGTCCGGGGGGCCTTCGCCGGGACATGGACCGGGCCGCCGCCGTCTCCGGCGAGCGGAGAACAGCCCGCGCCTGCGACGGCCTGGCCCCCTCGGGCCAGGCCGCCCACCCTCGCCGAGGTGCGGGAGGGTTTTTGCAGTTCCGAGGTCCTCCTGCTCGACCGGCGCGGCCGGACGATCCAGGAAGTGCGCTCGGACCCGGTGGGGCGAAGGCTCGAATGGACGCCGCTTGCCCGTGTCTCGCCGGCCGTGGCGCGGGCCGTCCTGGCCGCGGAGGACCGCCGTTTCTATTCCCACGGCGGCGTGGACTGGCTCTCGCTGGCCGCCGCGCTCTGGCAGACCGCGGGCGGCAGGCCGCGGGGGGCGAGCACGATCACCATGCAGCTGGCGGGGTTCCTCGACCGGGACCTCCTGCCACGCCATCGCCGGCGTTCATCCGGCCAGAAGCTGCGCCAGATACGCCGGGCCCGAGAGCTCGAGCGCCGCTGGACCAAGGAGGAGATCCTCGAGGCGTACCTGAACCTGATCGCCGGCCGCGGCGAGCTCCAAGGCATCGGCGCCCTCAGCCAGTGGCTCTACGCCAAGGAGCCGCACGGCATCGCGGCGGCCGAAGCCTCGGTGCTGGCCGCCCTCCTGCGCGAGCCGGCCGCCCCCATGGAGCGCGCCCTGCGCCGCGGCCGCGCCATCGCCAAAGCCTCGGGCTGGGACGTCCCCGAAGACGATCTGCGCCAGGCGGTCGGCAAGGCCTTCCTGGGGCCGCGCCGCATCAGACCCGCGGCCGACCTCGCCCCCCTGGCGGCCCGCCGGCTCATGGCGGAGAGCCTGGCCCGAGGGGGCCAGGCCGTCTCCGGCGAGAGGAGAACGGCTTGCGCCTCCGACGACCTGCCCTCCAGGGGGCAGGCCATCGCCTCGACCATCGACGGGCGCCTCCAGGCCGCGGCGACCGACATCCTGCGAGGCAGGCTCGCCGGGCTGGAGGGCCGCAACGTGTCCGACGGGGCCGTCCTCGTCGTGGACAACGCCAGCGGCGACGTGCTGGCCTACGTCGGCAACGGCGGCCCGGCCTCGAGCGCCCGCCACGTCGACGGGATCACGGCGCGCCGGCAGGCCGGCTCGACGCTCAAGCCTTTCCTCTACGCCCTCGCCCTGGACCGGCGGGTGCTCACCGCGGCCTCGACCCTCGACGACAGCCCGCTGGGCGTCGTCGCGGGCCGGGGCCTCTTCCAGCCGGAGAACTACGACAAGCGGTTCCGCGGCCCCGTCACGGTCCGCCAGGCCCTGGCGGGCTCCATCAACATCCCGGCGGTGCGGGCCCTCGACCTCGTCGGGGAGGACCGCTTCGTGGCCGCCCTCGGCCGGCTCGGCTTCGAGGGGCTCGAGCAGGCCGATTTCTACGGGCCGTCGCTGGCGCTGGGCTCGCCCGACATCTCCCTCTGGGAGCTGGTCGCGGCCTACCGGGCCCTGGCCAACGGCGGCCAGTACGCTCCCCTGCGCCTGGCCCCAGGGGGCCAGGTCGTCGGGAAGGGAGCCGTCCGTCGCCGGAGGGTCTTCTCGGCCGAGGCGGCCTACCTGGCGGCCGACATCCTGTCCGACCGCGGGAGCAGGAGCGCCGCCTTCGGGCTCGAGAGCGCCCTGGATACCCGGTTCTGGACCGCGGTCAAGACCGGCACGAGCAAGGACATGCGCGACAACTGGTGCGTCGGGTTCTCCGGCCGCTACACCGTCGGCGTCTGGGTCGGCAACTTCAGCGGCCAGCCCATGTGGAACGTGAGCGGCGTCAGCGGCGCCGCGCCGGTCTGGCATGACGTCATGGGCCTCCTGCACGAAGGCGTCCCGAGCCCCCGGCCGGCCGCGCCCGAGGGGCTGGTGAGGCGCGGCGTCGTGCCGGCCGGCAGCGCCGAGCCCCGCTCGGAGTGGTTCCTCCGCGGCACCGAGCCCGACACCCCGGCCGCCGAGTTCGCCCGGGAGCGCTCGAGGATACTGTACCCGGTCGCCGGCGAGATCCTGGCGCTCGACCCCGACATCCCCGAGGGGCGCCAGGAGCTCCGGTTCGAGGCGGCCTCCGGCGAAGGGCTGTTCTGGACCCTCGACGGCCGCGTGCTCGGCCCGGCGGACCGCGCCTTCGATTGGAGCCCCGACCCGGGCAGCCACCGGCTCGAGCTCTCGGACGCGGCCGGGAAGACCGTCGGCGAGTCGCGGTTCGTCGTCCGCGGCCAGCGGACCCACGTCCCGTGACCCTGTCCCACGGCATCATCCTCGGCCTGGCCGGGGGAGCCACCCAGATGCTCCCGGTCTCGGGCTCGGCCCACCGGCTCCTGCTGCCGTGGATGCTCCAGTGGGGGGACGTCCCGTCGTTCTTCAGCGCCAGCGTCATCTTGGGGGCGGTGCTCGGCCTGCTCGCCCACTCCTTCCCGCAATGGCGCGACCTCGCGGCCGGCGCCCTCCGGAGGAAGGACCCCGGCAGCATCAAGCTCCTGCGCGGCGTCGCCCTCGCCTCGCTGGCGCCGCTCGCCGCTGGGCTCCTCCTGCTCACCCACCGGGACAAGCTGCGCGGGCCCGAGCCCATCGCCTCGGCGATGATCTTCTTCGGCCTGAGCCTCGTCGCGGCGGACCGCTGGGGCCGGCGACGGCGCGACGCCCTCGACCTGGGGCCGGCGGAGTTCCTGGCGCTGGGCTGCGCCCAGGCGCTGTCCCTCGCGCCTGGCGCCTCGCTCATCGGCCTGTCCATGACCGGCGGCCTGGTCCTCGGGCTGCGTCGGGCCGAGGCCTCCAGGCTCGCGCTCCTGCTGGCCGCCCCCGTGCTCCTGGGCGCGTCGCTCTACCAGGCCAGGTCCGTCCTCGACGCGCGCGTCGGCCCGCTCTTCCTGCTCGGCGTCCTCTGCTCGGCGGCCTCCGCCTTCGGGGCCGCCCGGCTGCTGCGCTGGTACGGCGAGACGCGCGACTTCGCCATCTTCGGCCTCTACCGGGTCGGGTTCGGCCTGGTCACCCTCCTGCTCTCGACGGCGCAGCCCCCGGTCACGACGGCCGCCAAGCTCGGCCTGGCCCCGCCGCCCCGCAAGGCCGCTTCCCTGCTCTCGCCCGAGGCCGCGCGCCTGCGCCGGCACGTCGTGGCCCTGGCGGAGGACATCGGCGAACGCAGCCAGGTGCAGCGCGGCCGGGTCCCGCTCGACAAGGGCCGCGACTACGTCGTCGCGCAGTTCAAGGGCCTGGGCTACGCCCCCTCCGTCGAGGCCTACCACGCCCGCTGGATGGGCGCCGTCAAGAACGGGACGACCTTCTACAACGTCGCCGTGGAGATCCCCGCCCCGGGGGACTGGTGGGTCCTCGGCGCGCACTACGACACCGCCGGCACCCCGGGCGCCGACGACAACGCCAGCGGCGTCGCCGTGCTCCTGGAGGTCGCGCGGTCCCTGAAGGAGCGCCCGCCCCGCAAGCCCGTGCGGCTCGTCGCCTTCTCCACCGAGGAGCCCCCGGCCTTCGACACGCCCAACATGGGCAGCAGGCACGATGCCCGGCGCCTCAAGGAGAAGGGCGTCCGGCTCGAGGGCATGATCAGCCTGGAGATGCTGGGCTACTACGACGACCGGCCTGGGTCCCAGATCTACTTCCCGTTCCTGAAATGGTTCATCCCGAAGGAAGGGAACTTCCTGGCCCTGGTCTCCAACCTCAAGAGCCGGGGATTCCTCAAGCGCGTCAAGCGCTCATGGCGCAAGCGCTCGGACTTCCCCCTGCTGGCCCTGGCCCTGCCCGAGCTCCAGGCCATCCGGACGTCGGACCACCAAGGCTACTGGGACGAGGGCTACCCCGCGCTCCTGCTCACCGACACCGCGTCCTACCGCAACCCGCACTACCACGAGCCCACGGACCTGCCCGACACCCTGGACTACGAGGCGATGGCGCGGGTGACGAAGGCCCTGTCCGACGTCCTCGTCTCGGAAGGAGAATAGGGCGCCAGGTCAGGCGAGCCCCCGGAAGGCGCGGTCGAACTCGGCCGCGGTGGGGGGGAAACGCTTGGCCGGGTCGGGCTCCAGGGCCAGCGAGAAGAAGTCGTCCACCGACCTGGGCAGCTGGGCGTTGAGCGCCGTCGCCGGCGGGAAATCCTTCTTGACCTTCTTCTCCAGGAGGTCCAGCCCTTGGAAGGGCAGGGCCCCCGTCAGCATCTCGTAGGCCATCACGGCCACGGCGTAGAGGTCGGATTCCTTGCCCACCAGGCCCCGGGCCTGCTCGGGCGGCATGTAGGGCGGCGTGCCCCACGCGGCCGTCAGCGTCGAGTCCGACGAGCCGCGGACCTCGTGCGCGACCCCGAAGTCCATCACCTTCACCTGCCCGGCCTTGTCCAGCATGACGTTGGACGGCTTGATGTCCCGGTGGATCACGCGCTCGCGGTGGGCGTACTCGAGCGCGGCGCAGACCTCGCCCACCACGCGCTTGGCCTCGTCGATCGGCAGCCGCCTGCGCTCGGACAACACGGCAGAGAGCGTCCTGCCCTCCACCAGCTCGAACACCATGGTGAGGTCGTCCGTGCCCACGACCGCGAAGATCTCAGCGATATGTGGATGCCTCAGCTTGGCGACCAGCCGGGCCTCCTTGAGGAACCGCTCCCGGAGCTCCGGCGAGCCGTAAGCCTCGCCGCGCAGGCGCTTGAGCGCCACGGGGCGCTGGAGCTTGATGTCCGTGCCCGCGTAGACGACCCCCATGCCTCCCCGGCCCAACTCCCGCTCGACACGGTACGTCCCGTCGAGGAGGCGTTCGGGCTCGAGGGCCGGCGCCGGCTCCGCCTGCTCGGACCCGGGCGGCGTCCCGGCCGCCTGCCGAGACCGCTTCCTCCAGACGCCCGCCAGGACCAGGACGAGCGCCGCCGCGGGCCCGCCCCACAAGGCCGCGCGCTTGGCGCTCGCGAGCCCGGGCCCGCCGCCCTTGCCCCCCTGCCCCTGCAGGCGTTTCTTGGCCTCCTCCCAGAAGTGCCTGAGCGACGGGTCGAGCCTCGCCGCGGTCTCGTAGTCGGCGAGGGCCTCCTTGTAGCGGGCCATCTTCTCGAAGATCATCCCGCGGTAGAGGTACCCCAGGGCGTTCATGGGGTCGAGCGCCAGCGCCGAACCGATGTCCGCCAGCGCGGAGGAGTAGTTCGACAGGCTGTATTGGGCGAACCCCCGCTCCAGCAGGGCCGGCACGTTCTTCGGGTCGACCTTGAGGGCCTCCGTGGCGTCGGCGATCGCGGCGTCGTGGTTCTTCAGACGGTTCGAGACGCCGGCCCGGACCGTCCAGGCCTGGGCGTTGCGCCGGTCCGCCTGGATGGCCCGGGTCGCCTCCAGGAACGCCCCGCTCGCATCCCCGAGCCGCAGCTTCTTGGCCGCGGATTGGACCAGCACCTGAGAGCCGGTCAGCCCCTGCGACATCGGCAGCGTCATCTGCGCCGCGGGCGCGTAGGCCCCGGCGCCGACCTCCCGGCCGCCGGCGACCCAGCCTCCCGCGGGCACCGCGTCGACCCCCCCGGCCGACCCCGGCGGCGAGCCGCGCCCCGCGGGAGCGCCCAGCCGGCCCCCGCCCCGGCCGGCCTTCCCCGCGCCCCCGCCTCCGTCGAAACCGGACGACAGGTTCCTCTCGCCGAAGTCCGGCTTCTTGAGCTGCACGCCGGTGTCTTTGGCCTGGCCGGACAGGGTGATGAAGTCGCTCATGTCCCGGGCCAGCTTGTTCTCCGGGTCCAGCGCCAGGGCGGCCTGGGCGTCCTTGAGCGCGCCGTCGGGCTTCCCCTGGTTGAGCCGGGCGACGGACCTCATGGAGAGAAGGTCCGGGTTCTTGGGATCGCTCTCCAGCAGCTTGTCCAGCATCTTCTCCGCCCCGGCCGGGTCGCCGCCGCTCAGCAGCTGCTCCGCGGCCTCCTTCGAAGGCGGAGGCCCGTCGCCCTTCTTTCGCCCGGCAGGGCCGCCCTCGGGGCCCTCGGGCCCCGCGCCCGCGGGCTCGTCCTGGGCGTCGCCGTTGGGAGTGCGTGGATAACCGGCCTTCGCGATGTGATCGTCCATCTTGTACCAGGAGTCTTTGGCGAAATTGTCGAAGGAAGGGCTGAGCGACTTGCCCGTGGACCCGAACAGCCAGTAGCTCTTGAGCTCGGCCATCCGGTAGTAGATCTTCCGCTGGATGTCGCGCAGGTTCTCGACGGCCTTCTTGCGCGCATCATCGCTCGTCGCGCCGTTGAGCGTCCCGATCGCCTGCTGGACCTCGGATTGGCAGGCGGACTCGACCGTCTGGCGCCTCTGGCCGCAATCCGGTCGCGGGGGACTGGCGTTGCACGCCTCGTAGGCGGCGTCGTAGCTCGCCTCCTCGCAGTCCCCTCCGGCCCACGCGGCCGCGCCGCAGGCCCAGAGGACCGCCAAGGAACCACGGATCAGAAGCCGAGACACCGCACCCTCCCGCCGTTCTCGCATCCCTCCACGCTCGCCCAATCATACTACAGATTAACATGCCTTCGACACCGCGGGAATCCCCGCCCGGAACGGCCCGCGCGACAGGCCGCGGCCGCGCGCTTGACAAACACCCCGGCCGGTTGTAAGCTACCACGATGAGACCCGCCCACGCCGCCGCGGCCTGCTTGATCGCCCTCGCCTCGCCCGCGGCGGAGTCCGCCGCGGCGCGGCTGCCCGAGGCGCGCCTGGTCTCCGAGGAGACCGTCCTCGGACAACTGCGGCGCTACGCCGGGATGACGGGGCTGCCGCTGGAGGCCGTCCTGGCCCGGCAGGCGCCGGCGCCCGCCGCGGGCGCGGTCGAGGCCTTGACCCTCACGGGGTTCGTGTCCGCGTGGACCCAGGATTGCGCGGGCGGCTGCGCCCTGCCGAAGCCTTCGAGGACGAACATCCCGGCCGAGCTGGTCCTCGCGCTCCCGTCGCAGCCCGGGCAAGCGACCGTCGCGAGGTCCGCCCTCGAGCTCGATTTCGGGCCCGACGGCAAGGTCCGCGCGGAGATGGCGGTGTACGCCGTCTGCCCCCTCGGCGGCGCGGGCCTCGACGGGGGCTGTCCCGGCCTGTATTTCCAGGCCCAGGTCGAGCTCAGCGGCGCGGCGCAGGCCTTCTGCGCGGCCGCCCTCGGCAAGGACGACGCCGTGCCCTTCCCCGTCCTGATGTGCGCGGGGATGGCGCCGTCGCGCAGGCTGGGGCTGACCCTCCACCGTCAGCCCCTCTGACCCGGCGCGACCGGGAGGAGCCGGACCTCAGCGGGGGGAATAGTCGATCAGCTCGGTGTTCGGGTTCTCGAACCCGGGCCCGGCGATCGTGGTCTTGATCCTGCCGACATAGGGCGCGTAGTAGTCGTACTTCCAGACGTCCGGAAAGCTGGTGTTGGTCTCTTTGACCTTGAGGCAGCCCCTGAAGACGCCGGCGCCGGTCTTGACGACGGCGTCGGCCGACTCGATGAGGTACTCCATCCCCTCGGAGCCGCTCCGCTCCTTCCACGAGTTGCCGGCCCGGAACGGGTACCGGAGGATCGGCACGCGCCTGCCGGGCCCGATCTCCACCACGGCCCAGTCCTTCTTCACGTAGACGAGCTCCTCGGACTTGATGGTCTTGGCGCCGGCGAAGAGCCTGCTCGACATCTCGCCAGACACGGAGCCGCTCGACTTCTTGACCTCGATGTCGAGCCTCATGTTCTTGCCGAGGCTCGCCGTGTCGCCGAAGGTCCACCGCCGGCCCTGGTCGATCGGGAAGTAGTCCGGGCAGGCCATCAGCCCGGCCTTGGCCTGGGAAGCCCAGGGCTCGAGGTCGGGGAAGCGGCGCAGGGCCGTCTCGTAATGGCGCCTGGCCTCGAGGCAGCGGTTGAACGTCTTGGCGTAGATCCGCGCCGCCCGCACCAAGGCCTCCGCGGTCCGGGGGTCATCAGGGTGGCCGGCGGCGAACGATTCATAGGCCTTGATCGCCAGGGGGTGACGCTGGGAGTCCTCGTAGCGCCGCCCCAGGTCGAACTCCCGGGAACCGCACCCGGCCAGGAGGGCCAGCGCCGCGGCCAAGGCCGGGAGCCTCACCGCACGGACTCCGCGATGCGCTCGAGAGCCTCGATGCCCAGGGGAGCGACCATCACCAGCCTCGTCTCCCCCTGGGTCCAGCCCAGGACCCCGCCCTCATCGCTCCAGGAGGCGAAGCCCGCTCCCGCGGCCAGGCGCACATCCCGGCGGTCCTTGGTCCCCAGGTCCAGCCTCGCCCGAGGGGGGGACTGGAACAGCGACAGGGCATGCACCCCGTCCGAATACCGGTAGTGGACGATCTTCTTGTCCCGGTGCGCGACGAGCTCGACGCCCTCCAAGACATAGCCCGAGGGGAGCCACGCGGGCGTCTTGGGCTCGAGGCCCGAGGACTCCCTGGCCCTCGAGCGCTCGCCGTCGTCCATGTCGAGCCTCCCGGCCTTGAGCGCCCCCGCGGGGGAGTCGGGCGCGAAAAGGCCGGCGTCGTGGCTCACCCCGTAAGCGACGCGAGAGTACCTGGACTTCGAGACCGTGGTCCCGTCGGGCAGATAGCTCTCGTCGCGCAGGATGAGACCCTGCTCCCTGTCGATCCAAAGCCTCCGCCTGAGCGCGACGCCCGACTTGGGGCTCAACTCCACCCGCCAGGACGGCCTGCCGGCCACGCGCCCGCCGGTCGAGACGGCGATGCGGTAGTGAGCGGCGTACGCCTTGCCTTCCTCGGGCGAACCCGGACCGGCTCCCTGCCAGACCTTGTTGAGCCTCTTGTCGAACACCCATTCCCGGGCCCCGTCCGTCACGACGACCAGGAGCGCGGCGCCCTTGGAGTCGACGATCTCGCGGCGGCACGCCGGAGGAGCGCAGCGGACCCTCATCTTCTTGGACCTGCCTTTGGCGCCGCGGACCGACACCGTCCCGTCGTAGGAGACGGACGGCCCGGCCAGGCCCCTGGCCAGGGTCTCGACCGGGTCGGGGAGCGCCGCGGTCCTGGCTGCCCAACCGGGGGCGCCCAGGAGCAGCATCAACGGCAAGAGGCTAATCCTCGCTCTCATCCCCATCCTGGTCCTGCCCGGCCGCCGAGGGCTGCCCGCCCTGGGCAAGAGCCAGGGGCTGAGCCAGCGAGTACTGCCGGTGGGCGGCGATCATCAGGTCGATCGGCACGGGCTCATCCTGGCGCTTCTGGAACCATACCCCGACGACCAGGAAAGCGGCCAAGCCGAAAGCGAGCCCGTAGCGAGGGAAGGCGTCGTCCCACAGCCCGAGCAGGGTCTCCCTCAGGCCCCGCCGGGCCTGGCCACGGCGGGACGGGGCGCGGCCGAGGCCGGAGGCCGGGGCGTCGACGGACGCCGCGGCCCTCAGGAGAGACGCCTTGAGGTCAGGGGGCGCGGCCGGGGCCGGCATCGCGGCCAGGATGCCCTTGGACTTGAGGATGATCGCCAGACGGACCCCGCAGGCTTTGCAGCCCGCGAGATGCTCCTCGAGCCGGCGGCGCTCGAGAGGGGTCGCTTCGCCGTCCGCATACGCCGACAGGATGACCTCGAATCCGCTACACGCCATAGCCCACCATCCCCGCGGTCTTTTCCAGCATCTTCTCCCTGAAGATCACCCTGGCGCGGGCCACGCGAGACCTCACGGTCCCCACCGGGCAGCCCAGGACCTCGGCGATCTCCCCGTACTTCATGCCCTCCATGTCGCAGAGGCTCAAGGCGGCGCGGTGCTCCGGGCTCAAAGACGCCAGGGCCTCCCGCACCTCGCCGCCGGCCTCCCGCCTCTCCAGGGCCTCCAGGATGCGCTCCTCGCCCTCATCCGGCAGCACCTCCGCCAGGGGCAGTCCTTCGCCGTCGTCGTGCTTGACCGTCATGTCCAGGGAGAGCCTGTTCCTCCGGTCGTACCTCTTGACGCTGTCGATGTAGACATTTCTTAAAATGGTCAGGAACCACCCTTCCAAGGGCTGCTCGGCGTCGTAGAGGTCCCAAGCCTTGATGAGCCGGAAGAAGGCCTCCTGGACCAGCTCCTTGGCCTCCTCGGCATCGCCGCAAAGCCGGTAAGCGAACTGGTACGCCCGGTCGGAGTATTCCTCGATGAAGCTCTGCAGCACGATGGTTTATGCCTCTGCCCTATGGTACGAACGAGGCCCTCGAATAGTTCCATGGATTGTACCAAATCGCAGCCCTCCCCCGGGGGGAGGGCTGCGATTCCTCGTCGGAGGGAGGCGGCGGGCCCCCCCGGCTGTAACAATTCGTTAACAAGTCTGTAATGACCCCGTAACCTGCCTGGACTAGACTGTGAGTGAGGCCAGCCATGAACCAGACCATCGAGACGAGAGGGATGGCGGAAAGGACCGGGAAGGCCCCCGAGTCCATCATGGCTTCCTACCTCACCCACGAGCTCAGGGCACCGGTCACCGCCATCAAGCTGGGCCTCGAGATCTTCGAAGAGCAGGTCGCCGAGCGGCTCCAGTCCGATGAGAAGCAGATGCTCCACCTGGCCATCAAGAACACGGGCCGCCTCCAGGGCCTGGTCAACGACATCATGGACTACACCAAGGTCCTGGCCGGCAAGATGAGCCTCGATTTCGTCTCCTGCGACCCCCAGGCCATCATCGACGAGGTCGTGGAGAGCTTCCAGGCCTGGGCGATCTCCAAGGGCGTGCGGCTGGTCAAGGAAGTGCCGACCGAGCACCTGCCCCGCATCAAGGCGGAGCCCCGCAGGATCATCCAGGTCCTCACGAACCTCATCTCCAACGCCCTCAAGTTCACCCCGGCCCGCGGCACCGTGACGATCGGGGTCAGGATGGGCAAGTACGAGCACGCCGGCACCCTGGTCTTCCGGGTGAAGGACACGGGCCCCGGCATCCCCCAGGAGCACCTCGAGTCCATCTTCGAGACCTTCCAGCAGTCCGTGTCGAACGGCAAGCAGTCCGACGGCACGGGGCTGGGCCTGACGCTGGCGCGCTCGATGGTCCAGCTCCATGGCGGGCGGATCTGGGCCGAGAGCTGGAAGGGGCTGGGCGCGACCTTCTCCTTCACGATCCCGATCGCGGCCGAGGACCTCGCCGAGCCGATCGAAGTCTACGCCAAGCCCGTCGAGTACCACGGGATCTTCGTGGACGTCTACCGCAAGCTGCACGCCGTCCTGGCGGCCTTCTTCTGAGCGGCGCGGCGGCCGCCTACTTCCTCTTCACGACATAGGCGGACGCGTGCCCGTCAGCCTTGAGCTTCCGGGCGGCTTCCTCGGCCGCGGGCCGGCTTTTGAAGGAGCCGGCCTTGACCTGGTAGAAGGTCTTCCCTGAGACCGAGACGGACTCCACCGTGACCGGCGAGACCGAGGCCTCGATGGCCGTCTTGAGAGCCTTCGCGCGCACCTCGTCGGAGAAGGAGCCGACCTGCACCTGAAACGCCCCCGCAGGCGCCGCGGCGGGCTTGGCGGGCGCCGCGGCGGGCTTGACGGCCGCCGGCTGGACGGGCGCCGCCGCGGGCTTGACGGCCGCCGGCTGGGCGGGCACGGGGGCCTCGTCCTTCCTCAAGGAGGGGGGAGGCAGCGGCATCCTCGCCGCATTGCCCAAGGCGAGAGACATCACGTTCCCGTCCCACTGGATGCCGTAGAGCACATAAGTCTCGAGCTCCACCACGCAACGGGCGACCGGCACGAGCTCGGAGGAAAGCTGCCCGGCCCTCACCTTCTTGAGGACGCCTCCCCGGCCTTCGAAGACCCTGTCGGCCGCGGTGAGCCTGACGTTCGGCAGGTCGATCAGCAGGCGGGGCGGGTTCTCCTCGAACCTGACGCTCTCCCTCACGGGCCCGCTGAACTGGAACTCGACGCGGTCTTCCTCGACCACGATGGCGGCGAGGGCGACCGGCTCGGCCGCCCTCGCGGGCGGCGTCGCGACGCCGAGGACGACGGCAAGGAACAAGGATGTCGCCATGGATGCCTCAGGAGGCGCCCGAAGGACGCAAGGGGCCCCCCGGCGCGGCCGGCGCCGGCTGGGCGGCCTCGTGGCGCTGCGCGGCCGCGCCCCAATCGAACGCGCCGATGCAGGCGGCGACGTAGTCCGCCCGCTTCAACCCGTAGTCCAGCATGAAGGCATGCTCGAAGACGTCCAGGACGAGGAGGGGCGCGCAGCCCGCCAGGTGCCCCGCGTCGTGCTCGTTGACCCAGGCGTTGAACAGCCTGCCCGAACGGATGTCGAGGTACAGGACGGCCCAGCCAATGCCGCGGATGGCGGCCAGCGCCTTGAGGTCCTTCTCCCAGAGCTCGACGGAGCCGAACTCGGCCCCCAGCGCCTTGGCGAGCTTCGGGGCCGCCTCGGCGAGAGGCTTGGGCGTCTTGGTCAGGTTCTCGAAGTAGAGCTCATGGAGCCGCATGCCGCAGAACTCCCACCCGAAGCGCCGCTTGATCTCGGAGTAGGAAGCGTCGCCGGTCCTGCCTTCTTTCACCATGAACCCGAGCTCGAGCGAGAGCTTGTTGGTGTTCTTGACATAGCCCTCGTAGAGCGTGAAATGGTTCTTGAGGAGAGCCTCCGAGAACCCCGCGAGGCCCAAGAGCCGGTTGTAGTCCTGCGTCGTGTAATCCGCCATGTCGTCCACCTCCCAATATCCCGCCGCCGACCGGAGCTTATGAAAGCATTTTCTGGGCTCTCCGACAAAGCCGCGGTCCCCCCGGGAAGCCCCGGACGGGCTGTGGACTACGCACAGGAAATACGATAAACTGCCGCAAGGCATACCGCATGGCGACCCCCGAGAAGAAGAAGCGCAAGCGGTTCGACTTCCTCGAAAAGGAGAAGGGCGCCCGCCCGGAAGCGGGCGCCGGCCTGCCGCGCGTCGGGCGCTTCGACCACCTCGAGATCGGGCACCTGCGGCCCCCGCCGGCGCCTCCCCCGGCGAGGACCGCCTGCCCGCACTGCGGCCAGCCCAACGAACCCGAGCGGGAGGCCTGCTGGGCCTGCTCCAAAGCGCTCAAGAAGGGTGAGCCCGCGGCCCCGCCCGCTCATCGACGGCAGCCGCCGCCACCGCCGCAGGCCGAGGTCACCTTGGTCATCGACGGCCTGACCTACACCTCGAACGACCCGTCCCTGCCCGAGGACGTGCGCGCGCTCATGGACCGCATCGCGAAGGAAGGGTTCAGCCAGACCCTCCTGGATGATTGGCGCGCGCACCGGGAGGAACGCCGGCGGCGGGCGCCCCAGGCCGAGCTCGCCGGCGCCGAGCCCAAGTCCTCCCATCCCCCGTCCGAGGTCGAGGTGTTCGAAGGGCAGAGGGTCTCGGTCATCAAGGTCGACGGCAAGGTGTACCTCTCCGACGCCAAGGACCTGCCCCCGCGCATCCGCGAGCTCTTCGACTACATCGAGCGCAACGGCGTGACCCCCCAACTCATGGAGCACCTGCGGGCTCGAGGCAACACCGCGAAGCTCCGCCCCGCGACGACGGCGCGCCCCACCGACGGGGACATCTCGTTCTGGCGGGACGTCGAGGTCAGCCGCCAGGTCCGGCTCCGGTCGCCTTTCTGGCCGGACCCCGAGCTGCTGGGGCGGCTCTTCTATTACCTGGCGCCGGTCTGGTTCCTGGTCGAGGCCGTTTCCTGGCCGAACTTCAGGGCCGGGGCGGTGACCGGCGGCTCCGGGCTGGGGAACTTCCTCTTCTACGCCCTCGAAGCCGGCATCGGGGCCGGCTTCTGGTGCGGGCGGCCGTGGGCGGGCCAAGCCGCCCTCGCCGAGAACATCCTCTACCTGGCGGCGACCTTCATCGCGATCGCCACGGCGCCGCTGCGTCTGGCCTCCGCCATCACCGCCAACGGGACCGACGCGGCCTCCATGGCGCGCCACGCCGGCGCGCCCTCCGTCGGGATCGCCTTCTCCGTCTTCTTCGTCGCCTACGCCGTCCGGCAGTTCTTCCACGGCAGGGCCCGGTAACGGCAGGCGGTCAGGGCCCGTGGGCCCACATGCCCACGCGCCCTTGGGCCCATTGCCTGTCCCGGCCGGGGCCTTTCAGCCCAGAAGCGCGGGGCTCGACCGGTGCTATGATACACGCGTGACGCGACGCGACCAGAGGAGAACGACCATGCGCCAGGCTCAGACGCTTCTTCTTTCCGCTATCGGACTGATGGCGGCCGGCATCGGACCCGCCCCCGTGTCCGGCCAGAGCGTCTCCGTCGTGGGCCGCGTCGACGGCCAGGTCCGCCCGGTCCCCGGCGCCTACGGCGGCGTCGGCCTCCCGGTCCCCGGCGGCTCGATGTCCAACCCCTTGTCCATCGCCCCCCTCGGCCTCAAGTCGTCCCTGCCGGACCTCCAGAAGATCTCTCTGGCCGCGCCCACGGCCGCCAACGCCCTCCCTGAGGGCGGCCGGGACGCTCGGCCTCCGGCCTGGACCGCGCCCGCTCTCGACGCCTCCCTCATCCCGGCCCTGCCCGCGCCCGTCGGCGCGCTCGCCGCGCCGATGGCGGCCGTCCCGTCCCTCGCGCGCCCCTCGGTCGCCGCCGCGCCGCGGACCGCGCCACCGGCCCAGGCCGCGCCCCAAGCGCCGGGCCAGGAGCAAGGCGGCGTCGCCCGGGCCGTGGCCGAGATGAAGCAGGAGGTCGGCCGCATCCTCGAGGCCGCCGGGCCGATGGACCGGCAGGCGGCCGAGGACAGCCACGGCGCCGCGGACGGGGCCTTCCGGGCCCTGACCCGCGAGCGCGTCGAGGCATCCGGCATCCTGGCCGAGCCCGCCGAAGACCTCGCCGCCTCGGCCCTGCCGTCCTCCCAGCCGAACCTCACCCAGCAGAAGATGATCGCGACCCTCTACAAGATCGCCTCCATCTTCTCCGAGCAGTACGCCCCCGTCGAGTGGAAGAAGGACCGGTTCCAGCTCGACCTGAAGGCCGAGTTCGAGAAGGTCAAGCGGGTCATCCTTGCCGAGCCGAACATCGGCACGCGCCGGTTCCAGTCCCTCCTGGCCGACTTCGTCGCCGCCATGCGGGACTACCACGTGAGCATCGGCTTCTATTCCACCGAGAAGGCCAAGCTCCCTCTCCTGGTCATGGGCGCGGAGGGGAAATACTACATCGCCTACATCAACCGCTCCCTGCTCCCGAAGGAGTCCTTCCCCTTCCGGGAAGGCGACGAGATCGTCGAGTTCGGCGGACGGCCCACGGCCGACGCGGTCGCCGAGCTCGCCCGCGCCCGGGCCGGCAACACGACGGAGACGGACCTTCGGCTGGCCGAGATCTTCCTGACCAACCGCAGCCGCAGCATGGGCAACGACGTGCCGCAGGGCCCGGTGACCCTCAAGATCAAGACCCGCTCGGGCGCCGTGAGCGAGGCCCAGCTGACCTGGCTGTACTCCCCCGAGCGGATCCCGGTCGACGTCCCCGTGCGGGACGCCGGGCTCGACCTCCCCGCGCCCGGGACGGGCCGGCAGTCGGGCCAGGCCTGGGGCGACGAGGGCGGGGGCTCCTCGCCGGCGTCGAGGCTCAAGGGCATCGTCAACAGGCTCTTCACTTGGGCGGCCCATCCCCTGGACGCGGTCTTCGCCCAGATGCGCAAGGAGTCGGTCGACAACCCCTTCATCCTGGGCGCCAAGAAGTCCTACGTGCCGACGCTGGGGCCGGTCGTCTGGCAGGCCAAGGCGGACAACCCGTTCCACGCCTACATCTACACGGACCAGAAGGGCCGCAAGGTCGGCTACGTCCGCATCCCCCACTACGGGGGGGGCGACGAGGAGGCGCAGGCCTTCGGCCGCCTCATGGGCAAGTTCCAGCGCGAAACCGAGGGGCTGGTCATCGACCAGGTCAACAACCCGGGCGGCAGCCTCTTCTACCTCTACGCCCTCGCCTCGCACCTGACCGACAAGCCGCTGGCCTCCCCCAAGCACCGCATCCTCATCGACGAGAGCGACGCGGCCTGGGCCCTCGAGACCCTCGAGAAGCTCCAGGACCCCGTGAAGGGCGAGCTCGCCATGGAGGAGATGGAGGAGGACGACGAATGGACGGGCGTCCCGGTCGACGAGGGCTTCGTGGACCTCATGATCAAGTTCGCCCGCTTCATCCTGAGCGAGCTCGGCGCCGGCCGGCGCCTCACCGGCCCGACGCACCTGTGGGGCGTCGACGACATCCAGCCCGCCCCGGCCAAGCTGCGGTTCACCAAGCCCGTCCTGCTCCTGACCAACGCCCTGGACTTCTCCGGCGGGGACTTCTTCCCGGCCATCCTGCAGGACAACAAGCGCGTCACCATCCTGGGCGTGCGCACCTCCGGGGCGGGCGGAGCGGTGAAGCCCTTCTCCGTCCCCAACCAGTTCGGCGTGGAGCAGGTCAACGCGACCTGGACCATCGCCCAGCGCGTCGACGGCAAGCCCATCGAGAACCTGGGCGTCCAGCCCGACGTCAAGTACGACCTGACCGGGCGAGACCTGAAGACCGGGTTCGCGCCCTACCGGCGCGCCATCCGCAAGGCCATGGACAAGCTGCTGCCGGAGCCCCCCAAGCCTCCGACGGAGGCGGCGCCGGCGCCCAAGCCTTGATCCCCGCCGGGATCCCCGCCGGGAGCGTCCGGCGCTTGGAAGATATGTTATCATAGGCCGGCCGCAGGAGCCGGACCCGCTCCATGAAGACCATCCTGATCAGGAACGCGCTGGCGGTCGCCCGCATGGACGACGCCCGCACCGAGATCGCCGGCGGCGACGTGCTCATCGAAGGCAACACCGTCAAGAAGGTCGGCAAGGGCCTCAAGGCCCGGGCGGAGCGCGTCATCGACGCCAGGGGCTGCGTTGTCCTGCCGGGCTTCGTGAACACCCACCACCACCTCTACCAGACCCTGACGCGCAACCTGCCCGCGGTGCAGGACCACAAGCTCTTCGACTGGCTCCTTTACCTTTACGAAGTCTGGCGGCACGTGACGCCCGAGGGCGTCTACGTGAGCGCCCAAGTGGGCTTGGGCGAGCTCCTGCTCACAGGCTGCACCACGAGCTCGGACCACTTCTACCTCTTCCCCGGCGGCAAGAGCGCCGGCCTCATCGACCGCGAGATCGAGGCGGCGCGGGACCTGGGCATCCGCTTCCACGCCTGCCGGGGCTCCATGTCGCGCGGCAAGTCCAAGGGCGGCCTGCCCCCCGACGACGTGGTGCAGACCGAGGACGAGATCCTCAAGGACTGCGAGCGCCTGGTCAAGAAGCACCACGACCGCAAGCCCTTCGCCATGACGCGCGTGGCGCTGGCGCCCTGCTCGCCGTTCTCCGTCACGACGGAGCTCCTCAAGCTCTCCGCCAGGATGGCCAAGGAGTGGGACGTGCGCCTGCACACCCACCTGGCCGAGACGCTCGACGAGGAAGCCTACTGCCTCGAACTCCACAAGATGCGGCCCCTGGCCTACATGGAGTCCGTGGGCTGGCTGGAGGGGGGACGGTCCTGGTTCGCGCACTGCGTGCACATGGACGAGGCGGAATCCAAGCTCATGGGCCGCACGCGCACCGGCGTGGCCCACTGCCCGTCCTCGAACCTCCGCCTGGGCTCCGGGATCGCGCCCCTGCGCCAGTATCTCGGGCACAAGGTGCCCGTCGGGCTCGGGGTGGACGGCTCGGCCTCCAACGACTGCTCGGACATGCTCGCGGAGGTCCGCCAGGCCATGCTGGTCGCCCGGGTCAAGTCGGGCGTCGCCTCCATGCCGGCCCGCGACGCGCTGTGGATAGCCACGCGCGGCGGGGCCGAGGTCCTCGGCCGCGACGACATCGGCGAGCTCTCCCCGGGCAAGGCCGCCGACGTCGCCATCTTCGACCTGAGCGGCATCGACTTCGCCGGCTCGCTCTCCGACCCCGTGGCGGCCGTGGTCTTCTGCGGCGCCAGCCACAAGGCCAGGCACGTCCTGGTCGACGGCGAGGTCGTGGTATCGGACGGCCGCCTGGCCCGGGTCGACGAGCGCTCGCTCAGCGAGAAGGCCAACAAGCTCTCCCGGGAGATGCTGGCCAAGGTTCCCTGAACGTGGCCCAGGTCCTCGTGAAGCTCTACACCACTCTGAGACTGCGCCTCAAGAAGGACCAGTTGTGGACCGAAGGAAAGACCGCGGCGGACTGCGTCCGCCGCGTGATCGAGGAGGGGGGGCCCGAGGTCGCGAAGGTCCTCCTCGACGACGACGGCGTGGTGCGCAACGAGTTCATCCTCGCCCTCGACTCCGAGATCCTGGACCGCAGGAATCTCAAGAAGGTCAAGCTCAAGGAGGGGAACGTCCTGCACATCTTCCCCCCGATATCCGGAGGCTAGCCACCGATGAGGACCAACATCCGACGGTTTTGTTTCCCAGCGAGCGCCCAGGAGGCGGCGGCCATCCTGGCCAGGCTCAAGGCCACGGCCGTGGTCGTGGCCGGCGGCACGCGCCACACGCGGACCCTCTCGCCGGCCGTCGAGACCGTCGTCGACATCTCGGACCTGCCCCTGCGCCACATCAAGGCGGACGGCCGGTGGCTGCGCCTGGGGGCCCTGTGCACCATCGCCGAGCTCGAGAAATCGCCGCTCCTCGCCCGCTGGGCCCGGGGCGTCATCGCCCGGACCGCGGGGCTCGGCAGCAACGCGCTCGCCCGCGGCATGGGCACGCTCGGCGGCAACGTGGTCCGCGCCCACCCCTTCAACAACCTGCCGCCCGTCTTCCTCGCCCTCGACGCCGTCGCCGCGTGCGTGGACGGCAAGCGGGAGAAGACCATGCCCTTCGCGGACCTGCTCAAGCCCGAGGTCATGGCAAGCCTTGGGCGCCGATACCTGCTCACCGAGATCCGCATCCCGGCCGCCACCCGGAGGTGGGCCGCCGCCACCGACCGGCTGGCCCTGACCCGCTCCGATTGGGAATCGTACGTCCACTGCGTGGTCGCGGCGGACGTGAAGGGCAGGAAGGTCCGCCGTGCCGCCGTGGCCGTGGCCGCCATCCTGCCCAGGGCCGCGCGCCTGCCCCGGACCGAGGCGCTGCTGGCCGGCCGGCCCGCGACGGAAGCGACCGCCGGGCAAGCCGCCTCGGCCGCGGTCTCGGAGCTCACGGCGCTCACGGGCGCCTCGCCCGCCAAGGCCTACGCCCGCGAGGCGGCCGGCGTGCTGATCCGGCGCTGCCTGCTCGAGGCGTTCAAGGAGGTCTCATGAAGAAGATCCAAGGCCGGGGGACGCTGGAAGCCGTCGACGGCAGGCTGGACATCGTCGTCAACATCAACGGCGCGGACAAGGCGTTGCGGGTCGCGCCGGGCGAGTACCTCCTGGACGCCCTGCGGCGGGAGGGCTACAAGGGCGTCAAGAGGGGCTGCGACAACGGCGACTGCGGGACCTGCACCATCCTCCTGGACGGCAAGCCCGCGCTCTCGTGCATGATGTTCGCCGCGCAGGCGCACCGCAGGAGGGTCGTGACGATCGAGGGCCTGGGCACGCCGGACCGGCCCCACCCCATCCAGCGGGCGTTCGTCGAGACCGGCGCGGTCCAGTGCGGGTTCTGCATCCCCGGCATGGTCCTCGCCGCCAAGGCCCTCCTGGACGAGAATCCCGAGCCGGATGAAACGGCCATCCGGCGAGCTTTGGATGGGAATCTCTGCCGGTGTACCGGCTATGTCAAACAAGTGGAAGCAGTCATGTTAGCCGCCAAAAAACTGAAGGCCGCGGGAAGGAGGGCTTAGCCATGGGCGTTTCCGAAAAACGCGATTTTACCGTCGTCAACCACCGGGTCGAGAAGGTCGACGCGCTGGCCCTGGCGTGCGGCACGGCGCAGTTCACCGACGACATCGACGTCAGGGGACTGCTCACCGGCCGGCTCCTCTACAGCCCCCACGCCCACGCGCGCATCAAGTCCATCGACACCCGGGAGGCCAAGAAGGTGCCGGGCGTGCTCGCGGTCCTGACGCATGAGGATCTGCCGCGGGTGCGGCACACCACCGCGGGCCAGGGCCATCCCGAGCCCTCCCCTTACGACACGCTGGTCCTCAGCGAGAAGGCGCGCTACGTCGGCGACAGGATCGCCGCGGTCGCGGCCGAGACCCCGGAGGCCGCCGAGGAGGCGCTGGCCAGGATCAAGGTGGATTACGAGGTCCTGCCCGCCGTGTTCGACACCCTGGAGGCCATCAAGGAAGGCGCGCCGGTCATCCACGACGAGGCCGACTCCAAGAACATCCCGGACGCCAGGCATAACATCTGCGCCAAGTTCGACTTCGAGGTCAAGGAATCCGAGTGGTTCGCCGAGGCCGACGTGGTGGTGGACCGGTGGTACAAGACCCAGTGGGCCCAGCACTGCGCCCTCGAGCCCCACGTCACCATCACCTACTTCGACGGCGACGGCCGCCTCGTCATCCGCACCTCGACCCAGGTCCCCTTCCACTGCCGCCGCATCACGGCCAAGGTCCTGCAGGTCCCGGTCAAGTCCATCCGCGTCATCAAGCCCCGCATCGGGGGGGGCTTTGGCTCCAAGCAGGAGGTCCTGCTCGAGCCGGTGTGCGCCGCCCTGTCGCTGGCCACGCGCCGGCCCGTCAAGATCGAGTTCACCCGCAAGGAGACCTTCGTCTCCTCCCGCACGCGCCACCCCTTCGTGGTCCGCCTCAAGACCGGCGCGAAGAAGGACGGCACCATCACCGACGCCCACATGGAGGTCTACTGCGACAACGGCGCCTACGGCGCGCATTCCCTGACCGTCATGATGTGCTCGGGCTCTCACACCCTGCCCATGTACCAGGCCAAGAACACCAGGTTCGTCGGCCGCTCGGTCTACACCAACCTCCCGGTCGGCGGGGCCTACCGGGGCTTCGGCGCGACGCAAGGCTTCTTCGCCTGGGAGAGCCAGATGGACATCATGGCCGCGGAGCTGGGCCTGGACCCCATCGAGTTCCGCCGGAAGAACTACATCCGCTCGGGCGAGGGCTCCCCGGTCTTCAAGGCCATGGGCGAGGGCCGCGAGGGCATCGAGCAGAAGATCGGCTCCTGCGGCATGGACGAGTGCATCTCGCGGGGCCTGGCCGCCATCAAGTGGTACGCCAAGAAGAGGCGCTACCGCCGCCAAACGGGCCCCAAGCGCCGGGGGCTGGGCTGCGCGTGCATGATGCAGGGCTCCGGCATCCCCGAGGTGGACATGGCCGCGGCCTCCATCAAGATGAACGAGGACGGCTCCTTCAACCTGCACATGGGCGCGACCGACCTGGGCACGGGCTCGGACACCGTCCTGGCCCAGATCGCGGCCGAGGTCCTCGGCGTGACGACCGGCGATATCATCACGCTCTCCTCGGACACGGACCTCACGCCCTTCGACGTGGGCGCCTACGCCTCCTCGACCACCTTCATCTCGGGCAACGCGGTCAAGAAGGCCGCCCTGCACGCCCGCGAGCAGATCCTCAAGGTCGCGGCCCGCATCCTCGACGAGAAGCCCCAGGACGTCGACCTCAAGGACGGCAAGGCAAGGGCCAAGTCCGGCCGCTCGTGCGCGCTCTCCGAGGTGGCCCACACCGCGTTCTACTACCACGACCAGCACCAGATCATGGGGGTGGCCTCGCACTACGCCCAGAGCTCGCCCCCTCCCTTCGCGGCGCACTTCGCCGAGGTCGAGGTGGACACCGAGACGGGCCAGGTGACCGTCCTCGACTACGTCGCCACCGTGGACTGCGGCACGGCCATCAACCCGGCGCTGGCCGAGGGGCAGAACGACGGCGCGGTCTTGAACGGCCTCTCCTACGCCCTCACCGAGGAGATGCTCTTTGGCCCGAGCGGCGCCATGCTCAACCCCAACTTCCGGACGTACAAGATCTTCACCACCGCCGACGCCCCGCCCTTCAAGACCATCCTCATCCCGACCTACGAGCCCGACGGTCCGTTCGGGGCGAAGTCCGTCTCGGAGATCGGCATCAACGGCCCCCAGCCTGCCATCGCCAACGCCGTCTGCGACGCGGTGGGCGTGCGCCTGCTGGCGCCGCCGTTCACGCCCGAGAAGGTGCTCAAGGCCATCAAGGAGAAGCGCGCGGGCCGGCCGGCCCTGCACCTCCTGGGAGGCTAGCCGCGCCCCGGGGCGTCTGGGCCAAAGGTCCTACCCGGGCCTAGGCACAAAGACCCGTTCCCTTTTGGTCCCTCCGCGTGGCATAATAGACCTACGTGAAAAATGGGCCCACTGGCCCAGGAGGCACCCCTCGATGAAGACCGCCGCATCCTTGATCACGACGATGGCGTTGGCGCTGGTCCTGTCGTCGGCGATCCCGGCCCGCGCCGAGCTGCCGGGGTTGGATTTCGACCAGGGCATCAACGTGTCAGACCTGCTGAAGACCGTCCGCGAGAAGGCCGCGGAGCCGCAGAACGTGGCCCAGCACGCCCCGGTCAAGGCGCTGTACTACCGCCAAGACCAGGACTGCGCCAGCTTCACCATCGGCGCCAACGACTCCCCGCAGACCGGCGAGATCTGGCTGCGCAGCACCGAGTGGGTGGAGGACTGCTATCCCGTCCCCGACCCGCACTACCCTCCGGGCGGCCATTATCCCCCGGGCGGCCACTACCCTCCCGGCGGGTACTATCCTCCGGGCGGGCACTACCCCCGGGACACGAACCCGACGTACCGGAACGGACAGAACTGCTACGAGCGGCCTTACCGCACCTATGAGGAACGCGCCTCCCTGACCATCAGGGACCGCCAGCAGCTCTTCCCCTGGGAATACGACAGCTTCGAGATCTGCCTCCAAGGCCCGTGGCTGAGCCTCAGGCAGCGCGAGACCGCCTACGAGTACAAGACCGTGCAGGGCGGCAGCAACGACGGCCGCTACGTCGTGGCGCCCATCAGGAAGCTCGCCATGAAGCCCGATCCCGCGGGGATCCTGGCCCAGGGGCTCTCGCCCAACATGGCCCTCACGCTCAAGGACAAGTGGGCTTCCTACTACGCCGGCGAGCAGACCGTCCTGATCCTCAAGCTCCGCAAGGACGTCCCCAACTGGTTCGACTCGACCTTGCTGGAGAAGCAGCTGTCCTTCGCGGCCGCCGGCACCTACGCCGTGGACTTCCAGGCCTACGCCGGCGAGTTCAGCCAGAAGCTCGAGGCGGGCAAGAAGTACTACGTCGAGTACTCCTTCAAGCGGGTCGGCAGCATCTCCAAGGCCGACGTCATGAAGGTGGGCGAGACCGGCAAGACCGCCTACCAGCCCGCCCCGACCACGTTCGGCCGCTAGACCGGCGAACGGCGACAAGAGGCCCCTCCGGGCGCGCAGCCCGGAGGGGTTGGTACCCATGATCATGCGGCTCATCCGGATCATGCTGTGCTCGGGGGCCGTCTATCTCTTCATCCGCGTCGGCTATCCCGAGCCCGGCAACAACGTCTACCAGGTGCTGGTCATCCTGGGCATCCTGGGCGGCGCCGGCGTCCTGACCGTGGCCTTGAGGCTCCTTGAGTTCGCCTCGGCCAAGCTCCCCGCGCTCCTCGAAGCCGCCTTCATCGTCGCCGTCATCGTGGTCCTGGGGTTCACCATGCCGGCCAAGGGCGGCCCGGCCCTGCCCCAGGTGCTCGAGGGGGACCTCCCGACCCAATCCTCCGTCAGGGAAGGCCTCGCCCAACTCGGCGTGGACGCCAACTCGCCAAACGCGCGCAAGCTCATCGGCCTGTTCCGCAAGTAGCGGTCAGGGGCTGAGCGCCTCGCCTGTCGCGGGCTCGTCCCGGAGGGGCTGCCCCAGGTCCCGGCCGTTCTCCCGGAGCCACTTCTTGTGCAGGCGGTAGTCCGGGCACCAGTCGGCCACGCGGCTCCAGAACCTCTTCGAATGGTTCATCTCCACGAGGTGCATGAGCTCGTGGATGATCACGTAGTCGAGGACCTCGGGAGGCGCCCCGAGAAGCCTGCAGTTGAAGTTCAGGTTGCCCTGCCGCGAGCAGCTTCCCCAGCGGGTGCGCTGGTTCCTGATGAAGACCCTGCGGTAGCGCACGCCGATCTTGTCGCTCCAGAAGGCGAGCCGCCGGCCGAGCACCTCCCGGAACCTGTCGTCGGCCCGCCGCGGCCCGGCCCGAGGCGGCGGCAGGGGCTTGGCCGGGACGAACAGGCCGGGGAACTCCCGGCGGAGGTCATCGAGGAAGGTCCGGACCTCGCCGATGAGCGAGCGCGTCCTTTCCTCGGTCAGACGATCCACTCCTCGCGGAACAGCACGTCCCTGCGCAGCGCGTCCAAGAGCCCCGGCTCGGCGGCGAGCGCCGAACCGACGAGGGCGCGCCCCTCTGCCTCCCGGCCGGCGCGGAGGCACGCTCGGCCGAGGTGGTAGCGGTAGCGGGCCTCCCGGGGCGCCAGGGACACGGCTCGCTCGAGCTGTCCCGCGGCCTTCCCCGCCGCCCCGGCCTCCAGGAGCCGCATCCCCTTCCGGTAGCGGCAATAGGGGTCTTGCAGCGCCGCGAAGCACAGATAGACCGTCAACGCCAGGGAGAGGCCCAGCACGAACGCGAGGTTCAAGGCGCCGAAGAGCAGCATCGAGACGCCGCACAGGAGGACGAAGCACGCCATCCAGACCAGCTCCCGGAAATTCCCGACGCCGACGACGTTGCAGAAGAAGAGGAAATTGCACGGGACATAGGCGGACAGGACGACGAGCGGCAGGCCGAGCCGGAGAGGGCAGCCGATGCCGTGGAGGAGCCACGACTCCCCGGCCACCAGGAGGCCGGCCGCGGCCACGAACTGCCAGTCCCGCAGCGGCCGGTCATGCCGCTTGAGCCACGCCATCTTCTCGATGAGCAGCTCGGAGGGATTCATCCTGCCGAATAGTATACTATCCCGCGATGGACATCGTCACCCACGGCATGATGGGCGTCGTCCTCGCCGCTCCCGCGCTGTCCCGGCACCCCGAGGCCGCCTGCGCCTTCATGGTGGGCTCGGCCCTGCCCGACGCCGACGTCCTCTCCAGGCTCCTGGGCAAGCGAGCCTTCCTCAGATGCCACCAGACCTATGCCCACTCCCTGCCCGTGATCGCCGGGCTGTGCGTCGGCCTACACCTGGCGCTCTACGGGACCAAGCCCGGCGGAGCCGCGCTGGGCCTGGGGCTCGGCATGGCCTTCCACAGCCTGCTCGACTGGACCAACACCTACGGGACCAAGCTCTGGGCGCCCTTCAGCCGCAAGCGCTGCTGCGCCGAATGGGCCTTCTTCATCGACCTGCCCGTGGTCCTGGCCACCGTCTGGGGACTGCTCCGAGTCTGGCGGGAGGCCTCGGCCGGGCGTCTCCCGGGCGCCGCCCTCGGCCTGCGCTACGGGGCCTTCCTGGCGGTCTACGGCGCCGCCCGTTTCCTGCTCAGGCTCCTCGCCCTCCGCCGGGCTCCCGCAGGGACGACGACGCTGCTGCCGACCGCGTTCCTGCCGTGGCGGTTCTTGGGCGCCGAGCGGCAGGGGGACTCGGTCCGCCTCTTCACCCTCGACGCACTGACCGGCCGCGTCCTTGAGGAGTCCTCCGTAGCCATCCTCGATCCTCTCTACGAAGAGGCCTTGGCCGCGGTCCCCGAGTTCAAGACCATGCGGGAGCTCTCCCCGTTGTTCCACGCGGTCTCGGCGGTCCAGGAGGGGGGAGAGACCGTCGTGACCTGCCGGGACCTCCGGACCCGCAACTTCGGCACGCGCTTCGGCGAGCTCAGGGTGCGGCTCGGGCCCGGCGGCGGCGTCCGGGACGTCGAGTGGAACGTCTGATCCGGCCCCTTACCTCAATTTCGAAAGGCCGTCGCGGACGAGGTTGAGCACGCCCTTCTCCAGCTTGCCCGCGGCGTGCCAGCCCGCGCCGGAGCCGCTGGCGCCGAAGCCCTTGGCCCCGGGCCCGGCGTCGGCCGACTCCTGGCTGCCGTCCGGCAGCCTGTAGAGGGCCACGGAGCTGCGGGCCTGCGCGGCGTACATCTTGAGGTCGGCCTCGTGGGTGGCCGCGACCTCGATGGCCAGCAGGTAGTCCGCGTTGGTCTGGCGAGCCTTCCCGAGCAGCGCCGGGCCCGCCTCGCCGCCCTCCACGCCCGCCTTGACCGCCCCATAGCCGGCCTCCAGGATGAGCTTGCGCACCCCTTCCTCGAGGCTGGGCATCGCCTCGGTCTTCCCGCCGTTGGCGAACCGCACGGCGAAGGCCACGGTCCTGGTGCGCGCCAGGGCGATGGCGCAGCGGGGCAGGTCCGAGCGCGCCGGGAGCCCCGACAAGACCGTCGAGTCCACGCTCACCTCCAGGGCCGCGTCCAGCGACGAAGGGTCCACGGACTCGAGCCCCAGCTCGGCCTTCCCGAAGACGTCGGTGACCACTTTGGGGCCGGCCAGACGGCCCTGGCCTTTGGAGAAAGCGACGGTCAACGGCAGGTTGGCCACGGGCGCCGGGGCGTCGCCGCCGGCCCGACCGCCTTTGGCCGCGTTCAGGGTCGCCGTCACGACGACCAGCCCCTTGGGCTTGCCGTCCACCGTGTAGAAGACGCGCTCGTTGAGAGGCTTGAGCGTGACGGAGCCGATGATCCCCTCGATGCGGGAGCGCGCGTAGACCCCCAGGTCGAGCTTCGACGACGAGGGCTTCAGGGAGGCCTTGACCGGCATGCCCTCGAAGAAGGACTCCAGCTTGCCCGACGCCTCGATGAAGCCCTTGAGAGCCTCGACGGGCCGGCCGGACTCGACGGCGGCGTCGGCGGCCGAGAGGGCGTCGACGACGTGGGTCTTCTTGACCTCGATGTCCTCCTTCATCCTCTCGTCGGTCTCCCGCTTGTCCACGAACTTGACCACGGCGTAGGTCCCGGGCCGGGGGCAGTCGAGGAACTCCCGCTCCCGGGCGTCGTTGACCCGCTGGTCCACGTACGTCTTGAGGAGCCTCTCGTAGGACTCCTGGTCGGTGGACTTGTCGTTGACCCGGTCGTAGCCGATGAAGTCCTTGGCCGCCACCTCCACGCGGACGCTGATGCTCGCGCTGAGGTCGGCCAGGGCGGCGTCCACGGCCTTCTGCCTGGCCAGGCCGAGGTCCTTCTCCTCGGAATACCCGATGCCCCGGTAGATGTCCGAGGCGCGCCGGAACTCGTCGAGCTCGGCGCAGCGGGACTTGGCGGCCGGCGCGGCGGGCGGCTTCGCGGCCCGGAGGGGGGCGGCGAGGAGCAGGCAGCAGAAGAGGAGGTGCATGGCGGTCATCCTTCCAGAAGATAGCGCACGCCCTTGCGCTCGACGCTCGCGTCGAGGCAGGGCTCGTAGCCATCTTGCCCGGCCGCGAGCAGGACGCCGTCCCGGTACCACAGCTCCGTGCCGGCCGCGGCGTCGGGCACGATGCCGGCGGGACCGAACGACACCCTCACCCTGCCCCACAAGACGTAGAACCTCGGGAACTCCAGCACGAACCCGGCCAGAGGCCCCTTGGCGCGCACCGCCAAGGCCTTGGCGGGCGCGGCGGCCTCGGCCGGCTCGTCATCAAGGCGGGTCTCCGCGGCCGGAGCGGCCCGAGACCCGTCCTCGGCGGCGAAGCAAAGATGGACCTCGACCCGCAGCGACTTGCCCAGCAGGAGGATGCTCCCGTCCTCCACGGCGGCCCGCTTGAAGCTCTCCCCGCCCAGGGCGCTGCCGAACTTGCTGTCCAGGTCCTCGGCCAGGAGCCGGCCGGCCTGCACGGCCAGCCGGAGATGGCTGCGGCTCACGTCGGCGTTGTCCACCGCGATGGAGGGAAGCTCCTTGGGCTCGCGCCCCACGACGAAGGAATCGGCGTGCATCAGCAGGACATCCTTGCCCATCTTCTCGGCTTTGAGCCGGCGGGGGGGATCCTCGCGCCTGACGCGCATGAGCCGG
Source organism: Elusimicrobiota bacterium (assembly GCA_016212795.1). Classification (GTDB taxonomy): domain Bacteria; phylum Elusimicrobiota; class Elusimicrobia; order UBA1565; family UBA9628; genus JACRDT01. The sequence goes on along the minus strand of JACRDT010000007.1, from coordinate 187,061 downwards.
TCGAGCTTTCGGCCGGCCTCGTGCTCCGGCCGGGCGGCCAGAAGGGCGTCGAGGGCCTTGCGGGCCTGGCCGGTCTCCCCGCGGGAGAGATGTTCCGCGACCTTCCTCCACTCGTTCTCCCAGCCGATGGCCAGGGCCGCCCGGGCCTTGCCCAGCAGGGCCTTGGCCCTGGCCCCGCCCGCGCTCTCCAAGCCGTGGATGGGCTCGTGGCCGAGCTGCCCGCCCTCCTCGAGGGCCGCCTCGGCCAGGTCGCAGAGCTTCTCGGTCTTCTCGGCCAGCAGGGCGTCGCCGCCGTACTGGTCCAGCGTGATCTTCAGCTCGTTGCGCCAGCGCAGCAGGTCGGTCTCCTCGGGAACGCAGGCGAGCGCCGCGTCGAGCTTGCGGCCGATGACGTCGTAGGAGTGCGTCGTGATCAGGTCCTTGATCTCGCCCTTGACCCGCTCCATGGAAGCCAGGTACTCCTTGCGCCGGCTCCGGTACTGGACCCACATCCCCGCAGCCGCCAGGGCCAGGAGCGCGGCCGCAGCCGCCGCGGCCAGGGCGGAGCGCCCGAGGCTCGAGCGGTGCAGGGCGTAGTCCCTCCTGGCCGCGGCCAGGCGGCCGGCGTGGGCGGGGAGGATGAACTCGCCGCGGGCCGGGGCGAGGTGGCGCTGCTCGACGAGGTGGAACAGCGAGCACTGGAGCTCGGCCGCGCCCTCGGAGCCGGGCTTGCCCGCCACCTGGCACATCAGCCTCATGTCGGGCCGCTTGGCGCTGCCGAACCTGTCGTAGACGGACTCGTCGTAGATCTTGGACTCGGAGCGCTGGAGGAACTCCACGGTCCTGGCCACGGTGTCCTTGCTGCCCGCGTAGTAGACCCGGTCCTCGAACCCTCCCTTGCGCACGGCCTCGCAGAGCCTCAGGTTGACGGACGCCGGGTCCCATTCGGCGAAGACCTGCCGGTCGAACGCGTCCGGCTCGAGCAGGACCAGCCTCGATTGGCCGGGCCTGGACTTGAGCCACGCCGCGATCTGCCCGCCGACCTCCTTGGACGCGTCCTCGTGCGTGGGGTAGCCGGCGGGGAGCTCCGGCGGCGGCAGCACGGACTGCCTGGCCGCCCAGAGCGCCAGGGCCAGCCCGGCCGCGGCCGCGGCCGCGTAGAAGATGCGTCGGATGCCGTCGCTCATGCTCCCAATCATACAACTATTGGCGCGCCCCGTATCAGCGCATCCAGCTCGGGGCGCCGGGAAGATGGGCAAGGGGTCCTCCGGACTTCCGTATAGCTATGAATCGACCTATCGAATCATAGTGACACGGGCATGACAAGGACCCTCGTCCCCGCCCTTCTATCATCCGGCAAACGCCGTAAATCCGTAATAAAGTCTCTATATACTTTGCACGCGTGCGCTTCTGCTTCTCTTATAAGACGACGACCTCCGCGCCTGAGGCGCCCTCAGGGCTCCGGCGATGGGCGCTGGCCTGCCTCCTCGCGCTGGCCTGCCTGGCCGTCTACGGCAGCGCCGTGCGCAACGATTTCCTCCAGGACGACGTCTATAACATCACCCAGAACACCTTCATCCGGGACCTGGGCAACCTGCCCAAGCTGTTCAGCCGCGACTATTTCCGGCTGGCCCAGGAAGGAGCCTACCGTCCCGTGCCCACCGCGGTCCTCTTCGCCGACCACGCCCTCTGGGGCTGCCGCGTCGAGGGCTACCGCAGCGTCAGCATCGCCTGGCACATCCTGGCGACCCTGCTGTTCTTCTGGCTGGTCGTCAGGCTCCTCGAACCGACCCTGGGCACGAAGCGGGCGAACGCGACGGCTTTCCTCGCGGCGCTCCTCTTCGCGGTCCACCCCATCCACGGCCAGACCATCAGCGTCATCAGCTACCACGAGGACATCATCTGCTGCGTCTTCATGCTGGCCTCGTTCCACCTGCACCTGAGCCGGCGCCCACTGCTAGCCCTGGCCGCCTTCGTCCTGGCGCTCCTCTCGAAAGAGATGGCCGTCACCCTGCCCGCGGTCCTCGTCCTCCACCACCTGCTGTTCGAGCCTCGCGGCGCCCGCGACGGCGCGCTGTCCCGCCTGAAGCCCCACGGCAAGACGTTGGCCGCGTTCGCGGCCCTCGCCGGGCTCTTCGTCCTGGGCAGGTTCACGCTGTTCAAGCCCGTCGGCATCATGATGGAGGCGGACACGGCCAGGATCGCGCATTGGCCCGGGCTCATGGAGTCGCTCCAGAACGCCCTGGCCGCCCCCATCGCGTACGCCCGATACCTCGGCCTCCTCCTCTGGCCGGCGAGGCTGAGCGTGGATTGGGACTCGGTCCTCCGGCACGCTCCGGCGTCCGGCGCGCTGCTCGCGTCGTCGGTCCTCCTGGTCGCGGGGCTCGTCTGGGCCGCCCGGCGCTGCCTGCGCCGGGCTCCTCCGATAGCCTTCGGCATCCTCTTCTTCCTCCTGACCCTGCTTCCCGTGTCCGGGATCGTGCCCTTCTGGTCGAGCATGGCCGAGCGCTACGCCTACATCCCGTCGCTGGGGCTCTTCCTGGTCGCGGGCTGCGTCCTGGAGAGCCTCTGGCGCGGGGCACGGGCCCATGGGAGGCCTGACCGCGCCCGGCGTTTCTGGCGCGGGCGTGCCGCCTCCTTCGAGAACTGGAAGCGGCCCGCGCTGCTGGCGGGCCTGGGGCTGGCCGTCGCCGCGGCCCCGGTCTCCCTGGCCGTCCGCACCGTCGTCCGCAACCGCGACTGCGCCGACGAACTCACGCTGTATCTCAAGGAGACTTCGGACCATCCCGCGTCCTACGGCGCCTGGTACGGTCTGGGCTTCGCCTTGGGCAGGCAAGGCCGCTACCTCGAAGCCAAGCGGGCCTTCCTCGAAGCGGACGGCCTGGACCAGTACCACAAGACGCATTTCATGCTGGGCTACGTCGAGGAGAAGCTCGGCGGCCCGCCGGCGGCCATCGAGCGGGAATACGCCAGGGCCCTCGCCTTGGAGCCCGAGTACTACCCGGCCCATCTCAACCTGGCGTCCTTCCTCCACCGGCAGGGCAGGCTCGACTCGGCCATCGCGCACTACCGGAGGGCCCTGTCCATCAAGCCCGACTTCCGCGAGGCCCGCGCCAACCTCGGCGCGGCCTACCTCTCGCTGGGCCGGCTCGAGGACGCCCGGCGGGAGCTCGCGGCGGGCCTGGCGGTGTCCCCGGAGCTCGACACCCCCTCGAGCGCGGACCTCGAGGCCAAGCTCGAGCGCAACCTCGCGGCCGCCCGGCGCTGGCCGCCGGCCAAGGCGGGCGCCGCGCGCCCCCTGCTCGCGGACCTGAGGAAGCTCTACCCCCGGCTCGACCCGAAATGGGACAAGGCCGAGAGGCTGGAGTATCACCGGACCAGCGAAGGCTTGCGGCCCAAGACGGGCTACCAGGGCTCCTCGCAGTCCCCGGAGAGCCTCAAGCCCGAGGAGCGGGCGGCCCTCGACGCCTTGGCCCTCAGGGAGCGCGCCCCGTCGGAGGTCCACGCCTTGCTGCCCGCGGACGCCTCGGGCGTCTTCGTCCTGGACCAGGACGGCGTGTCCATCGAGACCAGGATGCTCGGGAGCCTGCCCGCGCCCGCCCGGCAGGAATCCGGGCTGGTGGCCTACCCGGGGGCCTATGCCAAGACGCAGGCGCTCTTCACGGCGGACGCCCGCTCGCTGGAGCAGCTCTTCTTCCTGGAAAGCCCCCGAGCCCCTTCCCGTTTCGAGAGCGAACTCCGCGTCCGGGGGGGGACGCTCCGCAAGGAGGAGAACGGCGAGCTCGCGGTCTACGCGCCTTCCGGGAGCAAGCGTCTCGGCCTGAGCCGGCCCATGATCCTGGACGCCAAGGGCAGGGAAGCCGCGGGGGACTATGAGCTCCGGGAGGCCGGCGCCTCCTACGTCGTGGCCCTGACCTTCGACCCGACTGGCCTGGCCTATCCCCTGCTCATCGACCCGGTCTGGACGGGCGCGGGCGCGGGCAGCCTGGCCACGGCCAGGGCGCAGCACTCCGCCACCCTTCTGCCCAACGGCAAGGTCCTCGTCGCGGGCGGGGTGAGCGGCGCCGCCTCTCTCCTGACCGCCGAGCTCTACGACCCGGCTGCCGGCGCGTGGTCGGCCACCGGCTCCATGGCCACCGCGAGGTACGGGCAGTCCGCGACGCTCCTGGCCGACGGCAAGGTCCTCGTCGCCGGAGGCTACAACTCCGTGGACGACGACCTCGTGACCGCCGAGCTCTACGACCCCGCGGCCGGCACCTGGTCGGCCACCGGCTCCATGGCCACCGCCAGGGAGACCCACTCCGCCACGTTTCTTCCCAATGGCAAGGTGCTGGCGGCCGGAGGCTACAACGGCGTCGACGGCCAGCTCCTGACCGCCGAGCTCTACGACCCGGCCGCCGGGACCTGGTCGGCCACCGGCTCCATGGCCACGGCCAGGGACGTCCACGCGGCCGCGCTCCTCCCCAACGGCAAGGTCCTCGTCGCCGGAGGCTACAACTCGGTCGACGAGGACCTCGCGACCGCGGAGCTCTACGACCCGGCCGCCGGCACCTGGTCCGCGACCGGTTCCCTGAGCACCGCCCGGCAGACGTTCTCCGCCACGCTGCTGGCCAACGGCAAGGTGCTCGCGGCCGGAGGCTCCAGCTTCGCCAACGGCTACCTCCGGACCGCCGAGCTCTACAACCCCGCGGCGGGCACGTGGTCGGCCACGGGCTCCCTGGCCTCCGCCAGGAACGAGCACGCCGCCGCGCTCCTGCCCAACGGCAAGGCCCTGGCGGCCGGAGGCCGCAATTCCGCCGTCAACTACCTCGCGACCGTCGAGATCTACGACCCCTCGGCCGGGACCTGGTCGGCCGCAGGCTCCATGGCCACCGCCCGCAAAGCCCAGACCGGCACCCTCCTGCCCGACGGCAAGCTGCTCATGGCCGGCGGCTTCAACGCCGCCGACGGCGACCTGCCGACCGCCGAGCTCTACAACCCCTCCGCCGGCGCCTGGGCGGCCGCCGGCTCCCTGGCCACCGCGAGGCTGGACCACTCCGCGACCCTTCTCCCCAACGGCAAGGTGCTCGTGGCCGGAGGATACACCGGAGCCGCCGCGCTGGCGACCTCGGAGCTCTACGACCCGGCGGCGGGGACCTGGTCCGCCACGGGCTCCCTGTCGGCCGCCCGCCGTCTCCACGCGGCCGTCCTCCTGCCCAACGGCAAGGTGCTGGCCGCCGGGGGCGAGATCCCGGGCACCTACCTGTCGTCCGCCGAACTCTACGACCCGGCGAGCGGGTCCTGGTCGCCCACCGGCGCCCTCGGCACCGCGAGGTCCCACGCCCCGAGCGCGCTGCTGGCCTCGGGCAAGGTGCTCATCGCCGGGGGCGTGAACTCCGGCATCTACCTGCCGACCGCCGAGGTCTACGACCCCGCCGCCGGGACCTGGGCCGCCGCGGGCTCCCTGGCCACCGCCCGGTCCGACCACACCGCCACCGTGCTGGCCAACGGCAACGTGCTGGTCGCGGGAGGGTTCAACGGCGTCTATCTTCCGACCGCGGAGCTCTACGACCCCCTCGCCGGGACCTGGTCGGCCACGGGCTCCCTGGGCACCCTCAGGGATCAGCATACGGCCACGCTCCTGGCCGACGGCAAGGTGCTGGTCGCGGCGGGATACGCCGGCACCGCCCTGTCGACCGCCGAGCTCTACGACCCGTCGGCCGGGACCTGGTCCGCCACGGGCCCCTTGGCCACGGCCAGGGACCAGCACACCTCGACCTTGCTCCCCAACGGCAAGGTGCTCGTCGCGGGAGGCTGGACCGGCGCGGTCGCCTACCTGACCGCCGAGCTCTACGACCCGTCGGCCCGGACCTGGTCGACCGCGGGCCCCCTGGCGACGGCCAGGAGGGAGCACACGGCCACGCTCCTCCCCGACGGCAAGATCCTCGTCGCCGGCGGCGCCGGCGCCGCGGCCCTCGCGACGACGGAATCGGCCTTCTTCAGCGAATACGACTTCAACATCGCCACGAAGACCTTCACCCGGCCGGCGATCCTCGCGGTCAACGGGTGGGGGTCCACCCCGGTCTCCGTCACGACCGGCGCCTGGGTGAGCGTGACCGGCAGCACCTTCACCGGGGTCTCGGAGGGCTCGGGCGGCAACACGCAGATGGCCTCCCCGGCCAACGCGCCCAGGGCCTACCTGCGGCCGCTGGACACCGGGAACGCCGGGTCCTTCTCCGCGGGCTCGATGCTCGTGGATGTCTCGACCTCCATCTACGCCAACGCCTGGTCCTCGACCGCGCTGACCTTCCGCGTGCCGGCCTACCTGAGGCCGGGCTACTACCTGTTCTGGGCGCAGTCGAACGCCGTGCCGTCGGATTTCAAGGTGCTCAACGTGATCGCGGCCGGCGGGGCCGCGCCCGGCTGCGGGACGAACGCGACCGCGACGGCCGGGGGCGCCAGCATCCAGGCCGCGGTCAACGCCGCCCCGACGACCCTGACCGCCGGCGACCACTGCGTGCTCGTCAACGGCGGGACCTTCGCCGAGCAGGTCACGGTCCAGGGCATCGACACCAACGGGTTCAGGGTCGTCATCTCGTCGACCCCGGGCGCGACGGTCACGGTCAGCCCCCCTGCCGCGTCCACGGCCGCCTTCGTCATCGCCAACGCCAGCGTCACGCTCGCCGGGTTCACCGTCCTGGGGACCAACGCCATGCCCTACGGCGTGCTGACGTCGTCCGCCGACGCCGCGATCAGCAGGGTCATCGTCAACAGCAACAACAAGATCTACGCGGCCGGCGTCGCCATCAGCAGCCGGAGCTCGCTGTCCTATTCGAGCATCACGGTGCAGTCCGCCGACGGGCTGCTGATCGCGGGCTCGAACGCCACGGTGTCGTTGAGCACCATGACCTCCAACGCGGCCGGCCGCTGCGCGCTCTACGTCGACGCCGCCGGCAGCAACACGGTGACGGGCTCCAACATCCAGAACCCCTCGGGCTGGGGCGCCGCGCTGCGCTCCGGCGCGCACGACAACACCATCACCCTCAGCACCATGATCTCCAACGCGGCCGGCTATGCCGCGCTCTGGGTCGCCGCCAGCGACAGCAACACGGTGGCCGGTTCCTATATGCAGAACCTCGCGGGCGACGGCGCCCGCCTCGAGACCGGCGCGGACGGCAACACCATCCGCCAGAGCACCATGATCTCCAACGCGGCCGGCTACGCCGCGCTCTGGGTCGCCGCCAGCGGCAGCAACACGGTGACGGCCTCCACGATCAGGAACCTCGCGGGCTGGGGCGCGGCGCTGCGCTCCGGCGCGGACGGCAACACCATCAGCCTCAGCACCATGGTCTCCAACGCGGCCGGCCGCGCCGCGTTCGGGGCCGACGCCAGCGGCCGCAACACGGTGACGGCCTCCTACATCCAGAACCTCGCCGGCGACGGCGCCCGCCTGGAGAGCGGCGCGGACTTCAACACCATCACCCTGAGCGCCATGACCTCCGATGCGGCCGGGTACTACGCGCTCTACGTCCTTTCCAGCGCCAGCAACACGGTCTCCGGATCCACCCTCCGGGGCTCCACCGCGGCCTTCGTCGCCGGCTCCACCGGCACCGTCATCGGCGGCAGCGTCCTCGTCGGCACCAACACGGCGGGGACGGCGCTGGCGCTGGCCGGCGGCAGCCTCAACCTGACGCTCTCCTCCAGCGCGCTGGCCGGCGGCGGCCAGGGGATCGGCCTCTACATCGACGCGAACAACACGGGCGTCATCTCCCTCGGGAGCGTGACGGTCGGCTCCTCCCGCTACGGCGTCGCCCTGGCCACGCAGGCGGCGGGCTTCAGCCTCGCGGTGGACTCGATCACCTTCCGCGGCCTCGCCGCCGGCGCCACGGCGTTCCACTTCCTCGGCGGGACCTTCGTCTCGACGATCACCCTGGCCGACTTCGAGGACACGACCGTCGGCGCCAACGTCAACGCCTCGGCCCTCGACCTCGCCTCGCGCATCACGATGAAGGCCTACCGCGGAGCGCGCACGGGGCCGGTCTTCGAGGACGACCCCGGCTCGCTCGTGGAATGGTGGTTCGGGCTGCACCCAGGCTGCGCGGTGACCAAGGACGTCGGCTCGGGGCACACCTTCGCGACCATCTCGGCGGCGCTGGCGGACCTCAAAGCCGACAACAACCCTCTCTCGGGGCACTCCTGCGTGGTGATCCTGGACGGCGCCGTCTATCCCGAGCAGGTGACGGTGCAGGGATTCACGAACAACGGCTCCTCGATCACGATCTTCGCCGACGCGGCCTCGGGCCTGCGCCCGGTGGTGAGCCCTCCGGCCTCCTCGACCGGGGCCTTCGTCATCCGCAACGACAGCGTCTCCATCAGGGGCATCGACGTGCTGGGGGCCAACGCCATGCCGTACGGCGTGCTCGCCTCCTCCGCCTACGTCACGATCAGCAGCGTCAACGTTAACAGCGCGGGCAAGATCGGGACGGCCGGGATCGCGATCTCGAGCTGGAGCGCGGTCTCGGATTCCAGCGTCACCGTGCAGGCAGCGCACGGCGTGTGGCTCACCACGGGGGCCATCGGGACCTCGGTCTCCTACAGCTCGGCCCAGGCCGGGTCCTATGCCCTGTACCTGACCGGGGCGTCCTCCAACACCTTCACGGCCTTCGTCGCCAGCGCGCCGGCGGGCGGCGGCGCCTGTTTCCTCGGCGCCCAGTACAACTCGGTCAGCCTGAGCACGTTCGTGGGCGGGGCGGGCAGGCCCGCCGTCGTGCTGGACGCGGGCTCCAGCACCAACACCTTCCAGCGGTCTTCCTTCTATAACGCGCTCGGCAAAGGCGTGAGCATCCAAGGGAGCTCGAGCTACAACGCCCTGAGCCAGCTCACGATCGCCTCCTTGAACGACGGCCTGACCATCAGCGGCTCCTCGTCGAACGCCGTCTCGCAGTCCTTCATCTCGGGCGCGGGCCGCCCGCTGTATCTGCTCTTGGGCGCGGGCTACAACTCCTTCTCCCAAAGCACCTTCACCACCACCGGGGCGACCCAGGCGCTCTACGCGACCAACGCCGCCTCCAACACGTTCACCCAATGCCACTTCGGCGCGCCCGCCGGGGGAGGGGCCCAGCTTTCCACCGCCTCCGACTGGAACACGATCAGCCAGAGCACCATCGCCAGCAACGCGACCGGGTTCTTCCCGGCCCTGCACCTGCGCGGCGTCAGGGGGAACACCGTCACCGGGAGCTACATCGTCAACCCTTCGAGCAACGCCGTCTACCTGGAGTCCCTCTCCTCGGCCTATTTCACGGCCTACAACACGATCCGACTGAGCACCATCGCGACGAACTCGACCTCCCCGGCGCTGCAGATGGTGGGGGTCGCCAGCAACGTCGTCACCCAGACCTCGATCGACAATCCCTCCGGCCGCGGGGCCTTCTTCCTGGCCAACTCCAGCTTCAACGTCGTCACGCTGAGCGCCATCACCGCCAACGCCGCGGGCCAGGCGGGCGTCGACCTCACGAGCGCCGCGTTCAACACCATCAGCTACTCATCGGTGCGGGGCTCCCCCGCGGTCTTCATCTCCGGTTCCACCGGCACGGCCGTCGACGCCAGCGTCCTGGCGGCCGCCGACCCGGGGGGCTGGGGGCTGCAGCTGACGGGAGGGAGCGTCGGCCTCTCCATGTCCTCCAACACCATCCTGGGAGGGGCGTCGGGAGGAGGCCTGTCGCTGGAAGCGGGCAACACGGGCTCGATCACCCTCGCCTCCACGACCGTCACGGCGGCCCTCTACGGCATGGTCGTGGACGCCCAGCCCGCCAAGATCACGGTCGCGTCCATGACGTTCTCGGGGCTGGCCGCCGGCGCCACCGCCCTCCAGTTCCTGGCCGGCGTCGAGGTGGCCACGCTCACCTACGTATCCTTCGCCGGTCCGGGCCTGTCGGTCAACGTGAACGGCAGCCTCCTGGCCGCCGGGTCGCGCATCGCCCTGTGCGACGCGTCCGGCTCCATGGCGGGCCCCGCCTACGAGAACGACCCGGCCGGCTACGTCGAATGGCTGGCCGGCTGCGTCACGCCTACGCCGCCCTCCAACTGCTCGACGCTCGCCGACGTCAAGCTCGACGGCAGCCTCCGTCACAAGACGATCCAGTCGGCGGTGGACGCCCTCGCCAAGAACCTCGCCGGCGACGCCTGCGTGGTCGTCAGGGACACCCAGACCTACGCGGAGCAGGTGACGGTCCAAGGGTTCGCGAACAACGGGTTCCGGGTCAGGATCATGGCGGACCCGGGTTTCGTCAGCTCCGCTCCGGTGGTGAGCCCTCCCGCCGCCTCCAACGGCGCGTTCATCATCCGCAACGACAGCGTCTCCATCGCCGGCATCAACGTGCTGGGGACCAACGCGATGTCCTACGGCGTGCTCGCCTCCTCCGCCGACGTCGCCATCAGCAGCGTCAACGTGGACGGCGGGGGCCACATCCTCACGGCGGGCATCGCCGTCTCCAGCCGGAGCGCGGTCTCGAACTCGAGCGTCACCGCGCAAGGCGGCTACGGGCTCGTGCTGACCGGCTCCTGGAGCTCCGTGACCGCGAGCACGATGACCTGCGCGTCGGCCGGCCTCGACGCCCTCTTCCTGAACGGGGCGTCGTCGAACACCGTCACGCGCAGCCGCATCTCCAATCCCGCCGGCCGGGCGGCCCGCCTGGGCTACGCCTGCTGCAACAGCATCACCCTCAGCAGGGTGGAGACCGCCAGCGGGGGGGACGCGGCCCTCGAGGCGATCGAGAGTTCCTCCAACACCGTCGCGCAGAGTTTCATCCTCGGCGGCCAAGGCTTGATCCTATCCTCTAACTCCAACGCCAACACCCTCAGCCAGAGCACCGTCACGAGCGACGCCGCCGGCTCCGCCGCCCTCTCCCTGGGCGGCGTCGCCTCGAACACGATCACGGGCTCCTACATCCAGGGCCCGAACGCCGTCCTGGTCGGCGGCTCCACCGGCACGGTCATCAAGGGCAGCGTCCTGGCGGCGACGGACTCGACCGGCCGCGGTTTGTGGGTGACGGGCGGCGCCGCCGGCCTGTCGTCGTCGTCGAACACCATCACCGGCGGCCCCGACGGGTTCGGCGTCTACCTGGATTCAGCCAACACCGGCGCGATCAGCTCCACGTCCGACACGATCAAGGGCCCGCGGTTCGGGCTCCTCATCGCCAGCCAGACGGCCAAGGTGTCGGTCGCCTCCATGACGTTCGCCGGCGTGCCGGCCGGCGCCACGGCGGTCAAGTTCCTCGGCGGCGTCGCGGTCTCCACCCTGGCCTACGTCGGCTTCGGCGACGCGAACATCGCGGTCAACGTGGACGCCAGCCTCCTGGCCGCCGGGTCGAGGATCACGGCGTGCTCCGCCTCGGGCCCGAGGGCAGGCTCCTTCTTCGAGGTCGACGCGAACGACCTGGTGGGATGGTACGTCGACTGCGGGAGCGGGGCGCGGCCGCGGTACACCCTGACGGTGGTCAGGATGGGCCCGGGAGCGGTCTTCAGCACCCCGGCCGGGATCGACTGCGGCGAGACCTGCACGGCGGAATTCACGGATGAGACCGTGGTGGCGCTCTCGGCCCAACGGCCCGTCACCTCCACCTTCGCCGGCTGGAAGGGAGCCAACTGCGCGGGCACCGGGGGGTGCGTGGTGGTCATGAACTCGGCCATCTCCGTGGCCGCGGCGTTCAACCAGCAGACCGGCAACTCGGTCAACTACCCGAACCCCTTCGGCCGCGCCGGGACCAAGTTCGCCTACGTCCTGACGCAGGGCGGCGACGTCTCGATCAGGATCTACTCCATGTCGGGCCAGCTCGTGAACACCATCTACCAGTCGGGCAAGGCGCCGGGCTTCAACGAGACGGCCTGGAACGGCAAGGACATGAACGGGCAGGAAGTCGCTCGAGGGCTCTACCGCTATCAGCTCAGGGTGATCCGGGGCGCGTCGGAATCGGTCATGACGGGGACATGCGCGAAGACAGAGTGAACGGGTCCATGCCGTCTCCGGCGAGAGGAGAACGGATTTCGCCTGCGACGGCGGCGCTTCCATTCCCGCCGCCGTCTCCGGCGGGCAAGCCCTGGACGGGGCTCCTGTGCGCTTTGCTGGTGTCGACGACCGGGCCGTGGGCCGCGGCGGCCGGGACCACGGCGGCCGGCATCCTCCGCATCGAGAACGGCGCCAGAGGCCTGGCCATGGGCGGGGCGTACGCCGGGCTGGCCCGCGACGTGGCCGGCGGGCTCCATTGGAATCCCGGCGGACTGGGATTCATCCATGCCAACGAGGCCGAGGCCGCCTACGACTCGCTCCATAGCGACATGAACCACGGCTACCTCGCCGGCGGGCACAATTTCGGCCGGTACGGGGGCGTGGCCGCGGGGATCTCCTACCTGGACATGCCCCCGATCATCCTGACCCAGAGCGACCCCGCGGGCGGCTTCACCATGACGGGGTCCGTCCGGCCCTGGGCCAGGGTGATCGCCGCCGGCTACGGCTGGTCGCCGTCCTCATCGAACCTCGGCCTGGGCGCCGGCGCCATCGTGAAGCTGGTGGAGGAATCCATCATCAACGACAAGGAGTCCGCGGCGGCGTTCGACGTCGGGGTCCTGGCCAGGCCCCTGGGCGACATGGTCTCCCTGGGCGTCGCCCTCCAGAACCTGGGGGGGAGATCGGGGTTGGGCGGGTACCGGCTGCCGCAGCTCCTGAGGACCGGACTCGGCTTCGAGCTGGCCTCCTGGGCGGCCGCCGTGGACCTGGTCGTGGGCAGCAACGAGCCCGTGAACCTTCGAGCCGGGGCGGAGTACCTCCTGCGCAAGACGCTGGCCCTCCGCATCGGATTCGACTCGTCGATGGCGTCCGACCTCGGCAAATACGGCGGCATCCAAGCCGGCCTGTCGGCGGGCCTGGGCATGAAGATCCACGACTATCAGCTCGACTACGCCTTCATGTCCGCCGGCGACCTGGGCGCGACCCACCGCTTCACCCTCTCGGCGCGTTGGGGCGGGCAGGCCCGGCGCAAGCGCGCCGACGACGGCCTGGCCCAAGGGGGCCGGGCCGCCGACGGCCGGCCCGAGGCCGCCGCGCCGCCGAGGCCGCGGCAGGTCGAGCGGATGGAACAGCCGAGCGCTCCCGGGCTCGCGACCGCGGCGGCCGAGCGGGAGCCCTCCGTCGCCGCGCCCGAGCCTGCGGCCGAGCCGACGGCCGCCCCTCCCCCGCTCCCCGCGAAAGCGCCGCAACCCAAGCACCGGCCCGTCCCCCCGGCTCCGGAGCGCGGCTCCTCCGCCAGGGCGCTGCTGGACAGCCTGGCGGCCGCGCCCCGCGGCTCGCAGCGGCGGGGGGAGATCCTCGGGCTCCTCCTGTCCAGGGCCTCGGACCTCCGGCCGCTGGGCAGGCAGGCGGTCGGGGCGGTCAACGCCGTCCTCGACGAGGAGTTCGATTCGCCGGCCGCGACGAACGCCAACAAGCTCCTCGCCATCCGCCTGATCGGCGCCATCGGGGACCGGGAGACCGGCCGGACGGTCCAGACCTGCATCTTCCACGCCGACCCGGAGGTGGCCGCCGAGGCGGCCCAGGCCCTCGCCGCCGCCGGCGCCAAGGGCTCGCTGGAAGCCCTCCAGAACGCGGTGAACCAGCTTGACGGCGACGCCAAGTACGCGACCCCCAAGGGCCAGGCCATGGCCCGCAAGATGCGCTCCGCCCTCGACGCGCTCAGGAAGTAACTCGCCCCCCCCCGTTTGGGAGGATCAAGTACGGGGGGGCGAGTAGCGGGGGGGTCGATGCCGTTTCATCAGGGAGCTCCTTATGAAACAGAATATGCCCCCTCAACTACTCGCCTCCCCGCGGGGGAGGCGAGTGACTACTCCTCGAACGCTTCGTCGTCGAAGACCTGGATCTCGGTCTTGGGGTCCTTCCAGCAGTCCCGGGGCAGGTGGGCCTTCTGCGAGCACAGCTCGCCGAGGAAGTCCTCCTTGTCCGCCAGGTCGTCCCAGACCTGGGGGAGGAAGAGCCCCCGGCGGCCGCCCTGGGCGAGGACGACGCCCTGGCCGCGCCTGACCTCGGCATGGCTCCTGGCCTTGCGAAAGGGGCTCAGGCGGGAGATCTCGACGCGCAGGTTGTCGAGCTCGCGGGCCTCGACCGGAGGGAAGCGCGGGTCGTGGAGCGCGGCCTGGATCGCGTAGTGCTGGACGGCCTCGGCCAGCGGCATGTCCGGCACGAGGCTGCCGATGCAGCCCCTGAGGTCCCCGCGTTTGGGCGCGTCCTTGCGGTGCAGCGTGACGAACACGGCCTCCGGCAGATTGAACTCGGGCTCGCGCCATAGCGCCGTCGACGGGTCCTCGCCCTTGGCGACCTTGAGCGTCATGGCACGGCGGGCCAGTTGGAGGAGCTTCTTCCTCGACTCCCTGGGGACGGGCTGGAGCTTGGGCTCCACCTTGCCCTTGACCCAGGCCAGCGCGGCGTAGCCCACCGTGCGCGACGCGTCGCCGATGGCGAGCTCCCCCGAGTTGGTGTAGGACAGGAGCTGGCCCGTGCCGCCCAACTCCCTCATGGCGAAGAGCGCGGCCAGGACCCCGGCGTGGCCGCAGTAGGTGGTCCCCAGGCTCTTGGGGCCGCGGGCGAGCAGCATCTGGTTGGCGCGCCACCAATACTCCGGGTCGTCGGGCCGGCGCACGAGCGCCGCGAGAGAAGCGGTGTCCACGGTCCGCGCCATGTCCTTGGGAGGATAGTGGGAAAGGTCGGAGGAGACGACGAGCAGGACCGAGCCTAGCTTGAGCACCTTGGCCACGGCCAGGCCGACCTCCCGGGACATTCCGGCCTCCTCGGTGTTCATGAGGAGCGGGACCACCTTGAAGCCCCCCTTGAGGACGCGCTGCAGGAAGGGCAGCTGCACCTCGACGGCGTGCTCCTCCAGGAAGGCCTTCGGCGCGACGTCGACGGCTCCGGTGAGGGCGCGCAGCCGCTTGACCATCGCCGCGTCGATGGGGACGTCGCCCAACGGGGTGCCCAAGGACCCGTCCGCGAGGGTGGCGGCCCCGCGGACGGCGTAGCGGTGCCCGGCGGACAGGATCACGACCGTGTCGTAGCGCCGGCCCTTGAGCAGCGCGTAAGCCTTCCCGGCGGTCTCGCCGGAGTAGACGTAGCCGGCGTGGGGCGCCAGTAGGCCGAGGAGTTCTCCCGCGACGCCCGAGCTCGAGGCGTGGGCGAGGAAGGAATCCACCGCCGCGCGCAGCTCCGGCGCGGACGAGGGATAGAAGGTCCCGGACGCCTGCAGCCGCACGTCCTCGCCCCCGGCGCGGCCGGCCAAGGGGCCCATCACCAGCAGACCGGCGAGGATGGAATGGATCACCAAGGCCTCCCTATGCACGACGTGAGGATATCATATCCCGAGATTCATCGCGGCTCCGGGGGCCCCAGGGCCACGAGCGCCAGCCCGCCCACCCGCCGCACGGGGCTCGACGCGCCCGCCTCGGCCAGGAGCCTCAGGCAATCCTCGCCGTAGTCCCGGGGGTAGCGCATCCGCTCGTCGCACAGGATGTACTCGGGCCGCTTGCGCGCTCCCATCGGCAGAGGCCAGACGATGTCGTGCCGGTGGAAGTAGCGGAAGAAGACGCCCTCGGTCATGACCGGGGTCCGCCGGGGGATCTCCCGTGAGAGCCGCTCGACGAACCCGATCTCCTCCGGCTCGAGCTTGGCCAGGTCGAGCCTGCTCGCCGGGCCGGGGAGGAACGGCAGGAACCGGTCGAGGAAGACATAGCCCCGGACGCTCCGGACGAGCCTGACCTGCAGGGCCATGGCCGCGACGGCCAGGGCGGCGGCCGCCCAGGCGGGCAGGCGGGGCCGTCCGGCCCGCTCGGGACGCTCCCACGCCGCGCAGACGGCGATGCCGAGGAAGACGCCCCACATCGGCGCGAACCGAGGAGGCCAGAGCAGACCGTAGTACGGGTCGGCGCCGTAGAACGCCGCCGAGAAGGTCTGGACCGCGACCACCGGAACGCCGAGCCAGGCGAAGTGCGCCAGCGTCCGGCCGGCCACGGCGGGAGGGAAGAACAGGGCGGCGACGAGGACCGCGGCCAGGGCGGACCCCAGCGTCGAGAGCAGGTAGCCCCGGTAGCCCGCGTCGCCCAGCCCCTGGACCAGCACCGAGACCGCCTGGGTGGCCCTGGCATCCCAGGCCGAGAGGCCCGGGTTCCAGAGGGTCCTCTGCCAGTTCAGGAACGCGAAGCCCGCCCCCAGGACGACGCCCCATCCGAGGAGCGCCAAGACGGCCGGACGGGCCCGGGAGCGCCGGGCGGCGGCCGGCCGATCTCCTCTTCCGGCCACGAGCAGGACCGCCAGCGTGATCGCGGCGCCCACGAACGCGGCGTCCTCCTTGATGAGGATGAGCAGGGCCAGGGACGCCGCGGCCGCGGCGCGCCGCCCGGCCAGCAGGCTCAACGTCGACAGCGCGGCCGCCGCCGGGTAGAGCTGCTCCAGGTGCCAGCCCTCCCGCGGGTCGTCGAAGAGATAGAACGCCAGGGGGCTGGCGAACGCGAGGAGCCAGCCCCACTTGAAGCGCGCCGAGAGCTCCGGCCTGCGGGCGAGCCAGGCCATGGCGAGCCCGTTGAGGAGCGAGGTCCCCAGGAAGAGGCCGTAGAGCCCGAAGGCGCTGAGCAGCGGGCCGAAGAGCAGGACGGCGTAGTGGTTGTGCGTGGCGGAATAGCGGCCGAAGCAGTTGTCCACCAGCCAGAGGCCGCGCTCGACGAAGTTCCGGCCGAGCTGCAGGCAGACGTAGGCGTCGCTCTTGTAGTCCAGACCCCAGAACAGGAAGCACTTGGCCGCCAGCCAGTAGGCCGTGACCGAAAGGGCGAACACGAGCATGAGGCCCGACCCGCGGGGCACCCAGGCGTCAGCCTTCGGCTGACAAGGCGCAAGACGACCCATGATGAGTGGCACATTATATATAATGCCCCGATGGCCTCGATGATCCGCATCGACAAGGTGCTCGTCGTGCTCCTGGCCGGGGGCAAGGGCGAGAGGCTCGACCCCCTCACCCGGGACCGCGCCAAGCCGGCGGTGCCCTTCGGCGGGATGTACCGCATCATCGACATGACCCTGAGCAACTGCATCAACTCGGGGCTGCGCAAGATGCTGGTGCTCACCCAGTACATGTCCCGCTCCCTCGACCAGCACATGCGCGAAGCCTGGCGGTTCATCAGCCGGCCCCAGCTCGGCGAGTTCATCGACCCGCTGCCGCCGCAGCAGCGCACGGGCGAGGAATGGTACACGGGCACGGCCGCCGCCATCCAGCAGAACAAGGCCACGATCCAGCACGTGAACCCCGAGTTCCTGCTGGTCCTCTCGGGCGACCACATCTACAAGATGGACTACCGGCACCTCATCGAGACCATGGTCTCGGCCAAGGCCGACATGGCCATCAGCGCCATCGAGGTGCCCACGGACCAGTGCCGCAACTTCGGCATCCTCGAGGTGGACGCCGAGAACAAGGTCGTGGCCTTCAAGGAGAAGCCCGAGCAGGCCATCCCCATCCCGGGCAGGTCCGACATGTGCCTGGCCTCCATGGGCATCTACGCGTTCAAGCCCAAGCTCCTCTTCGAGCTGCTCGACCAGGACATCGCGGACAAGACCAGCACCCGCGACATCGGCCGCGACATCGTCCCGCGCATGATGGCGCGGGGCAAGGTGGTGGCCTGCCCGTTCGTCGACGAGAACAAGAAGGCCTTCAAGTACTGGCGCGACGTGGGGACCATCGACTCCTACTGGGAAGCCCACATGGACCTCGTCTCCGTGGACCCGCTCTTCAACCTCTACGACACGGACTGGCCCATCTACATGAAGCCCATGCAGGCCCCTCCCCCGAAGTTCGTCTTCTCGCAGGAGGGTCCGGGCGGCCGCATGGGGGTCGCCACGGACTCGCTCATCTGCAACGGCTCGATCATCAGCGGCGGGCGCGTGCGCAACTCGGTCATCGGGTCCAATGTGCGCGTGAACTCCTACGCCGAGATCAGGGAGTCGATCCTCTTCGACGGCGTGGAGATCGGCCGCCACGCGCGCGTCCAGCGCGCCATCATCGACAAATTCGTCCACGTGCCCGAAGGCATGTCCATCGGCTACGACATCGAGGAGGACCGCAAGCGGTTCTTCGTCAGCCCCTCGGGCATCGTGGTCATTCCGAAAGGGATGGTGCTCTCATGAACGACACGATCCGGAACAGGAAATCCAGCGCCCTACGGCTCAGGCCACGCAGGGCGGTGCTTCTCAAGGCCAAGCGGGCCAAGCTCGCCGACGCGCGGGTCTGGGAGGACATCGACCTCGTCTATCGGACCCTCGTCGCGACCCTCTACAATTTCGTGCCTACCTCCGGGCACCCGGGGGGGAGCATCTCGTCGGGCCGGATCGCCGAGACGCTGGTCTTCGACACCCTGGCCTACGACTACGCCAAACCCGCCGACCCGGCCAACGACCTGCTCTGCTACGCCGCCGGGCACAAGGCCATGGGGCTCTACTCCCTGTGGGCCCTGCGCAACGAGTGCGCCCGCATCGCCCGGCCGGGCCTGCTGCCCGACCTGGCCCGGCAGATCCGGCTCGAGGACCTCCTGGGCTTCAGGCGCAACCCGACCCAGCCCACCCCGCTCTTCAAGTCGCTCAAGGCCAAGTGCCTCGACGGCCACCCGACCCCGGCCACGCCCTTCGTCCCCGTCGCCACCGGCGCCAGCGGCGTGGGCCTGCCCGCGGCCATCGGGCTTGCGCTCGCCACGCTCGACACCTACGGCCCCAAGGCCCCGGCCATCCACGCCCTCGAAGGGGAGGGGGGCATGACGCCCGGCCGGGTCCACGAGGCTCTGGCGGCAGCGGCCACCATGGGCATCTCGAACCTCACGCTGCACGTCGATTGGAACCAGGCCTCCATCGATTCCGAGCGCGTCACCGCGGAAGGCGACCAGCCCGGGGACTACGTCCAGTGGGACCCCATGGAGCTCTGCCTGCTGCACGACTGGAACGTCGTCGAGGTGGCCGACGGCAAGGACTTCAGGCTCGTGCACGAGGCCCAGCGGCTGGCCGCGGGCATCGGCAACGGGCAGCCCACCGCCATCGTGTACCGGACCGTCAAGGGCTGGCAGTACGGCATCGAGGGCCGCAAGTCCCACGGGGCCGGGCATCCCTTCTGCTGCGAAGCCTTCTACGGCCTGCACGCCCCCTTCGAGAAGCGGTTCAAGACGAAGTTCCCGCGCTTCGACGGAGAGAAGACCCCGGAGCATGTCGAGGCGGTCTACCACGCCCACCTCATGACGGTCCGCAAGGCGCTCGAGACCGACGGCAGGCTCGCCCAGGCCGTCGGCGCGCGGCTCCAGGCCGGCGCCGACAGGCTCAAGAGCCTCCAGCGCGTCCCGAGGCCGGACGCGCCCCAGCTCAAGTCGTTCTACGACGCGGACCTCAGCCCCGCGCGTCCGCCCCAGGAAGTCGCCTTCAAGCCCGGCCAGTCCACGACCCTGCGCCAGGCCCTGGGCTCGAGCCTCAGCCACCTCAACAAGCTCACCAAGGGCGCCTTCATCGGGTGCGCGGCCGACCTGCTCGAGTCCACCAGCGTCTCGGTGCTCAACGAGGCCTTCCCCAAAGGGTTCTATCACGCGCGCAACAACCCGGGCTCGCGGCTCGTCGCTGTCGGCGGCATCTGCGAGGACGCCATGGGCGCGGTGATGGCCGGCCTGGCCTCCTACGGCAGGCACGTCGGCGCCACGAGCTCCTACGCCTCCTTCATCGCGGCCCTCGAGCACGTGCCGGCGCGCCTCCACGCCATCGGCCAGCAGGCCCGGCGCGGCGTGGACGGCGGCCCGTACCGCACGTTCATCATCATCAACGCCCACGCGGGGCCCAAGACCGGCGAGGACGGCCCCACGCACGCCGACCCCCAGTCCCTCCAGCTCCTGCAGAACAACTTCCCCGAAGGGACCATGATCACCCTGACCCCGTGGGAGCCCGCCGAGGTGTGGCCCCTGCTCATCGCGGGGCTGCAGGCCAGGCCGGCCGTGCTCTCGCCGTTCGTGACCAGGCCGCCGGAGACCGTGCCCGACCGCGCGGCCCTGCGCCTGCCGCCGGCCGAGGCCGCGGCCAACGGGGTCTACGCCCTGCGCCGGGGCAAAGGGGACCGGACGGTCGTGCTCCAGGGCTCGGGCGTGGCCATCGCCTTCGTGCGGGACGCCCTGCCCTCCATCGACCGGGAAGGGCTCGACGTCAACATCTTCTACGTGGCCAGCTCGGAGCTCTTCGACATGCTGCCGGCCGCCGAGCGCGAGCAGATCTTCCCGGAGCGGCTGATGCTCCAGGCCATGGCCATCACGGACTTCACCCTGCCCACGATGTGGCGCTGGGTGAGGAGCAACGAGGGCCTCGCCCGGTCCCTGCACGCCTTCAGGACGGGCCACTACCTCGGGAGCGGCCAGGGCGACCGCGTGCTGGCCGAGGCGGGCATCGACGGCCCGTCGCAGCTCAAGGCGGTCCGGGAGTGGTGCCAGGCCAAGCTGCCCTCCCCGTACGCCGAAACCAAGAGATAGCCACGCGGCGGACCGTCGTCATTGGTCCCAGAAGGCCTTGGGCCCAATAACGGCCGATTCAGGGGCCTAAGGTCCGATACCGCCCCGGCGCAGCCGCGCGTATAATATCCCCATGAGGACCTCTTCCAGGCCGTTGGCTTTGTCGCTCGCGCTGTGCTTGGGCTTCGAACCAGGGCTCCTCGCGGCGCAGACCGTGCAGGCTCGGGTCCAACCCGTGCCCGCCTCGAACATCGGCGGCATGCTGGGAGCGGGCGCCTACGGCGCCGTCCTCCAAGGCAAGGACCTGCGCCTCACGCCGACGACGGCCTTGGGCGGGCTGCCGACGCTGCCCAGCCTCCACGCCGCCCCATCGATCCAGACCCGGCAAGCCGGCCCGTCTTCCGTCTCCATCCCCCTCCTCCAAGAAGCCGGGCCGTCGCCAGCCCAGGCCGTCCTCGGCTCGCCGCTGGCGGCCTCGCCTCAGGAGGCAGGGGCGAAGACGATTCCCGCCGCCTCGCAAGCCCTGGGCGAACGCCTCGCGACGGTCTCGGAGGGCGTGGCCAAGGACGGCAAGGGGCTCGACGAGGCGCCCGCCGAGGAATCCCACCGCGCGGTCGCCCGCCAGTTCAGCCTGCTGACCGGCGAGCGGTGGGCCGAGCCCGGCCAAGATGACGCCGCGTCTCCCAAGGAGACGCCCTCCCGCTCCGACCTCCAGCCGACGCAGCCCAAGCTCGACGGCCAAGCCGCCGAGACACCCGCGCCGCAGGCGCAGACCCCGCAGGCCGGAGACGCGCCGGCGAAGACCGGCTGGCTCAAGGTGTTCAACGAGCCGGAGCGCAACAAGTCCTTCTGGCGCTACGTGGCGGGCTACACCGTCTACATCTTCGGCATCGAGATGTACGTCGTGGGCCTGCCCTACCTCATCTCGTCGTTCACGCGCAACCTCCTCAAGGAGAACAACGACGCGCGCGCGGCCGGCGAAGAGGCGGTCCGCAACCTCGTCCGGGAGAACCGCAGCCTCGCCCGCATCGCCCACTGGGTGTCCCAGGCCCTCAGCTACGCCAGCACCCCCATCTTCACCCGGCACCCCGAGGAGGGGCCCAGGAAGTGGCTGGTCCGCTCCTTCCTCATCCGCGCCGGGGTCATCGCCCTCATCCCGACCCTGTTCTTCGCCTCGGGCCTGTTCTCGCTGTCGGCGGCCCTCTGGACCCTCTTCGGCCTGATCGCGGTGCAGTCCTTCTTCCAGGGCCTGTCCGTGACCATGGAGAGCGCGACGACCGCCCGGATCATGGGCGACGCCAGCGTGACCGACGCCGAGCGCACCAAGGCCAACTCCATCCTGACCTTCCTGGGAGCCCTGGTGGCCATCATCGGCCCGGCCCTGGCCGGGCAGATCTCCATGATCCAGCAGCTCTTCGGCAAGACCGGGGTGGGCGGCGCGGTCATCTACGGCATCTACGGGATCGCGGCCGGCCTGGCCGGCCTCATCTACGCCACCATCAGCATCATCGGCCGGCGGGCCAAGGCCGCCCAGGGAGCGTCATCCTCCGCGGGCGCGGACGCCTCGGCTCAGAAGAAGCCCTTCTCCCTCAAAGGGCTGGCCAAGGACCTGTGGACCTCGCTTCGTGACGGGGTCAAACTGGTGTTTCAGAACAGGTTCCTGCGGACCATGACCTTCCTGACCCTGCTGATCTCGCTGTTCTCCGACCCGCTCGTCTTCAACGTGCTGCCGGAGTTCGTCGAGAACCTCATCGCGTCCAAGGCCGCCACGGTCGGCGCCATCATGAACGTGCCGGTCATCGGCTGGTTCGTGAAGGGCCTGACCAGCACGCCCATGGGCTACTACGGGATGCTCGTGGCCTTCTTCAGCGCGGGCAACATCCTGGCCACCCTGCTGATGAACCCCATGAAGAGGCTGTTCCAGAAGCTCGGGTTCAAGAGCGACGAGGCGCTCACCATCCCGTTCTTCATCGTCAGCATGCTCGAGGTGCCGCTGTTCTGGGCCCTGATCAGCGCCACGTCCATGTGGGCGGTGCTCGGGCTCTACGGGCTGACCTCGCTGGTGACGGGCTTCGCCGCCATCCTGCTCCTCGGCCTGCACCAGAAGGCCCTCGGCAAGTACTCGGACTCGGACATCACGAAGATCCTCGCGGCCGAGTCCCTGCTCGGCATCCTGGCCGCCATCCTCTCGACCTACCTCTACGGCTTCGTGCTGACCGGCATCCCCATCGCCAAGGCGCTCCTGCTGGCCGCGGGCGCGATCTCGGTCCTCGGGGTCCTGCGCCTGGCCGCGCCCTGGATGTTCTACTCGAAGGCCGAGCGTCAGGGCAAGGACGGCGGGAAGTCCATGCCCCGCGAGTAGCCGCGCTCAGGGACGGCTCGGGCGGCCGGGGAGCCGCTCGTAGCGCGACTCGAGGAAGAGCTTCCTCAGGAAGACGACGCCGAAGAACGACAGCAGCGCGGCGCTGATGGCGTCCAGGCCCCAGGTGAAGCGCAGCAGGACGAACGCGCAGGCCATGACGGCGATGGTCCCGCGGTCCACCATCCTCAAGAACCCGGGGCCGAGCGCCTCGAAGCGCTCCGGCCCCTCCCCGAGCTCGGCCGCGTCCTCCGTGGCCAGGGTCTGCCGGCGGTCCGGCAGCATGTGGGCCGCCGTGAAGCTGAGGAGGTAGGCCGCCGAGCCGATCAGGATGAGCATGCTGATGGACATCTCGGCGCCGGGGGCGGCCGGGATGCCGAAGAGCCCCTCCTGGACGGCGCGCATGAACCCGAACTCCAGGCCGTGGGTGTAGAGCCAGGAGCCCGACGAATACGAGAAGGAGTAGGCGAGGTTCGCCACGGACATGAAGCCGGCGAAGAGGGAGCCCGCCGCCTTCGAAGGGATGACCGCCCCGACGAGGCTGAAGGTGCTCATGCGGGTGAAGCCCACGAAGACGGAGAGGACGCCGTTGTAGAAGGACATGAACCCCAGCCGCACGTGCTCCTGAGGCAGGAAGGGGAAGAACCCGCCCAGGGCCCGCGAGATCCGGGAGAACCAGGGGTCCACCAGCAGGTACTGGGTGAGGTTGACCAGGATGCTCAGCACGATGACGACCTGAAAGACCCGGCGCAGCCCGAACCGGTCCTGCCAGCGCACGCCGTAGCGCGCGAAGAGGAGGACCCCGACGAAGTAGCCCGCGTTGCTGACCCCGTCGGCGACGCCGATCTGGGTCTGGGTGAACTTGAGCGTCTCGATGAGGTAGTTGTTCCACAGCGCGCCCATGGCCGGCTGGAAGTGGAACAGGAAGTAGAAGACGACGATCCACAGCACCGGCCCGGTGTTGATCCCCGCCCAGAAATTGAGGACGGACTCCCTCAGGGGGATGGTCCCGCCCTGGTCTCGGGGCAGGCGGAGCACGGCGAGGAGGACCAGCAGGGGCGCCAAGCCCAGCCCGATCATGAGCCAGCGGAAGGGGGCGTGGTCCGCGATCCAGCCGCCGGCCAACGACGAGAGGATGCCCGTCCCGTAGATGGCCGCCCAGCAGATGGACTGGTTGAGGCCCACGGTCGTGGACTTGGACTTCCCCGAGGCGCGGGCCTCGCTGTCTCCCTCCACCACGGTGGCGCGGTCGACCGCCACGTCCGTGGCGGCCAGGAAGACCGACAGGACGA
This sequence comes from Elusimicrobiota bacterium, assembly GCA_016212795.1. Classification (GTDB taxonomy): domain Bacteria; phylum Elusimicrobiota; class Elusimicrobia; order UBA1565; family UBA9628; genus JACRDT01. The sequence continues at coordinate 162,911 of JACRDT010000007.1, read as the reverse complement.
ACATGTACCAGAAGAAGACGGAGGCCCGGACGTCCACGAGCGGGGTGGAGACGAACAGGAAGACGGACGCCGCCAGCAGGATGGAGAGGATGACCCTGGTCTTCCCGTAGGCGTCGATGAGGAAGCCCAGGATGGGCTTGAAGCTCCAGGCCAGGTAGGAGCGGGAGAAGAGGTTCTGGGTGGCGGCCTCGTCGAGGCCGTAGTCCGTCCTCAGGTGCTTGTAAAACGGCTGGTACGTGACGCCCTGGAACGGGTTGGCCACCCCTTGGAGGACGTACTCCAGGGCGAAGACGACCTTGAGGGCGTCCATGCCCAGGAAGGTGCGCCGGGCCGAGCCGGGGGCGCCGCCGGCGGCCGCCGAAGGGGGGGGAGCAGATTCCATCAAGGGGCAATCGTAGCAAATCGCCGCCGGGGCGCGGTCCAGGCCGGGGCGTCCCGGCGCTACGGGTCGTAGGCTCCCGTCCTCACGTTCCAGACGACGCGCAGCAGGTCGAGGAGCATCCGGCAAGGGTCGCTCAATAGCCTCACCCTCGACTCGGGCGAATCCGTCCAGACGACCGGCGCCTCCTTCACCTTGAAGCCGAGGCTCCTCACCGCGATCGAGAGCAACTCGACATCGAAGCCGAAGCCCGACACGGTCTGCCGCCGGAAGACCTCGGAGGCGGCCCTGGCAGTGAACAGCTTGAAGCCGCATTGCGTATCCCTCAACGACGGCAGGGCCGCGAGCCTCACCAGCCCGGCGTAGGCCCGGCCGAACAGCGCCCTCAGGAATGGCTGCCGCCTGAGGATGCGGCTGTCCTCCATCCTCCGGGAGCCGATGACGATGTCGTAGCGCGAGCCGTCGAGCGCGCTGTCGCCTGCCCACCCCAGGAAGCGGTCGACCTCGTCGAGGGGCGTGGAGAGGTCCACGTCGCAAAAGAGGATGAACTCGCCCCGGGCCTCCCGCATCCCGGTCCGGACGGCCCCGCCCTTCCCCTTGCCCTCCGCGCTCCTCAGGAGCCTGAACCCGGCCCTGCCCTCGAGCCGCTCGCCGAGCAGCGACGCGGTGGCGTCGCGTGAATAGTCGTCGACGAACAGGACCTCCACGCCGTAGGGGCGCTCGCGGACGAACCGGTCCAGCGCCGAGAGGCAGGCGTCGAGCCGTCCCGCCTCGTTGAAGACGGGGATGACGATGGAGAGCCGCATGCGCGCGCCGCCGCTCATCGGGTGGAAGACCCCCGGACCGCGGGCCCTCCGAGCAGCTCCTCGGCGACGTAGAGGTCCACCAGGACCCCGGTCCTGAACTTGTACTGCTCCACGGCGCGGGGGCCGCGGACGAGCTTGGCGACATCCCCGCGGAAGAGCGAATAGGCGACGACGAGCGGAGCGTCCACGGGTCGCCCGTCCTGGCCAGGACGGTGTCGGAACCCCGGGAACTCCCTCAGGTAGTAGGGCAGAGGCCAGACCTCCTCGCTGAGGACCTCGATGCGGCACGCGCGGCCCGCCGGGCTCCTGAGGGCGTACGACTCGATGTCCCTGACCAGGCGGAGGATATCCCGGTCGGGCTGGGTGTAGACCTGAGGATGCCTGGGATCGTCGAATTCGAGGAACGCCAGCCTGGCCGACCGCCAAGCCGCCGCTCCGGCGAGGACGAGGAACGCCGCGGCGAGCCGGGCCGCCGCCTTTCGCCGGCCGTCCCTGGGACCGGACTCGATCCACCGCGCAACCTGCTGGACCCCGAACCCGGCCGCCAGCGCCAGCGGCAGCAGCATGTCGAGCGCCAACCACGGGGTCTTGTACGGGATGACGGAGTAGAGGAACAGGGTCCCGGCGGCCCAGGAGGCGAGATAGAGCCCGAGCCGGTCCCGGGTCCACAGGGCGGCCGCGACGCCCAAGCCCCCGAAGAGCGCCAGGTGGGGCTCGTAGGGCAGGAGGATGTCCTTGAGATAATAGTAGAAGGGCTTCACGTGCCCCGAGCCCTCCCCGAGCCCCTCGCGGCCCCAGGCCCCGAGGAACCTGAAGGAGTCCGGCAGCCCCCGCCAGTTCGTGAAGAAGGAGGAGTACATCACCACCCAGATGAGGACAGCCAGCGCCGAGCCCGCCAGCAAGGCCCGGACGTTCTCCCGGATGAGGTCTCCGGCCCGTCTGAGTTCCAGCGCGACCTCGGCGCGGATGTCCCGGAGGTCGAGGAAGGCCCGGACGACGGGGACGACGATGCAGGAAGCCGCCATGACCAAAGCCTGCAGGACGGCCGTCTCCTTGGTGCAGAAGAAGAGCGCGGCGGCGGCCATCCCCGCGGCGAGGAACGCGCCCCGGCCCGCCATCGCCTTTCCAGAGGGGCGCGGAGCGCCCCGACGGGTCTCGAGGAAGAAGAGCAGGGCCAGGAAGGTCCCGAAGCCGGACAGGACGAAGAGGGTCTCGTGGATGAAGTAGCGGGAATAGTAGAGGAAATCAGGCGACACGCCCAGCAGGACGAGCCCCGCCAGCGAGCCCCACGGGCCGAGCGGGCCCGACAGCGCCGCGAATCCCGCGAGGATGAGCCCGCCGCAGACCACCACGGCGCCCCTGAGCGCGCGCTCCCCGACGCCGGCGCCCCGGCCGAAGACCCGGGCGCAGAGGCGCGCCGGGAGCGCGTGGAGGAGATAGAGGCTCGGGCCGTGGAAGTGCTCCGGGTCGTACCTGTACGCCCCGCGCTCGACGAGCCTGCGCAGCAGCATCGCGTTGACGCTCTCGTCGTTGTGCATCGGGCGGTCCCGCAGCCGGGACAGCCCGACGGCAAGGAACAACAGGAGGAGGCACCAGCAGAGCGCCCGCGTCGGATGCATGGCTCGGGGCAGATGATATCAAACTACGCCGCCCGAAAGGCCTACGGCCGACGGGACTCAAGACCCATTGATGGCAATCAATCCCGCCCGTTCGCCCCGGTCATCAGGCGTCCGGGGCGGCCGCGGTATACTATCCGCATGATCGACCGCGCCATGGTCTTGTGCCTCTGCGCCATCCTGTTGGTCGCCGCTCCCGCCTCGAGCGCCCCCGCCCTCGACGCCTCGGCGCGGCCCGACTCCATCGGCTGGTTCGACGGCGCCGGGCCGCTGGTGCGGGTCGTCCCCGAAGGGGCCATGCCCCGGTTCGTGCCGGCCCCGGAACCGCTGCGGGGGCCGTCGCTCATCCGCGTGATGGCGGAGGTCAAGGTCCTCCCCGTCTCCGACATGGACCGGCAGGCGACCGTGCTCGCCCTCACGCTCGAATCCCTGCGCCGGGGCCACGGCTTCCTCACGGACGCCTCCTATCAGGCCGGCATCCTTTCCGACGACGGCGAGGCGCACTCCCCGGGCCCCCGGCCTTTCGTCTACGTCGTCCGGGGCTTCATCCTCGACACGCGCGCCCTGGCGCTCTCCCGCGACAAGTCCGTGCGCAAGACCTGGCTCGACTCAAGCCAGGACGAGTCCCCGCTCGCCGACCGGGCGCTGGCGAGCTTCGCCCAGGAGCAGGGGGACGCCATCGCGTCCGTGGAAGGGGTCGTCGGCGTCGGCCTGGGCTGGGACTGCGGGGTGCCGGGCGACCACCGGCACATCCTCCCGCATAAGCCGGCCGTCGTCATCACGCTCAAGCCGGGCGCCGACCGGTCCGCGGTCCACGCCCGACTGCTGTTCAAGGTTCCCTCGCTCTCGCAGGTGAGCCGCCTCCTGGTCTTCCCCGGCCTCGGCGCCGGAGCCTCGGGCTTCTAACCGGACACCCCGCTGGCCCCGCCCGTTCGGCCGGCCCGACAGCCGTGAACGGCCGGACCCGCGGCAGCCGCCTGGCGGGTCATTTGACGGTCAGCTTCTCGACGGCCTTCTTGTAGTCGTCCCACTGGCCGATGTCCACGTAGTCGTTCTCGTTGACCGGGTAGGTGACGACTTTCTTGCCGGCCGCCACGAGAGCCAAGATGAGGTCGGTCATGTTGAAGATGCGGCCCTTCGGGATGAGGTCGAGGCACCCGCGGTCGAGGACGTAGACCCCGGTGTTGATGGTCAGGGTGTACTCGGGCTTCTCCGCGATGTCCGTCACCTCGCCGCCCTCCCGGAAGGAGACGACGCCGTACGGGATGACGAAGTGCTGGATGGAGGAGAGGACCGTCAAGGCCGCGCCATGCTTGCGGTGGAAGCGGACCACCTCGGCGTAGTCCGCCTTCACGATGATGTCGCAGTTGGAGACGATGAAGGTCCTGTCGATGCGGTCGGCGACCAGCGTCAGGCTCCCGGCCGTGCCGAGGAAGTCCTTCTCCCGGAGGTAGTGCAGGCGGTAGTCCCGCTCGATGCCGTTGAAGTAGGTCTCGATCATCTCGCCCTTGAAGTTCAGGGTGGCGTAGAAGTCGCGCACCCCGTGCTGGCGGAACTGGTCGATGATGATCTCCATGATGGGCTTGTCGCCCACGGGGATGAGGGGCTTGGGGAACACCTTCGTGTAGGGCTCGAGCCGGGAGCCCTTCCCGCCCGCCATGATGACCACGGGCACGTCGATGGCCTCCCGGCCGGGCCGGGCCTGCTCGAGGCCGGCCTGGGAGAAAGCCTGGTCCCAGGTGATCTGGTCCACGACCCGGCGCTCCGCGTCCACGATGGGGATGACCCCGAACTTCCCCTTGACGAGGATCTTCCTCGCCTCCGAGAGCGAGAAGTCCTCCCGGCGCATGGAGGTCCCGCCTTTGTGGTAGACCCCCTCGATGCCGGCGTCGAGGTCGTTGCCGCGCAGGATATGCCGCCGGATGTCGCCGTCCGTCAGCGTGCCCAGCAGGCGCCGCCCGGCGTCCACGACGGCGAGCATCTTCTCCGCGGACTTGTCGAGCTGCTTGAGGGCGGCCTTGACCGTGGCGTCCTCGGGAATGAGCAGGTCCTCTCTCAGCATGGGGCTCTCCTCCGGTCCCCCATGGTACCAAACATCGGGGCGGTCCTGCTCCGCCCCGCCCCAGCCGGCACCTGTCAGCCGGCGCCCATCGGCGGCGGGGAAATTTGCTATCCTTCATCTCGATGCGGGACCCGAAGCTCATCTCCCACGCCCTGTTTGCGTCCGTCCTGCTGGGCTCGGTCGCCCTCCACCTCGGCCCCCTGCTCCTCGCCGGGCTCTTCTCCTTCATGGTCCTGCACTTCGGCTTCACCCTCTACAACATGAAGCTGCGCAAGTTCTACGCCAAGTCGCTGGCCGTCGTGTCCTTCGTGCTCGTGACCGCGGGAGCCTTCTGGATGCTGGGGCATTTCGTCCGCCAGACCGTGGCCACCTTCCCCAAGATCGCCATCTCGGCCATGCCGAAGGCCATCGAGACGGCCGAGCAATTCGGCATCCAACTCCCCTTCGACAACGTCAACGAGCTCAGGGGCGTCGCGGTCGAGACGGTCAAGGAGAACGCCATGGCCATCACGCGCACGAGCAAGCTCCTGACCAAGCAGTTCTTCCACATCCTGGTGGGCATGTTCCTCGCGATCCTCTACTTCCTGACCGAGCACTCCAGGGACTACAAGCCCAACCTCTTCGACTCGATCCGCAAAGAGTTCAACAACAGGCTCGACTCGTTCCTGTCGAGCGCCGAGCGGGTCATCGGCGCCCAGCTAACGATCTCGGCCATCAACACGATGCTGACGGCCATCTTCCTGCTGAAGACCGAGATCCCCTACATCGCCTTCCTCGTGCCGGCGACCCTCATCCTCGGCACCCTCCCCATCATCGGCAACATCCTGTCGAACACCCTCATCGTGGCCACGGCGCTGACGGTCTCCCTCAAGCTCGCCTTCATCGCCTTGGCGTTCCTGATCATCATCCACAAGCTGGAGTACTTCCTCAACAGCCGCATCGTCGGCTCCGCCATCGACACGCCGATGTGGCAGACGCTGCTGGGCATCCTCATCGGGGAGGCCGTGATGGGCGTGCCGGGCATCATCCTCGCCCCGGCCGTCTGGCACTACGTCAGGAAGGAGATGCGCTCGTTCCCGCCCCTGCCCGCGCCCGGCGTTGCCGACGCGGGCGTGCCGCCTCAATAAGAACTGGGATGCGGCCTGCCCGACGGCATCTGCCCCCCCCGCTACTCGCCCCCCCGCGGGGGGGGGCGAGTAGTTACCACTCCCAGGACTCGCTCTCGCCCGAGAGCTCGGCCAGGCGCTTCTTGACGATCTCGTCCTTGAGCCCCCGACGCTTGGCGATGCGGCCCTCCAGCGTCGACAGCTCATCCTTCATCTTCTGGAGCCTCTTGACCTGGAGCTCGAGCTTCGCGTCGAACTGCTCCGAGAGGGACTTCTGGAGGTCCTTCTTGAGCGCCGCCTTGCGCTCCCCGTCGGCCTTGCGCAGTTCCTGAGCGGCCCGCCGGATGCCCAACTCGAGCCTCATCTGCCGGGCCAGGCCTTCGCGCATCGCCGGGTCCTTGAGCATGGGCATGTACTGGCGCAGGCGCTTGCGGAACGCCGCGGGCCGCTCGCGCTTGACGCGTTGGAACTCGTCCTCCATGCCGGGAGCCGCCTCGCGGATGAAGGCGAGCGCCTCCTCCTCCCCGCCCTCCCTGGTCTCCCCGGCCCACGACGGCCCGCGCCTGCCGTGGCGGCCGCGCCCCTCCGGCCGGCCGTCGCCGTCCTCGTCGAACGCAGGCGCCTCGACACGGTCGTCCTGGTTCATCACGGGAGCCGGCCGCGGAGCGCCCTGGTCCGCCTTGGGCCCTCCCTCGCCGGCCCACGCACCCGCTGCCGCCCAAAGCGCACCGGCCGCGACCGTCAACGACAGGACCGTCATCCTCGCTCTCGCCATAGATCCTCCAGCTCGTCCGCCGACCTCTCCAAGGTCTCGATGTCGCCCTCGATGTCGGCGTCGTACCCCGGGGCCACGCTCTCCGACACGGCCTCCATTTCATCCTGGGCGGCCGCGATCCTCGTCTCGATGCTCCCCGTCCACTCGAGCTCCTCTCCCGGCACGAAGTCCCAGCGGCTCATCAGGACGAGCGCCGCGGCCCCTGCGAACGCCAGCGACATCCCCATCGCCCTCCAGGGACGGCCTGCCGGCAGGCCTGCCCTCGTGTCCCGCTCCGACGGGGCCAGCCGCGCCAGCACGCGCTCATCCAACTCGAGACTGGGCGAGAGCCTGGCCGCGCCGCAGAGGCGGTGGCTCTCCTTGATCCCCGCCATGAAAGCCCGGCAGTCCTCGCACCCCGCCAAGACCCGCTCGAACGCGGCCGCCTGGGCGGCCCCCAGCTCCCCGGCCTCGTAAAGGAGACAACGCTCTTCGTGCTCAGGGCTATGCATGGAATTCCTCCAGTTCCTCCCGCAGCTTCAAGACGGCGTAGCGCATCCGGGCCAGGGCCGTGGAGAGCGGGCAGTCCATGACGTCGGCGATCTGGGCGAAGGTGAGCCCGCCGAATTCGCGCAGCAGGAACACCTGCCGCTGCTCCTCGGGGAGGGCGTCGAGGACGAGCCGGACCCTGGCCGCCGCCTGCCGGCCCATGGCTTCCCGCTCCGGCCCCGGCTCGCCGGAGGGGAAGCGCTCGCTCGGCGCGAGACCCTCGTCGGCGGGCATGGCGTCCATGGAGAGCGTCGGCCTCCTCGACTCCCGCTCCAGGACGTCGAGGCTCAGCCGGTGGGCGATGGTGAACAGCCAGGGGAGGAACTTCCCGCGGCTGCGGTAAGCCGGGAGCCCCTTCCACACCCTCATCCACGCCTCGGCATAGGCGTCCTCGGCCGCCTCCCGGGACCTGAGCCGGCCGACGAGAAAAGAGTAGAGCCTGGGACCGTGGGATTCGATCATCGCCTTGAACGCCCCGGTGTCGCCGCTGCGCGCCCGCTCGACGAGACCCTCGTCGCTGTCTTCCACTCGGACACCCCTATCCTAGATAACGGTCCCGGCCCGGCAATTATTGTATCATGCCCCGATGCTCCCGATAGGCCCCTCCTCCCTCCGCGGGCTCTCCGACGAGGCCGGCCTGCGCAGCCGCAGGGCCCTGGGGCACTACAGGCTCGGGGAGCTCGCCGCGGTGGCGGCCGTCTGCCTCGGCGTCGTGTCGCTCTTCGCGGCCGCCTTGGGGTCGCTCGCGGGCCTCGCCCCTTTCCAACGCCTGCCGGAGGCCGGGCGCTGGGCCATCCTCGCGGCCGCCGGCGCGACAGGGCTGTGCATGGCCTACGCCCTGCTGGTGGAGACCAAGCGGCTCACCGTCCGTTCCGTGGCCATCATGTGCCCCAAGGCGACGGGGCGAGGCCTGCGGCTCCTGCATCTCTCCGACCTGCACGTCCATCGCTGGGGGCGCCTGGAGGACGCCGTCGTGCGCCAAGCCCGGATGCTCCGGCCCGACCTCATCCTCGTCGCCGGGGACTACACCGCCGTCCCGTGCCACCCCCCGGACGCGAGGAGGCTCATCGCGGAGCTCGCCCCCATCGCGCCGACCTTCGGCTGCAGGGGCAACGGCGACTACCGCCCGCCGCCCTATGGCGAGATCTTCGAGGGGACCGGGGCGATCCTCCTCCTCAATGAGACCCGGGAGGTCAGCGTCGCGGGGATGACGGTCCTGGTGACGGGCGTCGAGCCCGGCCACGAGGAGAAGGTCCTCGCCGCGCCGCCAGCCGGGCCGGGGCAGCTGTCCATCTGCCTCTACCATTACCCCGACCTCGTGCCGCGCCTGGCCGAAATCCCGTTCGACCTCATGCTCTGCGGCCACACGCACGGCGGGCAGGTCCGATTGCCGTGGGTGGGGGCGGTGGTCAGCTTCTCCCGGGCGGGGACCCGCTATGCCCGGGGGCTCTTCCGGGCCGGCGCGAAGCACGCCTTCGTCACCCAAGGCGTGGGCTGCGAGAGCTACGGCCTGGCTCCCCTGCGTTTCCTGTGCCCGCCGGAGCTGGTCCTGATCACTCTTTCCAAGACAACGCCTTCAGGTAGTGCAGGATGGTCTTCAGGTGCTCCTTCTCGTCGACCAGGATCCCCTTGATGAGAAGGGCGTTCATGGGGGAAAGCGGCTGCTTGAGGATGGCCTCATAGATGCGGATCGCGCGCAGCTCCCGCTCCGCGTGGTCGTGCAGCGTGTCCCGCAGGGAGTCGCGCTCAGGCACCTTCCCGGGCGAACCGGCCGACACGTCCAACGACGGCAGGATGATCTTCAACGCCTCCCGATGGGCGTTCTCCTCGGCGGCGAACCGGGAGAAGATCTTCCCGATACGATGGCCTTCGACGACCTTGGCCCGGAACAGCGCCGCTTCGCGCTCATAGAGCGGCCCATCCGCGAGTTCCGTCTCGACGGCTTCTCTCATCAGATTCATGGATCATCCTCCTTTGGGGAAGCAGCCTAATAAAACGGCATTGGCCCCCCGCTACTCGCCCCCCCGCGGGGGGGGGGGCGAGTGACTCCGGCTCCTGCGACGGACCGAGCCGGGCCGCACCGCGCTCATGCGCTCGGCCGAGCCCGGCTGGGCGACGCGCCACCCCACCACGAGGATGCGCAGCGAACGGCCGGGGACGCTCACCTCGATGCGGCCGCCGCGCTCGACCACGCGCTCCCCCGTCATGGCGTCGAGCCAGACCGCCGGCGTGCCGCCCCCCGGCCTCCCGGCCCAAGGAAGGTCGATCAGCCGCTTCTGGCTGTGGCGGGAGTTGTTGACCGCGCAGATCGCGCGGGTGTCGTGGTCATCCCTGAGGAAAGCGAAGACCTCGCGGTCCGCCACCAGCCCGACCTGCTTGCCGCCCGTGAACGCGCTCACCGCGCGCCGCAGCTTCACGAGCCCGCGTGTGAACGCGAGCATCTCCGGATCGGCGCCGAAGGGCATCGGGGCGCGGTTGGAGCCCTCGGTCCTGCCCCCCATGCCCACCTCGGTGCCGTACGTCAGGATCGGGATGCCGCGCCAGCAGAGCAGGAGCCCCAGGGCCATGCGCAGCCTCTCCTTGGACCCGCCGGCCTCGCTCACGAAGCGGGCGAGGTCGTGGTTGTCGATGAAAGTGGCCATGAGCTCGGGGTGCGCGTAGGCATGCTCGCACTCAAGGAGCCTTGAGAACCAGCGCATGTCGGTCGGCCGGCGGGCGAAGACCTTGCGGAGGATCTCGTTGAAGAGCATGGTGCGGTACTCCCGCGAGAGCTCGGTCAGGCGGCGCCAGAGGCTCGGGCCGGGGTCCTCGCAGTCGCGCGCAAGCGCGCTGCGCACGGTGTCGGCGAAAGGGACGTCGAGGACGGAATCGATGCCGCCCTCGCGTTGGTAGTGGGCGATGTACCGCGGGACCCCTCGGAACACCTCGCCCAGGAGGAAGAAATCCGGGAACCGCTCGTGGATCTCCCGGGAGAAGCGCTTCCAGAAGGACTTCGGCACGTGCTTGACCGCGTCGAGCCGGAAGCCGTCGACCCCCGTGGCGTCGATCCACCACAGCGACATGTCGACGAGGTAGCGCGCGACCTCGTCGTTCTCCTGGGCGAAATCCGGCAGGCCGTGCAGGGAGCCCCGCTCCAGGCTGCGCTGGTCCACCCAGTGGATGCCCTGGCCCTTGTGGAACCAACCCTTATAGGCCGGGTCCTTGGCCATGGGATGCTCGTAGCCCGCGTGGTTGAGCACCATGTCCAGGAGGACCTTCATGCCGCGCCCGTGGGCCTCCTTGACCAGTTCCTTGAGCTCCTCCATCGTCCCGAAGCGCGGGTCCACGGCGTAGAAGTCCACCGGCCAGTAGCCGTGGAAGCCGTCCGCCTGGTTCTTGTACACGGGGCTGATCCACAACGCCGTCACGCCCAGGTCGGCCAGGTAGTCGAGCTTCTCCCTCACGCCCGCCAGATTGCCGCCGTGCCACGGGGGCTGCGGCGCAGCGCCGCCCGCGCGGTGGAAGCGGTCGAGCAGGACCATGTAGATGATGTCCTGCGTCCAAGGCCGGGGGAGGAACAGGGGCTTGGGCTCCGGCATGGCCTGGCTAGAAATCATCCTCGGCGCGAAGCTTCATCCCGAGAACGCCTGCCGGCGTGAAGAGTAAAGAGTCAAGACCTGACCCCGGCGGGTTTGAGGATGACGGCGCCCAGGGGGGGGAGGTTCAGGCAGACCGAGTGGGGCCGGCCGTGCCAGGGGACGGCCTCGGTGTGGACGCCGCCCGCGTTGCCCACGTTGCTGCCGCCGAAGAACTCCGAGTCGCTGTTGAGTACCTCCCGGTAGTAGCCGCCCGCCGGCACGCCCACCCGGTAGCCGTACCGGGGGACCGGCGTGAAGTTGCAGGCGAAAACCAGGAACTCCCGGCGATGGCGGTCGTAGCGCAGCATGGTGAACACCGAGTTGTCGTAGTCGTTGCAGTCGATCCACTCGAACCCGCCCGCGTCGAAGTCCTTCTGGTGCAGGCACGGCTCCTGGAGGTAGAGGTGGTTGATCGCCTTGACGAAGGCCTGGAGCTGCTGGTGGGGCTGGAAGTCGGCCAGGTGCCACTGGAGGCTCGTGTTGTGGTCCCACTCGTACCACTGCCCGAACTCCGCGCCCATGAACAGCAGCTTCTTGCCGGGGAAGCCCATCATGAAGGCGTAGAAGACCCTCATGTTCGCCATCTTCTGCCAGAGGTCGCCGGGCATCTTGTCGAGGAGGGCGCGCTTGCCGTGCACCACCTCGTCGTGGGAGATCACGAGCATGAAGTTCTCGTGGTAGGCGTAGATCATCGCGAACGTCGCGTCGTTGTGGTGGTACTTGCGGTGGATGGGCTCCTTGGAGATGTAGCTGAGCATGTCGTGCATCCAGCCCATGTTCCACTTGAGGGAGAAGCCCAGGCCCCCCAGGTGGACGGGGCGGCTCACCTGAGGCCAGGCGGTGGACTCCTCCGCGACCGTCAGGACGCCCGGGCAGTCCCGGTGGGCGACGGTGTTGAAGGTCTTCAGGAACTCCACCGCCTCGAGGTTCTCGCGGCCGCCGTACTTGTTGGGGATCCATTCCCCTTCCTTGCGCGAGTAGTCCCGGTAGAGCATGGACGCGACGGCGTCGACCCTCAAGCCGTCGGCGTGGTACGCCTTGAGCCAGAACAGCGCGCTCGAGAGCAGGAAGTTCTTGACCTCGTGGCGGCCGTAGTTGAAGATGAAGCTCCCCCAGTCCGGGTGGAAGCCCTCGCGGGGGTCCGAGTGCTCGTAGAGGCAGGTGCCGTCGAACCGGCCCAGGCCGTGGCCGTCGGTCGCGAAGTGCGACGGCACCCAGTCGAGGAGGACCCCGACGCCGAGCTGGTGGCAGCGGTCGACGAAGTACATGAAGTCCTGGGGGGTGCCGTGGCGGCTCGTCGGGGCGAAGTAGCCGAGGGTCTGGTAGCCCCAGGAGCCGCCGAAGGGATGCTCCATGATGGGGGTGAGCTCGACGTGGGTGTAGCCCATGGACTTGGCGTACTCGGGCAGGGTGTGGGCGAGTTCGCGGTAGGTCAGGTGGCGGTCGCCCTCCTCGGGCACCCGCCGCCAGGAGCCGATATGGCATTCGTACACGTTGATGGGCCCGTCGAGAGGATTGGCCTTGGCGCGGGCCTCCATCCACGCCCCGTCGCCCCACGCGTAGCCCCCGAGGTCCCACACCAGGGAGGCCGACTTCGGGGGGACTTCGAAGAAGAAGGCGTACGGGTCGGCCTTCTCCAGCACCTCGCCGCTCTTGGCGCGCAGGCGGTACTTGTACGCCGCGCCCTGCCGGACGCCGGGGATGAAGAGCTCCCAGACCCCGGACTGGCCCAGGTGGTTCATCCGGTGGCGCTCGCCCTCCCAGCCGTTGAAGTCGCCGACGACCGACACGGCCTGGGCGTTGGGCGCCCACACGGCGAAGCTCGCGCCGGCTTTGCCGCCGGCGGCGGTGAGATGGCTGCCCAGCTTGTCATAGACCTGGAGATGGGTCCCCTCGCCGAAAAGATGCAGGTCGAAATCCGACAGGAAACGATTCATGCCCTAGCCTCCTTGCCCGAAGCGAGGCGCTCTTGCAGCGCCTCTCCATCGATGTTGAGCAGCTTCGCCAGGGCCAGGAGCCCGGCCGGGTCCAGGGCGAGCCCCCGCCCGAAGCGCTTCTTCTGCAGCAGTTGGAAGAAGCGGGTCTCCGTCGGGCCCCGCCAGCCCTTGAACCCGATCTCGAGGCCCGCCTCCACGAGGCCCTTGAACGCCGCCAACGCGGCGTCCGACAGCCTCGTCTCCAGCCTCTCGATGGCGTCCGCCAGCAGGGCCGACCACTCCTCGTCGGCCTCGCCGCAGACCATCGACAGCCCCGCCTTCTTCACCCGCTCGGCCATCGCCCTCATGCCGTCGAGCTCGGGGAGGGGCCCGTCGAAGATCCTGCCGGCCGCCTCCGAAGCGCAGAGGTCCCTGGTCCGGCGGCCGATCCACTGGCACAGGGCCAGCTCCAGCTCGCCCCGCACGAGGGACGGGACGGCCAGCCCCAACCCCGCGAACCGCTCCGCCAACGGGAGGTATTCCTCCACGAACTCGCCGCGCCGGGACCGCAGGGCCGCGAACTTCATCTCCAGGATCATCGACAGGATCCTCGCCCTCTCGTCGGGCAGGAGGTCCGGGAGCCCGAAGGCCCGGCCGGGGAAGAGTGGCGTCCTCAGGGACTCGAGCCCCTCGAGGAGCTCCGACCCGGTCACCGCGGGGAGCTTGCGGATCATCGCCTGATAGTCCTCCTCCGAGAAGGACTCGCCGCTGACGAAGGCCTTGACGGTCTGGTCCGGGAGCCCGACGGCGAGGAAGGCCCTCTCCCACCTCTTGTGGGTGATCCCGCTCTGGAAAGCGGCCCGGCCGGCCAGCAGCCGCATCCCGGCGGTGCTGCGGCGCACGAGGCCTCCCTGGCGGATGTCGTAGTGGTAGTTCTCCCTGCCCGAGCCCGGCGTTTCTGGCTCGGGCGTGCCGCCTCCGATCGCCACGGGAAGCGGCCTCCGGGGGCCGTCGTCGAACAGGAGGGACATCGCGTACTGCGCGGCGACATGGTCGTGGCTGATGACCGAGGGCCGCACGAGCTTCCGGTAGACGGCGGCCCCGTCGGCGCCGATCTCGGGATGGTTCGACGGGGCCAGGCGCAGGCGCTGGACGAAATCGTCCTCCAGGTCCGTCCCCGAGACCCGGCTGGCCAGCTCGATGGCCCGGGCCGCGTACTTGAGGTTCTGGACGGCCTCGATGCCCGAGATGTCCGCGAAGAACCACCCGCAGCTCGTGTACATGAAGAGGCAGTTCTTCTGCATCTCCATCAGGCGCAGGACGCTCTCCTGGACCTGCGGGGTGGGCTCGACCTTGAGGTGGCCCTTCAGGAAGCGCGACACGCCCTCCTGGCTCCGGTCGAGCATGACGCCGATATAGGCGTCGCGCGCGGCCCAGACGTCCTTGAGCAGGCGCCCGCCGTGCTCCTCGAACAGGGAGGTCATGGCGTCCCTCAGGAAGTCCATGGCGTCGCGCATGGGCTTGCGCCACCTCCCCTGGCCTTTCGGGGCGCCGCAGCCGCAGTCCTCCATCCAGCGGCCCAGGCCGTGGCCGCAGCTCCAGGACGTCCCCATGTCCTGCTCCCCCGGCTTGAGCTCCACCTCCCAGGCGGGGGGGTTGCGGGCGAGGTAGTAGCCGTAGTTGACCGCCTGCAGCTTTCGGACGGGGAGCTCGTGCATGAAGAGGTGCGCCAGGCCCATCTCGGCGAAGGCGTGATGGTGCCCGAAGGTCTCGCCGTCGGTCGCGGCCGTCACGAGCTGCGCCCCCTTGCCAGGGCCGGCGGCGGCGCCGCCGAAGGCCCCCTCCAGCCGGTCCGCGGCGGCCTTGCTGTCGGTGAGGATCCGCTCGAACGAGAGCGCGTGGGAGATGCCCCCGTCATAGAAGAAGACGTCGATGTGCCGCACGCCCTGCCCCCGCGACGGGCCGGTATGGTCGAACCAGCGGAAGGGGTGCCCCGGGTCGATGGAGCCCGAGCTCACGTCCTTCCATTCCTTCTTCCCGATCGGCCGGCAGCGCTGGGCCTGGTGGTTGGAAAGGATCACGTAGGACAGCCCGTGGTCGATGAGGGCCCGGAGCACCGCGTCGTTGGCCGCGGTCTCGGGCAGCCACATCGCCTCGGGGTCGCGGCCGAAGCGGTGCTTGAAGTCGGCCAGGCCCCAGCGGATCTGCGTGGCGAGGTCCCGCTCGTTGGCCAGCGGCAGGATCATGTGGTTGTAGGCGTGGGCGATGGCGTTGCCGTGGCCGTCGAGCCTGCGGAAGCTCTGCCGGTCGGCCTCGATGATCCTCCGGTACTCGGACGGCCGCTCATGCTCGAACCAGCTCAGCAGGGTCGGGCCGAAATCGAAGCTCAGGAAGGAATAGTTGTTGACAAGGTCCACGATCTCGCCGCGGGGGTTGATGATGCGCGCGGCGCCGTTGGGGACGTAGCATTCCCGGGCGATGCGGCAGTTCCAGTCGTGGTCCGGGTGGGCCGAGGGCTCCCGCTCGACGACGTTGAGCCAGGGGTTCTCCCTCGGCGGCTGGTAGAAATGCCCGTGGATGCAGATGAACCGGCCCATTGGTTGATTCTACTTTATTGGGGTCCCCTTGGTGGGGGTCCCCTTGTCGAGCGACGCGGCCCGCTCCTTGGCCGAGGCGACGCCGCCGGGCCCGAGCTCCACGACCAGGTCCTGCGCCATGAGCTTGGCCGAGGAATGCCCGCGCTCGGCGGCCATGGCGACCCAGACATACCCCCAGACCTTGTCCTTGGGCGTGCCCCTCCCCTCGAGGTGCATCAGGCCCAGCTGGTACTGCGAATCGGCGTCGCCCTTCAGGGCGGCCTCGCGGTAGAGCCTCAGCGCGGCCCCGAGGTCCTCCTTGGCGCCCTCCCCGTCGCGGTACATGGTGGCGAGGTTGTAGACGGCCTGGAGCTGCCCCAGCGCCGCCGCCCGCTCGAACCAGCGGCGGGCGAGCTTGTAGTCCCGCCGGACCACGACCCCCTCGTAGTAGGCCAGGCCCAGGGCCGTGTGCGCCTCCGGGATCTTCCGCGCCGCGGCCTCCTCGAAATGCTTGATGGCCTCCCGGTGGTCCTTGGCCGACGCGCTGCCGAAGTAGTACGTCAGCCCCAGGCCGTAGTGCGCCTGGGCATGGCCCAGCGCGGCGGCCTCCTTGAGCAGCGCGACGGCGGCCGCGGCGTCCTTGGGCGCGCCCTCCCCGCGCAGGAGCATCTCCGCCAGCACGGTCTTGGCGGCCGGGTGGCCGAGGCCGGCCGCCTTGCCAAACCAGCCCACGGCCGCGGCCGGGTCCTTCTCGACGCCCAGGCCGGCGCGGTACGTGACCCCGACGTTGAACTGCGCGTCCGCGTCGCCCAGCGCCGCGGACTTCAGGAACAGCTCCCGAGCCTTGTCCTCGTCCTTGGCGACGCCCGTGCCTTCCATGTACATGGCCGCGAGGTTGAACTGGGCCTTGGCCGAGCCCTGGTCGGCGGCCCGGCGCAGCCACAAGGCGGCCTCGCCGTAGTCCCTGGGGACGCCCTCGGCGTTGAGGTACATGACGCCGAGGCTGTTCTGCGCTTCGGCCAGGCCCTGGGCGGCCGCCTTCCTCAGCCAGCCGGCGGCCGCGGCGTAGTCGCGGCGCTCCCTCAGGCCCGCGCCCAGGGCGTATTGGGCCGTGGCCGAGCCAGCCAGCGCCGAGCGCCGCAGGCTCTTCAGGCCGGGTCCGGCGGGGGCGCGGCCGGCGCGCTCGGCGGGGAAGGCCGTCGCCGGGGACAACAGCGCGAGGACGAAGACGGGGAGCACCAAGCGCCGCATCTTAGAGGACGCGCGAGAGGAGGAGCAGCAGCGCGACCATGTAGGCCAGGGTCAGGAGCACCAGGCTCCGGCGGTCGAGCCGGATGGCCCGGTCGCACTGCCCTTCCTCCAAGAGCCAGGTGGTCTTGACCACGACGGCCAGCCCGGCGATGACGTAGATGTAGGCGCTCAGGTAGACCTTGTCCATGAGCACCAGGTAGCCGATCTCGGGCAGCCCGTCGTTGAGGGTGATCTGGAGGGCCACGATGGTCAGCAGGGCCGTGATGCCGATGCCCACGCGCGAGTCCACGTGCTTGGGGTGGAACATGAACATGAGGGACGCGCAGAAGATGACGCACAGGATCGGCAGCAGGAACTTGACCCCGTAGGGGAACACGGGCCTCGCGATGGGGATCCTGATGACCGCGCGGGAGTGCGCGGTCTTGCCCTTCGGGCGGGGGTCGCCGAAATCCGTGACGTAGGCGGACTCGACCACCTTGAGCTCCGGGCGGCCGATGACGAACCCCGGCAGCTCCAACGACGGGTTCATCTTGAAGCCCCTGGGATCCTCCTCGAAGACCAGGCCGCCGACGGTCAGGTCGGCGTCCTCCAGCTCGACCGTGAGGTCCTGCTCGTCGAAGGGATAGTCGAAGAGCCTGAGCTTGTGGCAGAAGCGCCCCTGGTCGCGGACCACCTGGTAATAGGTCCCGTCGGGCAGGCGCAGGGGCTTGGGGTACGCCCCGGTGCGCACGTGCCCCCACAGCTCGAAGGGGTTCATGAACTCGAAGCTGGCGGCCGGGTCGAGGTCCTTGTCCCTCCAGCGGAACCACAGGTAGAGGTCGATGCCGTAGCTGTGGGACTTCAGGTCGAGGTTCTGGACGTCGTTGAGGTAGCCGCCCACCTGGACGACGGCCGGGCCGGCCGGCTTCGGGGACGCCGCGGACGCCCGGCCGACGGCCCCGAGGCACGGCGCCGCCAGCAGGAGGACCAGGGACCAGGCGGTCATCTCAGGTGAAGTGATAACAAATGCGCGTCCTCCGCGCAAGACCGCCCCGCCCCGCGAAATAGTATCATCGGAGAAGTCCGAGGGGAGGGCAACGATGCCGGCGCCGCTGAACGAGTTCGGGGGATGGCTCAGGTTCTTCCAGGTCGCCAACTGGATCGGGGTGGCGGTCTGCGGGGCCATGGCGGCGCTCTGCGCGCTGTCGACTCTGGGCGCGGAGACCGCCGGGCAGGTCGCGGAAGCGCTCGTCACCACGGCCGACCTGGGCGTCACGGCCTGGCTGACCTGCCGCCTGCTCCGGCCGATCAAGGACCGCTCGCCCCGGACGCCGGCCCGCGTGATCCGGCTGATCGGCTGGATCGCGGCGCTCACCGTCCTCTTCGCGTTCCTGGAAGCCGGCGCGGCCCTGTGGGCCAACGGCGGGCAGTGGACCGACGCCGACACCCGGTCCATGCGCGGCTCGTTCCACGCCCTGGTCTGGTGCGGCGTCTGGACGAGCTACTTCAGGCGCTCCCGGCGGGTCCGGGCCTACTACGGGCTTGACCGGCCCGCGGCGGAGTGTTAGCATAGTGCTCAACAGGGGGACCACCACATGAACAAAGCGATATCGTTGTCAGCCGTCCTGGCCGTGAGCGCCGTCCTGCTGCTGTCCGCCGGCGAGGCCGGCGCGGAGAAACCCGGCAAAGGCCCCGGCGCCAAGGCCCGGGCCGAGGGGGGGCCGGACAGGGAGAAGGGGCAGAAGCCCGGGAAGCACGAGCAGTTCATCGAGAAGCTCTCCGAGCGGCTCGCCGAGGCGCTGGAACTGACCGCCGAGCAGCAAGACAAGGTCAAGGGCACCGTCGACAAGTCCAAGCCCCGGCTCGAATCCCTGCACCGGGAGATGCAGTCCATCCAGGAGAAGATGCGCAAGGAGATGTTCGCGATGAAGGAAGGCATCCGCGAGAACCTCACCATGGACCAGAAGGAGCGCTTCGACGAGATCATCATGAAGCTCATGGCGCGCGGCATGGGCCAGGGCGGCGGCGGGGGCCGCATGGGCATGCGGGGCGGCCGGCAGGGCATGATGGACGGGCCGGGCGGCATGCGCCAGCGAGGGCGAGGCGGGATGCCGCCGCAGGAGTTCGGCCCCGGGATGGAAGGAGGGGAGGGCGGCGACGAGCCGGGGATGATGCCTCCTCCGCCCGACGGTCCCGGACCGGACGAAGACGACCGGAGATGATGCAGACGTCGCTCAAGGTCCTGTTCATCGACGCCGGGACGGGGTACTACAGGATGAACCGCTTCCAGGTGGGCGATTTCTTCGGCCCGATCGACCTGGGGTTCCACCTGACGGCCACCCACCGGACGTTCAACATCGGGACGGGGCTCCTCGCCGGCTCGATCCTGCCGGGCACGAACCGGCTGTTCTTCGTGGGCTACTCGGCCTGCTGGCACAACATCTTCGTCTCGTCGATGGGCGGCGCCGGGATGATCTTCGACAACCTCGGGCTGAACATGGTCGCCATCCGGGGCAAGGCCTGCGAACCGTCCATCCTGTACCTCAACCGCTGCCACGCGGAGGAGATCGAGGTGGAGCTCGCCCCGGTCAACACGGAGCGGGTCTGGCGGGAAGGACGGGGGGGGACCTTCGCGCTGCTCGAGCACACGCTGGCCCGCTACGCCGGCCGCTACGAGAAGGACCCCCGCGTCCTGGCGGTCGGCCCGGCGGCGGCCGAGTCGGACTTCGGCGCCATCGCGTCCGCGCCGTGCCGGAGCGGGAAGCTGACCTTCGTCGACACCTGGGCCGGCCGGGGCGGGCTGGGCTCCCAGCTGCTGCAGACCCACGGGATCGCCTCCGTGATCTACGGCGGGACCGTGGTCGGCGACGACTTCAAGGACCGCAAGGTCGCCGACGAGTGGTTCCAGCGGCGCTACCAGATGAGCCTCGCGGCCAAGGACCTGGCCGCGACCGCCAAGTACCGCTTCAAGGAAGACGTCAAGACGGGGGGCACCTTCGGCGTCAACTTCACGACCCTCAAGGGGCGGATGATGTCGTTCAACTACCGCAGCATCTACTGGGACGAGCCCCGGCGCGTCGAGCTGCACCAGAAGCTCGTCGTCGGGCACTACCTGCGGCAGTTCAACGAGGAGACCATCGCCAAGAAGCAGTTCGCCACCTGCGGCGAGCCCTGCGTCGCGGTGTGCAAGAAGATGAACAAGGAGTTCAAGAAGGACTACGAGCCCTACCAGACGATGGGCCCGCTGAGCGGCGTCTTCGACCAGGCGGCCGCCGAGAAGCTCAACGAGCGGGCGGCGGTCTACGGGTTCGACGCGATCTCCATCGGCTGCGTCCTGGCCTGGCTCATGGAATGCCTCGCCGAAGGCTGGCTCTCCCCCGCGGAGCTGGGCGTGTCCGGCCGGCCGTGCTGGTCGCCCGAGGGCTTCAGCGTCGAGACCGACTCCCGGCACAACGCCGACCTCGGGGTCGCCCTGCTCGACGCCGTCATCCAGCGCAAGGGCGTCCTCGACCTGCGCCACGGCGCGCGCAAGCTGGCCCGGGCCCTGGCGCGCGACAAGGACAAGCGGATCCTCGACGCCTTCGTGTACAACGCCAACGCCCGCAACGGCTGGATGACCCCCAACCAGTACTGGGTCCCCGGGGCCCTGGCGCCCATGGCCATGATGGGAAAGTACTACTTCTTCTACGACGGCGACTTCCTCCCGCCCCGGGAGCTCGGCCGGCGATGCGCCGAGCGCATGCGCAAGGAGCTCCTCTGCGACAACATGGGCATGTGCCGCTTCCATCGCGGCTGGGCCGAGGACATGATGCCCGACATCATCGGCTCGCTCTACGGGAAGAAGGACGAGTACCTGCGCCGCATCGACATGACGGCCGCGCGCATCAACAGCCGCAACGCCGCCGTCTTCTGGGAGCCGCAGCGCAACGTCGACTTCGTCCTGTCGGCCTTGAGAAGGCTCCGGGACGTGGAGGGCAACAAGGACCCGGCGCTCTCGAAGTGGCTGGACCTCTTCGCCCAGGACCGCCCGGAGGCCGCGGCCTCCTACTGGTACGACATGCGGCGCGGCGCGGACGAGGCGCTCCGGGAGTTCTAGCCTACGCGGCAAGGGATTCGCGAAGCGATTCCTTGCCGCGTACGACCTTGACGGCATTGATGCGTCCGTGCGCCAAGCGCGCGGACCTACAAAGGCCGTTCAAGGCGTCGCGACGGCGGGGAATCCGCAGCGGATTCCTCGCCGCGCGTGCACCTAGTTGTGGTTGCCGTTGCCGTTGGCGATGACTTCGAAGCGGCGAGCGCGGGTCTCGACGGCGTTCTCGGGCATCCTGGCGACGAGCGAATGCCGTCCAGGGGTAGCCTGCCAGTCGAACCACCAGTAGCCGGCGGCGCTGCGGCAAGGGGCGAACTCGCCGCCGTCGATGGAGACGACGACGTTGGGCGTGCCCCCGCTCGCCGCGACGCGGACGGTGTAGTGGCCCGGCATGACCTTCTCGTTGGGGCGCGGGTAGTCGATAGTGACGGAGGCTGCGCTCTTCGAGACGGCCACGGGCTTCGATTCAGTCTTGGTCGCAACGGCTTTCTTTTTGTGCATAGTGCGGCTATTATAGGAAATGCGGGGGGCGGGTTTCAAGACCAATCAGATGACGAACGTCATACTATTTAATGCCGTTCGTCATCTGTTGCTAGAACGCGCCCCCCGCCAGGTAATAGAGGACCTTGGCCGTCTCCAGGATCCCGGCCCGGGCCAGGTCCCGGTCCGTCCACCAGCGCCGGGTGAACCCGTCATGGGGCGTCGCCACGACCCTCACCGCCGACCCGGGCAGGGCCCGGCCGAGGATCATCCTGGCGCGCCGGGCGTGGTAGCGGGACGTGACCGCCAGGACGCTCCGCCCCTCCCGGCCCAAGGCGTCCCGCAGGGCCCGCGCCTCCCCGACGGTGCTGGCCACGTCAGACCCGTAGCGCCGGATCCGGCCCCTGGGCACGCCCTGCCGGACCAGGATCTCGAACATGACCTCGTCCTCCGCGGGGACCTTGACGCCCAGGCTGTTGGCCAGCCTGACGGAGCCCGCCATGCGCGGCCGCGTCAGCCAGACCTCGGGCGCGTAGCCGTCCGCGTACAGCCGGGCGCCGTAGACGGCGCGGCCGTACTCCGAGCCGCTGAGGACCACCAGGAGGTCCGAGCGCCGGGGCTCATCCGAATAGTCCATCCACCAGCCCACCAGGAAGGGGGCCGCGGCGCAGGCGGCGAACGCGGCCGGCAGGACGGCCAGCGCGGCCAGCTTCCACCCGTGGAATCGTCGTGAAGGGCGGGTCACGGCGAGACTATACCAAATCGCGCCGCCGGCGGGGGCCCGCCAAGCGGCGACCCGGTAGAAGGGCGGGACCCGCATTTGGTATCGTCTCTCGATGTGCCCAAAGCGGCTCGGGTCCCTCCTGGCCTGCGCCGCCGCCCTGTGGGCCGCGCGCGCCCTCGCGGGCCAGGTCCAGACCGTCGAGATGCAGGACCTCGTGGTCAAACCCGGGCAGACCTTGTGGGACATCGCCAACGCCTACCTCAAGGACTCCAAGAAGTGGGACGAGATCCTCAAGTACAACAAGATGCCGTCGGACCCGACCGTGGCCCTGCCGGGCATGACCCTGCGCGTCCCGGTCACCCTCATCAAGGAGGACCTGCGCGCCGCCAAGCTCATCATCAAGCGCAACGCCGTGGATCTCCGGAAACGCGAGACCGCTGATTGGGCGCCGGCCCGCCAGGACATGCAGCTCTACAGGGACGACGCGCTCAGGACCGGGGAGGACTCCCTGGCGCGGGTGAACTTCGTCGACCAGGGCACCCTCCAGGTCGACCCCAACTCCATGGCGATCATCAGGCCGCTCAAGAAGAACTACGACGTGTTCCTCCAGAAGGGCGGCATCTGGCTCGGCAAGGCCAAGGTGGTGACGATCTCGGCGAAGATCACCCCGCGCACCCCCGACACCACCTACACCGCCAAGGTCCGCTCCGACCTGAGCACGACGATCGAGGTCTTCAAGGGCAAGGCCACCGTCGAGAGCCAGGGCAAGAAGCAGGACGTCGACGCCGGCATGGCCGCCGAGGTCAAGCTGGGCAACGCCCCTTCCGCCCCCTTCCCGGTGATCAACGCCTCGGACTTCGAAGCCCGAGGCGCCGAGTTCACCGGGGACTTCAGCGGCGTCCGCTCCAGGGCCGGGATGACGACGTCCATCGCCACCGTCATGGCGCTCCCCGGCGAAGCCGCCCGCGCCGCCAAGATCGACGACATCAACACCGCCGTCGAACAGCTCGGCGTCGGCCAGCCCATCTGGGGCTTCCGGGTGCAGCTGGCCCACGCCAAGGATTTCCCCAAGGCGCTCTTCGACAAGACCTACGACGTCCAGATGAGGATCAGGGCCGCCGACATCCCGCTGCCTCAGGGCAAGTACTGGGTCAGGTTCGCCGTCATCGACCTGCTCGGCGCGCAGGCCCCCTTCAAGGAAGGCAAGCTCTACCTGCTCGGGCCGAAGTCCCTGACGCCCCTCGAGGCGAACCTCACGGGGCTCGAGGTCGTCCGGCCCACGATGAACAACGAGATCACCTTCGAGCGGAAGTACCGCGTCGAGGGGAAGGCGCACGAGGGGGCCTCGGTCATCGTCAACGGCAAGCGCGTGCGGCTCGACGAGAACAACCGCTTCTCCCTCATGGTCACGCTCGTCGAGGGCGACAACCTGATCCGGGTCACGACCCTCGACTCGGACGGCAACACGGACAACGAGCGCCGAATCCTCAAGTACCGGCCGCCTTGAGCGCCTGGACCCGGCGCCCGAGGTCCTCCCAGGGCCTGCGCCGGTCGAGGGACCCGAAGAACCCCATCGTCGCCTTCCAGTCGCGGCCGAGCCCCTCGTGCGCGGCCCGGAAGTCCGCCGGGTCGCTCCGGTAGAGGCGCCGGGCCAGGATGACGGCGTTGTCGAGGGGGCCCGCGTCGGCGGCCAGGACGGCGCTCAGCGCCGCGCGCCCCCGCTCCAGGATGGGCCGGCGGCGCTCGAGCTTCTCGGCGTCGGAAAGAACGCCGCGGTAGAGGGCGTCGAGCCCCGCGTAGACCTTCTCCAGCTCGCGGGCGTAGAGCCTGCTCTTCTCCAGGCCGCGCCGGTACGCCTCGAGCTCGCCCGACCCGGGGCCGAACCGGCGGGCCAGGAAGTCCTCGGCCGCGGCCTCGCCGACGAAGGAGGCCAGCGACTCGTCGAAGTCGACCTGGCCCTTGAAGAAGACCGTGCCGTGGACCAGCTCGTGGAGGACGAGCTCCGCCAGCTCGCCCGCCGGCCTCGCGAGCTCCGTGCTCGGCAGGGGGTCGGAGAACCACAGCGGGGTGTTGTAGGCGCCGACCCCGGCGACGTGGGCGTCGTAGCCCTCGCGCTCCAGGCGGGCCCGCTCGGCCGCGGCGTCCCGGGGGGAGAAATACCCCTTGTACGGGAACCTGCCGACGAACGGGAACCACCACTCTCGCAGCCGCAACGACGTCCGCCTGGACGCCATGACGATGTAGCTCACGTGGGAGCCCCGGACCTTGGAGACCTTCGCGTAGTCCCCGCTGGCCTTCAGCCCCATCTCCTGGAAGGCGAACGCCCGGACCTCCGCGACCAGCCGGAGCTTCCCGCGGGTCTCGGGGTCGGTCCGCGGGTCGTCGATGAGCCTGGCGATGGGCTCGGCCCGGGACACGAACGCCAGGTGCCCCGACGCCGCCTTGACGACGTAGACGGGCGAGCAGCCCGACAGCAGGAGCGCGCCGGCCAGCGCCCCGGCCGCCGCATGCAGCCGCCTCATGGCGGAGCGGCGAGCCCGAACGCCTCGAGGCACGCCATGAAATCGTCGGGCACGGGCGCCGCGACCCGGACGCGGCCGCCGGTCGAGGGATGGCGGAACTCCAGCGACCTCGCGTGGAGCATCTGCCGGCAGGACCCGAGCCTCGCGAGGTCCTCGGCCGCCATCACGCCCCGCCAGGCCTTGAGGTACGCCTCGCCTTCGTCGATGTAGAGCTTGTCGCCCACGACCGGGTGGCCGAGCCAGGCCAGGTGCACCCTGATCTGGTGCAGCCGGCCCGTCTTCGGGACCGCCCGCACCAACGACGCCTCCGGCCCGACCGACACCGCGCTGAAGTCCGTCCTCGCCGTCTGCCCCGCCGACGAGACGGCCTGGCGCACCCGGATGGCGTGCCCGCCGCGGCCCAAGGGCCGGTCCACGGTCTTCCTGGCGAACCCAACGGCCCCCCGGACGACGGCCCAATACTCCTTGCGGACCTCCCGCGCCTCGAACTGCCCCGAAAGGCGGCGCGCGGCGCGCGCGCTCCTGCCGAAGAGCAGGACCCCGCTGGTCTCGCGGTCGAGCCGGTGGATCAGGAAGGGCTTGAAGCCGGGGAGTTGGTTGGCGAGGATCCAGGTGACGCTCGCCTTGACGGTCTTGTCGGTCGGGTGGCTCAGGATGTCCCCTGGCTTGTCGACCGCGAGGATGTCGGCGTCCTCGTAAAGGACCTCCAGGCGCGCGTGCCGGGAGGGGGGGTCGTCGCGCCAGGGGAAGCGCACCACCACGCTCTCCCCTTGCGACACCCGCATGGAGGGCTTGGCGGGCCGCGAGCGCAGCCAGACCCGGGAGTCCGCGATCATGCGCTGCACGGTGGAGCGGGAATAGCCCCGCAGGCGGCCGGCCAGGAAGACGTCGACCCTCACCCCGACGACGCCGGACGGGACGCCGAAGGGGACCTCCACGAACTCCGGCATCGAAGGGCCTACCGGGCCTTCAGGTCCTTCACGTAGGCCTCGACGAGGTCGGCGGTGGCCCTGAGCCCCTTGACGTGGGTGCGCTCCACCCCGTGCGAGGCCGAGACGCCGGGGCCCACGATGCCCGCCCGCAGGTCCAGGCCGGCCTGCAAGGCCATGGCGGCGTCCGAGGAGTAGTACGGGAAGACGTCCACCACGTGGGGGATCCCCGCCTTCCTGGCCAGGCGCGTGAGGCGGCACCTCAGCTCGTAGTCGTGCGGCCCGCTCGAGTCCTTGGCGCAGATGGAGACCGCCGTCTCCTTGCCCCCCACGTTCTTGCCGACGACCCCCATGTCCACGACCAGCATCTCCTTGATCGAGGCCGGGAAGCCCGCGGGCGCGCCGTGGCCGACCTCCTCGTAGTTGGAGAAGAAGAAGGCGACCGGCAGGTCCGCGAGCCGGCGCCCCTTAGGAGCCCGCCCCAGGCGCTCGATGACCTCGAGCATCGCGGCGGAGCCCGCCTTGTCGTCGAGGAACCGGGACTTGACGAAGCCGGTGCCGGTCGCCTCGAAGCGGGGGTCGAAGCAGACGTAGTCGCCCGTCGCGACGCCGAGCCTCGCGGTCTCCTTGGCGCTCGACGTCTCGGCGTCCACCCGGATGTGCATGTTGTCGAGAGAGCGCTGCGTCTTGCCCACCTCCTTGTTGACGTGGGCGGCGGGGTTGTCGAACAGGAAGGTGCCCCGGAAGTCCTTCCCCGACGCCGTCTTCACGGACACGTACTCGCCCTCGAAGGAGGGGAGGGGATAGCCTCCGATCATGGCGACCCGGAGCGTCCCGTCGGACTCGATGCCGCTGACCATGGCGCCGAGCGTGTCGACATGGCCGGCCACGACGGCGTAGGGCTCAGGGTGCTCGCAGACGAGCAGCGCCCCCTTGTTCGTGCGGCGGGGCCGCAGACCCTGGCCGCCCAGGTTGCGCTCCATGAGCGCGACGATCCCGTCGGTCAGGCCGCTCGGCGACGGCACGCCCTCGAGCTCCCTGAGGATCTCCACGACCCGCTCCGTTCTCATCCCGACCTCCCGGGCGCGCCCGGCTCGCCCACGCTCATTCTACATCTTTCGCCCGCCCCGCGCCCCGGCCCTGCCCCGCGGGGCGGGGAAATGGCATAATACGCTCCCGGACGAGCCATGACCGCCAACCCCTACCATGTCTTGGGCATCCTGTTCCTGGTCAACCTGCTCAACTACATCGACCGCCAGGTCCTCTACGCGGTCTTCCCGCTCATCAAGCCCGACCTCGGGCTCTCGGACACGCAGCTCGGCGCGCTGGCCTCGGCCTTCATGCTGGTCTACATGTGCGCCGCGCCCTTCGCGGGCTACAAGGGGGACCGGTCCGACCGCGGCCGCTGGATCGCGGGCGGGGTCGGGCTCTGGAGCCTGGCCACCGTGTTCTCCGGGCTCTCGAGAACCTACGGCCAGCTCCTCGGCGCCCGCTCGTTCGTCGGCATCGGCGAGGCCTGCTACGGCAGCCTCTCGCCGTCGTTCATCGCGGAGCGCTTCCGCGCGGACCAGCGCGCCCGGGTGCTGGGCTTCTTCTCCATGGCCATCCCGGTGGGCAGCGCCCTGGGCTACGTCTTCGGCGGCCAGCTTGGGCAGCGCTTCGGCTGGCGGGCGGCGTTCTTCATCGTGGGGGCGCCGGGGTTGCTGGCGGCAGCGCTGACCCTGCTCCTGAGAGACCCCCGGACGGACCCCGGCGCGGCCGGCGGATCTCCTCTTGCGGCCGCGCCCCGCGCCGCCAACGCCCTTCCCGAGGGTGCGCCGGGCGCTCGGCCCCTGGGCCTACCGGCCCAGGCCGCGCCCGCCTGGGCCGACTACGCGGCCCTCTTCAAGAACAAGGTCTTCATCGCCGACACCCTGGCCGGGGCCGCCATGACCTTCGCCGTCGGAGGCCTGGCGGCCTGGATGCCCTCCTACTTCGTGCGCTCCTGGCACATGAGCGTGGGCGACGCCGGGCTGTGGTTCGGCGGCGTGACCGTGGCGGCCGGGACCCTGGGGAGCCTCGCGGGAGGGTGGCTTGGCGACTGGGCGCTGCGGCGCACGAAGAAGGCCTACTTCCTTGTGACGGGCGCGGGCTTCGTGCTCAGCATCCCGTTCGGAGTGGCCATGCTCTCGGCCCCGGACCGGGGGACGGCCTTCGCCTGCCTCTTCGCGGCCGAGTTCCTCATCTTCATGAACAACGGCCCGCTCAACGCCCTGCTCGTCGACTGCACCCCGGTCTCCATCCGATCCATGGCCTTCGCGGCCAACATCTTCTTCATCCACGCCTTCGGCGACGCGCTGTCCCCGGCACTGATCGGCTACGTCTCGGACCTCTCCAGCCTCAAGACCGGCATCCTCATGACGGTCGGCGCCCTGTTCGTGGCCGGCCTCTTCTGCTTCTGGGGGACCCGGTACATGGACGAGGTCCCGGAGCGGCCGGCATGATGAGCCGCGCCCTGCCGGCCTTGGCGGCCTTGTCCCTCCTGGCGGCCTGCTCGGGCCCGCCCCCGAGGAGCATCCGCCTGGCCACGACCACGAGCGTGGACAACACGGGCCTGCTGGACGCCCTCCTCCCGGCCTTCAAGGCCCGGACGGGCGTCGAGGTCATGGCCGTGGCGGTCGGGACCGGCAAGGCGCTCAAACTCGCGCGGAACGGCGACGTGGACCTCGTGCTCGCGCACGACCCGGAGGCGGAGGCGGCCTTCGTCGCCCAGGGATTCGGCCGCGACCGGACGGCGCTCTTTTTCAACGAGTTCGTGCTGGCCGGCCCGCCCGAGGACCCCGCCGGCGTCAAGGGGGCCAAGGGCGCCGCCGAGGCCTTCTCCAAGGTCGCGGTCCGGGGCCTCACCTTCATCTCCCGGGGAGACAAATCCGGCACGCACAGCCGGGAGCTCTCCATCTGGAAAGCGGCCGGCCTCAAGCCGACGGCGCCTTGGTACCTGGAGTCCGGGCAGGGGATGGGGCCGACCCTGGTCATCGCCGGGGAGAAGCGGGCGTACACGCTCTCCGACAGCGCCACCCTCGCGCTGTTCGCGGAGAAGACGGGGCTGGCGCCCCTGTTCGCCGGGAAGCCTCCCCTGCGCAACGACTACTCGGTGATCCTCGTCGACCCCAAGGCCAACCCGAAGGCGGCCTACGACGACGCCAGGGCTTTCCTGGAGTGGATGAAGTCCCCGGAAGCCCGGGCCATCGTCGCCGGCTTCAAGAAGGACGGCAAGACCCTTTTCCGGCTGGAGGAGTGACCTGGACTTCATCCTCGACTCGCTCCTAGGCGCCGCGCAGCTCCTGGCGTCGTGCGATCCGGAACTGCTGGGCATCGCCCGGCTGTCGCTGGCGGTGTCGGCGTCCGCGGTCGCCCTCGCGGGCGCCGTGGGCACGCCGCTGGCCTTCGCGCTGGTCTTCTCCGGGCTCCCGGGCCGGCGGCTCGCGCTCTCGGCCTTCAACGCCCTGATGGCCCTGCCCAGCGTCGTGGCCGGGCTGGTCGTCTACGCGCTCCTGTGCCGCCGGGGCGTCCTCGGAAACCTGAACATCCTCTACACGCCCTACGCCATGGCCGTCGGCCAGTTCGTGCTGGCCACCCCGATCATCGTGTCGATGGCCGCCTCCCACCTGGAGGGCGCGGACCCCCGCATCCGGAGGACCGCCCTGACGCTGGGAGCGACCCCGCTGGGCGCGATGCTCGCGGTCGCCAGGGAGACGAGGGGCGCGCTGCTGCCGGTCCTGCTGGCGGGCTTCGGCAGGATCTTCGCGGAGGTCGGAGCATCCATGATGCTGGGCGGCAACATCCGGAACTACACGCGGAACATCCCGACGGCCATGGCCGTCAGGACCTCGGAGGGGGAGTTCGCGACGGCCCTGGCGCTCGGCATCATCCTCGTGGCCGCGGCCTTCTCCATCAGCATCGCCGCGAGGTGGCTCGGAGGGCCCAAGCGGCATGCTCTTTGAGCTCCGGGGCGTCAAGAAGCGCTACGCGGGCAAAGTCGCCCTCGACCTCCCCGTCCTCGACCTCCCCGAGGGCAGGTCCGTCGTCTTCTACGGGCCCAACGGGTCCGGCAAGACCACGCTCCTGAACCTGCTGGCCGGGACCGACGCCCCCTCGGAGGGCGAGGTACTCTTCGCCGGAGGGCCCCAGGACGTCACCCTCGTGGAGCAGAACCCCTACCTGTTCCAGACGAGCGTCCTGGGCAACGTCCTCCAGGGGCTGGCGTACCGCGGCGCGCGGGCCGAGGAGGCCCGGAGGATCGCGGAGCCCCTGCTCAAGAGGCTCGGGCTGTGGGACCTGCGGGACCGGCGCTGCGCCGGCCTGTCGGACGGCGAGAGGAGGAGGGTCGCCCTCGGCCGGGGGCTGGTCCTGGGGGTCAAGGCCCTGCTCCTCGACGAGCCCATGGCGAACCTCGACCGCGCCTACGCCGCCGCGGTGGAGGCGATGATCGTCGAGGAGGCGGCCAAGCCCGGGCGCGCGGTGCTCATGACGACCCACGACCCGGGCCAGGCCTTCCGGATGGGCGCCGAGGTGGTCTACCTCTCGGAGGGCCGCTTGAGCCCGGTGCCGCTCTGGAACGTGTTCCACTGCGAGCTCACGGGCACGCTCGAGAAGGCGGTCAAGAAGGCCCTGCTGTCGCAAGGAGCGGCGTTCTTCGTCTCCACCGACACCCTCGGGCCGGCCGCGGTCTCCATCGACCCGCGGGAGGTCATCCTGTCGTTCAAGCCCATCGACTCCAGCGCCCTCAACTGCCTCAAGGGCCGGGTCGTGGCGACCGCCGCGCTCGGGCTCGACGTCGACATCCTCATCGAGGCCGGCTGCCAGCTCCATGCCTTCATCACGCTCCAATCCCTCGAGCGCATGGGCCTCAAGCCCGGCGACGAGGTCTTCGCCACCTTCAAGGCCTCGGCCGTCAAGGTAATCACTCGCCTCCCCCGCGGGGAGGCGAGTAGCTGAGGGGGCATATTCTGTTTCATAAGGAACTGCCTGATGAAACAGCATCTGCCCCCCCACTACTGGCCCCCCCGCAGGGGGGGTCAGTGATTCAGGCCGTGGAGCATGGCGATGGAGTGCTCGAGGGTCCGGGCGATCTCGGGGACGTAGTCGGAGACGGC
The DNA here is from genome assembly GCA_016212795.1 of Elusimicrobiota bacterium. Classification (GTDB taxonomy): domain Bacteria; phylum Elusimicrobiota; class Elusimicrobia; order UBA1565; family UBA9628; genus JACRDT01. The sequence goes on along the minus strand of JACRDT010000007.1, from coordinate 132,420 downwards.
CTTGACGCTCCCGGGCAGGCAGTAGATCAGCGTCCCGCCCTTCACGGCCGCCACCGAGCGGCTCAGCAGCGCCGAGGGGAGCCTCTCGCCGTGCTTGACCCTGATGTAGTCCATGACCCCGGGCAGGAGCTTGTCCGCGAAGCCTTCCACGACCTCGGGGGTGATGTCCCTGGGGCCGATCCCCGTCCCGCCCGTCGTGAACAGGAGGTCGGCCGCGCCCCGCACGCTCTTCCTCAGGGCGGCCGACAGGGCCGCCTTGTCGTCGGGGATGATCGACCGGCCGAACTCGGGGTGCCACCTCTTGCCCGCGAAGAACCCCGCGAGCAGCTCCTCGACCCGGGGGCCGCTGAGGTCCTCGTATTCGCCCCGGCTGGCCCGGTCGCTCAGGGTGATGATCCCGATCCTGAGGGGCCGCGGCCGGTGCTCGATCCGGTCGCCCGGGCGGATGGTCCCGCCCCGCACGACCCGCATGAAGATGCCGGCCTCGGGCATGACGCACCGGCCGGTCTCGACGAAGATGGCGCAGCCTTTCCCGTGGCACGCCTTGCCGATCTGGGAGACCTCCAGCTCGACGGACCCGGCCAGGACGCGGTCGAGGAGGCCGATGGCGCCGACGGCGACGCCCCGGGACGTGATGTTCTCCGCGAAATCCCCGGGCCGGTAGGCCTTGCCGCCCGCGGCCTGGGCGGAGAACCGCTCGACGTCCTCCTGGGCGAGCAGGCTCACCTGGCGGTGCCCCGTGCCGGCGTGCGCGTCGCCCACGACGCCCCTCGCGTCCACCTTGATGCTCGGCCGCGGGAGCTTTGTCGTGCCGGTCTTCTCGGAGGTTTTGACCGACACGGCCGTGCCGACGGTTCCGGCAGCGTCAACGCGATTCGATCCTTCCATGTCAGCCTCCTATCTCGTAGAACTGGTGGGTCGTGCTGCGGGCGCCGTGCTCGGGCTTGCCCCCGACGGCCGCGGCGAGGGCCTCGCGGTAGCCCATGGCCCTGATGTCGAAGGCCAGGTCGCTGAACAGGCACGGCTTGAGCAGGCCGCCGCTCGTCAGGCGCAGCCGGTTGCACCGTGAGCAGTCCCCGCCGCTCCCGCCGCTCACGACGGCGAAGCGCCCGCTCTTCATGTCCATCTCGCGGATGAACCTGGCTGTCAGGCCGCGCTCGTCGCAATAGCGCTGGACGCCGCGGGCGTCGGCCTCGTCGGGGCTCTCCTTCACCACGCAGTTGACCTTGACGGGGGCCAGGCCGGCGGCCCGGGCGGCCTCGATGCCGGCCAGGGCGTCCCGGAGGTCGCCCCCGCGGGTCTTCTCCCCGTAGGCCGCGGGATCGACGCTGTCGAGACTGACGTTGACCCTCCGCAGGCCGGCGGCCCTCAAGGCGGCGGCGAAGCGGGGGAGGAGGACCCCGTTCGTCGTCATGGACAGGTCCGCGACCCCCTCGACGGCGGCCAGCATCCCGACGAGGACGGGGAGGTCCCGGCGCATGAGCGGCTCGCCGCCGGTGAGCCGCACCTTCCTGATCCCCATCGCGGCGGCGCAGGCCGTGAACCCGGCGATCTCCTCGAACGACAGGACCGACTCGGGCGCGATGCGCCGGACGGGGCGCTCGGGCGTGCAGTACGAGCAGCGCAGGTTGCACCGGTCCGTGACGCTGACTCGGAGGTAGTCGATCCGGCGGTCAAATCTGTCGAACATCGACCAGGGTGTCCTTGGGGATCCAGTCCACGCCGGCGGGGACGGCGATGAGGCCGTCGGCGCCGGCCAGCGAGGTGATGTGCGCGGAGCCATGGTACTCGACCGCCTCGACCGTCCCCTCGGGGGTCAGCCGGACGGGCACCCGCGCCAGCCTGTCGGCGCGCCGGCGCCGGTACTCCCGGGCCAGGGGGCACCGGCTCGACGAGGGCCGCTCGCTCGCCCCCGTCATGCCCGCGAGCAGCTCCTTGACGAAGAACTCGAACGTGATGAAGGCCGACACGGGGTTGCCCGGCATCCCGAAGACCCGGACGTCGCCGCGCCGGGCGAACAGGGTCGGCTTGCCGGGCTGGACAGCCACCTTGTCGAACAGGATGGTGAAGCCGCACCTCTTCAACCGGCCGGGCACGAGGTCGAAGTCGCCCATGGACACCCCGCCCGTGATGAGGAGGAGGTCGCGCTCGCCCGCGGCCCTGTCGATGACGGCCGTGATGGCGTCGGCGTCGTCTTGGACGATCCCGTAGGAGCGCGCGTCGCAGCCGGCCTGCTCGGCCTGCGCGAGGGCCTGCAGGGAGTTCGTGTCCCTGATCTGCGGGACGAGGGGGATGGCGGCGGGGTCCACGATCTCGCTGCCGGTCGCGATGACGCCGACCCTGGGCCTCAGGCTCACGCGCGGCTCGACGCAGCCGGCCAGGGCCAGGGACGCGACCACCTTCGGGGTGATCCTCGTCCCGGCCGCCACGAGCCTGTCCCCGGCGGCGACGTCCGAGCCCTTGCGGCAGACGTTGTCGGCGGAAGAGGCGCCTTGCCAGCGCACCCGCCCGTCCGGCAGCGGCGCCGTCTCCTCGACGATGACGACGCAGTCGGCGCCCTCCGGCATCATGGCGCCCGTCATGATCTTCGCGCATTGGCCCGGGCCGACCGCCCGCCGCGGCCGCCGGCCCGCCGGGATGGTCTCGACGACCTCCAGGGCCCCGGCGAGGTCCGCTCGCCTGCAGGCGAAGCCGTCCATGGCCGACTTGTCGAACGGGGGCATGGCCGTGTCCGAGGCCACGTCCTGCCTGAGCACGCGGCCGAGGCCGCGGCCGAGACTGACGGTCTCGGTCCCCAGCGCAACGGCGTTGGCCCTGACGATCCTCAGTGCCTCGTCGAAAGAGATCATGCGCCTTACCCGCCCAGGAAGCCGGCGGCCGTCAGCAGGGCGATGGCGATGCCCAGCAGCGACTCGCCCGCGATGATGCCCGAACTCACCGGGATGATGTAGTCGGCGGCGAGCTTGGGGGTCTTCTTCTCCATGGCCATGGCGATGCCCGCGCCGATGAACATGGAGAGGGAGTTGAAGAACGGGATCACCATCGACAGCCCCAGGCCCATGGCCGAGGGGATGAACCGGCGCCAGGACTTCGGGACGGCCAGCTCGACGAGCGGGATGGCGACGCCGACCAGCCCGCCGACGAGGAGCCCCATCCGGGCGGCCGGGTGGAGGGAGCCCAGGCCGTTGGCCAGGAGCTTGGCCACCGCCGCCCAGACCTGGGCCGAGGGAGCGGGCCACTTGTCGGTCCCGAGGACGGAGGCGTCGGGCACGAGCAGGTAGAAGGCGGGCACGACCACCAGCACGCCCGCGAAGATGCCCAGGAACTGGGCGATGAACTGCTTCCTCGGGTTGGCCCCGAGGAGGTAGCCGCTCTTGAGGTCCGTGAGCAGGTCCGCGGTGGAGCCGGCGGCGCCGGCGGTGACGCTGGCGGTCATCAGGTTGGTCGTGATGTTGGAGGGCGCCAGCACCCCGAAGGTCAGCTGCGTGATCTTGCCCATGGCCCCCACCGGCGTGATGTCCGACTCGCCCGTCGCGCGGGCGGCCACCAGCGACAGGAAGAACGTCATGACCACGGCCACGACGCCCATGACGAAGGTGGTGCCGAACGCCCAGTGGAGCACGGCCATGCACCCCAGCCCGGAAAGGACGGTGCCGGCCAGGAACCACGAGCCGGGCACCTCGATGTGCGCGAGCGGGTCGGCGGGGGTCTCCGAACGCTTGGTGAAGATGCCCGAGATGCCGCTGAAGGCCCGCAGGACCGTCTTCCACTGGAAAGCGAACGTGAGGAGCCCCGACGTGACCATGATGGCCGCGCCCGCCCACGTGCTCCAGGTCATGATGGCCCGATAGCCGAGCTTGGCCGTGTCGATGGCCCCGAGCTTCGCCATCCACGGGGCCAGGAAGGCGTAGTTGACCGTGGCGCCCAGCATCATGGACCAGGTCACCTTCCAGCCCATGATGGCGCCCGCCGCGATCATGATGGCGCTCATCTCGAAGGAGATGGTCCACTTGGCGAGGGGGAACCCCATGAGGGAGCCGGGGAACTGGAAGGAGCCGGGCAGGGCGAACGGCTTGCCCGCGTCCCGGAACCAGGCGATGGCCCCGCCGAGCACGCCCCCGCCGGCCAGGGCGCGGGCCTTGTCGGCGGCCTCGTCGCCCTTGGCGTGGAGGCTCCTGAGGGTCTCGGCCGCGGCGATCCCGCTGGGGAACTTGAGCTGCTCGATGTTGATCATCTGGCGCTTCATCGGGATGGCCATGAAGACGCCCAGGGCCGCGAGGAAGAAGGTCCACCAGGCCAGGACGGGCCACGGCATGTGGTGGCCCGTCACCAGGAGGTAGGCGCAGATGGCGGAGCACATGGTCCCGCCCGTGGAATACCCGGCGGCGGAGGCAGTGGACTGCATGCAGTTGTTCTCGAGGATGGACATGTCGCTGCCGAACAGCGCCGGCAGGGCCGTCCGCAGGCTCTTCCAAACGGCGAAGGAGAGGATGCAGGCGGTGATGGCCACGCCCAGCCCCCAGCCGGTCTTCAAGCCCACGTACAGGTTCGAGAGGGACATGAACCCGCCGAGCACCGAGCCCATGAGGATGGCCCTGAGGGTCAGCTGCGGCATGCTGTCGCCCTGGTACACGGTCTTGTACCAGTTCATCTCGACGTCCTCGGGCGTCTTGCGAGGGACCTGGCCTCCCTCGGCGGGCTCGTCGATGAGCTCCACCTCCTCCTCGGTCAGCGCCTCTTCCAGGGGCAGGTCCGTCCGTTCCTGAGTGGCCATGTTCCCTCCTCCATCGACCGGGGGCCGGCCAGGGGGCCGGTCCCGGAACGAAGAAATGATAACATGTCTGGAAGGCCATCGCCCATGAGCCCCGCCCCCGCCGCCCGCGTCTGGACGGTCCTCCTCTCCCTCCTGGCTTGCCCGACGCTCCTGGGCGTCGCCTTCCATCCCTGGGTCCTCTATGGCCCCGACCGCCGCTGCTGGTGGGCCGGCTGCGCCACGCTCCTGGCCGGCGCCGTCTTCCTGGCCAGGTCGATGGTCGGAGCGGCCGGCATCGGCGCGGCCGGCTTCTGGGATGGGCTGCGCTGCCGGCTGGCCGGCCTGGGGTGCCTCCTGTGGGGCCTCTACCTGGTGCTCTTCTCGACCCACGCCACGACCTGGCTGCTGGACATCGTCTTCGCCATCCTGGCCATGCTCGCTTTCCTGGGCAGGAGCCGGACGGTCTTCCTCGTCGCTTCCCTGGGCGTGTTCGCCGTGGTCGGCATCCGGCACGCCGGCGACGACCGCGTCGTCGCCTTGCTCGACCTCGCCCTCCTCGCGGCCGTCTTCCTGGGGGGAGCGCACCGGGTGGACGCCTGGCTGGCCAAGGCCCCCGAAGCGGCGCTCCCCGCCGTCCGACCTCGGGCCCGCGGCTGGGACGCGGGGAGGGCGGCCCGGGCGGCCGCGACGCTCGCGGTGTTCGCCGTCCTGGCCTTCCACGGGGCTCGCCCGACTTGGCTCATGGTCCGCCCCGGGGAGCGGCGCAGGATCCTCGAGGCCCTCTCTCCCTCCTTCCCCATCCAGGACCCCGGCACCCTCTCTCCCCTGGCCGCCAGGCTGCGCGGCCACGTGACGGCCCTGGCGGCGGCCATCGGCGAGCGGGCGGCCTACCAGCCGCAAGCCCAGGACAAGGCCAAGGACTACGTCGTCGCCCGGCTCAGGGAGGCGGGCTACGCTCCCGTGGTGCTGGACTACGCGGCCGGCCGCAAGACCGACTTCATGCGCACCGCGCCCTACCGCAACGTCGAGGCAGCGCTCGACGGGCCGGACCCGGCCGGAGGGGAGGGCGCCTGGGTGGTCGGGGCCCACTACGACACCGCCCCGGGCACGCCGGGGGCCGACGACAACGCCAGCGGCGTGGCGGTCCTGCTCGAGGCAGCCCGGCTGGTGCGCGGCCGGCGGCCCTCGCGGCCGGTCCGCTTCGTGGCCTTCGCCGCGGAAGAGCCCCCGGCCTTCTCCACGCGGGACATGGGGAGCTGGCGCTACGCCAGGCGGCTCAAGGAGCTCGGGGTGAAGGTCGAGGGCGTGCTGGTGCTCGAGATGCTCGGCTACTTCAACCCGAGGCCCTCCTCCCAGCTCTTCCCGCCCTTCCTCCACCTCTTCTACCCCGACCGCGGCGACTATGTCGGGCTGGCGAGCAACCTCTCGAGCCTGGGCCTGCTGCGCTCCTTCCTGAAGGCGTGGAGGGCGGCGTCGAGCTTCCCCATCGAGGGGACGGTCCTGCCGTCCGTCCTCTCCACGCTGGCCGTCTCCGACCAGCTGAACTTCTGGTTCGCGGGCTTCCCGGCCCTGCTGCTCTCCGACACGGCCTATTTCCGCTACCCGCACTACCACCAGGCCAGCGACACGCCCGACAAGCTCGACTACGAGAGGATGGCCTCCGTCACCGAGGCCCTCGTCGGCGCCCTCGCCCCCGGCTCGGCGCGTTCCCGCCACACACCGTAAAACTACTCTACCCCGTCCGTATAAGAACGGATTTCCAAGAGCGCCAAGCTCGGGTATCCTATCTGCAAGATGAGAGAGACGATGCTAGACAAGACCACGGAACCCGGATTCATGGCCACGAAGCTCTCGGTGGAATCCCCGATGCCCGACGAGTTGATCAAGTCCGGGTACTGCTGCTTCATGTTCCGGGCGAACATCCAGGGGAAGGTCGAGGCGTCCGTGGACAGCGGCCCTTGGCAGCCCTGCCGGAACCTGATGGGGTACTGGTGGCTAGACTGGGAGTGCAAGAAGGCGGGGAGGCACCATGTGGTCGCCCGGCTCCAGGCGGGCGCCGGTCCCGCCATCAAGACCGAACGCCGCATGTTCCGCGTGGGCTGACCCACGAACGAATCCACCGGAGAGGTAGCTCGACCATGTCTTCGATCCTTTTCGTCTGCAGCCGCAACGACTCCCTGAGCCAGCTGGCCGAAGCCATCTGCAGGGAACGGGCCCCCGCCGATTGGCTCATCGCCAGCGCGGGCCCCGACCCGGCCGCCCAGGTCGAGCCGAAGACGACCGAGACCCTGCGCCGCAACGGCTTGAGCGTCAAGAGCCTCAAGCCGAAGGGGTTCGACGAGGTCCCGCCCCGGGAGTGGGACTTCGTGGTGTTCCTGGGGTGCGTCGACATCCACGACGTCAGGGGGAAGAAGTTCATCATGTGGCCCGTCCTGAACTCGGACGGCCCCTCGACCTCCTCCCACGAGGAGCTCTACGACGAGCTCAACGACCGCATCGGCGGGCTCCTGCAGTTCATCCGAGAGATGTCGCTGTGCTCCTGACGCCTTGAACGACCGACCTCGCGCCGAAAAGCCCTTGCGCGGGCCCTCGGGGACCAGGCGGGACGCGTCGCCGCGTCCCGCCCGGACGAAAGCCCCGCCGCAGCCCGTGCGGCCTGAGGCCCTGCCGCAGCCCGCGAGGATGGACACCTCGCCGCGTCCCGCGCGGTCCTCGCTCGCCTGGCGCCTCATCTGCGCCGGCAACCAGGGGTGCAGGCGGCCCTTGACAAGGAAGGTCCCGCGCCCTATATACCTAGTGTAGTGGCACACCGCACTGGCATGACGCGCCGGCTTCTGCCGCCTGTCCTGGCCTTCGCCGCGCTCCTGGGCGCGTCCCGGCCGGTCTCGGCCGAGGACCGCTTCGCGCGCATCCTTCTCATCGGAGACTCCCACGCCGCGGGCCCCTTCGGGACGACGCTGGACGCGCTCCTGCGCGACCGCTTCGGCCCGGGCATGGCCACCTACGCGGTCTGCGGCGCCTCCCTGCGATGGTGGCAGGCGTCCAAACGCCCCAAGCTGGGCATCTGCCATTTCATCAAGCCGTTCGGGAGCGCGGCCAAGCCCGGCAACGGCGCCGCCCCGGCCGACCTCCCGGCCATCGGCGACCTGCTGGCCCTCAGGCCGACCGCCGTCATCGTGGCGCTGGGGTCGAACCCCGACGGGACGTCCATGGACGACACCATCACCGCCGGCGCCGAACTCCTGGCCCGCCTGCCCCCGGAGAGCGCCTGCACCTGGGTGGGGCCGCCGCCCATGCCTTCGATCCTCCAGCGGGTCGACCTCTTCTACCAGGTCTTCCCCGAGATCCTCCGCCGCGGCGGCCGGACCTGCCTGCTCATCGACAGCCGGGACTACCTCAAGCCCGAGCAGAGCTCCCACGACCATTTCTACGGCAAGCCCGCCAAGGAATGGGGCCGGGCCGCCTACCGCACCATCACCGCGCCATAACCGGGATCCCGGCGCCCAAGCTCCGGCACGCGCCCCTCCGGAGGACCAGGAGCGGCTGCACAACCGGGGCCCGTCTGTGGTAAGATTGCCGTGCCCGGGGCGCCGCCCGGCCCGGGCCAGAGGACACGACATGGCTGACGCCAAACGACCGACGCTCGCCGGCCTGCGCTCAGCGCTGGGCAAGACCGAGTCGCGCTGCCAGGCGATGCTGGAAGTGGGCCGCAGCCTCACCGCGGTGCACGATCTCGACGATCTCCTCCGGCTCGTGATGGAGCTGGTGACCAGGATCACCGAGGCCGACCGCAGCACCATCTTCCTCGTGGACCGCGACCGCCGGCAGGTCTGGTCCAAGGTCGCCCAGGGCGAAACGCTCAAGGAGATCCGCCTGCCCCTGGGGAAGGGGATCGCCGGGTGGGTGGCGCAGACCGGCAAGACCCTCAACCTCAGCGACGCCTACGCGGACAAGCGCTTCGACCAGGACGTGGACCGCCGCACGGGCTATCGCACCTGCAGCATCCTGGCGGTCCCCCTGCGCGGCAAGCAGGGCGGCACCCTCGGCGTCATCGAGATCCTCAACAAGCGGGAAGGCAGTTTCTCCGAGGACGACGAGCGCCTCCTCGACGCCATCTCCTCGCAGGTCGCCGTCGCGGTCGAGAACGCCCAGCTCATCCAGAGCGTGCTCGCCAAGAACGCCGCGCTGCTCGAGACTCAGCAGAGGCTGGCCCGCAAGGTCTCGGAGCTCGACGTGCTGCACCAGCTGGAGGCCGGGATCGCAGCCGCCCAGTCCCTCGACGAGATGCTGGAGTCCCTCCTCAGGAAGGCGGTCCAGCTGTTCCGCTGCGAAGCCGGGTCCATCCTGCTCGCCGCCAACGAGCAGGGGGAGACCATCTTCGCCTCCGCGGTGGGCCCGGCCAAGGACGAAGTGAAGCGCCTCAGGCTCCCCCGCGGGACCGGGGTGGCGGGCTGGGTGGCGGAGCACGGGCGGCCCGCGATCGTCAACGACCCCGAGGGGGACGGCCGCCACCCCCGGGACATCGACCACCACCTCGACTTCCCCGTCCGGAACATCCTGGCCGTCCCCATGGCGCTCGGCGGGGAGGTCATCGGCGCCCTGCAGTTCCTCAACAGGCAGCGCGGGGACTTCGGCAAGGAGGACGAGCAGCTGGCCGCGCTGATCGCCGGGCAGGCGGCCTCCGCCATCCAGCTCTGCCGGCACCGCGAGGAGTCCGAGAAGGCCGGCCGGCTCTCATCGATCGGCCAGATGCTCTCCGGCGTCATCCACGACTTCCGCTCCCCGATGGCCATCGCCGCCGGCTACGTGCAGCTCATGGCCAAGGATTGCGATATCGCCGCGCGCCGCCGGCATTCCGACCTGGTCATGCGCCAGTTCGAGTTCATGACCCACATGACCAACGAGCTGCTCGCCTTCGCCAAGGGCGAGACCACCCTCCTGCTGACCAAGGTCTACGTCGAACGCTTCGTCGAGGAGATCGCGGAGAACCTGAACCAGGAGCTGTCCCTCTCCAAGGCGAAGCTCAACCTCCAATGCCGCTATGAAGGCGCCATCCGGGTGGACGCCTACAAGCTGCGCCGCGTCTTCCTGAGCCTGGCCCGCAACGCGCGTGAAGCCATGCCCGACGGGGGCGAGCTCGCCATCCGCGTCGAGGAGGAGCCCGACGAGGTGCGCTTCGAGTTCGCCGACACCGGCCCAGGCATCCCCAACGAGGTCCGCGGCAACCTGTTCGATTCCTTCGTGACCTGCGGCAAGGAGCACGGCACGGGCCTGGGGCTGGCCATGGCCAAGAAATTCATCGACGAGCACGGCGGCCGCATCACGGCCGACAACCCGCCGGCGGGCGGCGCCCTCTTCCGGGTCTGGCTCCCGAAACGGCCGCAGGTCAAGCTCGAGCCGCCCACCCCCTCGTAAAGCGCAAAGTGTTGTAGAATGACCATGAGTCCCCGTAGCTCAATGGACAGAGCTCATGCCTTCTAAGCATGAAATCCAGGTTCGATTCCTGGCGGGGACAGACAAGCGGACGGATCAAGCCCGGCCGGAGGAGCGCGCGACATGGCGGAAGAAACGAATCTCGATCTCGTGACCATCACGGTGCAGTACAAGGATGAATCCAAGGTGCTCGACGCCGTCCTGAAGGCCGGGGCCACCGGCGTCACCTATTTCTACGGCCGGGGCACCGGGGTGCGCCAGAGGCTCGGGCTCCTGGGCCGGCTCATCGAGGCCGAGAAGGTCATCATCTTCACCGCCGTCCCTCCCGAGAAGACCCAGGCCGTCGTGAAGGCCGCCACCGAGGCCGCCAAGCTCAACATGCCCGGCAAGGGGTTCCTCTGCGTGCACAAGCTGCAGCAGACGGTCGGGGTCTTCTAAGAAGGGATCAACGGAAGAAGCCGTAGCCGGCGATGCTGGCGCAAGAGAGGATGGTCGAGCCCAGCCCCTTGAGCAGGGTGTTCCACAGAGGGTAGTTCGGGTCGAGCAGCCGGATGAACATCCCGGTCAGCAGCAGGTAGCCGGCCGGCACGTAGAAGAACTCCTGCGGGATGATCGGCCACGGGTTGAGGCGGGACGCGGCGCAGAACGCGAACATGGCCAGCGCCAGCCACATCAGCCAGTAGCAGCAGATCCCGTAGAGGAAGGTCAGGTAGAACTTGGCGAAGAACCGGACGATGGGCACCAAGCCGAGGAACAGCACGGCCACGGTGAACAGCCCGAGGACGGCCATGACGGCGAGCGCCTTGTCCCGATACCTGAGATAGAACTTCCTGAGGCTCTCGGCAAGGCGCAGGATCTCGCCCTGCAGGCGGCTGCCGGTCGAGGGACGCTCCTCCTTGAGGGCCTTGAGGACCGCGGCCGCGATGTCGCCCTGGGCCGGCGCCGTCCCGCCCTGCTTGGAGGCCGAGAGGTCGCTCAAGGCCGCGAGCTTGTCGAGCGGGACGTCCTGCAGCCGGCCGCTCTTGAGGGCCTGGAGCTGGGCGTCCGCCTGGGCGTCGAGGCCCTGGCCCGAGCGCGCGGCGGCCAGCGTGGACACCATGGCCGACAGGCTCTTCTGGTCGAGGCCGGCCGGACCGAAGAGCTGCGGGGCGCCCATCGCCGCGCCGGCGAGCGCCACGACCTGCAGCAGGGATGTCCAGCGCATCCGTGTATTATAGTAAGAAGCGCTCGACCTCGTCCCAGCCCGCCTGGACCCCGCGCTCCTTGCTCACCCGCAGGAAGACCCCGAGGAAGGCGTCGAGCGCCGCGCGCCCGCGGACCTGGACCCTCGAATTGTGGGCCTGGCCTCCCTTGAGCAGGCGGCACCAGAGCCCGCCGTCGAACGAGAGGGTCCGGTCGTAGCCAGCCTCCTGGCCCACGGTGTCGAACGCGATGACCAGGCGGCCTCTCTCCCCGGCCGATGACACGTGCCGGACCACCTCCTGGTCGGAGAGGTCGAGGACCCGGTGGATGAAGTAGGGCTGCGTGGGCTCGTCGAAGAGCTGGAGCAGGACCGCGAAGAGCGCCCCTTCCGGGAGCTTGAAGAGCCTCGGCTCCAGGGTGTAGGGCACCATGCGGAAGCGCCGCGGCTGGACGACGCGCACCCGCCAGGCCGGCAGCCCGCCGACGACGTCGAGGCGGACCGTGTGGCTCATGTCCCCTCCTCCAGCTCGCTGGCCAGCCGGACCCGCTGGTAGATCTCCTTGTAGAGGCCGCCCGACCTCATGAGCTCGGCGTGGGTCCCCCGCTCGACGACGGCGCCGTTGTCGACGACGAGGATCAGGTCCGAGGACGCGATCGTCTTGGGCCGGTGGGTGATGACGACCTGGAGCGACCCCGGCAGGAACGCCTTGAGCGCCTCCCAGAGCCGGTCCTCGGTGTCCGCGTCCATGGCCGAGGTGCAGTCGTCGAGGAGCAGGATCCTCGGCCGCGTCACGACGGCCCTGGCCAAGGCCACCCGGGCTTTCTGGCCGCCCGAGAGCGTCAGGCCGCGCGGCCCCACGACGGTGTCGAGGCCCTTGGGGAGGCTCTCGATCTCGCCGGCCAGCTGCGCCGCCTCGCAGGCCCGGGCGATCTCGGGGTCCCCGACGCCCTCCCGGCCAAGGGTGACGTTCTCGCGCAGGGTGGTCGAGAAGATGACGGGCTCCTGGGGCGCGTAGCCGATGGACGAGCGCCACCCGGCGACGCCCAGCTCCCGGATGTCGGTCTCGCCGACCAGGAGGGCGCCGGCGGTGACGTCGACGAGCCGCGGGATGAGCGCCATGAGCAGGGACTTGCCCGAGCCCAGCCGCCCGACGACCGCGACGCGCTGGCCGGCGCGGGCGGCAAACGAGATATCCTTGAGGAGCGCCGGGACGTCCGCCCCCGGACGGTACCCGGCCCCCGAGAACTCCAGGGCCGCCGGCCCGGGCGGGTCCGGCGCCGGGACGGCGGGGTCCATCACGGTCGTGCGGGCGTCGAGCATCTCCTGGAGCCTGCCGACGCACACGGCGGCGCGCCGGCCGGCCACGACGAAGTTCCCCATGTCGAACACGGGCCAGACCAGCATGGTCGAGAAGAACTGGAAGGCGACGAGGTCCCCGACGGTGATGCGGCCCTCCATGACCTGCAGGCCGCCGAACAGGAAGACCAGGATCATGCCCAGCACGCCCCCGTTGTGGAAGAACGCCCCGAAGGCCGCGTGCGCCCGGGCGGCCGAGACCTCGGCGTCGCGCTGCGCGAGGGCCTTCTCCCGGAACATGTCCTCCTGGGAGGCCTCCTTCCTGTTGGCCTTCACCACCCTGACGCCGGAGAAGCAGGCCTCCAGGAAGGCGAAGATGGCCGAGATGGCCTTCTGGACCTCGGCGAACCTGTCGCTGATGATCCTGCGGACCTTGACGTGGAAGAGGAGCAGGAGCGGCAGGGGAGCCACGGCCCAGACGACGAGGCCGGGCCTGAGCCAGACCATCGCGGCCAGCGACGCCGCGAAGGTGACCGTCGACTGGATGGCGCGGAAGACCCCCGAGCAGGCGAACCACGACAGCTTCTCCTGGACGTCGTCGACCAGGCGGGTGACGATGTCGCCGGTCGGGTAGCGGTGGAAGAAGCCCCGGTCGAGGCGGGCGACGTGCTCGAAGACGCTCTGGCGGATCTCCCACTCGAGCCTCATGTTCATCCAGGCCCGGTTGCGGATGGCGAAGAAGTTGATGACCGCCAGGGCGATCCCCGCCGCCAGGATGATGCCGGCGTCGACCATGATCGCCTCGTAGGTGAACCCCTCCTTGAGCCCGTCGATGAGATGGCGCATGACCAGGGGCATCACGACCTGGGCCGCGGCGGCCAGCACGCCCAGCGTCACGATGAGCGCCATGCGCGCCTTGTGGCGCGTCCAGTTGGGGTAGACGAAGCGGATGGCCTTGATCATGAGCCCGAGAACTGGAGCTTGTAGAGTTTGGAGTACGCCCCGCCCTTGCGCAGGAGCTCGGCGTGGGACCCCGACTCGGCCACGCGGCCCTGGCGCACCACGAGGATGCGGTCGGCGTGCCTCACCGTCGAGAGCCGGTGCGCGATGACGACCGAGGTGCGGTCCTCCAGCAGCCGCTCCATCGCGGCCTGGATCGTCCGCTCCGTGTGGGGGTCCACCGAGGAGGTGGCCTCGTCGAGCACGAGGATCGCCGGGTCGAGCACCATGGCCCGCACCAGGGAGAGGACCTGCTTCTCGCCCACCGACAGGTTGGCGCCCCGCTCGATGACCGTCCGGTCCAGGTCGATCCTGCGGCAGATGGCCTCCAGGCCCAGGGCCCGGATGGCGTCGCGCACTCGATCATCGGGGACGCTCCGGTCCATGAGCTTGAGGTTGTCCATGACCGTCCCGGGGAAAAGGTAGATGTCCTGCTGCACCAAGCCCATGAGCCGGCGCACGTTCGCCTGGGTCATCTGCGAGACGCTGACCCCGTCGATCAGGATGTCGCCCTCCTGGGGGAGGTAGAACTTGAACAGGAGGCTCACGATGGAGGTCTTGCCCCCGCCCGTCTCGCCCACCAGCGCGGCCCGGGACCCCTTGGGCACCGCGAAGGAGACCTCGCGCAGGGCCCAAGGGGCGTCCGGGGCGTAGCGCAGGCTCACGCCCCGGAACTCCACCCCGTGCTCCACGCGGCTGAGGTAGCGCGGGGCCGGCGGGTCCGTCACGGTGCAGGCCGTGTCGAGGAGGTCGAAGATCCGCTGCCCGGCGGCGAACGAGCGCTGGATGGTGCCGAGGTGCTCGGTGAGGTGGAAGATGGGCGCGAAGAGCTGGTCCACGTAGAGGATGAACATCACGAGCGTCCCGACGGTCACGCTCCCCTGCAGCGCCCACTTCCCGCCGAGCCCCAGGACGAGCGAGATCGCCACCGGCTCCAGGGTCAGCACCGACACGAAGAAGTAGACTGCCAGGGACTCGGCGCGGAACTCCGCCTCGAATTTGCGCCGGCTGAGCCCGGCGAGCCGCCCGCAGGAGTCCTCCTGACGGTTGAAGGCCTGCACGACGGCCATGCCCTGGAGGCGCTCGGTGAGGTAGCCGCTCAGCTCCGCGGTCAGCTTGCGCACCGCCAGGAACGGCGCGGCGCTCTTGCGCACGAACAGGACGCTGGCGACCGCCACCGGCGGCAGCAGGCTCGCCATGACCAGGGTCAGGCCCGGGTGGACGCTGGCCATCACGGCGAACATGCCGAAGAACATGCCCACGTCCCGGAAGATGAGGACCGCCGTCTCCGCGAACAGCCCCCTGAGCGCCCCCGTGTCGGACTCGACCCTCGCGGTGATGCGTCCGACCGGCGTCCGGTCGAAATAGTCGAGGCCCAGCGACAGCAGGTGGGCGAAGAGGCTCTTCTTGAGCTCCAGCAGGATGTCCTGTCCCAGGGTCTCAAGCCTGACCCTGAGGAAGTAGGTGAACACGACCGAGGCGGAGTTGACCAGGAAGAACACGGCCAGGGTCGTCAGGAGCCCCCGGACGCTCTTGGACGCCAGGTCGACGTCGATGGCGTGGCGCAGGACCACGGGCCCGGCCAGGCTCGCCAGGCTCGCCACGACCAGGAACAGGAACGCCACGGCCACCGGCCTCCAGCGGGGCGCCAGCAGGGCGGCCAGCCGCCGGAAGGTCTTGCGATAGTGGATGCGTCCCGCCCCTTCCTCGTCCTCCAGGTATGGTTCCATGGCCGCGACCGGCCTGTATCATACCATAGGGAACCCCGGCCGTTAGATTGGTGTCGAACATATTTGGTAGACTCGATCCTGCAGGAATCAGCAGCAAGGGGGTACGCCATGCGCATCTTCCGCACGACCGCCGTCGTCGCCGCCATCGCCGCCATCGGGGCCGGCTCCCCGGGCCTGCCGACGCTGGCCGCCGAGCCCTCGGGGGGGGACCTCTCTCCCAAGCAGATCTACCAGCACTACGCCCCCGCCGTCGTGCTCGTCATGTGCTTCGCCGAGGACGGCAACGGGGAGCTGGGCACCGGCTCGGTCCTCGACGACTCCGGGAAGATCATCACGAACGCCCACGTGGTCATCCGCAAGTCCACCCAACGCCCCTACCCGACGGTGCGCGTGTACTTCAAGCCCCGCAAGATCACCGGCGACCCCAAGGTCGACCTGGCCGACCCGGTCGAGGCCGAGGTGGCGGCCTACGACGCCAAGCTCGACCTGGCCGTGCTGCAGCTCAAAGAGAGGCCGGGGTCCCTCACCGTCATGCCGCTGGGCGACGCCGACGCGGTCGAGCCCGGGGACTCCGTCATCGCCATCGGCCATCCCGAGCAGGGCGGGCTGTGGACCCTGACCAGCGGGGTCGTGAGCACCGTGATCGCGGACCTCGGCGGCGTGGCGGGCAAGAACGCCTTCCAGACGGACGCGAGCATCAACCGCGGCAACTCGGGCGGCCCGCTCATCAGCCGCAAGGGCGCCATGATCGGGGTGAACACCTCGATGGCGCGCAAAGCCCCGGACGGGCTCACCATCACGGCCGTCAATTTCTCGGTCAAGTCCAGCGTGGTCAAGAAGTGGCTCGCCTCCGCGGGCGTACGCGCCGAGTACGCGGAATTGGCCCCGTCGCCGGCCCCGGCCCCATCGCCGGCCCAGGTCGAAGAGTCGAACCCCAGCCCGGCCCCGCCGAAGGCCCGCGTCAGCGAGTCCAACCCCTCCCCGGCCCCGCCGAAGGCCCGCGTCGGCGAATCCAACCCCAGCCCGGCGCCTCCGAAAGGCCGTGTCGACGAGTCCAACCCCTCCCCGGCCCCTCCCGCCGCCGCCGTCGTGGAGAAGGTGGTCAAGGAGATCCCCAAGGCCAAGAGGAAGACCCTCGCCGAGGAGATGAAGGGCCAGATCCTCACCCCCAAGAAGGCCTTCTCCATCGACGACATGATCGCCAAGGAGATCGCGGCGATGGAGGACCTCGAGGGCGAGATGCGCGGCGAGATCGACAAGCGCCGGGGGATGCTCAACCCGGGCCAGTAACCCGGCCCGCTCGCGACTCAGAGGAAGAGCAGGAAGGCGCCCAGCACCAGGACCGCCCCGACGAGCATCCTCGAGAGGCTCTGGTTCTCCTTCCCCGACCAGAGGTAGTAGAGCCCCACCGTCAGCACGGCCAGGCAGCCGGCGACCTTCAACAGGAGTGCCGGCGTGAGCTTGAACTCGGGCCTGACGGTCTCCCTAGGAGCGGGCAGGTTGCGCAGATCGACGGCGAAGTCCGCCATGGCGGAAGGCTACCACCTCTTCTTGCGGGGGTTGGGGTTCGCCAGCCACCTCTCCCACGAGGCGTAGTCCCGCCGGTCGAAGCTCTCCTTGGACAGGATGATGAGGAGGGTGTAGGCGGCGTCGTGGCAGAGGGGCTGCTGGAGCTTGAGCAGGTCCAAAAGGATGGGTGGAGGCGCCCTCTTGAGCCTTTCCTGATAGACCGGGTTGTCCACCATGCCGATGAGCAAGCCCAGGGCCTTGCCGCGGACCTGGGTCGAAGGGTCGTTGAGCGCGGCGATGACCTTGTTGAAGCCGATCAGGATATCCTTGCGGTAGACCGCGATGTCCGACAGGACCTGGAGGGTGGCGCCGCGCACTTCCACGCTCGGGTCCTCGAGGCTGCGCAGGCAGGTCTCCACGACCTCCTTGTCGTCCTTCAGGTAGGACAGGAGGAACAGGGCGCGGCCGCGCTTCGAGGGGTCGGCATCCTTCTGAAGGACCTCCAGGAGGCGCTTCTTGTTGGGTTCCACCCCCTCGACGAACCGGGACTCCAGCGCCGCCAGCTCCGGCGTGGCGGAGCCCCACGTGCAATAGAACGCGGGGCAGGACGGCCGGTCGGCCGGGAGTATCCCCTTGAGCCGCAAGGACATGCCGAGGTCGGAGTATTCCTGCCACGCGGCGAGCAGGCCCCCGGGGTCGGCCACCGAACCAACCGGCGCGGGCCTGAACGGCATGCGGGCCTTGGCGTCCTTCATGTCCACCAGGTCGAAGGTGATGTAGGCGGCCCGGCCCGAGGTGGTGAAATAGTCCCCGTAGTACATGTCCGCGTAGGCCAGGTCCGCCATGGAGCGCAACTCGCTCTCGACATGCGCCTTCAGGGACTCCGCGCGGGCGAGGTAGAGCTTGCGGCCGTCGTTGCGCAGCGTGATATAGTCGTGCAGCATGCCGTCGAAACTGCCGCCGAGCGACTCTTCCGTGACGACCGTCGACCCGTAGACGTCGAACCCCCTCAAGCTCGTCGAGCTCAAGGAGGAGGCCGCCGCGGGGCGGGCGAGCAGCGGCGCGCCGAGGAGCAGCGCGCAAAACGCCATGTTCATGCGGGCATTATAACACAATTTGGTATATTGTCATTGCGTCCCATGTCCTCCACCATCATCTCGAGCTTCGTCGTGGAGACCTTCACGACGCCCCTCAAGCGGCCTTTCGTGACCTCCCTGGGCCGCAAGGAGGAGAGCTGCAACGTCGCCTTCTCGGTCACGCTCAAGGACGGCAGCGCGGGCTACGGCGAGGCGTCCTCCTCGTTGGCGCTGGCGCACCTGAGGCCGGCAGGCCTGGCCGCGGCCCTGCGCCGGCTGGGACGCTCCTGCCTGGGCAAGGACGCCGCGGGCGCGGCCGCGATGGTCGACGTCGCCTGGGCGCGGGAGGGGGGATCCCCGCCCGCCGTCTCGGCCTTCGAAGCGGCGCTCCTGGAGGCCCTGCTGGCCAGCCGGGGCCTGACGCTGGCGGACTGGCTCGGGGGAGCGCTTCGGAGCATCGAGACCGACATCACCCTCTCGGCCTCGGACCCGGCCTCCACGGCCGCAGCCACCCGGGAGGCCGCCGCGGACGGCTTCCGGAAGCTCAAGGTCAAGGTCGGGGGGGACCTCGCCGAGAACCTCTCGCGCGTGCGCGCCGCCCTCTCGGGGCTCCCCGGGCGGAAGGGCTCGCTCATCCTCGACGGCAACCAGGGCATGACGCTCCGGGGCGCCCTCCGGCTCGTCGAGGCCTGCCGCCGGGAGGGCGCCGTCGTCGAGCTCCTCGAGCAGCCCCTGCCCAAGCACGACTACGCCGGCATGCGGCGGCTCACGGCCGCCTCGCCCGTCCCGGTCGCGGCCGACGAGATGGCCATGACGCCGGAGGACGCGGTGCGCCTCGCCGACGCCGGCGCGGCCTCCGCCATCAACATCAAGCTCGCCAAGTCCGGCGTCCTGCGCGGCCTCAAGATCGCGGCCGTCGCCAGGGCCGCGGGCCTGGGGCTCATGGTCGGGTGCATGGCCGAGACGGGCCGGGGGCTCACGGCCAGCGTCCACTTCGCCCTCGGCACGGGCTTCTTCCGCTGGGCCGACCTCGACAGCGACTACCTCCACCGGGACGCCCGCCCGCCGACGAACTGGAGGAGGAACGGCCCGATCTTGAGCCTTGGAGCGCGCGATCGGGGGGTGAATAGCCGTGCTTAAGGACCTCAAGGGCCTCTTCAAGGAGACGGCGGTCTACGGGCTGTCCACCGTCGCGGGAAGGCTTCTCAACATCCTGCTCCTGCCCCTCTACACCCATTGCCTCACGACGGCGGACTACGGGATCGTGGCCACGCTCTTCGCCTACATCGCCTTCCTGAACGTCCTCTATGCCCACGGCATGGACCTGGCCTTCATCCGCTTCGGGATCCCCGGGAAGGGCGCCGAGGAGACCCGCGACTTCTCCACGCCCTTCTGGTCCATCGCGGCGACCTCGCTGGCCTTCTCCGCGCTCATCCACGCGACGGCCGGCCCCCTCTCGGGAGCCATCGGCCTGGCGGGTTGGGAGCGCTCCGTGCGCTGGGCCGCCTGGATCCTGGCCCTCGACGCGGTGACGCTGGTGCCGTTCGCCGAGCTCAGGCTGTCCCACAGGGCCTTCACCTTCGTGGGCATCAAGGTGGCCAACATCGCGGTCAACCTCGCCCTCAACGTCGTGTTCGTGGCGCGCCTGGGCATGGGCATCGACGGGGTCTTCGCGGCGACGCTGGCCGCGTCGGCCGCGACGGCCCTGATGCTCGCCCCCGCCATCGCGTCCAAGCTCAAGGCCGCGTTCGACCGCCGCCTGCACCGCCAACTCGTCGCGTTCGGCCTGCCCCTCATCCCCGCGGGGCTGGCGGCCATGACCATCCAGGTCGCCGACCGCCCCATGCTCAAGGCGTTCGCGGGAGACGCCGCCGTCGGGCTCTACCAAGCCAACCACAAGCTCGCCATCTTCATGATGATGGCCATCAACATGTTCGAGATGGCCTGGCGGCCTTTCTACGTCGAGAGACAGCACGACCCCAGGCTCAAGGACCTCCTCGCCAGGACGCTGACCTATTTCGCGGTCTTCACCTCGGCCGTCGGGCTGGGGGTGTCCCTCTTCCTGCGCGACATCGTGGCCCTCCCGGTGCTGCACGGCAGGCCCCTCATCCATCCCGACTACTGGATCGGGCTCAAGGTGGCGCCGGTGGTCATGCTGGGCTACCTCCTCAACGGGATCTACTACAACCTCAACGCGCCCCTGACGCTGGCCAAGCGCACGGACTACATCGCCTACGCGACGGTGGCAGGCGCCCTGGCCAACATCCTGGCCAACCGGCTGCTGATCCCGCCGTGGGGCATGATGGGCGCGGCAGCGGCCGTCGTCGTCGCCTACGGGACCATGTGCGCCTCGCTGCTGTACCTCAACCGGCGCGCCTACCCGGTCGACTACGAGTACGGCCGCCTCCTCCACGTCGCGCTCCTGGCCGCGGGCCTGGCCGGGGTCGCGGTCCTGCTGAGGGTGGACCTGCGGGGGGGCTGGTCCGGCCTCGCGGCGAAGTCGGCGCTCCTGGCCGCGCTCCCCGCCGGGCTGTGGCTCACGGGGTTCTTGAACGAGGAGGAGCGCGGCTCCCTCTCGGCGCTGATGAAACGGCATATGCCCCCCCGCGGGGGGGGGAGTGACTAGTCGGCCGAGAGCAGCCGGTCGATCGGGCTTGAGCCCAGCACCGACAGCTCTCCCCCGGCGAAGCACGCGGACATCTCCACGCCCCAGCCGTAGTGCCCCTCGAGGGCCCTGGCCGCGGCCGCCAGGCTCTCGAGTTGGGGCGCGGCAAGGACGCGCCGGGCCGCGGCGTCGGGGGCGAGCGCGCGCTCGACGAGCCTGCCCCTGGCGTCGCGCTCGAGCATCACCAGCTTGAGGCCCACGATGGCGGGGAGGACCTCTCGGCCGTTGCGCCCGAGCGTGTATTGGTCCGGGGATGCCCTCCCCGACAGGACCCCCTCGATCTCGCCGTAGGCGGCGCTCACCGTCATGCGCGCCTTGCCGCTGGCCGGGTCTCGGCTGAGCAGCGTCGCCGAGCGCTCGCAGGCTTCCAGCCGGATGAGGTCCACCTCGGCCTCCGAGTCGAGGACGCCGCGGCCCTCCTTCTTGCGCTGGGCCAGCCGGCCCGGGCTCCAGAGCGAGGCCCAGTACTCCTTCACCGGCGAGAGGTCGCCGGGCCGCAGCACGAAGGGGCCCGACCCCGGCACCAGCAGAGCCCAGGAGCCCTGAGGCCCGGCGGACGGGATGCCCGCCATCATCTCGCGCTCGAGGGACTCGGGGACCTCGGCGGCCCTCAGGAGGTCCCTGATGCGCGCCGAGCGCTGCCGCAGGAGGAGCGAGGGGTCGTCCATGACGGTCCCGATGCGCTCCTCCAGGCCGGCTTCCTTGACGAACCGCCGGTACATCCCGGCCGGAAGACGCGCGGTCCCCGGGACCTTGACCCCGGCGCGCCGCAGGGCCTCCTGCAGCTTGGAGGGCGCCGGGGGCTCCGCCTTGGCTTGCTTGCCGCAGAGCCGCCGGAGCCCCTGGTGGCGCGCCTGGGCGGAGGCGGGGCTCGCGAGCCTGAACGCCGAGGCCAGGAGGCCGATCCTCTCCCAGCGGCCCTCGGCTTGGCGGCACAGCCGCGCCGCCCAGGACGGCGGCGCGCTCCCCAGCTCGGACTGCGCCTCGTCGAGGTCCCGCAGCGTCCGGCGGACCTGCCGGGAGAACACCTTCCGTTCCGCCGCCCGCAGGGCCGCGCGCCCGTCCGAGTCCAGCATCCGTTCCGCGGCGGCGCGGACCTTGGACAGGCTGTCGACGCCCGCCGCGCCTCCGGCTCGGTCCGCCATCTCCGAAACGAGGCGCGCGCCCAGCTCCAGGCGCGAGGCCGGGGCGAGGTCGGGGCTCACCGCGTCGAGCCATTGGACCAGGGCTTGGCCGTCCTTGAGCCCGTCGTAGGCCTTGAGCGCCGCGGCCGCCTCGAGCAAGACGGGGGCCATGTCGGCCGTCGGCACCGTGAGGGTCCCGGCCTCGGGGTCCAGGACGACCACGTCGCCTTCCTTGATGCGCTGGGGCACGGTCTTCTGCGCGAGCCGGACCTGGAACCCCCTGACGGAGGACCCCTCGCCGAGGACGGCGCGCTCGAGCTCCAGGAAAGGCTCCGGCGGGCCGCCCCATCGCGCCCTCTCCACGAGCAGGGCCGGGACGGCGCGCTCCCGCGCGGCGACCGCGATCGAGCTCAGGAGCCCTCCCGAGGCGAGGACCGCCTCCGACATCCGGATGGCCTGCCCGTCCTCGGGAGACGCCGAGGCCGCGGCGAAGACCCACCCGCCCGCGGCGGCCTTCCTCCTGTCGAACGTGACCCGCCCGGTCACCTTCCGGCCGGAGCCGAGGCTCGCGCTCACGGCGAAGAACGTCGCGCCGTCGGCGGCCTCGGGCTCCTCCTTGAGCCTCCGGTAGTCCAACTCGGCCTGGCCCGCTTGGGCCAGGTCGGAGGCCGTCCTCCGCTCGCCGGAGGCCGGCCAGGCGACGGCGGGGAGGACGAATAGGAGGGAGAGGCCGACGAAGGAACCCTTCAGCATGCGACGAGGCTAGTCAAGCCGCAGCAACGAGGACAGCCGCTTGGCCGGCAGGCTCTCGGTGGAGCCGGCCAGCTCCGCCCGCGCGAAGGCGATGTGGCCCAGCTCGGGGTCGCGCAGCAGGACCAAGGCCAGCAGCCGGCCGTCCTTGAGGCGCAGCCTCAGTCCCTGCGCCATCATGCCGCCGACGCGGCCCAAGTCAGCGTAGCGGGCGGCGGAAGGGTCGAACGCCGACAGGACGCCGGCGCTGCCGGCGGCCGCGCCCCTGCGGGCTTCGACGTCCGCCAGGAGCCTCTCCAGGACGCCGCCGATGCCGGCGCGGCCCTCCCGGGAGACGGCGGGGACGACGTCCTGCCCAAGGTCCGGCTCGCCCGGCCCCGCGACGGCGGCGCCCGCTGCCGCGGCCCGCGAAGCCGTCAGGCCGTGGATCCGTTCGATCCAATACGCGAGGCTGTGCCCGTCCGCGGCGACGACCCACCGCGCCGCCGACGCGGGCAGGGGGTCGGCGGAGGACCAGGAGGCCCCGAGGCCGTCGCGCTCGACCCTCGCCCGGATGTCCGAGACCGCGCCGAGGCCGCCGGCATCCGCGCTGAGCCGCTCGTAGATGGACGCCATGCGGGAGGCGCGCCGCAGCAGCTCCTCGACCGCCGGCATGGTGAGCGTGCCGGCCCGCTGCGCCAGCAGGCTCTTGGCCGCCAGGTACTCTCCCGATTCCTCGGCCGCGAGGCGGGCGGTCTCGCGGGGGCCGGGAGCCCGCATCAAGACGGACCGCAGGAACCTCTTGAAGCCGGCGTAGACGCGCGCCAGGACCGCCTTGGTCCAGTACACGGCGGCGGCCGTGAATCCCCGGGCGGGTCCAGCGCCCTCCCGCCTCATGGCGCGATAGACGAGCTTGAAGCCGTTGCCGGCGGTGGGGTTCGACCGGAACGCGACGACGGCGTCGTCCTGCGCGCCGAAAAGCGCGGCGGGGGAGCCCAGATCGAAGGAGACCGCCAACGCCGGGATGGACGCGACCGCGGAGCCCGGCAGCACCGCGCTCACGGCCCGGGACCGGGCCGAACGCTTGAACCAGACGCGGTCAAGGGCGGAGCCCGAGCGTCCCGGCTGCCCTTCGGGATCGGCGTTGGCGGCCGGGACGCGGTCGCCCGGCGAGTACGAGGCCGCGCCGACGGCCGCCTGCCGGACGGCCCCGCCGGCGACGGCCTGGCCTCCGGAACGCCGAGAGCCTCCTTTCGAGGCGACGCCGGCGCCGGAGAAGATGCCCTGCACGTACGATTTCAGATGGGAAAGGTTCTGGATGAACGGCCTGCCGGGAGCGCCCAGCAAGCCCTCCCAGTCGTCGAGGGACTTGAGGGCCTGGTCCACGCCCTTCTTCGAGCCGGCCGCGGCCATGGTCACGGCCTCGTCGGCCAGGGCCGGCAGGGCCGTGTCGGCCTTCTTGTCCGCGGACGCCAGCACGGTCTTGCCCACCGCCTCGGCCGTCTTCGGCGGGAAGGACTCCTTGGCCAGCCCGATGGCCGACCGGTAGAGGTTCGGCGCGTCCTTCGCCGAGGAGGTGTTGGCCACGCCCACGGTCCGGCGGATCTTGTTCTCGACGCCCATCATCGAGCCGATCACGGAGGCGAAATCGGCCGCGCCCATGGTCTTCTTGGCGGCCTGGCGGGCCAGGTCGAAGATTTTGTCGAGGGAGGCCTCGACGGCGCCGTCGGCGGCCGGGCCGCTCCCCTCGCGGCTCTTCTGTATCTCGGCGACCGTCTCCTCGAGGCCGCCCGCCGCCGGGATGAGGCTCTCCAACGGGGTGGCGGCCTCGGTCTTGCCTTGGACAGGATTGGCGGCGGGAGACGATGGCGGGGTGACCGCCAGGGAACCGGCCATCTTCACGCGGTCCGGCACGGCCTGCCGCAGGACCTTGGGCGCGTCGGCGGCAGCGGACTTCAGGGAGAAATCGTCCGGGCCGGCGGGGCCCGACACGGCGCCGTCCTTGATCACCGGGGCCGAGCCGTAGGCGCCGATGGAGCCCTTGAGCCCGACGGCGGGCGAGGACCCGGGCCTGTTCACGTCCGTCGTGGACCCCGACGAGCCCTGGCCGGGCGTGCCGACGACGGGGGAGGTCTGCCCTCCCTGCGACTGCGGCACGTTGTAGGTCTGGGCGGCGAGCGTCGACGACCAGGACAAGACCAAGCCCGCGACGGCAAAGAGCCGGCAGAAGGGCGCCATAGATTACATTATACCCCAAGGGCTCCCCGCGCACCTGGGCTATTGGGCCCAGGAGACGGGTGGGCCCATGGAACCGGCGACCCGGGCAGGGGACCCGCTACCGCTTGCGCAGGCGGAACTTCCTGGGCTTGGAGTAGGGGTGCTGGAAGTCGAGCAGGTCGACGATGGCGAAACGCATCCAGTACGCCCCGTCCTTGAGCCCGGACTTGAGGAACTCCTGGCGCAGGTCCGCGTCCTCGATGAAAGGGTAGGTCCTGTCGAAGAGGACCGCCTTGAAATCCTCGGTCCGCGAGATCTGGATGCGGTGGGCGCCGACGTCCCCGGCGTCGTCGGCGACCATGCCGAGGATGTCCTCGCGGGCCTCGGTCAGGGGCTGGACCCCGGGCGCGGCCTCGACATTGACCGTGGCGGCCCCGGGCGCGGCCTCGTCTCCCGCCGCCCCGCCCTCCAGCGGGGCCGCCACGCCGCCCTTCACGGCCGGGCCCTTGGGGGCGGCGGGGGACAGGTAGCGGCTGGCCGAGTCGTCCTTCTCCGCCGCGTACCGGTCCGGCCTGGGGGCCGGCCTCCGGTCGAGCGGCGCGGCCTTCCCCTGAGCCTCCCTGGCCGCGGGCTCGGGCGGCCCCTGAGGAGCGGGATCGCCCTTGGACGGGACCTCGGGCTTCGGCCGCGCCGCGGCCCTCTTGGGGGGAGGCCCGGGCCGCTTCCGGAAGCCTCCGCGCTCGTCAGCCGAAGCCTTGGGCTTCGGCGGGGGCTGCATGGGGGCGGCGAGGGGCGGGGGCGGCGAGGGCTCGTCGCGTTCGACGCACTTGAGGCCCTTGCAGCGCGGGTCGTTCTTGGTGGCGCGGCCGGGCCGCTGAGGACGGGGCTTGTCCAGCTCGGCCGGGCCGAGGAACTGCACCCTGATCTTGTCGAGCTCCTTCTCGCAACCCTGGACCCCGAGCAGGAGGACGGCGGCCGCGGCGTAGGCGATGGGGGCCGCGAAGCGTCTGAGCATAGGGTCGGACCGCTACCGGCCATTATAGCCGCCCGTTCTTGACAAAGCAACAGGGGAATTACTATTTGTATTACCGAAAAATGAAACGGCATTGGCCCCCCCGCTACTCGCCCCCCCGTGGGGGGGGGCGAGTGATATGATCCGCGCTGAAGGTTTGACGAAGCGCTTCGGCGCCATCACGGCCGTGGACCGGCTCGCCTTCGAGATCCCGGTCGGCCAGGTCGTCGGCTTCCTGGGCCCCAACGGCGCGGGCAAGACCACCACCATGCGCCTCCTCACGGCCTTCCTGCCGCCCGACGAGGGGAAGGCCGTGGTCATGGACCTCGACGTCGCGGACCACCCCCTGGAGGTCCGCCGGCGGCTCGGCTACCTGCCGGAGAACAACCCGCTCTACGACAACCTCGAGGTGACCGACGCCCTGCATTTCGTCGGCCGGCTCCGAGGGCTGGCCGACCGCGGCCCGAGGACCGAGCGCGTCAAGGCCGTGGTCAGGACCTGCGGCCTGGCCAGCGTGGTGGGCCGCAAGACCGGCGAGCTGTCCAAGGGCTTCCGCCAGCGCCTCGGGCTCGCCCAGGCCATCATCCACGACCCGGACGTGCTCGTGCTCGACGAGCCGACCTCGGGGCTCGACCCCAACCAGGTCGTCGAGGTGCGCGACCTCATCCGCGAGCTCAAGAAGGAGAAGACCCTGCTGCTCTCCACCCACATCCTCTCCGAGGTGGTCGCGACCTGCGACAGGGTCATCATCCTCAACGCCGGCAGGATCGTGGCGGACGGCACCCCTGACGAGCTTGCCGGCAACCTCCAGGACAAGAACCGCCTCTACGTGGAGCTCAAGGGCCCGGCGGCCGACATCCTGCCGTCCCTCGAGCGGCTCCCCGGCGCGGCCGCCGTGCGCCCGTGCCCCAAGGCCGGCCAGGCGGCCGAGGGCTTCGTGCTCGAATCCGAGGCGGCCAAGGACCTGCGCGAAGACGTGTTCGCGCTCGCCGCCTCCAAGCGCTGGCCCATCATGGCCATGAGCCAGGAGAAGCTCAGCCTCGAGGACGTCTTCCGCGCGCTGACGACGGGCGCGCCGGAGGAGGCCTCCGGACCGCGGCCGCCGGGGGCCGGCCCCCAGGGAGAGACCCCCGCATGACGAAGCCCCCGCTCCTCCAGGGCCGGGCCATCCTGGCCCTCGCCCACCGGGAACTGAAGGGCTACTTCGAGAGCCCCACGGCCTACATCGCCCTCATCGTCTTCTACCTCATGTCGGGCTACCTGTTCTCCGCGACGCTCTTCCTGGTCAACCAGGCCTCGATCAGGGCCCTCACCGAGACCGCGCCGGTGCTGCTCTCGTTCCTCATCCCGGCCCTCACGATGGGGCTCCTGTCGGAGGAGATCAAGTCCGGCACCTTCGAGACGCTCGCCACCCTGCCGCTCGAAGACTGGGACATCGTCCTGGGCAAGTACCTGGGGCTGGCGGGCGTGCACCTCATCGCGGCGGGAGGGCTGGTGTTCTACCCGCTGCTGATGCGCGCGCTGGTCACGCCCTCGCTGGGCCTCGACTGGGGGGAGACCGCGGGCATCCTCGCGGGGATCGTCCTGCTGGGGCTCATGTACGGCGCCATCGGGCTCTTCGCCTCGTCGCTGACCAAGAGCCAGGTGATCGCTTTCGTGCTCGCGTTCCTCCTGTGCTTCGCCTTCTTCCTCGCCGGCAACATGGCGCGGTTCGCGCCCGGCCCCGTCGCCTCCCTGCTCGAGTTCGTCGGCATCGACGCGCACCTCGACACCCTGGGCAAGGGCGTCCTGGACACCAGGGACATCCTCTATTTCGCGAGCATGATCTTCGCCTTCCTCTATCTGGCGGTGCAGAGGCTCCAGTCCAGGCGGTTCTGATGAGGGAATCCAGGAAGCGGGCGCTCGTCTTCTCGTGGGCCGGCGCGGGCCTCGTGCTGGCCATCCTGGCGGCCCTCAACGCCGTCGGCCATTTCCTCTACCTGCGGGCCGACTTCTCGGCGGGGGGGATCTACTCAGTCTCCCGCGGCACCAAGCGCATCCTGGGCGGCCTGAAGGACAACCTGGTCATCAAGGTCTACTACTCGCCCGGGCTGCCCTCGCCCTACGGCCTCAACGAGCAGTTCCTCAGGGCGCTCCTGGCGGAGTTCAAGAAGGCCGGCCGGGGCAAGGTCAAGCTCTCCTTCCTCGACCCGGACGACAACGAGAACGCCAAGAAGGAGGCCCTGACCGCCGGGGTCTCGCCGGTGCGGCTCAACGTCATGGCCCGGGACAAATTCGAGATCAAGGAAGCCCTCATGGGGATGGCGCTCCTCTACAAAGGGAAGACCGAGACCATCCCCCTGCTCCAGAACACGGCCGAGTTCGAGTACGACATCGCCCGCCGGATCAAGAAGCTCAGCGCCGCCAACCGCAAGACCATCGGGCTCACGACCGGGCACGGGGAGAAGTCGGCCCAGGACGAGACCCTCCAGCCGGTCTTCGCCGCCATGGGCGACCTCATGGACATCGAGACGGTCGACCTCTTCAAGCCCGTGCCGGCCAACGTCGAGGCCCTGTGGATGCTCGGGCCGGCGAAAGCCTTCAAGCCCGCGGAGCTCGAGCGGGTCAAGGCCTGGGTCGGGGCGGGCAAGTCTTTGGGCCTGCTGCTGGACCGGCGCTACGTGGACCTCAAGCGCTTCTTCTCCGTGAAGGCGGACCTCGGCCTCGAGGTCCTGCTCAAGGACTGGGGCGTCGACATGCGGGACGGCTTCGTCGTGGACGCCCGGTGCGAGCGCATCCAGCTCCAGCAGCAGACCGGCGGCTTCATCATGATGAACCTGCTGGACTACGCCTTCATCCCCGTGGCGTCCGACTTCGACACCCGACACCCGGCGACCCGGGGGCTCGACGCCGTGTCGCTGCCGTTCGTCCACCCCATCGCCTTCCGCGGCGAGGGCAAGCCCCTGCGCTACACCCCGCTGGTCCGGTCCTCGGCCTCGAGCTGGTACGTGACCAACGACATGGTCTCGCCGTACGAGCGGCTAGGCGACCTCGACAAGGCCGAGAAGGGGCCCTTCTCCCTGGCCGGCATCATCGAAGGCGACTTCTACAAGGTGACGCCCTCCACCTACGCCGCCACGGACGCGGCGGCGCCCGGAACATCCGCGCCAGGCCGCGTGGTCTTGGTCGGGACGTCGCGCATCATCCACCCGGGCCTCTCCATCAAGCCCGTCAACGTGGCCATGCTCCTCAACCTCATCGAGTGGACCCTCCAGGACGAATCCCTGCTCTCCATACGGTCCAAGGGCCTGACCTACCGCCCCTTCAGGGAGCTCTCGGCCGCCGCGAAGTTCGCGGTCAAGAACGCCATGATCTTCTCCCTGCCGCTGGCCCTCGTGGGAGCGGGCCTGGCCGTCTACCGCCGGCAGCAGAAGCGCCGCCGGGCGCTCCCGAGCGTCTATGGACCTTAGGCGGCTCGCGGCCCTCGCGGCCGTCCTGGCGTGCCTGAGCGCGACGGCCACCCTCCTCTACTGGAGGTCGGTCCGGGACGAAGCCAAGACGCCGCTGGAGGGCGTCAAGCCCGGCGCGGTGTCCAAGCTCGTCATCGACCGCGCCGGCGCGTCGCTCGTCCTGGAGCGCGACGGCGACGCGTGGGGGCTGACGTCCCCGATCAAGGACCGGGGGGACGCCAACGCGGTCAACGACGTGCTCAACGCCGTCCTCCAGCTGCGGCTCGGGGCCGAGGCGGCCGGCGACCCGGCCAGCTATCGGGATTACGAGGTCGACGAGGGCAGCGCGACGAGGCTGCGCCTCTACGCTTCCGACCAGGCCGCGGCGGTCTTCGACGCCTACCTCGGCAAGGCCGCCCTGGGCGGGGACTCCCTCTACCTGCGCCTCTCCCGGGAGAAGCCGGTGTACGTGGCCTCCGGCCTCGCGCCCTACCAGCTCGACCGCAAGCCCTCGGATTTCCGCGACCACGGCATCACCCGCATCGACCGAACGGCCCTCGCCTCCATCGGCTTCCAGACGGACCGGCGGTCCATCGAGCTCTCCAAGTCGAGCTCGGGCTGGAGCGCCGCCGGCGCGGAGATCAGCCCCGACAAGGTCGAGCTGGCCGTCGACCGGATCCTCGCCCTGCGCGTCGGGGATTTCATCGACGACGAGGTCAAGGCCGCCAGGACCGGGCTCGACAAGCCGTCGGCCACCGTCGTCATCAGGGACGCGGTCAGGACCCAGACCCTGCGCATCGGCAAACCCCAGGAGCTCAAGGGCGGCCAACCCGTCTACCGCTACGCGCAGGCCTCGGGCAGGACGCCGGTGCTCCTCCTGTCGTTCACGGACGTCGAGGCCATCGTCGACCTCCTCGGCGCCGGCGCGCCCCGCGCCGCCGACGCCCTTCCCAAGGGCGCGCCGGGCGCTCGGCCTCCGGCCTCGACCGCGCCCCGGCAAGGCCGGCCCGCCGCGGGCGCCAAGAAATGACGGGCCCGACGGGCACGACCTCACCAAATTCTCCCAAAGGCTGACGGTCCAGCCTGGTCACGCCCCGGAAGTGGGCACTCTTAGAGCCTATCCCGAAACCCCCGCGGCGCGGAACTCCAAGCGGGGAGAAGGGCCCTTCTCGTGCCCGTCCCCGACGGATAGAGGCCGGGACGCTTGCCGCAAGTCGGGCCCGCCGATAAGTGGGTGAGGTCGAGGCCCGACGGGCTGTTGACAAGCCTGGGCCCAACGCGATACACTGGGGACAACTCCTATGACCACCCCTTCCCTCCTGCTCCTGCTGTGCACCCCCTTGGCCGCCGTCCAGGCCCAGCCTTCCGGGGGCCCCGGCCGCCCCGACTGGCTCTCGGGGGCGAGCGCCGAGTTCCCCCGGGAGGCCTACATCACGGGCGTGGGCATCGGCCCCGACGAGGAGAAAGCGGCGGAGCGGGCCAGGGGCGAGGTCGCCAAGTACTTCGGGGTCGAGGTCGTGGCCCAGGGCAAGTCCTACATGCGCGAGACCGTGTCCGGCAAGGCCTCCAGCTTCGAGCAGGACGACACACAGCTCGTCAAGACGCTGGCCCAGCAGACCTTCGAGGGACTCGAGGTCCCCAAGTTCTGGAAGGACGCCGACGGCACCACCTACGCCCTGGCCGCCATGGAGAAGGCCCGGACCCTCAAGAACATCGACGGCAAGCTCGAGGAGCTCGACAGGGACTTCGCGGCCGTCTCGGCCGAGATGGAGAAGACCGAGGGGAAGTTCTCGCGCCTCAAGCTCGCCCTGGAGCTCGTCCGCGTCGCCAAGGCGCGCAAGGACATCAAGAGCGAATTCGGCAAGCCCTACCGCCTGCTCAACCCCAGCGGCAAGCCCATGCCGGCGGGCCCGGACATGTCGGCGGCCCTCAGCGCGGCCAGGAAAGCCCTCAAGGCCATCGACATCCAGGTGGAGGCCTCCGGCGA
Organism: Elusimicrobiota bacterium; assembly: GCA_016212795.1. Taxonomy (GTDB): domain Bacteria; phylum Elusimicrobiota; class Elusimicrobia; order UBA1565; family UBA9628; genus JACRDT01. The sequence continues at coordinate 101,279 of JACRDT010000007.1, read as the reverse complement.
GAACGCGGGCTCGGTGGGCGAGCGCGTCATCGACGACCTCACCGGCAAGGGGCTCAAGGCCGGCCAGGCCAGGGAGTCGAAGACCCCGGACATCCTCGTCGAGGTCTTCGCCGAGGCCAAGCCCCTGCCCCCGGAGAACCTCACCTGGTACTGGGCCAAGGGGAACGTGGCGGTCCGGATGAGCTACGGCTCGACCGGGGAGGTCTTCAGCAAGTACTCGGACTCCGCCGAGGACGCCACGCGCGACCCGGGCTCCTCGGTGGACCGCACGCTCCTGGCGCTGGCCAGGAAAGCCTCCACGCACATCTACCAGGTCATCATGAAGAAGGATCTCTCCGACGACTGAGGATGCCGGGGGGGTCTCATGAGATTCCCGCGCGCCGAGTTCCAACGCCTGGCGGAAGCCGAACTGGCGGCCATCCCGCAGGATTTCCTGAAGCTCTTTCACAACCTGTCCATCGAGGTCCGGGCGCTCCCGGGAAGGGAAGCCGGCCGGTGGAAGGGCTCGCGCACCCTCCTGGGGCTCTACCTGGGCCTGAGCCGCTCCGAGATGGCCAGCCCGTACGCCGGCACGTACCAGCCGGCGAGGATCATCCTCTACCAGCGCAACATCGAGTCCCTCTGCCGCGCGCCCGGCGACCTGCGCGTGCAGGTCCGCCGGACCCTGAGGCACGAGGTCGCGCACCACTTCGGCTTCGGGGAAGAGGACATCCGCCGGGCGTGGCCTGAAGGGGCCTCGGGATGAAGGAGCCGGGCGCTTGAGCGCCCGGCTCTCCGCGGTCGGTCCCGTCCGTTACTTCGGCAGGGAGTACGACTCGGGGTACGCCATGAAGATGATCCTGACCGGCCCGCTCTCCGCGTTGATGGAGACGGCGCCGTTGATGCTCTCGACGACCACCTGGTCGCCGGAGCTGACCGCCAGCACGCCGAACTGGTGGCCCGGCGAGGGCCTGAGCTCCCTGACCTTGAGGCTGCTGTCCGAGGTGATGCAGCGCCCGTAGTACTTGATGAAGTCGGCGCCGGACTCGATCTTGCGCAGGACCGAGGGCATGATGCAGCCGTCGAGGGCCTTCTGCACGGCGCTGCTCTGCGCCATCTCGCCGGCTCGCGCGACCTTCACCCGGTGGCCCAGGAGCTCCCAGCCGCGGGCGTCGAGGGAGCGGCTCAGGTCCCGCATCCCCTGCGAGGCCACCGAGACGTCGGGGGCCACGATCACGATCCCCATGACCGGGCCGTGCTCTTCGCCGGCCGGGGAGACCACGCCGAGCTCGGCCTGCAGCGCGATGCCCGAGCGCTTGGCGACGCCGTCCAGGCAGGGCTGTACGAGCTTGACGGCCTCGGCCAGGCTGAACTGCCGGAAGTACTTCCGGTCGAGGGCCGCGCACTCGGGGGTCTCGCGCAGGGTGTCCTTGGCCTCGAAGGCGGCGAGCGTGACGCTGACGGTGTTGGCGAACGCCGCGTCGGACCCGACGAGCTGCTCGAGGCCGGAGGCCTGGGCCGAGGCGGCGAGGAAAAGGGCGGCGGCTGAGGCGGCGATCAAGTTCGTCATGGGGACCCTCCGAACGATCTTCATGGCTATATGATACCCTGAGGGCCCATCCCGCCTATAGGACACCTGTCAATGGAGCGGGTTGATTCAGATCAACTCGGGGAAGGGCCCTCGGAAACTAATCCCGACGGAGGAAGCCCCCGCGCTGGGTCCTTCGGCCCGCCGAGGGCCTAATCGGCCCCGCCGGGGGGGCAACCGCCCACCGCGCCAGGAAATTTGGCATACTATGGGCCCGCGAAAGCCGGGAGGGAGGTTCCATGGAGCGTCTGATCGGGCTGGTGGGCATCGCCGTCCTGCTGGGCTTGGCCTGGCTCATGTCGAACGACAAGAAGCACGTCAACCTGCGCACCGTGGGCGTGGGCATGGGCATGCAGGTCGTGCTGGGCTTGCTCCTGCTCAAGTGGGAGACCGGCAACAGGGGCCTGCAGTGGTTCGCGGGCAAGGTGACCACGTTCCTCTTCCTCGCGGACAACGGCACCAAGTTCCTCTTCGGCAAGCTCGCCGACGGCGCCTACTACGACGCGTTCGGCTTCCAGTTCGCCTTCCGGGTCCTGCCCATCATCATCTTCTTCGCCTCCTTCATGGGCATCCTCTACTACCTGGGCGTCATGCAGAAGGTCGTCGAGATCTTCGCTGTCGTCATGAGCCGGCTCTTGAAGACCTCGGGCTCCGAGTCGCTCTCCTGCTCGGCCAACGTCTTCCTCGGCCAGACCGAGGCGCCCCTCCTGGTGCGGCCCTTCCTCAAGCACTGCACCCAGTCCGAGCTCAACGCCATCATGGTCGGGGGCTTCGGCACCATCGCGGGCTCCGTGATGGCGGGCTACATCGGCATGGGGGTCCCGGCGCAGCACATCATGGTGGCGTCCGTCATGGCGGCCCCCGCGAGCCTGCTCGTCGCCAAGATCATCTTTCCAGAGACCCAGCGCTCGGAGACCATGGGCGACGTCAGGCTGCCGAAGCTGGACGTGGGCTCGAACCTCCTCGACGCCGCCTCGCGGGGCGTCACCGACGGGCTCCAGCTCGCCCTCAACGTGGCCGCCATGCTCATCGCCTTCATCACCCTCATCGCCCTGGTCGACAAGCTGCTGCTCGTGGCCGACCGCCTCATCGACGGCCGCCTCCTGGCCGGCGCGGCCCTCCAGGGAGGCGAGCACGCCGGCATCTGGCCGGGCAGCCTGCGCACGCTCTTCGGCACCCTGCTCTCGCCCCTGGCCTTCCTCATGGGCGTGCCGCGCCGGGACATCTTCGAGATCGGCAACCTCCTGGGCATCAAGCTCGCGGTCAACGAGTTCGTGGCCTACGCCCGGCTCTCGGAGCTCATCAAGACCGACGCCATCGCGCCCAAGACCGCCATGATGGCGACCTACATGCTCTGCGGGTTCGCCAACTTCTCCTCCATCGGCATCCAGATCGGGGGGATCGGCGCGCTCGAGCCCTCCCGCCGGGCGGACCTGGCCAAGCTCGGCCTCAAGGCCATGCTCGGCGGGGCGATCGTCTCGTGCCTGACGGCCTCCATCGCCGGCGTGCTGATGGGCTGAGGCTCAGAGGACGGGAAGCTCCTCGAGGACGTAGGGGACCGTCACGAGGGAGAGGCGCTCGAAGGCCTGCCAGAAGCCCGTCTTCTTGAGCCGGAGCGCGCCGCCCCGGCGCAGGAGCACGGGGGTGTCGCCGTTGAAGACGAGGGCCGCGTCGAACCGCCCCTGCCCGATGATGCGCAGCGAGGTCCGGCAGATCGTCCCGATCCCGATATGGCCCTCCCCCTCGGTGTAGGCCGAGAGGTCGACCCGGAAGCCCACGCAGTTGGCCACCTCGATGCCCAGGCCCTCCCGGATGATGTCGATGCCCAGGTCGCCGGCGGCGAAGACGATGCCGGTGACGCCGGGCCCCTCGAAGAGGTCGCCCGCGACCTTGAACCCCGGGAGGTGCCGGATGATGTGGAGGAGCCCGCGCTCGTCGAGGCCCCGGCCCACGTGAAGGTCGTATTCCAGGGACATGGTCACTCCCCGCGGGCGCGCATCGACGTCAGGGCTTGAAGATGTTGTCCACCCGGAGGAGTTCCTGGCGGGTCTCGGAGAGGATGTAGAGGCCCTCGGGCCCCAGCCTCAGCGTGCCGGACACGTTGCCCAGCAGCTTGACCACGCGCCCGTCGATGAGCAGGAAGACCGAATCCGCGGTGGAGAAGAAGACGGCGCGGTGCGGGGCGTCGTAGGCCAGGGAGCGGATGCCGGGCTTGTCGGGAAGGTAGAGGACCGGGGAGATCCGCTTGCCGAACTCGGCCTTGTAGATGCCCCAGGAGTTGGCGAAGATCATCCCGCCCTCCGCCCCTGCCACGGCCGAGATCTCGCCGGGGAAGGTGAAGAGCTTCGTGTAGGAACCGCCGCCGGCGAGGAGGTAGACCGCCCAGGTCTTCTGTGAGACCGGGCCGTAGAGGATCATCCGGTCGGGGGCGATCCGCTCGAGGCGCATCTGGCTCGACGGCAGCGCCACCTTGTCCACGACGCTCCCGGCGGCGACGTACCCCAGGCGGTCGCCCCGCACGGTCATGATCATGCCTTCCGGCGTGGCCGCGAACGAGGACAGCCCGGGGTCCTCGGCGGCCAGCAACGGCTGGCGGGACCGGACCTCGACGATGTTGCGCGCCCACCCGACGAACACGTTGCCCAGGCCGTCCAGGGCGAGGACGGCGCCGGGCGCGATGGCGCCGGGCGCCTCCGAACGGACCATGGTCTCGATCCTGGGGCTGGCGAGCTTGGAGAGCGCCTGCGCCTCCGACAGCACGGTCTCGCCGCCGCCGGACATCAGGAACTTGAACGCGATGATGACGATGAAGATCGCCGGGAAGGCGGCCACCGGCACGGCGAGGGCCAGGATGACCTTCCTGTTCGCATCCTCCATCAGGGCTCCAACCCCCACGCCCGGGCCAACTGGGCCGGGTCGGAAGGCTGGACCGGGGCGGCGGAGGACGCCTGGGACGGCGCGGGGGCCGCGGCGGCGGGCACGGCGAACATCCCGTCGGGACCGGACCAGCACATGGTCATGGGCACGATGCCGGGCGCGCCGAGGAGGCTCATCTTGGGGTCGTTGGAGCCCTCGCTGAAGGATAGGTAGCGGAGCATGCCCGCCCGGGCGGTCTTCTTCTTCTCGAGGAGCCCCATCACGGCGTCGAAGATCCTGTCGACGAAGCCCTTCTCCGTGGCGGGCTTCCTCGGGAACCCGAGGTTGAACGGGTCGTGCTCGAGCGGATAGAGGCTGAACCTGAAATCGGGGGTGACCTCCCAGACGACCCCGTCCCTGAGGGCCCGGTCCGCGCGGGGCGGGGGGATGCCGATGTCCGAGACCCGGCGCGACCCAAGATACGGCTTGCCGGCGTCCACGTTCTTGAGCACCGAGACCTCGAGGGTGAACTCGCTGAGCACGGGGTTCTCGTACATCGGAGGCGGGGGCTTGGGCGCGGCGGCCTCGGCCGCCTTCTTGGCCTCCTCCTCCTTCTTCTTCTCGGCCGCCAGCCTCTCGGCCTCCTTCTTCTTGGCCTCCTCCTCCTCCTTCTTCTTCCTCTCGGCTTCCAGCCTCTCGGCCTCCTTCTTCTTGGCCTCCTCGGCGGCGAGCTCGGCCTTCGTCTTCTGAGGGGGCTTGGGCGCGGGCTTGGGCGCGGCCTGGAGCATCCTCTGGCGCATGTCCTTGGCGTTCGAGAATCCCCTGAAGCTCCCCTTGATGGTGGGGATGTGGCTTTCCCCGACCGAACCGCCCTGGTAGCCGCCGGCGCCGGAAGCCGCGCCCGGCGAATACCCTCCGCCCGAGGACGGCTGCTGCCCGCCGCCCTCCTGGCCCGGCATGCCGGGCACCCCGCCGGCGGGCGCCATGCCCCCTTCGCCGGGAGCGGGGACGTTGGGCTGCCCCTGGAGGTCCTGGGCCGGGACCTTGGGCGTGGCCAACCCCGGCCCGGTGCCGGTCATGGTGTTGCTCGCCGGGGGACCGCCTTGGAGGTTGTCTCCCGGGGTCGTCGGCATGTTGCTCAGCTTCGAGCAGATCCCGGCCATCTGGGGCATGGAGGCCGCCTTGGGGTCGCTGCACATCGCCTGGACCTGCGACATGTCCTGCGCCCGGCCAGGGAGCGCCGACGACAGGAGAATGAGCAGGGCTGCCGCGAAGAAGCCTATCGCGCCGGAGAGACGCGCCATACTAGAAGTGTATCACCCGGAAAGCGATTGCGCAAGGCCGCTCACGCGGACTCCAGACCCTCGGCCGGGACCGGCCGCGCCCCGCCGGCGGGGCCGTCGCCCGCCGCGAGCAACGCCTTGGCCCTGTCGATCTGCGCGGACTCCCCGATGAGCAGGAGCTCGTCGCCCGCCATCAAAGGGACCTCCGGGCCGGGGGACGGGATGGGCAGGCCCGAACGGTTGACCTGGAGGATGCTCGACCCGGTCCTGGCCCTGAGATCCGTCTCCCCGATGGTCCTGCCGACGGTCCAGGAGCCGCCGCTCACGCGGAAGGCCGACAGGTGGACTTTCTCGGGGGCGAGCGCGGCCGCGAAGTGCGCCAGGGCCTGGGCCGCCGCTTCAGGCTCGGCCTCGCCCTTCGCCAGGGCGTCGCGCACGAGGAACTGCAGCCTGGCGTAGAACTGGTTCATGCCGCGCCAGAAGATCATGCCCACGACCAGCATGAAGGCCAGGGGCAGCGCGGTGAACGGCCAGGGCGGCAGGAGGCCCCAGCTCAAGGCCAGGAACCACGCCGCCATCATAGCGGAGGCCAGGCCGGTCAGCAGCTTGGTGCGCAGAGGGCTCGTCTCGTGGGCCGAGGCGCCCTCCTCTCCCCGCGCCGCGAGGGCCTCGATCATGATCATCGTGACGGCCTGGGTCTTGCGCAGCATGGCGTTGAGGAACGGCAGGGCCGCGAAAGCCGCGATCGTCCAGACCAGCCCCGGGTACGCCCGCCCCCAGGAGACCTTGCTCTCGAAGGTGCCCGCGGCCAGGAGGAGGGCGCTGATGCCGAGGAAGTTGAAGAAGATCTGGACCGCCGAAGGGCGGATCAGCCTCCAGGCCTGGCTGGCGCGGGCCGCCGCCTCGAGGCGGTGGATGAGGCGCCGGTACCGGCCCAGGAACCTGTCGATGGGGCCGGGGATGAGCGCCTTGACCCGGGCGGACGAGTCGACGGCCCTGGGCAGCAGGAGGGAGGAGGCCAGCGTGGTCGCCAGGCAGACCGTCACCACCAGGGGGTGGAGGGCGCGGCTGGCGAGGCCCTGGCTCTGGGCGACCTGGGCCAGGATGAAGGAGAATTCGCCGACGGGCAGAGTCGCGAAGCTGGCCTCCGCCGCGGCCGCGGCCGTCTCTCCCACGGCCGCCACGGCCGCGAAGTTCGCCAGCACCCTGGCGGCGACCGCGAAGAACGACAGCCCCGCCGCGAGCCGCCAGTCGGCGGCGAGCCAGGCTGGGTCGATGAGCATGCCCACGGAGACGAAGAAGACCCCCCCGAAGAGGTCCTTGAAGGGCTCGACCGTCTCGTGCAGCTTGGGGTGCGGCCCGCCGAGCGACGCGATGGCGCCGGCCATGAAGGCCCCCAGGCCGGCGGAGAACCCGAGTTTCTCGGTCAGCAGCGACACCGCGAAGCAGATGCCGACGATGACCAGGGTGCGCACCTCCTCGGAGTCACCGTGCTCGACCGCCGCGAGCATGCGGGGCAGCGCGAGCAGCCCCGCCAGGAGGATGAGGCTGACCAGCAGCCCGAAGCGGGCCAGGGTCGAGAGCAGGTCCGCGAACTGCGCGTTGCCGACGTGGACGATGGACGAGAAGAAGGCCACCATCATCACCGCGATCATGTCCTCGGCGATGAGCTTGCCCGCGATGAGCTCCTCCCAGCCGGTCCGGTGGCGGGAGCGTTCCAGGAGGGTCCTCGCCACGATGGCGGTGCTCGCCACGGCCAGCGCCCCGCCGAAGGCGACGGCGTCCATGGGAGGCCAGCCCAGCAAGCGCGCCACGGCGACGCCGGCGGGCATCATGAAGGCGAAGCCCAGCCCCGCGCAGAGCCACGCCTTCAGCCCCACCCTGGAGAGCCGCTTCAGGTTGAACTCGACGCCCAGGGCGAAGAGCAGGAAGACCACCCCGATGCCCGCCAGGGCCTCGAGGCTGTTGGCGTCGCGGATGAGGGGCAGGGGGCAGGTGCGCGGCCCGATGAGGAACCCCGCCGCGAGGTACCCGAGCACCGGCGGCTGCCCCATCCGCCTGAACAGCAGGAGCACCGCCGCGGCGGTGAGGAGGACGACCGTCAAGTCTTGGAGGAAGGATCCCGCGTTCACCGTCTAGAACCTGGCTGATGGCTCATGCCTGCGCCGATGCTCCCCAGGAAAGCCTGTTCATCACTTCAGAATAGACGTCGCGCCGGTTGATGATGGCAAATATCCAGACTTCATGCTTGACGACCCGATACACCACCCGATAATCGCCCACCCTCAGGGTCCAATACCCCGCCAAATCGCCGCTCAACGGCTTCCCGTAGGATTCCGGGTGGGAAGACAGGCGCTCTTGAATGGCTTTTGCAAGACGCTGTCGAATGTCCCGATTGATGCTGATGATATCCCTCGCTATCAGGGGATGGTAGAGGAGGGAAAACATCACTTCCAGACCTGTTCGTGGGTCAAGGCCTGCGCGCGCTTGAAGGTCTTGGAGCGCTCCCGGGCCGCGCTGACCAGGAAGGCCTCTTCATATTCTTCCAACGCCTCACGAATCAGGTCGCGGACTTTGGTGGACAATGACACGCCATCCTTTGCCGCCAACTTCTTCAGCGTTAAGAACAACGGCTTTTCCAAAACGACGTTGACTCTGGGGTTAAGGCTGGGCATATTCAAAGTGTACCAGAAGTGTTACACCTTGTCAAGGACAACAAATGGGGTGGCTGACGGGATTTGAACCCGCGGCCTCTTGGTTCACAGCCAAGCGCTCTAACCGGGCTGAGCTACAGCCACCGACCGACGGGGGGGATTATAGCAATTTGGGGGGCCTCCCAATAAAACGGCATCGGCCCCCCGCTACTCTCCCCCCGTGGGGGGGGAGAGTGACTGCGACATCAACCCCACCCGCTACTCGCCCCTCCCGCGGGGAGGGGCGAGTGATATAGGCCCAAGGGCCCAGACGCCTCGGGGACCTGCGACCCTCGCCCTGTCCAGGGTCAGGGGCTACACTTTCAGTATGGAGGACTCAACCATGAGCACGAAGAAACTCCTTACCGCCCTGATCGCCATCCTTCTCGTCGCGCCCTCGGCGTCAGCGGCAAAGAAATCGGCCTCGAGCGGCTACAAGCTCTTCCTGAGCCAAGGGGCTCAGAGCATGAAGACCCGCTCCTGGGACAAGGCCATCCGGAGCTTCTCCAAGGCGGCCAAGACCAAGAAGACCGCCGAAGCCTATTTCATGCTCGCCTACGCCCACTACCAGAAGGCCTTCGTCGGGGGAGCCCCCGAGGCCGCCGACAGCGCCCAGGCCGCCCAGGCCATCGCCGCCTACAACGTCGCCATCTCCCTCGACCCCGAGCTGGGGTCGGTGACGGCCCCCTATCGCGTCTACCACAGCATGGGCCTCTGCTACGAGGCCGTGGGAGCCGACGAGAAGGCCATCGAGGCCTACCGGCGGGCCTTCCAGGCCTCGCCCGACAACCCCATGCTGCCCCTCTACGCCGCGAGGCTGCGCTATCGGATGAACGATGTCCCGCGCTCGGCGGCGAACCTGGCCCTGGCCCTGCGCAAAGCCCGCGCCACCAACAAGGACAAGTCCCTGGTCCAGATGGTCAAGACGGACCCGTTCTTCTCCTCCATGCTCAAGAGCGACCTCAACCGCGGCATCGTCGCCGAGTACGAGTCGGGGATGAACCCCAAGCAGGCCCTGGCGCAGGCCGCCGACACCTCTTCTAAGGAGGAGCTGCGCGACGCCATCCGTGACACGCCCCCCGACCAGAGGAAGGACATCCTCGCCGAGACCCAGTCCGATTCCGCGGTCCTCCGGCGCTTGTCCAATGCCGACGAGGAGTTCAAATTCGGGCGGTTCCGCGACTCCGTCGACGGGTACAACGAGACCCTGGTCCTCAATCAGGAGTCCGCGATCCTCAATGCGACCCAACTCTCGCTCGTCTACGAGAGGATGGGCACGGCCTACAACAAGCTGGGCCTGACCAACGGCGCCGTCAAGGCCCTCCGGTACGCCGTCCAGGAGATGCCGGGCAACTCCAGCGCCTACTACCAGCTCGCCCTCGCCTACGCGGTGTCCGGGAAGTACTCCCAGTCCCTGCGAGCCCTCGGCGAGGCCTTCAAGAACGCCCCCTCGGACGCGGAGCTCAGGAAGATGTCGCTGCTGGCCAGGACGGACACCGAGCTCGAGCCCATCCGCGACCTGCCGGGTTTCCAGGCGGTCCTGGGACCCCACATGGAACGACTTCAGGCCCGCCGATAAGAGCTCCGACACGCTCTTGCGGGTTTCGACGGGGAAATGGTATTCTATATGGTACTTGTAAATTCCCCTGCTCATCATGGCCTTTTCCAAGAAGATCGCCCCCAACTGCGACTGGTGCCAGTTCAAGGCCAACTGCTACTATGACCTGATCGGCACGAAAGAGACCAAGCAGGCCTGGAAGGAGATGCGCCTGGCGCACACCTTCAAGGCCGGCGAGGTCGTCATGTACGAGGGCTCGCAGCCCCATGCCCTCTACATCGTCTGCACCGGCAAGGTCAAGGTCTTCAAATCCAGCCGCACGGGCCAGCAGCTCACCACGCGCATCGAGTACCCCGGGGACCTGGTCGGGCACATCGCCATCCTCGCCGAAGGCCCCTACAGCAGCAACGTCGAGGCGCTGGAGCCGAGCGTGGTCTCCATGATCGACAAGCGGACCTTCATCAACTTCCTCATGAAGTTCCCGAACTCGGCCCTGGCGCTGCTCAAGGCCCTCGCCATCGATGTCCGCGCCGGGGAGAACAAGGCGCGGGACATCGCCTTCAAGCCCGCCCGCGGACGCCTCGCCGACACCCTCCTCGGCATGATGCAGCCCCGCAAGCCCCACCCGGCGATCTCCGGCATCAAGCGGCGGGACCTCGGCGAGATGTCGGGCCTCACCATCGAGACCACGGTGCGCCTCCTGAGGGACTTCGAGCAGCGGGGCATCATCCAGCGTCGCGGGAAGGACATCGTCGTCGTCAACCCAGGCCAACTCCAGAGCCTGGCCGGGACCTCCGCTTAACCGCGCCCGCCGGCCCCCAAGGGATTGACCGCCATCAATGACGGGTGTCAACACCCTTCGTTGACCCGTCTCGTGGCCGGCGGCCCGGCCAAGCCGTATACTATGTCCATCGCAAGATTCCGGAGGATAAGACGATGTTCGAACTGATTTTGATCGCAGGCCTCAGCCCCATCAACCCCGTCGGGCTCCAGGTCGCCCAGGTCCAGCCCTGCGTGTGGCCCAACCTCTGCCGGTCCGAAGAGACCGTCGCCCAGGTCCAGCCCTGCGTGTGGCCCAACCTTTGCCGCTCCGACGAGCCCGCCGCCCCCGTCGTCCAGGTCCAGCCTTGCGTGTGGCCCAACCTGTGCCGGTCGACTGCCGTCGAGCTCGTTCAAGCCCTGCCCGCCGGGCCGACGATCCAGGATAAGCCCTACCAGACCTGCGATTGGCCCAACACCTGCTCTTAGAGCCCGCCCCCGGACCTCAGGTCGCGAACAGCCGGTCCCCCGCGTCGCCGAGCCCGGGCACGATGTAGCCCTTGTCGTTGAGCTTGGGGTCGAGCCCGGCGGTGTAGATGGGCACCTCGGGGTGGGCGGCATGCACCCGCCCGACGCCGGTCCGCGAGGCGATCAGGCTCAGGAGCGTGATGTTCTTGGCCCCGTCGGTCTTGAGGATCCGGATGGCCTCCGCCGCGGAGCCCCCGGTGGCCAGCATGGGGTCGCAGAGGACGACGTAGGAGTCGGCCAGGTCCCGCGGCAGCCGGACGTAGTAGCGCACGGGGTTGAGGGTCTCCTCGTTGCGGTAGAGCCCGATGTGGCCGATGCGCGCCGACGGCACCAGGCTCAGCACCCCGGGCAGCATGCCGAGGCCCGCCCGCAGGATGGCCACGACCGTGATGCTCTGGTCCAAGGCCACGACCTTGGCCCGGCGCAGAGGCGTGGCGACGACGGCCCTCCTCGTCCGGACGGCGCGCAGGACCTCGCAGCCCAGGAGCGCCGAGGCGGCCTGCATGGCGCGCCGGAACTCCTCCGGCGCGGTCCGCTTGTCGCGCAGGAGCGCGAGCTTCTCGAGGACGAGCGGATGGTCGGAGACGATCAGGCGGCCGGGCATATGACCTTCCTCACGACCGGGGGCGCCGGAGGCGCCGACGGCGCGATCCGGACGGCCTCCAGGTATTTCTTGCGGGACTCGCGGAGCTTGGCGGCGTCCGAGCCGTAGAGGCGCGCGATGACCTCGCCCTGCCGGACCCGGTCCCCGAGCTTGCGCTCGACGATGATCCCGGCGCCGTAGTCGATCTTGTCCTCCATGCGGGTCCGGCCGGCCCCGAGCAGCAGGGCCGCGTGGCCCACGGTCTTGGCCGCGAGCCCGGCGATGAAGCCCGCCCGGGGGGCCGCGACCGGCAGCATGGACGAGGCTTTCGGCAGGCGGTCCGGGTCGTCGGCGACCTTCGGGTCGCCGCCCTGCAGCCTGACCATCTCCCTGAAGCGCTTGAGCGCGGAGCCGTCGCGGATCAGGCGTTCGCAGCGCTCCACGCCCTCGTCGGCGGTCCGGGCCAGCCCGCCGAGGCGCAGCATCCAGCCTCCCAGCGCCAGCAGGCATTCGAGATAGTCGCCGGCCGAGGCGTCGCCGTGCAGGATCTCGACGGCCTGGCGGACCTCCAAGGCGTTGCCCACGTACCTGCCGAGCGGCTGGTCCATGGAGGTGATGAGCGCCGCGGCCTTGAGCCCCAGGCCGCCAGCCGTGGCCACGAGCGCCGAGGCCGCCTCCTGGGACTGCCGATAGTCGCTGAAGAAGGCCCCCGACCCCGTCTTCACGTCGAGGACCAGAGCGTCGAGGTCCTCGGCGAGCTTCTTCGAAAGGATGCTCGAGACGATGAGGGGCAGCGACTCCACGGTGCCGGTCGCGTCGCGCAGGTGGTAGAGCTTGCGGTCGGCCGGGGCGAGGTCCTCGGTCTGCCCGAACATGCACACGCCGATGGCCGAGAGCTGGCGTTTGATGCGCGCCTCGGGGAGCTGGACCTTGAAGCCGCGGATGGCCTCGAGCTTGTCGAGCGTGCCCCCCGTGTGGCCGAGGCCCCGCCCTGACATCATCGGGACCACGAGCCCCGCCGCCGCGGCCAGCGGGGCCAGCGCGATGGAGACGCCGTCGCCGACGCCGCCGGTGGAATGCTTGTCGACCTTGGGCTTCCCGTAGCCCTTGAGGCAAAGCCGCGAGCCCGAGGCCGCCATCTCGCGCGTCATGGCCACGGTCTCGGCCTTGTCCATCCCGTTGAGGATGACGGCCATGAGCCAGGCGGCAAGCTGATAGTCGGGCGCCGAGCCCGCGGCGGCCGCTTGGGCGATGAAGCGGATCTCTTCGGGCGAGTGCGCGCGCCCGTCGCGTTTCTTGATGACGAGGTCGATCAGCCGCATAGCGACGATGGGGCCATCTTGAGGAGGTCGTGGAGGACGAGCTTGAGCCGGCCGCAGACCTGCTTGCCCAGCGCGAGCACCTCGGGGTGGCTCAGGCTGGCCCCCGGCAGGCCGCTGGCCATGTTGGAGATCCACGTGAGGACCATGGTCCTGACGCCCATCTGCCGGGCCACGATGACCTCGGGGACCACGGACATCCCGACGACGTCGGCGCCAAGCCTCCGGAAGGCCCGGATCTCGGCGGGGGTCTCGTAGGACGGGCCGCCGACCGCCATGTAGACGCCCTCATGGGCGGGGACGCGGTGCTTCCGGCAGAGCGCCAGGACGACCTTGCGCAGCAGGGGGTCGTAGGCGTCGTTGAGGTCCGGGAACATCTCGCCGAACTCCTCCTCGTGGAACGCGCGGAGCGGGTTGCGGCCGATGAGGTTGATGTGGTCCTTCAGCGCGACGAAATGCCCCGGCTTGATGTTGGGCCGCATCGAACCGACGGCGGACGTGATGAGGAGGCACTTCAAGCCCAGGTACTCCATGACGCGGACGGGCAGGGCGATCGACTCCATCGAGTGCCCCTCGTAATAATGGAAGCGGCCCTGCATGACCGCCATGTTCTTGCCCAGGTAGCGGCCGAAGATGAACTTGCCCTCGTGGCCCGCGACCGTGGTCCTGGGGAAATGGGGGATGGCCGTGTACGGGATGACCTTCATCCCCTCGAGGCCGGGGACCGCGTCGGAGAGGCCGCTGCCGAGGATGAGGCCGACTTGGCACTGGACCCCGGGGACGCGCTTCTTGATGAACGCCGCCGCCTCACGGATGCTGCCCACATATCGTTCTATCTTCATAGCGGGTCAAGTCTAGCAAATTGAGCCGCGCTTGGAGCGCCCGCCGGACCTCAAAGGCCGAACGCGTCGGGGATATGGCGGACCGCGCCGCCCTCGAAGGCCACCACGTCGAAGCGCATCGGGCCGTCGTAGCCCCGGGAGCACGCCCACGCCTGGGCGGCCTTCACGAGCTTGCGCCGCTTGCGGCCGTCGACCGCGGCCTCGGGCACGCCGAAGGAGCGGCCCGCCCGGGACTTGACCTCCACGAAGACCACGGTGTCGGCGTCCCGCGCGACCAGGTCGATCTCGCCGAAGGGGCGCCGGAAATTGCGCTCGAGGATGCGCAGGCCCTGGCGCTCGAGGTAGGCGGCGGCGGCGTCCTCCGCCGCGTCGCCCAGCCGCCTGCTCACCGCGCCCCGGCCCCGGGGGGCATCGACTGGCGGACGGGCTCGAAGGTCCTGCGGTGAGCCTCCGACGCCCCCAGCCTCTCGAGCGACGCCAGGTGGCGGCGCGTCGCGTAGCCCTTATGCTCGGCCAAGCCGTAGCCGGGGTAGCGGCGGTCCAGGCGTCCCATCCAGGCGTCCCTCGTCACCTTGGCCACGATGCTGGCGGACGCCACGCTCAGGGAAAGGTCGTCGGCGCGCGGGATGGCGACCTGGCGCCACGCGAGAGCGGGGATCGGCCGGTTGCCGTCCACGAGGACCAGCACCTCGGAGGGGTCGCAGCCGCGCGAAGCCCGCGCCGCGGCCCGGCCCATGGCGGCCAGGGTGGCCGCGAGGATGTTGTCCCGCTCGATCTCCCGGGGCGTGGACCACGCCACGGCCACGGCCTGCGCCGCCGCGCGGATGAGGCCCAGGCACTCGCGCCGGCGCCGGGGGGAGAGGAGCTTCGAATCCCGGACCAGGGCCAGGCCCTCGAGCCCGTCCGGCCGGAGCCGCACGGCCGCCACCACCACCGGGCCGGCCAACGGCCCCCGCCCGGCCTCGTCGACGCCCACCAGGACTCGGGCCCGGTGCGCTCGGAGCAGCCCCGCGTCGAACCGGGCCCGGGAGAGCACGACCGCTCCGGCTAGGCGGCTGCGGCCGGCGCGGCCTGCGCCGGAGGCGCAGCCGCCGGCCCGGGCCCGGCGCCGTCCTGGCCCTTCGGGCCCGCCTCGGCGAGCGTCTTGGCGTGCTCCTTGATGGCGGTCTCCCTGGCCTCGTCCTCGCCCAGGCGCGCGGCCTTGCCGGTCAGGCCCCGCAGGTAATACAGCCGCGAGCGCCTCACGCGTCCGGTGCGCACGAACTCGATCCTCTCGATGTGGGGGGAGACGACCGGGAAGGTCCTCTCCACGCCGACGCCGAAGGAAATCTTGCGCACGGTGAAGCTCTGCGAGTCGCCGATGCCTCGGAACCGGATCACGGTCCCCTCGAAGACCTGGATGCGCTCGCTCTCGCCTTCCACGACCTTGAGATGCACCTTCACGGTGTCTCCGGGCTTGATCTTGGGCGTCGTCTTCTTCGTCTTCTCTGCAACCATTGGGCCTACCTCCAACCAATCTTCATCCAATCAAATCGGGGCGCTTCCTGCGCGTCGCCACCGTCGCGGCGCGCCTGCGCCAATCGATGATGCGCTCATGGTCGCCGGACAGGAGCGCCGCCGGCACCCGCTTGCCGCGCCACACCCTCGGCCGCGTGTAGTGCGGGTGATCCAGGCTCAGACCCACGCCTTCCCTCAGCTCGAAGGATTCCTCTTTGACCGCCTCCTCTTTCTTCAGGACCCCGGGGACCAGCCTCGCCACGGCGTCCGCCACGACCATGGCCGGGAGCTCGCCCCCGGTGAGGACGTAGTCGCCGATGGAGATCTCGTCGTCGAACGCCGCCCGGAGCCGCTCGTCGACGCCCTCGTAGTGCCCGCACACCAGCACGACGTGCTCCCGGGACGCCAGTTCGGCCGCGACGCGGGCGTCGAACCGCCGGCCCTGGGGGGAGAGGAACACGACGTGGCTGCCCCGGCCCCTGGGCCTGCCGGCCCAGGCCGCGCCCCGGCCCGCCGAGCGCCGGCCGTGCGCGCGGCGCCGGACGCTCTTGATGGCCCGGTAGAGCGGCTCGGCCATCAGGATCATCCCCGGCCCCCCGCCGAACGGCCGGTCGTCGACCTTGCGGTGCCGGTCGAGGGAGAAATCCCTGGGGTTGACGAAGCCGATCTCGACGAGCCCGGACTGCAGGGCCCGGGCGACGATGCTCTCGCCGAAGACGCCCTCGAACATCCCGGGGAACAGCGTGACGATGTCGAATCTCACTCAATCTCCAAAAACGTCTTCTTCCCGTCCCGGGCGGCGGCCGCCCCGAGCAGCGTGCGCACCGCCTTGATGACCCGGCCCTGCTTGCCGATGATCTTGCCCTTGTCCTCCTCGCAGACGGTGAGCTTGAAGAACACGGTGCCGTTCTCCTCGGACTCGGTCACGACGACCTTGTCGGGATGGTTCGCGAGCTTGCCGACGACGAACTGGACCAGTTCCTTCATGATTTCGCGCCGCCGACGGCGCCCTTCTCCTGGCCCGTCCGGCCCTTGAGCAGGGTGGCCACCGTCCCGGAGGGCTTCGCCCCGTTCTTCACCCAGTACTCGTAGCGCGCCGCGTCGAACTTGACCTTGTCGGCCGCCTTGTCCTCGCGCGGGTTGTACCAGCCGAGGACCTCGATGGGCTTGCCGACGGGGCCGCGCGACTTCTCGACCGCCACCACGCGGTAGTAAGGCTGCTTCGGCTTGCCCGTCCGTTGAAGTCTAATGACCACTGCCATGTTATCTCCTTGTCGCGAGCCTCCCCCGGGGGGAGGCGAGCATTGAGGGGGCTGACCGTCTTTTCATCAAGCTCGTCCCTCTCGTTTGTTTTTCGTACGAAATCCTCGCCGTCTTCATCAGGGCCTGGAAGGCCTCGCCGATGTCCGCGGCCCCGAAGACGGCCGTGCCGGCCACCAGGCTGTCGGCCCCGGCGGCGGCCGCGGCCGCGGCGGTCGCCAGGTTGATGCCGCCGTCCACCTGCAGCCTGCAGCGATATCCTCGCGCCGCGATGGCCTCGCGCAGCGCCCGCACCTTGTCGAGCTGCGGGGCCAGGAACTTCGCGCCGGCGAACCCCGGCTCCACGGTCATGACCAAAGCCAGGTCCAGCTCCGCCAGCAGGGGCAGGAGCCGCCCGACCGGCGTCCGGGGCCGGAGCGCCATCCCGGCGGCCGCGCCGTCGCCGCGCAGAGACCGGAGCGTGCGCCTCGGGTCGCGGCAGGCCTCCCAATGCACGACCACCATGTCGGCGCCGGCCCGCGAGAAGAACGGCGCCGCCTCATCGGGGTTGGACACCATGAGGTGCGCGTCCACGTAGAGCCGCGTGCGCTTCTTGATCATCCGGACCAGGTCCGGGCCGAAGCTGATGTTCGGCACGAAGTGCCCGTCCATCACGTCCACCGAGACCCACTCGACGCCGGCGCCGACGGCGGCGTCGAGGCACTCGCCGAGGCAGGCGAGGTCGGCCGAGAGCAGGGAAGGGACGATCTGCACGCCCGCGGGGATGCCGCTCACAGGTCGCGCTCCTCCACCAGGACCCCGTTGAGGTAGATCTTCACCCGACCGCCCCCGGGCATGTCGTTGATCGGCAGGTCGATCTTGGAGCCCGGCCGGCGCAGCCCGTTGAACAGCTCCCGCTCCCCGTACCGGTCGGCGACGACGATGCGCACCATGCTCTCGCTGCCGCCCTGGGAGACCTCGTAGTGGAACGTCTTCGCCGATTTCCCCTCGCGCGGGCCCTTCTTTCGGCCGCTGATCGTGATCGAGAACTTGGAGTCCGACCCCACCACCGAGTCCGCCCGGGGGCTCTGGCTCAGGATGACGCCGTACGGGAACAGCGACGTCGCGTCCGTGGACACCTCCACCTTCAAGCCCGCCGAGACGGCCCACGACAAGGCCTCCGCGATGTCCTTCCTGTTGAAATCCGGCATCAGCACCACCCCGGTCGGCGGCGCCCCCCCGGACACCACCACGTTGACGAACGACCCCCGCTCGACGCTCGTCTCCGCCTCCGGGTCCTGGGAAAGCACGATGCCCTTCTCCGTCCGCAGGGAAAAGGTCTCGGTCATCTTCTCGCCGAGCATGAGCTGCCCCTGGCGCAGCAGCATCTCGGCGTTGCGCAGCGGCATGCCCACGATGCTGGGCACGAAGACCGTCACCCCGCCGTGGCTGAGGACCACCCGGACGACCTTGCCCTCCCTGACCACGGCGCCGGCCGGGGGGTTCTGCCTCAGGACGGCGTCGACCGGGACCGAGTTGTCGAACTCCGTCCCCTCCTTCCTGACCCCGAGATTCCGGGGCGCGAGGATGTCCAGCGTCGACGACACGGACCGTCCCTTCAGGTCGGGGACGGTCTGCGTCTTGCGAGCGTGGATGATCCCTTCCAATGACCATTGCATGACCAAGAACGCCAATAAGACCAGCGCCACCAGCGTCAGCGAGACTTCGAGAGAACGGAGTTTCATCAAATCCCGGGCGCTTCGAGCCCGGGACCGCCGCGGGTCCGCAAGACGCCGCCGACCCCGAGCCGCATGCCGTTGAGGAAATCTACCGCCGGCATCTGCTTTTTTCCCTCAGGCTGGACAGACAGGATCCAGAGGCGGCTTCCCTCGGAACATTCTATCAAAAATCCCTTGCCCCGCTCAATGGCGACGATGGTCCCGGGGACGCCTCCGCCCGGAGCCCGGGGCCGGTCATCGACCGCGGTCTTGCCCACCGCGAGCCGCAGGGGCCTGTCGCGCCCTTCGAGCTCCAGGTAGGCCCCGGGCCAGATCGCCATGGCGCGCACGAGGTTGTGGATCTCCCGGGCCGTCTTCCCGAAGCCGATCAAGGCGTCTTCCCGGCGGATTGCCGGGGCGGGACACGGCTGCCCGGCCTGGGGCTCCCGCCGGACGGTCCCGGCGGCCACCTCGGCGAGCACTTCGGCCAGGAGCTCCCGGCCGATCGCCGAGAGCCGCTCGAGGAGCGCGGCCGCGTCCTCGTCGGCGCCGATCGGGGTGGAGCGGCTCTTGGCGATCGGGCCGGTGTCCAAGCCCTCGTCGAGCCAGAACACGCTCACGCCGGTCGCGCTCTCGCCGCGGGCCAGGCTCCACTGCACCGGGGCCGCGCCGCGGTACTTCGGCAGGAGGGAGAAATGGACGTTGAGCGTCCCGATCCTGGGCAGGTCGAGGGCGTCTTTCTTGAGCAGCTTGCCGTAGGCGACCGCCACCCCCAGGTCCGCGCCCAGGCCCCCGAGCTGCCCGGCGATGTCGGCCCCGCGCTGCGGCTGGAACACGGGCAGCCCCAACCCCAGGGCGACCCGCTTGACGGGGGCGGCCGCGAGGCCCAGGCCCCGGCCGGCCGGCTTGTCCGGCTGCGTGACGACGGCGACGATCTCGTGGCCGAGGGCCAGGAACGCGAGGTACCCGGCCGCCACCTCGGGCGTGCCGTAGAAGACCAGCCTCATGTCCAGTTCTTCCTGACTTCCTTGATGGCGCTCATGACCTTGAGCCTGGTGATGAAATCCAGACGGTCGATGAACAGCTTGCCGTCGAGGTGGTCCACCTCGTGCTGGAAAGCGCGCGCCAGCATGCCTTCCCCCGTCATCTCGTAAGGCCGGCCGCGCGCGTCGAGCGCCCGGATCGTCACCTTCGCGTGGCGGTGGATCCGGGCGTAGATGCCGGGCACGGACAGGCACCCCTCCTCCTCCTCCAGCTCCCCCGAGGACGCCACGATGACCGGGTTGATGAGGACCAGGCGGCGGGCCTTCCCCTCGGGCCTCACGTCGATGACGGACAGCCGGAGGTTGAGGCCGATCTGGGGCGAGGCCAGGCCCACGCCCCTGACCGAGTACATGGTCGCGAACATGTCCCGCAGGATCCTGGGGAGCTCCTTGCGGACGGCGGCGTAGTCGACCGGGTCGCAGACCGTCCTGAGGATCTTCTCCCCGTGCTTGATGATGCGCAGGATCATATCACTCGCCCCCCCCCGCGTGGGGGCGAGTAGCGGGGGGGCCAATGCCGTTTCATAAAGGCACCTCCGTCTCCGCCCCATTCCTATGGATGACCCGGAAGGTCACCGGCGTCAGGTCGGTCTTCTGGAGCGCGCCCCAGGTCATGGCCAGGCGCTCCAGCTGGTCCTCGATGCTGACGCGCCCCGAGATGCCCAGCACGACCTCGCCGGCGCCGACGGCCTGGGCCGACTGGGCGATGGCGTAGAACGGGTCGTTGGACACCACGACGAGCGGGGTCACGCTCTTGCCGCTCTTCTCGGCCACCTCGACCACGCGCGTGAAGAGGTGCTCCTCCTCGGGGCCGAGGGACTCGATGTCGCCGCCGAAGCTCATGCCGTGCTGGACATGGCAGTAGAGGACCACGAGCTCCGTGGTCTCCTCGTCGAGGTCGTCGAGGGCCTTGCTCAGGTGGTGCAGGCCGCCCGGGTCGCGCACGGCCACGAGGACCCGGTTGGGCTTGTCCATGTGCTTGAGGACGTCGTCCACCGTCGCCTCGTTGCAGAGGTTGAGCTTCTCCCGGTGCTGATCGCGGGCCTTGCCCCTGTTGAACCGCTCCGCGGCGAGGAAGAGCACGAAGAAGCCCGCCGCGAAGGCCGCCCCGAAGACGGTCGCGACCTTCTTGGTCAGCAGGTTGATGAGGCCGACCGAGAGGAGCGTCAGGAAGATGAAGAGGAGCCCGATGGGCATGGGCCGGCCGCCGACCTTCCAGTTGAACGGGACCATCCATTCCCTCTCGAACTGCGACTTGAAGCGCAGCAGGACGACCGAGCCGGCGTTGAAGACCAGGCTCCAGATGAGCCCGAAGGCGTACGCCTCGCCCAGCACGTAGACGTCGCCCCGGCAGAGCAGGATGGTGAGCACCTGCAGGGCCACGACGAGGTTGATCATGCGGTGGGTCGTGCCGAACCTCGGGTGGAGGTAGCGGAACCAGTCCGGCATGACGCCGTCCTCGGCCATGCGGTTGAGCACGCCGTTGGAGCCGACGATGGCGGTGTTGACCGCCCCGCACAGGATGGCGGCGCCCACCAGGACCACGAACGCCTGCAGGACGAGCCTCAGCCAGTGCGGCCCGTCCACGAACATGGCCAGGCCGGCGATCAGGTTGTCGTAGTACCTCGCCCTCTCCCCTTCCGGGATGATGCTCACCGCGAAGAAGGTGACGGACGTCGTCAGGATGAAGGAGAAGAGGAAGATCACGACGACGGCGCGCTTGAGGTTCTTGAGCTTGGGCGCCTCCATCTCGCGGTAGACCTGGGCCAGCGTCTCGACGCCGCTCATGCCCAGGAAGGCGTGGCCGAAGGCGATGAGCAGGCCCAGGGCCCCGACCTTGCGGGGCCAGTCCGAGCCCGCCAGCCAGCCCAGGGCCTCCGGGCTGAAGGACAGCGTCGTCGTCGGCCACGTGAACCCCCGCCTCGCGCAGGTGACGAGGCAGAACCCGGTCACGATGGCGCCCATGACGGCCGTGGCCCGGACGATCTTGAGGGCCTTGTCGCTCGACTCCTCGATGCCGACGATGTTCTGCCGCCAGAAATAGCCCACGGCCGCGAGGGCGAAGACGCAGGAGAACAGGGCGGGGTCCAGGCGCCACTCGACGTGCGCGAGGGGAAAGACCGAGTTGAGGAGCCCCGCCACGTACTGCCCGGCCGAGACGGAGCTGATGGCCCCGGTCAGCACGTAGTCGAACATGAGGGCCGAGACCGAGACCTTGGCCAGGGTCCCGCCCATGGCCTCCTTGACGACCTTGTAGACCCCTCCCCGCACGAACATGGAGGAGCCTTCCATGTACAGGGCCAGGACGCAGGTCGAGAAGAGCATGACCGCCAGGATGAACCAGGGCGCGGCCGGGCCCACGGCCTGCAGGGCGATGCCGCCCACGTACCAGGCCGTCGACGCCATGTCGCAGATCACGATGGCGGCGGCCCGCCCGAAGGAGATGAAGGTGAGCATCGCCGTGCTCAGGACGACGACCTCGGTGACGCGTCGGGAAGGCTTTCGGACCATCGCCGCGGGCTATTTCTCGGCTTTGCGGATCAACTCGAGGACCTCGGCCGGGGTGGAGGCCTTCGTCACCTGGTCGAGCAGCGCGCCCTTGAGCAGCACCGAGACCCGGTGCAGAAGCTGCAGGTGCATCTGGAAGAACTCCGGCTTGTTCGGCGAGAAGAACAGGAACATCACCCGGATGGTCAGGTCGGGCTGGCCAGGGTCGGCCAGGCCGCCGGGGATGACCGTGACGGAGGCGACGATGTCCGCCAGCCCGTCCATGCGCGCGTGGGGAAGGCTCAGCCCCGTATCGAGGGTCGTACTGATGCCCTTCTCCCGCTCGAGGACCTTGTCCAGGAACGGCTGGGGAGCGCCGAGCCCCTTCCTCTGGCAGAGCCCCTTGACGACGGTCTCGAGGACGGCGTTCTTGTCGGCGGCGGACGCGGCGATGGAGACGTTGTCCTCGGACAGCAGGGAGGAGACCCGGATGACTTTCGCGGCGACGCGGGCGGCCCCTGTCTTGACGGGAGGGGACTTCGTGGCTGGGATATCCCTGGAGGGATTGCCTTCCTTGGGGGGCATATTCGCGGGTGAATCAGGACTATAACATAGCCGTCAGGAGGGTGTCAAACGTCCGACGGCGAGGCTTGGCGAAAAAAATGATAGACTCGCCCGATGACCGCCGCGCCCCGCGCCGCCAACGCCCTTCCCGAAGGCGCGCCGGGCGCTCGGCCTCCGGCCTCGACCGCGCCCCGCGCCCGACCCGGCCCCCTCGCCGGCAAGACCGCCCTCATCACCCGGCCCAAGGCCCAGGCCGAGCCCCTCGCGTCGCTCCTCCGGCGGGCGGGCGGCCGCGTCATCCTGGCCCCGCTCATCCGCATCGCCTCGCCGTCCTCCACGAAAGGGCTCGACCGGTCCATCCTCGGACTGGCGGCGATGGACCGCCGTCCCCGAAGGCGCAGGATGTCCTCCTCTCGACGGAGGGGGCTGGAGGGCTGCGGGACCGTCGTCTTCACGAGCGCCAACGCGGCCAGGGCCTTCTTCGCCAGGGCCGGGAAGCTCGGGCGGCTCCCCCTGCCCCGGCCCCGCGCCCTCTTCGCCGTCGGCGAATCCACGGCCCGGGTCTTGGAGAGCCTCGGATGGAAGGGGGCGCGCGTCCCCCGGGTGCACCGCGCCGAAGACCTCGCCAAGGCCATGGGCAGGGTGGAGGGGGAGACGATCCTGCTGCCCGGGGCCAAGGCCGGCCGCGACGTGCTGCCCAGGGAGCTGCGGCGCAAGGGCGCGAAGGTCTCGGTGGTCGAGGCCTACCGGACCCTCCCCGACCCCGCCGGCCGGCGCCGCCTCGAGCGGGCGGCCCTCGGAGGGGTGGACGTCGTCGTCTTCATGTCGGGCTCCGCCGTGCGGGAGTTCCAGGCGGCCCTGCCCGCCGGGCTGCGCCGCCGGTTCCTCGCGCGCGCCCAGGCCGCGTCCATCGGGCCGGTCACCTCCGCGGCCATGGCCGCCGCCGGCATCAAGCCGGCCATCGAGGCCAAGACCGCGAGCGCCGCGGCGCTGGCCGGGGCGATCGTGCGCTACTATCGAGGACGGCGCCGGCATGCATAAGACGCTGACGGCCGCCCTGCGGCGGGCCGGGCAGGTCCTGCGCAGGAAGTTCGGCAAGGTCACCTACAGCACCAAGGCCCGCGCCAACCTCCTGACCGAGGCCGACCTCGAGAGCCAGCGCGTCATCCTGGCCGCCATCCGCGGGCGCTTCCCGGACCACGACATCCTCGCGGAGGAGGGCCACGCGAGCATCCGCGGGGCCGAGTTCCTCTGGGTCGTCGACCCGCTCGACGGCACCACCAACTACGCCCACGGCTTCCCCGTCTTCTCGGTGTCGATCGGCGTCCTGCGCCGGGGCCGGCCCTTCCTGGCGGGGGTCTACGACCCGATGAAAGACGAGTGCTTCACGGCCGCGAAAGGGAAAGGGGCGTTCCTGAACGGCGAGCGCCTCAAGGTCTCGCCGACGGCGAGCCTTTCGAAGGCCCTGCTCATCACGGGCTTCCCTTACGACCGGGACCAGCGGTCGGGCTACTACGTCGAGTTCTACCGCGCCTTCCTGGATATCTGCCACGACATCAGGCGCTCGGGCACGGCGGCGCTCGACATGGCCTGGGTCGCCGCGGGCCGCGCGGACGCGTTCTGGGAATTCGGGCTGAGCCCCTGGGACGTCGCGGCGGGCAGGCTCCTGGTCTCGGAGGCCGGCGGGACGGTGACCGACTTCGGCGGCCGTCCCTGGCAGGGGCTGGAGACCTTCGGCCGCCAGACCCTCGCCTCCAACGGCCGCGTCCACCGGGAGATGCTGGGCGTCATCGGCCCGCGGCTGGCGGCCACGGACCGCCGTCCCCGAAAGCGCCCGGCCGCCCGGAGGAAGTGATGGACGACATCCTATTCATCGGCGGAGCCCGGACGCCGTTCGCCACATGGTCCTCCGGGACCACCGGCCGCGGGGACAAGGGCGGCAGCCTCATGGCCCTCGACCCCTTCGACCTCGGGGCCGCCGCCCTCAAGGGCGCGCTCGCGGGGTCGGGGCTCCGGCCCGAGGACATCGAGCGGGTGGTGCTGGGCAACTCGTACCACGTCGGGCCCCACGCCTGCTACGGCGCCCGCTACGTCGGCCACCGGGCCGGCCTGCCCGACGAGGTCCCCGGGGTCACGGTGGGCCTCGCCTGCGGCTCGGGGCTCTACGCCGTCATCGTGGCGGCGCAGGACATCGCCCTGGGCGTCGCCGGCGTGGTGGCCGCCGCCGGCGCGGACTCCCCGAGCCAGGTGCGCCGGGCGGTGATCGTGCCGTCCTTCACGGACGTCTCGGCCGGCGAAAGCATCGCCGCGTCCGTCGAGGCGCTGGCGCGGGAGCGCGGCATCGACCGGGCCGCCCAGGACCGCTGGGCCCTGCTGAGCCACCGGCGCGCCCGCGCCGCCCAGGCCGGCGGCCTGCTGGCCGGCGAGATCGTCGCGGTCGCGGGGGCCTCCCAGGACGACGCCGTCCTCCCCGACCCACGGCCGGAGCATTTCGCCGGGTCCAAGCTCCTCCGCGAGGGGGGGACCGTCACGCTCGCCAACACCCACGCCATCGTGGACGGCGGCGCGGCGCTGCTGCTGGCCTGCGGCCGGGCGGCCGGGAAGCTGCCGGCGGCCAGGCCGCGGGGGAGGTTCCTCGCCGGGGCGGTCGCCTCGACGCAGCCCCGGAAGATGGCGCTCGCCTGCGCCCTCGCGGTCCGGCGGGCCGTCGATGACGCGGGGCTCGGCCTCTCCGACATCGACCTCTTCGAGATCAACGAGACGTTCGCGGCCCAGGTCCTCATCGACATCCGGGAGCTCGGGCTCCCCGAGGACAAGGTCAACGTCAACGGCGGCGCCATCGCCCTGGGCCACGCCTTCGGCGGGACCGGCGGCCGGATGACCCTGGCCCTGCTCGACGAGCTCGGGCGGCGGGGGGACCGCCGGGGGGTCGCGGCCATCTCGCTCGGCGGGGGGCAGGGCGTGGCGATCGTCGTCGAGAGGATCTGATCAGAGCATCGCCGAGACCGCCAGCAGGGCCAGGACCACGCCGGACGCCGCCGACAGCCAGTACTCCCCGACCATGAAGAAGCCGTAGGCCAGCATCGCCACCCGCGCGACCGGCGTCAGGACGAGCGCCACGACCCCGGCGGCCAGGCACGCCTCGGACAGCCCGGAGCCGCCCAGCCGGAGGATGGCTCCCGAGAGGAAAAGCAGCAACGAGATCGACACCCCCCCCAGCAGCGTCCGCTGGATGAGCCCGCCGAACTCCTTCTCGGTCACCGGGCCCCCCCGAGCATCTTGAGCGCCGCCAGCAGGACGAGCGCCGAGAAGGCCATCTGGAGCCTCCCGGACTCGGTCTTATGCAGGAGGCGGATCCCGACGAACGAGCCGAGCAGGACCCCCGCGACGATGACGGCCGCCAGATGCCAGACGATCAGGCCTTGCCGGAGGTAGATCAAGGCGCTGGCCGCCGCGCTGACCCCCATGAGGAAGTTGCTCGTGGCCGCCGCGGCCTTCATCGGCATGCCGCACAGGAGGGTCATCACCGGCACCTGGATGATGCCGCCGCCCAGGCCCAGGAGCCCGGACAGGCTCCCGGCGACGAACGACAGGGCGCTGGCCGGCGCGACCCGCCGGACGGCGTAGGAGACGTCCGCGTGGAGCGAGGGGTCGTAGAACGAGCCGCCGAACCGCCCCGGAGGAACCGGCGCCCGGGCGCTTCCCGTGGCCGCCCGGCCCGCGCCCTTGCGCTGCCTCGCGCCCCTCACGAACATCATGGCCGACACGGGCAGGAGCAGGAGCGCGAAGAGCCTCTGCACCACCCCGCCCGGGAGGGCGCTGGAGACCAGCGCGCCGGCGATGGAGCCCAGCGCCGTCGTCATCTCCAGGACGACGCCCAACCTCATGTTGGCGAGCCCCCGCTCCACGTTGACGGAAGCGACGGCGCTCGAGGTGGCGACGATGGAGACCAGGGAGACCGCGACGGCCTGGTGGATGGGGACGCCCAGGTGAAGGACCAGGAGAGGGACGAGGAAGATGCCCCCGCCCACGCCCATGACGGAGCCCAGGACGCCGACGAAAAACCCGAAGGCGGTCAGAAGGCCCGCCCCGAAGAGACCGAGATCGGCCATGAAGACCCTAGAAGCGCAAGGCCAGGGTCGCCCTGTGGATCTGCCCCAGGTCGCCGAACGGCACCCAGGCGTAGTCGACGCCGAACCGCCCGAGGTCCAACCCCGCGCCAGCGGTCGCGCCGGCGAAACCCTCGAGGCCGCGCGAATATTTCTGGTTGAACCCCGACCTGAGGGAAGCGATGAGAGACCCCGTCTTCATCCGGGCCTCGACGCCCAGCGAGACGTAGGGGTCGTCGTCGATGGGAAGGTTGCCGTCGATGGAAGCGCTGACCACCGGGTTGAGGTGCCAGAGCACGCCGCCGCGCAGGTGCAGCGGCAGGGGCTGCTCGGCGCCGCCCAGCTTCATCGGCGAGCCGAAGTTCGAGAGGCTCAGGCCCAAGTCGAGCGGAGCGTCCGCCAGGCGGAGCACGTTGACGGCCTGCGCCCCGAGGTCCACCGCCACCGCCGCCGCCGACTCCGTCTCCAGCGTGGAGCGGATCACCTTCAGTCCCGCGCCCACGGCCAGGATGTCCCAGAACCGGCGGGCGCAGGTCAGGGAGAACGCGATGTCCGAAGGCGAGAACGAGCCGGCCCGGTCGCCCAGGGCGTCGTAGTTGGTCTGAGTCCCGTGGGAGAAATAGACGATCCCGCCGCCCACCGAGCCGCGCTTGCCCAACGATCGCACGAAAGCGGCCGACCCGGCGTTGGCGCCTGAGACGAGACGGGAGTACCCCAGGAGGAGCTGCGACGGCAGGCCGCTACCCGCCGCCCGTGGGGGCGGCACGCCCCCGCCGGGAACGCCGGGCGCGGGCAGGGCGTGCTGACCGGCCACGATCCCGGCGGGATTGTAGAAGATCGCTTCAGGCCCCGCGGCGGCCGCCGCCGAGACCCCGCCCATGGCCTCGAGCCGGGCGCCGACCGGGAACTTCAGGAAGGACGCGGCCGTCGTCCCGGCCGACTCGACGGTGAAGGGGGTCTCCGGGAACATCGAGGCCGCGGCCAGCGCCGGGAAGAGCGCCGCGGCCGCCGCGGCCGCCAGGCGGCTCGAGAGACGCCTCATCGCCATCGATGGGAGCGGAGTCGTGGGCATGCGGGACATCGGGTCCGTTCGACGGGGACGCGCGCCGAGAACGGCTAGATCGGCCAGACCGGGCCCTTGCGCACCTTGCCTTCGGCCGGAGGCTCCTCCTTCGCCTGGGGGATAGCATCCAGCACGACCGGAGCGGACAGCGCGATGGTGCTATCGTCCTTGACCCCAGGGTCCGCGGTCCGCACGGTGCCCGCCGGCTGAGGCTCCTTGGGCGGGGCGGGCTCGAGCGCGGCCGGAGCGGGCGACGGCGGAGGCGCGGCAGGCTCGAGGGCGATGGGAGCGGGGGAGGGCGGAGGCGCGACAGGCTCGGGCGCGGCCGGAGCAGGCGTCGGCGGCAGCGAGACAGGGGCTTGAGCCGGCGGCGAAGGCTCGACCAAGGCGGGCAAGATCGCCGGCGCGGGAGGCGCCGCCGCGCCCGGCATGGTCGCGGCGTCCCCGGTCGCCACCGCTCGGACCCGGACCGGCGCGGCCGCCGGGGCCTGCAGGGGCGCCGGGACGGGAGTCGGGGGCGGCGCCGCCTGGGGCGCGGGCTGAGCCGGTTGGGCGGGCGGAGCCGCCTTGAACGACTTGAGTTGCTCGCCAAGATCGATCAGGCGCTTGAGGATGAGGTCATCCTGGCTGTTCGCCTTGGCGACCAAGCCCTTGAGGCCCGAGATCTCCTTCTCCATCGCCTCCATCTGGAGCTTGACGTTCTGCAGGTAGACGATGGCCGGGCTGATGCCGCCGGTCGTCGTCGCCGGGTCAGGCTTCGGCCGGGCCGGGGACAGCGCGGCCAGGCCGCTTTCCCGTCCTGATCGAGGCGGCACGTCCGCGCCAGGAACGCCGGGCGCGGCCAGGCCGCTTTCCCGTCCTGATCGAAGCGGCACGTCCGCCCCAGGAACCCCGGGCGCGGCCAGGTGCGACGGGAGCGGCTGGGAGACTTGAGCCTGGGGGGCGGGCGCCGCCGCCGCGGGAGCGGGCGCCGGCGCCGGGGCGGGTTTGGCCGCCGCGGGAGCGGGCGCCGGCGCCGGGACGGGTTTGGCCGCCGCCTGCGGAGCGGGCGCCGACGAGACCGGCAGGGGCTTGTCCGCCTTCAGGGGAGCCGGCTCCGCCCGGACCGGCGTGATGACGGGCACCGGCTTCACCGCGACGGCATCCCCGCGGCCCATCGGCCCCTTGACCGTGACCGGGACGACCTTGGGGAGGTCCGCCGATTCGACCTCCGGCTCGTCGGCGGTCGCCGCGGCCGCCCGGTACTGCCGCAGGAAGAACCCGAACAGCGCGCAGCTGGACGCCAGGCCGAAGGCCGAAACGTAGAACCAGAGATCGCCCCAGAGGGTCATGAGATTGAAATATTATCCGAATTCCTAATTAGTGTCAACTCAATGGGCGAGGAAGTAGACTCCTACGGAGACGAAGAAGGTCCCGAGGAGCCGGTTCCAAGCGAACCCTTCGCCCAGGAAGACGACGGCCAGCAGGAACGTCACCAGGGGATAGGTCGAGCTCAGCGGCACGATCTTCGACGCCTCCGCCCCCGACATGGCGATGAGGTAGAAGTAGACCCCCGCCATCGTCACGAACGCGCTGGCCCCGACCCAGAAGACCCCCGTCTTGCCGGCCGTCAGGGCGGCGCAGGTGAGGTTCCAACGGAGGGACAGCGGCACCAGCAGCAGGACGACCATCACGGCCATCCTGACGAAGAACGCGTCCGTGGCCGAGAAATGCCTCAGCGAGAGCTTGTCGAAGATGGCGCCCGAGCCCCAGAAGACGATGGCGAGCGCGAGGAACAGGATGGTGGTGAAGGCCATGTCAGGCCTTGCCGGCGCCGAGGCGCAGGACGAACGGTCTGCTCGACATAAGGTGCGCCGTCATGATAGCATAAGAGCGCCCTTTTGCTATAATCCGGGTCCATGACCGAACGCAGCGTCAAGAAATCCCAGACCGTCGACGTCGCTCCCGAGGAGGGCGGCAAGCCCGCGAAGCTCAACGGGCTGCTGGCCCTGACGGAGGCCGCCATGGCCGGCGGCGGGCCAGAGAGGATCAAGGCCCAGAAGGACAAGAACAAATTCACGGCGCGCGAGCGCATCCACTACCTCCTCGACGAGGGGAGCTTCCAGGAGCTGGACCTCCTCATCAAGTGCCAGGCCAAGGACTTCGGGCTCAAGGACAAGTCCATCCCCGGCGACGGCGTGGTGACGGGCTTCGGCCGCGTCAACGGGCGGGAAGTCTGCATCTACGCCCAGGACTTCACGGTCCTCGGCGGCTCGTTGGGCCTGGCCCACGCCATGAAGATCGCCAAGATCATGGACCTCGGCCATGACAACCGGACGCCGGTGGTCGGGCTCCTCGACTCCGGGGGCGCCCGCATCGAGGAGGGCGTGGACTCGCTCGACGGCTACGCCCACATCTTCCGCCGCAACGTGCGGTGCTCCGGCGTCGTCCCCCAGATCTCGGTCATCCTCGGCCCCTGCGCCGGCGGGGCGGTCTACTCCCCGGCCCTCACCGACTTCGTCTTCATGGTCCAGGGCATCAGCCAGATGTTCGTGACCGGCCCGGCCGTGGTCAAGGCCGCGACCGGCGAGGAGGTCTCGTTCGACGGCCTCGGCGGCCCCCAGGCCCACGCGGGCAAGTCGGGGGTCTGCCACTTCGTGGCCCAGTCCGAGCCGGACGTCTTCCGCCAGGTGAGGGAGCTCCTCAGCTACCTGCCGCAGAACCGCTGGGAGCGCCCTCCCCGCGTGGCCAACCCCGACCCCGTGCGCCGCTCCACGCCGCTCCTCGAGATGCTCTGCGAGCTCGACCCAAAGCGCCCCTACCGGGTCCACCACGTCATCTGGCAGATCGCCGACGAGCACAAGTTCTTCGAGGTGCACGCCTCGTTTGCCCGGAGCATCGTCGTGGGCTTCTGCCGGATGGGGGGGGACGTCGTCGGGGTCGTGGCGAACAACCCCGGCCACATGGCCGGCGCCCTGAACATCGACTCCTCCGACAAGGCGGCCCGGTTCATCCGGTTCCTCAACGCCTTCAACATCCCGATCGTGACGCTCACGGACGTCCCCGGCTATTGGCCCGGCGTGCAGCAGGAGCACGGCGGCATCATCCGCCACGGCGCCAAGATCCTCCACGCCTACGCCGAGGCCACCGTCCCCAAGATCACCGTGATCCTCCGCAAGGCCTACGGGGGAGCCTACATCGCCATGAGCTCAAAGCACCTGGGGTCGGATGTCAACTTCGCGCTCCCGTCCGCCGAGATCGCGGTGATGGGCCCGGCGGGCGCCACCGAGATCCTCTGCAAGCGCGAACTCGCCGCCGCCAAGACCCCGGAGGACCGGGCCGCCCTGGCGGCCAAGCTCGCCCAGGACTACTCGAACCGGTTCGCCAACCCCTACCAGACCGCCTCCACGGGTTCCATCGACGAGGTGATCGAGCCGAGCCAGATGCGCATGAAGATCATCCGGGCCCTCCGGTTCCTCAAGGACAAGCGCGCCCCGGGCCAGCACGTCAACCGAGGCAACATCCCGCTTTGAAATTGATATATTGAGGCAGACCGAATGAAACGGATGAACCCCCCTCGCTACTTGCCTCCCCGCAGGGGAGGCAAGTGACTGCATGAAAGCCCAGATCCTCGTCGTCGAAGACCAGACGGCGACCCTCGACCTCATCTGCGACGTCCTGCGAGGCGCGGGGTTCGAGGTCCAGCAGGCCCAATCGGTGGCCAAGGCCCGCGACAGCATCCAGAAGGCGACCCCGGAGCTCATGATCCTGGACCGGGGCCTGCCGGACGCGGACGGCCTGGACTTCCTCCGGGAGCTGCGCAAGGAATCCAAGTGGGCGGAGCTCCCCGTGATCATCCTGACCGCCAGGAAAGCCGTCGAGGAGCGGGTCATGGGCCTGAGGGGCGGCGCGGACGACTACCTGGCCAAGCCCTTCCACACGGAGGAGCTCATCGCCCGGGTGGAGACGCTGCTGCGCCGGACCGGCAAGAGCCCCGCCCCGCCCCCGGTCCAATCCGTCGGCGACCTGCGCCTGGAGCTCGAGTCTCGGCGCGCCTTCAGCAAGAGCGCGGAAGTCAAGCTGTCCGCCAAGGAGTTCGACCTCCTCTGGTTCATGCTCTCCAACCGCAACCGGGTCCTGACGCGCGACTTCCTCCTCCAGCACGTCTGGGGCTATGAGGAAGGACTCGAGCTCACGACCAAGGTCGTGGACGTCACCGTCAGCCACCTGCGCGAGAAGCTCGGCGCCGGCGGCGCGGTCATCGCCGCGGTCCGCGGGTTCGGCTACCGGCTCGACGCCTGACTACCTGAGGTAGCGCGACGCCAGCCACTCCACCGGCGCGTGGTCGTCGGTCAGGACCTGCCCCGGCGAGCAGCGCAAGGCCTCGGGCCGGATCCCCTGGGCGAACGCCGTGCCGGCCAGGAGTCCCTCCACGGCCCGGGCGGGGAGGCCGGAGGCGACCATGATGACGTTCTGGCTCCCGCCGCCGGGACCGCGGACGGGATGGAGCCGAACCTCCGGGAAGACCGAGCGCAAGGTCTCGGTGATCGCGCACAGCAGGCCGTCTTTCTCGTCGACCCTGCCGATGACGTTGAGCCCCACGACGCCCCCCGGCTTGAGGGCCGCCCTGGCTTCCTCGAAGAACTCCCGGGTGGCCAGATGGAACGGGATCGCCATGACGCCCTGGTAGGCGTCCAGGAAGATGCCGTCGTAGCGCGCCCCGCCCCGGAGCGCCCTCCTGCCGTCGGCGAGCAGCGTCCGGAGGTTGGGCGCCTCGCCGGCCCGGAAGAACATCCTCCCGACGTCCGAAACGACCGGGTCGAGCTCCGCGACCTCCACCGTCGAACGCGGCAGCTCCGAGGCGACGCGCAGGGGCATGGCGTAGGCGCCGCCGCCGATGAAGAGGATGGAGGGCGACGCGTGCCTTGAAAAGGCGTTGACGAGCAGCCGGTAGGCGGCCGTGTACTCGAAGACCACGTCCTTCGACGCGACCCTCATGGCTCCCTCCTGCGTGCTGTCGAGCATGAGCACCCGGAGGAGGGAGGCCCCGGCGCCCTGCTCGAAGACCCTCACCAGCTGGTAGCCCGAATCCTTGGAGAACACCGGGTCGGCCGCGAGCGCGCGCGGCGGGAGAGCGGCCGCCCGGGACAACCCCAGCGCCGCCGCGGCCGAGAGCCCCAGCCCCAGGGCCGCCTTCCCGGCCGAGACCCCCTTGCGGTCCGTCCAGGCCACGGCCAAGGCCATGGCCCAGAGCGCCGCGCCGAACGCCGCGAAGAGGCCGCGCACGCCGAACGCCGGGATGAGCGTGAAGGTCGTCAGCAGCGTGCCCGCGATGCTGCCCGCGGCCGCCAGGGAGGACACGACCCCGGAGGCGAAGGACGCGCTCCAGCCGCGCCGGGCCAGGAGGCCCACCACGGCCGGGCCGGTCGACGCCAGGGCCGCGGCGGGCAGGCCGAACACGAGGAAGCACCCCGCCAACGGCGGGGTGCTCGCCGCCGAGAAAGGCGTCAGCACCCGGTCGCACAGCCACGGGATGGCCGCGACCAGGATGCCTGCGGCAAGGAGTTCAAGGAAGACAAGCCTTGCCAGGCTTGTCCGCCGGTCGGACAACCATCCCCCGGCCATGTAGCCGAGGAAGAGCCCCGCGATGATGATGCTGATGACCGCCGACCAGGTGAAGACCGTGTTGCCGAAGATCGGGAACAGGAGCCTGGTCGAGAGCATCTCGACCGACATGACGACGGCGTTGGCCACCAGGGCCACGGCGCAGAACAGGACGCCGGTCACTGGCCGCTCCCCATGTCGGACGGAGGCGGCACGCCCGCGCCAGGAACGCCGGGCGCGGCCAGGCAGCCTCCCAGGAACTCGGACGATCTCTTCATGATGAACTCCTCCAGCGCGCCGGCGACCAGCCTCATGCGGCGCGGGCTGCAGTGCGCCAGGGTGTCTTGGCTCGTGTGCCAGCGCGGGTCGTTGAATCCGATGATCAGGACCGACGGGACGCCGGCCTGCGACAGGGAGACGTGGTCGTCGCGGATCCAGCCCCACCGCTCGAGGCTGAACGCCGTCTTGGAGCGCGAGCGCCCGATCTCCCAGAGGGCGTCCACCAGCCGGGGGTGAGCCCGGTAGGAATAGTCCTCGACCTTGAGGACGGCGTCGGGCGCGGCGACCATGTCCAGGATGACGCCGAAGCGCGGCCTGCCGCCGGCGGGCAGGTCCTCGGCGTACCGGCGCGAGCCCATGCAGTAGCCGCCCGCGTCTGGGTAGCCCATCTCCTCCCCGTCGAAGAAGACGACGTCCACCCCCGCGCCCTTGGGGACGATGGCCTCGAACCTCGCGGCCAGGGCGAGGATGACCGCCACGCCCGAGCCCGAATCGTTGGCGCCCTCGATGGGCAGGGGCTTCCTCGCGGGGTCGGCCTCCATCTCCGCCTCGTGCCTCGCGTCGAAATGGGACCCCAGCAGGAACCGGCACGGCGCCTCGGGCCGCCACCGGCCGACGACGTTGGACATCGGCCACCGGCGGCCGCTCCTGGGGTCGGTCGCCTGGAAATCCTGGCGGCGCGTCTCCAGGCCCCGCTCCGACAGCCAGCGCGTCAGCAGGGCGATGGCCTCCTCCCGCCGCGCCGCGCCCGCGTGCCGGTTGCCGAGCCTGACCAGGCCCTCGAGGATGGGGTAGGGGTCTCTCTCGGGCCGCGCCAGCGGCCCGACGAGGCTATCGTTGGCCACGGCTTTCGAGGCCGATGCCTGCTGCTGGGCGCCGCTGATGCCGGCGGGAAGCAGAAAGCCGGCCAACAACATCATGAGGAATTCCTTGCCGTTATTCACGCCCCTTCCTCGCCCGGCGCTCGGGATGCCTCGGCAGATACTCGCGGTCCACGATCTCCGAGACCGCCAGGGCCCCCTCGTAGAGCCGGGCGTAGTCGAGCCCGAGGTCGGCGGCCATGGCGGGGAGCTTGGCCCGTTTCTTGCGCCTCTCGAGCACGGCGTCGAGCCCCCGGCCCGACTCGGCGGACATCATGAGGAGCTGCAGGATCTCGAGCTTGTAGCAGCCCTCGCGCACCATCCGGGAGAGGTCGGCCGTCGGTCCCGCGCTCGACACGCCGACCTTGGTCCAGAACTCCGGGCCGAAGACCGATTCGACGGCGAGGGCCATCGGGGGGGAACGGCGGGCGTCCTTCTTGGCCTTGCGGACGAGCCCCAGATGCTCGAGGTCGAGCCCGAGCCCCACGCCCTCCTGGGCGAAGGCTGGGCCGGCCCAGCAGAGCAGGGCGCCCGCCAGCGCCGCGGCCGCCGCCGTCCTCCTCATGGCGCGAACGCCTTCTCCAAGTCCCGGCAGCGCGCCGCGGCGCGCCTGGCCTCGTCGAGCCACTGCCGGGTCGACCAGGGGCCGAGCCTCCCCCACAGGGCCCGCCCGACGTCGTGGAAGAACACCCCGCGCGCCGGGCCGTCCGAGTAGATGCGCTCCATGGCCCGGGCGAGCCTCCCGTAGAACGCCTTGGGCCCGCTCTCGGCGCGCTGGTGGAGAGGCCAGTCGATGACGTCGCCCACCACGAGCTGGACGTCGGACCGCCGGACGTACCGGGACCAATCCTTGACGATGGCCTGGAACTGGTCCTCGGTGGCCTCGTAGAGCATGAGCGCGTCGATGTCGACGCCGGCGTCGTTCATCATGACCGGGTCCTGCCCGTGATGCCAGCCCTTGTCCCAGGTGAGGGTGAAGGCCCACAAGGGCTTGGTGTCCCCCACCTCGTCCTTGATGCGCCGCACGATCCGGCCGACGCGGTGGGACCGCCACCATTGCCAGGCGTCGACGAACGCCGCGTCGAGGCGCATGATCTTCTTGCGGGCGAGATAGACCATGCGCTCCTCCTTCGACCAGGACGCCCAGCCGGAGGGGAGCTTGAGCCCCGGGAACTCCGCGTAGAAGTCGTCGACCAGCTCGTAGCCGCCCAGGGCGTTGCGGATGTAGTCCAGGCCGACGTAGTCCACCCCCGGGATGTCCCTGAAGCGCTTGAGGAGGGCGGCGATGTCCGCGATCCGCCGCTCGTCGCGCAGCGAGATGGCCCGCGTCTCGACCGTCGCGCCGTCCTCGACGTCCCGGGCGTACTCGTAGCGGGGGAGCCTGGCCTCCCTCGGCAGCGTCAGGTAGCACATCGCGTAGATGCCGAACTTGATCCCGCGCCGGCGGCACTCCTGGGCCATCGCCGGGAACACGCGGAAGTTATCGCCGGCCCAGACCTCGCCGATCCCCTTGCCCGGCGTCGCCCCGCCCAGGACCCAGAAGGCGTCGGCGCCGACGTACTCCACCCAGTCGAGGAGGCCCCGCCAGTCCTTGACCGCGCCGGTCGGGGTGGTCACCCGCATGTCCTCGTATCGCTCGAGATGCTCCAAGGTCAGGACCGACAGGCCCCTCGGGATGGGCGCGGGCCTGCGGTAGGAGATGCGGAAAGGCCGCATCCTCAGGCGCCCCCGCGGGACGTCCTCGCCGAGGAAGACGAGCTCGTAGTCCCCGGCCGGGGCGTTCCACGGGCAGGGCCAGCGGCCGGTCCAGGCGCGGGCGGAGGCGTCGTAGCGCAGGCCGACGGATTCGATGCCGGCGATGGTCCTGACCGTCCTCCCCTGCCTGGCCACGGCGACCCTCGGGGGCGAGGCGGCGAAGCGCTCCCGCAGCGCGGGGTCCCGCGTCCTCAGACGAAGCTCGACGAACTCGTCATGCAAGTACTCCGCCTTGGCGGTCTCGAGCCGGACCGAGAGGCACCACTCGGTCCAGGCGTGGCGCAGGCCGAAGAACGCCGTGTACGCTGCCAACAGACCGAGGAAGAGCCTCACGCCGTGCCGGTCGGCCATCATCCTATGATAGGAAATAGGAGTCCCCGAAATCAGCGAATATGATATACTCGCGTCGAGCGATTGAGCGCTCGACGCGAAATTCATCAAGGAGGCAGAGCAGGGAAAAGCGCCGCTTTTCCTTGTTGACATCATGGTTACTGGACTCGTGCTGGTCCGCCTGGTGGCGGGTAAAGAGAAGAATGCTCTGGCCAAGATCAAGGAGATCAAGGGCGTCGCCCATGTCACGGCGGTCTTCGGGCGCTGGGACCTGGTCCTCGACATCGAGACCGACGACCTGAGCACCCTATCCAACGTCGTCGTGCGCGACATCAGGGCGGTCACCGGGGTCCTCTCCACCGAGAGTCTGGTGACGACGTCCATCTGACCCCCGCGAGGACCATTCCCGTCCCCAGCGCCCCGACCGGCTCATGATCAGGCTGTCGGCCGGTCATTCCCGAAGCGGGCCGGGGCGCGGTCCAGCCGGCGGGCCGGGGCGCTGGATGCGCCGGGAGATTCACGACCAGCCCGAGGCCGTGGCCCGGGTCCTCGAGAGCGAGCGCGCCGCGGCGTGGGACATCGGCCGCCGCCTGCGCCGGGCCGACGTGCGCTTCGTCCTGCTCGCCGCCCGCGGGACCTCCGACCACGCCGCCATCCTGGGGAAATACGTCCTGGGCTGCAAGCTCGGCGTGCCCGCCGGCCTGGCGGCCCCTTCGATCACGACGCTCTACCGGAGCAGGCTCCGGCTCGCCGGCGCCGCGGCGATCGGCGTGAGCCAGTCCGGCCGCTCGCCGGACATCGTGGAGTTCATGAGGCACGCCGCCCGGGCGGGCGCGCTCACCGTGGCGATCACCAACGACCCGGCCTCGCCCCTGGCCCGGGCCGCGGCGTTCGGGCTGTTCCTGCGCGCCGGCCCGGAGCGGAGCGTCGCCGCCACCAAGACCTTCACGACCCAGCTGGCCTGCCTCTACCTGCTGGCCGCGGGCTGGGCCGGCGGCCGGCGCGCGGAGGAGATGCTCCGCGAGCTGGCCCGGGCCCCCGAGGCGCTCGCCCGCGCCCTGGCCCTCGAGGGCGGGATCGCGGCGGCGATGCGCCGGGCCCGCGGCGTCGAGCGCTGCGTCGTCATCGGGCGCGGCTACCCCTTCCCCGTCGCCCTCGAGACGGCCCTCAAGCTCAAGGAGGCGGCGGGGGTCTTCGCCGAGGGCGCTTCCGCGGCCGACTTCCTGCACGGGCCCATCGCCATGGCCCCGAGGCAGGCGGGGCGCGCGTTCAAGGCCCTCCTGCTGCTCAGCCGCGGCCCCGGGGGGGGCTCCATGCGGCGCGTCGGCCTGCGCCTGAGGGCCGCCGGCGTCGACACCATGGCCCTGGGCCCCGACCCGACGCCCGACTGGCTCTCGCCCTTCCCGCTCGCGGCGCGGGGCCAGCTCGCGGCCCTGCATCTCGCCCTCGCCCGGGGCCTCGATCCCGACCGGCCCGCGGGCCTCAGCAAGGTCACCAGGGTCCGGTGAGGGGAACCCGATGAAGACCCTCAACGACCTCCTCGACGCGGCGGCCCAGGCGAGCCCGGGCAAGACCGCCTACGCGACGCCGGAGGGGAGCGTGACGTTCGCGGCCCTGCGGGGCCGCGTCATGAAGGCGGCGGCCGGGCTCCAGGGGCTCGGCGTCGGGCGCCAGGACTGCGTGGCCATCGTCCATCGCAACGGCGTCGAGTTCATCGTGGCCTACTTCGCGGCCGCCCGCATCGGGGCGGTCGCCGTCCCGGTCAACTTCATGGTCCAGAAGGCCGACGAGCTGGCCTTCATCCTCAACGACTGCAAGGCCGCCGGCGTGGTGACGCAGCGGGAGTTCCTGCCGGGATTGCGGAAAGCGATCACGGCGACGCCGGATCTTCGGCATGTCTGGGTGACGGACGCGGAGGAATGTAAAGGAATAGAACGACCATTCTCAAGTCTCCTCTCTCATGAGGTTTCGCCGACCGCTACCGCGGTCGGCGAGGAGGATGTCGCCGCCATCCTCTACACCTCCGGCACGACGGGCCAGCCCAAGGGCGTGATGCTCACCCACAGGAACCTCGTCACCAACGCCCTCGGCGCCGTCGAGATCTTCGGCCTGCGCCCCTCCGACGTCGGGCTGTGCATCCTCCCGATGTTCCACAGCTTCTCCTGGACCGGCACGGTGCTGGTGTGCCTGGCGCTCCGGAGCAAGCTCGTGATCTCGCCCGCCATCGTGCCGGCCAAGCCCTGGCTCAAGATGATGGGCCGCCACGGGGTGAGCATCGTGGCGGCGGTCCCCCAGGTCTACGGCGTCCTGGCCAAGGAGGCCAAGGGCCTCAAAGGCCTCGTGCTGCGCCACTGGTTCTTCCGCCGCGTGCGCCTGGCCATCTCCGGCGCCGCGCCCCTCTCCGCGGCGATCGCCGAGGTCTTCGAGCGGGCCATGGGCATCCCGGTGCTCGAAGGCTACGGCCTCACCGAGACGAGCCCCGTCGCCACGGCCAACACCCTCTCGGAACGCCGCCCCGGCTCCGTCGGCAGGCCGATCCGGGGGGTGGCGGTCAAGATCTTCGACGACGCCGAACGCGAGCTCCCGGTCGGGGGGGAGGGGGAGATCTGCATCAAGGGCGACAACGTCATGAAGGGCTACTACAACCTGGCGGACGCGACCCGCGAGGTCTTCACCAAGGACGGATGGCTCAAGAGCGGCGACATCGGCGTGATCGACGAGGAAGGGTTCCTCTACATCAGGGACCGCAAGAAAGACATGATCATCGTCAAGGGCCTGAAGGTCTTCTCGGCCCAGGTCGAGGCCAAGCTCCTCGACCACCCCGCCGTCTCGGAGGCGGCCATCATCGGCGTCCCCGACGAGCACCACGACGAGATGATCAAGGCGTTCATCGTGCTCAACAAGGATGCCCGGGCCACCGAGGCCGACCTCATGCAGTGGTGCCGGGAGAAGCTCGACCCCTACAAGCGCCCCCGGACCGTCGAGATCGTCGGGTCCCTCCCGAAGAACGCCCTGCAGAAGG
Organism: Elusimicrobiota bacterium; assembly: GCA_016212795.1. Taxonomy (GTDB): domain Bacteria; phylum Elusimicrobiota; class Elusimicrobia; order UBA1565; family UBA9628; genus JACRDT01. The sequence continues at coordinate 61,742 of JACRDT010000007.1, read as the reverse complement.
TCCTCAAGCGCGAGCTGCGGCGCGGCGAGCTCGAGAAGAGGGCGTCCTCCGGCTGAGGAACCTCCCGTGAAGCTGAGCCCCGAAGCCGTCAGCATCCTGCGCCGCGCCTCCAAGGCCTCGCCGCGGGCCTTCCTCGTGGGGGGGGCGCTGCGCGACCTCTGGCTGGAACGGGAGGTCTCGGAGCTCGACATCGCCTGCGAGAGCCCCCGCAAGGCCGCCATGACCCTCGCGGGGTCCCTCGCCGCCGCGTTCGTGACGCTGGACACCGCCCACGGCGTCTATCGCGTGGCGTTCAAGCATCCCCGCAAGGGCATCCGCCACCTCGACCTGGTCAAGCTCTCCGACGGCGGCATCATGGCGGACCTCGGCCAGCGCGACTTCACCATCAACGCCATGGCGCTGCCCCTGGGCGCCGGCCTGGCCGCGTCGGTCGGCGAGAAGGACCTCATCGACCCCAGGGGCGGGCTCAAGGACCTGCGCCGCGGGCTCGTGCGGACCGAGACGGCCGGGACCCTCGAGGAGGACCCCCTGAGGATCCTGAGGGCGTACCGCCTGGCCGCGCAGCTCGGGCTCGTCATCGACGGCAAGACCCTCGAGATGATCCGCCGATGCCGGGGGCTGTTGCGCCGGCCCGCGGCCGAGCGCGTCCAGGCCGAGGTCCTGGCCCTGCTGGCCGTCCCCGGCTGCGCCGCGTGGCTGCGCCTCATGGACGAGCAGGGCGTGCTCACCGTCGTCTTCGAGGAGCTCGAGGCCGGGCGGCGCTGCGCCCTCGAGTACTACGGCCCCGGCGGGGTCATGACGCACACGCTCAACGCCGTCGCCCGGGCGGACTACATGCTCGGCCGCCTCGCGGCCGTCTTCCCGGCGTCGGGCGCGGCCCTCGCGGCCCACCTGGAATCGCTCCCCGGGGGCATCCGGCGCCAACGGGCGGTGCTCATGCTCGCGACCCTCCTCCACGACGTCGCCAAGCCCTCGACGGCCAGGCGCATCCGGGGCCGGCTGAGGTTCTTCGGCCACGAGGAGAAGGGGGCCGACGCCGCCGAAGCCATCCTGCGGCGGCTGCGGTTCTCCCGGGACGACATCAGCGTCGTCCGCACCGTCATCGCGCACCACCTGAGGCCCGGCAACCTCGCCGCGGGCGGCCGCGTCACGGACCGGGCGGCCTACCGCTTCTTCCGGGACACGGGCGAGCACGCCGTGAGCCTCCTGCTCGTCGCCTGGGCCGACCACGCCAGCTATCTCGCGGAGCGCAAGCTCGTCAGGCACCTGCCGCTCCTCAAGCCTCCCGAGCGGCTCCAGCGGCTCCCGGAGGACTGCCGCAAGACCCTCTGGCACCTGTGGACCATCACGGACCTGCTCGGCCGGCGCTTCGCCCAACTGGCCGCCAAGCCCGAGCGCCTGGTCGACGGCAACGACGTCATGAAGGCCCTCGGGCTCGGACCTGGCCCCCGGGTGGGCCAGATCCTGGAGAAGGTCGCGGAGGCCCAGGCCGAAGGCCGGGTGGCCGACCGCGGGCAAGCCCTGGAATTCCTGGAGAAGTTCAGGGCGCGTGTCAGGTAAGACTGCTTAAGCCCCCCAATGGCAATTCGCCCCCGCAGGGGGCGAATTTACTAGAATTATCCGGCATGGCCAAGAAGGTCCTCGTGACGGGATGCTCCGGGTACCTCGGGGAACTGCTCGTTAAGGATCTCCTCGCCCACCCCATCGTCCAGAAGGTGGTCGCGGTGGACCTCAAGCCCCCGAAGCTCCCCGCCAGGCCCCATTTCAAGCATTGCGCCGCCGACATCCGCGACGAGTTCCTGCTGCGCAGCATCATCGAGGAGGAGTCGATCGACACGATCTTCCATCTCGCCTTCCTGGAGACCGACCCCAGCCGCGCGGTCCTCTCGCACGCGGTGAACGTCGGCGGGACGCTCACCGTGTTCGACGCCGCCAACAAGAGCTCGTCCGTCAACAAGCTCGTCATCACGGGCTCGACCTGGGCCTACGGCGCCCGCCGGCGCAACCCCCTGTTCCTCGACGAGGGACAGCCCTTGACCGCCACCGACTGGCCCTACGGGCTGCACAAGCGGCTGGTGGAGGAGGAGCTCCGCAAATCCCTCCCGCAAGCCAGGAAGAACCTCAACGTCGTGGTGCTGAGGTTCTGCACGGTCGTGGGCGGCTCGGAGCGGCCGCAGGGCCCGGTGCGCCTCTTCTGCGAGATGCCCTTCGGCCTCTCCGTCATGCTCCGCAGCGGCGCGCTGCAGTTCCTCAGCGAGTCAGACTTCTGCAGGACGATGAACCGCGTCATGGAGGAGCCGTCCCTGAGCGGCACCTTCAACGTCGCCCCGGACGACTACACGACCCTCTCGAACCTCTGCCGGCGCCTGGGCAAATGGCGCCTCCCGATGCCCTACGGCGTCCTCTGGCTCCTCTTCTTCCTGGCCCGGAGGCTCAACAAGGACTCCATCGTCTCCGAGGACCTCGCCAACCTGCTCGCGTTCCCCGTGGTCGTGTCGAACGAGAAGATCAAGAAGGCCCTGGGCCTCGAGTTCGACAAGAGTTCGGAGGACGCCTTCCTCGAGTGCGCCGCGTCCTGCGGCTGGCAGCCGGTCGCCGACGCTCCGGCCGGCCGCCTGCCGGGGACGGGCCGCCGCACGAGCCGTCCCAACCCCCATCGCACATCTCACTCGCCTCCCCCGCGGGGAGGCGAGTAGTTGAGGGGGCAAATGCCGTTTCATAAGGAGAGATTGATGAAACGACCTCTACCCCCCCGCTACTCGCCCCCCCGTGGGGGGGGGGCGAGTGACTACGGCATCCGCCCCCCCGCTACTCGCCCCCCCGCGGGGGGGGCGAGTGATTGACCCACTCGAGGGCCATGTCCTGGCCATCCTGTCCGAGCTCGGGGAAGACCCCAAGCGCCCGGGCCTGGAGAAGACGCCCCCGCGCTACGCCAAGGCCCTGCGCGAACTGACCTCGGGCTACGCGGCCGACATCGACGCGGTCTTCAACGGCGCCTTGTTCCCGGTGTCTTATAAAGAAATGGTGATCGTCAAGGACATCCCGTTCTACTCCCTGTGCGAACACCACCTGCTGCCGTTCTTCGGCAAGGCGCACGTGGCCTACGTCCCGGACGACCGGATCGTCGGCCTCTCCAAGATCCCGAAGCTCATCGGGGCCTTCGCCCGCCGGCTGCAGGTCCAGGAGCGCATGACCTACCAGATCGCCGAGACGCTCGCGGCCAAGCTCTCGCCGATGGGCGTCGGCGTCATCATGGAGGCGCGGCATCTCTGCATGGAGATGCGGGGGGCCAAGTCCCCCATGACGCCCACGGTGACGAGCGCGATGCTGGGCTGCTTCAGGAAAGACCACCGCACGAGGGAGGAGTTCCTCAGCCTCATCAAGGGTTGAATTTTGCTACAATACGCACGAACGGATCGGGAGGGGTCACCTTCATGATCTGCGCGCGGACGCCAAGCGCGTCCGCTTGCGACTTGCGGGCGTGGTTCAATGGTAGAACGGGAGCTTCCCAAGCTCTAGACGAGGGTTCGATTCCCTTCGCCCGCTCACGATTTCCAAGGCGTCCGTGAAGAAGATCGCCATCATCGTCGTCGTCATCGCCGCGGCGGCGGCCTTGTCCTACCGGACGGTCGTCCTGCCCTCCAAGGCCCAGGCCGACCAGATGGCGCCGCGGATGTGCCTGCTGGCCGTTCGTTCGGCCGTGTCGCTCTACGCCCGGGACCACCAGGGCAAGCCCCCGGCGAACCTCGGCCTCCTGGTAAGGGAGAAGGCCCTGGCGTCCCTGATGCCGGTCCCGCCCAACCCGCATTTCCCCCACGGCGCCCCTCCCGCCCACTCCCATCTGCTCCTGCCTCCGCTGCTGCAGCCCCCGCCGAACCCGCACCCGGCGGCCGCCGTCAGGACGAAGGAGCCCGCCGACCAGCACGACCACGGCAAGCCTCCCCGGGCCGACGCGGACGACGGCGACGCCCAGACCGTCGCCTACGCCGCCCGGACCCCCGCCGACACCGGCAAGTGGGGCTACGTCAACGACCCCGCCAGTCCCGATTTCGGCCTCGTCTTCATCGACTGCACGCACACCGACGCCAAGGGCTCCCGGTGGAGCTCGTACTGACGCTCGCCCTCCTCTTGGCCCCGGGCGCCTGGGCCGCAGGCCCAGGGGCCGCGGGCGCCGACGCCCGGACCTATTCCAGCCGGGGGAACGCTCTCCACTTCCGGGGCGAGTCCCAGAAGGCGCTCGAGAGCTACGCCGTCGCCGTGCGCCTGGACCCGGCGGCCCTGGAGCCGTGGATCAACGGGGCCGTGGTGCTCGAGGAGCTGGGGCAGCCCGCGAAGGCCTTGCGCTGGTACCGGAAGGCGGCGTCCCTGCCCGCCGCCGACGCCGACGTGCTCGACGCCCTGGCCTGGGCGCAGCTGCGCACGGGAGACCTGGCCGGCGCCCGCAAGAGCTTCCAGGACGCGCTCGCCAGGTCCGCGGAGCACGCCGGCGCCCTCCTGGGCATGGCCCGCGTGGAGCTGGCGCAATCCCGGCCCGCCGAGGCGGTCAAGCTCCTCGACCGGGCCGCGGCGGCCGCGCCCCTCAACGCGCTGATACCCTTCTTCAAGGGGCAGGCCTGCCACCTCCTGGGGGACGCCGCCGAGGAGGCCGCCGCCTACCGCCAGTGCGTCGCCGCCGACTCCAAGTTCGCCCTCGCCCGGGAAGCCCTCGCCCTGGCGCAGGTCAAGCTCCGGAACTTCGGCGAAGCTTGGAAGCACCTCACCAAAGCCCTCGAGGCCGACCCGGGCAACAAGCGCTTCCGCACGCAGCTCGAGCGTCTCAAGCTCGTCGCCCCGGCTCCGCCCGCGCGGGGGGGGACGCCGGCCTCGACGCTGGCGGCGCTCGCGGCGCAATCCTCGCTGGGCCAGGGGCTCAAGGGACGCATCCCCACCATCCGCGTCGGCGTGGGGACCGACCCGATGGGCAAGCCGGTGGCGCGGCAGGAGGTGTCCTTCTCCGCCAACGGACCCTTCTGGATCGCGGATGCCAAGACGGGCAAGAGGATCGCCCGCGGCGACGCCGGCCAGGCCTGGCAGGCGCGCTGGGTCGCGCGCAGGAAGCCCCCGGCCAAAGGAGGCGCCCAGATCGAGCTCAAAGGCGCCGGCGGCCGCGTCCGGGTCCTGTCGTCGCGCCCCGTGGTCGTCCGTCCCGATGACGCGGCCATGGGGATCGTCACGGTCCTCTTCGCCCCCTGCGGCACGGACTGCTCCAACGCCCAGGCCGACCGGCGGCTGCGCGGCGAGCTCGAGATCGCCGCCTATCCGCCGAGGAAGTCGCTCAGCCTCGTCAACCGCGTGGACCTCGAGGACTACACCCACGGCGTGATCGCGATGGAGATGCCCATCGCCTCCCCGCTCGAAGCCCTGAAGGCCCAGGCGACCCTCGCGCGGTCCCACGCCTACTACATCAAGACGATGACGAAGCGCCACGTCCACGAGGGGTTCGACGTGTGCGACACCCAGCATTGCCAGGTCTACGGCGGCCTGGCGGCCGAGTCGGCGCGGTCCCTCGGCATCGCCAAGGCCACCCGCGGCCGCATCGTGACCTTCAAGGGCAAGCCCGCCCACGTCACCTATTCTTCCAACTGCGGCGGGCACACGCAGAGCAGCCGGGACCTGACGGGCTGGGGGCACCTCCCGTACTGCGTGGGCGTGCCGGACCGCAGCGCCCCCTCGGGCGCCAAGGCCGCCCCCGGCCCAGACCGCGTCCCGGCCGGCCAACGCCCATCCCAATGGCCGCCGGGACGCTCGGCCTCCGGCCTCGACCGCGTCCCGGCCTCGCCTTGGGAGCTGCGTCGCTGGATCAAGTCCTCGCCGCCCGCCTTCTGCAAGCCCTCGGCCCACGTCAGCGCCTCGAGCTTCCGGTGGGCGCAGGTCATGCCCTTCGCCGACCTGGAGGAGAAGATCAATCGCAACCGCAGGATCGGGCGGCTGCGCGGGTTGCGCCCGGGGCGCCGCGGCGCCAGCGGGCACCTCAACTCCATGAGGGTCCTGGGCACCCTCGGGAGCTTCACCATCGATTCGGAGATGAGCCTGCGGGGCATGCTCGGGATCGGGTCGCTGCGCAGCACCCTGTTCGTCATGGACGTCGAATACAAGACCACCGGCAAGCCCGCGACCCTGGTCCCCGCCTCCGTCATCTTCTACGGGGGGGGGTGGGGACACGCCGTCGGCGTGTGCCAGTCCGGCGCCATGGGCCGGGCCGAAGCCGGCCAGTCCTTCGAGGAGATCATCAAGTCCTACCTCAAGGGAGTCGAGATCTCCCGGCTCGACTATTGAGCCTAAAAAACGTAACACGGGCCTGCTAACCTTCCTCTCGGCATGTCCCGGTCACGCCCCTGGGCGGCGGCGTCCTCGCTCGTCATCGGCGCGCTCCTCCGTCTGAGCGCGCCGGCGCCGGCCCTCGGCGCCCCGCCGCCCAACGAGAAGGCCCCGCTCCCGTTCGAGGTCGCCAGGACCTTCGTCAGACCGTGGTACTCCAGGAGCACGGTGAAGGTCCGGACCTCCTTCCCTGCCCAACCGCCGCTGGCCCGGGCCGAGGCGGCCCTCGGGGCGGGGCAGGACTACCAGGACGCGCGGAACCTCATCCTGCTCTCTGGCATCGAACTCCGCCTGACCAGGTGGCTGCTGGTCGACCTGCAGTACGGGAACTCCGTCTTCGGCCACGGCGCGATGCAGGACCGCCTCTGGGTCCACGCGCCCAACGCCACCGTGAACGCGCCCGGCGGCGTCGATTTCGTCCGGCCCTCCAACTACGAGCTCTCCCACGCCAACGCCGGGCTGACGTCGCAGACCTCGCTCATCGGGACCAGCGCCTACGTCCGGGTCTTCAACTGGCCGAAGAAGAAATCCCCCTGGGAGTTCCAGGTCTTCCAGTACCTGGACCTCTTCCTCGGCCACTCCTGGCACGACGAGCGCTTCGACATGAAGCCCTGGGTCTACACCGCGTCGGACAACAGCTTCGCCGCCTACGGCCCCCACGGCACGTTCGGCGCGGCCGCCTCGGCCTACCGGTTCCACTACGAAGGCCTCCAACTCGGGTTCCGGGAGGAGGCGGTCTTCCCGTACGGGTTCTCGGCCTCGTGCCGGGTCGCCTGGTCGCCGGTGCTCAAGTACCGAGGGGAGGGCTTCTGGGCCGCGAACGCGAGCACCAACGACGGCACCCCAGATTTCGTCCACATCACCGAAGGCCGCTCGGTGGACGTCGACGGCTCGGTGTCGTGGTCGCCCGTGCGGTACGTCAGCGTCGACCTGGGCTTCCTCTGGCACTCCTTCAAGACCGACCCGGGCACCGAGAGGTCGACGCTGGCCAACGGCCTTTCCACGGAGGCCACCCTCGACAGCGCCACCCTGGTGAGGAACGGTTTCTTCTTCTCCACGTCGGTGAAATACTGATTGCGGCCCGGGGCCGTTTTAGATATCATCACGCTCATGAGGCGGGTCCCATGCGCCGTCCTGTGCTCCCTCGCCGTCGGGATGGCCCTGGCGGGCTGCCGGGGCTCCTCGGCGGTCTTCGACGTCGACCCTGAGACCAGGTTCTCCGCCGTCATCCTCGGCACCCGCATCATCCTGCCCACCGGCGAGACCAACACGGGCCGGATGGCCATCAACCTGGAGGGGGACCGCGGCGCCGAGGTGCCCGACTACAGGCTCGTGGTCCCGGCCGGGCGCGCCCTGCTCTACCCGGTCGAGCCCGGGGTCTACCGCCTGGGGCCCACGCGCTCGATCTTCGGGTGGCATCAGCCCGCCATGAGGATCAGCGCCGACCACGTGACCTATAAGGCGCCCTTCCCGTCGCAGATCCTGCGCAAGGCCCCCATCGACATCAAGCCCAAACGCGTCGTCCCCCTGGGCGTGCTCGAGACGCGCATCATCTCCGACGCCGCCAACCAGCGGACGTCGGTCGCCGTGCGGCTCGACGACAGCATCCAAGCCCGCCGGGACGTCCTCCAGCAGATCATCCACGACATGGCCTCCTCCACCACCGACCAGGCGGAGCGCGAGCGCGACTTCTCCTGGTCGAGGTGCCTGGACATGGCCCTGCTGGAGCTGCAGACCGAGGTCGAGCGCAAGCCGCTCTACAAGGCTCCGACGCCTTGACGTCCATCGGCGCGGACTGGGGCGGCACCTGGCTGCGCGTCTGCGTGGCGCGCCGGTCCGATGGGACGCTCCGGCGCAGCCGGGAGCCCGCGCCGGCCTTCGACGAGCTCCCCGGCCGCCTCAGGGCGTCGGCGCCGGCCGCGGACAGGCTCGTCATCGGCTGCAAAGGCGTCTGGTCCGCCCGTCGAAGGCGGGAGGCGGCCGAGGCGCTGGCCGGCCTGGCCAAGACGGTCCTGGTGCTCTCCGACGTCGAGCTCGCCAGGGCCTCCGCCTTCGCCGGGGGCCCTGGGATCCTGGTCGTGGGGGGGACGGGCTCGATCTCCTACGGCCTCGACGGCCGCGGGCGGGCCGGCCGCGCCGGAGGCCTGGGGCCGTTCCTCGGGGACGAAGGGTCCGCGTTCTGGGTGGGCAGGGAGGCCCTGCGCGACGAGCGGCTCCGGGCCGGCCTCCCGGCCGACCCGCTGAAGCTGGTCCACTCGGCCGACCCCGTCAGGGCCATCGCGGGGCTGGCCCCCGAGGTCTTCCGGCTGGCCCGGCGGCGACCGGGGTTCGCGAGGATCAGGCGCCGGGCGGCCGAAGAGCTGGCCCGGCTGGCCTTCCTGGCGCGCCGGCCGCTCTCCTTCGGCGCGTCCGCCGGGCCGAGGTCCCGGGCCGCGCCGGTCTCCTGGCACGGCGGGCTCTTCTCGGACCGCCCCTTCCTCGACGGGTTCATCCGGGCGCTGGGCAGGAGGGGGGGGTTCGAGCCGAGGCCCCCGCTCCTGGCCGCGGAAGTCGCGGCCGCGATCCTGCCCCTGGCGCTCCTCGGGCCGCGGACGCCGTGCCGATTTTGCTAGAATGAGGAAATACCAATGAAACAGCTTCGGCCCCACCCACTACTCGACCCTCCCGTGGGGAGGGTCGAGTGAAAGTCGCCCTCGGCGCCGACCACGCGGGCTACGAGCTCAAGAAGCGCCTCGCGGACAAGCTGGCGGCCCTCGGCCACGAGGTCGTCGACATGGGCGTGGACTCCCCGGAGCCCGCCGACTACCCCGACTACGCCAAGAAGGTGGCGCTCGCCGTCGCCTCGGGCCAGGCACCCAGGGGCATCATGGTGTGCGGCAGCGGGGTCGGGGCGAGCGTGGCGGCCAACAAGGTCCCCGGCGTGCGCGCCGGTCTCTGCCACGACACGTTCTCGGCCCGCCAGTGCGTGGAGGACGACGACGTGAACGTCCTCTGCCTGGGCGGACGGGTCATCGGCCCGGAGCTCGCCTTCGAGGTCGTCAAGGCCTGGCTCGCGGCGTCCTTCTCCGGCGCGCCGAGGCATGTCCGCCGGCTCGACAAAGTCCTGGCCCTCGAGAAGGAATACCTCAAACCATGAAGCAAGCCGCCCAGAACCCCGGAGGGGCCGGCCTCGCGCTCAAAGCCGCCGAGAAGGGCATGGAGGAACTCCGGCAAGCCCGGTTCCTGGAGCGCCTCCGGGCAAAAGACGCGTCGCTCTTCAAGGCCGACCCCTCACACCAGAAGATCATCCGCAACTCGCTGGGCTGGCTGCGTCTCCCCGAGAGCATGGCCATGGCGCTGGGCCCCGTGCGCTCCTTCGCGGCCGAGGCCCGCCAGGAAGGCTTCAAGAGGGCCGTGGTCCTGGGCATGGGCGGCTCGAGCCTGTCCTGCGAGGTCTTCCGACGCTGCTTCGCGGCGGGACCGGGGTGCCCGGAGCTCCGGGTGCTCGACGCCACCCACCCGGACAGCGTCCGGAGCATCGAGGCCGAGCTCGACCTCAAGACGACGCTGTTCATCGTCTCGAGCAAGTCGGGCTCCACCATCGAGCCGAACTGCATGCTGGAGTACTTCTTCTCGAAAGCGGCCAAGGCCCGGGGCTCCAAGGCCCCCACGCCTTTCGTCGCGATCACGGACCCCGGGACCTCCCTGGAGAAGCTCGCCCGCGAACGCCGCTTCAGGAAGGTCTTCCTCAACCAGCCGGACATCGGCGGACGCTACTCCGTGCTCTCCAATTTCGGGCTCGTGCCCGCCGCCCTGATGGGGATCGACGCGGGCCGGCTGCTCGAGCGGGCCCGGCGCGCCGCGGACGACCCCGACCAGGGGCTGCGCCTCGGAGCCGCCCTGGGCGTCCTGGCCCGGCAGGGGCGCGACAAGGTGACGCTGTCGCTGTCGGACGGCCTGGCGGCTTTCGGCCTCTGGATCGAGCAGCTCGTCGCCGAGTCCACCGGCAAGGAAGGCCGGGGCATCCTGCCGGTCTGCGAGCCCCTGGAGGGCTCCTGCGCAGACGACAGGGTCTTCGTGCGGCTCTCGCTGGAGGGGGAAGACCGACCCGAGACCCGCAAGAAGCTCTCGGCGCTGGAGAAGGCAGGGCACCCCGTCATCCGGCTCACCCTCGCCGACGCCTACGACCTGGGCGCCCAGTTCTATCGTTGGGAGATCGCGACCGCGGCGGCGGGCTTCCTGTTGGGCGTCGACCCCTTCGACCAGCCCGACGTCCAGAGCGCCAAGGACCAGACCAGGGCGCTGCTTTCCGGACTCCAGAAGGGCGCTCTCCCCAAGGACTCGGGAGACCTTCGGGCCGGCAACATCCCCGCCTGCTGCGACGCCGGGCTCGCCTCCCTCCTCGGATCCCGGAAAGGGACCCAACTCCCCCTGGGGGACGTCCTCTCGGCCCACTTCGGGAGGCTCAAGGCCGGCGACTACGCCGCGATCCTCGCCTTCATGGAGGAGAGCCCTGAAGCCCGCCGCCTCCTCGAGTCGCTTCGGGAGCGCCTGCGCGCCGCCACCCCGGCGCCCGTCACTCTGGGCTTCGGCCCCCGCTACCTCCACTCGACGGGCCAGCTCTACAAAGGAGGCGCGCCGACCGGAGTCTTCCTGGTCCTCTCCCAGGCCCCGGCCGCCGCCCTGCCGATCCCCGGGGAAAAGTTCGGCTTCGACGTGCTCTGCCAAGCCCAGGCCCGGGGCGACTTCGAGGCCATGCGGCGGGCCGGGCGCCGGGTGCTCAGGCTCGACCTCGACGCGCCGGTCCTGGACGGCCTGCGCAGCCTGGTCAACGCGGCCGGCGCCTGCCGCGCCGGCGGGTGACGGGTCCGATGCCCAAGCTCCGGCCCGGCCAGTTCGCAAGGCTTGCCCGCCGCATCCGCCTCGTCCTCATGGACGTCGACGGCGTGCTCACGAGCGGCGTCCTTTGGCACTTCGTCGACACGGCCGGCAACCTCGTCGAGCTCAAGGGCATCCACGCCCAGGACTCCATCGCCCTGGCGTGGCTGGCCGAGGCGGGCATCAAGACCGGCATCATCAGCGGGCGCATCTCGAGCGGCGTGGCCGAGCGCGCCAAGGCCCTCAAGATGTCCTACATCTACCAGCACCGGCTGGACAAGAAGACGGTCTTCGACGAGATCTGCCGGGACGCGGGAGCGGCGCCCGACGAAGCCCTCTTCATGGGCGACGACATCCAGGACCTCCCCGTCATGCGGGCGGCCGGCCTGGCCGTCGCGGTCCCCAACGCCCGCCCCGAGGTCAGGGCCGCGGCCCACCGGGTCACCCGCGCGCGGGGGGGGGACGGCGCCGTCAGGGAGACGGCCGAGTTGGTGCTGCGGGCCCAAGGCCTGTGGCGCGGCATCCTCGAGAGGTTCTAAGGTCCTGTGGCGGATTCCCTGCCATGTGTGCTAGAATCAGCCTGCCATGTTCGATGTCTTCGGCGTGAAGTCGGGCGGCCCTGAGCCGGCGCCTTCTCCGAAGTCCCCGGCGGCCCGTGTCCCGGTCGTAGCCGCCAGCCAGCCTGGGACGCGGCCCCCGGGCTCCCGCCCCTTCGGCTCGCAGAGCCTCTGGATGGGGCTGTTGGTCGCCGACTCCCTGCTCATCGCGATCTTCGGGAGCTACGTCGGCGCGAAGGTCTACATGCACTGGAGCAGGAAGGCCGAGGCCCAGCCGGTCGTCCGGCACAAGCCCGCCAAGACCGAGGCGGCCAAGAGCGCCGAGGCCCCTCCTCCTCCCGCCAAAACGGAGACGCCCAAGACCACGGAGGCCGCCCCGCTCAAAGCCAAGCCGGAGACGCCCAAGGCCCCGGAGACCGCCAAGAAGCCTGCCGAGGCTTCCAAAGCCAAGACGCCGGAGCCGGCCAAGGCCAAGCCCGCCGAGACCCCCAAGGCGAAGCCCCCTCAGCCGCCCGTCGAGGACGACGCGGACAAGCCCAAGGTGAAGGCCGTGCCCGTGGACTTCTCGCTCCACGCCCCCGACGCCAAGAGAGTCGAGCTCATCGGGGCCTTCATCGTCCGGGGCGGCGGCCGCAAGGAGATGGTCCGCGGCTCCGACGGCACCTGGACCATGACCCTCTTCCTCACGCCCAACACCTACCGGTACTTCTTCCACGTGGACGGCAAGAAGACGGTCGACCCGGCGAACTCGAAGATCGAGCGCGGGGCATCGGTCCTGGTGGTTTATCCTAAATAACTCGCCCCCCCGTAGGGGGGGGCGAGTTTGTTATCTTTTCGTAACAACCGCCTGATACCATTCACCGTAGAGCCCGCCGGTCCCTCCCGACGGGCCCTCTATGGTAGCCAGCACAACCCGCCTCAAATCCTCTCTCCTGGTCCTCGCCCTATCGGCCATCGGCGTGGCCGTCCTGCCCTCCAGGGCCTCGGCCCAATGGACCAACCGCTACCAGCATACCCAGACCCTCCTGCCTGACGGCAACATCGTCATCACCGGGGGGATCATCGGCGCGGGCGCCCCCGCCGTCGCCCCGACGAACACGGTGCTGCGCTTCAACGAGATGAGCGGCACGTTCTCGAACCTCTCCAACATGAGCGTGGCCCGCGCCTCCCACACCGCGGTGCTCACCTCGAGCGGCACCATCCTGGTCCTGGGCGGAGCGTCGGGCATCGGACCGACCGTGGTCGTGGACAGCTTCCAGATCTTCGACCCGATGGCCGGCGCCAACGGCGTCTGGCAAGCCGCCGTCGGCCCCGTCGCAGTCGGCCTCGCCGCCGGCCAATTCGGCCGCATCAACCACACGGCCACGGTGCTCCAGAACGGGAACGTGCTCATCTGCGGCGGAGAGAACGCCGCCGGCACCTCGTTCCAGACCTGCGTCATCTTCAACCCCTACACCAAGGCGTGGTCGACGATCAACATGCTGGTCCCCCGCACCAAGCACACCGCGGTCCTCATGTTCGACGGCAGCGTCCTCATCTCGGGCGGCGTCAACAGCACCCTCACCGGCGCGCGCCGGTTCCTCGCGTCGCAGGAGCGCTATCGCCCTGGCGACAACGCGTTCACGGGGGCGGGGCCGCTGCGCATCGCCCGGGCGGGCCATTCGGCCACCGTGCTGGGCGACGGCAGGGTGCTCTTCGTGGGCGGCAACAACGGCGAGGACCTCAAGAAGAACCGGGGCACCCTGCAAGCGGTCGAGATCTACGCGGGCGATGTCTCGAACACCGTCGCCCCGATGCAGGGGAGGAAATCCAGCCACGGGGCGGTCCTCGACCCGTACGGCCGGGTCACCCTCTACGGGGGGCTGGGCAACGTCACCACCACCTATATCACTCCTTCATTCACCCTCAACCCCGGCAGCGTCCTGCGCGGGTACCCCCTCGCCTCGTACAACGACCCGGGGCTGCCGTGGTCCGCGGCCCGCCCCTGGATCTGGCTCGGCGACGCGAAGTCCTTCGCGGACATGAGGAACACGACCGCCCTGCAGGTCGACTACAGGTTCCAGCTCGGGACCAACGTCTCGGGCACCATCGCGCAAGGCGAGGTATTGTTCTCCACCCCGAGCATCGCCTTCCCCGGCGGGTTCGCCTACCTCATCCCGGGCGACGGCGCCGAGGTCGGCGACTACCCCGGCGGGTACCGGGGCCTCAGGATCGACCTGGCCGGGGTGCCGGTCTGGTGCGACCCTCTCGACCTGACCTCGTGCGGCTGGGTCAGCGGCACCGCCAACCTCGTCATCGGCTCCAGTCTGGGCAGCCTGGGCGGGACCTACGGGATCTACGGGTTCGACAGGGCCTCCGTGAACGCCGTCGACCCGGTCAACGACGCCGCGGGCTGCATCGATTTCATCCCCCAAGGAGGGGGAGGGACGACGCAATCCGCCAACGACCCGAACGCCCCCATCGACATCTCGGGCGACGACTGCGTGGGCGGCAACTCCATCCGCGGCAACATACGGTTCTCGGGCCTGCCCACGAACCTCATCGGCTACTCCGTCTCCAGCGGCACCCTGATCCTCATGAGCGCGGCGGCCCAGCAGGTCCTCGACGAGAGCCTCACCTGGAACATCGACATCGGCGCCAACAACGTCGACGGCGCGGTCGCCAGCATCCCCACCGGCACCAACATCGTCAGCGACGGCGCCCAGAGCGGGGAGACGGGGATGATCAATTTCAACCCCGACTGGGAACTGTTCAAAGGCGAGGTCAGCGTCACCACGACCCTGCCCCAGGGCACGCCGGTCCAGGGGACCGCGCTCAACCCCATCACGATGTCGATCAGCAGGGTCTTGATGCGCTACGTCGCCACCGGCGTCGACGTCGGCGGCGAGGTGCTCAGCGTCGACCTGTCGACCGTGATCATCCGGTCCATGGTATTCGGCGACATCGAGACCTACGACCCCAAGGCCAACGCCTGGACTTTCGGGGAGCGGGGCGGAGCCACGTTCGACAACGGCTCCACGCTCGCGCCCACCGGGTCCTCCAGGTTCCTGGGAGGGCAGACCTGCTGGGGGGCGACCTGCACCAACTTCTACCCCACGGCGGGGGTGAACCTGTACCCGGACCCGGGGGCGTGGACGGCCCTCCCGGGGGTGATGAGCTCGCCCCGGGGCAACCACTCGACGACCCTGCTCCCCAACGGCAAGATGCTCGTCGCGGGAGGCAACGACGGGCAGGGCGTGGTCAAGTCCGCCGACCTCCTGGAGACGGACGGGACCTTCGTCCGGACCGGGGACCTGGTCCACGCCCGGGAGCTGCATTCGGCGACCCTCCTGCCCAACGGGAGGGTGCTCGTGGCCGGAGGGTTCTCCACGGACGCCGTCTCCACGGGCGCCACCAACACCGCCGAGATCTATTACCCGGAGACCGGGCAGTGGATCGAGACCGGCGTCATGGCGTCCTCGCGGGACTCCCACGTCTCCATCGTGCTGCCCGACGGCAACGTCATGGTGTTCGGGGGCTACAACCGGGGCAACTACCTCAACTCGGCCGAGATCTACTACTCCACCCAGGGGGTCTGGCGGACCATCCCGACCGCGCCCGGCGACGCCATCAACTGCGGCCGGTGGGGCAACGAGCAGGGCAGGAGGGCGAACCACACGGGCGCCCTCCTCAAGTCGGGAGAAGTCCTCTTCGTCGGCGGGGTCAACTCCGTCAACGACAAGCTCTCCTCGGCCCTCCTGTACAACCCCAACACCAACGGGTGGCGCTGCGCCGACGACCAGGGAGCCGGGGGCAACAGCATGTACCGGCCCAACTACCTCCATTCGATGACCCACCTGCCCAACGGCAACGTCGTGGTCCACTTCGGCGACGACGGCGGCGGGCAGGTCCACCCCGACGCCGGGTTCGGAGGGGCGGACCTCCAGATCTCGCGCCTGTACGTCCCGCCGGTCCCCCTCGGCGGGGCCGGCACCTGGTCGAACGCCGTCCCGACGGACTTCGTGCTGAACAACCCCCTCAGGGCCAGGATCGAGACCTCGTTCAACCACGCCTCCGTCCTGCTGCCCAACGGCGTCACCATGGTCACGGGAGGGGCCCAGGACACGGCCATGTCGATCAAGAAGACGTATTTCTACGACATCGGCGGCCAGCTCTACAACGACGGCAATGACCTCGGCTCCGCGCGCTCCTGCCACACGCTGACCCTCTCCAGCACCCGCCGGGTCGTCGCCATCGGCGGCTTCGACGGCGGCAAGTTCCTGAACAACGGCGAGTACGTGGACTTCAGCGGCGAGGACCAGTCGACGATGATCTCCCCGCCGTCGGTGAGGATCGGGTCGATCAAGACGGTCGACCCCGAGCTCGTCGCCCGCGGCAAGATGCTGACCATCAGGGACGCGAACCTCCACAACACGACCGAGGGGTCCACCGGCCGCAACAACAGCTCCTCCCAGTTCCACCCCAGGCTCTACCTCCAGGCCGTCGACGGGACGGGGGGGACCTCCAGCCAGGGCAACTCGGGCTTCCTGGTGGACTTGACCACCCGGGTCTACAACGAGGTCACCAAGCTCTCGGCCGGCGACTGCGGGCCCTACTGCAACCCCTGGACCAACAGCCCCAACGTCTTCGGGGGGGCCGTCACCAACTCCTCGATCACCGTCCAGCTCCCGGAGACCACCGCGGCGCTGCCCAACGGCTGGTACCACCTCCGGCTGGCGGCCAACGCGCAGTTCTCGGACAGCAAGCTCATCCGGATCGGGCCGCCGCTCCCGACGGCGCCCGCCCAGGCCGCCGCCATCAAGGTGACGACCTACTCCGTGGTCTGGCAGTGGGCCGCGCCGGTCTGGCCCGACCCCGTCATCGAGGGCTACGACGTCTTCTACGCCACGTCGGGGACCTTCATCTCGACCGTGTCCCTGCCGACCGGGGCCCCCCTGTACTCGGCGACCACGGAGTACGGGCTCACGCCCAACGTCACGGCCTGCATCCTGGTCTCGGGCTTCGGGCTGGCGGGCGACGGGCCGCTCACCGCCGCGGCCACGACGTTCACGCTCTCGACGGTCCCGGTGAGCGTCTTCTTCTCGACCGTCGAGGTCGACTCCCTCGTGCTCACCTGGGACCCCAACGGCAACAGCGACGCCACCATCTACGAGGTGTCGATGTCCACCGACGACCTGTCCACCAACGGCAAGCAGCCTTTCACGACCTCGTTCTCCACCCCCACCGAAGGCTTCCCGGCCAACACGACCGACTTCTGGAAGGTCGACGGCCTGTCGGAGAACACGACCTACTACTTCCGCGTGCGGGCCCAGAACCTCGCCGGCCTCTACTCGAATTTCAGCGCGATCTCCTCGGCCACGACGCGGGCCAACGTGCTCAACCTCGAAGCGCAGGAATGCGAGGCGTACCGGGCGACGACGTGCCTCAAGTGGGTCTGGAAGAACGTCCCCATCGCCCTCAAGTACAGGATCTACAACTCCACGGTCGCGGACACGATGCCGGGCTACATCATCGGCGAGACGGCCGGCAACGTCAACAGCTACATGGACCTGAGGCTCTCCACCAGCGCGGCGAGGAGCGTCCGGGTGAGCGCCTTCACGCCTTCCGGGGAAGGGCCGCTCTCGGGGTCCGCCACCGGCTACACCCTGGCGGCCGCCCCCGTGCCGTACGTCCCGAGCATGACCACCGAATCGACCGGCGCCATCGTCCTCCAGTGGTGGGTCGACTCCACCAACAACCCCATCGGCACCAGCTATGTCGCCTACTATTCCACCACCCCCGAGGCGGGGGCGGGCTGGCAGTCCGTCGTCTTCATCCAGAACAGCTTCGGCTTGAACAGGGGCTCGATCGGGAACCTCGCCGCCAGCACGCTCTACTACACCTCGATGACCGCCAGGAACCCCGAGAACAAGGAGTCCGGCCAGTCCTCGTTCGGCTCGACCGCGACGTGGCCGACCGTGCCCACCAACCTGACCATCACGGCCGTCGACACGGACAGGGTCTCCCTGGCCTGGGACGCCAACGAGAACACCTCCTCGACGACCTACGAGGTCACGGCGTCGACCGACGACAACGCCGACCCCGACGGCAACGGCTTCGAGCCCTTCACCACCAACGTCTCCACCAAGATCTTCTTCTCGAACTGGTACTCGCCCCTGACCGCCACCATCGGCGGGCTCGACACCGGCAAGAAATACTGGTTCCGGGTGCAGGCGCAGAACATGTTCGGGGTCAAGAACGACGCGTTCTCGACCTACGTCGCGACGAGGACCAGCTCCGGCGCCGGCGCGTCGGCGGGCTCCCTGGGCGGCATCCTCAAGGCCGGGGCCGACACCACCATCGCGGGGACCATCGGGAGCCCCGCCTCCCGCACCGTGAGCGTCTACGCCCCCGCCAACGCCTTCAACCAGGACGTGGCCGTCATCATGTCCACCTACAACGCGGCCGGGGCCGGGAGCCTCTGCTCCAACGGCGTCAACGTGGCCTTCAGCTTCTCCGTGGACCCCCCGATCCAGCCGATCAAACCCATCACCGTGTCCATCACCTACTCCACCTTCCCGGTCAACGAGCTGGGCGCCCTCGACCCGGCCAAGGTGTCGCTGATGCGCTATGACCCGGTGAAGAACAAATGCGTCCCCGTGCCGACGACCGTCGACACGGCCAGCAACCGCATCACGATGTTCCTCAACCACCTCTCCTTCTTCCAGGTGGCGGGGCTCACCCCGGCCACGTCGCCCCAGTCGGCCAGGGCCTTCCCCAACCCGTTCTACAAAGGCAGGGACGGCTTCGTCACCTTCTCGGACATGCCGGGCGGCTCCCGGGTCAGGATCTTCACGCTCCGGGGCGACCTGATCTGGGACCGCTACGCCTCGGCGGGAGGCATCCTCCAGTGGTACGGGCTCAACATGTGGGGGAGGACGGTCGCCAGCGGGGTCTATCTCGTCGCCATCCAGTACGGCAGTGACAAGAAGATCATGAAGGTCGTGGTGCTGAGATGACGAAGGATCCGAAAGGGGCCTCGCGCGCCGGGAGAGCCCTCGGGCTCGGCGCGTTCCTCCTGGCGAGCCTCCTGGGACGCCCGGCCGGCGCCGTCGATTTCTCCCGGGAGATGGTCGCCACCACGGGGTCGGAGTTCCTCATGTTCGACCTGGGCCCCCGGGGGATGGCCATGGGCGGGGCCTACACCGCCGTCACCGACGACGCCTTCTCCCTCTACTGGAACCCGGCCGGCCTGACCCGGGTTCCGAGGTTCTCGGCCGCCTACCAGAGCAGCATGGACGTCGCCGACATCACGATGCACTCCGGCTCGTTTGCCTACCGCGTCAAGGAGTCCATCGTCCTGGGCGGCGGCTGGCGCTACGTCGACATGGGCGCCATCTCCCACACCAACATCGACGGGGACGTCCTGGGCGAGTTCCGGCCGCGCCACTACATCGCCGAGCTCGGGTGGGGGCAGACCATCTACGACCTCTCCGACACCGACATGGAGCTGAGCGTCGGCGCCACGCTGCGGTGGCTCCACTCGGACTTGATCCTCCACTCCGACGGCTACGGGGGGGACATCGGCGTCCAGTCGCGGTTCTACTCCGGGCCGTTCCTCTACGACCTCGGCGCCGTGTTCCAGAACATGGGCATGGGCCAGAACTACGTCGACACGAGGGACACCCTCCCCTTCCGGACGCGCATCGGCGGCGCCATCTACCCGATGAAAGGGCTGATCCTCAGCCTGGAGGCCGTGGCGCCCATCGCCGGCTACCCGTACGCGGCGGTCGGGACCGAGTACACCCGCAGCATCGACAGGACCATCAGCGCCAGCGCCCGGGCGGGCTTCAACAGCAGCACCATCAGGTCCCTCGGGCCCATGTCGACGATGAACGTCGGGTTCGGCGTGAAATGGCTCGACTTCGGCGTCGACTATTCCTTCGCGTACATGGGCGTCCTCGGCGGCAACGGGACCCACCGCTTCGCGTTCAGCTACAATCTGCCGTCGAAATCGTCACGGAGATATAGAGAACGATGATTCCCGACGACCCGGCGACCCCGCCGGAACCCCCGGCGCCGCCGCCCCCTCCCCGGGGCCGGGCCGTCCCGCCGGCGCCGCCTCCCTCCGAGCTCCTGAAGCCCCCGAGCACGCACATCCCGCTGACCCCCATGATGGACTTCATGGAGCGGCGGCTCGAGACCATGGAGCGGGAGCTCGCGCTCGAGCGCCAGCGCGCCTCCTCGGCGGAGAACGTCCTCAAGTCGCAGGACGCGATGCGCGCCGAAGTGGAGACCCAGCTCAAGTCCCTCACCGAACAGATCCGCCGCGAGAAGGCCGAGCGGGCCAGCGACGAGGAGAAATCCCAATCCAAGGGCCGCATCGACGCGCTCGAGTCCAGGCTCGACCAGATGCACCACACCTGGGCCGACCTCCTCAAGGAGACGATGCTCGCCCGGGAGAAGACGGTCCAGCAGTGGCCCGCCGACATCGTGGGCGAGATGAAGGAGTGGCGCCAGGCCCTCGCCGTCCTGCCCAGGCTCCTCGACGCCGTCGGGGACCTGTCCGAACGCCAGAGCCGGCAGGAGGCCCAGGTCAAGGAGGAACTGCGCGGCCTGCTCGGGGAGCTCGCCGCCTCGATCAGGGACCGCTTCGCGCAGGAGAGCCGGCGCCATGACCTCGAGCTGGCCAAGCAGGAGGAGCACCTGCAGGCCATCGGCCGGGAGCGCCTGGCGCTGCGGGAGGCCTTCGACGAGTCCGGCCACGCCCTGCGCGCCGAGCTCCTCAAGGAACGCCTCGCCCAGGAGAAGGCCTTCGGCGAGAGCCTCGCCGCCATCACCGCCAGGATCGACGACGTCGCGCGCCGCCACGAGAAAGCCGACGGCGACCTCTCGGAGCTCAAGGGGCTCTCGGCCCGGACCCTGGAGAAGGTGTCGCAGCCCAAGGCCCAGGACATGGTCGTCGCGGAACTCGAGAGCGAGAACGAGAAGCTCCGCAAGGCGTTCGAGGAGCGCGCCGAGAGCCTCCGCCGCTACACCGAGGAGCGCCGGCGCATCGAGGCCACCATGGGGGAGAGCCTCATGGATTTCAGCCGGCAGCTCTCCTCCGAGAAAGACAAGAGTCGGGAGGCCGCCGCTTCCTCGGCGCAGAAGGACCTGGAGCTCGCGACGCTGCGCGACAAGCTGGCCGCCGCCGCGAGGGCGGCCGAAGCCGCCGACGCCCGCTGCGCCGGCCTGGGCGCCGAGCGCGACGAGCTGCTGCGCACCCTCCTGGCCGAATCCGAGAGGCTGCGCGCCGAGCTCGCCGCCCGCCGGGCCTCGGACGAATCCTGGGCCAAGAAGGCCGCCGAGCTCCAGGCCAGGCTCGACGAGCAGACGGACCTCGTCTTCAAGGAGGCGGCCGCGTCGCGGGAGCTCCGCAGCCAGCTCGCGACCCTCTCCACCCACGCCGCCAAGGCCCTCCAGGAGAAGGACGCCGCGATCCAGCAGAACTCCTCCTGGCCCGCCGAACGGGCCCAGCTCCTGGAGGCCATCAAGAAGAAAGACGACCTCCTGTCCGTGATCTCCTCGGCCTTCCCGAACCTGCTGACGAAGTAGTAGCATACGCGGCGCTTGAAGACCATCAGGGCCCTGACCATCGCGGCCGCGCTCGCCGCTCCCCTGTGCTGGCTCTCCCACCCGCTGTGGGAGGTGGACGACGCCCGCTACGCCCAGATCCCGCGGACGATGCTGTCCACCGGGGACTGGGCCACGCCCCGGCTCAACGGGTTCGACTACGTCGAGAAGCCGCCCCTGTGGTACTGGCTCGCCGCGGCGTCCTACAAGGCCTTCGGGGTGACGGAAGGCGCGGCGCGGCTGCCGCTGGCCCTCCTCAGCCTCCTGACGGCGGCGGGGATATGGTGGCTGGGCTCATGGCTCTTCCCCGGGTCGGACCAGGCCGCCGGCCCGGTCGTGTTCTCGACGAGCCTCATGGTCCTCGTCCTCTCGCATCTCATCACGCTCGACATGGCCCTGACGGCCTTCCTGCTGTGGTGCACCGCCATGATCCTGAGGGCCCTGGCGCGGCCGGAGGACGCCGCCTGGGCCGGGCCGCTGGCGTGGGTGTTCGCCGGGCTGGCGTTCCTGAGCAAAGGCCTCGTGGCGCTGCTGTTCCCGGTCGCATGGTCCGTCGCCCTGGTGGCGCTCTTCCCCGCCCTGCGGCGAGGCTGGCGCGGCCTGCTCGGCCCCGCCGGCCCCCTCCTCTTCGTCGTGATCGCGGCGCCCTGGTTCGCCGCCATGGAGGACCGGCACCCGGGCTTCCTGCGGTTCTTCTTCGTGGAGCAGCATTTCCAGCGGTTCCTGACCCCGAAGTACAACCGGCCCGCGCCGTGGTATTTCTACGCCGGGGTCCTCACGGCCGGCCTCCTGCCATGGACGTCCGCGGCGCTCGCGGGCCTGGCCCGGGCCTGGCGGGACGCCCGCGCCCCCGCGCGGGAATGGCGCGGCGCCGCCCTGGCGCTCTGGGCCGTGGGCGTCATCGCGTTCTTCTCGGTCTCCCGGTCCAAACTGGCGACCTACATCCTGCCCGCCTTCCCGCACCTGGGCCTCCTCGCGGCCCGCGCCCTCCAAGAGCATCCGCCGCGCTGGTCCCGGCGCCTGGCGGCCGCGCTCGGCGCCGTCCTGCTCGCCGGGGCCTGCGCCGCATGGCTGGCGGGGTGGGGCGCCGCGGCGGCCCTGCTGCCCGCCAAAGCGCGCCTCCCCGACCCGGCGCTGGGCCCCTGGGCGGGCGGCGCGTCGGCGGCGCTCGGGCTGGGGCTCCTCTGGTGGCGGCGCCGGCCCGCGGGATGGATCGGGCCCGCGCTGGGGAGCCTGGCAGCCTGCGGCCTGGCGTTCACCGGGATGGCCCGGGTGGAGACTTTCGTGAGCGCCAAGGCCCTGGGCCTGTCGATTGCGGCGCGCGCCCGCCCCGGCGACCTCGTCTACTCCTACGGGACGTTCCTGCACGGGCTGCCGTTCTACGCCGGGAGGCGCGTCGACCGCATGGTCTACTGGGTGGGGGAGCTCCACTACGCGCTGCGCGACCCGGCCAACGAGGACCGGTTCGGCGACGACAACACCATCCGCTCGCTGCCCCTGCGCGGCCGGACGGTCTTCGTGGCCCTGAGGCGCTCGGAGGCCGCCTATTTCCGGACCCTGGTCAGGCCCGAACACCTGGTGAGCTACGAGCCGTTCGGCAGGTGGATGCTGGCGGAGGTCAGTCACTCGCCTCCCCGCGGGGGAGGCGAGTGATTAAGGCCCCTCGATGGTCACCCTGGTCTTCTTCCTGTCCCGGGCGGCCGCGGAGATCCGGTAGCGGCGGTTGCCGGCCTGGATCTGGAAGAGGTTCGGGTCGAAGAGCTCGCTCATCGCGCTCTTGAACTGCTCGACGTCGCCGCTGGTCTGGGCGATCTCGCTGATGGACGCGGTGTAGGTCCCATGGGAGGCCTTGAACTGCTCCTCGATCTGCGCCAGGATCTTGAGCCCGTCGCGCGCCTTGGCGATCCTCTTGAGGTCCTCGGGCGTCGGCTGGGTGAGCCGGAACGCCGCCGTCCCGAAGACCATGGCGAAGATGAGGCACATCGACCCGAGGAAGATGATCCACGACTCGGCCTTGCTCCGGGGCGAGGCCTCCACCACCAGGCTGCCGGCGAGGATGTCGTGGAACGCCCGGGACTCCGGGTGGAACAGCCCCACGATGCAGCCGAGGTTGAACAGCGGCGTGCTCAGCAGGCAGCCGAACGCCCTCACCACGCTGCGCACGAAGCCCAGGCGCCGGCCCTCTCGGTCCACCACGGCGATCCCCATCAGCTTCTTGCCGATGGTCCCGCCGCACAGGTTCCCGACCACCTGGTAGAGCCAGCACAACGCCGTCCACGCCACGGCGAAGACGAGGAAGAAGTTGGCCTTGGTCGCCAGGTCCTGGAAACGCGTGAGCAGCACGATCAGGCTGATATAGTAGCCGGCCACGAAGGGGATGAAATCCATCGAGTAGGCGATGAAGCGGTCGCTGATCTTCGCCGGGCGAAGGACGACCTCCGCGGGAGGGACGCCGGATGGCGACGGGAACGGGACGCCGGGAAGGGGCACGGGCTCCGCCATGGCACTAGTATAAAAGGTACGGGAGGGGGGAATCAAGTCGCGCCTCGGGAGTCCCACCGCGGGGGGGGCCGAATGCCGCCGCGATGTTGCGCCGAAAGGCCCAATCGGGGATGGCCGGCGGTCTCCTACAATATCCTCATCATTAGGAACCGAGTCATGAGAACGACCGCCGTCGCCTTGGCGTTGGCCCTCGTCGCCGCCTCTCCCGGCCTGACGCCCTATCGGGCGTGGGCCCAGGTCGTCCTGCCGGTGTCCGTGGAGGCCCCGGTCGGCGGCGTCGTCTTCGTCCCGACGGCCGGCGGCGCCTCGGCCCAAGGCAGCCTCCCCGTCGCCGGACGGACCTCCGGCATGGTCTTGAGCTCCGGCCTGACCGGCCTCAAGAGCGTGCTGCCGGTCGCGCTGCCGCAGCCCGCGGTCACCGCGGCCGTCGAAGCCCCCTTGGCGTCCCCGTCCCCCGCGTCCTTCGGGCTCCCCGCGAGCCCCGCCGGCGCGGCCGAGAGGAGCGAGGCCGCTCCCGCGCCCGCCGGACCCTCTTCCCTCTCCCTGCCCGACGACGGAGCGCAGGGCCGCGGCCTCGCCGACCTCGAGGCGGCGGCCCCGGGCGCCTCCCCGGCGGTCCCGTCAGACGTCTCCGACGGCGCCCTGCCGGCAAGCGTCCTCGGCGAACCCAAGAGCCTCGGCCGCCGCTTCCAGGCGCTGCGCAGGCTGTTCTCCAGCCGGCGCGCCGAGGCCCTCCCATCCTCCGGCCCGGCCCCGACGATGATCGCCGCCCCGCTCGCCGATGGACGGCGGACGGCGGGCGTCCTCTCGGCCCCCGAAGCCGAGCCCGACGCGCGCCCGACCCCGGCCCCGACGACGCAGGTCGCCGGCCGGACCGCCCAAGACCCGAAGGCGGCCTCGTCCTGGCTGGGGCTGGGCAGCGTGGCGGTGTTCTTCATCCTCGGCCTCATCTTCGCCCAGATCGGCGTCGAGGCGCTGGGCGCCTCCCTCCCTGCCCTGATGGAGAAGGCCTTCGGCGACGTCACCAAGCTGGCCGAGATCACCATCTTCGCGTCGGTGACGGGCATCATCGGCCGCACGCTCGGGACGCTCTCGGTCGAGCGCTTCGGGCTCAAGAAGACCTACCTCGCTTCCACGGCCCTGCGCGTCGTCGCCATCTCGGCGCTCGCGGGGCTCCTGGCCACGAGCCACATGACCTGGCCGCTCATGATCGTCTTCTACTCGATCAGCGGGCTCCTCGGCGGCATCGCGATGACGGCCGAGTCGAGCATCCCGCCCGCTATCTACGGGTCCGACCAGGTCCGGCTGGAGAAGTTCTGGACCTGGCAGCAGACGCTCCTCGAGATCGTCGGCGTGGCCGCGCCGATCGCGACGGGGGCCGTCGTCGCGAGCCTGGGGTTCCTGCCGGCGCTCATCGCCTTCCCCGTCTCCTTCGCGGTCGCCATCGTCATCATGCTGCTCACCCTGAAGATCCCGGCCAAGGTCGGCGCCATGAAGCTGGCCGACGCCCAGGCGGCCCGGGAGGCCGGCGCCCGGGGCAAGAGCCCCGCCGGCTTCGCGGCGGCCTTCAAGGGGTTCTTCGGGAAGATGGCCCGCGGCGCGAAGGTCGTCTGGAAAACCCCCCTCCTGCGCACGGCCTTCCTCGCCTTCACGGCGTTCATGGTCCTCAACCCCCTGCTCTACACCATGCTCGCGCCGAACTTCGGCATGAGGCTCATCGGCCCCCAGAACGAGAACCTCTACACCAGCGTCATCGGCATGCTCACCGGGCTCTACAGCCTCGGCGGGCTCCTCGGCGGCTTCCTCATGATGGCCGAACAGCGCAAGGTCGGCGCGCTCAAGGCCGGCGCCGCGCAGGAAGGCGAGCTGATGCGGCGCTCCATGCTCCGGTGGATGAAGTGGGGGACCCTGGGCTTGGCCGCCATCGCGACGATGGCCTTCCCGATCCCGATGCTCGGCGCGCTGGCGGCGCTGCCCTCGTGGCTCTCCTGGCTGGGCACGCTGACGCTGCCGGCGGTGGCGCTGATCCCGTTCGGCATCGCGCAGGTCGTGAGCACCGTCAAGCTCAAGAGCTACTTCCAATCCCAGACCCCCCAGGCGGACATGGCGGACGCCATGGGGTTCTTCGGCTCGGCCTCGCTGGCCGTGTCGACCGTGGGCATCCTGGCGCTGAAGTACCTCTTCAAGGGCATGGCCGGCTTCGCCCCGTTCACGGTGATCGCGCTGGCCATGATCCCCCTGGCGATCGGCTACCTCTATCTGACGCGCAAGCTCGACCGGCTCTCCCGCCCCTCGTAGGCCTTTAGGCCCATGAGGCCCTGGGCCATGGGGCCCTCCACGCGATAGGACTTGTGCTATAATCTATTCGGGACCTAAGGACCGCCGAACGATTAGGTCATACGCGTTACCGACGGAGGTGCCGCCAAAATGAAGTACCCCTCGCGCGTTGCACTCAGCCTGTTGGTCGCAATGTTCGTCAGCCTGCCGGCCGCCGCCCAGAGCAAGGACGGGTTCACCCCGCTCCAGGTCAAAGCGGCGAAGCAGGATCCGAAGTTCTTCACCATCGACGAGAGCACGATCAAGATCGAGACGGTCGGCCCCACCGTGGGCATGCAGCGCAAGGAGGAGCCGCCGACGCCCCCTCCCGAGGACTCGAAGATCGACATCGACCAGATCATCAACATCGCCGAGAAGCTCTGGGCGATCATCGAGAAGAACAAGCCCGTGGTCAACATCAAGGTGCAGTACGCCAACGCCGTCCCGAAGGGCATCGACCACTGGTCGCAGCTCGAGAGCTGGAAGCTCCCGAAAGGGACCATCTACCAGCTCACCGCCAAGAACTCCTACGGGATGACGATGATCAACGTCCGCTTCCAGGTCCTGCGGACCTACGGCGGCAAGTACAAGGGCAAGGGACAGTACCTGACGGCGGTGACCGTCGAGCCCTTGCTGGTCGAGGCCGGCTGGGGCTACCAGTTGAACCTCACCGCGGAAGTGCCGGACAGCTCGGTCGTCAACGTGGGGACCTCGGAAGACCCCGTGGCCGGCATGATGGCGACCCTGACGTGGAAGATCAGCACGGTCGTCAAGGACTCCACGGGCAAGGGGCTCTACTTCCTCCAGGGCGACGGCCTGTTCCAGGAGGTCGGCGGACCCTTCGACCGGGGCCTCAAGGACAAGGTCTCCAAGGCCGTGGAGAAGGTCTCCGACAAGGTGAGGCTCGAGTGACCGTCGAGGTCATCAAGCAGTTCAGCGTCTTCCTGCCCAACAGGCCGGGAGCCTTGAGCATCTTGGCGAAGATCTTCGCCGAGGAGAAGATCAACATCATCGGCATCGCCTCGGAGGTCCGGGACGACTCCGGGGTGGTCCGCATCGCGGTCGGCGAGGACAAGGACATCTCGTCGATCCTCACCAAGCACGGGTTCTCGAGCGTCGAGTCGAGGCTCTTGTCGATCGAAGCCCCGGACAGGCCGGGGGAGCTCTTCCAGATCGCCAAGTCCCTGGCCGACGCCCGGATCAACATCACCACCGTGTACGGGACGGCGCGAGACGGCCAGACCTCGCGCATCCTGGTGGCGGTCGAGAACACCGACAAGGCGCGGGCGCTGATCGAGAAGCTGTCGGGCTGACCGCCCGGTTCGGGGCCGCTTCCCATCGGTAGCGGAGGCGGCCTCCTTGAACACGCGGGACGTTCCTTACTATAATGCCGGGGCTGGCCGGGAAGGATCCGGCCAGCCCCGGATTCCTGTCAACCCATGTGCCGTTTCCTAGCCCAGTTGTCACCCGCCCCGCGGGATGCCGCCGACTTCCTCGTCCACGCCGAATATTCCCTGCTACGGCAAAGCGATTCCGACGATGAGCACCCGCAGCGAGACGGCTGGGGAGTCGGCCACCTGAGGAACGACGGCCTCGCCTCGGTGTCCAAAAGCCCGATGCCCGCCTTCCAGGAGGCGGGCCGATTCGGGAAGGCGGCGTCCGCGGCGAGTTCCACCCTTCCCCTGCAGCCGGCATCCCCATGGAGGTCTGGCCCGTCATGAGAAACATCCTTTTCATCCTCGTCTTCCTCGTCTCGGGGTTCTTCATCGTCAAGAAGATGTTCGTCAAGCCCCCGCCGCCCCCGACGATCGTCGAGCCGCCGCCCCCGCCCCCGCCGGTCCTCAACGCGCAGGACGAGGCCAAGATCCTCGCCTCCTGCCGCGACATCAACGGCGACGTCCGGTGGGAAGCGGTCCGCCTGCTGGACGGCCTCAGTTCGCCGCAGGCCCTCCCCATGCTCTTCGAGCGGCTCCACAAGGACGAGGAGGTCACCGTCCGGCTGAAGGTCATCCAGCTCCTGGCGACGAAGAAGGGCCACGACGTCGCCAAGAACCTGGTCATCGCCCTCAAGGACCAGGCCAACCCCCCGGAGATCCGCAAGGAGGTCCTGGACGCCCTGGGCAAGGTGGGGGACTTCACCGTCGGACCGGACGTCACGGATTGCCTCAAGGACACGGACGAGACCGTGCGCCTGCAGGCCATCCAGACGATCAACGAGCTCAACAACCAGCGAGAAATCCAGGTCAGGCAGCTGGAGGAGGACCGCATCAGGGCGGAGGAAGCCCGCAAAGCGGCCGAAGGGAAGAAGAAGGGCCTGTGACCGAAGGAGCGACATGGAACTAGGAATCAAGGAAATCAACAAGCGCGTCTCGGAAGAGAGCCAGTTCGTGGCCGAGATCAAGCGGGAGATCGCCCGCGTGATCGTCGGGCAGGAGGACATCGTCGACCGCGTCATCGTGGGGCTGCTGGCCAACGGCCACATCCTCATCGAGGGCGTGCCGGGCCTGGCCAAGACCCTGACGATCAAGACCCTGGCCCAGACCGTCGACGCCGGCTTCTCCAGGATCCAGTTCACGCCGGACCTGCTGCCGGCGGACCTGACGGGGACCTTGATCTTCAACCCCAAGGACTCGGAGTTCACCGTCCGCAAGGGGCCCGTCTTCTCCAACCTCGTCCTGGCCGACGAGATCAACCGCGCCCCGGCCAAGGTCCAGAGCGCCCTGCTCGAGGCCATGCAGGAGCGCCACGTGACGATCGGCACGACGACCTACCCCCTGCCGGAGCTCTTCCTGGTCCTGGCGACCCAGAACCCCATCGAGCAGGAAGGGACCTATCCCCTCCCCGAGGCCCAGGTCGACCGCTTCATGCTCAAGCTCAAGATCGGCTACCCCTCGAAGGCCGAGGAGCGGGGCATCCTCGAGCGCATGGCCGGGCAGCACGCCCCGGCGGCGCAGGCGGCCGCCGACCCCAAGCAGATCATGAAGGCCCGCAAGATCGTCTCCGAGATCTACCTCGACGAGAAGATCAAGACCTACATCCTCGACCTGGTCTTCGCCACGCGCGACCCGGAGGGCCACCGCCTGGCGTCCCTCAAGAAGCTCATCAGCTACGGCGCCAGCCCCCGGGCCACGATCTTCCTGGCCCAGGCCGCCAAGGCCTTCGCCTTCCTCAGCGGCCGCGGGTACGTGACCCCCGAGGACATCAAGGCCATCGGGGCCGACGTCCTGCGCCACCGCATCATCCTCAGCTACGAAGCCGAGGCCGAGAACCTCACCTCCGAAAACATCATCCAGAGCATCTTCGAGACGGTGGAGGTCCCTTGACCCGCAGGGACCGCTGCGCGGTCCCTGCGGAATTCTTCTGAGGGATGACCAGGAACGGATGACGCGAAACTCTTCCAAACCATACGCTCGGGAGGGCTGTGCCCTCCCGAGCGAACTTCTCGCCCAGGTCCGCCGCATCGAGATCATGACGGACCGGCTGGTCACGGAGACCTTCGCCGGCGAGTACCTCAGCGTCTTCAAGGGCCGCGGGATGGAGTTCACGGAGGTCCGGGAGTACTCCCCCGGCGACGACATCCGCACCATCGACTGGAACGTCACGGCGCGGATGGGCAAGCCCTTCGTCAAGCGGTTCACCGAGGAGCGCGAGCTGACCGCCATCGTGGCCTGCGACCTCTCCGGCTCCCAGGCCTTCGGGAGCCGGGGGCGGCTCAAGAAAGAGATCGCCGCCGAGATCGCGGCGGTCCTGGCCTTCTCCGCCCTCCAGAACAACGACAAGGTCGGCCTCTTCCTGTTCACGGAAGACATCGAGGAATACGTCCCGCCCAAGAAAGGCCGCAAGCACGTCCTCCACCTCATCCGCGACCTCCTGGCGTTCGCGCCGACGAGGAGCGGGACCAGGATCTCCCGCTGCCTCGAGACGATGGTGCGCGTCCTCAAGCGCAGCTCCATCCTGTTCCTGATCTCCGATTTTCGGGAGGACCTCCAGGCCGCGGAGGGTCTCGGACCGGCGCCGGGCGCCAAGCACGGGTCGGCCCCGGACTTCTCGGAGGATTTCCTGAGGACGCTGAGGCTCGCCTCCATGAAGCACGACATCGTGCCCATCATCATCACGGACCCGCGCGAGCGGGCGCTGCCCAAGTACCGGGCCTGCATCGAGCTCGAGGATCCCGAGAGCGGCGCCCGGACCCTCTTCGACGCCTCGGACGCCGCGAACCTCTCGGCCCTCAAGCGCTGGGAGGAGGGGCGGCTGGCCAACGCCGAGAAGGCCTTCGCCCTGCTCGGGCTCGAGTGGATCCGCATCGACACCGACAAGCCGCCCATCGACCCCATCGTGCGCTTCTTCCAGCGGCGGGCGAAAAGGATGCGCCGCTGATGACCAGAGCCTCGGCGCTCCTCGCGGCCTTCCTCCTGGCCGGCCTGCCGGCGGCCGGCGCGGCCCAGGGCCAGGAGACGCCACCTTCGCCGGCGCAAGCCGCGGCCCAGGGCCAGGGGACGCCGGCCCCGCCGGCGCGAGCCGCGGTCCAGGACCCGGTCTTCGAGCTGCGGGCGGCCACCACGAGCGCCCGGCTCGGGGTGCCCGTGACGCTCGAGGCGGTGGTCCGCGCGCCCGTCGGCGTCGAGGTCGCGCTGGACCTGCCCGCGTCCACCACCGACACCTTCGCGATCACCCGCGTCGAGGAGGTCCCGCGGGGCCAGGGCGGCGAGACGCAGCGGCGGTTCCGCCTCGAGATCCTCCCGCTGGACCTCGGCAAGCTCCCCGTCCCCCTGGCCTGGTCCTTCCGGGCCGGCCAGGAGACCCGCGCCGTCAAGAGCCCGGCCCTGGTCTTCGACGTCGACGAGCCCCCGAGCCTCGCCGCCGACCCCGAGATCAAGGACATCAAGGGGATCATGGGCGCCCGGGCCCTCCTGTGGCCATGGCTGCTGCTGGCGGCGTTGGCGCTGGCGGCGTGGGCCGCATGGAGGCGTCGTCGGCGGCACGTCCCCGGGGCGGCCGCGTCGGCGCCGGTCGCCGACACCAGGCCCCCGCATGTCATCGCCGAGGCCGAACTGGCCTGGCTCGACGGCTCGGGCCTGTGGGAATCGGGACGCTACAAGGAGTTCTACAACCGCCTGACCGACATCCTGCGCCAGTACTTCGACCGGCGCTTCGCCGTCCCGGCGATGAAGCTCACCACCACCGAGCTCATCAGGCACATGCGCCGCGTCGACATCGACCGCGGCGCCTCCCAATCCATCAAGACGGTCTTCGAGCGGGCGGACCTGGTGAAGTTCGCCCGCTGGACGCCCGGGCGCGAGTTCGGCTCCCTGGAGACCAAGCAGGCCCGCGAGATCGTGGCCACCACCACGCCCGCGCCCGCGCCGAAGCCCGAGACCGCGGAGGCCGCCCGATGACCCTGGCCTACCCGCAGCTCGCGCTCCTGGGCCTCGCGGTGCTGGCCGCCGCCTGGTGGGCCGGCGTCAGGCTGGAGGCGCGCCGGCGGGCCTGGTCCTTCCCAGCCAGCGCCCCGGTCCGGGCCTCCTGGAAGACCCGCGCGGCGAGGCTCCTGCCGCCCGCGCTCAAGGCCCTGGCGCTCCTCCTCATCGTCGCGGGGCTCACCAGGCCGCAGAGGGTCTCCAGCCGGTCCCAGGCCGTCGGCGAGGGCATCGACATCATGCTGGTCATCGACACCTCGACGAGCATGAACGCCTTGGACTTCCAGCCTGAGAACCGCCTCTTCGCGGCCAAGGACACCGCCATCCGGTTCGTCCGCGGGAGGCTCTCCGACCGCATCGGCCTCGTCATCTTCGGGGGCGCCGCCATGCTCTCCTGCCCCCTGACGCTGGACTACGACGCTCTGACCCAGCGCATCGGCGAGCTCGAGGCCGCCATGACGAAGACCGAGGGCACGGCCCTGGGAGACGGGATCGTCACGGGCGTCAACCGCATCAAGAACTCGGACGGCAAGAGCAAGATCCTGATCCTGCTCACCGACGGGCGCCACAACACCGGCGTCATCGACCCGCTCACCGCGGCCAAGGTCGCGCGCACCTACGGGGTCAAGATCTACACCATCGGGTGCGCCAAGCGGGGCCAGGCGCTCATGCCGGTCGACGACCCCCGGTTCGGCCGGGTCATGGTGCGCGTCGACGACGACCTCGACGAGGACGGCCTCACGGAGATCGCCCGCCTCACCGACGGCAAGTACTTCCGCGCGACCAGCCTCCAGGAGCTCCGCGACGTCTACGACTCGATCGACAGGCTCGAAAGGACGAAGGTGAAGCTCCCGGACATCGTGTCCCGCGCCGACCGCTACCACGTCCCGGTGGCGGCGGCGGCCCTCATCCTCCTGCTGGAGGCCGCGGCGTCGCAAACGCTGCTGCTGAGGTGGCCTTGATGTTCCGGAACCCCTCCGCCCTGCTGTGGCTCCTGCCCGCCGTGGCCGCGGCGCTCGGGCTCCACGCGTGGGCCGCCGCGCGGCGGCGGGCGCTGACCGAGACGCTGGGGGACCCCGCGACCATCGCCCGGCTCGTGCCGCCGGAGACCGCGGGCCGCAGGCGCCTCAAGGCCGCCCTGCTCTCGTCGGGGCTGGCGCTCCTCGTCCTGGCCCTGGCCGGGCCCCAGTGGGGCGTCGAGCTCGTCGAGACCAAGGCCCCCCTGAGGCACGTGGTCATCGCGCTCGACCTCTCCCTCTCGATGATGACCGAGGACGTCAAGCCCAACCGCCTCGAGAAAGCCAAGAGGGAGCTCTCCATGCTCCTCGACGACCTGCGGGGCAACCGGGTGGGGGTCGTGGCCTTCGCCGGCGAAGCCGCGGTGTTCTGCCCCATCACGACGGACGTCGACGCCGCCAAGCAGATCCTGGAGGCCCTCGAGGTGAAGGCCCTGCCCAGGCCCGGGACGGCGATCGCCAAGGCCGTCGACCTGGCGTCCGGGGCCCTCGAGCGCTATCCCGGGGGACGGGCCATCGTCCTCATCACGGACGGCGAGGACACCTCCGGCAGCCCGACCGCGCTCAACGACGCCGCGAGGCGCGCCGGGCGCTCGGGCATCCAGATCTTCCCGATCGGCATCGGCACGCCCGAGGGGGAACCCATCCCGCTCAGGGATGCCGACGGGGCGACGGCGGGCTACAAGAAGGACGCCAAGGGCAACACGGTCGTCAGCCGCCTCGGGGAGAGCGCCCTCTCGGAGGCGGCCGCGCTGACGGGGGGGACCTACTACCGCGCCACGCTCGGGGAGAGCGAGGCCTCGGAGATCGCCGAGAAGATCGCGGCCCTCGAGAAGGCCGAGGGCATGGTGGGCAAGGCGCAACGCTACAAGAACAAGTTCATGATCCCCCTGGCCCTGGCGTTCCTGCTCCTGCTGGTTGAGATGTTGATCCCTGAGACGGCCGCGCGCTCCGCGCGCCGTCGAGAAGAATCTCTTGAGGTGGTGCACGCCAAAGAAACCTTCCACCATGCTATTCATTAAATTACTGACGGTTTCTTTGGCGTGCATGCTCCATGCGGCGGACCCCGAGAGCCTCCTGCGCAAAGGCAACGGCCTCTACCGGGCCGAGCAATACGGCGACGCCACGGAACAGTACGGCAAAGCCTCGGAGCTCGCCCCCGGCGACCCGAGGCCCGTCTTCAACGGGGGCAACGCCCTCTACCGCCTCGGGCAGTTCGACCAGGCGGTCCAGGCCTACGAGAAGCTGGCCCAGCCGGGGCAGCCCGCGCCGCTGCGCGCCGGCGCCCGCTACAACACGGGCAACGCCCACATGTGCAAGAACGACTACCCGCAGGCCGTCCAGAGCTACCGGCAGGCGGTCATCCTCGACCAGAAGGACGAGAGCGCCGTCCACAACCTCGCCGTGGCCCTGCGGCGGCGTCAGAGCCCGCCGCCCAAGCAGTGCAGCAAGCCCCAGGACAAGAAAGACGACAAGAAGGACAAGGACGACAAGAACGATAAGAAGCCGCCGCCCAAGCCCGAGCCGAACAAGCCGCCGGAGCCCAACACGCGCCCGCAGGACCAGATGCAGAAGGAGGACGCCGAGCGCATCATGCGCGCCGCCGCGGAGAAGGAGAAGACGATCCAGAAGCAGGTGATGCAGAAGCCGCCGCCGAAGGAGCCCCCGAACGTGAAGGAGGACTGGTGACCGGCGCGACGCTCCTGCTCGCCCTCGTCCTCTCGCCGGCCGGTTGGGCGGCCGAGGTCCTCATCCAGGCCTCGGTCGACAAGAGCGTGGTGACCCTCAACGACCAGATCGTGCTCGAGGTCTCCGTCTCGGGCCCCGCGGCGTCGCTGCCGGAGCCGAAGTTCCCGGCGATGCCGAACTTCAGCGTCTACTCGTCCGGGAAGAACCACAGCATCTCGTTCGTCAACGGGAAGGTCTCCAGCACCATCGTGCACACCTATGTCCTCGTGCCGCGGTTCCTCGGGAAGGGGGAGATCGGCTCCATCAGCCTGACCGTGGACGGCAACACCGTCAAGACCGACCCCATCGCCATCGAGGTCCAGTCCCCCAACGCCGCGGCGGCCCCGACGCCGGGGCCCACGGCCGCCCCCCGGCCCAAGGGGCCTTCCGGCGGCCGGGCCCCGGGCGCGCCCGCCAACGCGGTCGACGTCTTCGTCATGGCGGACGTCGACAAGAAGAAGGCCTTCGTCAACGAGCAGGTCACGCTGTCCGTGAAGTTCTTCACCGGGGTCCCGCTCGCCGGCAACCCCCAGTACGACGCCCCCAAGATGTCGGGCTTCCTGGCCGAGGACCTGCCGCCCGAGAGGCACGGCGAGGTGTCGCACCGGGGCCGGACCTACTACTACTCCGAGATCAAGACGGCGCTGTTCCCGGCGCAGGCCGGCAGGCTCTCCATCGGGCCGGCCACGGTCCGCGCGCAGGTCCAGCGCGACGTCGCCATCGACCCCTTCGCGGCGGACTTCTTCCAGCGGTTCTTCTCCCAGGGGTTCGCCGGCGTCGAGGACCGGGTCCTCAAGTCGGACCCCGTCGGGGTCACCGGGGAGCCCCTGCCGACCGACGGCAAGCCGCCGGACTTCAGCGGCGCGGTGGGCCAGTTCGCCATCGCCGCCGCCATCGACCGCGCCAACCCCAAGGCGGGCGACGCGGTCAACCTCACCGTGACCGTCCAGGGGACCGGCAACATCAAGGCCCTGGGGGACGTCAAGATCCCGGACATGCCGTCCTTCAGGGTCTACGACACCGTCAGTTCCATGAACCTGGACAAGAAGAACGACCTCGTGCGGGGCTCCAAGGTCTTCAGGACGGTGGTGGTCCCGAAGGTCTCCGGGGCGCTCTCCATCCCGCCCATCACCTTCTCCTACTTCGACCCGTCGAAGCGCCAATACGTCCAGGCGTCCACCCTCCCCATCGCGCTGAAGGTCTCGGGGGGACCCGCGGAACAGCCGCAGCCGACGACGGCCGCCGCCCCGACGGGCAAGCTCGCCGCCGTCTCCGAGGACATCCGCTACATCAAGACCGCCCCCGGCCAGGGCGGCCTGGCCGCCCTGCTGGAGAACGTGGGCTTGGCGGACAACGCCCACAGCATCCCCTTCCTCGTCTTCGCGGTGTCGCTGGCCATGGCCATGCGCCGGGAGCACCTGACCTCCGACCCGAAGGGTCAGCGGTTCCGCTCC
The DNA here is from genome assembly GCA_016212795.1 of Elusimicrobiota bacterium. GTDB lineage: Bacteria > Elusimicrobiota > Elusimicrobia > UBA1565 > UBA9628 > JACRDT01. Next base: position 25,944 of record JACRDT010000007.1, on the reverse strand, counting down.
GCGCTCAAACGCGCCCACCAACGCATCCGGGAGGCCGAGCACCTCGCCGGGCAGGCCCCCCAGGCCGCGGCCTCCCTCATGTCGGAGGCCCTGCTGAACTTCCTCGGCGACAAGCTCGACGCCGCCGCCTCGGGCCTGACCCAGCGCCGCGCCCTCGAGCTGCTCAAGGCCAAGGCCCCGACGCTGGCCCCCAAGTCGTTCGACGCGGTCCGCGACCTGTGGGAGCAGCTCGACCTGATGCGGTTCGCGCCGCCCGCCGCGGGGGACTCGGCGAAGGGGTCGGACGCGGCGGCGCGCATCAAGGCGCTCATCAAGGAATTGGACCGGGAGATCAAGCGATGACCGAAGCGATCGCAGCCGATCGCGAGCCCTGGGCTTCGCCCAGGACGGATCGGCAAGGAAGAGCCTATACGATCCAGGAAATGGTTGAGCCAAGAGGGCGAATACCATGAATCGTGTCCTGGCGCTGGCGGCCCTGCTGATCCTGCGGCCCCTCGCGGCCGGCGCGCAAGAGGCGGCGGCCCCGGACGCGGCCTGGGGCGGCAGCCCCAGGGGCCGAGCGTCCGGGGCGCTCTCAGGAGAGACGTTAGCGGCCCCGGAGCCGAGCGGCCCCGTGGCCGCGTGGAGCCTGGCGGCCAAGGCGTACGACGCCGGCGACTACAAGAGGGCGGCGGCCATCTACGGCCGGCTGCTCGACGACGACCCGAACAACGCCTCCCTCCACTACAACCTCGGCAGCGCCCTCTTCAGGGCGGGCAAGGTGGGCCGCTCCATCGCGCAGTACCAGCGCGCCTTCGACATCATGCCCCGGGACCCCGACATCCGCTACAACCTCGCCTTCGCCCTCAAGCGCGCGGGGGAAGACCTCGTCCCGGTCGGCGTGCCGCCCCTCCTTCACCGCGCCTTCTACTGGCTCAGCGACCGGGAGTTGGCGGGGCTGCACTGGCTCGCGTGCTGGACGACGCTCCTGCTGGCGAGCCTCTTCCTGCTGCGGGAATCCCTCCGGCCGGTCCTCATCCCCTGGACGGCCGGCGCCATCGCCTCGTGGCTCTTCTTCGGCGGCTGGTGGGGAGCCCGGAGGCTGGCCGAACCATCGGAGCGGGCCGTGATCGTCCAGTCCGCCGCCGAGATCCGCAGCGGCCCGGGGGAGAACTACAGCGTGTCCTTCACGGTCCCGGAAGGGCGGCGGGTCGAGGTCCTCGGCGTCAACGGCCAGTGGACCGAGACGGGGCTCGCCAAGGAAGGCGTCAAGGGCTGGATATTGTCCGAGTCGCTGGAAAGGATCGAATAACGGCATCGGCCCCCCGCTACTCGCCCCCCGTGGGGGGGCGAGTGATTAGGGATTCGAGGGCTGGAAAGGCGTGGACGGCAGATTAGGGAGCCCCTTGGGGACTTCCATCGCCGGCTTGGATTTCGCCGTCTGGGCGGCGGCGCCAGCCTTGGACTTCCTTCTGGTCTTCCCGCGGACCGCCCGCGCCGGAACTTCGGGCGCCGGAACGGCCTCGCCCCCACCGGCGGCTGGCGCGGCGCTTTCGGGCCCCGCCGTCCCCGCAGCGGTCCCCGGAGCGGCCGTCCCCGCAGCAGCCCCTGGACCGGCAGGCGCCGCACCCGCGGGAGCCGCGCCGTCAGCAGCACCGACGGGCGCCGCATCCGCGGCGGCCGCGGACGGCTTCTTCTTGCGCCTGCGCTTGCCTGAAGGCGCCTTGGCTGGAGGGGCCTTGAACTCGGCAGCCTCAGGCTGTTCCTTCGGGGCCTGAGCGCCTTCCTCCGCCCCGCCCGGGTCCGCCGGAGGCTGTTCGAAATCCGACGGCGTGCCCTCCGGCGCCCCGCCCGCCTGCGCCTGAGGATCGGCAGCGCCCCCTTCCTGGGCCGGCGGTTGGAGTTCCTCGTTGCCCGAAGACTGGGCCGGCAGCGGCAACGGCGACGCCGCCATCAGAACAACGGCCAGCAACGACCTGGATAGGGAACGCATGTAGCGAATCATACCAAAATGTCGTGGCATTTTTGATATCCTAACGAACGATGATAGTCGTCCTGAAGAGACCGTCCACCTGGGTGGGGTTCGCCGCCGGAGCGCTGGGCCCGGCGTTGTTCTTCTGGCTCCTGAGCCGGGACGTCGGCCCTTCCACGGCAGCCGCCATCGTCGCCGCCGCGGCGTTCACGGCGTGCTGGCTGGCCGACCTCGTCGGAGGGGCCGGCGGCCTGCCCGAGCCCGGCAGCGGCCGTCCCGGCGCCGCGCTGGGAGCGGCGGCATGCGGGCTCGTCGGGCTGCAATCGCTGGGGCTTCGGGGCTGCGCGGCGGGCGCCGGGCTCGCGGCCTTGGCCGGCTGGGCGCTGTCGTGGTGGCGGAGGAGACGCGCCTGGACGGCGTCGCCGCCCGAAAGCTCCGAGCCGACGCGGCCCCTCCTGGCGGGCCCCGTCCTGCTGGCGGGCCTGGGCTTGGCCGCCGCGACGTGGGCTGGCTGGACGCGCCTGGCCTCCCTGCTCAGCGGCCACTGGCTCTACGCCCAGAGCTTGACGCTCTCGGCGCTCCTGCTCGGGGCCGGCCTCGGGTGGCGGGCCGGCGGCAAGGCGGCGCCCGGCATCCGGGGAGGGCCGGCGCCGGCGCCCCTGGCGTTCTGCGTGCCCGCCTTCTTCGGCCTCCTGGGCCTCGCTTTCCTGCGGTTCATCGGCATCGACGCGGGGCGGGGGGAATACCTCCATTCCCCGATGGCGGACGTGTCGGACCTCGTCTTCATCCTCGTCCAATCCTGCGCGATGACCGGCCTGTGGGCCTTCCTGACGACGGCCGCCTGCGCCGTCGTCGCCGTGCCCGCGGCGGGAATCCCGTCGGAGACCGCTCCCCGCTCGCCGCAGGAGGCCTGGCGCCAGGGCGCCGGGTCGTCGGAGCGTCGCCGTTCTCCTTTCGCGCAGACGGCGGCCCTGGCGTCCGCGTTGGCGGGCTTGGCCGCCGGGGTCTCGCTCGAGCGGCGCGCCGGGCCGGAAGCCGCGGTCGCCCTGCCGAGCCTCACCCTGATGCTGCTGGCGCTCATCGCGTCCGGGCCGGCCCGCGTGGCCAGGATGGCGACCCTCTCCAAGATCGCGGCCGTCGCCCTGATCTTGAGCTTCTGGCTGGGCTGGCACAGCCGGCACCTGCTGAGCGAAGTCTGGACCAACCGGCTCAACGCCGTCTATCCCGGCGGAGCCTTCACGTGCCTCTCGGAAAGCGGCGACGAATCGCTCGGGGTCTTCCGGTTCCCCCTCGGCGACAACATCCTCTTGGAGGACGGCTTCGCCGTCTACTTCGACACCGGGTCCGCCAAGCGCGTCGCCCATATCCCCCTGCTGATGGCGTCCCGGCCGGGCCAGGGCGCCTCACAGCTCCAGGTGCTCCTGCTCGGGGTGAGGAGCCCGCTGACCGTGGCCTCGGCCATGGCCTACGGCACGCAGGTCTCGGCCGTGGACCCCCACCCCTCCTACAAGGCCGTCCTCGCCGCCCTCTCGGGCGCCCCATGGCCGCCCCCGGCCCCCGGCGCGTCGCCGACCGTCATCCAGAGCGGCCTGATGAGCTACCTGGAGCGCTCGACGACGGACTACGACGTCATCCTCCTCGAGGTGCCGGTCCCTCTCGAGACCCCGAAGGCGGCCTTCACGACCACCGTGGAATCCCTGAGCCTGGCGAAATCGAGGCTCAAGCCCGGCGGCATCCTGGCCCTCAGGGTCCACCCTCCGATACCGCCCGTCTGGTTGACCCGGATCCTGCGCACGGCCGAGCAGGTCTTCCCTCACCTGGCCTTCCTCGACGACCTCCGGGGGGCGCTAATCCTGGCCAGCGCCGACCCCCTGCCCGAGTTCGACACGCTCCTCGGCCGGATGCCCGTGGATGCCCAGCTCGACGACATCCTGCTGGAGGACGCCCTCTTCTTCATGAAGTACTCCTGGAGGAACAAGCCCGGCGCGCAGGCCCCGGCCGCCGAACCTCCGGAAAGGGCCGACCTCCCCGGCAACGCCTTCCCCCTGCGCCAGATCATCTCCGAGGGTTGGTAGTCACTGGCCCCCCCCGCGGGGGGGCCAGTAGCGGGGGGGCAGTCACTCGTCCCCCCCACGGGAGGGTCGAGTAGCGGGTGGGGCCGATGCCGTTTCATCAAGACGGTCGAATCGCCGCCAATCGTGTATAATGGTAGGGATGCGCGAGGAGCACGCTCTACCGAGACTCTTCACGAAAGCCTTCGGCTGCCAGATGTCCGCCGCTGATGTCGCCGAGATGTCGGACGCCATGACGGACCGCGGGTTCGTCCTCACGTCGAGCATCGACGACGCCGACGCCGTCCTGGTCGGCACCTGCACCGTGCGCGAGCATGCCGAGCACCGCGTCCTCTCCTACATCGGCCGGCTCAGGGACTGGAAGCGGTCGCACCCCGGCGGCAAGCTCATCGTGGCGGGGTGCGCCGCCCAGCGACTCCAGTCCGACATCAAGAGAAGATTCCCTTACGTCGACATCGTGGCCGGCGCGAAATCCATCTCGGAGTTCCCGCGGGTCGTGGCGGACGCCCTGGCCGGCGGCCTGACCGCGCCCGGCGTTTCTGGCGCGGACGTGCCGCCTCCATCGAGACTGGCGAGCGGCCTGCCGGCGGGCGGGGGGGGGGCGCCAGCCGCCCGGGCCTCGGGCGCGGCGCCGGGAGGCGTCGCCGCCTTCGTCACCATCATGCGGGGCTGCAACCGCTCCTGCAGCTACTGCATCGTCCCGAGCGTGCGAGGACGGGAGACCTCCCGTCCCGTCGCCACGATCCTCGACGAGGTCGGGCGCAAGGTCTCTGCCGGCTGCCGCGAGGTCACCCTCCTGGGCCAGACCGTCAACAGCTACGCGGCTCCGCACCGGGGCTCGACGGCGCGCTTCGCCGACCTCCTGCGGCTCCTCGACGGGATCGAGGGCCTGGAGCGCGTCCGCTTCATGAGCCCCCATCCCTGCCACCTCGACGACGACATGGTGGAGGCCATGGCCGGCGGCCGCAAGGTCTGCCCGGCCCTGCACCTGCCGGCGCAGTCCGGCTCGGACCGGATCCTCGGGCTCATGCGCCGCGACTACACCCGGGCCCGACTCCTCGAGAAGGTGGCCATGGCCCGGCGCCGCCTGCCCGACCTGGTCCTGACGACGGACATCGTCGTGGGCTTCCCGACCGAGAGCGAGGCGGACTTCGAGGCCAGCCTCTCGCTGCTCACGGCCATGGGCGCCGTCGCCGCCTACTGCTTCAAGTACTCACCCCGACAGTCCACCGAGGCCTGGTCCTGGACGGACGACGTGCCCCGGCGGGTCAAGGAGGAGCGCCTGGCCAGGCTCGGCGCCCATGTCGAGAGGCTCACCGCCGCCTACCTCGACGCCCAGACGGGCCGCGAGGTCTCGGTCCTGACCGAGGAGCCCGGCGTCGGGCGGGCCCGCTGCGGCTTCTCCGTCAGGCTCGACGCGCCGGTCCCGGCGGGCCAGGTGGTCCGGGCCCGCGTGGTCGGCCATACGCGATCCGCTTTCTGCGGGGCCGTCGTCGCCCGGGGCGACGCCCAGGCTCCGCTTCGGACGAACCACCGGAGGCAAGAACCATGAAGACCAGCAAACCCAAGGAGAGACGCCGCCATCACCGCTTCTCGCTCGTCCAGGGGCTCATCGAGCCCATCGTGGTGCGGTTCGACGGCAAGGACTCGAGCTCGCGGGAGCAGCCCGCCATCCTCACGAACCTCTCGGCCGGCGGGATGTCCCTGGTCTGCTTCGCGGAACCTCCGCAGGCCAAGCGGCTCGACATGGTGCTCAGCCTCCCGGGCCTGAAAGCCCTGCCCATCACCGGCCGGGTCGCCCGCATGAGCCAGAAGGGGCAGACCTGGAACGTCGGGATCGCCTTCAGCAAGATCTCCGCCAAGCACCGCGACCTCATCAACTCGATGGCGCGGGACAACCTGGACTGCGACACCAGGATCTCGCTGAGCCTCCCGGACGCCTGCGCCCCGGAATGCAAATTCCACGGCCTCTGCATGAAGCCGCAGAAGCTGCCCCAGTATTGGAAACGAAAATAGCGCGGACCCTTGCCGTCGTCGGGCCCACCGCGTCGGGCAAGACCGAGCTGGCCATCGCGCTCGCCCGCGCCCTGGACGGCGAGGTGGTCTCCGCGGACTCGAGGCAGCTCTACCGGGACTTCGACGCGGGCACCGCCAAGCCGCCGCCTGACGCCGGGGTCCCCTACCACCTGGTCGGCGTGGTCGACCCGACGCTGCCCGTCAGCGCGGGGCTCTACGTCCGGCTGGCCAGGCCCGTCCTCGACGGGATCGTCCGGCGCGGCCGCGTCCCCATCGTCGCGGGCGGCACGGGCCTCTACATCCGGGCCCTCCTCGAGGGCCTCGCGGACCTGCCGGAGGGAGACCCCTCGGTGCGCAAGGCGCTCGAGGACGAGGCCGCGGAGCACGGCCTGGCCCGGCTGCACGCCAGGCTCGTCGAGGTCGACCCGGAAGCCGCCGCCCGCATCCCGGCGAACAACCGCCAGCGCCTCGTGCGCGCCCTCGAGATCCACGCCCTCACGGGCCGCCCCATCTCGAGCTATTGGCGGCCCCGCTCCTCTCCCGACGGCGTCCTCTACCTCTCCATCTCCTGGCCCGCCCGGGAGCTGCGCGAGCGCATCTCTCGGCGGGCCCGGTCCATGTGGCCGGGCATCCTGGACGAGACGCGCCGTCTCCTCGAGCGCTACACCGGCCGGGAGGCGGCCTTCCAGAGCCTCGGCTACCGGGAAGCCCTCTCGACGCTCGAAGGCTCGATGACGCAGGACGAAGGCCTGGAGCTCCTCATCCGCTCGACCCACGCCTACGCCAAGCGCCAGCGGACCTGGTTCGGCCGCCAGGTCAGCGCCCTGCGCATCGACGGCGCCGGCGCCGACGCGATGCTCGCGGCCGCTCTTAAATCACTCGCCCCCCCCGCGGGGGGGCGAGTAGCGGGGGGGCCGATGCCGCAGTCACTCGTCCCCCCCACGGGGGGGCGAGTAGCGGGGGGGCCGATGCCGTTTCATAAGGACGCCTCCCCCCCATGAAACCCGACCCCGGCCCCCTGACCCCCGCCCAATCCGCCTACCTCCTCTTCGGGATCTTCCTGACCGGGGGCGTGATCCTGGTCCTGGAGCTGGTGGGCTCCCGCCTCATCAGCCCGTACTACGGCTCGTCGATCTACTGCTGGGCGTCCATCATCACGGTGACGATGGTGGCGCTGGCCGCGGGCTACCACCTCGGCGGCAGGGCCGCGGACCGGGCCACGACGCCCGCGCTGTTCGCCAGGATCGTCGCGGCGGCGGGGCTCGCGGTCGCCGTCATCCCCGTCTTCAGGATCCCGATGCTGCGCCTCACCTCGCCGATGGGCATCCGGCTCGGGAGCCTGGCCAGCGCGGCCTTCCTCCTGGCCCCCTCCCTCACCATCCTGGCCGCGCTCGGCCCCGTCGTGGTCAAGCTGACGACCCGCGACGTGCGCACCGTGGGCAGGAGCGCAGGGATGGCCATGGCGGTCTCGACGCTGGGCAGCGTCGTCGGGGCGGTGGCGGCCGGGTTCTGGCTCATCCCCAGCTTCCCCGTCTCCGGCGTCATCTACGGGACGGCGGCGCTCCTGCTCGTCCTGGCCGCGGCCGGGGCCGCGCTCCTGGGCGGCGGCGCTCCCGTCAAGACCGTCGCCGCCGCCGTCGCGGCGGCGGCCTGCGGCGCGTGGGCCCGGCCCGCCCCCGCGGGGGAACTGCTCTTCTCGAAACACTCGCCGTACGGCGAGATCAAGGTCCTCGACTCCGACGACCGGCGCTACCTCTTCGTGGACGGCACGAGCCAGTCCGTGGCCATCCTGCGCGACGCCAAAGCCGCGGGGTCCGGGCGGGCCGCCGGCGAGCCCATGGACAGCGAATCCCCCTACCTCCACACGATGGAGTTCGCGGCCGTCCTGCGGCCGCGGGCGCGGAAAGCCCTCTTCATCGGGTGCGGGGCGGGGCTGCTCCCCCAGGCGTTCGCGGACCGCTACGGCATCGCCTCCGACGTCGTCGAGATCGACCCCTCGATGCTCGAGGCCGCCTCCCGCTTCGGCTTCGACCGCTACGGCGTCGGCGGGGACGTGTTCGTCGAGGACGGCCGCGCCCACATCGAGAAGACCCGCGCCCGCTACGACATCATCGTGCTCGACGCCTTCGCCGGGGAGAACCCGCCCTACCACCTCTTCACGGCCGAGTCCTTCGCGACGGCGCGCCGCATCCTCTCGCCGGACGGGGTCCTGACCGCCAACCTGGTGAGCCTCGTCGCGGGCCCCCGCCAGCCGTGGGTCGCGGCGTACAAAGCCATGCGCTCCGCCTTCAAGGACGTGCGCGCCTTCGCCGTGTCGGAGCCCTACCAGGGCCTGACCAACGTCGTCTTCTTCTGCGGCGAGTCACTTGGCCCCCCCAAATCACTGGCCCCCCCCGCGGGGGGGCCAGTAGCGGGGGGGAATATTCCGTTTCATCAGGCCGCCCCCCGCGAGCTCATCCGCAAGAGCCTCTCTTTCGCCATGTCCCACGAGCTAGTCCCCTCGCCGGCCCAGCTCGACGAGGCGCCGGCCCTGACCGACGACTTCGCCCCCGTCGAGTCCCTGCTGGCGGCGACCTCGCTGCGGTGGCGCAAGCTCATCCTGCAGTCCGTTGACGAGTCCATCCTCCACCCATGACGACGCCCACCCGCCTGGCCGAGAGGGTCGTTCTCGTGGGCGTCGGGCTCAAGAGCGAGGCCCGGTCGATCGAGTCCAGCCTCTCGGAGCTGCGCAGGCTCGCCGAGACCGCGGGCGCGGTGGTCGCGGGGGAGACCCGCCAGGCGCTCGGCCGCTACCACCCCGGGACGCTGATCGGAGAGGGCAAGATCGCCGAGGTCGCCGAGACGGCCCGGGCTCTCCGGGCGGCCACCGTCATCTTCGACGCGGAGCTCAGCCCGGCGCAGCAGAAGTCCCTCGAGAAGCTGACGGGCGCGAAGATCATCGACCGGACCCGCCTCATCCTCGACATCTTCGCCAAGCGCGCCCGGACCGCCGAGGGGAGGCTCCAGGTGGAGCTGGCCCAGCTCTCCTACCTCCTGCCGCGCCTGACCGGCGCCTGGCGCGCCTTCTCCCAGCAGGTCGGCGGCATCGGCACGCGCGGCCCCGGCGAGCGCAAGATCGAGTACGAGCGCAGGCACATCCAGAACCGCATCACCCACCTCAAGGAGGAGCTCGAGAAGATCAAGGGCCGGCGCCTCGTGCAGCGCCAGCGCCGCCTCGGCGTCCCCGTGCCCATGGTCGCCATCATCGGCTACACCAACGTGGGCAAGTCGACCCTCCTCAACGCGTTACTGGGGAGCGCCGACCCCCGCCACGTCTACGCCGACGACAAGCTCTTCGCCACGCTCGACGCGACCACGCGGCGCATCAGGCTGCCCGACGGCTCGCGCATCGTGGCGACGGACACCGTGGGGTTCATCCAGCGGCTCCCGACGACCCTGGTGGCTGCCTTCCGCTCCACCCTCGAGGAGGCCGCGCTGGCCGACTGCCTGCTCATCGTCTCGGACGCGACGGCCCAGGACAGCGCGGCGCAGGACCGCGCGGTCGACGAGGTGCTCGACGACCTCGGCGCGGGCGAGGTGGCGCGGGTGCGGGTCTTCAACAAGGCGGACCTCCTGAGCCAGGAGGAGCGGCGGGGGCTGGCGCTCGCCTATCCCGGCCGGCCCCTGATCTCCGCCGAGACGGGTTCGGGGCTCAAGGCGGCCCTCGAGGCCGTGGTGGAGAAGCTGTCGGCGAAATGGCTGCTGCGCGAACTCGAGCTTCCCCACGCCGCCTCCAGGCTCTCGGCCGCGATCTACGCCTCGGCCCAGGTCATCGGCACGGCCCACCACGGGACCAAGGTCCGCTACCGCCTGCGGGTCACGGCCGAGAACTGGGAGCGGCTGCGCAGCATCGGGGCCCGCGAACATTTGCTACACTAGAACGCTTTTTTTCTCGGATGGACACACTCAGAATCATCGGCCTCGTGCTGCTGAGCTATCTCCTCGGCGGGATACCGACCGGCTACCTCGTCGTCAAGAGGCTCCGCGGCCTCGACATCCGCGAGCACGGCTCCGGCAACCCCGGGACGGCCAACGTCTACCGTGTCGCGGGCCCCGCCTGCGGGCTCATCACCCTCTTCGTCGACGCCATGAAGGGCTACGTCCCGGTCATCATGGCCTTCCACCTCCAGCCGGACCGGCCGCTCGTCATGATGCTCTGCGGCGCGGCCGCGATCGTCGGCCACGATTGGACCGTCTTCCTGGGCTTCAAGGGGGGCAAGGGCGTGGCGACCTCGGCGGGCGTGTTCGCGGCCATGATGCCCAAGCCCCTGGCGTGCAGCCTCCTGGTCTTCATCGTCGGGTACGCCGTCACCGGCCACATCTCCGTGGGCTCCATGGCCGCCGCGGCTTCCCTGCCGGGCTTCAATCTCGCCTTCCACACGCCGATGGCCTTCACCTCCATGTCCGCGGCCGCGACCGCCCTCATCCTCTATAAGCACATCCCCAACATCAGAAGGCTCTTGGAAGGAAAAGAGCTTTTTATTCATGACAAAAAATAATAAAATCACGGTGCTGGGCGGCGGCGTCTGGGGAACGGTCCTGGCCCAGCACCTCGCTCGCGGCGGCCGCAGGGTATGGCTTTGGGAAATACTGAAAGACATTGCGGAATCCCTGAAAAAGAGGCGGCGTCACCCGCACATCCCGGGCTTGCATCTGCCGGAATCGGTGCGGGTGGTCTCGGACCTCGGGGAAGCCGTCGGGAAGGCGGATGTCCTGGTCTTCGTCCTGCCCTCGGCCCATATCCGGCACACGGCCCGGGAGGCGCGCCGGGCCTGGGCCAACGGCCCAGGGGGCGGGCACCGGCCCCTGGTGGTCAGCGCCTCCAAAGGCATCGAGCCCCGCACGCTCCTGACCGTGGGGGAAGTGATCGCGGAGGAGATGCCGGAATGCGGCCGGAGGATCTACTGCCTCTCGGGCCCCAGTTTCGCCAAGGAGGTCGCGATGGGCGCGCCGACCAAGCTGGTCCTGGCCGGCCCGGGCGGCCCCGACGCCAGGAGCCTGGCCGCCCTCTTCGACCATCGCCCGATCATCGTGGAGACGAGCCGGGACCGCAAGGGCGTGGAGCTGGGCGGGTCGCTGAAGAACGTGCTGGCCATCGGCTGCGGCATCCTCGACGGCCTAGCCAAGCGGCCGGGGCACCCGTGCGGCGTCAACACGAAGGCGGCCTTGTTCCTGGAGGGCATCAAGGAGATGGGCAGCCTCATCTCGCGCATGGGCGGCCTGCGCCAGACCGCCTTTGGGCTGGCCGGGATCGGGGACCTCATCGCCACAGGGACCTCGCCGCAGTCGCGCAACCGCGCGCTCGGCGAGAAGCTGGGGGAGGGACAATCCCTGCCGCAGGCCCAGAGCGGGATCCCGGAGGTCGTCGAGGGCATCGACACGGCCTTGAGCGCCAAGGACCTCTGCGCCAAGGCGGGGGGGGAATACCCCCTGTTCACCGCGATCTGGCGCATCCTGCACTGCGGCGCCCCGCCCGAGAGCGTGCTCGAGGCGTTCGGGTTTGAGTCATGAGCAAGGAAAAAAACCCTCCGGAAGGCCCTGAAGCCGGCTCGCCGGAGCACGAGGTGCGCATCTACTCGCTGGCCACGACGGCCAACGAGTGCATCATCTTCCTGGAGGAGCTGGGCGGCAACAGGCTGCTCCCGATCTGGATCGGCATCGCGGAAGGCCAAGCCATCGCCATCCGGTTCTCCGGGATCGTGCTGCCCCGCCCGCTGACGCACGACCTGCTGCTGGCCACGATCACGACCCTGGGCCATACCGTCGAGAAGGTGGTGGTGCACGATATCCGCGAGAACACATTCTACGCCCGCCTCGTCCTCAAGAAAGGCGGCCAGACGCTCTCCCTCGACTCGCGCCCCTCCGACGCCATCGCCGTGGCCGTGCGCGCGGGCTGCCCCATCTTCGTCGAGGAGAAGGTCTTCAGCCGCTGCCAGACGCTCACCAAGCCGATCACCGAGGACGAGGTCAAGAAGTTCAAGTCGGAGCTCAAGAGCCTCAAGCCAGAGGACATCTTCAAGGATCTCAAGAAGAAGCAGACCGAAGGCGGCGAGAAGGACGACGAGGAGAAGAAGAAGGATCCCGACAACTGAAGCGCCAGGGAGGTACCCGTACCAAAGCAACGATATGAACAGACTCGACATCATCAAAGCCGTGGCCAAAGTCCTTTCGACGAAGGGGGAAGCCGCGAAGGCCGTCGAGACGACGTTCGAGACCATCCGCCTCGCCCTCAACAAGGACGAGAAGGTGGTCATCTCCAACTTCGGGACCTTCCGCGTCCGGCACAGGCAGCAGCGCGTCGGCCGCAACCCCAAGACGGGCCAGCAGGTCGCCGTCCCCCCGCGCAAGGGCGTGCGGTTCAAGGCGTCCAAGAACCTTCTCGGCCTCTGACGGCGTGCTGCCGACCCTGCCGGACAAGGATTTCTTCACCATGGGCGAGATCGCCAAGATCGCCCAGGTGCCCGCTCACACGCTGAGGTACTGGGAGTCGCGCCTCGGGGTCCTCAGGCCCGGACGCAGGCCTGGCGGGCACCGGCGCTACACGCGCGCCGACATCGAGCTCATCCTGCGCATCAAGGACCTCGTCGGGCGCCAGCGCCTCACCCTCGACGGGGCGCGCAAGACCCTGGCGCGCCGCGGCCTGGACGAGGCGGCGGGCCGGGGAGCGGCGGAGGGCCTCGGCGCGGCGGGCGAAGGGAGCCCCGCCGCGTCGGGCAAGTTCCTCAAGACCCTCCTGGAGGTCAAGAGGGAGATCAGGAGCCTGGTCGAGGAACTTTCCAGGTGAAACGAGACGAACCATCGCAATCCCACAGACCATCTGGCATAAGGTCTAGGGAATATACTTCAATTTAGGTGCCGGCGACTCCGTCGCCGGCAGACATCGGGGACTGGCTCAATGGTAGAGCGCTCCTTTGGGGTGGGAGAGATTCCGGGTTCGATCCCCGGGTCCCCGAGAGGATTTTGAGGGGGGGGAAACGGCTACGGCGTCGGCCCCCTCACTACTCGCCTCCCCGTGGGGGAGGCGAGTGATTGCGGGGTATAGCTCAATTGGCAGAGCGCTCGGTTCGGGACCGAGAGGTTCTCAGTTCAAGCCTGAGTACCCCGAGATTTGTCGAAGGTTTCGCGAGTGGTGAAGGGAAAGCTCGAGCGCGTGCGCGCGGTCGTCTGCGGCCGGGTCCAGGGCGTGGGATTCCGATGGTTCGTGCGGGACGCCGCGGCGCGGCTCGGCTTGGCGGGATGGGTCAGGAACCTCCCGGACGGGAGCGTCGAGCTGGAAGCGGAAGGTCCTGACGACGTCATCGAGCGTTTCAAGGAGATCGTCGGCAACGGCAATGCCCAGGCGCGCGTCGATAGGATGGAGTCGTCCCGGATCGATCCGCGCGGGGGCCCCCGGAGGTTCGACATCGTAGCTTAGCCGCGCGCCATGAGGCGCGCTATCGAGGAGCATCCACATGGTGGAGCCCAGCACCGACACGATCAGCCAATACTTCAAGAGCATCCAGAAGCTGCCCCCGGCCAGCCGCGAGGAGATCCACGAGCTCTGGAAGAAGGCCAAGAAGGGCGACCGGCAGGCCAAGACCCGCATCATGGAGATCAACCTCCGGCTGGTGGTCCCCATCGCCAAGAAGTACCACCGCCAGGGCATCGACTTCCTCGACCTGATCGAGGAGGGCAACCTCGGCCTGATGCACTCCATCGACAAGTTCGAGCCCAAGAAGGGCTACCGGTTCTCGACGTACGCCTCCTACTGGATCGAACAGTCCATCCGGCGCGCCGTCGAGGAGCAGTCCAAGACCATCCGCATCCCGCCCCACGCCTGGGAGGCCCTGCGCAAGTGGCTCAAGCAGTGGGAGAAGATGCACGCCCTGCTGGGCCGCGACCCGACGCTCGCCGAGATGGCCCGCAAGATGCACTGGACCGCCCGCCAGGTGCGCGGCGTGCTGGATGCCGCCGAGGCCGCCCGCGGCATCGGCTCGCTCGAGACCCCGGTCGAGAGCGAGGACGAGAACATCACGGTCGAGGACATGATCTCCGAGTCCGACCAGAAGTCCCCGGAGAACCTCATCTCGGTCCTCAAGCTCCACGACGAGCTCAACCAGGCCCTGAAGGAGATCGGCGAGCGCGAGCGCATGATCCTCGAGTTCCGCCACGGCCTGACCGGCCAGACCCCCATGACGCTCGAAGAGGTCGGCAAGCGCCTGCGGCTCTCGCGCGAGCGCATCCGCCAGATCGAGGAGCGCGCGCTCCTGCGCCTTCGGCGCGTGGCCAACCGCATGGGCCTCATCGAGGTCAACGAGGGGCGCACTTTGGGGTCGCCCAACCTCCAGCCCGGCTGGAACACCCCGAAGCTCAAGACCGACATCCTCGGCCAGATCATCCCGCAGGGCCGCAGGACCGCCCCCCGGCAGGACATGCCCCAGCTCGTGCGGAGGAAGCCCCGCCAGCTCTTCTTCAACCCGCCCAAGGACAAGGGCAAAGGGAGATAGCCGACCGACATGACCAAGACAGCCCAACTGGACCTCAAGTCCCTCGTCAAGGACGTCCCGGACTTCCCCCAGAAAGGGATCATCTTCAAGGACATCACGCCCCTGCTGGCCGCCCCCAAGGCCTTCGACGACGCCATCACCCGGCTGGCCGCCCCCTACCAGGGCAAGGGCGTCAAGGCCGTCGCCGGCATCGAGTCCAGGGGGTTCCTTCTGGCCGCGGGCGTGGCGCTCAAGCTCGGGGCCGGGGTCGTGCCCATCAGGAAGAAGGGCAAGCTCCCGCGGGCCACGCACTGCGAGAGCTACGACCTGGAGTACGGCAAGGCCTCCATCGAGGCCCACCAGGACGCCTTCGCCCGCGGCGACAAGGTCGTCCTCGTCGACGACGTGCTGGCCACCGGGGGGACCGCGGCCGCGGCCCTCAGGATCATCGAGCGCATCGGCGCCCGGGTCGTGGGGGTGTCGTTCCTCATCGAGCTGGGCTTCCTGCACGGCCGCGACAAGGTCAAGGGCTACGCCGTCGATTCGCTGATCTCCTACTGAAGGCGGTCGGCATGCCCGAGGCTCTCGGTCTGCCGGGATCAGCCGCTGGTTTTCGGAAGGCCTGCTCCCGCCGCGACTACAGGATATACGCCGAGCACCTCCTGGGATTCCTCAAAGCCCGCAATCTGTAATCCCCGAGGCGGCGTAGGAATTTGGTATCATCAACACCTTGGCCCCCATAGCTCAATGGATAGAGCTAGCGCGTCCTAAGCGTTAGATGGAGGTTCGATTCCTTCTGGGGGCATACCCTTTCCCCATGAAACGGCGCTCTGGCCCCCCACAACTACTTGCCTCCCCCCTGGGGGGAGGCAAGTAACGTGGACTTCGACCTCGTGCTGAAGCGGCTGCTGGAGGGCTTCGAGCGCCTCAAGATCAGGTACGCCGCGGCGGGGGGCTTCGCGATGGGCGCCCTGGGAGCGGCCCGGGCCACGAAGGATCTCGACTTCCTGGTCCACCAGGACGACCTCGCCGGCCTGGACCTGCTGATGACGAGCCTGGGCTACCGTAAGGTGTTCCAGAGCGCCAATGTCACCCAGTACGAGGGGGAGACGGTGGTCTGGGGCTTCGTGGACTTCATCCACGCCTTCAGGCCCATCGCCTTGGACATGCTGGCCTGCGCCATCGAGAAGCCGGCCTGGTCGGGGACCGGGCGCGTCAGGGTGCTCAGGCCCGAGGACGTCATCGGCCTCAAGGTCCAGGCCATGGCCAACGAGCCCAAGAGGAAGGCCCGGGACGCGGTCGACATCGAGGCCCTGGCGTCGGCCAACAAGGAGACCCTCGATTGGGAGCGGGTGGCCAAATATTATAGACTCTTCGGGCTGGACAAGGAATTCGAGGAGATGAAGGGCCATGCCCGGGATTAGCGAGGAAGAGCTGCTCCGCTGGCGGGACGCGGCCGCGTCCGAGTCCCTGCGCCGCGACTTCGCGACCATGCGGGAGAACGTGCGCCGCTCCACCAGGAAGATGACGGTGGACGACGTCATCAGCTTCCTGACCGGGGCGAGCCGCGCCTTCAACCACCCCCAGCCGGCCTGGCGCCTGGCCGACACCTACACACGGATGTTCATCTAGCCAAATACCATGGGCAAACAGTGGGCGAAACAGCAGATCAGACGCAACGAGCTCCAGGAGTCCGTGGAGAAGACGATCACCTGGGTGGCGGCCAACCGGGAAAAGGTGCTCTTGGCCAGCGCGGGGCTGGTGGCGGCCGTTCTGACGGCCGGGCTGCTGGTCTACCGCGGCCAGGCCGTCAAATCCGACGCCTGGGACAAGCTCTCCATGGCCCAGGCCTACGCCTTCAGCGGCCGGGCGGAGGAAAGCCTCAAGCAGCTCGCAGACATCGCCAAGGACAGCCCGGGAGCCGACGCCTCAGGCTTCGCGGCCATGTTCGAGGGGGATATCCTCTACCGCAGAGCTTCTTATAAGGAAGCGGTGACGGCCTACTCCAAAATCATCGAGCGCGGCACGCCCAAGACCCTCCAGCCCTTCGCCCTGGCCGACATCGGCATCTCCCAGGAGTCGGCCGGCGCCTTCGCCGACGCCGCGGCCACCAGCCGCCGCTTCCTCGAGACCTACCCCGACCACTTCCTCGCCCCCCAGGTCAGCGCCTCCCTGGCGCGCTGCCAGGAGGAGTTGAAGGAAGCCACCGAGGCCCGCGCCACCTACCAGAGAATCTCGCTCCAGTACCCCGAGACCGCCTGGGCGGGCTGGGCCTCGGCCAAGCTCCAGGGCAAGCAGCCCTAGCGGTCGTGCATAAGGCGAATAACGCCCCCTTGACAGGCCCGGGAACCCCTGCTATATATAGGGCCTGCCTGGGCCGGACCCGGGCAACAAATCCGAAAAAATCGCTTGACACGAAATAAGGGGGTTGTGTAGAATTTCGACCTCAACGGAGAAACGGCGACAGCCCCACCGAGAAGCGGGGCGACGGTCCGGACTCCGGAGAGGCAAGATCGTGAGCCCCGCCGGTTGCGGGGTCTAGCGAAGCAGCAAACCCCCGCCACGGGCGGGGCTTGCGAAAGACAAGCCAAAGATGCAAGGAGGTAGCAAACGATGAAGAAGCTCCTGGGATCAGTGCTCGCCATCGCCATGCTCGTCCAGCCTGGTATGGCCAGCGCAGAGCTCCTTAAGAACTTCAAGCTGGGTGGTCAGATCGACATCCAGTCCGCAGCGTCCAGGAACATCCTGGACTTCACCACGCGGCAGTCTGATCAGCCCGACAGGGAGACAGCTGCCGCCGGCCAGGCCAACGATGAGCGGCCGAGCTTCAACGACCGCGCCAACGAGGCTCAGACCAGAGTCCTGCTCAGCATGGACTGGGACGTGCTCGACGACGTCCACGCCAAGATCACGCTGCGCAAGAACGACAGAGTGTGGGGCAGCGGCGTCAACACGGCGCAGAACCTCAACGGCCAGAACGTCAACGGCGCTTACCAGAACGTCCTGGGCAGGACCGCTGTGTTCCTTGGCGGCACCGGCAGCGCCGTGGACTCAGTCGCCATCGACGAGGCGTTCGTCAAAGTCGCCAAGGTGTTCGGACACGTGGATGCCACCCTGGGCCGGCAGTACTACGGCGACGCAGGCGACCCGGTCATCTACTTCGGGCCTTCCGACAAAGCCCAGTACGGCCTTCCCACCACCGGCATCGACGCGCTGCGCGTGGACATCCAGAGCCTGCCCATGTTCAACATCACGGGCCTGGCTGCCAAGCTCGTCGGCACGCCTGTCTACCAGGCGACCATCAGGGGCGGAGCCAACAATGACGTGGACGTGCGCGGCCTCGTCGCCTCCTTGAAGGACGTCGAGAACGTCAACCTCGATGTCTTCGTCTACAACCAGCTGACCCACGGCACGGGCCCTCTGGGCTTCAACGGCGACGTCGGCAATCCGGGCAACGTCCTAGCCACCAGCCAGAACGACAACCTGTACGTCTACGGCCTCAAGGGCAAGGTCAACTTCGCGGGCTTCACCGGCAAGTTCTTCTTCGCCAAGAACGCCGGCGAGAACCGCAGACCCGCGGCCCTGCTCTTCAACATCGATGGTTCGGCTTCCGGTCGGCCGGCTGTCCAGACCAACACGCTCCAGTCCCCCGACTCGTCCTACAGGGGCTTCGCGTGGACCCTGGACGGCGAGTACAAGGCTGACATCGAGGATGTCGCGTCCTTCACGCCCTGGCTGCACATGGCCTGGGGCAGCGGCCGCAACAACCTGCGCAACACCAAGAACGAAGGCTTCGTGGGCATCAACTCCGACTACCGGCCCGGCACCATCTACGGCCGCTACGGCGCGTTCCTCGGATCAGGGATCCCGTGCGTGACCGGCGCGGTGGGCTGCACGGCATACAACGACTTCAATGCTGACGGCGCCGCAGACGCCACCGGCGGCATTGACGGCGCCAACGGCCAGGACGGCATCCTGGGCATCCGCACGGCCGGCACCCACATGGGCGCCGCCAACGTCGGCGGCGTGGGCCTCAACAACAGGATGATCTGGGGCCTCGGCCTCAAGACCACGCCTGCGTTCGCCAACAAGCTGACCGTCGCCCTGTCCTTCTGGCAGTTCCGGTTCCAGAGGAACACGGACGACCAGGTCTTCTCCCTCGCCGCGGGCGCGGCGCAGCGGCCCTGCAACATCAACGGAGACTGCTTCGTCAACCTGCCGGCAACCGGGGCAGGCGGCAGCTACTTCGACGGCCTGGCCAACACCCAGGGCTACAGCAACGGCCGCGGACAGAAGCACATCGGCGACGAGTACGACATCGACCTGACCTGGAAGCACTCGGACAACGTGACCTTCGCCGCCGGCGCGGCGAGCTTCCGGCCTGGCAAGTACATCCAGAACATGATCGCTGACAACTACAACACGGGCGCCTTGATCACCAACGCTGGCGCCGCTGGCGCCGGCATGCGCGTGGCTAACAACCCCGTCGTGCTGGCGTACGGCGACATGAGGATCAAGTTCTAATATAGCCTCGCGCTAGACCTAGAACTTTAAGAGCCCCCCCCGGCCGCAAGCCGGGGGGGTTTCTTTTCCAGGGAACTTTCTACGGGCCTCGTTCGTATCAATATCAGGGTTGGCCAACCACAAGAGCATCCTGAGGCGCCATGAGAATCCCCGTCCCGAACAGCCGAGCACCGATAGGCCCTTTGACCCTTCCCAGGCCGAACGGCGCTTGGTATCATTGAATCATGCCCGCCGACGAAGGCGCCCAGCCGGCCACCCGGGCCGACATCCGCGAAATCGGCAGCAAACTCGACGCGGTCGCGCAGCGACTCGACAGCAAGATCGACGCGGTCGCGCAGCGGCTCGACAGCAAGATCGACACGGTCACACAGCGGCTCGACAGCAAGATCGACGCGGTCACACAGCGGCTCGACAGCAAGATCGACGCGGGGATAAAACGCGTCGCCATCGAGGCCATCAAGACCAACGATCACATCGACAGGCTCGAAGCCGCGATATCGGCCCGCGCTTCCGATATCCTCACGGCGCTTGAACAGCAGGCGAAGACGGTCGAGACCAACAACCGGGACAATGTCCTCCACGGCCACGCATTGACCGAACACTCAGCCGCGCTGCAAGGCCACGAGAAGCGCCTGGCCGCCATCGAAACCAAGCCATCGCCAAGACAATTCCGCTTGAATAGCTATTGCGCGAATTACCGTAAATATGGCATGATTATTGCCGGAAAGGAGCGGGCGCCTCTTGCACATCCCCAGGATATCCTGCCAGGTCGGAGAAACGCTCAAGAGCAAGAGCGTCCTGCTGCTCGGTCCGAGGAGGACCGGGAAGACCCGGTACATCAGGAACGAGCTCACGCCCGACCGCGTCTACAACCTGCTGGTCAACCGCGAGTTCGCCCGACTCTCCGCGAATCCCGGACTGATCAGGGAGGAGCTCCGCGACAACGACCGGCTTGTCGTGGTCGACGAGATCCAGAAGCTGCCCTCGCTCATGGACGAGATCCATGACCTCATCGAGACAAGCGGTATCCGCTTCCTGCTCACGGGGAGCAGCGCCAGGAAGCTCCGCAGGACCCACACATCACTCATGGCGGGCCGGGCCAGGGTCCAGCATCTCCTGCCCTTCACTTCCTCGGAGCTCAACACCTTCGACAAGAAGCTCTTCGACATCGACAAACTCCTGACTTTCGGGAGCCTTCCACCCGTCTATCTCAGCGATTCCCCGGCCCGGGAGCTCGAGGACTACACCGGCACCTACCTCAAGGAGGAAATCCAGGCCGAAGCCATCGTGCGCAAGATCGAGAACTTCTCCCGGTTCCTCCGGATCGCAGCCCTCTCGAACGCGGAGCTCGTCAACTTCAACAAGGTCGCCAGGGACGCCCAAGTCCCGCCGCGCACCATCATCGAGCACTTCCACATCCTGGAAGACACGCTGCTCGGCGTCATGCTGCCGCCCTTCAGGCAGGCCCCGAGCAGGAAGGCCTACTCGATGAGCAAGTTCTACTTCTTCGACGTCGGAGTAGCCCATAGCCTCGCGGGAATATCCCAGGTCCCGAGGGGGACCCCGGTCTTCGGCAAGGCGCTCGAGCACCTCGTGTTCCTGGAGCTTTGGGCCTACAAGAGCTACAGGAACAAGGCCGAGCCGATCCAATTCTGGCGCACCTACGACGGCAGCGAAGTGGATTTCGTGATCGGCGACGGCATCGCGGTCGAGGTGAAGGCGTCGGACATGGCTCACGGCGGCCACCTCAAGGGGATCAAGAGCCTGTCCAAACAGCACGCCCTCAAGAAGAAGGTGGTGGTCTCCATGGACCAGCGCAGAAGAAGACTGGAGGGAATCGACATCATGCCCCTGGAAGGATTTCTCGAGAGTCTCTGGGCTGGAGAGCTGTTCTGACGGCCTTTCGACCCTTCCGGTTGGTATAATTGACCATGCTTTCCGACGACGCAGGCCAGCCAGCCACCCGCGCCGACATCCACAAACTCGACTCCCGCGTGGACGGGCTCGACAAGAAGCTCGACGCGGTCGCCCAACGGCTCGACGACAAGATCGACGAGGGGCTCAAGCGCGTCGCCATCGAGGTCATCAAGACCAACGACCGTATCGATGGGCTCGAAGCCGCGATCTCGACCCACACTTCGACGATACTGGCGGCGATGGAGAACTACACGAAGACAGCCGAGATCAACAACCGGGACATCGTTCTCCACGGCCACGTTTTGACCGAGCACTCGGCCGCGCTGCAAGGCCACGAGAAGCGCCTGACCACCCTCGAAGCCAAGCCATAGCCATCACCGGCTGCCCCGGTTCCTATTGCTGTTTTGCTATAATGGGTTTATGGTCCCCAGACGGCAGCGGGAGATCCTGGAAACGCTCCAAAAGAACCGCGTAGAGCTGCGCCAACTCGGGGTTCGAAGGCTCGGATTGTTCGGGTCGCGCGCGAGCGGGAGGGCCCTCAAGCCGAGGCTGCGCCTGGCCATCCTCAGCCAGGCCGTCTATGCCCAGGGACTATAGGCTCTACCTAGACGACATCCTGGCAGCCGCCCGGAACATCCGGCGCTACACCAAAGGATACTCTCTCGAACGATTTTCAAGGGATCGCAAGACAACCATCGAGAGCCCGGCATGTCAGTAACCCCGATCCATGGGCAACCTGAGCGTCTATAACAGGACCGCCGGCGGCGGCAAGTCCGCCGCGGTCCTTTGCTGCATCTGCCATGCGGCGCCGCGGCCCTACGCGAGGGATTTCCGCGGCAACGCCATCGGCCGCTGCCCCGAGTGCGGCCTGCGCTTCGTGAGCCCCCGGCCGCCCATGGAGGCCTTCCTCCGGCACACCTACGACGAGGACTACTACGGGCTGGGCAACGGCTCCCGGAGAAGCCAGCCCCAGGACTGCGGCGGCCACCTCGCACGCCTGCAGCACTGGGCCCGGCCCCCGGGGCGCCTGCTCGACATCGGGTCAGGCGACGGGACCCTGCTCAGGGCGGCCAAGGCGGCCGGCTGGCTGGTCGAGGGCGTCGAGATGCGCCAGCAACTGGCGGACCGTTTCCTGGCGGACATCGGCTGCCCCATCCACGTGGGCGGCTTCGAGGAGTTCAAGCCCTCCCATCAGTTCGACGCCGTCACCCTCATCCATGTCCTCGAGCACGTCCCCGACCCCATGGCCTTCCTGCGCAAGTGCCGGGCCGCGCTCAAGGAGGGGGGGGTGGCCTACCTGGCCGCGCCCAACACGGCCAGCCTCAACGACCGCATCAAGACTGGGCTGAGCAGAGGGGCGCTCAAGCGCAGCCGCTGGAAGCACCTGGCCGCGGACCACCACCTCTGGTTCTTCACCCCGGCGACCATGCGCCGGCTCTGCCGCCAGGCCGGCTTCGAGGTCCTGGCCCTGGCCACCACGCACCCCAGCCGCAAGGCCTGGCCTGGCTGGCTCCTCCGGGGCATGGCGCGGCTGTCCCTGGGCCCCTGGCTGGCCGTGGCGCTCAGGAAATAATACTTCCTGGCGGGCCGGGAGATGCTGCTCGCCGGCCTCAAGGCGCAGGGGTTCTCGCGCAGACGCGCGCTTTCCCTCTGGCGGACCCGGCCATCGTGAAGCCAGCAGGCCCCGATCCCCTCGAGGCCATCGCCGCAGGCCATTCGTGCCTCGCCTCGTTGGGAGCTTCGCACGCCCTGATCGGCGGCTGGGCCGTGATATCCCAGTCTTGCGGCCCGAAGACGTCGTCGCCATGAAGTTGGCCGCCGGGGGCGGCCAAGACTGGCAGGATGCGGCTGGTATTATCAGGGTCCAGGGAGACAAACTCGACCTCACGGTCCTAGACGAGGCGTGCCGAGCCCGCAAAGCGCTCTCTGCCCTCAAGAAGCTTCGGGAGAGCCTGTAGCCTTCGGCCGCGAGCCCTTGACATTCACGCACATCAGTGTCATACTATATGACATGGATTCGACATGGACTCTGCGCTTCAAGGCGGGCCTGCCCGCCGCCGCCGAAGAGATCGTCGACGGCAAGATTTCGCGGAGGTTCGAGCCCGTTTGGACCGTCCAGGAGCTCTGCCGGCGCTGGCGCAAGTCCCGCCGCCAAGTCTACCGCTACATCCGCGAAGGCCGGGTCCGCGCCGTGGGGAAGTTCCTCGGCGAATGGCTCGTGGAGGCCGCCGAACCCCCTTCGGACGCGGTCTTGCCGGGCGTCTGCGAACTCCTGCCCGGCCACGATGCCAAAAGCCTCAAGGTCAGGGCGCACCGGGACCTGATCCTAGGACGAGTGCTGTCGATCGGGGGCAAGGAACGGATCAGATGGGCGTTCTCCACCTACGGCGATCGGACGATCAAACGCTTCGTAGCCGAACGCGGCCCTCGGGACCTGGACCCCAGGTCGCTTCGCTTCTGGAGCCTGTACTTCAACCTGCCGGTCCGCCTTGTGAGCGCCGCGAGGGCCAAGGGCAGGGACTGGGGAGGGGCCTGAGCGTGGACTGGCATCCTGAAGCGCTGTCCCCCGAGGCGGAGAAGGTGGCGCGGAGCCTCGGCCGCATCGAGGCTCTGGCGAAGTTCTACCTGGCGGGCGGGACGGGCTTGGCGCTCCGATGCGGCCACAGGATCTCGCTCGATCTCGACCTTTTCTCCGCGGATTTCCCGCCCGGAGAGGACGGCACCCGCCCCCTCAAGGACGCCCTCTCCCATCTCGAGGGCTTCCGCGTCAGGGAAGAAAGAGACGGCACCCTGCACGCTGTCATCAGGGGCGTCGAGACCAGCCTCCTGCGATACCGATACCCGCTGCTCAGGCCGGCATCGCGCTGGGAGGGGCTGGCCGTCGCCCAGCCCGAGGACATCGGGCTCATGAAGATCGGAGCCGTCATCGGCCGGGGATCGCGCAAGGATTTCAGGGACCTCAGGGAGATCTGCCGGAGCGCGCGCCTCAGAGACCTCCTCTCCCTGGCTGGCGAGAAATTCCCCGACGCCGAGGATTTCCTGTTCCAGGCGTCCAAGGCGTTGGTCTTCTTCGAGGACGCCCAACGCGAGCCGGAACCCGTGCTGCTGAGGCCCGAGCCCTGGCGCTCGGTGCGCCGTTTCTTCGAGGCCGAGGTCCCGGCCGTGTTCCGAGGACTGCGCCTCTGACCGCGCCCGGCGTTTCTGGTTCGTATAGTCCCATCCTTCCCGAACCGTCCTTGGGCGCAAGCCCAAGGGCTGGCGCGGGCGTGCCGCCTCCGCAAACCACGGGAAGCGGCCTGACCTGCAAGACGATGCGCCGCGTGGCGAATTGGTATAATCAGCCGCGATGAGTCGACCCTCAGTGCTGCGACCGGCCATCCTCGCCGGCCTCCTGGCCTGCTCGCTCGCTTGGCCGGCGGGGGCGGGCGCCGCGTCGCTCGACATCTCCGGGTCCTACCGGGCCAGGGTGCTCGCCTACTCCAACCTCAACCTCGACGCCGCCATCCCCAACAGCCACAACTTCCTCTCCAACGACGCCAGGCTCGGCCTCGCGGCCCGCAGGATCTACCTCGACACCTGGAGGGGGGAAGAGATGACCATGGACGTGGCCGTGGGGCTGCGCGCCCTGGGCGTGGCGGGCTCCACGGCCGTCTTCCAGGCGCCCTTCGACCGCGTCGCGGACCACTACCCCAACACCACGTTCGTGCCCTTCCTGGAGAAGGCCGCGCTCGAGCTCCGCAGCTTCTTCGGCCTGCCCATGGACGTCACGATGGGCAGGCAGAACTACCGGCTGTCCAGCGGCCTGCTCCTCGATGACGACGGGGCCGGCCTGACGGGCGTCACGGCCCGCGGCCGGCTGCCCTGGTGGGGGATGAGCATGGAGGGGTTCTTCTTCTCGGCCAGGAACTCCCAGGTCGGCCCCAACAACCTGACCCTCTACGGAGCGTCCATCGCCATCCCGGGCGAGGGCACGTGGCAGTTCAACCAGCTCTTCGAGGACGACCGCCAGAACCAGCTCCAGTACGCCTGCTCCTTCCCCGGCATGCCCAACACGGGCTGCCGGGCCTACCGCACCACCCGGATGTTCCCGAGCGTGCGCTACCAGCTCCACTTCGGTCCCATCGTCTTCGACGGCGAGGCGGCCTTCCAACTGGGCAAGGCCCGCATCGTCCCGGACCCGGCGGGCGCGCCCAAGCGCGTCACCTTCGACGGCAACGCCCAGGTCATGCGCGCCAAGTGGAAGCAGCGCCTCTACCGCACCGGGGAGGGCATCGCCCGCATGACCGTCGCCCGGGGCAGCGGGGACAACCCGGGCACCACGGACATCGACGAGGCCTTCTTCCCCTCCATGGGCCACCGGTTCGACGGGCTCGAGCGCAGCGGGTTCGGGGACTTCTTCGGCGCCTCCCCCTACGACGCCTTCGGAGGGAACTACTCAACCACCACGGCCAACGGGCTCAACCGCCTGGCCAGCGGCATCGTCGCGGTGGGGGCGGGCTACACCTTCCCTTCCTACAAAGGCTTCGCCCTGGACGTGGACTACTGGCTCTTCCAGGCCGACCGCATCGTGCAGGGCAAGCGCACCCTGGGCGGCGAGTGGGATTTCAAGCTGCGCTACAACGTCCGGGACATCTTCTCCATGTCGGCCTCCGCCGCCCTCTTCGGGGTCGGCACAGCCTCCCACCAGGCCCTGGGCCGGGCCCGCAAGTACGCTTTCGAAGTCTTCGGGAAGTTCTGACCGCCCCCACCGCGGAGATCGCAAGGCGCGCAATCCCCGCCCCCTCAGTTGAGTAAATGGAGGGGGGGCAACCCCCCTCCCTAGTGCTGCGACCGCCTCATAACGCCCGCTGGGGAGGCCCGGATTCGAGCCGGATGCAAGGAGCGACGAGCGAGCTTGCTGGAGCATGTGAACGAGGAGCGACGCCGCAGCCGGCCGAAGACGGGCCTCCGCGCTATCAAT
>JACRDT010000050.1 GCA_016212795.1 Elusimicrobiota bacterium | reverse complement strand
TCGAAGGAAGCCTGGAGCTCCATGGACTCCTTATGGACGGCCTGACGCTCCCGCTCGAGGGTCTCGGCCGTCCCCCGCTCTTTGAGCGCCGCCTCGGCCTCGAGCTCGGCGTGCCGGCGCTTGAAGTCCTCTTCCAGCCGGGCGGCCTTCTGCTGGGCGGCGGCCTCCATCGACTCCCTGACGGCGTGGGTCTGGCGGACCTGCTCCGCCAGGGCCTTCTCTTGTGATTGGGCTTGGGCCTGCCAATGGGCTTTCTCGGCTTCGAAGGAAACCTGGAGCTCCTTGAATTCCTTATGGACGGTCTGACGCTCCCGCTCGAGGGTCTCGGCCATCTCCCGCTCTTTGAGCGCCGCCTCGGCCTTGAGCTCGCCGTGCCGGCGCTCGAACTCGAACTCCAAGGCGACCATCTTGTCGCGGAACTCCGCCTCGAGCGCGGTCTTGGCGCGCTCGGACTGTTGGAACCGCAGGGCGAGCTGGTCCTCCCGGGTGCGGCGCTCCTTGTCGAGGGCGGCTTTCTCCGCGGCCAGGGCGTCCATCTTGGCGGCCCAATCGCGCTCGAAGCCCTTGGCCAGCTCGGCTTCCTTGCGCCGGTATTCCTTCTCGAGGGCGGCCGTCTTCTCCTTGAGGGCGGCCTTGGCCGCGGCCGCGGCACCCTCCGCTTCCTGGATCTTGAGCGACAGTTCCTCCTCGAGCCTTCGCTCCTGGACCTGGAGGCCTTCCGCCTTGTCGGCCAGGGACTTCTCCATCTCGGCGCGTTTCGCGTCGAGCTCGAGCCCCAGCCGGCCGCGCTCGGCCTCCAGGGTCTCTCGCCTCTCCCGCTCGCGCCGGGCGGCCTCGGCCTCGAGCTCGGCGTGCCGGCGCTTATAGTCATCGTCGAGCCGCAGGGACTTCTCGCGCCAGGCCTCCTCGAGGGAGACGCCCCGGGACTCGATCTCCCGGCGCTTGGTCTCGAGTTCCTGGGCCGCCTGCGCGCCCTGGGCCTCGCGCGCCGCGGCGCCCTCCATCTCGAGCCGATAAGCCCGCTGCTGCTGGTGGAGACGGTCCTTCTCCGCCTCGTCGAGCCGCTTGGCCCACTCGGCTTCGAGGGCGGCCTGCCGTTCGGTCCATTCCCGGCCGAGCTCGGCGGCGCGGTCGCGCAGGGAGCGCTCGACCTCCTCTTCCCTCGCGGCGAGGCGGTTGCGCTTGGCGTTGAGCTCCTCGAGGAGGCCCCGGCGCTCCTTCTCGATGGTGGCCATCCTGGCTTCGATCTCCTGGCGGAGGGTGGCGTCCTTGCGGGCGGAGGATTCGTCGAGGGCGGCCTGGCGCGCCTTGAGCTCCTTCTCGCCCTCGGCCTTGAGGCGTTCGACCTCGGCCAGGAGCGAGGTCTTCTCCCTCTCGAGGGCCTGCCGCAGGTCCGCGAGCTTCTTCTTCTCACGCTCGGCCGCCGCGTCCTGCTCGCCCCCCTTGCGGGCCAACGACTCCTCGAGGGCGGCCTGGCGCGCCTTGAGCTCCTTCTCGCCTTCGGCCTTGAGGCGCTCGACGTCGACGAGGAGGGCGGCCTTCTCCTTGTCGAGGGCGCGCCGCTCGTCCTCGAGCCGCTTCAGCTCGCGCTGGGCGGCGGCGTCGTGCTCCTCCTCCCGGCGCGCGAGGTCGTCTCGCTGCTGGGCGAGCTCGTCGAGGCCGGCCTGCCGCTCGTCGGCGAGGGCCTTCCGGTCGGACTCGAGCAGCGCCTGCCGGTCCGCCTCCTGCTGGACGCGGTCCGCGTCGAGCTGGGCGCGCCGGGCCTCCCAATCCTGCCGGAGGACGGCAACGACCCTGTCGCTCTCGGCCTGCAGGCGGCGGCGGAGCTCCTCGAGGGACCGGGCTTCCTTTTCCTTGAACTCGATGTCGAGGAGCTTGGCCTTGTCCTGGAGCGCAACCTCGGTCTCGGCCTTGAGCTGGGTCTCCTTCTGGGCCCACGAGCCGCGCAGCTCCTCCTCGAGGGACAGGTACCGCTGGTGGAGCGCGCTCTCGCGCTGCTGGTACATCTGGTCCAGGGCGGCGCGCTCCCGCGAGAGGTTCTCCTGCTGCTTCGCGACGAAATCCTTCTCCTTGTTGCGGAACTCCTCCTGGAGGCGGGCCTCGGCGCGGCGCAGGTGCGCCTCGAGGACCTCGCGCCTTTTGAGCAGCTCCTCTTCCTTGGCCTTGAGCTCGGCGGCGGCCGAGGAGAGCTGCTGCTCGTGGTTGGCGCGGAGGACCTCGCGTTCCCGCTGGAGGTCGCGCTTCTGGCTCTCCAGCCAGAGCGACTTGTCCGCCTCGGCCTGGGAGCGCGCCTTCTCGGCCTCTTCCTCATAGTGGGCGGCGAGGGCGGCCTCCTTCTCCTTCAGCCGGGCCAGGGTGTCCTGGCGGACGCGGTCGGACTCGTACTGGAGCTTGGCCCGGTCCGACTCCCGCTCGTCGGCGAGCTTCTTGAGGAGCTCCGCCTCGCGGGCCTTCCACTCCTTGTCGAGCTCCTGGGCGCGCTCCAGGTAGGACTGGTCGAGGCGCGCGGACTTGTCGCGGGCTTCGCGCTCGAGCGCGGCCTTGCGCTCGTCGAGCTCGATGGACCGCCGCTGCCAGTCCTGCTGGAGGTCGGCCTTCTCCGCCTCGAGGACGGCCGCCTTGCGGAGCTCGAACTCGGTCTCCCAGGCCTTGGCCTTCTGGCGGTGCTTCTCGTCGAGGGCGTGCAGCTCGGCCGCGAGCCGGGCGTGCATCTGGTCGGCCAGGTGCTCCTCTTTCTGCTCCCAGCGGGAGGAGAGCTCCTTCTCCATGCCGAGGTACTGCTCGTTGAGGGCGCGCTCTCGCTCGCGCAGGACCTCGTCGAGCTCGCCCCTGATCCTCTCGATCTCGTCGGCCTGCGCCTTGCGGAGCTCCGCCTCCTTCCTCGACCACTCGGCGTTGAGCTCCTCGTTGCGGCCGCGGTAGTAGGATTCCAGGGCGCGCCGGCGGTCGGCGAGCTCGGTCTCCTTGGCTCGGGCCTCGAGGTTGAGGTTCTCGAGGTGCTTCTGCGCGTCGCGGTGGAGACGCTCCTTCTCCGTGGCGAGGCTGCGCAGTTGGCGGTCCGTCCACTCGGATTTCGCCCGCTCCGCCTCGTCGATGGCCTCCTTCTTGATCTGCTCGGCCTGCTGCCGGTGGCGCTCCTCGCGGCCCGACAGGTCGTCGAGGAACTGGGCGTGCTGCCGCTCCATCGCGGCCTGGTGCCCGGCGAGGTACTCCTCCTCCTTCTTGGTCCAGAGCTGGTGGAGGCCGCGCTCCATCTCGAGGTACTTGGATTCCCGCTGGGCCTCGCGCTCCTTGACGGCGTGCTCGATGCTCTGGCGCTCGGACTCCCAGGCCCGCTCCCTCGACCACAGGTCCTCCCACAGGGCCTGATGTTCGACCTCGGCCTGCGCCAGCTTGGTCTCGAGCTCCTTGATGCGGGCGTCCTTGCCCTCCTCCATGGCCTTGAGGGCGGCGGCGCGCTCCGCCAGGGCGTGCTCGCGCTGAGCGATCTCGAGGGCGTGCGTCTCCCGGAGCTTGGCCGCGTCGGCTTGCAGCTCGTGGCGAGCCTTGGCCAGTTCGTTGGCCGCATGCTCGGCCTGGAAGGCGAGTTCCTTCTTATAATGGCCCCGCGCCTCGGCCAGGGACGCCTCGTGGGCGCGGTGCAGGTCGTCCTCGCGCTTGGCCCAGGACTCGTTGAGCTCCCGCTCGATGCGCTCGTAGTCCTCCTTGACCGCGCGGGCCCGCTGGAACCAATCCTCCTCGGCGCGCTTGCGATGGCTTTCGTAGGCCTGCCGGGTCTTCTCGGTTTCGAGGTGGAACTCGCGGCGCTGGGCCTCGAGCGCGGCCTCCTGGTTGCGCAGCAGCTCGGACTCCCGGACGTACCAGCGCTTGTCGAGGTCCTTCTCCTTCTGGGCGGACTCGGCCAGCAGCGTGGCCTTCCACTCGCCGAACTCGGACTCGACCGCCTTCTGGCAGCGCTCGGCCTCGGCCAGCTTGGCCCGGTGGTCCGCCTCGAGGGCGCGGACCTTGGCGTCGAACTCCGAGCGCAGGACGGCCCGTTCCCCCTCGAGGGCGCGCTGGGACTCCTCGAGGAGCTCAGACCGCCTGCGGTTGAGGTCCTCGGTCAGCGCGTTGTGCCGGCGGCGGGCCTCCTCCTCCCGCGCGATCTCCCGGGCCTGGTGCGCCGCCTCGAGCTGGTTCTCCTTCCCCGTGAGGGCGGCCAGGCGCTCCTGGCGCTCCCGCTCGAGCTCGGCCGTCTTCCTCGCCACGAAATCGTCCTGGAGCCGGATGCGCTCGGCGTCCTTGAGGGCCGCGTCCTCGGCGGACTGCGAGAACCGGTGCTTGTACTCCGAGTCCAGGTTGTCGGCCTTGCGCTCGAGCTCCTTGACCTGGGCCTGGTGGTCGCCCTCCAGGGTCCTGGCCCGCTGGTCGAACTCCTGGGTGAGCTTGAGCTTCTCGGCGGCGAGCTCGGCCTCGAACTTCTCGAGGAACCGGCGCTCCTTCTCCGCCCACCCGTCGACGAGCCGTTTCTCCGACGCGGCGCAGCGGGCCTCGGACTCGTTGCATTTGCGCAGGTGCTCCTCGTCGAGCTCGCGCTTCCTGCGCTCGAGGAAGTCCTCCACCTCGCGGGAACGGTCGGCCAGGGACCGGGCGCGCTCCTCGAATTGCTCGTTGACCGCCTTGTCGAGCTTCTCCCGCGCCGCCTTGGTTTTCTCCCAGAGGCCGGCCTCGAGCTGGGACCAGGACGACTGGAGTTCCGCCTCGCGCTGCGTGAAGCGGTCCCGGAGGTCGCGCTCCTTGACCAGGAACTCCCGCTGGAGCCGCGAACTCTGCTCCTCGACGCGCCGCTCCACCTCGGCCGCCGCCTCGGCGAATCCCTTGCTGAGGCCGGCGTTCTCGTCGCGGAGCTTCTCCAGCTGGCGCCGCTGGGATTCGATCTCCAGCGTCAGGCTCTCGACGGTCTTGGAGATCTCCTTGTCGCGCTGGGCCCGGAGCCGCTCGACGAGCTCCTGGTCCTTCTGGAAGCGGCCGGCCAGGTCGATCTTCTCGCGGGCGCCGGCCAGGAGCTCGGCGTCGCGCGTCTCCAGGAGGCGCCGGAACTCGAAGAGCTTGCCGTCCTTGTCGCGGGCCATGGAGGCCATGGTCTCGAGCTCGGCCTGGACCCTGGCGAGGTCCTCCTCGAGCCTGCGGCGGCTGTCCTCGACGCGGGCGCGCTCCTCGGACCGGACTTCCTGGCGGGCCTTCTCGCGCCACGCCTCCTCCTGCGCGGCGCGCTCCTTCCTGTCCCGCTCCCAGTTCTCGGCTTCATGATGCCACTGCTCGAGCTGGGAGGAGAGCTCGGCGGCCTTGGTCTCGACGAGCTTGCGCTTGCTGGCCTCCTCCTGAAGCTCGCCCTTGAGGCGGGAGCCGAGTTCCTGGAGGTCCCTGATCGTCGCCAGCGCCCCGCGCAAAGCGAGACGCGCGGCGTCGATGTCGTGGATCTCCTTGAAGGACTCCTCGTCCCGCCTGTCCATTCTACTTTCTGGCGCCTGGGACGTCGCGAGGGATGATCAGCTTCTGCCCCGGGATCAGGTCGCCGCCGCGCAGCAGCCTGTCGTCGTTGGCCTGGTAGAGGTCGACCCAGCGCTCGGGGTTGCCGAGGAGCTTCTCGGCGATGCTCCGCAGGGTGTCCCCGGCCTGCACCTCGTACACGCCTGGCCTCGACGCGCTCTTCTCGGCCTCGAGCTGGGCCTTGACCTTCTGGAGCTCGTCCTGGAGCTGGAGCACGGTCCGAGACTCCTGGTCGGCCTGGGCTTTCGGCGTCGCCAGCGAAGGCGGCGGCAGCGCCGGCTTGGACGGGGTCGGCCGGGGCGCGGGCGCTTCGGCGACGGCCGGGGCGGGCAGCGCGGCGGCCGCGGGTTCGGCGCGCGCCGCCGGCCGTTCGACCGCCGGGGGCTCGCTGGCGGCGGGAGCGGCGGGCAGGGGCGCGACGCCCCAGCCCGTGCCGGGGGGCGCCGATATCTCGACCATGTCCCGCGCCGCCGCGGGCAGAGGGCTGAGGCGTCCGAGCTCGGCGTGGAAGACGCCGTTGACGGCGCTCACGTAGAGCGATTCCTTCCAGAGTTCGCGGGCCTTCTCCCGGTCCACGACCTTGAAATCGAGGAGGACGTTCCCCGTCATGGGCAGGCCGCGGGCGTCCGTGACGACGCCGGAGCGCTTGAGCACCTGTCCCCGGCCGGGCGCGGCCTGGGCCTGCGGCCCGGCTGAGGCATCGACGGCTGCGAGCGTCCACCAGACGGCGAACGCCGCGACGACGGTCGTTCTTCGCATCTTTCCCCTCCTGATGATGGAGCGGCCAAGGCTACAGGTAAAAAGCATAGGCATAAAATGTTAAATTTTCAATACGCGCGGCGCCGGGGCCCTGGCGGCCCTCAACGGAGAAAACGGATGGTGACGGTGGTCCCTTTGCCTTCCTCGGAAGAGAAGAGGAGTTCAGCGCGATGCTCGGCGAGTACCTGCCTGGAAAGATAGAGGCCCATGCCGCTGCCGGATTCCTTCGTCGTGTGGCCGGGGGTGGAGACGTGGCGGATGGCCTCGGGCGACATCCCCGGCCCCGTATCCTTGACGGCGGCCCAGATGAAGCGTTTGTTGCTTGAGGTCTTCACGGTCAGCATGCCGCCGCCGGGCATGGCGTCGACGGCGTTGTTGAAGACGTTGAAGAACACGCCCTCGAGGGAACGGAGGTGCATCTTGACCGGCGGCGCCGCGCCCCAATGGCGCTTGACCGCGATGCCGTGCTTGGCGCAGGCCGCCTGCACCAGCGAGAGCGCGGCGCCTGCGACGTCGCTCAGGGCGTGCTCCTTCATCGGGCCGCGCTCCCCTTTGGCGAAGTCGAGGATGTCGTTGAGCATCGAGAGCATCTTGCGGCAGTTGCGCTGGGCGTTGCGCAGTTCGGCCAAGGCCTTCGAGCGCCCGGGAAGGCCGCCGGACGCCGTCTCGATGGCCGAGGCGATGATGTGGAGCGGCGTGCGGACGTCGTGGGCGAAGCCCGCGGTCATCCGCCCGATCTGGGCCAGGCGTTCGAGGCGCAGCAGCGCCTCGGTGACGGCGTGGTCGGCCCACGGCTGGTCCTGCGGGCGGTCTTCCTGGGCCTTGCCCAGGACCGCGTCCATGATGCGCCGGAGGGTCTCGTTCATGCCGTAGCCCAATGAGCATAGCTCCTCGCCCGGGACATGTCAATAGCTTAAAAGGCGATGAAATCCCCTTGCGCGCGGTTGGTCAAATCTATAGAATGACGTTCATGCGGAGGCATCGATGAAATCTGAGGCCAGCCCCTTCAAGGTCGAGACGGCCCGCGTCGCGGACGGGTTGATGCGGGTCAAGCTCCCCCACGGCAAGGGGCTGCTGAAGGTCGTGTTGGAGAAGAAGGACGACGACGCCAACTGCATCTACCTCGAGCTCTCAGGCGTGCGCAACTTCGAGGCGGGCAACGATTGCGACACGTGCCACTTCTGGTTCAAGTGCCTCCGGGAGCCCCGGTTGTCGGGCAGCAGGAAGATCATGAACCTGCCCAAGACCATCCAGATGCCCCGGCCGGTCGACGAGTCCCTCGTCAGGGAGATCACCCCCCTCCTGGAACTCCT
The DNA here is from genome assembly GCA_016212795.1 of Elusimicrobiota bacterium. Classification (GTDB taxonomy): domain Bacteria; phylum Elusimicrobiota; class Elusimicrobia; order UBA1565; family UBA9628; genus JACRDT01. The sequence continues at coordinate 43,824 of JACRDT010000050.1, read as the reverse complement.
CGACAAGGGCGAGTACTACATCTTCGAGACCACCATCAACCTGACCGGCCCTTACGGCGGCGAGGACGAATCGTCGTATTTCCACAGCGACGAATTCATGGAGTTGTGGGACGTCAGCGACCCCGCCGAGGAGGACCTCTTGTCCGGCTGGGAGCATTACGAGGGCGAGCGCCCGAGGCTCTTCCGGCACGGCGAAGGGAACTTCGTCGAGAAGCAGTTCGAGTTCGTCATCCCCCTCATCCGCCAGGGGAACATGAACGAGGAGTACGTGAAGCTCTACCGTTCGATGATCTCCGAGGGCGACCGCCCGAGGATCCTCCTCCTGGGCATGTACCAGCGCGGCATCCCCGAGACCGTCAGGCGCGGCCAAGCCCGCGTGATGCACTCCTTCCTGGCCGGGTTCGTCCTGGACGGGCACCACAAACTGGCCGCCTACCGGCGTTCCCGGGTGCCGGCAAGGTTCCTCTTCATCCTGGCGCAGAAGGCGAGCAAGTTCCACCTGCGCAAAGACGAGGCGCTGCCGGCCCGGGCGCGGCTCGAAGAGCGTCTCGCCGCGCTCGCCGTCTAATCACTTGCCTCCCCCACGGCCTGGCCGAGTCCTACAATCGGCCAGGGGCAAGTAGCTGTGGGGGCATATGCCGTTTCATCAGCCGAGGGGGAAATATAGGTCTTAGGGCCTATCCGCGGCTGGGACCTTGGACACTGAGGCGAGGGTCCTCCGCGGCCTAGACTATCTATATGTCCCGGGCGATGGAGTCCAGAGCCGCCAGGATCGCGCTCATCGGGCTGATGGCGTGGTCCTGCGCCGTCTTCTCCCAGGCCGGCGCCTCGGCCGGCTCGGGCCGCGGCGGCTCCCGCCAGGGCCTCCCGCAGAGCGTCAACGACCTCAAGAACGAGCTCTCCCTGATCTCCTCGGACCTGGTCGAGTGCGTGAAGGGCAACAAGAAGGGCGAGTTGGCGGCGCTCGACAGCCGGCTCCGCGACCTCCAGAAGAAGATCGCGGGCTTGAGCGAGAAGGAGCGCGCCGAGCTCGGCGAGCAGTTCAAGCAGGTCTCGAGCCTCCTGGACGACTCCCGGACCGTGCTCACGGGCGGCAGACTCGCCTCCGAGAAGATCGACGGCCTGGTCAAGACGGCCAGCAAGCCGTCCAAGCAGTCTTCCGTGAGCGCGCTCGGCTCCCTGATGGGCGGCTTGCGGGAAGCGTCGGCCGACCCGGCGAAGGCTTCCTGGATCTTCGAGCGCATGAAGGTCCAGTTCAAGGACGACCCGGCGGTCCTGGTCGAGCTGGGGTTCGTCGAGGACGATTTCCGCAAGGCCTACGAGGTCGAGTTCGCCGACCCCCGCAGCCCCGGCGTCCTGGCCGCCAGGCCGACCGACCTCCAGCTGCGCCTGCCCATCCCGGACTCCTCCAAGGTCTCGCTCGAGGTCGACGCCGACGAGGGCTTCTTCGTCGAGACCAAGCAGGTCATCGCGACCTCGGTCGACGCGGCCATCGCCCCCTTCCGCAACGACCTGCTCGGCGGCAAGCAGTCTGACTTCGTCGCGGGCCGGACCGCCAGGCGCGGCGAGCTCGCGGCGGCGGCCAAGGACGCCATCGCGGCCCTCGGCGGCGATCCCGCGGCCGCCAAGAGCCTCGCCGACATGGTCGCTTTCCTGCAGGGGCAGTACCAGGCGGCCTTGAAGCGCCTCGGCTACAACGGGCCGGCCGCCAGCACGGACGAGGAGGTCGAGCGGCTCCGGGCGATCGCCGAGAACAACAGCGCGTTCGCGCTCTACCTGGTCAACCTGACCCGGTACCGCATCTTCGTCCAGGAGGCGCTCCTGGCCGACGCCATCCCGGCCGGCACCAGGATGGAGCCCTGGGAGATCGGGGCCGACGCGCCCGCGGACGCCGAGATCTCTTTCCACGAGGAGCGCGAGGACGGCGCGGCCTACCGCGGCTTCTACTACCGCTTCAAGGACGGCACGAGCAGGTTCCAGGGCCAGTGCGCTTCCAACGACACGGCCCTGATCGTGGTGTACGCCCCGGCCGACAAGCGGACCATCCGGACCAGGCTCGAGTTCGACCAGAACCGCCAGGTCAAGATGGCGCGCACGACGATGGTCAGCGCCGAGACCGGCCGGAAGATCCGGGTCGAGCTGGCCGACATCGCCAAGAAGCTCACCGTCGTGACCCTCTTCGACGAGGCTGGCGTGGCGGTGCGCGAGGAGACGGTCGACGGCGCCAGCGGCGGCCGGAGCGTCAAGGACTGGCAGAAGGGCATCTCGATCGACATCAAGGACAACAAGGACGCCTCCATCAGCGCCCTCCCCGGCAGCGGCGCCAGCCAGGGCTTCAAGATCCAGTACGGCCGGCTCGAGGATAACGGCAACTTCACGGTCTCCAGCATGGTCCTGCCGGACGACACCTCGATCGTGGTCCTCACGAGCCATGTCACCAAGCGCCTCGACGCGGCCAAGAAGCTGCTCGGCTACGAGGTCGACATCTCGGCCCTGCTCAAGCTCGAGCGCGGCGACGCGCGCACCCGCCTCGCCTACGAGATCGCCAAGGAGATCTGCAAGGTCCTGGAGTTCGAGAACAAGGGCGACCGGCTCGGCGTCCCGATCGGCAACTACCTGTTCGACTTCGCCCTCCAGGAGCCCGGGACCAAGTCCATCCGGCTCTTCATCGACGAGGGCAAGACCTTCAACCTGATCTTCGAGTACAGCGACGGCGCCAAGAAAGTCGTCAACGGGAAGGTCCTGCCGGGGACCGCCTACAAAGGCCAGGCCTCCAAGGGCTCGTTCGTCGTGATGGGCATCGCGACCATCTCCAAGGACGGCCAAGGGACCCAGGATCCCCGCCGGTGGCTGGAGTACAACGCGGAGGGCACCCGGCTCAGGTGGTACGAGACCAAGAGCAAGACCGAGCCCGACTGGTACAAGCCCTGGAGGGCCGTCGAGTACAACACCCACGTGTGGGTCTCCAAAGAGGTGTGGAAGGGCACCGCGGCCGCCGGGTCCTGGCAGGAGGCGGAGCGCGAGGAGAACCAGAAGATCGTCACCGAGGAGCCGAACTCCTCCTTCTTCGGCAAGATCGGCGGCGGGATCATGTCGGTGCCGGTCCTGGGCGACGTCCTCGACGCGGGCGGCAAGGTCGGCAAGACGATCTACACGGGCATCGTGGCGGCCCCTCAGGTCCTGGCCAGCGAACTCGACCTCTTCGGCATGCGCGACGAGTACAGCCTCGAGGCCTGCGCTTCCTACTACAAGAACCCCGCGATGCGCGCCCTGCTCAAGGACGACGGCGAATTCCTCGCCCGGCTGACGCCGGGCGCCCGCCGGCAGCTCGACTCGCAGGCGCTCACGAACCGCCGCCAGGCCCTCGAGCGCCAGGGCATCACCTCGCACCGCGCGCCCGAGGCCTACCAGCAGGCCATGGCCAAGCCGGTGTCGGACGAGGAGGCGGCGGCGGCCCTCCAGAACTTCGGCGCGGGCTCCTACGGCAGCCGGCTCATCGAGGCCGGGATGGAGAGCAACGGCGGCTCGGCCGTGGCCTACAAGATCGGCGGCGTGCTGGTCGGGGCCTTCGAGAACATCGCCGAGACCACGTTCAACCCGGTGGTCTGGGCCACGTTCGGCCTCGGGCGGGCCGTGGCCGCCCTGCAGGCCTCCGAGACGCTGCTGGGCAGCGCCAAGCTCCTCCAGGTGACCCTGGGCGCTGCGAGGCTGACGCACGCCGTGCTCTACAGCACCCTGATGGGCGCCTGGGTGGTCGGCGCGGCCGACAATATAGGGAAAACCTTCCAATATTGGGGCGACAACCAGAAGTTCTACGAGAAGCTCTCGGACACCACCACGGACATCTTCTTCGGCGCGCTGATGTACAAGGGCTGGAAGGACTCGAAGATGGCGCAGGAGAAGGCCTTGGCGGCCGAGGAAGCCCGCCTCAAGGCCATGAACGAGGGACTCAAGAAGGCCGGCAACGGCAACCCCACGACGTCCCAGGCCGAGACGCCCAAGGTCGCCGAGACGAAGGCGACGGACGTCGCCAAGCTCTCCGAGACGAAGGTCGCCGAGACGAAGACGGCCGGGGAAGCGGGCGGCCCGGTCGATGTCGCTCCCAAGACGTCGCTGACGGCCCGGGTCGGCGCCCTCTTCGAGAAGGCCTACAACGCCCTGGACTGGGGCAAGAAGCAGGGCAGCAAGCTGACCAACTCCGCTGAAGCCAGGGTCGGCGAGGTGAGCGACGCCGGCGCGAAGACGAATCTTCAGCCCAATGTCAAGACGAACGCCGGCGGCACGAAGGGTTCCGCGGTCGAGACGGTGAAGGCCGAGCCGAAGGTGCAGGCCGAGGTCAAGTCGGTGACGGCCGAGCCGAAGGTGCAGGCCGAGGTCAAGACGGTGAAAGCCGAGCCGAAGGTGCAGGCCGAGGTCAAGACGGTGAAAGCGGAGCCGAAGGTCCAGGCCGAGGTCAAGACGGTGAAAGCGGAGCCGAAGGTCCAGGCCGAGGTCAAGACGGTGAAAGCCGAGCCGAAGGTCCAGGCCGAGGTCGAGACGGTGAAAGCCGAGCCGAAGGTCCAGGCCGAGGTCAAGACGGTGAAGGCCGACCCCAAGGTCAAGGCCCAACCGAAGGTCCAGGCCGAGGTCAAGGCGACCGAGGGCAGGCTGGCCGAGACCTCCGACATCCGTTCCAAGGTGCAGGCCAAGTTCCGGGGCGAGACCGAAGTCAAGAACGGCGAGACGATCAAACGGCAGCCCAAGGTCCGGACCGAGGTCAAGGGGACCGAAGCGAAGGTGACCCAAGGAGCCGAGGTCAAGGCGACCGAGGGGCTCGACGTCAAGGCCGATCCCAAGTCGCCTGCCAAGAACGGGCGCGGGAAGGCCGGCCCCAAGAAAGGGTCGAAGAACGCGGCCACCGAGAAGGGCAAGAACGCCGCCGCCGAGAAGGGCAAGGTCGGCCAGGAGTCTGCCAAGGAAGCGGCTGGGAAAGGCGTGAAGGGCCAGGAGACCGCGGGACAGGACGCGCCCACCAAGAAGGGCTTCTGGAGCCGCGTGGCCGACCGGTACGGCAAGTGGGTCGGCAAGCCGGTCGCGCAGTTCCCGGTCCTGCCGGATCGGAAGATCCTGGTCCCGGTGAAAGATTCCAAGAAGAACCAGCCCGCCGCTCCGACGGGCAACGACGTCCCGATGCCGCAGGACGAGGAAGTCCAGCAGCCTTCCGACGACAATCCCCCCCCGATGCCCGACGAGGACCAGGTGCGCGGCTCGGACGAGGACGAGACCGTCGTCCGCGACCCCCAAGGCGACGACCGGAACCGGGAACAGCGGGAGACGAGGACGCAGGACGAGCCCCAGCCCCGCCAGGACCGCTTGGCCGGGACCGAGGGACGGCCCTCCCGGGGCTCCGCCGACCGCGGCGGCTCCGACGCCGGGTCGGGCGGCGGCTCGCAGATCCGCGGCAAGGGCGCCAAGTTCGGCGGGTTCGACGGCGGCAAGGGGGGCGGGTCGGGCGGCGGGCCTGGCGGCGGCGGGTCGGGCGGCGGGTCGGGCGGCGGCAGCTTCGCCCCGAGCGATACGACCTTCAACTCCTCCCCCTCGGCCCCGCAGACCTTCGGCGGCAACGTGGACGCCTTCTCGGGGACTTTCGGCCCGGCGCCGCTGAAGGGCGAGACCCTGCTCGCGTCCGCCGCGTCGGCGATGCGCAAGCAGGCCAAGATCCCGGAGCCCCCGGCCGGCGGCCACAACAGGGCGTCGTCCCTGGCGAAGCGCTTCGACGGCAGCGCGGACTCGGGCAAGCGGGCCGAGATGAGGAACAGCCAGGCCCCGGCGTCGTCGTCTTTCGTGGGTTCCCCCTCTTCCGCCTGGGACTGGCAGCCGGCTCCCCTGAAGACCCCGAGCGTGGCCAGGGCCGGCGGCGAGCCGTCCGCTTCTGTGGGCGCGATGGAGGTGAATGATTCCCTGGCCGGCCGCCCGGCGTCCAAGATGCCGGCCGCCGCCGCGGCCCCCGCCCCGGAGAAGGAAGACTACAGCTACACCTACCAGGCGCCCGCGCAGCACAAGTACGAGCTCCCGGCCAGCAAGCCCGAGCCCGCTCGCTCCCGCCTGGCGGCGTTCTCGGTGGCGGTGCAGGCGAGCGCCGCGATGGCGCTCTGCTACCTCCTCTTCTCCTCCGACCTGCCTTTCCTCCTCGGCCTCTCCAAGAAGCGGCGCCGGCGGTAGGAGCGCGGGGCGCTGGCGAATCCGGCAAATTTGGTAAAATGCCTGGCAATCCCATGCGAGCATCCCAGGAGCTGTCAGCGCCATGATGTGCCGTTGTCCCAACTGCGGAGGCCAGGTCGGGGAGGACGCGACCCGCTGCACCCATTGCCACTGGGATTTCCTCGCCCTGAAGATCGTGCCTCCGGGAGAGCGGCTCCTGGGGACCGGGGAGATCGCGGAAACCCCGAAGCTGCCGCCTTCCCCGCCGTCCTCGCCCCGCCCGACCCATACGCCGGCGAAATCCCTTGAGTCCCTGCCCGACGTCGATGCGAGTTCCTTCTCCATCCCGGCGCTGGCTCCGCAGGATCTGGAAGCGGCCAAGAAGAGGGTCGAGGCTCCGGATGAATCGTTCGGCGCGGGGCTCGCCATGGGGGCTTCACCGGCGGCTGCGAGCCAGGCGCCGGAGTCCTTGGTCAGCATGGGGCTCGACGCGTTCTCCCGTTCCAACTCCGGTACGGCGCGGTTCGGTCCCCCTCCCCCTCCGGAATTCGGGCCCGCTCTTTCCCAGGAGGCCTCCGCCTCCGGGACCGCCGCCTCGAAGCCTGGGCCGCAGGCCTCTCAATCCGGCGACGCTTCCGTCGAGACTCCGTTCTGGGTGCCGTCGCCGGTGCCGTTGGAACAGGCGAAAGACAGCCGCAACCCGCCGTCCGCCCCGGTCGTGCCGCCGAAAGCCATCCCGCAGACGCCCAAGACCCCCGCCCCGGCCTCCGGCGCCGGCGCGTTGCCCGATGTCGCCGACTCGCGCCGCCCGGTCGCGGATCCTTCGTCGGTCCAGATCGAATGGCCGGCGGTCCCGCAGGCTCCCGCGGCCGGCAAGCCCAAGGACGACCCGGCGGAGCGTTTCAGGAAGAAACAGCAGGATGCCCCGGCGAAGGGTGTCCCCCAGCCGGGCTCCTCGAGGGATCGCGTGATGATCGCGGCCATCGTCTTGGCCACGATCGTCGTGCCGGTCATGATCTATCTGGTGCTCAAGCCCGCCCCGGTCGGAAAGCCGACCCCCGACCTGATCGTCCCGGAGCAGGCGCCACCGAAAGCCGCGCCTGACCATCCTCCGCCGGCCCAAACGCCGTCCGCTGCCCCGCCGGTCCAGGCGCCAGCCGTTCCCCCGACGGGCAAGCCTCCGGCGCTTCAGCCGCCGGTCAAGCCTGAGCCGGCGGCGGCCAAGGGGACGCCGTCCTCGCAGGCGCAGGCCGTTCTCCACTCGCCGGAGGGGGCGGCGGCCAAGCCGGCGGGTCCTGCGCCTACGCCGCCGCCGGCCAAGCCCCAGCCCGCGGCCGCGTCCTCTGCCGTGGCCAAGCCCGTTCCCGCCCAGGCTCCGCCGCCCGCGGCCAAGGAGGCCCCCAAGCCCGAGCCGCCGGCCGCCGCCAGCGCGGCGCAGAAGGTGTGGGCCTTCAAAGGCAGGGTCTACGACGTCATCACGCTGGCGCCCGTCTACGACGCCAAGCTCCTTCTGAGGGACGATTCAGGGAGGATCGTAGGCCAAGCCATCACCACCGACGAGGGGCGCTACACGCTCACGGTCCCGGCGCTCGCCGGCGGGAAATACGAGCTGACCGTCCTGCATCAGGATTACCGCCCGAAGTACCTCGACGACATCGACCCGCCCTACGAGGAAGCCCCGGAGGTCGCCCGGCAGGCGGTCGCGAATTCCGCCCCGCGCAACAAGCCCTGGGTCGGCGCCAGCGGCAAGACCACGGTCAGAGATTTCGTGATGGTGCCGGCCTCGGCCCAGAAAGAGCAGGCCAAGCCCAAGCCCGAGCCGGAGCCGGAGTAGTCACCCCCGCCCGCAGGCCGCTTCGACCTCGTCGATCTCCTTGGGGACGTCCGTCAGGTTTCGCGGCGGGCCGTCCGGCCGGATGACGATGTCGTCCTCGATGCGCACGCCGCCGAAATCGAGGAACCCATCCGCTCTCGCGAAATCCACCGAGCCCCTATGCTTGCGCCGCAGGGCGGGGTCGCGCAGCAGCGCCTCGATGAAGTAGATCCCCGGCTCCACGGTGATCGCGAAGCCGGGCTCGAGCTTCGCGACGAACCGCACCGGGACCTTGGCGGGATTGGGCAGCTTGCGCTTGCGGCCCCCGGCGGAATCGTGGACGTCCAGGCCCAGCATGTGCGCCAGGCCGTGGGGGTAGAACAGCCGCACGGCGCCGTTCTCGACGAGGCCGGCGGTCCCGCCTTTGAGCAGGCCCAGCGACTTGAGCCCTTCGGCGATCATCGTCATGGACTTGGCGTGGAGGTCGGCGGAGACGACCCCGGGCCGCGCCCGGTCGATCATGGCCTTCTGCGTCTCCAGGACGATCGAGTAGATGTCCCGCTGCCGGCGCGTGAAGCGGCCGTTGGCCGGGAAGGTCCTGGTGATGTCCGCGGGGTAGCCCAGGCGCTCGGCGCCTGCATCGAGGAGGACGAGGTCGCCGCCGCGGATCGTCGCGTCGTTGTGGTGGTAGTGCAGGACCGCGGCGTTCCTGCCGGCGGCGACGATGGAGGAGAAGGCCAGGTGCCTGAGCCCCTGCTTCAGGCAGGCCGACTCGAAGACCGCCTGGACCTCGTATTCGGCCATGCCCGGACGGACGGCCCTCATGGCGGCCCTGAAGGCCCCGCCGGAGACGCGGCTCGCGGTCTCCATGAGGGCGATCTCGCCAGGGCTCTTGACCGCCCTCAGCTCGTCGAGCGCGTCGCGCAGCGCCGCCGGCCGCCCGGGCAGCCCGCGCAGCCCGAGCCCCTTGAGCTTGCCGAGCTTGGCGAGGGTGTCGCGGTCGGCGTAGAGGGCGCGGCAGCCGCGCTTGGCGCGGAGGATCTCGGCGGCGAGACGGTCGCAGTGGAGCGCCCGCGGGAACCCGTAGCGGCTCCTGGCCTGCGCCGGGCCGGGGACGGGGCCGAGCCAGACCCGGTGCTGGCTGTCCACCTTCGGGATGAAGAGCGTCTGGGCCTTGCGGCGGGGGTCGATGAGGACGACGCAGTCGGGCTCCTCGACGCCGGTGAGGTACAGGAAATCCGATTTCTGCCGGAACGGGAAGGGGACGTCCCCGTTGCGCAGGACCCGCGAGCCTCCGGCGAGGACGATGAGGCCGTCGGGGAGCCTGGAGGCGAGGGCTTGACGGTGGCGCTGGAATGGGTTCATGCGGGGCATTATAACATCTTTGAGGATCGGCCCCGGGGGCCCGGGGTCAATAGATCCAGCCCGGCACGCCGGACGGCCGGTCGTCTTTGGGCGAGGGCCTCGGGCGCGGGCGGGCCGGCTCTTTGGCGGGAGCGATCTCCTGGCTCACCGGCAGGGATTCCTGCCCGGGGGAGACTTCCACGAACGGCCGGCGGGACTGGCCGCGCGACGCGCGGATGACGCCGCCGAACCGGTAGCCCAGCGTCACCCGGTGGGTGTCGCTCGCGGTGTTGCCGAGGGCCCACGCGTAGTCGATGGAGAACCGCCCCTTCCAGCGCATGCCGAGGCCCGCGGTGATGCCCAAGGTCTGGCGGTTGAACTGGTAGCCCAGGCGGAACCCGAAATTCCGGTTCCAGAAGTACTCCATGCCCACGGAGGCGTGCCAGAGCCGGTCGTAGTACAGGTAGTCGCCGTCGGCGGCGACGGTGAGGTCGTGGAGCGGGGCGGGCTTGAGGTTGTAGGCGGCGCCCAAGCGGAAGCTCGTGGGCAGGGGGTCGCTCGAATCGGTGTAGCGCAGCCGGCTGCCGACGTTGAGCGCGGCCAGGCCCAGGCTGAGGCCCAGTTCGGGGCATTGCATGAGGTAGCCGGCGTCCCCGGCCCACGCCGTGGCCGAGTACTTCTCGGCCAGGGAGGAGTAGATGCCTTTGCCGGCCACCCCCACGAAATGGTTGAAGTTGTAGGCCTGCTTGGGGGTGTCGACGGGGGTCGAACCGACCCGCTCCGCGTAGCCGATCGCACCCACGACGTCGTACCCCGCGTTGATCGTCCGGGTGCGCAGAAGGGTGCCGTCGGAGGCCAGTTCGTTGACCTCGATGGCGCCGTCCCGCGAATAGAGGACGCCCGCGCCGACGCTCGAGTAACCCTCCCCGGCGATCCCCCCGTACGGGACGGGCCCCGCGTAGGCGAATTGCTGGTGGAAGTTGTCGGCCTGCCCGGCGAGGAAGGCGGCGTCGAATTCGTGGGCGCTCAGGAGGCTCAGGCCCGCGGGGTTGTAGTAGAGGGCGGAGGGGTCCGAGGCGACGGCCGTGAAGGCGCCTCCCATCCCCAGGGCCCGGGTGCCCATGGGGACCTGGAGGACGGGCACGGCGGTCACGCCCGGCTGCTCGATGGCGGCCGCGGGCGGGGCCCACGCCGCGACGCCGGCCGCGATGGCCGCCCGGAGAAAACGAAGAGGCACCAGCGAGGCAGCCGGCCTCATTTGACCACCACGATCTTCTGCGTCTTATTGATGCCCAGGCTCTGCATGTGCAGCAGGTAGACCCCGCTGGCGACCGGGATCCCGTTGAGGTTGACGCCGGACCAGTCCAGGCTCCCCTTGCCTCCCGTCATGACGCCGTCGAAGAGCGTGGCCACGAGCGTGCCGTTGAGGGTGTAGAGCTTCAAGGTCATGCGCCCGGGCCTGGGCACCTCGTACTTGATGCTCACTTTGTCGCCCTTGGCGGGGTTGAAGACGCTGTTGTACGTGGTCAGCTTGGTCAGGTCCGAGGCGAGGTTCATGGGCGGCGAGAGGCCGAGGCTGACGGTGCTGCCGCGGACGTTGTAGGGGGTATAGGCGAACACCTCGAGGTAGACCGTGCCCACCGCGGGGAAACGCTTGGCGAAGCCCGGGGCGATCCTCGCGGACCCGCTGATCATGCCGTGGCCGCTCTCGGAGGAGACGAAATTCAGGTACGTGGAGGCCGCGGAGCCCGGCAGCGCCAGGGTGTTCGGGAGGACGGTCATGCCGTGGCCGCGCAGCTGCGCGTAGGCGAAGAACCACGGCTGCTGGTGCACGAAGCTCGCCACGTGCACGTCGAAGGAGATCAGGTCGTTGTCGACCGCGGCCGACACGACCGAGGCGCTGAGGGCCGCGGCCTTGGAGTAGTCCACGGCCAGGGTATAGGGCTGCATGGAGTAGACGCCCGAGTTCGAGAAGCCGAAGGACTCGGCGCCGTGCACCTGCAGGAGATAGACGTTGGCCTTGGTGGCGGTGTATTCCAGGACCACCTCCTGCTGCGAGGTGTTGCAGTCGAAGGACTCGCAGTACAGCCCCTCGACGGTGTTGGCCCCGTCGAAGATGGGCTGCGCCACGGCGATGGGGGGCTCCTTGTGCTCGTGGTCGTAGAGGGTCAGGGCGTACGCCTTGTACCACGGCGCCTCGTAGGGCAGCGTCAGGACGACGCGTATCTTGCCGGGCCCGGCCGAGAAGGAGAAGTTGTCGACGTCCGCGCTCGGGTAGATGGTGGCCGAGATGGGGCTGATGGTGCTGATGTCGACCGCCGTCAGGAAGCCGTCGTTGCGCTCGTAGCCGTCCCCGAGGGGGTACGGCAGGCCGTGGCGGTTGAACGCCCAGGTGATGTAGGGCCCGATGGAGTTGGCGGGCCCGCAGGAGGCCACGGCCCCTATCCTGTCCACCGCGAGCATCGCGTCGTAGTACTCGGCGAAGCTCTCCGGGAAGAACCGGAGCGCCTCGAAGACCAGGCCGTCCACGCAGGGGGCGGTCTTGCCGACCTCGATCACCTTCTTGCGCAGGTCCCAGAGGGACTGGGAGAAGAAGATGGAGTCGTCGTGCACCTCGCCGCTCCAGTTGACGTTCGACAGGACGAAGCAGCCCTGCGGGGGCGGGTCGCCCGGCGGGCAGTTGAGTTCGCGCATGGGGTTGGGGTCGTGCAGGGCGTTGTTGACGTACGTGCCGATGGACGAGTAGCCCGACGGGCCCATCGAGGTGCCGGCGAAGTAGTCTGACAGTCCTTCCTGGATGGCGCCCGCCTGGCCGAAATAGGGGGAGGAGAAGACCCTCTCCTGGACGTAGTGGGTGTACTCGTGCCGGGTGACCGTGCCGTCGTCCATCATCGCCGCGTTCGGGGCGGTGGAATCGATGTCGCCCAGGCTGAGGATGTCATGGTCCGGGTTGTAGTTGGCGCCGACGTAGTCGGGCCCGACGTAGCAGTTGATGTTGAGCGGCACCCCCAGGAAGGCCGCGCTCGACTTGTCGACGCCGCCCACGAAGAAGTCGTGCATGATGTTGGCCTGGTAGAAGGCGCTGAACTCCCCCCCCAGCCTGATGTTGGTGTGGACGGCGGAGCTCCAGACGATGTTCGGGCTGGCGCCCGGGACGGACGAGTTCGGGAGGGTCAGGTAGCTCGAGACGAGGATGTCGTAGCCGTGCTGGTTGCCCGAGGCGTTCGATTTGAGCCGGATGCTGTACTGCGGCCCGGGGACGGCGGTCGCGTTGAACGGCGCCCGGTTGCCGACGTACGAGGCGACGATGTTCCCGCCCGGGTCGAGGACCGCCACCTGGTCGTCGTCGGAGATGTCGCCGGCCCCGTCGCTGACGGCCCAGCCGCCCACGTTGAACTGGCTGAAGACGGGCAGGACCTTCACGGCGGCCGGGGCGAGGGCGGCGATGTTGACGGTGTCGATGGCCACCCTGTAGTCGGGATAGGGATGCGGCGAGCTCAGGGGCGTGGCCACCGTGGCCCAGACGCCGCCGGCGTTGTCGTAGTGCGCGCTGGGGCCCCGGAAGTTGGAGACGTTGACGTAGGGCCCCTGGAGCCCGGTGAAGACCTTGCCTTGCGCCGAGTTGCAGTAGACGCCGCTGGCGTTCGTGTCGGACGGGTGGGTGGCGTCCTGGACGTAGACGCGCTGATGGCGGAGGGGCTTGTACGCGTAGGGCGTGGAGGAAGGGTCGACATCGGCGATGCTCGCCACCACGCTCCCCGTGGTCTGGCACTGGCGGCGCAGGGCGTCGTAGCGGAACAGGACCTGGCCGGTGTGGGCGTCGATGTAATAACGCCACAGGCTCCCTTTCCTCATAAAGGCGAACTTCCACGCGAGGCGGTTGGCGCCGGTCATCTCGTCGGGGAAGATCACCAGCTCGCCCCGCGGCTCGGGACCGGGGCCGGTCTCCGCGCGGACGAACTCGAAGGCCTGGGAGGCGGCCAGCGACGGGTCGGTCCCGATCCCCAGGTCAGGCTCGAAGCTCGAGTTGAACCCGATCACCCCGCCCGCGTCGTCGAGGTGGACCTTGACGTGGGCGAACTCGACCGGCAGGCCGCGGTAGCTCTGCTTGTAGAGCAGGTGCGACAGGCCGGAACCCGAGTTCTGCCGGCTGAGCGTCAGGACCGCGGGGTCGACGAGGGTGATGTCCCGGGTCTCCCGGAGGAAGGACGCGGCGGCCGACCGCGGGCCGCCGGCTCGGGGGCCGGCCCTCCCCTCGGTCAGCGCCTCGGGAGCGCCGGTGCGCGGGCTGAAGCGCACTTTCCAGCCCCCTCCCTGGTTCCGGTCGAAGGCGCCGAAGGCGCGCTGCGCCCGGGCCGAGGGCCGGCGCCGCACCGCGCGGACCGCGCGCGCGAGCCCGAAGCGCTTGCGGTCCTGGGCGGAGGTCTGCTGCGGCCTGATGGCCGTGGATGGCCGGGGCCGGCTCCACAGCCCCCAGACCACGACGGCCAGGAGGCCCAGCGCCCAGGCGGCCCGCTTCCAGGGGGACCTCATCGCTTGCCCCGCGGCGTCTGGAGGATCTTCACGAGCGCCGCCGCCGAGCGAATCTTGACCCTCGGGTCGCCGTCCTCCAGGCAGGGCGTGAGGAGGGGCACGGACTGCTCCGGCTTGAGGGACTTGACGATGTCGACGGCCTGCAGCCTCGCGTCGGCGTCATCCTGCCCGAGGGCCTGGGTGACCAGCGCCAGGTCCACCTTCTCCCCCCTGCGGGCCAGCGCGCCGACGGCCTTGAGGGCGATGGAGGGCGTGGCCTTGTCTTCCGCGGTCGAGCGGAGCAGCTGGGAGGACCTGGGGCCGGGGATGCGCCCGATGGACTGCACGGCCACGGCGCGCGCGGAGAGGTTGGGGTCGCGCAGTCCCCTGGCCAGGTGCTCGAAGGCGATGGGGTCGGAGACGTTGCCCAGGGCCCTGAAGGCCTCCGCCCTCACGGCGGGGGACTGGTCCTCGGCGGCGGTCCTGAGCTCGTCGAGCCCGACGAGCTGGCCGCTCTGCCAGATGGCGTTGGCGGCCTGGGCGCGCACGCCTTCGTCCTTGGACTTGAGGGCGTCGACGAACTGGGCGGTGAATTCCTCGAAGCCGAGCTTGGCCAGGGCGATGGTCGTGGCGTCGCGGACCGCGCCCGAGGGGTCCTTGAGGGTCTGCTCCAGGATCTCGACGGCGCGCACCCCGCCGACCTGGGCGAGCCTCGTGATGGCGGCGGCCCGCAGCTTGTTGCGGGCGATGGCGCGCAGCTCTTCGGCGGGGGTGGGGGTCTTCGACGCCCGGGTCGCCGACGAAAGCACCAGGGTCTCGATCTCCTTGATCCCCCGGGCGTCGCCCAGGGCCTGCATGCTGAAGGCTGCCTCGACGCGGACGTAGGCGTTCTTGTCCTTGAGCATCTTGCGCAGGATGGGGAGGGCCGACGGGTTGCCGATCTCGGCGAAGGCGCGGGCGACCTCGAGCTTAGCCTCGGATTCCTTGACGGCCGCGTTGGCGACGAGCACCCGGAGCGCGTCCGACCCGAGCTGGGCGGAATCGGCGGCCGGTTCGGCCGCGGCCGGCGGTTGGGCGGCGTGCGCTTGCGGGGCGGCGAACATGAAAAGCGCCAACATGCATCCCAATGATAAAGCCTTGAATTTGCGAAATTGTTTCGTCGGGGCTCATTAGATGATAAAATACGACCGCGGAGGGGATGACAACGGCCCATGCCCCCCTGATGCTCGCTCCCCCGCGGGGGGAGCTCGCGACTTGGGCCCGTAGCTCAACGGATAGAGTACGTGGCTTCGAACCACGTGGTCCAGGTTCGATTCCTGGCGGGCCCATATCACTCGCCTCCCCCGCGGGGAGGCGAGCAGCTGTGGGGGCAAGCTGTGAGCCTCTCCCCACGGGGGAGGCGAGCATTGAGGGGGGTAGAACTCCGTTTTATTAGGGTGCCGCTGATTTGGTAGGATAACGCCATGGGTGGACATTCACATTGGGCCGGGATCAAGCATAAGAAGGGCGTCACCGACGCCAAGAAAGGCAAGGTCTGGACCAAGCTGGTCCGGGAGATCGCCATCGCGGCGCGCCTCGGCGGGGGCGACGTCGGCAGCAACCCGAGGCTGCGCAAGGCCATCGACGACGCGCGGGCGGCCAACATGCCCAGCGACAACGTCAAGCGCGCCATCCAGCGGGGGACCGGCGAGCTCCCCGGCGCGGCTTACGAGGACCTCGTGTTCGAGGGCTACGGTCCCGCCGGGGTGGCGATCATCTGCGAAGCCACGTCGGACAACCGCAACAGGACGAACTGCGAGATCAAGTTCATCTTCGGGGACCACGGCGGGAACATGGGCGTCACGGGCTGCGTGGGCTGGATGTTCAAGCAGAAGGGGATCGTGCGCGTCTCCAAGGCGGGGGGCGCGACCGAGGACCGGCTCATGGGCGTGTGCCTCGACCTCGGGGCGGAGGACATCGACGGCGAGGGGCAGTCCTTCGAGATCGTGTGCGACCCGAAGGACTTCGACCGGGTCAGGCAGGGGGTCCTGGACGCCGGCATCGCGGTGGAGTCGGCCGAGATCGCCATGGTCCCGGGCACGATGGTCCCGATCAAGGACGAGGAGAGCGCCCAGAAGGTCCTCAAGCTCATGGAAGCGTTGGAAGAGCACGACGACATCAAGAACGTCTATTCCAACTTCGACATCCCCGAGGCCATCCTGGCCAAGCTCGGGGCCTAGCCATGAGGGTCTTGTAGCCATGAGGGCCTTCTAGCCGGTCACGGCGCTGATGATCATCATCGGGATCGACCCTGGGCTGACCCGCACGGGCTGGGCCGTCGTGTCGGCGGACAGGGGCGCGGAGCCAAGGCTCATCGCCGCGGGGCTCCTCTCCACCGATCCCGCCGCCGGGATCACCGACCGTCTGAGGCGCCTGCACGCGGGCCTGGCCGGCATACTGGCCGAGCGCCGGCCGGACGCCGCCGCCGCCGAGCAGATGTTCTTCCTGAAGGCGTCGCCGAGCGTCCGGGACACCTTGCAGGCCCGGGGCGTGATCCTGCTGGCCCTGGCTCAAGGGTGCCCCGTGGTCGCCGAGTACGATCCCCGGACGGTCAAGGCGGCGCTCACGGGGAGCGGCGCCTCGGGCAAGCTCCAGATGCAGAAGATGGTGCAGCGCCTGCTGGGGCTCGCCGAGCCGCTCCGCCCGGACGACGTGGCGGACGCCGCCGCCGTCGCGCTCTGCCACGGGAGGATGGGAAGGGTGGGCGGGCTGCGGGTGGTGGACAGGATCGGGGCGGGACACCCCTGATGAAACGGCATCTGCCCCCCCGCTACTCGCCCCCCCGCAGGGGGGGCGAGTGATATGATCGCCACGCTGCGCGGGACCCTGACGTCCAAGGCCGCGGACCGCGTCGTCGTGGAGGCGGGGGGCGTGGGGTACGAGGTCGCCATGGCGCCCTCGAGCGTGGCGCGGTTGGCCGGGGTCGGCGAAGAGGTGCTGCTGCAGATCGCCGAGTCGATGGGCCTCTACGGCGGCGGCACCACCCTCTACGGGTTCCTCACCCCGGGCGAGAAGGAGGTCTTCGCCACCTTCAGGGACAACATCCCTTCGACGGGCGCCAGGAAGGCGCTCGACTACCTCGACAAGGCGTCGAAGTCCCTGCCCGACTTCCGGCGGGCCGTCCTGGAGAAGGACGAGCGCATGCTCTCGGCCGTCTTCGGGTTCACC
This sequence comes from Elusimicrobiota bacterium, assembly GCA_016212795.1. Lineage (GTDB taxonomy): Bacteria > Elusimicrobiota > Elusimicrobia > UBA1565 > UBA9628 > JACRDT01. The sequence goes on along the minus strand of JACRDT010000050.1, from coordinate 26,768 downwards.
CGGAAGACCTCCGGCAAGCTGATCGAATCCCTCAAGGACAAGCTCGCGGACCTGCGCGTGGACGGCGCCGAGAGGTTCGCTCCCGGCGCGAAGGGCGCCCCCCCGACCGCCCTGGCTCAGGCGATGAGCGCTCTCTCGTCGTTGGGCTACCGGAGCTCCGAGGCCAGGCCGGCCGTCCAGGCGGTCGCCGATGAGTCTTCCGGCGGCGGGCTGGACGCGGAGGAGATCGTGCGCCGGGCGCTCAAGAGGCTGTCCTGATGAAGAAGGGACCCATCCGCCCGGCCGGGGACCCCGGCGCCGAGCCTTCGCGGGAGGGCTCGGTCCTCCACCCGGCGCCCCGGGACGACGACGCGCAGTTCGAGCGGCACCTGCGGCCGAAGACGCTTTCGGAGTTCGTCGGGCAGGAGAGCCTCAAGGCGAACCTGCGGGTCTTCATCGAGGCGGCCCGCAAGCGCGCAGAGCCCCTGGACCACTGCCTCTTCTATTCCCCCCCCGGCCTGGGCAAGACCACCCTGGCCCACATCATCGCCCGCGAGTTGGGGGTGAACCTCCGCTCCACGTCGGGCCCGACCATCTCGAGGGCGGGCGACCTGGCCGCGATCCTGACGGACCTGGGCAAGGGCGACGTCTTCTTCATCGACGAGATCCACCGCCTCAGCCCCCTCGTCGAGGAGTCGCTCTACCCGGTCATGGAGGACTGCAACCTCTACGTCTCCACCGGCAAGGGGCCCGGCGCGTCGGCCCTCAAGCTCTCGATCGAGCGCTTCACGCTCGTGGGCGCCACCACGAGGGCGGGGCTCCTGACCGGGCCGCTGCGCGACCGCTTCGGGATCATCGGGAACCTGAGCTTCTACGGGCTGCCGGAGCTGGAGGCCATCGTCCGGCGCTCGGCCGCCATCCTGGGCATCCCCATCGACGCGGACGGCGCCCGCGAGGTCGCCCGCCGCTGCCGGGCCACCCCGCGCATCGCCAACAGGCTGCTGCGCCGCGTCCGGGATTTCGCCGAGGTCCAGTCCCAGGGGAGCGTCACGGGCGAGCTGGCGAGGTACGCGCTCGAGCGCCTGGAGGTCGACGCCGTGGGCTTGGACGCCCTCGACCGCAAGCTGCTGCAGGCCCTCATCACGAAGTTCGGTGGGGGGCCGGTGGGCGCCGACAACCTGGCCATCGCCGTCTCGGAAGAGATGGACACCCTGACCGACGTGATCGAGCCCTTCCTCATCCAGTCGGGGTTCCTCGCCAGGACCCCGCGGGGCCGGGTCGCCACGGAGAAGGCCTACGCCCATCTCGGGTTGAAATCCCCCTCCAAGACCCTCGACCTGCTGTGACCGTCGCGGCGATCCTGGGCCTCGCCGCCGCCGCCTGGGCCTCAGGCCCAGGGGCCGCGGGCCCGGGGGCCGACGGCGGCCGCGGCGGGGCGTTCCGCACCATCCAGATCGGCATCGTGCAGCAGGCCGCCGAGGTCGTGGTCGTGCCGGGCGACGCCTCCGTCCTCGTCGAGCCCGGCGGCGAGCGGTGGGAGCTCCCGCCGGGGCGGGAGGTCCGCCTCCGGCCGTCGAACACCAGGAGCGTCCGCTTCGGCTCGCGGGTCGTCCCGAACGGGTCCCGCATCGAGCCCGCGGACGCCCGCGCCTTCCCCGAGGGCGCCGCGGGCGCTCGGCCTCCGGCCTCGGCCGCGCCTGCGGGCTCGCCCGGGCTCTCCGCGACCGCCCGCATCGGCGGCCACCGCTACGCCGGCAAGCTCATCATCCAGGGCAACGCCGACGGCACCTTGAGCATCATCGACGAGCTCGACATGGAGGAGTACCTCGTGGGCGTCCTGCCCGTCGAGATGGAGCACGATTGGCCGCTCGAGGCGCTCAAGGCCCAAGCGGTGACGGCCAGGACCTATGCCTACTACAACTTCGACCGGTTCCGCTCCGCCGGGTTCGACCTCGGCCCGGACACCCGGTCCCAGGTCTACAAGGGCATCGGGCTCGAATCGCCGGCCGTGCGCAAGGCCGTGGCCTCGACCAAAGACGAGGTCCTGGGCTACGCCGGCAAGCTTCTCAATGCCTACTACCACTCCTGCTGCGGCGGGCACACGACGACGCCCGCGTCGGTATGGGGCAAGTGGATCGAGGTCCCCCGCCCGCTCAAGGGCGTCCGGGACCGGTATTGCCGCCATTGCCCTCACGCCCGCTGGAGCGCCTATTTCGCCGACGCCGACGTGCTCGCCGCCCTGGCGGGCGACGCCCTGGCCGACGCCGCGCTCGACTCCCTCGCCATCGGCCGGCGAGACCCGGCGGGGTTCGTGCAGGACCTGCGCGTCCACGCCGGCGGCCGCATCAAGGTGGACGCCAAGGAGTTCCGCAAGCGCCTGGGCCCGCAGGAGCTCAAGAGCCTCAAGCTGCTGCGCGTGATCCGGCGCTCCAAGGGCGTCGAGTTCGTCGGGTCCGGGAGGGGCCACGGCGTCGGGCTGTGCCAGTGGGGCGCGCGCTACCAGGCGGAGAAAGGGCGCGGCTACGAGGAGATCCTGTCGCACTATTTCCCCGGCGCCGTCCTCTCCGTCGTGAGCGAGGAGTGATGAGGATCTCGGACTTCGATTTCGAGTACCCGGAGGAGCTCGTGGCCGCCTACGCCGTCGAGCCCCGGGACGCGGCGCGCCTCCTCGTCGTGCGCCGCGGGTCGGGGGCGCGGGAGCACAGGGTCTTCGCCGAACTGCCGGGCCTGCTCTCCCCGGGGGACTGCCTGGTCCTGAACCGCACGAGGGTCTTGGCGGCCAGGCTGCTCGGCCGCAAGGCCACCGGGGGCCGGGCGGACCTCCTCCTCGTCCGGGAGCTCGAGCCCGGGCGCTGGGCCGTCCTCGCCTCGGGCCTCAAGGCCGGCGGGAGGCTGGAGTTTGCGGGCGGGCTCGAAGGGACGGTGGAGAGCCTCGACGATGATGGACAGTATGTCTGCCGGTTCAGCCGGCCGGACATCGTCGAGTTCCTCGAGGCTCACGGCATGGCCCCCCTGCCTCCCTACATCCTCAAGCGCCGGCGCGGCCTGGGCCGGCAGGCCCAGGGGCCGGGCGCGCCCGCGCCGTCCGGGGCCTTGGAGGACCGCTCGAGGTACCAGACCGTGTACGCCAGCCAGGCGGGCTCCATCGCTGCGCCGACCGCCGGGCTGCACTTCACCCCCGAGGTCCTCGCGCGCCTCGAGGGCGCCGGCGTGATCGCGGCGCGGCTCACCCTCCACGTCGGCCGCGGCACCTTCAGGCCCATCGAGGCGGCCGATCCCGCGGACCATCGGATGCTGCCGGAGTGGTACCGGATGGAGGCGGAGGACGCCCGCGCCGTCGCTTCGGCCCTGGCGGCGGGGCGTCGGGTCGTCGCCGTCGGCACGACCTCGACGCGCGTGCTGGAGACGCTGGCGGCCTCGCCGCGGGGGCTGACGGCGGCCGAAGGGTGGACCGACCTCTATATCCGGCCCGGCCACGCCTTCAAGGCCGTCGGCGGCCTGGTGACGAATTTCCATCTCCCCCGGTCGACGCCGCTGATGCTCGCCGCGGCCTTCCTCGGGAGGGAGCGCCTGCTCGCGGCTTACGAGGAGGCCGTCGCGCGGCGCTACCGCCTGTTCTCGCTGGGCGACGCGATGCTCATCCTGTGACTGGACAGCACTTCGAGTTGACGGCCCGCGACCCGGGCGGCAAGGCGCGCGCGGGGCTCCTGCGCACGCCCCACGGCTGCGTCGAGACGCCCGTGTTCATGCCGGTCGCGACCCTGGGCTCCGTGAAGGCCCTGTCGCAGGAGGACCTGCGGGACCTCGGGGTCCGCGCCATCCTCGCCAACAGCTACCACCTCTATCTCAGGCCCGGCTGCCCGGAGATCGCGGCGGCCGGGGGGCTGCACCGGTACATGGGGTTCGACGGCATGATCCTGACGGACTCGGGCGGCTTCCAGGTGATGAGCCTCGCCGACCTCAGGGAGGTCGACGACCACGGGGTGAGCTTCCGTTCCCATATCGACGGCAGCGCCCACCGCCTCACGCCCGCCAGCGTCATCGAGGTCCAGGCCGCCCTGCGTTCGGATTGCTGGACGACCCTCGACGTCTGCCCGGCCTACCCATGCTCCCGGGAGGAGGCTCTCGCCGCGCTGACGCGGACCATGTCCTGGACGGACCAGTCGGTTCCGGCGGTCCGGCGCTGCAGGGAAGTCTGCGAGTCCCTCTTCTTCCCCATCCTCCAGGGCTCGACCTACCCCGAGCTGCGGCGGCGCGCCGCGGAGCACCTCGGGGGCGTCCCGCACGAGGGGGTCGCGATCGGCGGGCTCTCCGTCGGGGAGCCCAAGGAGCTGACCTGGTCGACGCTCGAGGCGACCGCGTCCCTGCTCCCGGAGGGCAAACCCCGCTACGTCATGGGGATCGGGACGCCCGAGGACGTCTGGGAGGCGGCCGGGTGCGGCGTCGACATGATGGACTGCGTGTTCCCGACGAGGGTGGCGCGCAACGGCCAGGTCTTCACGCGCGCCGGCCGGTACAACATCGGCAACGCCTCTTCGCGGGGCAACTTCTCCCCCGTCGACCCGGATTGCCCGTGCTTCGTCTGCCGCAAGTACACGCGGGCCTACCTGCGCCACCTGTTCAACTCCCGGGAGCTCGTCGTCTACCGGCTGCTCACCTACCACAACCTCCACTTCATGGCTTGGGTCATGGGCGAGATCCGGCGGTCGATCGCGGCGGGGCGTTTCGAAGAGGCCAAGAAGGCCTTCCTGTCCTCCCCTCCCTTCCCCCCGCGGGGGGGCGAGTAGCGGGGGGCAAAGCCGTCTTATTGGGGGGCCGAGTCGCCCGCGGAGGCGGGCCGGGCGCGCGACGACGCCCACGACCGGAGGCCGTCGATCTCCTCCTTCATCGTCCTGGAAAGAGGGACCGCGGCCGCCAGCGCTCTGCGGATGTGGCCGGTGTCCAGCTCCTTCTCCTGATGGAAGGCGTCGTAGAGCCCTTCCACCAGGCACTGCTCGACCTCGGCCCCGGAAAAGCCGGCCGAGAGTCTCGCGAGCTCCGGGAGGTCGAAGGCGGCGGACCGGCGTCCCCTCTTGGCCAGATGGATGGCGAAGATGTCGCGGCGCTCGGCCGCGGAGGGCAGGTCCACGAAGAAGATCTCGTCGAGACGGCCCTTCCTCAGCAGCTCCGGCGGGAGCAGGGAGACCGAGTTGGCCGTCGCGGCGACGAAGACGGGCTTGGTCTTCTCCTGCAGCCACGTCAGGAAGGTCGAGAAGACCCGCGAGGTGGTCCCGGCGTCCGAGACGTTGGAGGACTCGGTGCCCGAGAGGCCCTTCTCGATCTCGTCGAGCCAGAGGACGCAGGGGGCCACGGATTCCGCGGTCCTGATGGCCCGGCGCATGTTCTCCTCGGACTGCCCGACGATCCCGCCGAAGACCGAGCCCATGTCGAGCCGCAGCAGGGGCAGGCGCCAGAGGCTCGCGATGGCCTTGCAGGTCAGCGACTTGCCGCAGCCCTGGACCCCGAGCAGCAGGATGCCCCGGGGCTGGGGGAGGCCGAATTGCCGCGCTTTCGACGAGAAGGCCACGCCCCTCTTCTGGAGCCACTCCTTCAGGAGGCCCAGGCCGCCGATCTGGCCGAACTCTTCGTTGGCCTCGTAGAACTCGAGCATCCTGGATTTGCGGATGATCTGCTTCTTCTCGTTGAGGATCACGTCGATGTCGCCGGGGCCGAGCTTCGAGTCGAGCACGATGGCCTTGGCCAGCGCGTTCTCGGCCTCCGAGAGAGTCAGGCCCATGGAGGCCTGCACGATCTTCTCGACGTCGTCGCTCTTGAGGTCGACCTGGAAGCGTCCGGACTGGGACGCCGCCGCCACCTCGGTGACCAGCGAGCAGAGCTCGCCCGGGCCCGGGAGGTCGTAGTCGATGACCGTGACCTCCTTCTCGAGCTCCACCGGGATGGCGAGGACCGGGGAGAGCAGGATGATGGTCTTGTAGCTGGACTTCAGGCCGTCGATGATGTCGCGCACCCGGCGGACCACGCCGTGGTTCTGGAGGAAGGGATGGAAGTCCTTGATGACGAAGAGCGCCGACTCCTGCGATCTGGCGACGAAGTCGAGGGCCGCCTGGGGGTCGCGGGTCGATTCGTCCGGGCTTTTGCCGGGCTCGCCGAACCCGATGGTGGAGGTCCAGATGAACATGCGCTTGTCCTGCTTGGCGGCCAGGGCCGTGAGCATCCGCTCGGCCCGGCCCTCCTCCCAGGAGACCAGGTAGATCAGCGGGTAGCGGGCGCGGACCAGGATCTCGAGCTCGGCTTCCTGCGGGTTGGCCATCGCGGAGAGTCTATCCTTAATCATCCCGGCCAATCAAGGCGGCCCCCGAGAGAAGGCGCCTCAAATTAAGTATGATAGGCGCAGCCATGAGGATCGCGCTGGAGTTCCTCGTCAATTTCACGCAGGGCATCGTGTACGTCGTCGGCGCCACCGTGATGCTGGTGTCGCCGGTCATCTTCCTGCCCGAGTTCAAGCGCAACGTGGTGTCGTTCCTGCAGGGCGCTCTGGCGGCGACGATCGCCGGCGTGGTGATCTACCTGGCCTCGGCGCTCCTCGTCATCCCTTTCCACGACGTGGTGGGCCTCCGACCCCAGGGCTGGAGCTTCGCGGTGGATTCCCCTAGGGCCTTCGGATTGGCCTGGCTGGTGGTCCTTTGCATCGCCAACCGCGCCATGGCCGGCGCGTACCGGCGGGCCGCCCGCCTGCAGAAGCTCGGCCCGCGCCTCGGCCTGCTCGGGGCGGTGGTGGCGCTGGCCTTCTCGCTGGTGTGGGCCGGCGCGCTCATCATGCCCACGTTCTCCGGCGGCTCGGGGCTCGGCCACTGACAGCCGCCCGGCCGCCCTCCACGTTGCTGCCGAGGAAGCGGACCGCTTGACCAGGCAGGCAAAAAATGGCTAAATACCCGGCCAAATTTCAGGCGGCAAGGGACCGCCGTCCCCGAAGGCGCTGGTCGTTCTTTACTCGCCGGAGGGGGCAGAAATCCGACATCGAACGCTCGGGGGATCACCAATGACTTGTCTTGTCGCTTCCATGAAGCCCGCGATGGCCCTGGTCATCGTCATCTCGCTGGCCGCGCTCGCGGCCGCCATCTGGCTCGTGCGGTGGGTCATGGCCAAGGACGTCGGCACGCCGGAGATGCAGAAGATCTCCAACGCCATCAAGACCGGCGCCGAGGCCTTCCTCAGCAGGCAGTACAAGACCATCATCAGCCTGGCCGGGGCCTTCGCCGTGCTCATCTTCGTCCTGTACGCGTTCGTCCGCGCCCCCAACGCCCACGACCCGGCCGGCCCCATGGTCCTGGCCCTGTGCACGACCCTCTCCTTCATCATGGGCGCGGCCTGCTCCCTGGCCGCGGGCTACGTGGGCATGTGGACCTCGATCCGCTCCAACATCAGGACGGCCTCGGCGGCCCGGACCTCGCTCAACGGCGCCCTGCAGGTCGCCCTGCGCGGCGGCGCGGTGAGCGGCATCTTCGTGGTGGCCCTCTCCCTCCTCGGCGTGGGCGGCCTCTTCGCCGTGCTCCGGCTCATGGGCTTCGAGTACACCAAGATCCCCTTCATGATCGTGGGCTACGGCTTCGGAGCCTCGTTCGTGGCGCTCTTCGCCCAGCTCGGCGGCGGGATCTACACCAAGGCCGCCGACGTCGGCGCGGACCTGGTGGGCAAGGTCGAGGCCGGCATCCCCGAGGACGACCCGAGGAACCCCGCCGTGATCGCGGACCTCGTGGGCGACAACGTGGGCGACTGCGCGGGCCGCGGCGCGGACCTCTTCGAATCAACGGCGGCCGAGAACATCGGCGCCATGATCCTCGGCGTGGGCCTGGCCTCCTACTTCGGCTGGAAGGGCGTGCTCTTCCCGCTGGTCGCCCGCGCCTTCGGCATCGTGGCCTCCATCATCGGGGTCATGGTCGTGCGGACCGACGAGGACGGCGACGCCATGGACGCCTTGAACCGCGGCTACTACCTGACCTCGTTCCTGGCGACGATCGGCTTCGCCGTGGCCGCCAAGTGGCTCCTCTCGTCCGACGTCTACCCCGGCGCGTGGCTCTACTTCTCGGCCTGCGGCCTCATCGGCATCCTCATGGCCCAGGCCTTCGTGTACATCACCCAGTACTACACCGAGTACAAGTACCGGCCCGTGCTGTCCATCGCCAAGGCCTCGGAGACCGGGCCGGCCACGAACATCATCGCGGGCATCGCGGTCGGGTTCGAGTGCACGGCCGTCCCCATCCTGGTCATCTCGGCCGCCATCCTCGCCTCCTACAAGCTGGGCGTGGCCGCCATCGGCCCGCACGGCGGGCTCTTCGGCACCGCGGTCGCGACCATGGGCATGCTCGGCACCTGCGCCTACATCCTGGCCATGGACACCTTCGGCCCCATCACGGACAACGCCGGCGGCATCGTGGAGATGTCGCGCCAGCCTGAGGAGATCCGCAAGAAGACCGACCGCTTGGACGCGGTGGGCAACACGACCAAGGCCCTGACCAAGGGCTATGCCGTGGGCTCGGCGGCCCTGGCGGCCTTCCTGCTCTTCTCGGCCTACCTCGACGAGATCTACAACTACACGGGCGTGCGCATCGCGGTGGACCTCTCCAAGCCCGAGGTGTTCGTGGCCGCCATGATCGGCGCCATGCTCGTCTTCCTGTTCTCGGCCCTCTCCATCCGCGCGGTCGGCACCGCCGCCTACGCGGTCATCAACGAGGTGCGCCGGCAGTTCAAGGAGAAGCCGGGCATCATGGCCGGCAAGGAGGACCCGGACTACGGGCAGTGCGTGGACATCGTCACCATCGGGGCCCTGAAGGCCATGATCCTGCCGGGCATCCTTGCCGTCGCCGGGCCGGCCCTGGTGGGCGTCATCTTCAAGATCTTCATCACCCCGGCGAACCCGACGATCGCGGCCGAGGCCGTGGCCGGGATGCTGATGATCGGGACGATCTCGGGCGTCCTCGTGGGCCTGTTCCTCAACAACGCGGGCGGCGCCTGGGACAACGCGAAGAAGTACATCGAGACCGGCATGCTCGGCGGCAAGCGCTCCGACGCGCACAAGGCCGCGGTGGTCGGCGACACCGTGGGCGACCCGTTCAAGGACACGGCCGGCCCCTCGCTCCACGTCCTGGTCAAGCTCCTGGCGACCGTGACCCTGGTCCTGGCCCCCTTGTTCCTATAGAATTGATATAATCGGCGCTCACCACCATGCAAAACCAACCCAACCCGATCGTCAGCCTCATCCCCATCATCGCCATCTTCCTCATCTTCTACTTCCTGCTGATCCGGCCGCAGCAGAAGGAAGCCGACGTCCACAAGAAGATGCTCGAGGGCCTCAAGAAAGGGGACCGCATCGTCACCAACGGAGGGTTCTACGGGACCATCGTGACCCTCAAGGGCGACGACCTGGAGGTCCGCTTCTCCGACAACGTCAAGCTCCTGATGGCCCGGTCGGCGGTGAGCCGCCTGCTCTCGGCGCCGGCGGAGGGCGGGGCGGAGGCGGCGGGAATGAAGAAGATCGAAGGAGGGGCTTCATGAAAACGGCGATTCGCCCCCCTCGGCTACTCGCTTCCCCCCCGGGAGGAGGCGAGTGACATGACTAAGCTCCAGCTCAAATGGGCGGGGGTCGGCGCCATGGCCCTGCTGGCCCTGTTCCTGCTGTACCCGACCGTCAACTGGTACACGATGGACGCCGACGAGCGCGAGAAGCTCGAGACGTTCCACATGAGGCCGAAGTACCTGCTCAACCTGGGGCTCGACCTCAAGGGAGGGACGCATCTCCTGATGGAGCTCGACATCGGCAAGCTCGACCCCAAGGCCGACGCGCAGGACGCGCTGGCCCGGGCCATCGAGATCATCCGCAACCGGGTGGACCAGTTCGGCGTGGCCGAGCCGCTGATCGCCAGGCAGGGCAAGCGCTGGATCGTCGTGCAGCTCCCCGGCGTCTCGAACGCCGCCGCGGCCAAGGACATCGTCGGCAAGACCGCGCTGCTGGAGTTCCGGATGCAGCAGACCGACGAGAAGGCCCAGACCGCGCTGGGCAAGATCGCCGAGCTCGGCAACCCCTTCGCCGGGGAGCACGTCTCGACGGCCGCGGCCAAGCTGGTGCCCGAGGGCACGGAGCTCTTCCGGGGCAAGGACAGCTCGATCTACCTGCTGAGCTCGTCGGCCCCGTTCACCGGAGCGGACCTCGAGACCGCGCGCGTGGAGACCGGCGGGAACTACGGCCTGCCCGTGGTGGCGTTCAAGTTCAAGCCCGAGGCGGCCGCGAACTTCGCGAACTTCACCGGCGCCAACGTGGGCAAGAACATGGCCATCGTGCTCGACCGGGTCGTCTACTCCGCCCCGGTCATCAAGTCGCGCATCACCGGCGGGTCGGGCATCATCGAGGGGCAGTTCACCATGCAGGACGCCCACAACCTCTCGATCGTGCTGCGCGCGGGCGCGCTGCCCGCCCCGGTCAAGATCATCGAGGAGCGGACCATCGGGCCCAGCCTCGGCGAGGACTCCATCCGGGCCGGGATCATCGCGGTCGCGGTCGCGGGGGTGTTCATCTTCGGGTTCATGGCCTTCTACTACAAAGGCTCGGGGCTGGTCGCGGACCTGGCGCTCGTGCTCAACCTGGTCCTGCTGCTGGCGGCCATGGCCTATTTCGGCGCGACCCTGACCCTGCCGGGCATCGCGGGCATCATCCTGACCATCGGCATGGCCGTGGACGCCAACGTGCTCATCCTCGAGCGCATCAAGGAAGAGCTCGCCCTGAACAAGCCCATCCGCCTGGCCGTGGACGCCGGCTACGACAAGGCCTTCAGCGCCATCCTCGACTCGAACCTGACGACGGTCTTCTCGGGGATCTTCCTCTTCCAGTTCGGCACCGGGCCGATCAAGGGGTTCGCCGTCACCCTGATCCTGGGCCTGGCCATCAGCATGTTCACGGCCATCCTCCTGACCAGGCTGATCTACCATACGTACCTCGCCAACGCCGACGTCACCCACCTGAGCATCTGACCATGCAAATCATACCCAAGACCAACTTCGACTTCGTCGGGAACCGCTGGAAGCTCTTCGCCGTCTCCATCGCGCTCGTCGCGGGGAGCGTCGTGGCCCTGCTGACCAAGGGGATCGTCTACGGCATCGACTTCACCGGCGGCACGGCCATCCAGGTCACCTTCGAGCGCCCCATCGGGCTCGGGGAGGTCCGCAAGGCCCTGGAGGGCGCCGGGGCGCCCGACGCCGCGCTCCAGAGCTTCGCCAAGACCAACACCTTCTCGATGCGGCTCAAATCCGCCGAGCAGTCCGCGACCGACATCGAGAAGACGCTGGCCGCCGTCCAGCGGGAGGTCGGCGCCAACAAGTTCCGCGTCGAGAGCCAGGAGTACGTGGGGCCGGCCGTGGGCAGGCACTTGTACCGCCAGGCCATGTGGGCCGTCATCCTGTCCCTGCTGGGGATCGTCGTCTACATCGCCTTCAGGTTCGAGAACCCGATCTGGGGGCTGGCCGGGGTCGTCGCCCTGGGCCATGACGTGCTCGCGACCGTGGGGCTCTTCGCCGTGACGGGCTGCGAGGTGGACCTCCTGATCGTGTCCGCGCTGCTGACCATCGCGGGCTACTCCATCAACGACACCATCGTGATCTTCGACCGGATGCGCGAGGTCATGAAGCTCTACCGCCACGAGCCGCTCGACGTCATCATCAACCGGAGCATCAACGAGACGCTCTCGCGCACGGTCATCACCAACGGGACCGTCTTCACCGTGGTCATCATCCTCTTCCTGCTGGGGGGCAAGGTCATCCACAACTTCGCCATGGCCATGGTGTTCGGCGCGGCCGTCGGCACCTACTCGACCATCGCGATCGCCTCCCCGATGGTCTACGAGTGGTATTTCCGGACCCGGAAGGCCTCGGCCACGGCCCAACTCGCCAGGACGGGAGGTAGGGCGAGGAAGGCTTGATGAAGCGGCCTTGTTGCCCCCTCGACTACTTTCCTCCCCGCGGGGGAGGAAAGTGAAAAAGGTCAAGGGCTTTCGGCTGGAGCTCCGGCCCAAAGAGGTCCTCAGGCTCGCGAAGAAGGAAGGCCTGGACCTCGGCCCCCTCGGCGGCCCCGACGGGCTGCCCGTCCAGCTCGCCCAAGCCGCCCCTCTCCTTTCGCCCGCGATCGTCTACGACTCCTTCCCCGGGGTCAAGAGCGGCGCCCCGGGCCCCGGGACCGAGGGGCTGGCGGCCCGGACCCTGGGCCTGGCGCCCATCCCCGGCGTGGCGTTCAGCCTCATCCTGGCGACGCTGGGGGACGGCCTGGCCTCGCGCCGCCGCGGGTTCCAGGAGTCGGAGCCGGCGCGCTGCCGGCTGTGGGAGCTCATCGCCCGCTGCGCCCTCAACGAGGCCGTGCGGTTCGCCGCCGGCCTCATCGAATCCGAGGCGGCGCTCGAGAACTGCGAGCTCAGCCCATCGAGCCCCTTGAGCGGCAACGACGCGCTCGCCAGCGTGCTCGACTGCCTCGACTGCGCCAAGATCGGCGTCAGCCTCGGGGATTCGGGCCTGATCCCGTCGGATTCCTCGGCGTTGAGCCTCAGCTGGCTGTCCAAGTCCCGCTCGAAGAAGTCCAAGTGACGTGCTGAGAAGCGCCGCGCCCTACCTGGCCTACGCCTACATGACCTTCGTGGGCTGGACCACCCGGTGGCGCGTCCTGGCCGGAGAGCACAGGGCTGGGCTGCGCCGGCGGGGGCAGCGCTGCCTCCTCGCCTTCTGGCACCAGCGCCAGGTCTTCTTCACTTACACCCACCGCGGCGCCGGCGCCAAGGTCCTCGTCAGCCGCAGCCGCGACGGCGAGATCATCGCGCGGGTGATGGAGCTTTCGGGCATCCAGACCGCGCGGGGATCGTCGTCGCGCGGGTTCACGGCCGCGCTCAAGGAGATGGTCCGGACGGTCTCGGAGGGGCTCGACATCGGCATCACCCCGGACGGCCCGAAGGGCCCCGCCCGCGAGGTCAAGGACGGGGCGGTCTTCCTGGCCCAGAAGCTCGGCATCCCCATCCTGCCCATCACCAACAGCCTGACCAACAAGCTGGTCTTCGGCCGCAGTTGGGACAAGTTCCAACTGCCTCTGCCGTTCGGCCGGGGGATCGTGCGCTACGGCGCCCCCATCGTCGTCGGCCCGTCCGACGACGTCGCGGCCAAGGCGGCCGAGGTCAAGGCCGCTCTCGACGCCATCACGGAGGCCGCGGACCGCGAGGTCCTCCTGGAGCCGCCGCTGGCCGAGGCGCTCCTGGCGCGGTCGGTCGCCTGGTGTTCGACGCTCGTCGCTCCCGCGGCGGCCCTCGCCTTCGCGGTCAAGGTCTGCCTCTCCCCCCGGCGCAAGCTCCTGCGCAGCCTCCCGGAGGAATGGGCCGAGCGGACGGGGCGGCCGGGCGCGGGCGCGCTCCGGCCTCTGCGGGGCAGGCCGGCGCTCTGGGTGCACGCGGCCTCGGTAGGCGAGGTCGCGGCGGCCCAAGACCTCATCGCGGGCATACGGGCCCTGCCCGGCTCACCCGCCGTCGTCGTGACCTGCGCCACGGCCGCGGGCAGGGAGCGGGCGCGCACGCTCGCCGGCGTCGACGCGGCGCTGCTGGCTCCCCTCGACAGCCTCCCGACGGTCCGAAGCTTCCTGAGGGCGGTCCGGCCCTACGGCCTGCTGCTCCTGGAGACGGAGCTGTGGCCGGCCATGATCGAGCTCTCCTTCCGCGAGGGGGTCCGCATCGGCATGGCCAACGGCCGCCTCTCGCCGAGGAGCTTCGCCGCCTACCGCTGCTTCGCCGGCCTGACCGCCCCGTTCCTTCGCCGCATCGAGAGGCTGGCGGTCCAGACCGAGGCCGACGCGGCCCGTTTCGCCGCCTTGGGCGCGCCGGCGGGGCGCGTGCGGGTGTGCGGCAACACGAAGTTCGACCTGGTCCGCCTTCCCGCGGTGCTCGGCCAGGCCAGGGAGGCCCTGGCCAGGCTCGGCTGGCAGGACTGCCCCATCCTGGTGGCTGGGAGCACGCACCCCGTGGAGGAGGAGGCGGTGGTGGCGGCTTTCCGCGAGGCCAGGCGGGAGCGGCCGACCCTCAGGCTGGTCCTGGCGCCGCGGCACGTGGAGCGCAGCCGGGACGCCGCGGCCATGCTGGCCCGCGCCGGGGTCCGTTTCGTCCTGTGGTCGTCGATGGGGCTGGGCGCCTCCGCCGCGGGCGGCCCGTCCGCCGGCCTCGAGGGCTGCGAATGCCTCGTGGTCGACGCCATGGGCATCCTCTCGTCGTGGTACGCCCTGGGGACCGTCTGCGTCGTCGGCGGCACCTTGGTCCCGGTCGGAGGGCACAACCTGCTCGAGCCGGCGAGCCACGGCAAGGCCGTCGTCTTCGGGCCGCACACGTTCCACACCGACGATACCGCCCGGGCGCTGGAGAAGTCGGGCGGGGGCGTCAGGGTGGGCGGGCCCGACGGGCTGGGGCCCGCCGTGAGGGGGTTGTTGGCCGATCCGGGCCATGCCGCGCAAGCCGGGGCCAGGGCTTTGGAGACCCTGCGCTCCCTGCAGGGCGCCATCGAACGCACCATGGCGCACCTCGGACCTTGCCTTGACGCGTCGAGGTTGTAGAGGGGGATGAGAGGCGCGAGGCTCCTCCCGTTGGCGGTCGCTGCCGCGACCTTCTGCGCGTTCCTTCCCGCGCTCGGAGGCGGTTTCGTGGGGTGGGACGACCTCGTCTACTTCATCGACAACCCCCGCTTCGCGGCGGCCGGGCCGGCGGACCTGCCGTGGCTGCTGACGAACATCCACCTGGGACACCACCAGCCCGTCACCTGGCTCTCGTGGGGCTTGGACCGTCTGGTCTGGGGCCTGCGTCCCGCCGGCTATCATCTCACGAACATCCTGCTGCACTGCGCCAACGCCGTCCTGCTCTGCCTCATGGCGCGCCGGCTCCTGGAGAGGACTCTCGCCGACGCTTCCCTGGCCCCGTGGGCGGCCGGCCTGGCCGCGGCGCTGTTCTCCCTGCACCCGCTGCGCGCGGAGGCCGTGGCCTGGGTCTCGGAGCGGCGCGAGGTGCTCGGCGCCTTCTTCTACCTCGCGACGGTCGCGCTCTATCTCGACCTCCATCGCCCGCGCGAGACCAAGCCGCCCCATAGGGTCTGGGCCTGGGGGGCGTGCCTGCTGGCCTTGCTGGCCAACGTTCGCGCCGTTTCCCTGCCCGCGGTCCTGCTGATCCTGGACGCCTACCCGCTGGCCAGGTTCTCCGGACCGAGGGGGTGGCGCGAGCGCGGCGTCTGGCTGGAGAAAGCGCCGTACGCGGTCATGGCGCTGGCCGCAGGGGTCGTGGGCATGGCCGCCCAGGCCTCCCAGGGCGGGCTCGTCCCCCTTTCCAACGCGGGCCTCTCCTCCCGGCTGGAGCAGGCCTGTTTCGGCGTTGGGTTCTACCTCTGGAAGACGGCCGCGCCCCTGGGGCTCTCGAACTGGTACGGCCTGTCCTACCTGGACGCCAGACGCTGGCTGTGCGTCGTCGGAGGGCTGGCGGTTGTCTGCCTGACGGGCGCGCTCTGGCGGGCGCGGCGCCGCCACCCGGCAGGGCTTGCGGCCTGGTGCTGGTACCTGGCCGCCCTTTTCCCCTCCCTCGGGATCGTCAAGTCGGGCCACCAGATGGTGGCCGACCGCTACGCCTACGTCCCGCTGATGGCTTCGGCGGTGCTGGCCGCGGCCTGGGCCGCCGGGTTCTGGGGGTCGGCCGGCCGCCGGCGCCGGGTTCTGATGGCCGTCGCCGCCGCCGCCGGCCTGGCCGCGATGGCGGGACTGACCTGGCGGCAGTGCCGGGTGTGGCATGACAGCGTCGCGCTCTGGTCGCAGGCCTTGCGGGTCGACCCGCGCTCGGTCTTCGCCCGGACGGGCCTGGCGGCCGCGTTCCTGCGGGCGAAGGACTACGGCGGCGCGCTCCGGGCGATCGATTCGGCGCGGGGCGCCGTCCTTGCGGGCGGCGACCCGGATGTCGGGCCGTGGCTGCTGCCGGCCTTGACGAAGATGCGGGCCATGACCTTCTGCAACTGGGGCGTGGACCTGGCCTACGCCGGCCGCAGCGAGGAGGCCATGGGGCATCTGCGCAAGGCCCTGGCGGTCTTCCCGGGGGTGGAAGGCGCGCACACGAACCTCGGGCTGCTCCTCTACCGGGCCGGCAGGGCCTCCGAGGCCGTCGAGCACTTCGAGGCGGCCGTGCGGGCCGACCCCGGTTCGGCCGACTCGCGCGTGGAGTTGGCCAGCGCCCTGGCCAAGTCGGGCCGGCTCGACGAGGCCGTCGTCGAGTTCCGGCGGGCCCTGGCCATGGCTCCCGGCGACCGGACGGCGGCCGAGGGGCTCTCCCAGGCGCTCCGGCTCAAGAAGGCGGCGCGACGATGAGCGCGCTCCGGGGACCGGCGCCGGACCCGGGTTCCCCGCCCTGGCACCACCGCTGGAGCGTGCGGGCGGCCGTGGTCCTGGCGGTGGCGTGGGCCTTCGCGCCGTGCCTGGACAGCGGCTTCTTCAACCTCGACGACTACGAGAACTTCGTCGACAACGCCATGGTCCACGGCCTGGGGTGGGAGCGCCTGCGGTGGATGTTCACCTCGTTCCACATGACGACCTACCAGCCGCTCGCGTGGCTGGCGGGCGCCGCGATCCGCACCGCGCTGGGCCCGTCGCCCGCGCCCTACCATCTGGCCAACGTGGCGTTGCACGCCGCCAACGCCGTCGCGCTGGGCATGCTGCTCGCCCGCATCCTCGAGCTGTCCTTCCCCCGGGCCAGGAAGACCGACGCGCTCCTGGCCGGCGCCGGGGCCGCCCTCCTCTGGGCGGTCCATCCCGTGAAGGTCGGCGGCGTGGCCTGGATCACCAAGCTCTCCGACCTCCTGGCGGCGCACTTCTTCCTGCTCTCCTGCCTGGCCTACTTGCGCCGGCGGGACCTCTGGGGGCCGCAGGGGCGCGGGGGCGTCGCCGCCTCGGCGGCGCTCTTCCTGGCTTCCGGCCTTTCGCGCTGGTCCGCGATCTCCCTGCCGCTGGCGCTGGTCCTGCTGGACATCCATCCGCTCAAGCGGCTGGACCCCGACCCCCGGCGGTGGCTCTCACGGCCGTCGCGGGCCGTCTGGCTCGAGAAATGGCCTTTCCTCCTCATCGCCGCGGCCTTGCTCATCGTCAACGCCAAGGCCAAGAGCCAAGTCGAGGGCATCCGCCTCCTGTACGGGCTTGCCCACCCCATGGACGCGGCGCTGTCGACGGTGTTCTACCTTCGCAAGCTCCTGGCCGCCGGCGATTTCGCCGTGCTCTACGCCGTCAACGGCCCGGCCTATCCGGCGGGCATGCCGCCGGCCATGGCGTTGGCCTTCGTCCTGTCGCTGACCGCCGTCTTCACGGCCGGGCGCCGGGCCTGGCCGCTGGGCATGGGCGCGTGGGTCTTCTGGCTCGCGAGTCTGACGCCCACCTTCGCGGCGTCGGCGGACGGGACGATCTTCGGCCAGGACTGCTACTGCTACCTGCCGTCGGCGGCCTTCGCCTTGCTGTTGGGCGAGGCGTTCGCGGCGCTCCTGCCGTCGATCCGGGACTGGAGGGTCCCCGCGCTCCTGGCGGCGCTGCTGGCGGTCCTGGGCGGCTCGGAGTTGGCGTCGCGCAGCCGCGCCCAGGCCGCGCTGTGGCGCGACCAGCAGGCCCTGTGGAGGCAGACGCTCGCCGCCGACCCGAGCCTGTGGATCGCCCATTTCAACCTCGGGTCGCTGCTCCTCCAGGCGGGCGACCGCGATGCGGCGCGCGCCTGTTTCGAGGAGACGCTCCGGCTGCGGCCGGGCGACGATGCCTGGCGGGCCGGCTTCATCGAAGCGCTCCGGCGGGAGGGCTGGGTCGAGCGTCCGGCGGGCGCGGCCTGGGGCGGCAGCCCCAGGGGCCGAGCGTCCCGCGCGGAGCCCGCTTTGGGGGCTCCGCGCCCCTACGGGGAAGGCGTTGGCGGTCGGGGCAGCCCGCTCGGGAACCCTAAATGATATAATTCGATCTCACGCGCGCCTGCGCGGGCGTTCGCCGCCCGCCTGGGGCGCGGATCGAATGCCCAACAAGGTCCTGGTCATCCGGCTCTCTTCGCTGGGGGATGTCGTCCTGACCGCTCCCGTCTACCGCAGCCTGAGATCCCGTTGGCCGGACTGCTCCATCTCGGTCCTGGTCAAGCCCCAGTTCGCGGGCGTGCTGCGGGGCAACCCGCATATCGCCGAGATCATCCCGTTCCAAAGCCAACGCCAGGCCCTCGCCGCGGTCCGGGCCGCGGGCTTCACGCATCTGCTCGACCTCCACGGCAACCTCAGGTCCCTGCTCATCCGGAGGTTCAGCGGCATCCCCGCCGTCTCGGTCTACAAGAAAGACGCCCTGGCGCGCAGGCTCTTCGTCTCCTTCGGCCTGCGTTCCCCCGTGCTCGAGAAGCATACCATCGAGCGGTACCTGGAGGCGCTCAAGCCCTGGGGGGTGGCGCCGCTGGCGCCGGCCTTGGAGTTCGGGGATTACGGGGAGGCCTCTCCCGGCGGCCCCGGCATGGCCGGCGGCGGCGCCTGCCCCGGCCGCATCCTCGTCATCCAGACGGCCTTCCTGGGGGACTGCCTCCTGACCTTGCCGCTCCTGCGGGAGCTGCGGGCGCTCGTCCCGGGGGCGCGCGTCTCGGTCATGACCACGGAGCGCACCGAGTGTGTGTTCGCCGGCTCGAGCTGGGTCGACGAGATCATCGTCGACCGCAAGCGCTCGGAACACTCCGGCCTGCCCGGGGCGCTGCGCCTGTCGAGGCTGCTGCGTTCCCGCGGTTTCGACTGCGCCGTCATCCCCCACCGTTCCTTCCGGAGCGCCCTGGTGGCGCTCCTGGCCCGCATCCCGGAGCGCATCGGGTTCTCCTCGAGCGCCGGGAGCCTCCTGCTGACCCGGCGCGTCCCGTTCGCCTGGAGCATGCACGATCTGGAGCGCAACATGGCGCTCCTGCTGCCGTTCAAGGCGGGGCTGCGGCTGCGCCCCGACGAATCGGTGTACATCGAGCCTGCGGCTGCCGGGCCGTCCGAGGCCGAGCGACGGCTGGCGGACGCGGGCGTCGGTCCGCGGTCCCGCCTGGTCGCGGTGCACGCGGGCTCGGCCTGGCCGACCAAGCGGTGGTTCGAGGCCAGGTTCCTGGAGCTTTGCCGGAGGCTGGAGGCGGACGGGCACCGGGTGGCCCTGGTCGGGGGGCCGACCGACCGGGAGCTTTGCGCCAGGCTGGCGAGCCAGTCGGGCGGCGTCGACCTGTCCGGGACGACCCTGGCCGACCTCAAGGCCCTGATGGCGCGGCTCTCCCTCTTCGTCACCAACGACTCCGGGCCCATGCACATCGCCACGGCGTCGGGCGTGCGCGTGCTGGCCGTCTTCGGCCCCACGACGAGGGAGCTGGGCTTCTTCCCCTACGGGCCGGGCCACCGGGTCGTCGAGGCGCCGCTGGCCTGCCGCCCGTGCGCGCTGCACGGCGGCAAGGCCTGCCCGGAAGGGCACTTCCTCTGCATGCGTCTGATCACCGTCGACATGGTGCACCGGGCCGCCAAGGAGATGCTGGGGGCATGAACATCCTCCACATCGAAGACGAGGTCTGGGACTCGGGGATCGCCCACTACGCCCTGACCCTCGCCGCGGGGCTGAAGTCCCGGGGGCATGACGTCCATTTCTGGGGCAGGAAGGGCGGGGCGCCTTGCTCCAAAGCCAGGGACCTGGGCCTGGGCGTGGGGGAGCTGTCGCGGCCCTGGCTGCGCCTGCCTCGGCTCAGGTCCCTGATCAAGGGGCTCGGCATCGAGATCATCAACGCCCATACGGGCGGCGCCCACTCCTGGGCGGCCGCCGCGGCCGCGGGCCTGGGCATCCCGATCGTGCGGACCAGGGGCGACATCCGGCCGCCCTCGGCCAACCCGCTGGCCCGGGCCTTGGCGCGGCGCACCGCCGCGTTCGTGGCGGCCAATTCGGTCATCAAGTCCCAGCTCGAGCGCGCTTTCGCCGGCGCCAGGGTCGAGGTCGTCTACCAGGGGCTGCCGGTCCCGCGGCCCGTCGCGCTGGCCAAGGAGCCCGGGGTGGGCATCGTGGGCAGGCTCGACCCGGTCAAGGGACACGAGGATTTCATCGAGGCCGCGGCGCTGCTCGCCAAGGAGCGCCCGGCAGCCAGGTTCTACGCGGCCGGGGCCGGCACGGCCGGCCGGGACGCGCAGCTCCGCGCCGCGGCCCAGGGACGAGGGCTCGGACGGAGCCTGACGTTCCTGGGCTTCGCGCCGTCCCTCTCGGAGTTCATGGCCCGCTGCAGGGTCGGGGTCGTGGCGTCCCGTGGCTCCGAGGCGGTTTCAAGGGCGGCCCTCGAATGGATGGCCCAGGGCCGGCCGCTGGTCGCGACGCGCGTGGGGTGCCTGCCCGACCTGGTGGCCGACGGGCTCACCGGCATCCTCGTCTCCCCGGGCGCGCCCGAGGAACTGGCCCGGGCCCTGGCGAGGCTGTTGGACGACCCCGAGCTCGCCGCCTCCATGGGACAGAAGGCCCGCCTGCGCTTCGAGGCCCGGTTCGGCCTGGAGCGGTTCGTGACGGAGACGGAGAGGATCTACCTTGACCTCCTACACCATCTACCATCTTGACGGGGAGCGGACCCTCAGGGGCGGCGAGCGCCAGCTGCTGTACCTCGCCTGCGCTCTGAGGGCCAGGAAGCACCGCAACGTGGTGGTGTGCCGGAAAGGCTCGCTCCTGGCGCTCGAGGCCGACCGCCTGGGGCTGGAGGCGGCTTTCCTGCCGTTCCTGGGGGAGTGGGACCCGCTCAGCGCCGTCGCGCTCCGGCATCTCGTGGGGCGCGGCGGCGGCGACGTCGTGGTCCACAGCCATACCGCTCACACGGCGGCCCTGTCGGCCATGGCGTGCGGGAGGATGGCGCGGGTCGCCCACCGCCGGGTCGATTTCGAGCTCAACACCGGCCTGAGCCGGCGCCTCAAGTACGACCACGTGGGGGCGGTGGTGGCCGTCTCGTCGGCCATCAAGGACATCCTGGTCCGCTGCGGGATGCGCCCCGAGGGCATTTCGGTGGTGCCAGATGCCATCCCGGTGGGCCCCGAGGAGTGCCGCTGGGCGCGCGTCGACCGGGAGTATTTCGCGCCCGCCACGCCGGAGGCGCGCCGCCGCAGCCGCCTGGAGCTCGCCGAGCGCTTCGGGGTCGAGCCCGACCTCCCCTGGGTCGGGAACCTGGCCGCCCTCGTGCCCCACAAGGACCACGACACCCTGATCGCGGCGGCCTTCCTGGCGCTGCGGAGGAACCCCGACCTGCGCTTCATCATCGCGGGGGACGGCCCTCTCCAGCCCGAGCTCCTCGGCCAGATCAAGCGGATGGACCTCATCGGCAAGGTGTGGCTCGTGGGGCGCCTCGACGACGCGATGCCCTTCCTGAAGTCGGTCGACGTGCTGGCCCACTCCTCCTGGGGCGAGGGCATGGGGAGCGTCCTGCTCGAGGCCTCCTCCTGTAAGATCCCCATCGCCGCGACCACGGCGGGAGGCATCCCGGAGGTCATCGAGGACGGCCGGACCGGGCTGCTCGTCCCCCCCCGGGACCCGGAGGCCCTGGCCGGGGCCGTGCTCAGGCTCGTCGACGACAAAGGCCTGGCGGGGGCGCTGTCCACGGCGGCGCGCTGCGGGCTCTCGAAGTTCTCCTTGGCCAACATGGCGTCCAAGATGGAATCGATCTATGACAAAGTCAACTGACATCCCAGGAGGGCTCTCGGCTTTCCTCATCGCCCGCGACGAGCAGGCCGATCTCCCCGGGGCCCTGGCCAGCCTCGAGGGGCTGGCCGACGAGGTCGTGGTGCTCGTGGCGCAGGATTCCTCGGACGAGACGGCCGACATCGCCCGGGCCGCCGGGGCCAAGGTCGGGGTGCGCAAGTTCGACGACTACGCCAGCCAGAAGCAGGCGGCGCTCGGGATGGCGACGCGCGAGTGGGCGCTGTCCATCGACGCCGACGAGCGTGTCACCGCCGGCCTGCGTTCTGAGATGGTCCGGGCCCTGGCTGCCGCGGGGCCCGAGGTCGCCGGGTTCGAGATCCCTTTCGTGGTGCGCTTCATGGGCCGTCCCCTCCGTTTCGGGGGGCTCGGCCATGAGCGCCACCTCAGGCTGTTCCGCCGGACCCGGGGGAGGTTCGTGGGCGGCGCCCTGCACGAGGGCATCGCGGTGGACGGGCCCGTGGCCGCGCTCGCCGAGCCCTTCGACCACTACCCCTACGCGGACCTCGCCGAGTATCTCTCGAAGCTCGACCGCTACACGACGCTCGCGGCCAGGAAGCGCTTCGAGCGCGGCGAGCGGTGGCGGCCCTGGCGCCACCTCCAGATGCCCTTCGAGTTCTTCGTCCGGGCGGTGCTCAAGCTCGGGGTGCTCGACGGGCATCCCGGCCTGGTGTGGGCGGGCCTCTCGGCGTTCCACAGCTGGCTCAAGTACGTCAAGCTCGGGGAGATGGAGAAGGAGGGAAGGACTTGATAGGAACGGCGACCGTCATCACGGCGGCGCTGGCCGCGACAGCGGCCAGCGCGAGATGGAATTGGTGGCGCCCGAGGGTGAGGGGGCTGCCGGTCCTGATGTACCACAAGATCGGGGACTATCCGCCCGGCTCGAAGCTCAAGAAGCTCTGGGTGACGGCCGGGGATTTCAGGCGGCAGATGGAGTGGCTGAAGAAGAACGGCTTCACGACTCTCACATTCACGCAACTGAAGAACGCGGAAGAGGGAACGTCACTAATGCCGGCAAAGCCGGCATTAGTGACGTTTGATGACGGCTACGCCGACAACCACGAGCTGGCCTTCCCCGTCCTCGCCGAGCTCGGCATGAAAGGCAACATCTTCCTGGTCTGGGACACCGTCGGCCGGCACAACGCCTGGCATGACCCCGCCAGCGAGCCATGGCTGAGGATGCTGACCTGGCGCCAGATCGACGAGATGCGCGTCTCGGGCGTCATCGAGTTCGGGTCCCATACCGTCACCCATCCCAACCTCGCGCGCCTGAGCCTCGAGGACGCGGGCTGGGAGCTGCGGGAGAGCAAGAAGCGCCTCGAGGACAAGCTGGGCCTGCCCATGGTGGGCTTCGCCTACCCGTACGGCGCGGGCGCCTATGACCCGGCCGTCAGGGCCCTGGCCAGGGAGGCGGGCTACCGCTACGATTTCTCCATCCGCCAGGGCATCTCCCCCCTGCCGTGGGACCCGGCGTCGGGGCCGCTCAAGCGCCTGCTCATCCGTGGCGACGACTTCATGCTGGACTTCCGCTTGAACATGACGAGAGGGAGGGCCAGGCTCTGATCGACCCGAAGAGGATCCTCGTCATCCAGCTGCGCCGCATCGGCGACGTGCTCATGGCCACGCCGGCGGTCTCGGCCTTGAAGAAGCGCTATCCCGCGGCCGAGATCGACTTCCTCGTCGAGCCTCCCGCCGACGAGGTCCTGGCCGGCAACCCCCACCTCGCCCGGGTCCTCGCCTACCGGTGCGGCGGCTGGAGGGACTACCTCGCCTGGCTCTGGCGGGTCCGGTCCGGCCGTTACGACTGGGTCATCGATTTCATGGGCAACCCGAGGAGCGCCATCCTCGCCGCGGCGAGCCTCGCCCCAGTGCGGGCCGGGCCGTCCCACGTCGGGCACCGGTGGGCCTACAACCTTCGCCTGACGCAGTCGACGACGACCCACTACGCGGGCCGGGAGAAGGTCCGGCTCCTGTCGGTCCTCGGCGTGGAGGACGCGGGCGGGCCCGCGGGCGCGTCCGTCCTGCCGGAGGTCTACCTCGGGATCCGCAAGGGGCCGGACTCGGCCGGGCCCATCGCCCTGGCCCCGGCCTCGCGCAGGATCACGAGGCAATGGCCGGCCAAGCACTACGCCAGCCTCGGGCGGATGCTCCGGGAACGGTTGGGCTGCGCCGTCGTGGTGCTGTGGGGGCCGGGCGAGAGGGCCCTGGCCGAGGCCGTGGCTGCCGGGATCGGGGAAGGGGCGACCGCGCCCGAGACCAGGACCTTGCGGGAAGCGGCGGCCATGCTGGCGGGCTGCCGCCTGCTGGTCTCCAACTGCAGCGGCACGAAGCACCTCGCGGTGGCTCTCGGGGTACCCACGCTGACCATCCACGGCTCGAGCGATCCCGTGAGCTGGACCCCGCCGGACCCCAGGCACGCGGCGCTCCGGTGCGAGTCCCTGGGCTGCATCGGGTGCGGGCGCAACGAGTGCCTGGCGAGGTTGGAATGCCTCGAGGGCCTGGCGCCCGAGCGCGTCTGCGAGGCTGCCTGCGCTCTCTTGAGAGACGTCGAGGGCATCCGGACGGAGGCATGATGGATCTTCCCGGTCTGCGGTCCAAGCTCAAAGACAGGCTGGCGGGCCGGGCCCTGCTCGGCGCGGCCTCCCTGGCCTACGGCGCGGCGGTCCGGACCAGGCGCCTGCTCTACGACTGGCGGGTCCTCAAGTCGCAGCGGCTCGGCGCCCGGGTCATCTGCTTTGGCAACCTCACGACCGGGGGGACGGGCAAGACCCCGGCCGTGGCGCTGGCCGCGCGCGCCCTGCGCCACCGCAAGCTCGGCGTCGCCATCCTCAGCCGCGGCT
The DNA here is from genome assembly GCA_016212795.1 of Elusimicrobiota bacterium. GTDB lineage: Bacteria > Elusimicrobiota > Elusimicrobia > UBA1565 > UBA9628 > JACRDT01. The sequence continues at coordinate 2,198 of JACRDT010000050.1, read as the reverse complement.
ACGGCCGGGCGCGCGACAAGAAGGGCATCACGGTCCTGCGCGACGGCCACGTCCCCGCGTGGACGGAATGCGGGGACGAGCCCTGGATGCTGCACCAGGCGCTCAAGGGGCTCGATGTCCCCATCCTCGTGTGCCCGGACCGGGTGGCCGCCGGGCGGGAGGCCATGTCCTTCTACCAGCCGGACGTCATCCTGCTCGACGACGGCTTCCAGCACCTGGCCCTGCAGCGGGATGTCGACGTCCTTATGGTGAACGCCCGCAACCCGTTCGGCGACCGCCGGCTCCTGCCGCTGGGCGACCTGCGCGAGCCCCTCGGCGCGCTCGCGAAGGCCGCGATGGTCGTCCTGACCCACGCGGACCTTGTCGGGCACGCGGAGCTCCAGGCGCTCAAGGACGACATCCACGAGGTGAAGCCCGGCCTGCCCATCGTCGAGGCGGCCCACGCGCTCGACTTCCTGCTCGACGCCGCCAGGGATGAGCGCGTGGCCGTGGCGAGCCTCAAGGGCCGCCAGGCCGTCAGCTTCTGCGGGCTGGCGGACCCCGCCCAGTTCGAGGACCAGCTGGCCGCGGCCGGCGTCGAGCTGACGCAGCGCTGGCGGTTCCCCGACCACCACGCGTTCTCTCTTTCGGACCTGCGCTCCATCGAGAACGTCCGGGGAGGCCTGCCCGCGGTCACCACCCTCAAGGACCTGGTCCGCCTGCCCGCGGGCTGGAGGGACCTTCTGGGCCCGGGGGTGCTCGCGTTGGGCATCAAGCTGGAGATCACCAAAGGCAAGACCACCTGGGGGAGCGTGCTGTACGGGGAGGTCGGCTGATGAGGACCTGGGCCGTCCTGTTCGCTCTTGGCGTCTGCGCCGCGGCGTCCCCCCCCGCCATCGGGGGGGCCGCCTTCGGCCCTGAACTGGCCGATCCCCGCGACCTCATCGCGGGAGAGACCTCGTTGTCCACGGCCGTGGCCAGGATCCCGGGCTTCCCCGAGACCCTGGTCTTCGACATGTCCTGGGGCCTCATCTCGGTCGGGGAGGCCACGCTGGAGAACAACCGGGTGGTCGATTTCGCCGGGAGGCCCGCCTACGAGATCCGTTCCACGGCCTTCTCCAACCGGTTCTGCGACACCTTCTACAAGGTCCGCGACCTGAACTTCGCCTGGCTCGACGCCGAGCGCCTCGACTCCTTGGGCTACCTCAAGAACCTGCGGGAGGGCCACTTCTTCAGGGACGAGTGGGTGCTGTTCGACGCCGGGTCCCGGCGGTTCCTGGCGAGGACCACCGGCCGGGACGGCAATTTCAGCGTCAAGCAGGGGACCATCCCGGCGTCGGTGCAGGACATCCTCTCCAGCATGTATTACATCCGGACCAAGGAGCTGCGCGAAGGGGCCGAGATCGTCCTGGACGTGAACACCAAGGACAACTGGCCCCTGGTCGTGAAGGTCGGCAAGAAGCGGTCCGTGAAGGTCCCCGCCGGCAGGTTCGAGACGTTCCTGCTCGAGCCCATGCTCCGCCGGGAGGGCATCTTCATCCAGAAGGGCAAGCGGCTGAGGATCTGGGTCACGGCGGACGAGCGCAAGATCCCCGTCCTGATGAAAGTCGAGGTATTCTTCGGCCACGTCACCGCGGCGTTGTCGAGCATCCACTCGCCTCCCTCGCGGGGAGTCGAGTAGCTCCCCTATCCAGCCCAGGGATTGCGGCTGAACGGCTTTTCCAGGTCCCTTTCGGCCAAAGCATCGCCGGGGCGTTGGCGCGGCAACGGCAGGATCAACAGGTCGCAGAACATCGCGTCAAAGATCCGCTTGAGCGTCTCCCACTGCACGCCGCACTTCCCGGCTTCCAGGCGGGCGAGATGAGGCTGAGGTATCCCGCAACGCCTGGCCAGTTGCGCTTGGCTCATGCGCAGCGCCGAACGAAGGGCCCTTGTCAGGACCCCCGGAGGGGCTTGGGCGGTTGGAGGCGTTCGGCTGGCGTGGAGCATGGCTTGGTTGAGGGCCCGGCGGTGAACCACCGACACTCTGGTCAGCCCTGCCATGACCTGTATACGAACGAGGAGCCCGGAAAGTTCCATGGAGGATGTCTGTCGGGGGGGCTGGAACCCGTGTTGAGGTGAGATGTTCAAACATATCACCTCAACACGGGTTGGAGGGGACCCCTAGCCATGGCCTCGGCCGCGACAAGCTCAATAGCAGCGGCTGAACGGGCAGTCTG
>JACRDT010000049.1 GCA_016212795.1 Elusimicrobiota bacterium | reverse complement strand
CCAGCCGGCCCGCGACCGCTACTTCCTGGCTTTCGTCCTCGCGCCCGGCTTCTTCCGGGGCCGGGCCTTGGCGGCGCCGACGCAGCCGCAGCCGCAGCCGACCTTCTTGTTCATGAGGCGCACCTCCCGCATGGGCTTCTCCCGTCTGGACTTCTCGCAACGGCAGATACATCGTTCGGCGAAATCACCGGGCAGCAGATGCATGCGCAACTCGCGTTGAGCCGTCTCGACGATCTGCCGCTGCAGCCTTGCGCGCGCCGCGTGCAGGCGTTTCCTGAGCGTTCCCGGCTTGAGCCCCAGGACTGACGCCGCGGCGGACGGCGACAGCTCCTCATCGAGACACAACATGGCTGCCGTCTGCAGTTTCGCCGGCAGGCGCCCGATCATCGCTCCGATGCCTAGCGGGCGCTCGGGGTCCCGCCCCGCAGCCTCCCTCCGCGCGGCTTCCAGCCCGGCGCCGTCCTCCTCGGACAGCGGGACTGTCTTGGCCCCCCTTTGCTGGCCGCGACGCCACATGCGGCAACGGTTCAGCGCTATCGCTCGGAGCCAGCCTCCGAATCGGCTGGCATCCTCCAACTGCCCGAGCTTCTGGTACGCGGCGACGAACGCATCTTGAGCGATCTCATCCGCGGCAGCGGCATTACGGGTGAAATGCCGTATCAAGGCATGGATTGGCCCTTGATATTGCCGCACCAACAGACCGAACGCGTCGTGGTCGCCTTCGAGAACCCTGCCGACAAGCCTCGCGTCAAGGATCATGATGGTCGCCTGCCCTCACCCACATTGATGCGCTCCGAGGCTTTGCGTTACCTGTCTCTCTTTGGAGTCGGCATCGCGCGACTATAGCATACCCCGGGCGCGCTCTTTGCGTCAGAGCGGCGAGGACCTATTATGTGCTAATATTTGAATATATGAGCGCAGATATCTTTGAAGCCCACGCCGTCATGTGCCGCATCTTCACCCACGCGGCCCGCCTGAGGATCATCGACCTGCTGGGCAAGGGGGAGTCGAGCGTGTCCGCGCTCGCCGCGGCGCTGGGCATCGGCAGGGCGACCGTCTCGCAACACCTTGCCGTCCTGCGGGAGCAGGGGGTGGTCCGGACCCGGCGCAGCGGGACCACGGTCTTCTACAGCATCGCGGACCCGCGCATCATCGACGCCTGCAGGACCATGCGCTCGGTGCTCATCGACCGGCTGCGGGGCCAGGGCTTGATGGCTTCCCGCGCCGAACGCGCAGCGCGTCGTTGACGGAGCATCTCAAGGAGGAGAACCGATGAAACTCGGGATCGTCATCTCGGTCGCGGAGGCGGAGACGGCCTGGAACGCGCTGCGCCTGGCGAATTTCGCGAAGAAGCAGGGCGACGAGGTCGGTGTGTTCTTCATGGGGCCGGGCGTCGACTCGATCGAGGCGAAAGACAAGCGATTCGACGTGAAGGCTCAGGCCGAGGACTTCCGTCGCGCGGGCGGCAAGCTCCTCGCTTGCGGGACATGCCTCAAGCTGCGCGAGCGGGAGGGCAGCGAGGTGTGCCCGCTCTCGACGATGAAGGATCTCTACGAGCTCGTGCGGGACTCGGACCGCGTCGTGTCGTTCTGAGCGCATGAAAGTCCGGGACAGCGGCATGCCCGAGGCGGGGTATTGGGAGAGCCTCTTCGACGTGCCGTCGATCCTCGACCGGATGGGCCTGGACGCGCCGGTGCGCGACCTGGCCGAGTTCGGCTGCGGGTACGGCACCTTCACGCTCCCGGCCGCCCGGCGGATCGCGGGAACGCTCCACGCGCTGGACCTGGACGCGGAGGTCATGGCCACGGCCCGCGACCGGGCCGCGGCCGCCGGGATCGGCAATGTCGAGTTCCATCTCAGGGATTTCATCGAGGAGGGGACCGGGCTCTCCGATGAGAGCGTGGATTACGTCATGCTCTTCAATATCCTCCACCACGAGAGGCCCCTCGAGCTAACGCGGGAGGCGCGGCGCATCCTCAGGCCTGGCGGCAGGGCGGGGGCGATCCATTGGATATGGTCCGCCAAGACGCCGCGCGGCCCTTCGCTGGACATCAGGCCGAAGCCCGAGGCGATCTTGAGCCTGCTGCGCGAGAGCGGATTCAAGCCGGTGCGGGATGCCCCGATCGAACTGCCGCCCTGGCATTTCGGCATCCTCGGTCAAAAATGATTCAGCTCTCGACGGCCGTGCCCGTTCCCGGCCACAGGAGCGCGGGCAGGACGGCCGCCGCGCCCAGCCCGTTGATTTCCGCGGCCGGCCCTGCTAAACTTGTAGTATGACAGCGCAACAGGCCACCGTCGAGGTATTCTGGACCGCCTTCAAGGCCCTTCCCCGGACGGTCAAGTGGAACATCCTGGCCCGGCTCGTTGCTGATCGCCAGATTAGGCGGGAGCTGGAAGACCAACTGGACGGCGAGGATGTCGATAGGGCTCTCAAAGAACCCGGCCGGATTCCTTGGGAAGCGCTCAAGAAGCGCGCAAGATAGGCCGCGTGCCTTATCGAATCGAGTTCGTCCCGTCGGCGGCGCGCGCCTTCACGAAGCTCGAACAATCCGTTCGGGAACGGATTATCCCGAGGATTGACGCTCTCGCCGTCGATCCTCGGCCTCACGGCGCGGAAAAACTCTCCGGCGTGGAGAACCGTTATCGCCTGAGGGTGGGCGACTACCGCGTCATTTATGCCATCGAGGATGGCCTGCGACTTGTGATCATCGCCGTGATAGCCCATCGTCGGGAGGTCTACCGTTGATCCTCCCGAGAGGGGCGGCGCCATGCCGCCCCGCCGCCGGCCACAGGAGCGCGGGCAGGACGGCCGCCGCGCCCAGCGCGAGCGCGGCCGGGATGCCTGCCAGGGGGACGATGAAGGCGGCCGTCAGGAAGGCCCCCAGGGCCGCGCCCCATAGGTCGGCCGCGTAGGTCCGGGCGGGAGATCTTTCGCACGCCAGGGGATAGGACCACCCCACCAGGAAGCCGCCTGCGCCGAGCAGACAGCAGAAGACCGCCATCAACCGGCCGGGGTCCAGGACGGCCAGGCGCGGCAGGCCCCAGGCCAGGGCGAGTTCCCCCAGGGCCATCGCGAGCAGGACGAGCCGGAGAGCCAGCCTCGACTTCGCGGGCCCGAGGGGCTTGAGCGCCCCCAGCAGGCTCCCGCCGGCCAGGCCCGCCATGAAGGCGCCGAGCAGGAGCCCCATCTTCCAGTAGAGCGCCCCGGACGCGGCCTGGAAAGCCAGGAGCAGGGCGATCTCGAGGCCGATTCCCGAGAACCCCAGGCAGAGCACCGCGCCGTCCTCCCAGGAGCGGAACACCTCCGCCCTCGCCGTCCAGAGCTTGGCGAGCCCCCACAGCGACAGCGCGCCCGCCGCGATCAATCCCAGCAGGTGCGCCGGCGACACGAACTTCAGCAGCCACACGCGCCAGGTGTGGAAGTAGGCGATGGGCTTGAGGTCCGCGTTGGCGGCGACCTTCCCCATCCCGGCCAGGCGCCGCGCCAGCGCGTCGCGCCGCTCCGGCATCAGATAGAACATGAACGCAGGCGGGACCACGGCCCGGTTCTTGATGGCGCGCTTCCCATAGGCCGCCGCCAGCCGGGCCGGGTCGAGGGAGACCCTGCCCGGGCCGGCCAGCAGCGTCATCCGGCTGCCGGGGATGAGCGCGGTGCTCGACGCGAAGACCGCGGTCAGAGCGTTGTACACGCTCGCGTCGGCGTAGGCGGTCTCCGGGGCCAGGTAGTTCTCCGCCGAGGGCAGGGTGAAGGCCAGGATCCCGTCGGCCGAGAGCGCCGAGCGGGCCTGGGCGAAGAACTCCCTGGTGAAGAAGCGGTTGCCCGCGGCGTTCATGGGGTCGCCGCCGAGCTGGAGCACGACGTCGTAGGCCCCCGGCCGCGACCTCAGGAACTCCCTGGGGTCCGCGACGACGAGCCTGACCCTCGGGTCGGCCGCGGCTCGGGCGGCCCCGGCGTCGAGGCGCCGCCGGACCATGTCGAGCGCCTCGGCGTCGGCCTCCACGACCTCGACGCTGTTGACCGGATGCTTGAGGATCTCCGTGAGGGCCGGCAGGGTCCCGAACCCCAGGGCCAGAACGCTGCGCGGCTTCGGGTGGGCCAGGAGCGGCCAATGGACCTCCTCCTCGGCGGCCGGGTCCGGGAAACTGACCGAAGCGGTGCCGTTCTGGAACAAGACGTTGGTCGCCCCCGCTGCCGCCAGGGCGAGATAGCCGTAGCGCCCTTCCCGCTGCTCGACGAGCCTCAGCCCGCCCAAGCCCCAGGGGCGGCTCCACGCGTCCAGCCGCCCCGAGCCCGCGGCCAAGGCCAGGCAGAGAAGCCCGGCCCCGATGCTCTCTGCGGGCCTGGCAAGCCTCATGCTCAACGCCGACACGACGGCGCCGCCGATCGACAGGACCGCGAGCGCGGGACAGCGCCCCACGAGCGCGAAGGTCGCCGCCAAACCCGCGGCCAGGGCGCCGACGCTCTCCCAGCAGTAGAGGCGCTCGGGCGCGGCAAGGCGGCACAGCGAGCCGAAGACGGAGCCCGAGAGCCAGCAGAACGGGGAAAGGAGGAGCAAGGGGACGGCGATCCCCTCGAAGAGCCCGGGCAGGACGCCGGGGGGCGTCAGGAGCTTGGCGAAGCGCGCGGCCAGGAGCGTGAGAGGCGCGGCCAAGCCGAGAAATGCTATCTTCCTGACCGCGCCCGGTGTTTCTGGCGCGGGCGTGCCGCCTCCGGAGACAAGGGGCAGCGGCTTGGCGCACCGGCGGCCGTCTCCCTGCGCCCGGCGCTCGGAGAAGCTTCCCAGCCCTGTCCAGAACAGCCACGCCGCCAAGGCCAGGCCGAAGCTCAGTTCATGACCGAGAAAGACGACCGCCAGCTCCCTGAGAAGGAAGACCTGGGCGAGAAGCCCGAAACAGCCGATGCCCGCCAGCAGCGCCGCCATCGGGGAGAGTGTAGCGCGGCCAAGTCCTGGCCCGCAAGCCTCCTGTTCGCCGCCGCGGTCGCGGCGGCGCTCGCCCTGCTGACGCTGGACCCCTCGTCGCCGATGAAAGCAGGCCTGACCCAAGGAGGGCAGGTCGTCGCAGGCGCGGGCCGTTCTCCTCTCGCCGGAGACGGCCGGGCCCCATGGGCCTGGGTGGGTTTCACGGCCGCGATAGCCTTCCTCGTCATGAAGACCGGCCGGGTCTCGCGCTGGAGGGCGGTCTTCCTCGTGGTGATGGCCTGGGCCTTCGTGGTGAGGTTCAAGGCGCAGGCCGTGGGCCTCAAGGCCGGCGCGTTCATGACCGAACCCACCCAGGAGGTCCCGTACTGCCACGTCGCCCTCTCCTCCACGATCCTCAACGCCGCCTACAACCAGTATCTCGCCTTGAAGAGCGGCGCCTGGCGCCAGTGGGGTCCCCTCTCCCTGGGATTCTTGTGGCTCGTCTTCACCCTGGCCCTGGGCCAGGCCTGGTGCTCCTGGGTCTGCTACTTCGGCGGCCTGGACGAAGGATTCTCGAGGCTGCTGGGACGGTTCAGGCTGCGCCGGTTCTCCCTGCCCCCGGCGGTCCGCGACCTCCCGGCGGGCGTCCTCATCTTCTTCGCCGTCATCTCCATGACCAGCCTCACGCCCATGTTCTGCCTATGGGCCTGCCCCATCAAGCTCACCACCTCGTTCCTGGACCCGGTCGACGCCGTGCGCAAGGCCCAGACGGTCATCCTCGTGGTCATGGCCGCCGGCACGCTCGTCTTGGGTCCCTTGATCACCGGCAAGCGCGTCTTCTGCGGCCTGGTCTGCCCGTTCGGCGCCTGGCAGTCCCTCTGGGGGCAGGTGAACCCCTTCCGGGTCACGCTCGACAAGGAGTCCTGCACACGCTGCCGGCTCTGCGTCTGGGCCTGCCCGACCATGGCCATCGAGCACGGCGGCCCGGGGCATCCCCGCATCATCCCCTACTGCAACCGCTGCGGCGAGTGCGTGGACGTCTGCCCCGAGGGCGCGATCTCCTTCACCCTCCTGGGCCTGCCCTCAGGAGGGCAGGTCGTCGCAGGCGCGGGCCGTTCTCCTCTCGCCGAGCTCTGGGAGGTCCGCAGCCTGCTCGTCTTCTGCGGCCTGGTCCTGGGCGGCGCCGTCGGCGGGGTCTTCGTCCCCGACGCGTTGCGGACGCTCGCCAAGGCCCTCTTGCGATGAAGGCCCTCTTCGCGGAGGGCCTGGCCCTCGGGCTCTCCACGGGCCTCTATTGCCTTGGCGCCTGCGCCCCCTTCCTGGTCCCCTACCTGCTGGCTGAGGAAACCGGCTGGCGCCGGGACCTGACGGTGCTGGGCAAATTCCTCATCGGAAGGCTGGCCGCCTACATGCTCTTCGCCGTCGTGGTCGGCTATCTCGGCGCGCGGGCCGCGACCCCGCCGCCCTGGCTCACGGGAGTCGCCTTCCTGCTCTGCGGGCTGGCCCTGATCGGCTACGCGGTCGCGCGCAACGCCCCGCGCCCAGGAGCCTGCGGCCGGCTGGCCGCGCCCGGCATGCCCCTGCTCATGGGCTTCCTGGCCGGGATCAACATCTGCCCGCCCTTCACGGCCGGGTTGGTCCGGCTCCTGACGCTCGGGAGCGTCGGCCGCTGCGTCGTCTACTTCGCGGCCTTCTACCTGGGCACGACCGTCTACGTCGCGGCGACGCTGCTCCTCGCCCCGCTCAAGGCCGTGCCCAGGCTCAGGGCCGCGGCCTCCATCGCCTGCGGGCTCTCGGGGCTGTGGTTCGCGGCCATGGGCCTCGCCGCGCTCAGGTAGCCAGGATGTCGAGCAGGGCCTTGGCCAGGCGGCGCTTCTGGATCTCGTCGGTGAAGGCGAGGTCCGCCACCCGGTAGCCCTCTCGGTCGGTGGCGACCTTCGTGACCGACGCCGCGATCCGCTCGAAGTCCTCGTGGCCCAGGCGCAGGCTCACGAACAGCAGGGCGCCCCGCTCGATGACGAACCGCGTCGAGAGCTTCGCCCCGGACGGGGCGAGCTCCGCGAGCTTGCCCCAGCAGTCGCGGCGCGCCGCCTCCTCCGGGAAGGACAGCACCGCCGGCACGGGGTTCGGGGATCTCCTCATCGCTGTGACAGGGAGTGCCGGAAGACGCGCGCCGGGACCTTCCCGGCCGGGGCCGAGTCCGCCACCGTCCAGAACTTCTCGCCGTCCCAGGCCAGGCCCACCGGCCGGTACACGCCGTCCCGGTACTCGGGCAGCGGCACCCGGCGCAGCACCTCGTCGGGCCTCTCCAGGTTGTGGCAGAGGAGTTCCCGGCTCCCCGCGTCCAGGCTCCAGAGGAACCGGCCGTCGAAGACGAGGGCCGCCGGTCTGTCCCCGGGATAGCGCCAGGTCCCCAGGGCCGTCAGCTTGTAGTCGTTGAGGTGCTTGCGCAGGGTCTTGGTCTTGGCGTTGGCGGTCCAGAGATAGAGCCCGTCGAAGACGATGGCGACGGAGTCGGGCGCGGCGCCAGGGAACTCCTGCAGGAGGCGGAGCTTGTCGTCTTTCATGCGGCGGCAGACCTTCCCCCCCGGCGTCACGGCCCACAGCGCGTCCGACGCCACCGAGAAGGCGACCGGCAGCTCCCCCGGGAAGTACGTGACCCGCGCCACCTCCAGGTCCTTGGCCGGATGGACGAAGATCGACTGGGTGAACCAATCCAGGACCCAGAGCTCGGGACCGTTGAAGGAGGCCGCCGTCGGATAGCGATAGGGGAGGTCCCAGGTCTTCTTCTCCTCGTAGGCGGCGCTGCGCAGCTGGGCTTGGCGCTGGAGCGCGACATGGCCTATGGCCAGGGCGAAGAACAGCGACACGACGAGGGTATAGAGCGTGCCGGACGGGAGCGGCCCCTTGAGCGGCACGATGGAGAACGCCGTCCCATGGGTGCGCAGGGTCTTGCCCAGGCAGGCGCCGAGGTCTTCCCTGGTCCATGGGGGAGCCACGACCTCGCAGACCCCCAGGCGCATGAGGGCGACGGCCCGGCCGGCATCGCGCTTGCCGAGGGCCACCACCACCGGCACGAGGGGAGAGACGGCCGCGATCTCGCGGACCAGGACCTCCGCGTCCTGGTCCGGCCCGTCGGTCACGAGCATGAGGCTGGGCCGCCTCTCGCGCAGGACCTCGAGGGCCTCGTCGAGCCGGCTCGCGGGGTGCGCCAGGTAGCCGGACTCCCCGGCCAGCAGGGCCAGGTCCCTGCGCTTGCCGTCCTCGGGGCAGAGGATCCCGATCACGAGGCTCATCGCTTCGTCCCCGGGTCCGGCACGGTCATGATCTCCCCTTGCCTCGGGTAGCCTCGCTCCACCTTGTCCCGGTTGGACTCGTAGACGAGCTCCCAGAGACCGGAGTCGCCGTAGTGGTCCTTGGCGATGGACCGCAGGGTGTCGCCCGGCTTGACCAGGTGGCGCTGCGGCCAGACCACGACCGGCTTGGGCTTGGGTTTGGGCTTGGGCGGCGGCGCGGGCTTGGGGATCCTCAGCTCCAGCAGCTGGAGCTCGTAGGCCGCCTCTTCCTTCCTCTTCATGACCTTGCGGTACTCCTCCTGGGTCTCGCGCAGCCGCGTCTCGGTCTCGCGCAGCTCCCCTTGAGCCGCGCTGCGGTTGGTCGTGGCCGTCTCGGATTCGTTGTCCAGGGTCTTCTTCTGCTCCTCGAGCTTGAGGATCTCGGTCCTGAGGTTCTCGGCTTCCCCGGCCGCCGCGCCCACGAAGCTGCCGGAGAACGGCGGGGCGCCGAAGCGGTAGTTCAGGCCCAGCTGGTAGGCGCCGCCCTCGCGCAGGACCCCGCCCGGCGGGAAGGCCATCGCCATGTCGATGATCACGGGCGAGAAGTTGAAGCCCAGGCCGAACGCGAGCGTCTCGATGTTGTCGAGCCGGAGCCCCCGGCCCATCCGGGCCTTGAGCAGCCCGTGGAAGAAGGCGGCCTCGAACCCGGGATAGAACTCGGTCAGGGCGTTGCTGATGCGCATGTCGGTGGCGATCGTATAGCGCTTCCTCCAGGTGTAGGAGGCCCCCAGGCCCCAGTGCATGCGCGGCATGCCGACGTTCGTCGTGAGGTCGTGCACGGAAAGGCCGAACGCCAACCCGAGGCTGGTGCGCAGGAGGACGCCGCCGTCGAACCCGACCCCGAACCCCGCCCCGGCGTCGCCCTCGGCGTTGACGACCTTGAAGTTGCCGCCCAACCTCAGGGGCTTGGTCAAGTTCAGCCTTGACACCTTGAACTCCTGGGAGTAGTGGAAGTTGACGATGTCCTTGCCCCCGCCGTTATCCTGCCGCTGGCTCAGGTACGCCCCGCCGATCGTGGCGGTGTTGACCGGCTCGAAAGGCCGGATGTAGGCCAAGGCGCCGAACACCAAGGTCCCGCGCGGGCTCTCCATGCGGCCCAAGGTCGCCCCGCCCTGGGTGTAGGCGGTGTTGGCCGGGCCCGCGGGGTTGTAGAAGATGGCGAAAGGGTCGTCGGCCGCCAGCGAGGTCACCGCGTAGCCCAGGCCCATGGCCCGGGTCCCCGGGATGAGGTCCTTATAAGTCGAAGCCCAAGCCCCGCGCGATAGGAGGAACAACGCCAAGATGAGTGCTTGCATAGGCTCGGGCTATAAATATAGACGAACCTGATTGCGGATTCATGTCACTCGCCCCCAACGGGGGGGGCGAGTAGCGGGGGGGCCGATGCCGTTTCATCAGGATACTAATCGCCGCCCCCTGATTGTGTCGCAAGCCCAAAATGAGTTACGATTCAATCCCGGCGCCGTCGGGACGGCCCGCACCCTGGACGGCGCCCCCGCAGCAAGGAGAACAACCTCTATGCCTCATGTGGTCACCGAGAAATGCATCGGCGAGCTGTACGCGGCCTGCATCCAGGTCTGCCCGACCGAGGCTATCCACGCCGGAAAATACAAAGGGCAGGATTTCATGGTCATCGACCCGGAAACCTGCATCGACTGCGGCGTGTGCCTCCCGGAATGCCCGATCGGCGCCATCGTGCCCGGCGACGATTCCCCCGAGTGGGGCAAGATCAACGCGGAACTCGCGCCCCAGCTCAAGAACGCCCCGAAACCCAAGCCTCGCCCGACGAACGATCCGCCACGCAACGCGAAGAACAAGCTCGTCAAATAGCCGGGCCGTCGCCGTCCTGGCCGCGGCGCTCTGGGCGGCGGCGTGCCCGCGTGCCTTCTGCATGAGCTACACCGCAAGACACCGGACCCCCCTGGACCTGGCCCGAGCCGAGCTCTCGGGCCTCGAGCCGCTGCCCTTCGCCGAGGGTCTCGCGGCCGCGCGCCTCGCCCGGTCCTCGGGGACCCTGACCTCGGACGCGATCGAGACCCCCGCCCCATTCGACGACCTCGTCGCCTCCTGGAACGCTGCGCTGCCGGCCGGCTCGTCGCTCGGGATGTCGGTCCGGGTGCGCGGCCTGCCCGCGCCCGGCGTCGGCGGCGCGGGCGTGCCGCTTCGATCCGAGCGGGAAAGCGGCCAGGGCGGGTGGTCGCCCTGGTTCGACCTCGGCGAGGCGACCGAGACCTACAGCTCGCCCGGCCGCCAGGAGAACGACTTCGGGGCCGTGGACGTCGACACCTTGAAGCTCGCCCGGCCCGCTGACGCCTTCCAGTACCGCGTACGCCTCTCCGCGGGCCGCAAGCCTGCGACGCTCAAGCTGGTCGCGGTCACCGTCTCGGACGCCGCCGCCCCTCCCGAGCCGCCGGCCTTCCGGCCAGGGCCCTGGGTCCGGGAGCTCAAGCTCCGGCCCCGGTCCCAGTTCAGGGAGCGCGTGGAGGACAAGGGCGACATCTGCAGCCCCACCTCGCTGGCCATGGTCCTCGAGTGGTGGGGAGTGCGGCGCTCGACCGCCAGGGTGGCGGCGATGGTCAGGGACCACGGCGCCGGCATCTACGGCAACTGGCCGTTCAACATCGCGGCCGCCGCGGCGCTGGGGCTCGAAGGCTGGGCCGCCCGGCTCGATTCGATCGAGGACCTGCAGGACGAGGTCGCCGAGGGACGGCCGGTGGTCGCGAGCCTCACCTTCGGCCCGGGCGAGATGGACGGCGCCCCCCTCGAGCGGACCCGAGGGCACCTCGTCGTGGTCAGCGGGTTCACGCCGCGAGGCGACGTCGTCGTCATGGACCCGGCCGCGCCCGAGGTCGGCGGCGTCCGCAGGGTCTTCGACCGCCTGCAGTTCCACCGGGCCTGGCGCGTCAACAAGCGCGGGCTGGCCTACCTCCTCGGCAAGCCCGTCCGGCGACGGATGACGGTCGGCGTCCCTGCGGCCGAGCTGCGACGCCGCCCCGAGCCCTCCTCCGAGCTGTTCACCGGCATTCTCTACGGCGACCGGCTGACGCCCCTGAAGGCCAAGGGGGATTGGGTCCAGGCGCTTGCCGACGGGCAGGAGTCCTTCTCGACGGGGACCTGGCAGGGCTACCGCGGCTGGGTGCGCGCCGCCGACCTCCGCTACGGCCCGGCCTCCCGGCCGGACGCCGTCGTCGCGTCGACGCGCGCCGCCCTCATGGCCGGCGGCGAACGCCTCGACCTCTCGATGGGGACCCAGGTCGCGCGCCTGCCCGCGCCCGGCGTAATTGTCGCGGGCGTGCCGCCTCGATCGGAACGGGAAAACGGCCTGTCCTCCCGGGAAGACGGCGTCCTCGTCCGCCTTCTCGACGGGCGGACAGGGCTCCTGCCGGCCCGGGACCTCCTCCCCCTGGAGGTCCCCGCCAGGACCGAGGCCGAGGTCCGGGGCCTGGTCCTGCGCCAGGCCGGGCTCCTCCTCGGCGCGGCCTACGTCTGGGGAGGGCGCTCCACCGTGGGCCCGACCCCGGGCGTGGACTGCTCCGGCCTGTCGAGCCTCGCGTACCGCGTCGCCGGCGTGAGGATCCCCCGGGACGCGCACGAGCAGAAGCTGCGCAGCGCCCGCGTGCCGCCCGCCGAACTCGAGCCCGGCGACCTGATCTTTCTCACCAAGTCGGCCCGGTCCAGGACCGTCACGCACGTGATGGTGTTCGAAGGGGAGGACTCGATCATCGAGAGCCGCCAGTCCGCCGGCAAGGTCGTCCGGACGACCTTCCGGGAGCGGTTCGGCGAGCCCCTGGCCGGCCTGAAAGACGGCGGCACCGTCACGGACCTCACGGAGAAGAAGCGGCGCCGCCGGAAGATCTTCTTCGGCTCCTTCCTGGGCGCCCGGTGACCGGCACCCCCGGGCCCACGCTGGCCGACACCTGCGTCGTCATCCCCACCTACAACGAGAGCCAGAACATCCGCGGCTTGGTGGAAGCGCTGCGCAAGCTCTCGCCGGCGCTCCGGATCATCGTCGTGGACGACGGCTCCCCCGACGGCACGGGCGCCCTGGCCGACGAGCTGGCCGCGCGGTCCTCGCCGATGCGCGTGGTGCACCGCCGAGGCAAGTCGGGCCGCGGCTCGGCCTGCCTGGCCGGGCTGGCGCTCGCGCTCTCGGACCCGGCCGTCCGCTGCGTCGTGGAGATGGACGCGGATTTCTCCCACGACCCCCGGGAGCTGCCGGACATGGTCCGGGCGCTCGAGACCGCCGACGTGGTCATCCGCTCCCGCTACCGGCCGGGCAGCAGCATCAGGCGCTGGGGGCTCTCGCGCAAGGTCTTCAGCCGGCTGGCCAACGTCTTCGCGCGCCGCGCCCTGGGCATCCCGCTGACGGACTTCACCAACGGCTATCGCGCCTACACCCGGGCCGCCGCCCAGGCCATCGAGCCCGGCGGCATCGACAGCTCCGGCTACATCGTGCTCAGCGAGGTGGCGTTCCAACTGCACCGCAAGGGGCTGCGCCTCGTCGAGCTCCCCAGCCTGTTCGTCAACCGCCGGCGCGGCGAGTCCAACCTGGGCCCCCGGGAGGTCCTGGGCGCCTTCGCCGGGATCCTCCGGCTCATCCTCAAGAGGGTCACTTCCTGACGAACCAGATGTCGGCCGAGCCCGGCGGGTTGATCCTGCGCATCGTCGCGAAACGCTTGTAGCCGGCCTTCCACGCCGGGCAGCCGGCGAAGAACGCCGTGACGACCCCCGGGAATCCCGCCGGATCCGAGCCGGCGTGCACGCCCAGGAACCGCGGCTCCATCTCGGGACGGGGGAACGCCCGGCGGACCTCCTCGCAGGAAGCCAGGCGGCTGAAGTTGAACGACGAGACGAGGTCGATCTTGGCCGAGTTGGCCGCGAAATCGTCGAAGCCAGAGCCGGCGACGACGCTGCCGCCCACCACGGCCTCCACCTGCTTGGACCCGTCCCAGATGTAGAAGCCCATGGTCCCGTAGTAGCGCGCGTAGTCCGGCAGGTCCGCCGCCAGGGCCGCGGCCACGAAAGCCCCCGCGACGGCGCGGGAACGCGCCGTCGAAGCCCGCGCCATGGAGCCGGCGAGCCTGACGAGCTCCCGCATCGCGATGGCCGTCAGCGGCAGGAACAGCCAGAGCACCCACCGCCAGAAGAGGAGGCTGGAATAGGCCAGCGCGGCCGCGGCGCAACCCAGCCACGAGAAGAGCAGGATCTCGAGGTCGTCGGCCTCCCTCGGCCGGCGGACGAGGCGGACGAGCGCGCTCGCGCACAGCAGGCCGCAGACCGGCGCCAGGGTCAGGATCGCGCGGGCCACCCCCTGGAGGGATCGGGCGATGTCGGGAGTCTTGCGGCTTGCGACCTCCCAGAGGTAGTACATCCGGGCCTCGTCCCAATGAGGCCTGAACCACAGCGCGCAGACGGCCAGGCCGCAGCCCGCCGCGACCGCGGCCGCCGCGCCCACGTTGCGCCAAGGGACCTTGTCCCGGCGCACGAACGCCTTGTACGAGAGCGCCAGACCCAGCGCCCCGGGAGCGAACACGCCGGAAGCCTTGGTCAGGAGCGCGGCCAGGGCGCTCACGAAGGCCCACGCGTAGTCCGACGTCCTCCCGTCGACGAGAGCCCGGTGGCCGAAGAAGACCGTCAGCCCGGCGAAGAGCACCAGGATCGGGTCCTGGATGCCCAGGCGCGAATGCGAGTAGTAGAAATAGCTGGCCCCCCAATAGGACAGGGCCGCCACCGCGGCCAGGCGCTCCTCGCGGCGGAACAAAGCCAGACTGAGCAGGAGGGCCGCGAGCGTGCAGGCCGCCACGGAGGGGACCCTGACGCCGTAAAGGTTCACTCCCAGCACGGCCAGGAACGGCACCTTGAACCAGGTGGACACGGGCATGAGCACGCTGGGGTTGTAGGTGTCGTGGAACGGCGTGCCGTAGAGCACGATGCTCCTGGCGTCGTTGCTGTGCAGGCCCTCGTCCGTGTTGAGGTACTGGCCGGAAGGGTCGGCGTGCAGGTACACCAGCCTGTGGAGCGCGATGAGCGCGGCCAGGAGGAAGAGCAGGAGGCGGTCCCTGTCCGCCGCACCCGTTCGGATCGAAGCAGCGCGCCCGCGCCAGAAACACCAGGAGCGGGCAGGCCTCGAGCCCGGGCGAACCATAGGCAATGATACTACATGGCTCACCGGGCCGAGCATTTTCGTACAATCGTGGCATCGGAGGAACACCCATGACCCAGGACCCCTTCCTGCAAGCGGCCGTCGAGGAGGCCCGCCAGGGCCTGTCGGAGGGAGGCATCCCGATCGGCTCCGTGCTAGTCAAGGACGGGCGGGTCGTCGCCCGCGGCCGCAACCGGCGGGTGCAGGACGACGACCCCATGACCCACGCCGAGATCGACTGCCTGCGCAAGGCGGGGCGCCTCGGGTCCTACGCGGGCACGACGCTCTACTCCACCCTCATGCCCTGCTATCTCTGCTCGGGCGCGGTGGTCCAGTTCGGGATCAAAAAGGTCGTGGTGGGCGAGTCCAAGACCTTCCCGGGGGCCCCTGCGTTCATGCGGGAGCACGGCGTGGAGGTCGTGGACCTCGGCGACGAGGACTGCGTCCGGCTCATGCGGGCCTTCATCGCGGCCCGCCCCGCGCTCTGGAACGAGGACATCGGCAGGTAGCATGGCGCCGCGCAGGAGCTTCCTGCGCGGCGCCACGGACCGACACCCGCGACTGTCCGGACAAGGCCGGCCTATTCGCCTTCCCCCTGCCAGGCCCCGCGGCCCTCGTAGCCTTCGGCCTGGCGGCCTCCCCAGCCGCGGCCCCCGCCCATCCGGCCGCTCCGCCCGCCGCGCATCCCGCGCCGCCCGCCGTCGCCGCGGCCGCCCATCTCGGAGCCCCCGCGGGCCTTGCGCTGGCCCATGGCCAGCAGCATCTTGGCCTGCTGGCTGGGCGTCAGCAGCGCCTCGAGCTTCCCTACGAACCGCTCGTTCTCCGCCTCGAGGGACTTCCGGAGGTCCTTGAGCCGGCGCAACGACGCCTGGATGTCCTTTTCGCTCGCGTCGTCGCGGACCAACTCGAGCAGGGCGCGCTTCTCTTCCCCGAGCTTCTCGCGCAGAGGCTTGACGGCCTCCCGCCGGGCCTTCATGAATTCCTTCATCCTCTTGGCCTGGTCCTCCGTCAACCCCAGCCGGCGGCCGAACCGGCTCTTCGAGCACTGCTGGACGGACTGGTCCTTGCCTGCCGAGTCCTTCTCCTCGGCCCCCCAGCCAGGCCCGCCGGCCAAGACGGCGATCAATCCCGCAGCCCCCGCGATGCACAGCATTCTCCTCATAATCCCCCCTCCTGCATTTCGTTGCGCCTTCCCCATGCATAACGGCGCCGGCGGGCCGATTATTGTATCATCCCCCTACCTTTATGACGGCCAACGACGAACTGCCGACCTCAGGCTTCCTGAACGTGGCCCTGGCGGCGGTCTTGGCGGCGGGGACCGCCGCCTCGGCGGAACCCCGGCGCGTCTCCTTTCGCGAGTCGCGGTTGGCGACCCTGACCGGGGACTTCAACCACTCGTCGCTCACGGCGAGCCCGGACTACGGCGTCTTCGCCTACGCGACCAAGCTCGGCGGCAAGGAGTCGGTGGTCGCCGGGAACAAGAAGGGCCCGGCGTTCGACGAGGTCGGGTTTCCCGAGCTCAGCCCGGACGGCAAGACAGTGGCCTACGCGGCGCGCTCGGGCAAGGCCTGGTCCATGGTCGTCAACGGCCGCAAAGGGGACGACTTCGACTATGTCTCCTTCCCGACCTTCAGCCAGGACGGCAAGTTCCTTGCCTACGAGGCGCGGGCCGGGAACAAGGAATTCGTGGTGGTCGACGGCCGCCGCGGCCCGAAGTTCGACGGCGTCGCGGACCTCAGCCTCAAGCCGGGCGGGGTCCTGCTCTACCAGGCCAGGCAGGGGGAACGCTGGTTCGTCGTGACCGGCGCCGTCAGGGAGGAGATGCCGGGCTACAGCCACGAGATCGCCCTGAGCCCGGCCAAGGGGACCCCGGCCTACGCCGTCGAAGGAAAGGACGGGAAGGAGTCCGTGATCGTCCGGGGCAAGAGGGGCGAGGCCTTCGACCGGGTCTGGGGACTGACCTGGAGTCCCGACGGGACCAAGACGGCCTTCATGGCGCGCTCGGGGGAGCGGGAATTCCTGGTCGTGGGGGACAAGAAGGGCCCGGCGTTCGACTACGTTGAGGAGCATATCGAGGACGCCTCCCCCATCCCCGTCACCGAGGGGACCAGCAAAAATGTCTCACCGCCCGCCTTCAGCCCGGACGGCAAGCGCGTCGCCTACCGGGCGCACGGAGAGGGGAACGTGTTCATCGTGACGGACGGCGTCGAGGGCGAGATCTTCGACGACGCCTCCCAGCAGGTCTTCAGCCCCGACGGGAAGCGCCTGGCCTACACGGCGCGCAACGGCAGCTCCGACTACCTGGTCGTGGACGGCCGCAAGGGCCCGGCCTTCGAGAACGTCTGGGGGCCGGTCTTCAGCCCGGACGGCAAGACCGTGGCCTACAAGGCGAGCGGGCCTTACTCAAAGGACAAGGGACTCAAGGAGTTCATCGTGGCCGGGGAGGCGCGCGGCCCGGAGTTCGACCGGGTCTGGGAGCCGGTGTTCAGCAAGGACGGCCGCAAGGTGGCCTACCTGGCGCTCCAGGGCCGCGAGGTCTGGCGCAAGGTCCTCGAAGCGCGCTGAAGCGGTCGGCCGGAAGTCAGCGGGTCTTGGGCTCGGGCTCGGACGCGCCGGAGGGGCTCTCGGGCTCGGCGAGCTCCGACCACTCCCGTTCGGTCTCGGGGACGCCGTTGGCGGGCTTGACGGCGCCGCGCGGAGCCGGCTTCTTCCCGGGAGCGCCCGCGCCGCTGCCCTTGCCGGCCGGCCTGGTCCTGGACCCGGCCGTCCCCGGCTTGGCCTTGCCCCGCGCCGGCTGCCTGGCCGGCCTCCTCTTGACGGCGGCGCGAGCCGGGGGAGGAGCGGCGGGCTCGCGGTCGGGAGCCAGCTCCGGCTCGGGCCGCGCCAGCGCCGCCGGCTGGGGCCTGGGCGCCTTGGCCTGCCTCGCCCGCTCGGCCGACAGGAAATCGCGCACCCCCTCCACGATGGCGCCGGCCAAGCGCCGCTGGAAGGCCGGCTTGGTCAGCAGAAGCTCCTGCTCCGGGTAGGTCAGGTAGGCGTTCTCGACGAGCACCGCCGGCATCTCCGCGACCCTGGCCATGAACAGGTTGCCGTAGCGCAGCCTCTCGTCGGCCAGCCCGATGGAGCGCTGGAAGGCGCGGTGGATGCTCATGGCCAGCTCCAGGCTCTGCGGCTGGTAGTAGAAGACGGAATAGCCGTGGGGGCTGGAGAAGGGGTCGGCGGACTCGTTGAGGTTGTTGTTGTGGATGCTGACGAACAGGTCCGCGCGCTCGTCTCGCGCGAAGCGCGCCCGCGCGGCGAGGGTCGCCTCGCCGTCCTGCTGGCGCGTCAGGCGGGGCCTGGCGCCTTCGGCGGCGAGCAGCTTCTCCACCTGCTTGGCGATGGCGAAATTGACCTCGCTCTCGAGCACGCCCGTCGGGCCCACGGCGCCCGGCGAGCCGGGGGAATGCCCCGGGTCGAGGACCACCCTGAGCCCGGCCAGGAGCGGGCCCTGACGGGCCAGCCTCGGGGGATGGCGCAGCTCGAGCTTGAGAGCCCCGCCGTCCCAGGTCGCGCCGTAGCCCCACACGCGGCGGCCTGGAGCCAGCGCCACCGACACGGCCACCACCTGGGTCGCCTCCTGCCGCCAGCGCACCCCGCGGATGTCCGCCGCCGAGGAATCGTACACGACCCAGTCGGTGTCGCCCGTGGTGTAGAAGAGCCGCACCGTGAGCGAGCCCAGGTCCTCTCCCGGCTCGACGATGAACGGGACCTTCTCCGTCAGCCCCAGGAACACCGAGGTGGCGTCCTCCCCCGCGGCGGTCCGGATGGTGTGGAGCCGCGCCGCCGGCGGGAGCGTCCCGGCCGGCATGGCCTCGACCTGGGAGGCCTCGACCCAGCCCTCGAGGTTCGGCGAGAGGTCGAGCCTGAGCTGGCGGCCCGAGCGCCCGCCGGCCACGAAGCGCGTGCCCACCGGCGGGAACATCATGAACCCGGCCCCCGGCCCGCCGCGGACGTTCACGGGCTCCTCGCCCTTCACGGCGACGATGGCCGGGGGCCCGGCCGCGACGGCCACCTGCCCGGCGGACGCGGACGCGGCATGGCCTCCCGCCGCGTCCGACAGGAAATAGCGCGCGACGGACGGCGACGGGACGTCGTCGGCGTGGACCCGCATCGCGGCCCGGTAGAGGCCCGGCGCCGCCTCCGCCATGGGGTGCCTCTTCTTCTGCCCTCCCAGTTGGAACTCCGCCCGGTGCCCCGCGGTGCCGCGGAACTGCAGCTGGAGCCAGTCGCCCGGGTGGACCTCGAGGTCGGCGGCCGGCTCCCCGCTGGCCGCCTCGATGCGGGCCGCGCCGACGGGCGGGGGCTCCGGGCCGACGCCGACCTTCACGGTCCGGATCAGGCTCGCGGTCCCGCCCGGCAGGTCCAACTCGCAGTGGAGCGAGAAAGTCCCGGTGCTCACCGGCACGTAGGCCAGGAACCCGCCGGTGCGGTAGGGCTGGACGGGCCTGCCGTTGACCCTGAAGGCGGCCTTGGGGTCGCTGACCGAGCCGTTGACCCAGGCGGACGACAGGGCCGGCAGCGCGGCGCCCTCCTCGGGGTACCGGACCGAGATCGGGTCGCCGGCCGCCGCGGCCCGGGCCAGCGAGGCGGCCAGCAGGAGGGAGGCGACGGTCATCACGGGATTATATTTGTTTGCCCACGGGCAGAAGAAGTAAAATCGCAGCGTATGAAGTCCCCATTGAGCGGCGGCTACCTCCGGGCGTTCTACGACATCCTGGAGTTCCTCTCTCAGCTGCACGAGACCGACGACGAGAGGGTCTGGAGCAGGGTGCTGGAGAAGCTCTCGGTCGCCCTCGACGTCGAGGCGGCGACCTATTTCCTGTTCATGAACCGGGAGCGCCGGCTCATCGCGCGCTATTCCCTCGGGGTGGCGTCCGACAAGCTCCAGGGGCTCCCCATCGAGGTCGGGACGGGCGTCTGCGGATGGGCCGCGAAGCACCACGAGGCCATCATCATCGAGAGCGCCTACGAGGACGCCCGGTTCCTGAGCAAGGCCGACGAGATCACGGGGTTCACCACCAAGAACATCCTCGCCGTCCCCCTGATGGACCGGCTCGACCTGACGGGGGTCATCGAGCTCCTCAACAAGCGGGACGGCTGCTTCAGCGAGGGCGACATGCGCTTCGCCCAGGCCGTGTGCAAGGCGACCCTGCTGACCCTGAGGGCTCTCAGGTACGAGGCCATGGTCGGCAAGGTCTCGTCCTACCATTCCAGCGTCCTGCAGAACCTGGGCGGAGGCTTCCTGGCCGTGGACCTCCAGGGCCGGACCATCCTGGTCAACCCGGCCGCCAAGAAGATGCTCGCGATCAGCCCGGACCTGCCGCTCAACCTCCCGGCGCACCAGGTCCTCCACCACATCCCCGAGATGGCGGAGATCCTCGTCAAGACCGCCAGCACCCGGCACACGGTCAAGCGCCAGGAGATGCGCTGGCGGCACGACGGCGCGGACCGCATCCTGGGCTACAGCACCCTCCTCCTCCAGGACCCCGAGGGCAACGTCTCGGGCGCGGGCATCACCTTCCAGGACATCACCCAGTTCAAGGGCTGAGCGGCCGTGAGTTCCAACCCCACGCTCCACCAGGCGCTCTACGGCGCAGCGGCCCTCGCCCTGCTGTGGCCGGCCCTCCGGTGGTTCGAACGCGCCAACCTCTACTTCCCTGACCGCGCGGTCAAGACGGACCCCGGGAGCCTCCGCCTGAAGTTCGAAGAGCTCCAGGTCCGCGCCAAGGACGGCCCGGCCATCCACGGCTGGTACGTGCCCGGCGGACCCGCCGGCCCCGTGCTCCTGGTCTCCCATGGCAACGGCGGCAACGTCAGCCACAGGCTCGACAAGCTCCTCCTGTTCCGGCAGGCCGGCGCCTCGGTCCTCATGTACGACTATCGCGGGTACGGCAAGAGCACCGGCCGGCCAGACGAGGCGGGGACCTACGAGGACGCCGAGGCGGCCTACGCGTGGCTCGTGGGCGAGAAGCGCGTGCCGCCGGAACGCATCGTCTTCTACGGCGAGTCCCTGGGCGGCGCCGTCGCCGCCGAGATGGCCCTCCGCCGCCCGTGCGCGGGATTGATCCTGGACAGCTCCTTCACCTCCGCGGTGGACATGGGCGCGCGCCTGTTCCCGTTCCTGCCGGTCCGCTGGATCGTCCGCAACCGCTACGACAGCCTCTCCAAGATCGGCCGGGTGCGCTGCCCGGTCCTCGTCATGCACAGCGTCCAGGACGACATCGTGCCCTACGAGATGGGCAGGCGCCTCTTCGCCGCCGCGCCCGAGCCCAAGACCTTCTTCGAGATGCAGGGGACCCACAACGACGGGTTCCTCGAAACGGGCCTGCCTTACGGCGACGCCATCGGGAAGTTCCTCCGCTCGCTGCCCCTCGCGGCCCCCGGGAAATGATCCCATGAATCCCTTCGTGCTCATCGCGGCCCTGGTCGTGGCGCTCCACGCCGCCCCGACCGACCTCGACTCGGACGACGGCCAGGCCCCCGGCGGGCGGAAGGCCCCGCTGGCGGCGCCGGCGGTCTCGGCCTCGACCGCGCCCCGGGCCGCCGACGCCCTCCCCGAGGGCCCCCGGGACGCTCGGCCTCCGGCCTCGACCGCGCCCCGGGCCGCCGACGCCCTCCCCGAGGGCCCCCGGGACGCTCGGCCTCCGGCCTCGACCGCGCCCGCCCCGACGCCGGCCCCCGTCGAGCCGCTTCCCGGGATCCGCCTGGTCTACCCTTCCCCCAACGAGCGCGTCGGCAGCCTCAGGCGCATCTTCGTCTTCGGCAGCGTCCACCCGGCCACCGGGACCCTCACCATCAACGGCCTCAGCGCCCCGCTCACCGACCTCGGGCAGTTCCTCAAGACCATCCCCGTCGATCCGGGGACCTTCACCATCAGGCTGGAGCTCAGGACCGAGGGCGGCCTCGTCGAGTCGATGCGGGACATCTTCGTCTCCTCCCCCGCCGGCCCTCCGCCGCCCGGCAAAGCCGCGGTCGTCCCGGTCCAGCCCGAGGCGGACCTCTGGCTCAAGGGCGGCGACTGGGTCAAGGTGGCGGCCTGGGCCAACCCCGGCGGCAAGATGCGGTTCCGCATCAAGGGCCTGGCCGAGGACGTCCCCATGGCCGAAGCCCAAGGGCCAGGGTCGGGCGTCTACTACGCCGAGAACCTCAAGGAGACCTTCAAGGGGGGCGGGTACTACGTCGGGGCGTACCGGGTCGCTCCCGGGGACATGGGCAAGGACCGCCCGATCGAGTTCCAGTTCAAGCACCCGGGGTTCGGGAAGGCCAAGGCGACGGCGCCCGGCCGGCTGACGACCGACCCGCGCTGGTGGCGCGTGGCGCAGGTCCAGGCCAAGGCCGCCCCGGCCCGCTCCGGCCCCGACGACGGCTACCTCTACTTCTTCCAGCAGGGGACGCGCCTGCTGCTCGACGCGAAGGAGGGCCTGCGCTGGAGGATACGGCTGGCCGACACGGAGGAGGCCTGGATCGAAGAGAAGTACATCGAGCTCCTGCCCGAGGGGACGCCGCCGCCCTCGGCGAAGCTCGAGACGGTCGTCGTCCGCTCCGGACCCGCCCAGACGGACGTCGAGTTCCTCGTGAACGCCGCGATCCCGGTCGTCGTCGCGCAGGAGGGCGACGACGTCGTCAAGGTCTCCTTCTACCAGACCCGCGAGCACGTCAACTACGTCGTCTACGACGAGGACGATCCGTTCGTCCGCGACATCCGCTGGCGGCAGGAGAACGCCCAGAAAGCGTCGGTCCTCATCGCCCTCGCCGAAGGAGAGAAGCTCTGGGGCTACGCCCTGAGAAGGGCCGCCGACCGGACCGTCCTGACGCTGCGGCGGCCCCCCTCGATGGGCCGCAAGACGGTCTTCGAGGGCCTGACGATCGCGCTCGACCCTGGCCATTCGGGCCCGGACGCCGCGAGCACCGGGCCCTTGATGACCAGGGAACAGGACGTCAACTACGCCCTGGCCCAGCGCGTGAGGAAGCGTCTCCTCGAAGAGAAGGCGGAGGTCGTCATGACGCGAGGGACGCCCGAAGAGGTCGTGGGGCTCTCGCGCCGCCCCGAGCTCGCCGTCGAGGCCAAGGCCGACCTGTTCCTGAGCCTCCACTTCAACGCCCTCCCCCCCGGCGTCGACCCGAGGGACAAGCCCCGGGGCTATTCGGTCTACTACTACCACCCCCAGAGCTTCGACCTGGCGCGCGAGCTCCTGCTCTCCTACCGGGACAAGATCCAGCTGCCCAGCGAGAGCTTCCGCTTCGGGGACTACCTCGTGGTCCGCATGACGGAGATGCCGGCGGCGCTCATCGAATCCGCCTACATCATGCTGCCGGAGCAGGAGAAGCTCATCACGGACCCCCGCTTCCAGGACAAGCTCGCGCAAGCCATCGTGGAGGGGCTGTGGCGCTTCCTGGCGAAGAACCTCCGGCCCGTCAGCCCGCCGTCCAAGCCGGCATCCCGCCGATAGGCCCTTGGGCCCACCCGCCCCTGGGCCCTGGGGCCCATGCCGCCCCGCCCCCGGCCGGGCATACTAACGGCGACGCCCTGGAATCCCATCGTGCCACCGACCAATCGCCTCTCAGCCATCTTGCTCGCCGCCGTCCTCCTGCCTGGCGCCGCGGCCTCCATGCCGGTCTATGACGACGACGACCGGCAGGACCCGCCCGACGTCCGCGACGACATGGCGCTCGCCCTGGCGGATTCCACGGCAGCCATCTTCGAGTCGAGCAAGGTCGCGGTCAAAGGGCGCTGGGCCGAGCTCGACACCAAGCCCTACGCCAAGACCCTGCCCCTGTGCGACGGCGAACGGTTCGCCGACCAGGACGCCGGGGCGGACTGCTCCGCCGCCCTCGTCGGCCCCGACCTCGTCCTCACGGCGGGCCACTGCGTCAAGAGCCTCAAGGAATGCCGGCAGCGCTCCGTCGTCTTCGGCTTTCGCGTCGGCAAGAACGGCAAGACCCCGACCCGCGTCCCCGCCGGGGAGGTCTACGGCTGTTCCGAGCTCCTCGGCCGCAAGGTCGACCAGAAGACCGGCTCCGACTGGGCCCTGTTCCGCCTGGACCGCCAGGTCGCCGGCCACGACCCGCTCAACCTCGACACCCGGCCGGTCACGAAGCAGACGCCGCTGCTCCTCATCGGCCACCCCAAGGGCCTGCCCGAGAAGGTCGCCTCCAACGGCCGCGTCCGGGACGCGAGCCCAGCCGCCTACTTCGTCACGGACCTCGATTCGTTCCACGGGAACTCGGGCAGCCCGGTGTTCCACGCCAAGAGCGGCGGGATCGTCGGGGTGCTCGTCCGCGGCGACGAGGACTTCGACACCGTCGCCCTGCCCGACGGCTCGAAGTGCCTGAGGACCAAGGTCTGCAGAGGCGACGCGTGCCAGGGGGAGATCGCCACCAAGGTCTCGGAGTTCGCCGGCCGCCTCCCCGGGCTCGCCGCCGGCGCCGCCATGGCGTCCGAAGGGCTCGTCAACCGGGAAGCCTTCTCCGGCGCGGCCTTCAGCGCGCTCAAGGCGATGGCGGGCGCCGCGCAATAAGAGCGCCCGAACCCCTACGACGCCACGACGCGCATGACGCACTTGGCGCAGTCGAATTCCAGCCTGAACCGCCTGCCGTCTTCGTCGATGAGGAACAGCGCCGGGGGGGCGGCAGACGACGCCGCTCCCTGGGCCGGGCCGTCTCCGGCGGAAGGAGAACGACCTGCGCCTGCGACGACCTGGCCCCCTTGGGCCAGGCAGCCGGCGTAGAGCTTGCGCAGGCACAGGCGCGTCGTCATCACCACCCTGCCCCGCATGTCCAGGCCGGACTCGGCCGCCGGCTCGACGACGCGGGCGCCATGCCGTTCGTAGAACCGGCGGGCCTTGGCGTTGAGCACGTTCGCCCGGTAGTCGAGCTCCGCCTCGGGAGGGCGCGCCGAACCGTCGGCCGCACGCTGCCGCTGATCGAGTCCACCGCCCCGGGGCCGGCGCTCCTCGCGGGCCGCCAGCAGACGCTCGACCAGCCCGCGGCGCAGTTCGTTGAGCCGGGCGACCGGCACGAAGAAGGCCTTGGACCACCGGCACGCCGCGCCGTCGCACAGGAACACGCTCTCCCCGAGTTTGACGAGCTGGCGGCGCGCCGTCTCCTCGGCCTGCTTCATGTCGCGGGCGGGGGCCTTCTCCATGGGCAGGTCGCACGACGCCACGACGCCGTCCTCATCCACTCCCTCCACGCCCAGCCCCCCGGCCGTCTCGCGCAGAGTCATCGCGACCCGGATCCTGCGGACCGGCCGGGACCTGTTCAACGCGTTCTGGAAGGCGCGGTCGAGGTTCCTCCAGATGAAGGTGCCGACCCGGATGGCGCCCATGCTTTCGGGCTGGACGCGGCCGCCCTTCGACGAGCGGACCGACGTGCCCTGGAGCCGCCGGGCGCCGTCGAAATAGCAGATGCCGTCCCCGGCGGCCAAGGGCGGGCCGTCCACCGTGAAACCCCGCCGGTCCGCGGCGACCACGGGCCCGATGGCCTCCCCCAGCGACTTGGGCGTGTCGGGCGCCGCTATGTCCGAAGCCGTCCCCGACAGGCAATAGGTCGTGGCGCCCCGGTTGAAGGTCTTGGCCGGGTTGGGCTCGAAGCCCAGCGCGCCCACCGACCCGCTCGACGCCGCCCGCAGGCCCCGGCTCCCCAACGCATCGTCGAGCTTGCGGCGGTAGAAGGACACGATGTTCTTCACGTACCCCGAGTCCTTCAGCCGGCCTTCGATCTTGAACGATGTGACGCCCGCGTCGAGCAGGGGACCCAACTGCGCCGAGAGGTCCAGGTCCTTGAGGGAGAGGAGGTGCCGCCCCGACGCCAGGACCGAGCCCGCGCCGTCCACCAGGGAGTACGGCCTCCGGCAGGGCTGGGCGCAGGCCCCGCGGTTGCCGCTGCGCCCGCCCAGGGCGCAGCTCATGTAACAGCGCCCGCTGGCCGAGACGCACAGGGCCCCGTGGACGAAGCACTCTAGCTCGATGGCCGTGGCCCGCCTGATGGCCCGGATCTGGTCCAGGCTCAGCTCCCGGGCGAGGATGGCGCGCTGGAACCCGACCGCTTCCAGGAACCGGACCCTCTCGATGGAGTCGTTGTGCATCTGGGTGCTGGCGATGAGCGGCAGCGGGGGCAGCTCGAGCTCCAGCAGCCCGACGTCCTGGATGATGAAGCCGTCCACCCCCGCGCCGTGGAGCTCCCACAGGAGCCGGCCGGCGCGAGGGAGTTCCGCGTCGGTCAGGATGGTGTTGACGGCGGCGTAGACCCGGGCCCAGTACCGGTGCGCGCGGGCCGCCAGCCGGGCGATGTCCGCCACCGGGTTGCCGGCGGCCTGGCGGGCCCCGAACTCCGGCGCGCCGATGTAGACGGCGTCCGCGCCGCAGTCGATGGCGGCCAGCCCGCAGGCCAGGTCCTTGGCCGGCGCCAGCAGTTCGACGGCGGCCGGCGCGCCGGGACCGGACCTGGGGCGATGTGGGCCGGGGCCGCCTTGGGAGCTTGTCGGCATCAGGAGTACTTCCAGAAGATCAGCCATCCGATCGCGAGCGCGATGGCCAGCGGGTTGAAGAGCACCGCCTGCCACAGGATCATGTTGACCCAGAAGATGAGGGCCGCCCGGCTCACCTGCGCCGGCCTCACGACCGCATGCCATAGATCGTATCGCCGCCAATCGTAGGATAGGATCCTCCCTGCCGCGTCCATCCGCCTGAACAGCTCGGTGCCGGGAAGGGGCGTCAGGACGAAGGCCGCGGAAAGGTTGATCCCGGACGTGAGGGTGAAGAGGAACAGCCTCCACAAGGACGCCGATGTGTCCTCGTCGAAACCGACGATGAACGTCCCCTTGATCCTCACTCCCTTCCCCCGGATGCGCCGGATCAGCGGACGGTACTCGTCCCACCATCTGAGCTTCCCCGGATTCTTCCCGGCGTACCCCCGGCTCATCGTCTCGAAACCGATCAGAAGCTCGGCACAGCCGCTTTGCCGCGCCAACTCCAGGGCCTCCTCGTCCTTGGCCAGGTCCACGCTGCACAGCGCGCTATACCCGATCCCGAGAGGGATCAGCGCCTTGAACAGCTCCTTGGCGTACCGTGGGTCGCCATAGATGTTGGCGTCGTTGAAGGAGAAGTACTCCTGTTTCGACGCCTCGATCAACTCCACCACCTTCTCGACGGGCACATGGCGGAACCCTCGGAACATGCTCGAGATCACGCAGAACTCGCACCTGAACTTGCACCCTCTCGTCGCCAGGATGGCATTCCGGATCTGCCAAGGCTCAAGCTTCAAGAGCCGTTCATGGTAGTATTCCCAGAAGTTGTCGGCGGGCTTGCCGTCGTAGACCTTCTGAAGGCGGTCGTTCTCGTAGTCGCGCAAGATCCCACCCCAGACTGTTTCGGCCTCCCCGACGCAAACGGCGTCGCAATGCTCCAAGGCCTCCTCGACCCGGAACATGACATGGGGTCCACCCATGACCACCCTGGCCCCGGCTCGCCGGAATCCGTCGGCGTAGCGATAGGCGACATGGACGTTCATGGTATAGGACGTGATGGCGACGAGCCCGGGCTCATAACGGACGAACAGCGGATTGTCGTACCGCACGACCTCATAGTCTTCGGGGGTCATGGCCTCCAGGATGGAGAGCACGGCAGGGAAGCTCCCGGCCTTGACCAATCTGGTCATCGTGCCCAGGCCCAGCTTCCCCAGATGGGGATTGAGCAGAACCAGCCTCTTACGCACGCTCACCCCGCAAGACGAGCATATCTCCCCCGGCCGACCGGACCTCCAACCAGAACTTCCGTCATGACATTATAGCGAATGGATCGGGCTCCGGCCCGACAGCCCGGCCATAGGACTTTGGGCCTACGCCGGCCCGGGCCCTTCGCCCCTGCGTTTATTCCCCGGGGGCTTGCTACAATTTAGGAAGCCGACGATCCCCATATGACGCACTGGACGAGGTGGCTATGATCCGATTCGCGCGGTTGGGCTTTATCTTCGCGGCGGCGCTGGCCGGCACGGCCGGGGCCGCTCCCCTGGCGCCTTCGAGCGACGCCGATTTCGCCGGAGCCCTTCGCGGGGCGATCGGCGCGGTCCAGCTCCAGGCCGCCCAGGTTCGCGCCTCCATCAACTCGAGCGACATCGTCGACCTGCTCCGCGACCGCGACGCCGCGGTCCGCCAGGCCTCCCTCGTGAACGCCCGGGACCACATGGGGGACTCGCGCGTGCGCGACGTGGTTCGCGACATGCTCCGCGACGGCAACGAGACCGCCGGGGTGCGCCGAGAGGCGGCGAGGACCCTGCACTGGGCGGCCCACTACAGCGAGGTCCGCGACACCCTCGTGGAGGTCGCCCGCTACCGCGGCGACGCAGCGGTCCGCGCCATGGCGTTCAAGTCCCTGTTCTTCGCCTCGAACAGCGACAGCGACGTGCGCGACCGCCTCATCGACGCGGCCCGCTACGAGAGCGACCCCGTGGTCCGCAAAGCCGCCCTCTGGGCCCTGTTCGACTCCACCAACCAATCGGAGGTGGTGGACGTCCTCTCGGACGTCGCCTTCGGATCCAGGGAGGACGAGGACGTCCGCATCGAGGCCCTCAAGAGCCTCTACTCCGCCATGAACCGCTCCGAGGTCCGGGGCAAGACCTACGACCTGGCGCGCTACGCCAGCGACCCCAAGGCCCTGCGCGTGGCCGCGGTCCTCGCCCTCTCCGCCGCGGCGGGCGACAGCGGCGTCCGCGACCTCCTCGAGGACATGGCCCGCCGCGAGAGCGACCAGGACCTGCGCGTGGCGGCCATCAAGGCCCAGAGCATGGACGTCTATTTCTTCCGCACCTACTTCCACCTGGGCTACCGCGCGGGCCCTCACGGCCCGTACGTGAGCCCGATCGTCAACGAGTAGGCCTCGCCGAAGACCGCCGGTCCCTCCCTTGATGGGACCATTGCCTGAGGCCGGGTTGCCCGTTGGGCCTAGGCCCGCTCTCGCGGCCCCGTGATAGACTATGCCATGGGCGGCCTCGCCGTCGCGGTCTTCGTCCATTGTCTCGCCGGGCCCGGGTGGAGCCAGGGCGTGCCGATGTTCCGCGGGTCCGTGCCCCGGGTCTCGTTCCAGGTCCCGGCCATGCTCCCGACGCCCGCCGCGCCCCTCTCCGCCTCGCTCTTGACGCCGCTCCCGGCGCCGAACCTCTCTTCGTTCTCGACGCTGCCGCTCCCTGCCGCGCCGTCCCCCTGGGCCCCGAGCCCCGCCGTGACGGCCGCGGCGCCGTCCCTGGCGGAGCCATCGAAGGAGGCGGCCCCCATCCTCGCGGCGACCCCGGACGGGCTCGCGCAGCCGCTGTCGGACGGGGCGGACAAGACCCCCGAGGCCGCCAAGGACGCCGCGGACCGGGCCTTCGACGCCCTCCCGAGCGTCAAGCCCCTGGAGCCGCCGTCGCCCGCCGTCGGCGTGCCGGCGGGGCACCTGGTCGAGGTCCGGGGCCTTCCACCGTTCCTCGCCGTCGCCGACGACGCCGACCGGGCCTGGGTCGCCCGGACCCTGGCCGAGGCCATGCTCACGCGGACCGGCCGCCAGGTCCTGCGCCGGGCTTCGGCCGTGGCCTCGCGGCGCGGGCGCCCCATCCTGGTGCAGCTCGAGGAGCTGCGCTCGGAGAACGGGAGCTTCGTCTACGACTGGGACATGCTCCAGCTCGCGCGCAGCCTCATGCGCGACGACACGGGCGAGGCCGCCCCGGTCCTCGTCCACGAGCTCCTGCACGTCGTCCAGCGCGACATCGGCCTGCCGTCGGATTCCCTCGAGATGGAGCTCGAGGCCCACGTCGCGACCCTCCAGGTCTTCCGCGAGCTCGGCCGGCGGCCGAGCCGCCGCACCTTCTCCTACCAGTTCGAGCGAGCCCTGCTGCGCGGAGGCGTCCCGGGCGCCGTGCGCTGGCTCGGCTCCCAATACGGCGGCAACATCGGCATCCTCGACGGCGGCACGGTGGCCGGGTACATCGAGGAGCTCGAGAAGCGGCGCAAATCCGCCGTCGCCTCCATCGCCAAGGACGAGCGCCTGCTGGCCCGGCGCACGGCCGTGCTCGATGAGATGCGCTCGGCCGGCCACCCCCCGGAAGCCCTGGCCAGCTACGAGGCCGACCAGCTCGCGTCCCTGCGGGAGCGCCTGCGCGGCAAACGCGCCACGCTGGGCTGGGCCGAGCGCGATCTTGCCATCCTGCGCAGCCCCGAGGGGGTGCGCCACTACCGCGGGTTCGCCCAGCGAGTCCAGAAGCGCGTCGAGCGCTTCCACCGGCTGCTGACCGAATAAGCAGCCGGGCCCGTCACTCCGCGCGGCCGGCCTCCTGGGCTTTGACGAACCGGCGGAACACCACCAGGCCCACGGGCGTGACCAGGGCCATCAGGCCGATGATGAGCCACATGGTCCCGGAGTGCCGCGGCCCCTGGGCCGGGCAATAAGTGGCCAGCAGCCAGCCCGAAAGGCCGCCCGCCCCGAGCTTGGCCAGGAAGAAGGGCAGGTACGAGAGGGACATGTACGAGGCCTCCTGGCCCTTGGGCGCGATGGCCGAGGTGTACTCGTAGAGCCGGGGCGTCCAGAAGACCTCGCCGACCGAGTAGATGACCACGTACGTGAAGATCATCACGTAATAGGGGTTCACCTCGCCCTGGACCCCGAGCCAGACCTGGGCGATGAGGTGCCCGGGCAGGCCGTCGGCCAGGGGCCGCCACCACGACGGGGGCATGGCCATGATGAAGACCGAGGAGGCGGCGAGCGCGCTGCCGAAAAGCACCATGCGGTAGGCCGAGATCCTCTGGGTGAGCGCGCCCACGAAAGGCACGAGGAGGATCACGACCATGGAGTTCAGGGACCACAGGCGGCCGATGGGCGCCCCGTCGCCGAGCTCGCGGATGCCGAACTTGGGATAGGTGTAGTACATGTGCAGCAGGACCAGCCGGATGGCCACGACCAGCGAGAGGAAGGCGAGGAACCTGTAGAAGGCCGGCTGCTTCCACAGGTTGGTGAAGATGGTCACGGTCTCCTGCACGGCGTCGCGGACCATCAGGCCCAGGGCCTTGAGCGCGCCTTCCCCGGGGTACCTGGGCTTGTCCGGGTTGATCTTCAAGCCCTCATCCGTAGCCTCGACCCCGTCGCGCAGGCCGAAGTACATGATGATGAGGTTCGGGATGGTCAGCAGGAAGCTCACGAAGAAAAGGGTGCGGTAGGTGCTGATCTGCATGCCGAGGACCGGCACGACGTAGGTGCCGTGCTCGCCGAGCCCCTTGCGGACGTAGTCGAAGATCAGGGCTCCGATGAGGAAGCCCACGTTCATCATGCAGTAGAAGATGGAGAACGACATGGAGCGCTGGGCCGTGGTGGAGTAGCGCCGAACCGCCGCGACCATGACCGGGGTCATCAGGGCCTCGCCGAGGGCCAGGGGGAGCAGGCCGCAGGACAGGGCGACCCACTTGTCCGGGCAGAAAGTCATCACCCCGCGGGACAGGATGCACACGCAGAACCCGAGGAGGAAGGCCTTGCGCAGGCCGATGGCGTCCACGAGCGAGCCCACGAGCACGGTGAAGAGGGTCATGAGCATGGACCAGGTGCTCACGGCCAGGCCCGCGCCCGTGTCGTCGAAGCCCAGGTCCGAGGAGAGCCAGAGCACGAGCGTCGAGTTCATGACGCCGTAGGCGAGGATGGCGAGGAGCTTGGCGCCGAAGATGATCCAGAGCTCGCGCGCCGCGCCCCTCAGGACCAGGAACTTCCCGATGAAGGACGCGGGTTCCGTCTTCTCGTCAGCCATGGGACCGCCTCCTGGTGGTGCTCATCGGGCAACGCATCTTAGCAATTCTATACCCCGCGCTTGGGGCAGGAACCGTTGAGGGCGCAGGAGGGGCAGGCCGGCGCGGCCGCGGCGCACACCCGGCGGCCGTGCCAGACCATGGCGTGGCTGAAGAAGACCCAGGCCTTCCTGGGGACGAGGGCCATGAGGTCCCGCTCGATGCGTTCCGGGTCCTTCTCGTCCGTCAGCCCCAGGCGGTAGGCCACCCTCTTCATGTGGGTGTCCACCACGATGCCCTCGGCCTTGCCGAACACGCTGCCGAGGATCACGTTGGCGGTCTTGCGGCCGACCCCCTTGAGCCTCAGGAGCCCCTCCATCGTGTCCGGCACCTTCCCGCCGAACTCTTCCTCGATGGTCCTGGCCGCGGCCTGGATGGAGGCCGCCTTGGCGCGGAAAAAGCCCGTGGAGTGGATCAGCCCCTCGAGTAACGCGGAATCGGCCTCGGCGTACTCCCTGGCGGTCTTGAACCGGCCGAAGAGCCCCTTGGTGACGATGTTGACGCGCTTGTCCGTGCACTGGGCGGAGAGGATGGTCGCGACGAGGAGGTCGAGCGGCGTCTTGTAGTCGAGCTCGACGGCCGCCTCGGGATAGAGCTTGCGCAGCCCCGCCAGCGCCTTGCCCGCCCGAGTCTTGGCATCCATGGTCGTAGGGTCGCCGCTCGCGGCCCGCGCGGACGGCCCGGAGCGCGGGCTGCCCGAGCAATGATACCAGAAACGGCCGGGCCGGAGCGCGCCTTTTCATGGCGCCGCGTGGTACCATATCTCCATGGGCACGGTCCCCATCTGCGCCGGCGTCATCCTCCGCTCGGGCATGGTCCTGCTCTGCCGCCGCGCGCCCGGCCGCACCCGCGCCGGGCTCTGGGAGTTCCCCGGCGGCCGCGTCGAGGAGGGCGAGACGCCGGCCGAGGCGCTGCGCCGCGAGCTGCGCGAGGAACTCGGCATCGAGGCCGTCATCGGCGCGCAGGCCGGCCGCGTCCGCCACCTCTACGATGACGGCGAGATCGAGCTCATCGCCCTGCTCGTGACGGCGTTCACGGGCGAGTTGACGCTCAAGGATCACGACCAGGCCCGCTGGGTCGAGTCGCGCAGGCTGCTCGAGTTCGACCTCGCCCCCGCCGACGTGCCCATCGCCAAGGCGCTCGCGTCCCACCGGCGCCGGGGCCGCTACGCCGGCACCCACCCCAGGCGCTTCGGGGAGAAATACAAGGAGCACGCCGCCGACCCCGAGGCCGTGGCCAAGGCCAAGTCCCGCGGCTCGACCCCAGCGGGAACGCACCTGCCGGTCATGCTGGCCGAGACGCTCGCGGCGCTGAGCCCGCTGGCGGGCGCGGACGTCCTCGACTGCACCCTCGGCTGGGGCGGCCACGCGGCGGAGATCGCTCGCCTGGGCGGCCGGGTCGTCGGGCTCGACCGCGACGCCGAGGAGCTCGCCCGCGCCGTCAAGCGCCTGGCCGAAGCCGGGCTCGTCGTCACCGCGCGCCACTTCGACTACGCCGACGCCCTCGCGGCCGCGGCCGGCCTCGGCCTGCGGGGCTTCGACGCCCTGCTCGCCGACCTCGGCGTCTCCTCCATGCAGCTCGACCGCCCCGAGCGCGGCATGTCGTTCAAGAACGACGGCCCCCTCGACATGCGCATGGACCGCTCGCGGGGCAAGACGGCCGCGGACTGGCTCGCCTGCGCCACGCAGCCTCGGATCGCCGAGGCGCTGCGGGACTACGGCGACGAGCCCGACGCGGAGAAGATCGCGGCCGCGCTCGCCGGCCTCGCCCGCCAAGGCCGCGTCCCGCGCACCACCTTCGAGCTGGTCGCCGCGGTGGGTTCGGCCAAGGGCCTGGGCCCGGGGCCCTTCCGCAAGAAAGACGCCTTCGCCGCCCACCCCGCGGCGCGCGTCTTCCAGGCCCTGCGCATCGCCGTGAACTCGGAGCTCGACTCCCTCAAGGCGCTCCTGGCCGGCCTGCCGGCCCTCATGCGCCCCCGGGGCCGCGTCGCGCTCATCACGTTCCACTCGGGTGAGGAGCGGCTGGTGAAGGACGCCCTCGACGCCCAGGCCGCCGCCGGCGTCTGGGCCGCGCCCCCGGGCCCGCCGGCCAGGCCCGCCCCGGAGGAGGTGCGCGAGAACCCCCGCGCGCGCTCCGCCCGGCTGTGGAGCGCCGTCAGGGCATTTTATCGCGGGGCCCGGGACAGCTTCGCGGCGTAGTCGATGTAGGGCCGCAGCTTCCCGGCGCGGGAGGGCTTGAGCTCCACGGCCTTGCGCCAGTCCGCGACCGCCTGGGCGTACACCTTGAGGTGGTAGCGGACGTGCCCCCGGGCCTCGTAGAGCCTGGCGTTGGCGGGCTCCAGCGCGAGCGCCCGGTCGAGGTCCACGATGGCCCGCTCCTCCCTCAGGGACTCGTCAAAGGCCTTGGCGCGCAGCTCGTAGCCGATGACCAGGTCCGGGGCCGCCTCGATGATGCGGGAGTAGTCCTCGATGGCGCCCTCCAGGTCCTGGAGGTCGCGCTTGGCCTGGCCGCGGTCGAGCAGCGCGGAGAACGACCCGGGCTCGTACTTGATCATCTTGTCGAAGAGAGGCACGGCCTCCGCGGGGTCGCCCAGGCAGGCCATGGCCTGCCCGCGCTTGAGCAGGGCCTGGATGAGCCAGGACTCCGCGTTGAACGCGATGTTGAACGCCTCCTGGGCGCCGATGCAGTCTCCCATCGCGAGCTTCGCCACCCCGGCGGAGTAGGGGGCGCCCGTCAGGGCCAAGTCGAGCCGCGCGGCCTCCTTGAGGTCCGAGAGCGCCCCGAGGTAGTCGCCGAGGTCGATGCGGACGTTGCCGCGGTTGTACCAGGCCGCCGCCAAGCCGGGGTTGAGGGAGACGGCCGAGCTGAAATCGTCGAAGGCGCCCTGGAAGTCGAGGCGGTCGAGCTTCGTCTTCCCGCGCCAGTTCATGGCCAGCGCGTCCTTGGGGTCCTTGGCGAGCGCCTTGTCGAGCGCGGCCTCGAGGCCCGCCGGGTCCTCGCCGAGGAAGGCTTCCAGGGCCTCCGGGCCGGGGCCGGAGGGCTTGGGCGAGCAAGCCGCCAGCGCGACCAGGACGGCCGCCGCGAAAGCTCTCACGGCCTTCTCCCGCGGCCCATCGATTCGCGCACCTGTCCGATGAGCCGTTCGACGCTCTTCTTGCGGGGATTGAGCCTCAGCGCCTCCTGCAGGTCGGCCAGGGACCTCTTGAAGTCCCCGCGGGCCAGGTGGAGGGTCCCGCGCTCGATGTAGCTCTCGTCCCAATAAGGAGAGTATTCGACGGCCATGTCGCAGTCCTTGAGGGCCGCGTCGTATCGCTTCTTGACCCTGAAGACCTGGCACCTCCAGCGGTAGGGGTCCATGTAGCGGGGGGAGAGCTCGATGGCCTTGTTGCAGTGCTTGAGGGCCTCGTCGAACTTCTCCGCCTCGATGAAATGCGCGCACAACCCGCTGAAGCCCTCGGCGGCCTTGGGGTGGAGCCGGAGGATGGCCTGCCGGTCCGAGAGCCCCCCCTCGAGGTCCCCCTTGAGCTGGCGCACGTTGCCCCGCAGGAAGTAGGCCGTGCGCAGCTTCGGGGCGATGGCGATGGCCTGGGTGAGGTCCTTTTCCGCCAGCTCCCACTTCAGGACGTCCTCGTCGGCGGCGCCCATGTCGCGGTAGACCCTGCCGCGCTTGAGGTAGAGGTCGGCGTTGCGCGGGTTGAACTTGATGGCGGCCGACAGGTCGACGACCGCCGCGTCGTACTCGTAGCGGTCCAGGTTGACCTGCGACCTCAGGGGGTAGAGGTCCACGCTGCCCGGCGAGAGCTTGAGCGCCGTGTCGAGGTCCGCCACCGCGCCGGCGAGGTCGTCGCGCTTCCCGGACTCCCAGGCTACGTGGGCCCGGCCCACGTAGCCTTGGGCGTCGTTGGCCCTCAGGCCGACGGCCTTCTCGAAGTCGTCCCGGGCGGCCGACAGGTCGTCGCGGCCGTAGCGGAGGTAGCCCCGGGCGATGAGGGCGGCGTGCATGTTGGGCCTGAGGGCCAGGGCCCGGTCGAGCGCGCCCTCGGCCTGGACCTTGCGGCCCGCGGCCTTGAGGGCCTTGGCCTTGTGGAAGAGGAGCTCGGGGGAGTCGGGCTTGGCCGCGAGCGCGGCGTCGAAATCGGCCGCGGCCTTGAGCGGGTCGCCCAGCTCGAGGCGAGCCAGGCCCAGCTGGTAGCGCACGCCCCGCAGGGCGGGCTCGAGCTCGGCGGCCTTGGTCAGGTCCGCCACGGCCTGCCCGAAGTTCTTGAGCTCCAGGTGCGCGATGCCGCGCAGGTAATAGGCGCGGGAACGCCCCGGCTCGTCGCGCAGGACGAGGGTGAGGCTCTTGATCGCGGAGCGGTAGTCGCCCCGGTAGAGGCTCTCGACCGCGCCCAGGAAGACCCTCTGCGGCGTGACCCTGGGACGGCAGGCCCCGCAGATGAGCGCCGCCAGGGCCACGAGAAAGAGGCGCTGGGCCTTCATGGGCGCGACACCGGTCGGGCCTGGCCCGAGGGGGCCAGGCCGCGAGCTTCGGCCTGCGCCGGATCCCCGAGGAACCTGGCGGCGTCCCGCCGGCCGAGCTCGATGGCCGGGAGGCAGTTGCCGCGGCTGAAGCCGAGCATCGTGAAGTCCAGCATGCGGGAAGGGCACAGCCGCAGGACGCGCGGCGGGTCAAAACCGGCCAGAGCCGTCGCCACGGCATGGTCGGTCTGAGCGCGGCAGACACGCCTGCCGCAGAGCTTGAAGTAGAGCGGGAGGCTCCAGGTCCTCATGAGGGGCTCCTCGGGCCTCACCATCTCGACGACGACGATGTCCCGGCAGCCGGCCAGGCAGTCCAGTCGCATCAGCTCCCGGCCCGCGATGCCGCCGTCGACGTGCCAGGAGGGGCCGCCGTCGTCTTCGATCCTCACCGGGGGAAAGACGAAGGGGATGGCGCTGCTGGCCAGCAGACGCTCCACCAGGGGCCCGTCCCAGCCCAGACGCCCCCCGGGGGTGAACCGGGAATAGACGGTGGCCCTGTCCCGCAGGCGCAGCGACATGACGAAGACCTCGCAGCGCAGCTCCCTCATGGCCGCAGCCTCGTCGCTCAAGGGCCGCAGCGTCTCGCGCAGCGTCGAGTCCGAGAACAGATAGGGAGGGGAGAACGACGGGCGCGGGCGCAGGAAGCGCGTCCAATCCACGTCCCGGTAGAAGGCAAGGAGGTCGTCGAGCCGGTCCAAGGCGTAGGTGGCCCCGGCCAGGGCCCCGGCGCTGAACCCGAGGACCTTGTCGAAGACGAGCCCCGCCCTCGCCAGGGCCTCGAGGCACCCCGCCTGCCAAGCCCCCAGCGCCCCCCCGCCGGCGAGGACCAGGCCCAGAGGCCGGCGCAGCAAAGTCGAGTCATTCATCGGTAGAATTCAAGCGCCCCCGCCCCCAAGCAGGTCCTCATGACCGCTCTCGTATCCGCAGCCGGCCGCCCTGCAAGTCCTGCCAGACACAACCTGCGAGCCGGCTGCACTCAATTTTGGAAGACATGGAGGAGCACTGAAATGTGGTGGTGGAGTAGCAAACAATTTTATTCTGATTTTTACAGCACTATTTACATCTCGCGCGCGATACTGGGCCGCCCTCTGAGCGGCAATCACTCCCAAGGGTCCAAGTTTTCAAGCGCCAAACGTCCAACGCGGGTCATTCCTCAACGAGCCGGGCGGAACCCGAGGTAGTCGACCCGGATGCCCGGGACGTCCCTGCCGCGGATCGTAGTCCCCAGGTCGGCGGCGTCGTCGCACCAGGAGCCGCCGCGATTGACCCGGAGGGAGCCCATAGGATTTTCCCAGGCGCTGCCATCGCTCGGCGCGCCATTGCAGGAGTCATGATACCAATCCTGGGTCCACTCCCGGACCTCGCTGATCACGGCAAGAGAGATCTGTATTAGGTCGCCGCGCAAGTCGCCTGTAATCTGGCCGGCCCGGGCGAGATGCCGGAGAGGTCCCTCCAAGGAGCGCAATCCGCTGGGAAACGGCTTCCCCGAAAGATGCCGCTTGAAGGACTCAGGCGTCGCGACATAGGCGGATTCGGCCAAACCGCACAACTCCTGAAGCGGCAACTCGGCCACGGCGCCATCTCCTGCGAACCGGCCCGCCGGAATCGAGGCAAAGACCTCGTCCAAGCCTTCCCCTACGAAGTCCTCCATGGCCTCGCGCTTGGCCTCGGGTTCGAGGCCGGGCTCGTATTGGAGCGCCAGGACCAGAAGCTTCTTGGCCTGCTTGAACAGGACTTCGCGCCTCGCGTCATCCATGGGTTATAAGCCGGCGGCGCGGCCGAACTCCAGCACTTCATCGTGGTGAAGGGAGGCCGCAATCCTGGCCTCCTCCAGGAAGCGCTTCCTCTCCCTGAAGTTGAGCTTGATCTCGGGCCGCATCATCTTGATCGCGACCAAACGGCCGAGCCTGTGGTCCTTGGCCTCGTAGACCATGCCCATGCCGCCCTCGCCCACCCTGCGCAGCAACTCGTACTTACCCGCGATGAGGCCGGAGGGGACCGCCGAGGTTCCCGCGGCGGCGGCCGGGGACGCGTCCTGGACCTTGGGTTCAGGGGCCGGCAAGGCGGGGGCCAAGGTCTCCTTGGAGGCAGGAGCCTGCGTCTTCCTCCACTCCTTGCCGGCCAGGACCTCCCGCACGGCCCTGGCCGACCAGCCGGGACCGCATTGCCTCAGGAGGGCGAGGGCCTTGTAGAAGTTGGCCCGGTCGTCGTGGACGTCGTCTTCCAGGGCGCGGTCGCAACGCTCGATGGCCTCATCGAGGTTGCCGCTTTCGAGGGCGATACGGGCCATCTCGAGAAGGTTCTTTCGCCTCATCATCTAGCCGGAGCCGAGTTGAGGCATTATACAACATGGAACTTTCCGACCGCTTCATTCGTATACGGAGTGATGGAACTCCCCATCGGCCCCGAAGGCATCGAGCACCGCATCCTGCTGATCCGGGGCTGTCGGGTCATGCTGGACTCGGACTTGGCGGCTGTCTATGGAGTCCCGACCAAGAAA
Organism: Elusimicrobiota bacterium; assembly: GCA_016212795.1. Taxonomy (GTDB): domain Bacteria; phylum Elusimicrobiota; class Elusimicrobia; order UBA1565; family UBA9628; genus JACRDT01. Next base: position 53,711 of record JACRDT010000049.1, on the reverse strand, counting down.
CTCAACCAAGCCGTCCGACGGAATCCGCGAAGATTCCCAGCCGATTTCATGTTTCGGCTGTCTCCTTCCGAAGATACCGCTTTGAGGTCCCAGATTGGGACCTCAAAGATCGGACGCGGCGGACGTCGATACCTCCACAGCGTCTTCACCGAACATGGAGCAGTCATGCTCTCCAGCGTTCTCCATACGCCTGTGGCCATTGACGCAAGTCTGCTCATCGCCAGGGCTTTCATCAAGCTCAGGAAGATGGTCGCCGCGCACAAAGAACTGGACAAAACCCTGAAGGAGTTGGAACGGCGGGTCACGGGCCATGATGGCGAGATTCACCGCATCATGGATGCCATCCGCCGACTCATGACACCCCCATCCCCTCCACCGCGAAAGATTGGGTTTCAGCCTTAGAGTCCCTGTTCGGATTGTGGACAACCGACCCCAAACGGATAGGACAGCGGAAGGCAAAAATGCTACCAATAACCAGGCGCCATGGCGCTCAGCCCCCACAATGCTCGCCTCCCCGTAGGGGAGGCTCGCGACATGAACCTCAACGAACACTTCGACGTCTCGCCCGGCAAGGTCGCCGAGCTCCTGGCCCGTATTCGCAGGCTCGGCATCGACCCGGCCGCCATCGAGGAGGGCTTCATCCGCGGGAGCGGCAAGGGCGGGCAGAAGGTCAACAAGACCGCCAATTGCGTGCAGCTCCGCTACCCGCCGCTCGACCTCGTGGTCCGCTGCCACAAGGAACGCCGCCGGACCGTCAACCGCTTCCTGGCCCTGCGGGAGCTGGCGGACCGCGTGGAGATGAAGGTCTCCCCGGGGACCTCCGAGAGGCTCGCCGAGATCGAGCGCCTCAGGCGCAACAAGCTGCGCCGTGCCAGGCGCGGCCGCCAGGCCCGCGCCGCCTCGGGCCCGACGGACCGCGGGAACGCGGGGTAAGGGCATGGACCTCTATCTCGCCAAGGGCCCGGCCGACGGACGGCGCGCCGCGCTCCCCCGGGGGGCGCGCTTCCTGTGCTTCGACTGGGAGGCCCTCTCCTCCCTCCGGGGCCTGGGCGCCGACGCCGTCCCCTGGGAGGACTGCTTCCCCGAGGAGCGCGCCGACGAGACGGTGGCGCGCGCCGAGCGCGCCTGCCTGGAGTGGCACCGGCGCGGGGGCCGGGACTTCACCGAGTTCGAGGGCGTCTCCCTGGGCAAGGCCTACCGGTGGTACCTGTACGCGGTCGGCGTCCAGCCGGCCTACAAGTTCCTCGTCGCTCTCCTGGAAGCCTGCCTCCTCCACAAGCCCGACGTCGTCTACTGCGACACCTCGGTGCCGATGCTCCACCGGGAGATCCTCTCCAGCGTGCAAGCCCAGGCGCGTTCCTTCCGCATCGAGTGGGTCCACCGCCCGTCTTGCGACTCGAGCGTCTCCGTGTGGTCCCTCCCCCCCATCGCCATGCCCCGGTCCAAGCTCCTGGCGTGCCGCGCCATCAACCGGCTCGCCGGGCTCCTCGCCCCCGCCGCCGACGACCGCCCCACGATCCTCCTCTCCTATTACCACTCCCTCGACGCGGTCTTCGCCCGGATGGGCGACCCCGCCTTCCCCTTCCGGTGCCTCGTCGCCGACACCCCGCACCGCAAGCACCTGCCGAGGCTGCTGCTCAACGGCGCGAAGATCGTGCTGGACCACCGGACCGCCCCCTCCCCGGCGCCGCCGATGGCGGAGGCCCTCGCCGCGATGCGGCGCGACTGGTCCGACGCCAAGGAAGACCCGGAAGGCCGGGCGGTCTTCACCTGGGAGGGGATCCCCCTCCGGCATCTCTTCGAGCCGCAGCTGGACCGGTTCTTCCAGTCCGACATCCAGGGCCTGGCGTGGGCATGCTCCCGCCTCAACGAGCTCTGGCGTACCGAGGCGCCCTCGGTGGTCCTGATGCCGTTCGACGACCCGCCGCTGCAGCACCTCCTATCGGACATCGCCCGCCGGCACAAGACGCCGTGCGTGATCCTCCTGCACGGCATGACGGAGATCTACCGCCTCCCGTTCGGGCGCACCAACTCCAGCCATTGGGTGCTCTGGGGAGCGGAGCAGGCCGAGCTCTTCGAGCGCACGGGCTCGCTGCAAGACAGCGCCGTCCTCACGCTCGGCAGCGCCGGCCTCGACCGCCTGGCAAGGACGGGCAAGGCCCCGGCGGCCCCCGGCGGGCCCAAGCTCAACATCCTCGTCCTCACCCACCCCTCCAAGCTGTGGGCCAGCATGGTCGACTCGCAGCTTGCGACCGAGCTCCACGCCGTCAGCCTCATGGAAGCCCTCTCCAAGGTGGAGGGCATCGAGATCACCCTCAAGCTCCACCCCTGCGAATCGCTCCCCTACTACCTGCGCCTGCTCAAGGGCCACCCCGCCGTCTCCGTGGTCAAGGACAGGCCGCTCGACGACTGCCTCGCCGCGTGCGACCTCGTGATCGGGGCCTATTCGACCGTGCTGATGGAGGCCCTGGTGATGGGCAAGCCCGTCATCAACGTCCAATTCTGCCGGTCGACCTCCCCCGCCCCGTTCGACGGCCGGTCGGGCATCCCCCTGCTGCGCACCAAACGCGAGGTCGAGGAGGCCGTTCGGAACGTCGTCGCGTCCCCCGCGGACGCCCTCAAGGCCATCCGCGAGCCCTATCCCGCCATCATCGAGCGCTTCGCGGGCTCCCTGGACGGCGGCGCAACCGACCGCCTGCTCTCGACGCTGGCCGAGCTCGCGGCGGCGCGCCGGGTCTGAGCTCCTACTGTTTTTTCCAGTATCTCTCGGCCCCGGGCGGAGGCTCGAAGGCCCGGCCCTCGAAGTGCTCCCACAGCAGGCGGGAGACCCGCCGGATGAGCGCGAATCCCTCGTTGCCGTGCTCCCAGGTGGCATCCTGCTGGTCCTTGGTCAGGACGGCGAAGACGTAGCCCCCGGAAGGGCCGCTGACCAGGGCCGCCTCGGACCGCGCCCGGTCCACGCCCCCCTGCTTGGAGGCGGCGTGGACATAGGGCGGGATCTGCGACAGGGCCTCCCCGTCCCAGAAGCTCCCGGCCAGCGAGCGCAGCATCCGGTCGTCAGCCGCCGGGCTGACGGCGCGGCCCTGGCGGATCATCGCCAGGAGCTCGGCGATCTCCCGCGGGGTGGTCTGGCCCCACCCGTACCGTTCCCGCGCCTCCTCCCGCCCGGGCGTGCGCGAGTTGACCCGGGTCGCCGCGAACCCGTGGCCCTCCAGCCAGCCGTTGACCCCCGCCCCGCCCCCGGCCAGGTCCTGGAGCCACAGGGCCGCCGAGTTGTCGCTGAGCGAGACCATCAGGTGCGCCAGCCGGCTCACCGTGACGCTCGACCCGTCCATGAAGGAGGCGAGCAGGTCGCCGTCGGCATAGGCGCGGCTCGAGGAGTAGACCAGCGGCGCGTCGTAGCCCGCGTCCCCGCGCTCGATCGAGTCGAAGAGCGCGACCATGATGGGGACCTTGATGAGGCTGGCGGTCGGGAAGACCTCGTCGGCCCCCACGTAAGCGGTCTGGCCCGTGCGCAGATGCCGGGCATAGACCCCCGCCTCGCCGTGGAAACCCTGGAGCGCCTCGACGAGCTTCTCGACGAGCGCCTTGTCGCGCGCCCGGGCGGCCAGCATGGGACGGTGGACGCACCCGCCGAGGCAGACCGCGAAGACCGCGAGAAGAGCCCTCCCTTTCATGGCTCGATGATGAACGGCGATGGGCCGTTGGAAGCCTCGACCCGGCCGTCGTCGTTCTCGGCGTACACGGTCCAGAACCACCGCCCGGGCGCGAGGTCCATCTTCAACCGGGGTTGTTCGCTGACGCTCCCGCCCCCGCGCCACGCCGGGCCGCGCGTGTCGGGCCTGCTGGAGACCGCGATCTCGTAGCGCTTGGCGCCCTCGGCCGGCGACCACCTGAAGGGAGCCTTGCCGCGCTTGATACGGTCCCCCGGGTAGGGCGCCTGCAGCCAGAATTCCGGGGGCGAGGTCCGAACGGCCGGCAGCCAGGTGTTGTAGACGTTGCCCGCCGTGCCCGCGCTCGCGAAATCGCAGAGCACGACCTCGCGGCCGTCCACGCCCTTCACGGACACCAACAACCAGGGGGCCGGCGTCAGGTTCGTCTTGGCAGGCCGCTCCTCCAAGGCCTTCATGTCGAGGGCCGGCAGTTCCTCGGGGGCGAGGCTGTTGAATCGCTGGTCGTAGGCGAGCAGGAGCGGCCCCCGGAAGACCGAGGCCTTCCCGGCGACCTCGCGCCTTCCCGACAGGTGGCGGAGGCTGAAATCGAACTCGACGTCGACCACGTCGCCCTCCCGCCACTGCCGGTCGAGCTCCAGGTAGGTCCCGGGCGACGCCGGCCCGGCAGCCGCGCCGTTGACCGACACCTTCGTCCGCCGGGACCATCGGGGGATGCGGAGCTTGACCGGCAGGCGCGCGGGCCGGGGCGGGGAGACGCGCAGCCTCACGCGCCCGTCCAGCGGGTAGCGGGTCTCCTGCCTCAGCCGCAGCGTCCCGACGCCTTCGACCGGCACCGTCGCCTCGGAGGGGCCGTAGTAGTTCACGACGACGCCCCGGCGGCCGTCCCGCAGGAGCGCCCAGTCGGCGATCGCCCCGATGCTCCGCGGGCCGTGGACGGCGCAGCAGTTCAGGTCCGGCCCGCCGTCCGGGGCCTGCCAGGCGAGCCCCTGGCCGTATTTCTTGACCCCGTCCATGGGCGTGTCGAAGGTCCAATGCCCCCCCTCCGGGTCCTGGCTGCCCAACGCCGCGTTGAGCGTGCTCCATTCCAGCTCGTCGGCCGCGCGTGAGTCGCCCGAGAGGAGATTGCGGTCGACCGTGAGCGCGATCCAGCCCGCGGTGCCGCACGTCTCGATCGTCCCGGGGCCGTAGGGGCTCCCCACGAACTCCTCGTCCGTCGTCAAGGCCCCCGTGTTGTGGCGGTCCCCCGCGGCCAGCCCCCGCCAGATGTGATTGAAGGCGTCGAGCAGCGTCTTCTTGCCCCGGATCAGGTAGAGCTCGCCGATGCCCTGGAACCCGTGCAGGCTCTCCCAGCGCCTCGCGGGGAACTTCGACGGGCTGACCCGGTCCCGGGCGCCGCGCAGGAACCCAGCCCCGCCCGGCTCGTCCCAGGCCCGCGTGATGCGTTCGGCCAGTTCCAGGTACCTTGCCCGTCCCGTCAGTTCGTAGAGCCGGAGCAGCGGGTAGATCACGGCCGTGTTCATCTGCCCCCTGCCGTAGTCGCTCGTCATCAGGCCCGGGTCGTCCCGGAACGTCTCGAAGAGGAGGTCCGCCGCCCGGCTGGCGGCGTCGAGATGCTCCTGGCGGCCCGTCAGCCCGTGGTACTCGAGGAGGGCCAGCAGGACGTGGCTGTGGCCCCAGACGTCCCAGTTGGCCCCGACGAGCCGCTCCCCCTTGGGGAAGGGACCCAGGTAGCCGTCGGAGGCCTGGGCCTCGAGCAGCTCGGCGAAGAGCCCCTCGAGCAGCTTGCCCAGGCGGGCGTCGCCCGTCAGCCGATAGCCCTTGACGGCCGACACCAGGTACTTCCCCACGAACTCCCCGGCCCACGACACGAGCTCCCGCGGAGGATGGCGGTCGCGGTCCCGCAGCATCTGCAGCATCGCGGGGTTGCGGCCGGGCGCCGCGAGGAGCCAGCGCTCGAGGTTGGCCGCCACCCGTTCGCCCACCACCCCGCCCAGGCGCAGCGACGCCCCGGGCATCCGCTCGAAGACCGGCCGGACGGCCAGGGAGGGCGGCCGCGCCTGCGCGTCTTCCCAGTCATAGACCCGCAGCGAGGCCGTCTCGGCCGCCCGGGTCTCGCCGCCTGGACCGAGTGCGAAGACCGTCCAATACCAGGTCGTGCCCGGGTCGAGCTCGAAGCCGTGGACCGGCACCTGCCGCCCGGCGACCCTCGGCGTCCAGACCGGGCTCGACAGGTCGGCCCGCTTCGACATGACGACCCGGTAGGAGAGGGCCCCGGCGGACGGCCCCCAACGCAGCACCGGCGACGCGCGTCGGACGCAGACGCTCCCGCTCGGCGGCGAGTCCAGGTGGAACGCCGACGGCGCGGGCGCCGGCTCGCCCAGGGCCTGCTCCCTGCCGGCCGCGACGAACCTCCCCGGCCCCGACAGGTTGCGCCCCGAGGCCCGCAGCCACTCCGGCGACAGCGTGGAAGAGGAGAACCGCAGCTCGTCGATGTCCCCGACGAACTGCGCGCGGTCCTTCAGGAAGAACCCGTTGCCCAGGCGCATCTTGTCGAACCCCATCCTCCCCATGAGGCGCCTGTCCAGCACGGACTCCCGGCCGTCCACCACGATCCGGCGCGCCTTCCCGGCCACCGCCGCCAACGCCGAGACGCTGTGCCACGCGCCGCGCAGGTTGCGCGTCAGGCCCGGCGAGGCGAGAAGACCCGACCAGGCGCCCTCATGGACCGTGTCCATGGCGAAGCCGGCGGCCTGCAGGCCCAGGCGCAGGCCCCGCTTGTCGTCGTCGGACTGCGCCGCGAAGATCACCCCCTGTTCGGGCCCCTGCGCCGCGGGCCGCGCCATGAGCTCGATCGTCCCCCGCTCCCCCATCCCGCGCGCAACCCCGGCCGACGGCACGGCGAAGCAGTCCTTGCCGGTGAACCTGATGGCCCCCCCCACGGCGCCGTCGGCCAAGGGCGTCACGAAATCCGCGAGGCTCGGCGCGGTCCCGCGCCCTTTCCCTTCCTCCCCGGCGAACGCCTCCACCTTCAGGTCGTTGCCGCGGCCGGTGGAATCGAAGGTGACCCCCCCGAACTCGGAGAAGTGGAAGACGGCGTTGTACCGGTTCCAAACCCGCTCCGGGTTGCGGCCGCGGCCCTCGAGGCGCGCCTCGGGGTTGCCGTAGTAGAGGAAGAACTCGTTGGCCCCGTCGCCCGGCATCAGCCGGGGGAAGCTCACCCAGACCGCCGCCTCGGCCGGCAACGCCGGCCCAGAAGCCGGCCGAGACGGCGCGCTGCCGCGAATCGAGTTCGCCGCCTCGCGCCGGGAGACGCGTTCGACCTCGAAATCGAGCTCGGTCCTGCCGTCGGCCGCCACGAACCTGATGTCGCCGCCGTCCTCGCGCAGGCGGCCGAGCGCGGGCGTCGCGGAGGAGAGCTGGACGAGGACGGGGAACTCCGCCAGGGAGTCCGTGAGCCCCTCCCCGTCCACGGAGAAGCGCATCCGGTAGGGCCACCGCGCGTCCCACCACGGCTCGCCCGGCGTCTCGGCCGGCAACGCCGGCCCAGAAGCCGGCCGAGACGGCGCGCTGCCGCGAATCGAGTTCTCCATCTCCGCCGCCCCGGCCGAGGGCGCCAGGAGGAGGGCCAAGACCGCCGCGCGCAACGGTCCGGCCCGCAGTCTCGGCCGCAAGGCGATGAAGGTTCGAGCCGACATGAAGGATCGACGATGAGCCATCGGGGCACTCGGGGTCGAACCGAGAACCTCGTGGTCCCAAACCACGCGCTCTGCCAATTGAGCTATGCCCCGACGGACCAAGTATAGCAGTTTCCCCTCAAGGGCATGGACAAAGAGGGCCCCAGTTTCTATCATTTCATTCCCATCCGAATGACCCAGGAAACCAGGACGGCCCTGAAGGATTCCGGCATGGGCGACGCCTGGGGCGGCCTGGCCGCCATGCTCGTCGCCCTGCCGCAGGCGCTGGCCTTCGGCGTGGCGATCTTCAGCCCCCTGGGCGCCGAGCGGGCGGCTCAGGGGGCGCTCGCGGGCCTCATCGGCGCCTCGGCCCTGGGCATCGTCGCCTCGCTCCCGGGCGGAGCGCCGCGCCTGGTGTCGGCGCCCTGCGCCCCGGCCGCGGCCATCATGGGGGCGCTGGCCGCCGCCCTGGCCGCGTCGCAGCCTCCCGAGTCCGCGGTGTTCCTCCTCACCGTCACCGCTCTCCTCGCCGCGGCCCTCCAGGTGCTCTACGGCGTCATCGGGGGCGGCCGCCTCATCAAGTACATCCCCTACCCGGTCGTGACCGGCTACATGAGCGGGGTCGCGGTCCTCATCTTCCTGAGCCAGGCGCCCAAGCTGCTCTCCCTCCCCAAAGGCCTGGGGCTCTGGCAGGGCCTGGCCTCGCCGGCCGGTTGGAGCGTGCCGGGCCTGCTCGTCGGGGCGGCCGCCATCCTCTCCATGACCGTCTTGCCGCTGGCGATCAAGGCCGTCCCGGGCCCGGTCCTCGGCCTGGGAGGGGGCTTCGCGGCCTACTGGACCGCGAGCCTCTTCTGGCCCGAGCTGAAGGAACTGCGGGGCAACGCCCTCGTGGTCGGGGCGCTGCCGTCCATCGCGGGCGAAGGAGGCGGCGCTTGGGCGGCCATCGTCGGGCGCTGGGCCGCGGTCGCCAGCGTCGACGCGGCCCAGCTCAAGGCCCTGCTCATGCCCGCGGCCACGCTCTCGATCCTGCTTTCGGTCGACACCCTCAAGACCTGCGTCGTCGTGGACGCCTTGACCCGCTCCCGGCACGACTCCAACCGCACCCTGCTGGGCCAGGGGATGGGCAACCTGGCCTCGGCCCTGCTGGGCGGGGCCCCCGGCGCCGGCACCATGGGCCCCACCCTGGTCAACGTCAACGCCGGCGCCAAGACCCGCCTCTCCGGCGTCCTGGCCGGCGCCTTCGCGCTGCTGGCGTTCCTCGCCGCCAAGCCCTTGGTGGCCTGGATCCCGGTCCCCGCCCTCGCCGGCATCCTCCTCGTGGTGGCCTGGCGCATGTTCGACCACAAGAGCCTCAAGCTCCTGCGCAAGCGCTCCACCATCTTCGATTTCACCGTCAGCGCCACGGTCATCGCGGTGGCGGTCAGCGTGGACCTCATCGCCGCGGCCGGGGCGGGCCTCGCGCTGGCGACCCTGCTCTTCATGCGGGACCTCATGCACGGCACCGTCATCCGCCGGAAGCTCACCGGCAACCACATCTCCTCCCGGCAGCGCCGCCTTCCCGAGGAGCGCGAGAGCCTCCAGCGCCTCTCCCACCAGATCGTGGTCTGCGACCTCCAGGGCAGCCTCTTCTTCGGCACGACCGACCAGCTCTTCGCCGAGCTGGAGAAGGACCTCAAGAAGCGCCGCTTCGTGATCCTCGACATGAAGCACGTCCAGAGCGTGGACTTCACGGCCGTCCACATGCTCAAGCAGATCGAGGACCGCCTGCACGAGCAGGACGGCCGGCTCATCCTCTGCTCCCTCCCCCACAACCTCCCCACGGGGACGGACCTCGAGGGGTATTTCAACGAGGTGGGCCTGGTGAAGCCCCAGCGCTACGTGAGCATCTTCGACGAGTTGGACTCAGGGCTCGAGTGGGCGGAGAACCGCCTGCTCGAGGAGGCCGGGAAGCTCCAGCCCCACTCGCCGGTCCCCCTGGACCTCGCCGAGATCGGCATCATGCACGAGCTCGACGAGGACGCCTGCCAGACCATGCGCTCGATCCTGCGCGAGGTCTCCTTCGAGACCGGCCAGCCCATCTTCTCGCGCGGCGACGCCGGCGACCAGGTCTACTTCATCCGCAGGGGGCAGGTCCGCATCCTCCTGCCCCTCGAGGGACGCAAGATGCACCACCTCGCCACCTTCGGCAGGTCCGACTTCTTCGGCGAGGTGGCCTTCCTCGACCGCGGCCAACGCTCGGCCAACGCCGTGGCCATCTCCCCCACCATGGTCTACGCCATGTCCCGGGCGCAGTTCGACGAGCTGTCCCGCTCGCGGCCGGAGCTGGGCGCGATGCTGTTCGCTCGGCTGGCCAGGGCGCTGGCCGTGCGTCTCAGGATGGCCGACGAGGAGCTCCGGGCCCTGCAGGAGACATGACACTCGCCCCCCCCACGGGGGGGCGAGTAGCGGGGGGTCATATTCTGTTTCATAAGGAACTCCCTAATGAAACGGCATCTGCCCCCACTACTCGCCCCCCGTGGGGGGCGAGTGACTTGGAGGCGAGTGATTACCGGACCTCCAACACGGTCAGGAGCGGCGCCTCGTCGCGCGCTCCGTCGATGCGCGACAGCACCTTGACCGGCGCCCCGCCGGCGGCGGCTTCCCGGACCTTGGCGTCCTCCGCGGTCCAGGCGATGTTCTTCCTGGGGTCGCCCTCGCAGTAGTAATAGGAAGGGGTCTCGGCCGCCGTGGCCAGCGCGACGTCCCACGCCACGGCCTTGCCGACGAGGGCCGCGGCGCTCTGCCGGACATCGTCGTAGGTCTGGGGGTGCTTCTCGGCCCAGGCGCGGTACGGCTCGAGGACGCGCGCCATCTGCCGGCGCTCGACGAACCGCTCCGCCGCGGCGAGCCACTCGTTGCCGTCGAGGAAATAGGCGAGGAGAGCGCCCAGCAGGGAAAGCTGCAGCGCGATGCTGCCCAAGACGGGCTTCTCGGCCGGGGGAGCCGTCTTGAGCGGCCCGGGGCCGGTCGTGAGGCCGTCTTCCGTGACGACATAGGCGACGGGCTCGGGGTCGCCGGTGCCGTAGGGATCGGGGGCCATCGGTGCCTCGCATCATAACATACATCCCCGGGGTCGGTCCCGGACTCGGGCGCCGGGCCTACCCGGGAATTGGGTCTTGACAAAAACGGGGGCCGGGGCTATACTTCGTCGCTCGAAGACTCACCGTCGTTCCCACCGCCGAGAGAACGCCCCGGAGCCGTTCGGAGGCCGCACCATGACGAAGAAGGTGTCTATCCTTGTCGTCGAGGATGACGAGTCCATGCTCGAGTACGTCTCGACGGTGCTCGAGCGCCTGGGCTTCGAGGTCACGCAAGCCACGACAGGTCGCGAGGTCATCGCCGCGCTGGCGGTCAACAGCTTCGACATCGTCTTGACCGACCACCTGACCGTGGACTACAAGGGGACCTCGGTCCTCCAGGCGGTGCAGATGCTCAGGCCGCAGGCGCAGGTCATCGTGATGTCGGGGATCCCGACGCTCGAAGAGGCCGCGAACTCCTACCTGAAGGGAGCGCGGGCCTACCTGGCCAAGCCTTTCGGCCTGGATCAGCTGCGGTCAGCCGTGATCAGGTGCCTGGAGGGAACCGCATGAAGCGCCGTTGCCGCGCTCCGCCTTGACGCAGACGTCTCCTTGCACTCCTGGAACGGGCGCCCCTGCGGCGCCCGTTCTATTCGGTGTAGGTCAAGGTCCCGGCGACATAGCCGGACCCCGACAGGTCCAGCCAGCCGCTGCGGCGCCAGCCGGAGACGTTGATGTTCCCGCCGACGCGCGCGCTGCCGAGGTACCTGGCCGCGTCAAGCGGCGAGCCTGGCCGCCAGGCGCGCCGCGGCCAGCGTCGGCGAGGGGTCGGGCTTCCGGCTGCCGGCCAGGTCGAACCCCGTGCCGTGCCCCGGGGAAGTCCGGGGGAAAGGGATGCCGACGGTCCAGTTCACGATCTCCAGGCCAGCCGCGACCTTCAGGGGGATCATGGCCTGGTCGTGGTAGAGGCAGACCAGCCCGTCGAGCCTGCCCGAGCAATGCCAGCGCCACGCCGTGTCGGCGGGCAGCGGCCCGGCCAGCGCGATGCGGGCCCGGCGGGAAGCCCTCGCGGCGGGCTCCAACAACCGGGCCTCCTCCGAGCCCATCAGGCCTTCCTCGCCCCCATGGGGATTGAGCGCGCACAGGGCGAGCCTCGGCCGCCGGCAGCCCAGCCTCTTGAGCGCCTGGTCGAGCGCTCCCGCGCAAGCCGCCAGCTCCCGGCGGTCGAGCGAACGCGCCACGCGAGCCAGGGGGATGTGGCGGGTGGCGCAGATCGTCCACAGCCGGGACGCGGGGGCGGCCAGGATCATCCTGGTCGCGCAGCCCGTCTCTTTCTCGAGGAACTCGGTATGGTCCCGGCAAGACACGCCGGCCCGCCTCCAGGCGAGCTTCGAGACCGGCGCCGTGACGACGCCCGCGGCCGCGCCCTCCCGGACCAGCCGCACCCCCAGACGCACCGCGGCGAAGGAGGCCCGGCCGCCGTCGGCGGAGGGCGCGCCCCAGGGCGGCGGCTTGAGGCCCAACCCGGTGTCGACCAGCGGGGCGAGCGCCGGGCTCCAGCCCGCCCGCTTCCAGACCGAGGGCTCCCCGACCAGGACCGGCCGGCAGACGCGCCGCAAGGCGCCCCTCTTAAGAAGGGCGACGACCGTCGCCGGCCCGATGCCGGCCGGGTCGCCGGAGGTGAAGGCGAGGCGGGGCGAGAGGCTCGTCAGTTGGGCAGCTTCCGCTCGATGATCGCCTTGGCCTTGATGCCTTTGACGTACTTGTTCAGCTCATCGCCGAAGTGCACGTTCATGAGGAACTGGCCCAGCTGCTCCCTGAAACTGGCGAACTCGGGGGTCTCCGCGGCCCGTTTCTCGACGATCCGGATGATATGGAAGCCGGTATCCGTCTCGACGGGCTGGCTGACCACGCCGACGTCCAGGGAGAAGGCGACCTTCTCGATCTCCGGCGGGACCAGGCCCTTGAAGATGAACCCGATGTCCCCGCCCCGGGCCGCGCTCTCCGGGTCCTCGGACTCGGCCTTGGCCAGCTCGGCGAACCCGATCTTGCCTTCGTCGAGCCGCTTCTTGAGGTCCATCGCGGCCTGGCGCGCGCGCTTCTTCTCGCCGGGGGAAGCGCCCGGGGAGAACCGCACCAGGATGCGCGACACCCTGACCCGCTCGGAGCTCATGAGCCTGATGTCCCGGGCGACCTCCATGAAGATCAGGCCGGCCTCCTCCTCCATCCCCTTGGGGGGAAGGGAGCTGCCGCTCACGATGTAGGCCTTGGCCTTCTCGAAGTACTCCTTGATCTCCTTCTCGTCGGGAGGCGTCACCTTCTGGCGCACCTCGGACTCGATGACCTTTCGGATCATGACCTGCCGGGAGATGCGCTCCCGGAACTGGGTGAACGAGACCCCCTCGGCCTTGAGCTGCTTCTTGAAATTCTCGTCCGCCTCCGCCTCGGGGACGGTCTTGCCGGCCTCGTCGCGGGTGAACCGGGTCTTGACCTCCTCGATCCCCTGCTCGATGTCGCGCTCCCGCACCTTCAGCTTGAGCTTGCCCCCCTCCTGGAACATGACCTCGTGGTCGATGAGCTGCTCAAGGATCTTCTCGCGAAGCTCCTTGAGCCGTTCGGGCTGCACGACCGCCCCCGGCTGGTTCCTCTCCCACATCTCGAGGGTGTTCTTGAGCTCCTTCTGGTATTCCGAGAGCAGGACGGGCTGCCCGTTGACCGTGGCGACGGCGTCCTCCATGAGCTTGGCGCCCGCGGCCTGGGCCAGCGATCCGACGATCACCGCCGACAAGAGGATCCTACCTGAACTGTTCATCCACGACCTCCACTGGGTATTTTTCCTGAAGGGACTGCATGTAGCCGTCGAGCTTGCGCTTCTCCAGGAGCCTGACGATGCGCTCCTGGCAGGCCTCGAAGGGAAGGTTCTTCTCGTAGTCCTTCCTCAGGATATGATAGCCGAATTTGCTCTTGAAAGGGCCTCCCACGTCGCCGACGCGCATGTGGAAGGCCACGTCCTCCAGATCGGGGATGATCTCGCCGTAGATCGCCGGGCTCATCTTCCCGCCGTCCGCCGCGGTCTCGTAGTCCAGGGAGTTGGTCTTGGCGACCGTCGCGAAAGGGGTCCCGGCCCGGATTTTCTTCTCCAGGGCCTCCGCCTCCTCCGGCGAGGCCACCAGGATGTGGCTCATCCCCACCTCGGCCGGATGCTTCTTGTGGTAGTCCCGCGCCTCCTCCGCCCCCGCGGCCATGATCTCCTTCATGCGCAGGCTGTCCAGCCAGAGGCGGGTCAGGAGGTCATCCTCCCGCTCGCGCAGGAGCTGCTCCATCTCCGCCCGCAGGCGCTCCCTTTCGGCCTTGTAGGAAGGCGAGCGGGCGGCGTCCGAATCCGCCGCCAGGGCCAGCATGAGCTTCTGGCGGATGAGCACGTCGAGGAACTGCTTGCGCCCGCTCGGAGACAGCACGTAGCTCTGGTAGCCCACGGGGACCGCGGCGAGCTTGCCCTCGAACTCGGACCGGGTGATGGTCAACTTGCCGACCCTGGCCAGGACGGCGTCCCCCCGGGAGCGGCAGGCGCCCAGGCCCGCCAGGAGGCAGCCAAGCAGGAGCGCTCCCGACCGGCGGGAGCGCCGCTCACGGCTCACGACCCTCTCTGGACGCGCCATGCGTGCTAGTGCTGCGACCGCGACTTGCTTGCCCCTTGGGAGGCCCGGATTTGAGCCGGCTGCAAGAAGCGAGGAGGGAGCAGGCCGCGGCCTGTGACCGACGAGCGACGCCGCAGCCGGCCGAAGACGGGCCTCCGCGCTATCAATGGGAAATGATGATTCCGCCAAGCGATTCTCCCAATAGCGCGGCCGGTCGCTTTCGGGCTGCGGCTTCGTTGCTTGTCGCTCCGATAGCTACGGCTATCGTCGCTCCTCGCGCCTCGCCTCGCTCCGAAATCGACCGGCCCAAAGGGCAAGCAAGTCGCGGTCGCAGCACTGAGGCTCATGGTACCATTTTTGCGAGGCCCTCCAGGAAGCCCTGCACCCAGCCCAGGGGAGGCGACGTCCCGAGCTCGACGCGCAAGCCGTCCCCCTCGTCGGTCTTGAAGAAGAGCACCTTCCCTTCGTAGGACTTGAGCCAGGCGGCGATGGCCGCGGGGTCCACCGGCGCGTCGTGGCGGAAGACCGCCTCGATGTGCCGGCCGCGCTGGACGATCGAGCGCAGCCTGGCGCGCTGGGCCAGGTGGCGCACCTTGAGCAGCTCGAAGAGGTTGAGGACCGGGCCGGGCAGGGGGCCGCAGAGGTCCGCCAGTTCCCGGCGCAGGCCGGGCCAGTCCTGGGGCGTGGAGCGCAGGATGCGCTTGTAGAACTCGAAGCGCTCCATTTCGCCCGGCAGGTAGTCGGCCGGGAGGAAGGCGTCCATCTTGAAATCCATCGTCACCTCGGCGTCGGTCGGGACCTCGCCGCCCTTCACGCGGGCGATCTCGTCCTGCAGGAGCTGGGTGTAGAACTCGACGCCCACCGAGTCCAGGAAGCCGTGCTGCTTCTTGCCGAGCAGGTCGCCCGCGCCCCGGATCTCGAGGTCGCGCATGGCGAGCTTGATGCCGGAGCCGATCTGGGAGAGCTCCTGGATGGCCTCCAGCCTCCTGCGGCCCTCCTCCGGGAGCTCCTTGAAGGCCGCGACGCCCTCGGGCAGGAAGAGCCAGCAGTAGGCCTTCTGCCGCTCCCGGCCGATGCGGCCGCGCAGCTGGTAGATCTGGGCGAGGCCGAAGTCCTGGGCGTCCTCGACCAGCAGCGTGTTGACGCTCGGGATGTCGAGCCCGGACTCGATGATGGAGGACGCCACGAGCACGTCGAACTCGCGGTTGAAGAACCTCCACATGACCTCCTCGAGCTTGCCCGCCGTCATCTGGCCGTGCGCCATGCAGAAACGCGCCCCGGGCAGCAGGTCCGAGAGCCGCTGGAGGCAGGCGGGCAGGGAACGCACCCGGTTGTGGACGTAGTAGGCCTGGCCGCCCCTGGCGAGCTCCTCCGAGATGGCCGCCGCCGCCCTCTGGGCCGACCACGGCGCGATGCGGGTCTCGATCGGGAGCCTCCCCGTGGGCGCGCTCTGGATGAGCGAGATGCCCCTCAGGCCCGACATGGCCTGGTGCAGGGTGCGCGGGATGGGGGTGGCCGAGAGCGCCAGGCAGTCCGCGTGGGCCCTCATGGACTTGAGCCTCTCCTTGTCCTTCACGCCGAAGCGGTGCTCCTCGTCGATCACGATCAAGCCCAGGTCCTTGAAGCGGATGTCCCGCTGGAGGAGCCGGACCGTGCCGATCACGACGTCGAGCGTGCCCTGCGCCAGGCCCTTGGCCACGGTCCGCTGCTCGGCGCGCGTCTGGAACCTGGTCAGGACGGCGAGCTTCACGGGGTAGTCCGCGAAGCGCTGCGAGAAGGTCCGGTAGTGCTGGTCGGCCAGGATCGTGGTGGGCACCAACACCACGGCCTGCTTGTAGTTCGCGACGCACCGGAAGGCCGCGCGCATGGCCACCTCGGTCTTGCCGAAGCCCACGTCGCCGACCACCAGGCGGTCCATGGGGTGCGGGCTCTCGAGGTCGGCCAGGACGTCCGCGATGGCCTTGGCCTGGTCCGGGGTCGCCTCGAACGGGAACTCCTCGGCGAACTCGCGCTCCATCAGGTTCTCGGGGCCGAAGGCGAACCCCGGGCGGGCGCGGCGCTTGGCCTCGAGGCGGATGAGCTCCTCGGCGAGCTCCCGCACCCCCTCCACCACCATGGACTTGACCTCGGACCAGCGGCGGGTGTTGAGGCTGGAGAGCCGCGGCCGCTTGCCCTCCGCGCTCGAGTACTTCTGGATCCGGTCGAACTCCGTCATGGCCACGTAGACCGTGTCGCCCCCGCGGTACTCCAGGACGAGGCAGTCGGTCACGCCGTGGCCGGGGGTCTCGACGGACTCCAGGCCCTTGTACAGCGCCACCCCGTAGTCGCGGTGGACCACGAAGTCGCCCTTCTTGAGCTGGGCGAGCCGGAACGGCGCCCGGGGGTGGAGCCCGAAGCGGCTCCAGCGCGAGGGGACCCGGTAGCGCCGCCGGAAGATCTCCGCGGTGGAGAAGACCGCGAGCCCGAGCCCGTCGTGGACGAACCCCTGGCGCAGCGGGCCGATGAGGAACTGGCAGGCCCCCTCGGGCAGCTTGTCGGCCGCGAGCTCCTGCATGCGGCTGTCTTCCCCCCGGTTGAGGCTGAACAGCAGGACCTTGAAGCCCCGCCCGGCGAGCCGGCGCATCTCGTCGAACGCCAGGGCCGGGTCCGTCCCGAACGGCCCGGCCGGCCGCGCCCCGAAGCCCGGGCCGCCGGCCGCGGACCCCCGCCACGTTCCCGCGGGCAGCGCGGCCTCGATCCCCTCGTCCGCGATCCACAGCGCCTGCGCTCCGACCCAGTCCGCCAGCACGGCGCCCGAGGACTCGCGCGCCATGGTGGCGGAGGCCCAAGACAGCTGCTCCTTGGTGATCTGCGTCACCGGGTCGAAGATGCGCAGCGACGCCACCGTGTCCTCGTCGTAGAGCACGCGCACCGCGGCCGCGGGCTCGACCGCGAAGAAGTCGAGCACGGCCCCGCGCACCGCGAACTCGCCGGGGGACTCGACGAACTCCACCCGCCGATAGCCCGCCTCGACGAGCCGCTCGACCGCCTGGCCGCGCTTGGACCGAGCCCCCAGCGAGAACCCCACGGCCGACCGCTCGAACTCGGCCGGGGTCGGCAGGGCCGCGGCCAGGGCCGGGCCGGTGGCCAGGACGAGCCGGGCGCCCTCCTGGAGCCTCTTGAGCGAGGAGACCCGCTCCATGGGATCGTCGCCGAAGAGGGCGACGCCGCCCCGGGCCGCCAACGCCGATCCTGAGGGGCGCGGAGCCCCCCAAGCTGGCTCCCCGTCGAAGACCGGAGCCAGCGCCTGATAAGCGTCGGCCACGTCCTCGATGTCGTCCTGCGACGGCCTGACCAGCACCAGAGGCCCCTTCGAGAGCGCGGGCTCGAACCCCGGGACCCGGCTACCATGCAGGAGGGCTCGGCTCGCCCAGGCCCACGCCCCGCAGCCCGGCAGGCCCCCGACGCGCCGCTCGCTCATCCTGCAAATGTATAAAAAAGGGCGCCCCTTGGGGAGCCGATTCCGCAGGTCCCACATCGGGTTGGGCCCATTGCCGGCTTCCCGAGGGCTCCATGGCCCATGAGTCCTCCCCGTGTCGCGGTCTATAATCGTATTAAGAAGCGCGCGTAAGACCATGCCCTCCCTTCATCGCTCCCTCAGGAAAGCGCTCTCCTCATCCCTGGCCGCCGCGCTCCTCATCGCCCAGCAAGGCGCCTCCCTCCAGGCCTTCGCCGGCGCGGCCGCCACCAAGGTCAAGACCGGCCCCGCCGGCGTCGTCGCCTCGCCCGTCGGCGCGATCGGCGCGGCGTTCCCGGGTAGCGTCCTCCAGCCGCTCGACCCGACGCTCTCGCTCTCCAACCCGTCGTTCCTGTCGCCGGGCGCTCTGCCGCGCATCGAGTCCGCCGTCCCTGCTCTGCCCGCGGCCACCGTCGTCGCCCCGGCCTTGACCGCGCCCGTGGTCCTCAGTCCGACCGCCGACGCCTCCATCCTCGGCCCCTCGGAGAGCCGCGGCCCCGCCGCGTCCGCCGAGCTCCTCGGCCGGATCTCGCAGACCCTCCAGCCCGACCTCTCGGCCATCACGCGGACCGACACCCCGCTCGACTCGACCGCCCAACTCGGCGAACGCGTCATGGAGACCGCGCTCGGCCGGCGCGGCGTCGCGCTCCCGGCGCTCTCGGCGGACGTCGCCGCCCCGCAGGACGACGCCGGTTCCGTGGAGGCCGCCTCCCTCTCCAGGCCCTCCAAGCGCTCCAAGGCCGGCGGCTCCTGGTGGAAGGACCCCTCATCCAACCACGTGGCCGTCACCGTGCCGATCTACGCGCTGCGCCGCGAGACCAACGACCCGGGCGTCGGGAAGTTCACGGACCTTGGGACCTACTACCGCGACGTCCTGGCCAAGCAAGGCGCGGACGTCGTCCTCCTCCTGCCCCACTTCGCCGTGCTCGACGAAAGCCCCTACGCCGCCGTCAGCCTCGACGCCCTGAACGAGGACAACATCGACTGGGCCGAGGTGGCCGAGGTCCGGGACAGCCCGGACCTCCTGGCCAGGCTCGTCGTCACCGATCTCAAGGACAAGCAGTCGGTCAACTACAAGTCCCTCAGGGCCAGGGAATCGGCCGTGGCCAGGGAGGCCTATCTCAAGTTCGAGCGCGAGCATCTGCAGGCGGGGACCGGCCGGGGCAAGGAGTACCGGGCTTTCCTCTCCAGGCAGGGCGCCAAGCTCCAGGACTACGCCGAGTACATGGCGCTGGCCAGGCTCATCGGCAAGCCCTCGCTCCAGTGGACCAGGGAGGACGAACAGGCAGCCCGGCAGGACCCCGGCTTCTCCACCCTGGTCGGCACGCGCCTCTACAGCCAGTGGAACGCCTTCCAGCAATTCCGGCAGGCCGTGGACACGATCCACGACGCGGGCGGGAAGGTGCTCTTCGACATCCCCATGTTCCGCTCCAAGAACTCGGTGGACACCTGGAAGCACCCCGAATATTTCACCGACCTGAAGACGCGCAACCCGGGCGTCGTCAACCAGTGGGTCAACGAGGATTGGAAGGATCTGGCCCTGTGGAACTGGACCAGGCTCAAGGGCTCGGGCTACCGCCTCATGCTCGACCCCTTCCGCTCCTGGCTCGAGATGGGCCTCGACGGCGCCAGGGTCGACGCCCTCCATTTCGCCTACGATTTCGGCAACGGCCAGCTCGCCAGCGGCGACGAGCCCGGCGACGACTACGTCGCCGCCCTGAGTTCGGTCCTCAAGGCCAAGGATGCCTTCCCCCTGGCCGAGGCTTTCGAGGGCAAGGCCGACAACGCCCTGCGCTTGGGCTTCGTCACGGTGTACGGCGACTGGAAGAAGCTCAGCACCCATGACGACCCCAGGTCGGACGGCTTCATGGGCAAGTTCCTCGATCTGAGCGGGCAAGCCAATTCCGGCAGAGTCGGCAGATTCGTCGGCTACACCTTGGGGGACGAATGGGCCGATCCCGTGCCGGTGAAGGAGCAGAAGAACGGCCGCTCATATTGGAGCTACAGGATCCCGATGCCCTCCGACCCAGACTACAAGAGCCGTGCGCGAGCCGACTGGCGCGGCCAGCTCGGAAGCCTCAAGGCCGCCAAGGACGGCGACGTCTGGAAGGCGGTCTCGGCGCTCTGGCGGGCGTTCAAGGCCGCGGGCGACACCTTCGTCAAGCATTTCCACGGCACGGTGCAGATCTGGGCCGCGAGCATGGACTGGTTCCTGGAGGAGTGGGGCCGCGACACCTTCATCTCCCTGCCCGGGCTCCTGCTGTCCACGGGCCGCTACGACGAGGCCCGGGAGAACATGCGCAACTTCGCCAAGTACGAAAGCAACGGCCTCATCCCCAACAAGATATGGGACGCCTCCCGCTGGTCGCCGCAGAAGCCCGACGGCGTGGACTATAACACGGTGGACGGCTCCCTCTGGTTCGTCCAGGCGGTGAAGAAGTACGTCGAGCGCACCGGGGACCAGGACTTCGCCCGTGAGATGCTGCCCGTGCTGCGGCGCGTCATCCAGCACTACACCCAGGGAACGGGCTACCGGCGCTACGGCAGGTTCAACCGGATCTACATGGACGCCGACGGCCTCATCGCCAGCCCCGGCCAGGCCACCTGGATGGACGCCGACCCCGAGGGCCGCGACAAGCCGGTCACCCCGCGCAACGGCAAGGCCGTGGAGATCAACGCCCTGTGGTACGCGGGCCTGCGCTTCGTGGCGCGGCTGGAGGATAGCGTCGGCGACCGGGCCTCGGCCAAGGCCCTCGACGAGCGGGCCGACCTGGCCAAGAAGTCCTTCAACGACAAGTTCTGGTTCGTGAACGCGGACAACAAGGCGGCCTGGGGCGGGACCGGCGGGGCCCTGCGCGACGTGGTCGAAGGCGACCTCCACGGGGACGCCATCCGGCCCAACATGCTCTTCGCCGTGAGCCACGGCGAGGACCTGCTCACCCCCGAGCGGCAAAGCGCCGTGGTCCTGGCCGCGACCAAGGACCTCCTCACCCCCTACGGCCTGCGCACCCTCTCCTTCCGGGACAGCGGCTACCACCCGACCTACGAGACCTGGAAGCCTCCCCTCGAGAAGGACCAGGCCTACCACCAGGGCACGGTCTGGCCCTGGCTCATCGGCGCCTACGTCGACGCCCTGGCGCGCGTCAGGAAAGACCAGGGCTGGGACGAAGGCCGCATCCGAGACGAGGTCCGCGGCGTCATGACCCCCTTGGTCGAGTTCCTGGTCAGCGTCCCCGAGGGCTCCCTGCCCGAGGTGTTCGACGGAGGCCAGGCCCAGGACGCGCTCAAGCGTTTCTCCCTGGCCGACCCCCTGGGGCTCGGGGACATCATCGTGAAGCTCGTCCGCGGCCAGAACCGCGGCGGCACCCGGTCCCAGGCCTGGAGCGTGGCCGAGGTGATGCGCGTGCTCCAGGAGCACGGCCTCGTCCCGGGTTCCTCGAAATAGCCCCCCGCGTCCCCGCAACCGCTGAGCTTGGGCAAGGCGTCGTCTGAGCCTCCATACAACTATGATTCGACAAGTCGAATCATAACGACATGGGCATGAAGAGGGCCCTCGCCCCCGCTTGGAGTTACAGATAGGCGCTTCCTTTTGCCTTGCCTCGCGGGGTATGTTATCATGCCCCCATGGACGAGCTCCGCGAGACCTGGCAGCGCCTGGCCCAGGTCCTGGCCCTGATGGCCATCGTCCTCATGGTCGGGACCTTCGGCTACCACGTCATCGCCAGGGCGCCGCTCTTCGACTGCTTCTACATGACGGTCATCACCCTGGCCACGGTCGGCTACGGGGAGACCATCACGCTCGACCACGCCGGCCGGGTCTTCACCGTCCTGCTCATCATGGGCGGCATCGGCGCCATGACCTACGCCTTCTCGACCATCACCTCCATCATCGTGGAGGGCCAGCTTTCAGCCGCTTTCAGGAGGAGACGAATGGAAAAGGACATCGCCGCGCTCTCGGGCCACTACATCGTGTGCGGGGGCAGCCACGCGGGCCGCGTCATCACGGCCGAGCTCCAGCGCACCAGCAGGCCCTTCGTGCTCATCGACCGCGACCCCGAGGAGATCAAGAAGATCGCCGAGCGCACGCCGGGGCACGCGCTCCTCTCCGTCGTGGGGGATGCCACCACGGACGAGACGCTCCGGGCCGCCGGCATCGAGCGCGCGGCCGGCGTCTTCGCGGTCCTGGCCACGGACCAGGACAACGCCTTCGTCGCCCTGGGCGCCAAGGGCCTCAACCCGAACGTGCGCGTCGTCTCCCGGCAGAGGGAGCTCGATGTGCGCCAGAAGCTCTTCCGCAGCGGCGCCGACAACGTGGTCAACCCGGAGTACATCGGGGGGCTGCGCATGGCCTCCGAGATGATCCGCCCCGCCACGGTGGGGTTCCTCGACTCCATGATCCGCGACACCGCCTCGGTGGTCCGCTTCGAGGAGGTGGATGTCCCGGAAGGCTCCCCGTTCGTGGGCCGCAAGATCAGGGAGTTCAAGGGCGCCGAGGAAGGCAACGCCCCCCTCCTGGTCGCGGTCCTCGACCCGTCCACCAAGAAGTTCGAGATCAACCCCGACCCCGAGCGCGCCATCAAGGCCGGCGACGCCCTGGTCATGCTGGGCGAGGTCAGCAAGCTCTCGCAGATGAGGGAGCGCTTCTCCAAGCGCGCCTGATTTGCGCCGCCGCTCCCCCATGAGCCCGGCTACGCCCGCATGAAGGGACGCGCCGCCCCCTCCGGAGAGCGGAGAACGTCCTGCTCCTTCGGGGACGACGCGTCCCGACGCGTCGCGTTCGGCGGCGCGGCGTGGGGCGTCGCGGCCGCCATCGGGCTGATCCATGTCCTGACCGCGTTGGGGCGCCCGTTCTGCAGCAACACGGACGAGGCGCTGTTCATCCTGCTCGCGCGCTCGCTGACCCAAGGCTCCTACGCGCTGCCGGGCGGCCTCAGCCAGCCGGCCACGGACCCCCTGCCGGGCCTGCCGGCCATCCTCGCCCTCCCCGTCCGTCTCCTGGAGCCCCATTGGGAGCTGTTCTGGGTCGTCGGCCTGGCCTTCTCCGCGGCGGTCTTCGTGCTCACGTGGCGGCTGGCCCGCCGCCTCCTGTCGCCTGAAGCCGCCTGCGCGGCCACCGCCCTGACCATGCTCAACGTCCCGCTCGTGGGCCACGCCGGGATGATCGACGACGCCGTTCCGGCCCTCGCCCTGACCCTGGCCGTGCTCGGCGGCCTGGCCCGGCCTCTCTCGACACGCTCGGCCCTGGCCCTGGCCGCGGGAGGCTCCCTGATCGCGATGATCCGGCCGACCGGGCTCCTGCTGGTCCTGGCCGTGGCGGCCGTCATCTTCGCGCGACGGGGGCGCAGGCTCGGCCTGACGTTCCTGGCGCCGGCCCTGACGGTCTTCGCCCTGTGGATGCTGCGCAACCGACTGGCGGGAGGCACCGTCGCGGGCTATGTCGGGCAGTGGAAATCCCACCTGGCCTTCCTCGACCAGTCCGGGGGACAGTGGGCCCATGCGGCGAGGCTGCTGAGGCTGCTGTTCGGCGAGGGCTTGCTGGGGTTGGCCGGCTGGCCCGCGGCCGCGCAGACCGCGGCGGGGGCGGCGGCCCTGCTCCTGGCCGGCCGGGGCGCCAGCCGCCTCCTGCGCGGGCCCGACGAACCCGTCGTCTTCGCCATCGCCTGCTACGGCGTCCTGACCCTGGCCCTGCACGCGACGTGGAGCGCCCTGACCCTGCGCTACCTCATCCCCCTGGTGCCGTTGGCGTGGATCCTGCTGGCCGCGGCCGGCGAGCCCCTGATGAAAGGAAGGCCGGCCGCCGCGGCCGCCTTGACCCTGCTGCTGGCGGCTCCGTCGCTGCGGCAGGACCTGGGGCTCGCGGCCTGGGCCTTCAAGCGCCAGCCCGTCATCCAGCCGGCCACCATGGCCTGGCTCAGGGACAACACGCCGCCCTCGGCCCGCGTGGAGAGCGTCGCCTGCACCGTCGTCATGCTGCTGGCGGACCGCGAAGCCGTCTGCGCGGCCTCCTACGGCAACCGGGACGAGTGGCTGGCCTCGCTGCTCGAGAAGGGCGTGGGCTACGCGCACCTGGTCACGGCGTTCGAGGTCGACGGGCTCTTTCCCGACGCGACCAAGGCGGAGCTCTCCTGGGCCAAGTCCAGCCCGTACCTCGTCGAGAGCTACCGCAACGGCGACGAGGGCACGGTCGTCTACCAGGTGCGCCACCCCTCCCCCGCCCGTTACCGGAAAGCCTGGGCGGCCTATCGGACCGCCGGCATGGCCGCCACCCTCGGCAAGGACCGGCTGTTCGTCCGCCGCATGCTCAAGGAGGCGGTCGCCGAGGAGCCGGAACTCGCCCTCGCGTGGGCCCTGCTCGCCCAGTCGGAGCCCGACGCGGCTCAGCGGCTGAGGTACCTGCGCAAGGCCGCCCGGAGCGACCCGAACCTGCCGGGCCTGCGCGAAGCCCTGTCGGCTGCTGGACCGGCGCCGAAGGGCTGAAGCGAGCCCCGTCCCTGGGCCCAAAGGCCCAGGCCGCGCAGGGACGATGGTCCCCCTCCCGCCTCCCCTTTCGTCCCATGCGCGCGCCCGTCGGAAAGGCTATCCTCATGAGTGATGGGCCCAATATCAGCACCCGGGAGAGAGCATGATCAATAGAGCCAGCCTCGTCCTCGCCATCTTCCTCGCGCCGCGGCTCGCCGCGGCCGGCAGCCTCGCCGACCTGAGGGAACTAAGCTTCGGGGTCCCCGCCGAGCTGGCCGCCGGCACGCCCGCCGGGAACATGGTCCCCAGCCGCGGCCTCGCGGTCCCTCCGTCGGGCGAGGGCGTCCCGTTCTTCGCGACCGGCTTCAAGCAGGTCCCCAACCCTGATTACACCGACCCCAACCGGCTCCCCCCGCCCAACCTGAAGGAATCCCAACTCGAGGCGCTCATCAAGAGGATGGTCGGCATCGAGGCCGCCCAGTTGGGCCCCAAGGCCAAGCCCTCGGATCTGAGCCTGACCCGCGAGGACGTGATGCGCCTCGCGGGCAACCTGGCCATCATCGACCGCAACTACGTGGACGCCATCCCCGCCGGCGTCTGGGACCAGGCGGTCAAGGACATGGGCGACGTCGCGGCCAAGGAATTCGACGCCAAGAAGAAGAACTGGGAGACCACGGTCAACTCGATGATCAACACCGCGGCCTCCAAGATCCTCGACCCGTTCTCCACCTATTGGAACAAGGACGAGTTCAAGCGCTTCCAGGACCAGATGAACAACTCCTTCGTGGGCATCGGCGCCATCCTTAAGGAAGACGGCACCATCGACATCGTCATCCCGGGCGGCCCGGCGGACAAGGCCGGCCTCAAGGCCGGCGACAAGATCGTCTCGGTCGACGGGACCGCCGTGGGCACCGCCGAAGAAGTCATCAAGAAGACGCTGGGCAAGGAAGGCACCCAGGTCAAGATCGTGGTCGTCCGCGCCGGCAACACCCTGCCGGCGGCCACCATCACCCGGGGCCAGGTGCAGACCAAGAACGTCTACTCCAAGCTCGCCGCCCCCGGCGTGGGCTACGTCTACCTGGGCCAGTTCAGCCCCGAGTCCGACAAGGAGATCATCGCGGTCATCGGCAAGCTGCGCGAGAAGGGCGCCAAGAAGGTCATCATCGACGTGCGCGGCAACCCCGGCGGCACCGTGGACTCGGTCTCCTCCATCCTTTCGGAGTTCATGAAGGACAAGCAGCGCATCGTGAGCTTCAAGCGCCAGGGCAAGGTCATGTGGGAGAACGTCACGGACGGCGACGGCCGCTTCCTCTCCATGCCCCTCATGGTCCTGGTCAACGGCGGCTCGGCCTCGGCCAGCGAGATCCTGGCCGGCGCGATCCAGGACGTGCGCGGCCCGGTCGTCGTGGGAAGCCGCTCCTACGGCAAGGGCTCCATGCAGACGATCATGCCCGACAACGAAGGCCGGGCGCTCAAGCTGACCATCGGGCGCTGGTACACCCCGCGGGACCGCAACATCGACGCCCAGCGCGACCCCAAGACCCGCGAGAAGGTCAAGGACACGGGCGGGGTCGTCCCGGACCATCTCATCGTGCTCACGGAGGAGGCCGAGCGCGCGATCATGAAGCAGCTCTTCCGCGAAGTCCAAGGCGCCTCCCCGGACGGTCCGGCCGTGGCGGACCCGGTCCTGCAGAAGGCCCTGGAGCTGCTCGCCCGCTAAGAGAGGAAGCGCCGTGAGCCCTCGATGGTGGCTGCCGGTCCTGCTGTTGGCCGCGTCAGGCTGCGGCAAGGAACCTCAGGAGGCTCGTTCCATGGGACCCCCCGCGCAAGCCGGGACCGAGAAGCGCAAGGAAGCCGACTTCCCCGCCGAGAAGATCGAGAAGCCCAAGGATCTCGCTGGGGGAGAAGGCGTGCCCCAGCGGTTCAAGGACGTCATCGACAAGCGCCTCGGCAAAAGCCGCAAGCCTAAGACGAAGTAGGTCTACAGCCTCCGCAGCCTGGCGAGCAGTTCCTTGGCGTCGGCCCGGCCCGGGTTGCCGGACAAGACCCCCCTGACGAGCCCCTCGGCCTCCGCGATCTCGTGGGTGAGCATGAGCTCGTTGGCCAGCGACAGCTTCACCTCGACCCCCCCTCCCGCTTGGACGGCCTCCCGCATGAGCCTCACGCTGTCCGCGTAGCGGAACATGAAGTGGCTGCAGGCGGCCAGGGCCATCAGGCGGTCGACCGTCGGCCGGGCCCGGTTGGCGCGCGAGAGCAGCAGGGCCGCGCGCTCGTACCCGCCCCTCATGATGTAGGCGTCGGCGGCCCGCCCGAGCGCCTCGGGAGCCGAGGCCCTCATGATGACGGGCCCGACGCCCCGGCGCAGTTCGGCCCTGGCGGAGGCGGCTTTCCGCTCGAAGATCCAGGCGTCCTCGGGCATGCCTCGGTAGACCGACCGGTCGTAGCGCGCATAGGCGACCATGGCGTCCTCCACCCGCCCCTGGGCCGCCAGCACGTCGCCGTAGTAGACCGGCGCGTGCACGTTCTCCGTGTCGCGGGCGACGCACCAGGCGAACTCGCCTTCGGCCCTCGCGTCGTCGAACGACAGGTAGTACGCCATCCCCAGGAGATAGCGCGCTCGCTCGTCGCCGGGCGCGAGGCGCTTGGCCTTCTCCAGGAAGCCGACCGCCTCGGCGAAGGCCGACCGCCGCAGGGCGTCGTAGCCCAGGCCCGTCAGGGCCTGGCCGCGCAGCGCGGCGGGGGCGCCTGCCGAGGCGAGCGCCCAACGGTAGCGCGCCAGGGCGCCATCGTCGAGGTCCAGGGTGAAGATGCGCACCCGGCCCACGGCCCCGGCCTCCCTCAGGCCCTCGGCCAGGAGGGGATCGATCGCCGAACGCGCCAGGGTCGCCTCGGCCGACGCGCGGTCCGCGGCCAGGATGAAGTAGCGGCTGCGCAGGAGGTAGGGATGGTCCCCCAGGGCGAGGAACCGGCTGTAGGGCTTGATGTGGGCCCTCATGGCGTAGTACTCCCAACGCAGGGGAGCGAACTGCGCCTCGAACCCCTGCATCAACCCCTTCGCGCGGGGAAGGCCCTCCCCCATCTGCGCGCACAGCACGACGAAGTCCGAGGACGACCTCACCCGGTCGACGAGCCAGAGCATGACCCGCCGGGGATCGACCCCCCGGTTCCAGCGGAGGAAATCGGCGACCTGGGGGGACGCCAGGGCCGACACGAAGACCACCCCCGCCGCGACGAGGGCCGGGGCCCCGGCCTTGAGCCCCAGGCGCCGCGAGAGCCGGACGGACAAGCCTTGCAGTCCGAGCGCGAACGCCATGGCCCAGAACGGCAGGCAGCTCGTCTGGAAGCGCACGCACCCGGGGATGCCGCTCCAGTAGAACCCCGCCACCGGCACGCACAGGTAGGAGGCGAGCAGCCAACCCGCCAGCCGCCGGGTCCCCCGGCGGCGCAGCGCCGACGCCACCCCGACGCCGGCCACCGCGGCGTAGAAGACGGCGAGAGGCCGCGACCCTCCCAGGACGCGCGAGTACTCATCGAGGAGCCTGGCCGCCCCTCCCTCCCGGGCCTCCAGGTAGCGCCCCCGCTCCGCGGCGTGCCTGCGCATGTCCTTGAGCACCGGGGCGTACACGGCGAGGGTGAGGGCCGCGCCCGCCGCGGCCACGGCCAGGAGCGAACGGCCCTCGCTCCAAGCGCCGGAAGAGGGCGGCGTTTGCAGAGGCTTCCCGCGCGACGCCCCCTTGCGCGACGCCTTCCGGCGGGCCGCCGGCCGGCGGCCCGCCAGCGCGACGCAGGCCCACGCCGCCAGCGCGAGGGTGTAGAAGACGTTCGTCGGCACCGTGTAGTGGGCCGCGGCGAGGGTCGCGGGCAGCGCCCACCAGGGCCACGCCTTGCGTCGCAGCAGAGCCTCCAGGAGGAGCCAGGCGCCGGCCAGGTTGAGCAGGACGGACAAGCTGTAGCCCCGCAGCATGTGGCTGTAGGCCAGATGCCAGAAGGAGACCCCCAGGAACGCCGCGGCCAGCACCGCGACCGGCGGCGAAGCCAGCAGGACGGCCACGCGCCACAGGACCAGGAGCGTCGCGACGGAAGCGAGGATGGACGGCAGCTGGAGGAGCCGGATGTCCGCCAGCGCGTCGAAGAGCTCTTTCGACGACAAGGCGCTCGCCAGGCGGATGACCAGGGAGGCCAGGATGTGGTTGCCGACGTTGTCGTAGGCCGCGGCGATCGTCGCGGCCGGACGGGACAGGTAGGCCTGCATCACGATGGTCTCGTCCAGGGTGAGGGGGGCCCCCCACTGCGCGAACCGGAGGAGCCCCGCCAGGACGAGCACCAGGAGCCCGATGAGGCCGACGAGCCGGCGGCGGGAGAGCGTCATGCCACCCCAATCATACCAAACAGCCCCGGGGTGTCAGAGGCACGGGCGGGGCGCCGGCGTGTCGAGGCGCGCGCTTCCTAAAGGTATAATGTCCGCATGGCGGCGATGAGGCACGGCGGGGACCGGCAGGACGGCATCCGCTACAAGATCCTGGTGGTGGACGACGACGCGGATTTCAGGAATTTCCTCAGGCTGTTCCTGGCCGAGGCGGGGCATTCGGTCTTCACGGCTCCCTCGGTCCGGGAGGCCCTCCTGGCCGCCGTGGACTCGGCGCCGGACATCGTCATCTCGGACGTCCAGATGCCGGAGGACGACGGCTTCGAGCTCTGCCGCAGGCTCAAGGCCGACCCCAGGACCGCCCGCATCCCCATCGTCCTCATGTCGGGCGCCAGCAAGGAGGCCCGCGACCAGCTCGAGGGCTTCGGGCTGGGCGTGGACGACTACCTGCTCAAGCCCTTCGAGCCCGCCATCCTCCTGGCCAAGGCCCTGGCGGTCCTGCGCCGCTACGCCGCGACGGAGGAGCTCCGCGAGCTCGTCAAGGCCGGGGGGTTGGAGCTCGACGTCCAGGCACGCACCGTCTCCTGCCGGGGACGGCCGGTGGCGCTCACCCGCAAGGAGTTCGACCTGCTCATCGCGCTCCTGCGCAAGCCCGGCCGCGTCCTGAGCCCGCTCTTCCTGCTCGAGGCCGTCTGGGGCCACGACCCCGCCGACTACAACGACCCCCGCACCGTCAAGGTCCACGTCTCCTCCCTGCGCAAGAAGCTCCCCGCCGCCTTCTCCCGCCGCCTCCAGACCGTGCCCGGCGTCGGCTACCGGTTCGCTTGACCTTTTTTTGACCCCCTTCCGCCATACTATCCATGGGGACGGCGGACGCATCGCCGTGAAAAGCCATGGAACAAGAACGAAGCAAGCTGCTCTCCTTAGAGATGGTCTCACTGCTGGACGACGGAGCGGCTCCCGCCGCGCCCCGGCCTCCAGCCGCAGCGCCACCCGCGCCCCGGCTCCCTGACCCGCCGGCAGCCTCCGCCGCCACGCGCCGCGCCCCCGTGATCGAGCTCGTGCCCCTGGGGTCCGATCTCGGCCCCCTGCTGCTTCGGCCCGCGTCGACGCCGGAGCCCGGGCCAAGACCCGAACCGACGCCCGAGCCGACGCCCGCGGGCCAGCCGGCCCCGCAGCGGACCGTGCTGGTGGTGGACGACGACAAGGACTACCGGCGCATGGTCAGGCACCTGCTCTTCGAGCACCGCTACAACGTCATCGAGGCCGAAGACGGCGCCCAAGCCATGGCCACGCTGCTGCGCCAGCGGCCGGACCTCATCCTGGTCGACTACAACATGCCCCGCATGAACGGCTACGAGCTCATCCAGGAGGTCCGCAGCCGCTACGAGACCCGAGCCACCCCGATCATCATGTTCACGGCGGCGGCCAACCGCAGCCACCTCCGGAGCCTGCGCATGGACATCTCCGATTTCCTGGAGAAGCCGGTGCCCAACGCCACGCTCCTGGAGAGCCTCGCCAAGGCCCTGGAGGCCGCGCCCCAGGCCGACCTGCTGGGCGCCCTCGACGCCCCCCAGACGAAGACCGTTCTGCCGCCGGAGGCTCCGGAGACGCCGTCCCCGTCGGTCGTCCCCGAGCATTCCATGGCCGAAGAGCCTCCGGCGGCACAGCTCGAAGAGCCGCCCCCCGCCGAGACGGCCGAACTCCTGCGGCAGGAGGACGACGACGGGACGGAGAGCCTGGAGATCGAGGGCGACGCGACGGACCAGGAGAAGCAGGAGGTCGTCAACCTGGAGAACCAGGCCAACGAGTCACCGGTCATCAACCAGGTCAACCGCATCCTCATCAGGGCCGTGTCCATGCGCGCCTCGGACATCCACATCGAGCCCCAGGAGCACCACATCACGGTCCGGGTGCGCGTCGACGGGGCGCTCAAGGTCCTGTGCACCCTGCCCGTCTCCATCCACCCGCGGCTCGCGGCCCGCATCAAGATCATGTCCAGCCTCGTCATCACGGAGCGGCGGCTCCCCCAGGACGGCCAGTTCCGCGTCCAGGTCAAGGGCAGCCGCGTCGAGTTCCGGGTCAGCACGATCCCGAGCGTGCACGGGGAGAAGATCGTCATGCGCATCCTCGGCACGAGCAAGCTCAAAGGGGACCTGACCCAGATGCGCCTGCCGGCCCGCGACCAAGGCTGCCTGGAGAAGGCCCTCAACACCCCGCACGGCCTCATCCTGGTGACGGGCCCCACCGGGAGCGGCAAGACCACGACCCTCTACACCATGATCAACATGCTCAACCGGCCCGACGTCAACATCCTCACGGCCGAGGACCCGGTGGAATACGAGCTCCCGAACATCTCGCAGGTGAAGGTCCTGCCGGCCATCGGGCTCACCTTCGAGTCCGTCCTGCGGGCCTTCCTGCGCCAGGACCCCGACATCATGCTCATCGGCGAGATCCGCGACCTGGAGACCGCCAACATCGCGGTCAAGGCCTCCATCACGGGGCACCTGGTCTTCTCCACCCTTCACACCAACGGCGCCGTGGCGACCGTCACCCGGCTCGTCCACATGGGGGTGGCGCCCTATCTCGTGGCGGCCAGCGTGAGGATGGTGGTGGCCCAGCGCCTGGTCCGGGAGCTCTGCCCCGCCTGCAAAGTGCCCGTCCAGCTCTCGGACGAGGAGAAGAAGTTCCTCTCCGAGGACGAGATCGACAAGCTCAAGACGGTCTGGCGCCACGTCGGCTGCCCCCAGTGCCACCAGATCGGCTACACCGGCCGCCGGGCCGTCTTCGAGGTCATGCCGGTGGACTCGCCCGCCATGCGCCAGCTCATCTGCTCGGGCGACAAGGCCGACCTGCTCAACGACCTGGCCCTCCAGGAAGGCATGACCACCCTGCGCCAATCCGCCCTGGCGGCGGTCGCCCAAGGCGCCACCTCCCTGCACGAGGCGCTCAAGGTCATGATGGGAGGATGACATGAACATCTCGGGAGGGATCCTTCTATGAGCCTCTTCGAATCATCCGACTACGACACCGGCGCGAAGGCGCCGTCCCGGCTCCCGGCCCACATCGAGGCCGGCTCGGAGTTCATCGGCGAGTTCGGCCGAGCCGCCAAGGTCGTGTCGCTGTACTACCCGAACCATCCGACGGCGATGCAGACGGTCCGCCAGGCCCACACGGTCCTGATGCGCCTGTTCGCCGCCGTCGCCGCGGAGCGCGTCACCCTGTCGCTGGCGGGCGACCGCTGGCTCTGCGACGACGCCCCCATCGCGGCGGGCGGCCTGGCGCACGACTCCCTCAGGGCCGTGTTCCAGGCCCACGCCATCGAGAGCCTGACCTTCCTCAGCGGGGTCAGGCCCTTCGAGCTGGCTTGCCTGTGCGAGCTCGCCGGGATGCTCCCCTCCCAGCTGGGCCGCGCCGGGATCCAGGACTTCCTCACCCAGCGAGGGGTGACCCACATCAAGGCGGACATCGAGCGCTACTCCAAGGGCCCCGCCGCGCCGGCCGGGACGCCGGCCGCGCCGGCTCCCAAGCCGGTCTCCAGGCCCCCTGCACCGGCGCCCGCGCCCAAACCCCTCAACGCCCCGCCGCCCGCTCCGGCGCCCGCGCCCAAGCCCGTCCATGTGCCGCCCGCCCCGGCGCCCGCGCCCAAGCCCGTCAACGCTCCGCCGCCGGCTCCGGCGCCCGCGCCCACCCCCCTGGCCGAGACCCGGCTCCAGCCGCCACCGGTCCCCCCGAAGCCCCGGGACGACAAGGTCATCGGCGCCAGCTTCAACGCCATGCTTCGGATGCTCGTCGAGTCCGCCGTCCAGGACCCCGGCCAGCGCAGCCACATCTACGAAGACGTGGCCGACATGGTCAAGGAGTCCCTGGACCGCCAGGTCAGCGAGGCCACGAAGACCCTCGCGGAGGAGAAGGCGCTCATGGTCCGGCAGGCCGCGCGGACCGAGAGGGTCCTCACCTCGGTGGCGGACGGCAAGGTCATCGTGGACAAGGACGGCAAGGTCCTCATGATGAACCCGAGCGCCGAGCAGATCACGGGCAAGCGCCTCGCCGACATCGCGGGCAAGCACATCACCGACGGCGTGAAATCGGGGGAGCACATGGTCGCCATCGCCGACGACCTCGGAGCCCCGGCCGGCGAAGGCGGCGCGGGAGTCCAGGTCGTGGCCGACGCCGCCATCGGCGGCGCGATGCGCCGCTCCCTGGCGCTGGTCGAGGACGACGCCGGCCGCCTGGTCGGCACCTACGCCGCGCTGCCCGAGGTCGCCAAGTTCAAGGAGGCCCAGCGCATGCAGGAGGAGTTCCTCTCCCGCGTGACGCACGACCTCCAGTCCCCCCTCGCCGCCATCTGCAGCGGGCTGGAGATCCTCTCGGAGAAGGTCGCCGGCGACGGCGGCCCGGACGCGGCCGAATTCATCGACATCTGCATGCGCAACAGCCGCCAGCTCTCGTCGATGATCCGCGAGATCCTCGACTTCTCGAAGCTCGAGGCCGGCAAGATGCCGGTCCACCCGGCCCCGGTCTCGGCCGCCGCCCTCGTCAAGGAGGCGGTGGAGAACCTCCAGCCCTGGGCCCTGTCCAAGAAACTCCGGCTGACGGCGCGCTCGGCGGCCGGCGATCTCGCGGTGCTGGCGGACCACCAGCGCATCGTCCAGGTGCTCAACAACCTCATCTCCAACGCGGTGAAATCCACCCCGGAAGGAGGCGCCATCACGGTGGCCGCCGCCGCGGCCGC
Source organism: Elusimicrobiota bacterium (assembly GCA_016212795.1). GTDB lineage: Bacteria > Elusimicrobiota > Elusimicrobia > UBA1565 > UBA9628 > JACRDT01. The sequence goes on along the minus strand of JACRDT010000049.1, from coordinate 20,613 downwards.
GGACGGCCGCCAGGCCGTCTTCGCCGTCAAGGACACGGGCAAGGGCATCCCAAAGGAGAACCTCGCGAAGATCTTCGACAAGTTCGTCCAGCTCGACGACCAGGGAGAGCGCCGGGAAGGCGTGGGGCTCGGCCTGTGCATCGTGAACGACTTCGTCAAGCTGCACGGCGGCACGGTCTGGGCCGAGAGCGAGCCGGGCCAGGGCTCGGTCTTCTACTTCACCCTGCCCCTCGCGCCATCCGCGGCCGACCCCCATGCCGCCCGCGCCTTTCCTGAGGCCGCAGGGGACGCTCGGTCTCCGACCTCGACCGCGCCCCAAGAAGCCGGCGGCGGCCAGACCGTCGCGCCGTCCCTCCGATGACGCCGGCGCGGCAAGGAAGACCGCAGGTCCCCCGGCGGAGGGGCCCAATGCCGCCTTCCATTGGCCCCTAGGACCCATCAGCCCTTGCCGGGGGCGTTGGTATAATGAGGCCATGCCCGCGCTCTGCTTGCTGCTGCTCATCGTTTCGAGCGCCCGAGCCTCGACCCTGACCGGCCTGCCCAGGTCCCCCCGGCCCGCCGCGCCGTCGATGAACGCGGGGCTCCCATCCCTTTCCTTTGGGTCGCTCCGGACGGACCTCAAGGCCAACCTGACCCTCGGCGTCGTCCCGGGCGTCGCCCCCATCCAGGCGGCGCAAGCTCTCCTCCTTCCGAGTCCCGCCCCTATCGGAACGCCGGCCGCGGCCTCCCTGCCCGTCCCCGCGGCGCCCGATACGCCGGCGGCGGCGCTCCCGGCCTCCCAAGCCGCGGCCGACCTGGCCCAAGGGGGCCAGGTCGGCGCAGGCGCCAGCCGTTCTCCTCTCGCCGGAGACGGCCTCCGGCTGGCCGCGACGGCAGAGCGCCTCGAGGCCGCCCTGCCGGGGCTGTTCGACGGCTCCCGTCCCGACGGCGAGACCGACCCGGTCCGCGCGGACTACGCCCGCTTCCTCGGCGAGGTCGGTTTCCGGGATTATCCCGCCATCATCAACGCCAACCTCCGGCGGAGCGGCCTCACGGACACCCAGCGCAAGGTCCTCGAATTCAACGCCCGGCGCTACCGCTCCATCACGGCGGCCAGGGACCTCGCGGCCCTGGTCATGGCAGGGCTCGCCGAGCAGGGCTACGCCCCCGAGGCTCTCGGGACCGCGACGGAGCTCGCCGCCAGGCTCCTGACCCTCCAGCCCCTGGACCCGCCCTCGAGCCTTCCGCCGGAAGTGGCGCGGCGGGACAAGGACGGCATCCGGGAGTGGCTCGTCGCGGTCACGGTGCAGCGCCTCTCCGGCCAGCTGGTCCAGGTCGTGTCCGACGCCGCCAAAGCCTCCATCCCCCCCGCCCTGCTCAAGGCGGGGACCGACGCGCTTGGCAGGGGCGAGATGGACGCCCCGGCCGCCCGCGAGGTCGCCGCCAGGGTGGGCGTCATCAAGGACCTGGTCGAGCAGCTGCTGATCACGGCCTACACCGACGCGGAGACGGGCCAGACCCGCTACGCCGGCCGGGCCATGGCCGCCTCGCTCGTGCGCTTCAGCCGCGCCAACGGCAGGCCCGAGGTCGAAGACGACCTGCGCCGGATGACGGAAGAGCGCGGCGCCTTCCTCGAGAATTTCATCGGCGACACGCTGGTCCTGCCGGACCGTTCCTCCTCGATGGGCTTCAAGCGCATCAAGGTCCGGACCGGCGACTTCCTGGGCGAGCGCAGCGGCGGCCGCGAAGCGGCCGAGATCACCTTCGGCGTGCGCCCCCCGCGGTCGCTGTGGTGGAAAGCCTTCCGCCAGAAGCTCCTCGGCCATCCCCTGGGCCTGTGGGCCAACCCGACCTCCGGGCTGGACCTGAAGCCCGGCCAGCCGGTCCGCAACCGGCTCAAGCAGCTCCTCCACGCCTTCAAGGGCTGGCTGGCGGGCCGCCGGTTCCTCCTCAACGGCTACTCCCATGTCGGCATGGCCTCCCTTGAGGAGTCCGACGGCGTCGTCATGGCGTGGGCCCTCGACAACTACCCCAACGCCGGCGAGGGCGGCATCCGCAAGATCGGCATCGCGGAGCAGTTCGCCCAGCATGGGCCGTTCCTCAAGCTGGGCGTCTCCCGGCTGGACGCGGACAAGGTCTGGGACTCCTTCCACGCCCAGGCCGCGGCGCGCGGCTACATGCCCGAAGTCTACAAGTCGGGCGCCGACCCCTGGCCGTCCCTGCTGAGCCGGGAGGAGTACGACCGCCTCCTGGGCATCCCCCGCTCCGAGTCCGGCCTCCTCCTGGCCGAGCTCTCGCGCCGGGCCGCCGGCGCCATCGAGGCGATGATGGCGCGCCTGGGCGTGGGGTTCGCCTACGGCTTCGTCAACGAGGTCTGGCGAGCCTACTGCAGCTCCACGATGATGCTGGGGCTGCGCATGGGCGGCCAGTTCGAGGTCCAGGACGCCTTCGACCACTGGCACCCCTTGGTCAGGCTCATGAAGCGCCTGGGCCTGCCCGGCGCCAAGGACCAGAAGACCGACGGCCGCATCATCTGGCCGGGCAGCCTCTTCATCGACCCCAAGGTCGCCCGCCACGAGGCGGCGGACTACCCGGCCTACCGCGAGGCGGGAAGGGTCTCCGACCCGTACACGATGCCGGCCTACGTGGAGATGGACCCGTCCCTCACGCGGGACCTCCTGGCCCTGGCGCGGCTGTCGGGCCGCGACATCGCGCCCGACAAGGACATCATCACGGCCGCCATCCTCCTCCACCTCGACGACCGCGCCAGGAAGAGCCGGGCCAAAGCCGGCTACGCCAGCGGCGCCGCGACCCCGACCGGGTACTCGGCGGGCCTGGACCGGCTCCTGCGCGAGGCCGGCGCGGAATAACGGCCGAAAGTCCCGCCGACCGCTTCAGGCGTCCTTGGGCTTGCGCCGGCGGCGCGCCGGGCGGACGCGGGAGCCCTTGCCGGGCTTGGAGGCGGCGGCGTCCAGCTTGTCGGCCAACGACGAAGCGGCGTCCGCCGCGAGCGACAGGAGCGCCCCTCCCACGCCGGCGGCGACGCCGCGGGCGGACTCGGCGGCCTGCCCGACTTTCTCCTCGAACGTCCGGACGGTCTTGTGCTCGGGCTGCTTGAGCGACGACGCCGGCGTCGAGCAGTCGGGGCAGGAGGCGAGGTCTTTCCCGAACAGGGAACTGCAGCGGGCGCAATAGTCCAGGCCGCAGCGCTCCCGCAGGAGCCGCTTGCGGAAAGGCAGGTCGTAGAGCGCCCGCTCCGCGTCGGGCTTGGAGAGGCCCGACGCCTCCCCGAGCGAGATCAGAGCCTCGACGGCGCGGCCGCCGACCGCCTTCACGCCGGCGAAATAGGCGCTCAGGGCGTGGGCCAAACCCTGGATCTTCTCGCCGTCGAAGTACTTCGCCTCCTTGACGGCCTGCGTCATGCGCAACGGCGCGTCCAGATGCCCGTTGAGGCGGCGGGCCGTCTCCGCGTCGAGCCCGGCTCCGGCCAGGAGCAGCCCCAGGCTCTTGCGCTGCGCCGGGGAGAGGTCGCCGGCCAGCCAGGCGCCGGCCAGGGCCATGGAGACCCGGAAACGCCCCGCGTCGGCGCTTTCCTCCACCTTCTCGATCGTCGGCTCTCGGTCCCCGAGGAGATTGCTCACCGCCTCGTCGAGATCCGTGGGGTCCAGGAAGCGCCCCTTCTTCTCGCCCAGGACCCTGCGCAGATAGAAGTGGCTCTCGGCGAACAGCTCCAGGGAGCGCACCCTCTTGGGCAGGTAGGGATGGGTCACGAAAAGCTCGCTCCACTTGCCGTAGGTGTTCCTCACGTCCTCTGCCTGCTTGGCGAACTCGGCGAGGTCGATGCGGTCGGCGAACTCGCGCGACCCGCAGCCGCAGATGAGGAGGGCCTTGCGGGCGGCCTCGACGTCCTGGCAGCACAGGAGCCCGGCCCGGTCGCAGGTGATCTCGGAGCGGCGGTACCAGGCCAGCAGGGCCATGCGGAGGGGATAGGCCAGGAGGAGGGCCCCGAAGAGGCGCCGGCCGGCGAAGACGCCCGCGTTGGCCAGGTAGGTGGCGAGCGTGACGTAGAGGACGTGCTGGCTCTTCACGTGGCCGAGCTCGTGGCCCAGGATGAAGGTCAGCTCCCGGTCGTTGACCACCTCGAGGAGCTTGCGCGTCACGAGCAGGAAGGAGTTCTCGTCGTCGGTGCCGAGGGTGAAGGCGTTCACGTCCGGCCGCTCGATGATGAAGAGGGGAGGCGGGTTCATGCCCAGGACCTCCGCGGCCCGGGCGAGGTGCGCGTGCACCTCCGGGAACTGCCGCTCGGAGACCCTGACGGTCGAGCCCAGCAGGGCGGCGCGGTCGAACTCGAGCCAGAACTCGAGCCACTTCTTCATCAGCCAGTCCGCGCCGGGGATGGACTGGAAGGCCGCCAGGGCCTCCCGGTCGGCCGAGTATTCGTATTCGGAGGACTCCAAGGACGGCATCACCCGCAGGGAGCCCAGCCACTTCCGGTCAACGCTCGAGATTCCCATCGTGTCTCACCTCTCCAACCGATGCTACCATTTGAGCGGCGGGAACGGCGACCCCGTTCAACGGGCGGGAAGGTACTCGTCCATGAACGCCCTGGTGACGGCCCGCAGGCGGTCGTCGAGCAGGGCGTAGGCGGCCTTCGATATCTCCTCGGGCACTCCGCCGTAGAAAGCCTGCGCGATCCCGCCCGTGATGCAGGCCAGGGTGTCGCTGTCCCCGCCCAGGGAGACCGCGGTGCGCACGGCGTCCTCGTAGCCCGTGGACTCCAGGAACGCGGTGACGGCCTCCGGCACGGTGAACTGGCAGGCTACCTTGAAGGAATACCCGGGACGGATGTCGGCGATGCTCCGGGAGAGGTCGTAGCCGAAGCGCTCCTCCAAGCAGGACTTGATGGCCGCCTTCGAAGCGCCGGTGCGGCCCAGGAACACGGACGCCGCCGTGGCCTGGGCCCCGCGGACGCCTTCGGGGTGGTCGTGCGTCACCTCCGTGAACCGGGCCGCGGCCCCGAGAGTCTCCTCGAGCGTGCCGTAGGCGAAGCCCGCCGGGCTGATGCGCATGGCCGCGCCGTTGCCGAAGCTGCCGTAGGCCGGCATGCCGTCGGTCCTGGCCCAGCGGGCGAAATTGCCGCCGTAGCCGGCGTGGGGATAGAGCCGGTAGTACTTCCTCAGGTTCTCGGCGTAGGGAACGCCCGTCAGGACGGTGTCGGCCAGCGCGACCGTCAGGACGGTGTCGTCCGTGAAGCGGCACTCGGGCGAGAACAACGGGAACTCCTTGGTCTTGATGTTGTGCTCGTCGAACTCATAGACCGAGCCGATGATGTCCCCCGCCACCGCGCCGATCATGGGAGCCGGGCGTCACTCCTGCTGGCCCAGGAGCGCCCTGGCCTTCGAAACGGCCTCCTCGGCCTCGGCCTTCGTCGTCAGGCACGAGTAGAGGGGCACGCAGGAGCCGTTGTTCTTGTGCACGTTGAGCCACCAGACGCTCTCCGTGACCCTCACGTTGCCCATGGGCGAGGCCGTCCGCACGGTCCTCTGGCTGCGGCTCTCGCTGACGCTGAAGTCCGTGATGCAGCTCGCGTTGCCCAGCCAGGACGGAAGCTTGTCGGAGTCGCGCTTGGCCCAGATCGCGTTGCACTTCCAATCGAAGCCCACCCGGAACTCGGTCTTGGCGCGCCGAGCCAGCACGCCCCTCAGCCAGAAGCAGAACCCCGCCACCGCCGCCACCAGGAGGCCGGGCCCGGGCTGGCCGGCGCCCATGACGGCCGCGGCGAGCAGGCCGATGAAGATGCCCATGACCAGCGCGGCCACCGGGGCCTGCTTGGCGTTGGAAGACTTCCACGAGGTCATGGCGAACTGCGGGCAGCGGCCGCTGGTGTCGATCGTCGAGACCCCGGTCTCGACGCGGTCCGTGGGCGGCAGGTCCTTCTTGCGCAGGGGCGTGAGCCCCTTGACGTCGGGGTTGTCGCTCCCCCAGACCATGGGCGCGGTCTCGTTGTCTCCGGCCTGAGGCTTGCCCGCCGCTTTCTTCTCCTTGAACTGCCGGGCGGCTTCGGCGCGCGCCTCCGAGCGGCCCCGCTGCTTGGTCACGAGGGCCACGGCGTCGAACAGGCCGAGCTTGGCCCCTGAGTTGGCGTCCATGAGCTGGCCGTTCTCGACGCTGAAGGAGTACGTCTCCCCCGCGTGGTCCAAGACGAGGCTGGGGGCGCAGATGTCATCGCCGGCCCCGCCCGAGGGAGCCTGGAGCTTGACGGCTTGTTGGAGGACGCCGAGCAGGGCATCCGGGGTCATCTCACCGAGCTCGACCGGGTCGTAGGAGCCGGTGGCGGTCGACAGGTCCTGGCTGATCCCCTGCAGAGTGACTCTCACTTTCTCGTTCATGGCCGTCCTCCTGGACCCCTATCATACCGCATCGCGCTCGGCGATGATACCCCCCGCGCCGCCCGCGGCAAGGCAGCGGCCCCGGCGCGCTTCATGGCGTCGAGGGCGAGGTCGAGCTGCCGGCGGGTCTTCCGGGAGCCGGGAGCGAGCCTCAACGCCTCCCGGTAGTGCGCGACGGCCTCGTCCCATCGCCCCTGCAAGGCCAAGGCGTGGCCGAGGTTGTGGCGGGCCGCGGCGAAGCCTGGCCTGAGCCGCACCGCGGCCCGGAACTCCTCGATGGCGGCGTCCAGGTCCCCTTCCCGGGCGAGGGCGCTGCCCAGCTTGTCGCGGGGCAGGGCCTGACCCGGGTCCACCTCCACGGCGTGGGCCCAAAGGCTGCGTTCGTCGCGCCAGCGCTCCGTCTGCCGCCAGGTCAGGACGAAGAGGGCCGCCGACAAGACGGCCGCCGCGGCGGACAAGGCCCCCAACCGCCCGGCGCTCGGGCGCTTCCTCCAAAGCGCCATCATCCCCCCGCCGGCCAGGAGGGGCCAGCCCAGGCAGGAGAGATAGCTGTACCGGTCGGCCACGAGCTGGTCCCCGAAACGCGCGATCCCCATGACGGGGGCGAGCGTGACCCCGTAGTAGACCCACACGGCCAGGGCCCCCGGCCACCGGGCGCGCCACCTGAGCAGCAGGGCCGTGATCCCCAGGACGGCCAGCATGCTGACCGTGAACGGATGGACCCAGAGGCCGATGCCCGCGGGGCGCTCATACAGGGGGATGAGCTGGAAGGGCGCGACGGTCTTCCATGGATAGAACACGAGGCTGTAGAACGCCTGCGCCAGGCGGCCGGACCATCCGCCGGCGTCCGAAGCCAGCATGGGCCAGTGCGCGCTCAATCCGGCATATCCCGCCGTCCCCGCCGCCAGGGAGAGCGCCAGCAAAGGGACCTTCTCCGCCCAGACCCCGGCCGCCTCGGGCTCCGTCCAGCGGCGCGCAGGCCACGGCAAGCGCTTTAGCGGATAGAAATCCAAGACGATGAGCGTCAGGGGCAGGGTCACGGCGATGCCCTTGGAGAGGACCGCCAGGAGGAAAGCGGCCGCCGTCAGCGCCAGCCAGCCCCGTCTGCCCCTGCCCGCTTCGACGCTGGAGCACATCGCGAGGTAGGCGAGGATGCCGCCTTGGAAGAAGACCCCGGACAGCACGTCGCGGCGCTCCGCCACCCAGGCCACGGACTCCACCCGCAGAGGGTGGAGCGAGAACAGCAGGGCGGACGCCGCCGCCGCCGCGGCCAACGCCGTCTCCCTGCGCGGCTCCGTCGGGAACACCCTTCCCAGCAGTCGCCGGGAGACGAAGAAGAAGAGGACGGCGTTGACGGCATGCAGCACCATGTTGGTCAGGTGGAAGCCCCCCGGGTCGAGCCCCCAGAGGGCCAGATCCGCCGCGTAGGACAGCCAGGACAGGGGCTGGTAATTGCCCATGTGGAGGTTGGAGAACATCCAGCCGAGCCGTTCGGGGCCGGATCCTCCCAACCGCGGGTTGAAGACGATGAGCCCCATGTCGTCCCAGAGGAATCCTCCGCGGAGCGCGGGCAGGAAGGCGTCGAAGGTCAGGAAGGCGACCAGCGCGGCCAGCAGCCATGGGACCGGCGTTTTGGAGCGGCTCACGGGACCATTCTAACAATCTGGATAGGTCCATTGACGCCGAAGCTACCCTGTCCCCATGACGGGCCGGCCGTAGGTCCAATGCGGCGGCCGCGGTAGGCCGAATGACTCATCTTTCCAAGCGAACGTTGCCCTATAATTCTTTCTCAGCACCGATGACGACGACCCGCTTACGCGCCGCCGTTGCCTGCCTGGCGGCCGCATCCCTCATCCTCCAGAGCTCGCCTCTCGCCGCGAACACGGTCGGCGCCGTCCGGCAGGCCGCGGCCGGCGCCGCCGCCCCCGTCCTCCCGGCCTCGGGCGCGGACCCGCGGACCTCGTCTTCCCCCGGCGTCCTGCCGCTGGTCCTGCGGACGGGAGCCCTCGTGGCGCCGGTCAGCGGCGCGCCCGCGGTCCGGCAAGACATGGCCGAGGCTGCTCTCCTGCGGGCCGCGCCCGACGACCTCCGCCCCGCCGTCCCTGCAAGCCTCGTCCTCGGCGCTCCGGACGGCGCTCTCCCCGGCATCAGGAAAGCCATCCCCTCGCTCTCGGCCGACGTCCTGCCCGCGCCTCCGATCTTGCCTGAAGCGACGACCGGACGCCGAGACGCTGTCGGATCGGCGAGCCGGGCATCCCAACCGCTGTCGCGAGATGCGTCAGAGGCGAACGACGCGGTCGAAGGCCGCGTCTGGCGGCACGCCCTGGACCGCGGCTTCGAGAAGGACGCCCGCGGCGTCGAAGCCGTCCCGGAAGGGACCGACGGCCCCGCCGTCCCCGGTCTCGCGCCGTCCTCCGCCCGCGAGTCCGCCCTGCCCACGCCGCCGCCCGCCTCGGGTCCGGGCCCCTGGGACGCGGGCCCAAGCCGAGCCCCGGCCGGGTCCGGGCCCTCGGAGGCCCGCAGGACCTTCCTCGGCGTGCTGGGCAGCGTGCTCGCCGCCGAGTTGTGGCTCGAGACCGGCGCGTTCGTCATCCCCTTCATCTCCCAGTCGCTCTCCGGGAGCTTCCTCTCCACCGCGGGCATCTGCGCCGGCTCGGTCGCCGCGCTCGCGCTGGGCAGCCTGCTCGGGGGGCCGGCGGTGGACCGCTTCGGCATCAGGAAGGTGTACGTCGCCGGGCTCCTGGTCCGCTCCGTGGGCGCCGCGGTCCTGGGCATCCTCTACGCCGCGGGGTCGCTGAGCCTTCCCGTGCTGGGCGCCCTGTTCGCCGCGGACTACCTCCTGACCGGCGCCAACCGCGTCGCGGAAGGGAGCGCCGCCTCGGCGCTCCACGGCGGCGACATCAAGGCGGTCAACCGGTTCGGCGCCTGGAAGCAGCGGGTCATCGAGATCGTGGGCGTGGCCGGGCCCTTCCTGATCGGGCAGGCCATCGCGGCCGGAGGCTTCGGCCCGGCCCTGGCCGTGTTCGCCGGGGTCCTGGGCCTGGGCGCCTTCCTCGCCGCGATGACGGTCCGGCCTCCGCCGCCCGCGAAGACGGCGGGCTCCGCCGGCCTCCGCGAAGCCCTGGCCGAGTTGGCCGGCAAGCCGGCCCTGCGGTGGGCCGCGGGCATCTTCGGCCTCTCCACGGCCCTGAACCTCTGGATCTACCTCATGCTCGGCCCGGCCTTCAGCCTGGCCGCCGCTCCCACGCCCCAGGCCGCGGCGGGCATCATGGGCTGGCTCACCGGCCTCTTCTGCGCCGGCGGGTTCATCGGGACCTGGCTAAGCGAGAAGTCGACCCAGCGCGCCCTGGAGCGGGCCGACGGCTCGGCCTCCGGTCCCGCGGCCGCGGCCCGCGCCGCCTTCATCCGGTCCACCCGCCTGTGGGCCGCGTTCTCCGCCCTGAGCCTCCTGGGGGTGTGGGCGTTCTCCCTGCCCGGCATCCTTCCGGCCCTGCTGGCCATCGTCCCTTTCGGGATCGCCTTCGGGGGCACGCTGGTGCAGAGCGAGACCCTGATCAAGCTCGAGGCGTCGGACAGGCTGCGCGGCACCATCCTCGGCCTGGCCGCGGCGGCGGGCTTCGCCGTCGCGGCGGCCGGCTTCTTCCCCCTCGGCTGGCTGTTCGACCACTTCTCGACGGTCTCCAACGGCGTCCTCAGGCCTTCCGCCACCGCCTTCCAGGCCCTGGGCGGCTTGGCCACGTCCCTCTCGGCCGCCTCCTGGTGGCTGGCGGGCCGCGCACCTGCGGCCCAGCCGCAGGCGGCCCAGCCGCAGGCGGCCCAGCCCCAGGCGGCCCAGCCCCAGGCCGCGCCGCGCATCACGACCCTGGCGGAGCTGTCGCGACGACGGCCCCGCGCCGAGGTCATCTCGGAGATCAAGGCGATCTGTCTCGAGAGGAAGTGGGACCGCTGGCTGCAGGACATCGATGCCGGCATCAACCAGAGCCGCAGCAAGCTCTTCCTCGCCATCGACGACAGCGACCACGTGGCGGGGTTCATGCTCGTCACGGACCGCTACGCCGAGGACGCGACGGGCGTCGAGGTGGCGCTGCCCGGGCCCTTCTACCTGGCCTACATCGCCACGCGCGCCGATCCCCCCCTCAAGGGCGCGGGCAAAGCCCTGTTCCTCTCGGCCGTCGAGTTCGTGCGGGACGCCGGCGCCGGCGAGATGCTCGCGCACATCAAGAAGGATTCCGCCGCCTGGGGATTTTTCCGCTCCATGGCCCGCCACGCGCCGATCAAGTCCAGCGTCGAGGACCCCTCCTACGTCGTGGGCGAGGCCTGGATGCGCACCGTTTTCGAAATCCCCCCGTCGGCCAAGGAGGCCCCATGAAACGATCCTTCGCGACCGCGTTGTGTCTCGCCTGCCTGTCCTTCCGCGGCCCGGCCATGGCGGCGGCCGCGGCGGCGCGGTTCCCGGTGGTGGACGTCCACACCCACACGAGCTTCGGGGAGAAGCCCGCGCCCATCTTCGGCGGCGCCTACGAGCTCGAGGACTACCTCAAGCAGCGCCAGGCGGCCGGGATCGTCGCCTCGGTCAGCATGGAGCAGTGGACCGGCGACCGCTCCCCCGACCTGAGGCAGCACCGCGTCATCCGCTGCGCCGGCGTCGGCGAGCGCGTGGACCTCGACCGCATCGAGAAGGGCCTCGAGTCCGGCCGCTACGGCTGCGTCAAGATCTACCTCGGCTACATCCCGCGCTACGCCGCGGACCCCGCTTACGGCCCGGTCTACCGGCTCGCGGCCCGCTTCAAGGTCCCGGTCGTCTTCCACACCGGGGACACCAGCGAGAAGGACGCCCTCGTCAAGTACGCCGACCCCCTGCAGATCGACGAGGTCGCGGTCGCCAACCGCGACGTGCGGTTCGTCATCGCCCACCTCGGCAACCCCTGGATCGAGTCCGCCGCCGAGGTGGTCTACAAGAACCCCAACGTCTTCGTCGAGGCCTCCGCCCTCCTGGTCGGGAACCTCTCCACGCTGGACCCCGCGAACGTCGAGGAGTACGTCGTCAGGCCCATCCGCTGGGCCTTCGGCTGGATCGAGGACCCGTCCAAGTTCATGTTCGGCACGGACTGGCCCCTCAACGACATGAAGTCCTACTTGGAAGCCTACAAGAAGGCCATCCCGCGCAAGCACTGGAAAGCGGTGTTCTGCTCCAACGCGGTCGAGGTCTTCAGGATCCCGGCCGACTGGGTGACCTGCCAGTAGAAACCAGGGGCGACCCCGGTCCCAGGCGGTCTCGACGACGGTCCAACCCCTGGAGGATTCGACCCGGAGAGCCAGCGGAAGGGAGGTCGCGGCTGACGCGGCCGCCGGGAGGGCCGTCGCCGCGACAACCGCCATCCAGCCGGACGCGCTCATCCTGGCTATCACGGCCCCGACGCACGCGTTCATCTCCGCCCCGGCCTCCTGCCGCCTCGCCGGAGCCGGGCCGCGCCCTCGCTCCAATCGAGCTCGACGAGCACCCCGAGGTGGTCGCTCAACGTCACGGAGCGCGACCCGCCCACCGGGACCGGCCGCTCCAGGACATAACGCGCCTCCCTCGGGACGAAACGCCCGCTCCGACCTCCCCGGAGCAGGATATAATCGATGCGCCTGTCAGGGGCCCCGTGATAGGGCAGCCTGTAGTAGCGCTCGGCCATGATGCTCGGGGCGAGGCTGCCGCCCATGCAGTCGCATAGACCCGTCGCGCGAAGGAAATCCCGCATGAGCCGCGAGACCGGCGTCAGGTTGAAGTCACCCCCCACCACCAACGGCAGGCCCGGCTCCAGGCCCGTCAGATAGGCCGTCAACTGGGCCATCTGCCTGCCCTGCAACACGGGATACGGGTCCCCCCTGATGACCGCCCCCTTCTTCCAGAGATACTCCCGCATCGTCTTCGCCCCGCGGGCGTCGGCGAGCGCGGGACCGCTCCTCCAGACCCGGTAGTCGGCGATCGGATGGGTGGCCACCAATCGGAAGGGCGGCGCGCCCTCTGGCTCGACGATTGCCGTGATGAAGCCTTTCCGGCTCACCCTGGCCAGGAGGCTGTAACGCAGCAGCTGCCCCTGGTCCCGGAACCGGACGAAGCCGGGCTCCGCCAGCGGATGCTTAGAGAAGACGGCCAGCCCCCCTCCGAACGTCCGCCACGCCCGGACCCCGGAATAGGCGTACCTCCACCGGGCGAGCCCGTCGCGGAGTATCCGCAGGTGCCTCGGCAGGAACACTTCCTGGAGCAGGACGACATCCGGGTCCAGCGAGGCGATCTCGGACCCGATCCTCGTCAGACGGGCCTTGAGCTCGCCGGTCAGGACCGGCAGGGCGCAGCAATTGTAGGTCAGTATGCGCATCAACGGGACGCAAATCCGCGGCGGACATGCCGCTTCCCCCTTGGACACCTTACCTTCAAGGCCCCCCCCGTGTCAACCTCGAGGCCGCCGGGAGGTGTCGGCCCCGCTCGCCGGGCGGGTTGGCCGGGACGAATCCTTGACATCGGCCTCGTGGCAGGGGTATCCTCAAAGGGATGAAAGACGCCCCAGGAGTCCTGGCCAGGTCGGGAACGCGGCTCGCGATCGGGACCCTGCTTCTGGCCTCCGCCGTCGCCTGGGCCCAGACCAACGGTCCGCCGGCCCCCGCGCGGGAGGTTTTTTGGCCGGACTCAGGGGAGGAGTGCCGGCCCGTCGACGACCCTTTCGGCGTGATCCAGCCCCTGTTCCAGCGCTTGGTCGACGCCGCGGCCCTGCCGACCGCTCCCCTGTTCTTCTTCTCGGACGAGCAGAACAGCTTCGCCAACTCCGTCGGAGGAAACATGCCCCCGATCAACCGAGACCCGGAGGGCAAGGTCTTCATCGGGCCCTTTCTCCTTCATGTGCTCGCTCAAACGCCGGACGAGGTGGCATTCGTGCTGGCCCACGAGATCGCGCACATCAAGTTCGACCACTCACGGACCAGGACCCGCCGCTATGCGGAGTTCATCAATCATTTGCCGGACGAGGTGCGCGCGCGACGGCACCTCAACGACAATGCGAACTCCAGGCGCCGTTCGGACCGCGAGATCATCAAGCGCTTCGATGAGGAGAACGCGGCCTGGCTGCGCGAGCAGGAGCGGGAGGCGGACCGGGAAGCGGCCCGTCTCATGACCCGGGCCGGTTTCGACGCGGCGGCCGGCGCAGGCCTGCTGGAGCGCTGGGGACGGCTGGATCCGATCCGGCGCCACGGGGTGTTCCATCCGCTCAACGAAAATGACCCTCACTTCGAAAGGGCGCGGCGCGTCGCCGGCACGGCACGGCGCATCGAAGGCGGCCCGGCCTGCCGGCCTTGACCTCGATCTTTTCCCCGAGGCCCACCAGGCGCGGATAGGCGTCCATGACGGGGGAGAGCACGACTCGGTCGGCGGGCTACGCCCTGCTCGAGCGCTTGCCGCACGGCCAGGCCGAGCGCGGGTCCGAAGGGGCCCCTCCGAGGAGGAAGTCTCCCCAATACATGGTGCGGATCCCCGGGATTCCCTCGCCCGCGCGGCCGCGCGAACATAGCACCAGGGGCTGGAAGTCAGGATGTCTGCGGCAGAACTCCAGCAGGCCGGCCAGGTCCCGCATCAGGAAATCCCCGGTCTTGACCTCCACGGCCCATTTTCCCCAGGTCCCGGAGAAGACGCCGTCCACCTCATGGGGCTCCTCCCGCCAATAGAAGACCTCCTGGCCGCAGTTGACGGCATGGGCGAGGCAGGCGTTCTCCACCCGGCCACCCCATCCGCGGCTGCCGGGTTCGACATCCCGGAGCGCGGCCAGGAAGGCGTTGTTCATGACGACCAGCTTCGGGGGCGAAGAACGGCGCTTCAGCGGCCGCGCTGAGAACTTGGGGATGCCGGCCACGAGGAACGCGGCTTCGAGGACCTGCAGGTAATGGGCGATGGTCTCCAGCGCTCCCTTGTCCTGCATCTCGCCCGCCAGTTTTTGCAGGGCCATGATCCGCGCGGGATATTCCAGGCACAGATAGAACACCTGTCGCAGCAAGGCCGGCTTGCGGACAGGCTCGAGCATCAGGATGTCGCGGCCGATGGCAGGCTCCATGATGCTGTCCCGCAGATAATCCCGCCACCGCAGGAGCTCGTCGCGCAGGGGAACCGCCCCTGGATAGCTGCCCTGCCTCACCAGCAGTTCCACAGCCTCGTCACTTCCGATGCCAAACGCAGAGACCAGGTCCGAGGCGCCCCAATGGCTGATCCGAAGCTTCTCGAAGCGGCCGGCCATGGTTTCCTTCAGGCCCTGGCCCACCAGCAACGAGGACGATCCGCTCAGGACCAGGTGCACCGACGCTCGCGTGCGGCGCAATTCATCCACCTTGGCCTTGACCAGACGCTCCCACCCGTCGAGGTAGTGGATCTCGTCAAGGAATACCACTGCCTTGCCGTTCCCGGCCCTCTGGAGAACGTAGCGCCAGGTCGCCTCCCACCACCCGGGCATGGCGGCCTCGGGCGCGTCCACGGCCCGGTAGACGGCATTGGGGACCTGGTCCAGCATCCCCAGGAGAAGGGTGGTCTTTCCCACCTGCCTTGGCCCCACCAAGACCTGCACGCGCCCGGAAGGCGGCTCCGCCAAACGGGCCTTGAGCTGGCCCGCGATAGCGGCAGGCGTGTGAACGGACTTGAATTCAATCATAATCTATTAATTATTAGATTACACTCTGATATATATTATAGTCCCTGGTCGTGGATTTTGCAAGGGCCCCATCCTCGGGGGATTCTGTCCCCAGGCAAGCTGTTGATTATATTTATCAGTGGTTTAATTCTTCAGTGCCGCATTTAGGGTAGGTCCTTGAGTATCAAAAGTTGTAATGTCTGGAATTAAAACTTCGCCGAGCACCTGCATGAGAAGCGGTGATACCAAACACATGAGAGGATGCCTGCCGTGGTGCGCCGAGCGAAGAAAGGAGACCATGCAATTGAAGACCTGCTGCGAGATTGCCGCGCCGTTCCGGAGGACTTGATGCCCTGCCTGGAGCGCCTGAAGGAGTTCATGGAGCCCTACATCCAGCGGCTTGGGGACAAGAGGCAGCACCAGCATGGAAGAACGTTCCTCCAGGGACTGCTCTCGGACCTGGAACGTAAGAGCACGGAGCCGATCGCGGAGCGTGCGGGGCTGTACCGGCGGCCGCTCCAGAAGTGTCAACCTGGCCCGGCGAGATGTGGCTGAACAGCACAGGAAATTCTCACCAATAGAAATGCTCCATAAATCGACAAACTAGGCCTTGAAAAATCAACGTTTCTGCGGTATATTATTACTGGAGTAATAATCTTATTGCTACAGAAATATGGATACATACAAGAGTCGAGAAAACATAGGAAATCGTGTTCGCGCACTCCGTCGGGAGCGTCGCTGGACACAACAGCGCCTAGCATCGTTGCTTGGCCTGTCCCAGGGATATCTCTCACAGCTAGAGCGGGGCAGGGGATCATTCTCGGCTGACCAACTGCTCCTCATCCTGAAGCACTTCAACGTCCCAATTGATTATTTCTCCCCAGAGAAGGGGCAGGCTGGAGACCAAGTCCAGAATGCCCTTGCCAGGGAAGGAGCCACCCATCTCATCGAGAGCGAGTTGATCCCCTCAGAGAAGCTCAAGAACGCCGCGGATGCCATCCGAGAGGCGCTTGTCTCCGCGGAGTCGGCACGCCAAATCGCCGCTGTCGCGCCAATCCTGGTCAGCCACGCAGGGCAACTCAACCTGACCAAGCTACGCACGGAACTGGCAGAGCTCGGCCTCGAGAACCGCTTGGGCTGGGCCATCGACAACACCCTGGATGCCATCCAGCAGGAGTCGTCCCAGGTTCTACCGAGGGAGTGGAGGCTGAAATACCGACGCGCGGCATTGACCATCCAGCTCTTCTTCCGGCCATGGGCGGAATTCGTGAGGCCTCCGGGACCCGCCGAGCCTCCGGCCCAAGACGTGCTCGACCCTGACATCACAAGCGCCGAGACTCTCCAGCAGGTCCGGGAAGAACTCCCACACATCGCAAGGCGCTGGCGAATCGTGACGAGGATCGAGGTCGATGACTTCGTAAGGGCATTGAGGGCCGCACGTGGCGCTGATTAGAGAGTTCTTGACCGCAATCGACGAGCGCTGGAGTCCACTCGGCAGCGAGCCCATCTCCTTGCAGATCATCGGCTCTACCGCGCTCATGCTACAGACCGACTATAACCGAGGAACCAAGGACAGCGACGTCCTCGAATCCAGCGCCGACCCGACGATCAAGGACAGGCTGATCGCCATCGCCGGCAAGGAAACAGAACTAGCCCGCCAATCGCGCGTCTACATCGACGTCGTGAACAGAGCCATCCTCTTCCTCCCGCAACAGCCAGTCTTCCACCCCGTCCCGAACTTTGTCCTGAGAAATTTCAGGGTGGAGGCGCTCGATGTCGTCGACGTTGTCCTAAGCAAGCTCAAACGCTACAAGCCCGACGACATCAACGACATCAGCGCGATGGCAGACAAGGGACTGCTCGACCATGGGACGCTCGTAGCCCGCTTCAAGGCTGCGGCAGACTGGTTCTCCCTGGATGCCCGCGCCCCGGACGTTCCGCGCTACCTGGAGAACCTTCGCAGCGTCGAGAGAAACATCCTCGACGTTCCTCCCTCCGAGATCGAACTGCCGCCTGAGTGCATGCCAGAGTGACGCAACGCTCAAAACTCCTATGATTGCCCCCTCTCTTCGGACTGCCTAGATAGGAAGCTTATTCCAAAGATGGCCGAAGATCATCAAATCTCATTCGAGGAGTACGTCGGCGCGGTCAGCAGGTTCAACTGCGCTCAAGGGCTAGCCAAGATCGCCCAATTGAGCCGCACCCTGGAGCTCAAGTTGCCTGAGCTAGACCAGTCCATATTTCGACGGTGGCATCCTCAAACGGTGAACCAATGGCAGCTCGCCTGTTTCGCGAAGACTCTCATCGTGACCTCGAACGACTACAAGAGAAAAGAAGTCACGGACCAAGCCCTGCTGTGGGCATGTGACCGGTACAACCAAGTAGTAGACCCAAGGGTCGGCAATCCTTCTGTTCAACCCACTGAACGAGACATCTTGGACTTCTTCATCCGAACATCATTCGAACAATTCCCCTACCAGATGTTGAACTACCGCAATGATATTTCGAGGGCTCTTATTCTGTTCGAAGAAATCGCAGATTTGGCAAAGGGGGAGGGCTTCGACATCGCAGCCTGCTTCTGGAATATCGCAGGACTCAGCATCCGCGATTTCTTGCTGATTGGGGTCGCCTATTGGGCATTTGCGGGCAGGCCCATCCCCTCACCCCTCACCACGTCGGCAGCCAGCCTTCAAGGCGTACTAACTCCAGAGAAGCAGGCCAGGTTCCTTGCTTTGACAGCGGCCGACTACACGACATTCCGCACGTGCCAAGCTCAACAAGAAAAGCGGCCAGGCTTCGAGCGGTTTGAATTCAACTGCCTGAACATCTTCCCTCTGATCAAGCCAGACAGGTTAAATCTGCTTTGCCCGATTCCAACCCTGCTTCTTCGCCGTTTCACCAGAGGTATTTACTACTTCCTCCTCGATGCTTCCTCGAAGGGTGGCAAGGAGAACCCGTTCTCCACCTTCTTCGGGAAGAGCATCTTTGAACGCTACGTCGGCATCCTGTTGAAAGAACACTTCCAGCCGGACAAAGTTCTCCAGGAACGTGACCTTGGGTCCGAGAAAACCTGCGACTGGATCGTTGAGGACGGAGACTTCGTTTTACTCATTGAGTGCAAGACAACGGGCCTCACGATTCGCGCAAAGAGCTTTGCAGATGGCCAACAAGTAGAGGATGATCTCAAGAAACGCATCATCGGCGGCGTTCGAGCCTGCGAACGCACTCGCCTGGCAATTGCGAACGACCAGGCCGGGCTAGGCTTCTTGGCCGGCAAGCACCCCGTCAATCTCATCGTGCTCTATGATGAGGTCTATCTCTTCAATGCCCCACCCTACCGGACCATCGTCAATGCCGAATTGAAGAAGGCTGGCCTCGAAGGCGTAAGCTACCACGTCACTCCGATAGCCGAACTGGAATGGGCGTTCCCGTCCCTTCATGAGGCAGGGCTAGGCAAGTCGCTTCGGGAGAAGCTGGCCGACGCAGAGCTTGTCTCGTGGGATTTCGTGTCTTTCACCCAACGCCTCATTAAGGAGAAACGGGTAAAGGACGCAGATGGCCGCAATCCTCTGCTCGATGCCAAATTCGAGGAAGTGTTCCAGCCTCTACTGCGCCCTGGCGCCCCCGACTTCGAGTAACTGGCGTTCCTCGTCTCCCCGCAGGGATGGCGTCGCGTGCTGGCGATATGACTGTGTAGATAGCATGAAAGCGCACTTTCCGCCTCCGCGCACCCCTTTACGACGTGAGAACGCCGAGTTCGGTCGCCGGACCGCACGCCTGGGCGGCGGGGAAGACTGGGCAAGGCCCGGGCGCGGCCCAGCCAGGGAGCTTCGCCCGCCTCATGGGAGACCGCCGGTGCGGCCTGGGGCAATGCCGCCGGGGCTCGCCTCTTACGCGGCGGCCCAGTCCGGCTGCGGACCCTCGTCAACGCCTTCCCACAACTCGACTCTCGGGTCCACCTGCGTCTCCTCGTCCATCGCGGCCGGCGGGGCTCGCGCGGGCGCCATCCTCGGAAAATCCATGGGGAGCCTCAAGTGCTCCAAAAGCCGCCTCAGCTCGCAATCGTCGGTGATGACCGCCACGGGCCGCATCTCCACGCCGCATGAGACGCCCCTGATCGGCTCGACCTCGAAGATCCTCTTGAGGCACGCCGCCCAGGACCTGGCCTTGGCGCTGATCGCCCGGGCCGCGGCCTCGATCATAGGCGCCGTTGGCGCGAAATGCTTCCATGCGTTGCCTTGGATACCGGCGAGCAGTTCCTCGAACGATGTCTTCTCCCTGGCGGCCCGAGTCACGCCAGGCCGCAGCCTCGACCTTGGACCCAGCGCCCCGCAGTAGCGCACCAGGTGTTTCCTCGGCGGCGCGGGAGTCGGGCGAACCTTCCCAGGAAGTCCACCGCCTCCCACTCCAGGACCTCGCCGCTACCCTTGCCCAGACGGTATCGGACCAGGCCGCATTCGGGCAGGTAGCTCAACCTCTTGAGCGACACCGCGGGCCTCAAGACATAGCGCAAGAGCCGCTCCAGGCCCCCGCGATCCCGCGCCTCCACCTTGACGCTCGCGTCCAGCGAGAACCCCCCGTGCTCTCGCCGGAGCATCTCCGACACCGATTCCTCCGGGACCACCTTGAGCTGGAGCATCCGGCACAGTATCTTCCTGCGCAGGGCTTCCCGCAGCCGGGCGATCTCTTCGGCGTCCGGCTCGGGCGTTGGAACAAAGACCAGCCCGCGGCCTTGAGAATCCTCCTCCCGGAGCGCGAATACGCCGTCGGACGCCACCACGTGGAAATGCGCGTGGAGGTTGACGCGCTCCCCGAACCTCTGGACCACCACGATCTGGCTGGGAGCCGCCGTCTTGTCAACGCGGATGAGCTCAACCGCCATGGACCGCCCGCGGTAGAACCGGGTCAGCGCATGACCCAGGATGCGGCTGACTTCGCCGGCCAGGGTGGGGTTGCGGTGTACGAAGTACCTCAATCTCTTCGGCAGAACCAGCACCCATTGCCGATAGGCGACCATCGGCAGCAGAGCGTCCATGGCAATGACGCTCTCGGCCGCCGCGCGCTTCCCATCACAACTTGGGCAGGCTGTCCGCCGACGGCATGAAAACGCGACGAAAGCGTCATGCCCACACTCACGGCACCTGAATCGCACGACGCCGAAGCGGTGGATGCCGCACTCAAGGAAAGCGCGCAGGGAGTCTTCCGCCGCTGGGACGACACGGACCCCTGAATTGTATAGGTTCCCAAGCGCCCTTGGAGTTTGCCGGCTCAGCCGCCAACCGCCCGCCGTCAGCCTTGGAGCTCGCGAACTGGGCGAAGCTCAGGAAGCGGGCAACAACCCGTCGGCGCCCTTGATATGGCGGGTCAGCCTCCGGCGAAACCGGCGCCTCCCCGCAGTGGGCCGCCGGTGGCGCTGCCCACCGGCGAAGCGCTGCGATGCGAAGCGCGCTACCTGCCGACGAGCACGACCACGCTGCGCGGGTTGGCCAGGTAGCGGGACTGGGGGTCCAGGAGGACCTCGGCTCCAAGCTCCGCGAAGTCCTCGCCGGGCCCCATGCTCGTGTCGATGACGCGCCGCCAGCTTCGGCCCTTGG
>JACRDT010000048.1 GCA_016212795.1 Elusimicrobiota bacterium | reverse complement strand
ACCCGCACGGGCAGGCGTTGGTCGCGGCCACGAGCTGGAAGTCCACGAGCACGGCATAGCCCTGGGCCCCCTTCAAGCCCATCGAGTAGACCTTGGCCAGCATCACTTGGGATACGAGCGAGGGGGCTCAATGGTTCCATCAGAACCACTTGTCCTCATCGCTCGGGACCTTCAGCATCTCGAGCTCCACCAGGTCCGTCCCGACGGCCAGCGCGCTGAACCCGTAGGCTTTCATCCCCAGGAACTGGGCGGCCAGCTCGTCGCCGGGCCTGCCGGTGCGCACGCGCAGCCTCGCCTCGGGGGGGAGGAACCTCGCCAGCGACACCGCGCGCACGTCCGGGAGCCTGCGCGCGTCCTCGATGATGCGCTTGACGTCCGCGATCTCCTTCATCCCGACGATGACCACCGGGATCTCGGCATCGACCCGCCAGAGGACCGCCATGCGGGTGGCGAGGGAATCGCCGAGGATCTCGCCGACGTTCTCCAGGGCCTTGGTGGCGGCCCCGGCCTCTCCCATGTCCACCGCGGTAGCCTCGCCGTCCAAAGAGACGTCCGCCAGCGCGGCCGGGCTCCCGGCCTCCCCTCCCGCGTCCCCCGGGGGAGCGGGCCGTTCTCCGCCCGCCGGAGACGGCGCCAGCCTGGAGGCCGAGAGCGACGCCTTCGCGCGGCAGACGTGGTAGCCCTTGAGCCTCTCGTCGCTCACCGGGTCGGCCCTCGCGGCGCCCCTGACCAGGATGTCGGCCCCGACCAGCCGGGCGACGCCGAGCGGGTCGGCCGTCCTGCCGGCGCCGGCGAGGAGAGGGTTCGTCCGGTCGCTCAGGTCCAAGGCCGCGAACCCCCGCCGGATGAGGGCGCGGCGCAGCGAGTCCGAGGCGCAGCCGGCGTCGCGGCACGTCTCGGTCACGCTGCCCTTTTCGGAGACGACCCCGGCCGAAGCCGGGCAGAGGCGGCAGGCCTTGCCCGCCTCCTCGTCGATGGCCAGCAATATCTTGAGCCCGCCGCCGCCGCCCGCCAGGCCCAGGCGGTCGACCTCCTCGCTGAGCTTGGGCAGGGCGACGAGGACCCTCGCGACGACGACGCCGCCGTCCTTCCTGAGGATCTTGCACCGCTTGACGAACTCGGCGGCGCGGGCGAGGATCTTCTCGTCCAGCACGGCCTTGGAGTCGGCCATCGAGCGGGAGGAGACGTAGAGCCCGAGCAGCGAGCCGACGGCGTTGCGCCGCGCCTCAGGGAGGTCTTTGCCCCTGGCCTCGACGACCTCCCCGTCCTCCCGCGTCCCGAGCCTCAAGCTCCAGAACGAGCAGCCCGCGAGGAGCGCCAGGGCCAGCAGCGGGACTCCCTTCACGGCTCGGGGTCTCGCGGCGCGGTCTTCAGGATGAGGCAGAACCTGGTTTCCTTGCCGGGGTCGGACTCCAGCCAGACCTTGCCCCCGTGCTTCGTGATGATCTCCTTGACGATGGCCAGCCCCAGGCCGGTCCCGGGAGCCTGGACCTCCGTCCGGTTCGAGGCGCGGTAGAACTTCTCGAAGATGCGCTCCTTCTCCTCCGGGGGGACGCCGATGCCGTTGTCGGCCACGCAGACCATCACGAACTCTCCCTTGTCCACGGCCCAGAGCCGGACCTCGCCGCCCGCCAGCGTGAACTTGAGGGCGTTCGAGAGGAGGTTGTCCAAGGCGAGCGCGACCCAGCGCTCGTCGCAGAGCACCTTGGGCAGGCCGGCCGGCAGATGGAGCTTGAGGTTCTTGTCGGCCTCCGCGAACTGGTGCCGGCAGTTCTCCGTGCAATCGAGCAGCAGCTTGTCCAGGCTGCGGCTCTCCAGCTCCATCTTCATCCCGCCCTCGAGCCGGGAGAGGTCGAGCAGGTCGGACACGAGGCCCGTGAGCCTGCGCGCCGCGGTCCGGACGATGGTCAGGAACCGCGACTGCTGGCTCGAGAGCTCGCCGGCCTCGCCGTCGAGCACCACCGTGACGAACCCGAGGATCGTGGTCAGCGGGGTCTTGAACTCGTGGCTGACCGTGGACACGAAGTCGTCCTTCATGCGGTTGAGCCCGATGAGCTGCTCCGCGGCCTGGGAGAGCTTGCGGTTGAGCATCGCGGTCTCGATGATCACCGCGGCCTCCCTCGCGATGACCTGCAGGGCCTGCAGGTCCTCCGAGGTGAAGGCGTCCTTGCCCCGCTTGCCCACGCGGATGACGCCCAGCGACCGCCCCTCGACGGTGAGCGGCACCACGATGAGGGAATCGACCCGCCAGAGCCTGGCGTGGGAGGGGAGCACGTTCGGGTCGTTCTGGGCGTCCCCGCTGATGAACGGCTTGCCGGTCTTGAAGGCCCGGACGGACGACGACCGCTCCTCCGAGAGGGGGACGCGGTAGAACATCTCGCTGCCCTCGAGCCCGTACGAGCCCGGGTGCACGACGAGCTCGCCGGTCGAATCGTCCAGCAGCAGGACCGCCACCATGTCGGCCTCGAGGAACCTGGCCACGATGGAGACGATGGCCGAGAGCGCCGGCTGGGCCTGGGCCCCGTGGGACGAGATGGTGCTCGCGACGTCCTCGAGGGCCTTGATCCTGCGGGTCTTCTCGATGAGCCGCATGTGGGTGTGCGTGAGGTCGTCGATGGTGACCGAGAGCCCTCCCTCCAGCCTTTCCTGCGTCTTCGAGCGCCGGGCGAGCTCGTCGACGATCGCGGCGAGGGTCGTCGCGTGGTTCTTGACGATGTCCAGGTAGGGCTCGACGTCGGCCAGGCACATGCCCCGGCCCTCGCAGTTCCCGAGGGCGAGGATGCCGCTCGACGCGGCGGGCCTGCCCCAGGACACGACGCGCACGCGCCTGAAGCCCGCCGACGCCAGGTGCTGGAGGAACGGGTTGGCGGCCACGCCGCCGTTCGCCAGGTCGAAGGAGCCCTCCTGCCGGAGGGCGGCCTCGAAGAGACCCGCGTCGAACCGCGCCGATGCCGGCAACGCCCCGGCGCCCCCCCGCCGGGAGACCATGGCGTCGCCGCCCGCGTCGTGGCGGGAGATCCACCAGAGCTGGAGCGCGGGGGCCTTGCGGTGCAGGGATTCCATCACGCGGCGGCCGAACTCGTTCAAGGCCTGGGAGGTGTTCCCGGCGATCCCGAGGTCCATCACCTCCATCGCGAAGAGCCTCAGCTCGGAAGCGTCGGACTCGGCGCGCCGGGCCCGCTGGTCGAAGCCCAGGACCCCGAAGAAGCGCATGTACCAATAGGCGGCGAAGGCGAAGACCCCGGCCGTCAGGCCCAGGCAGATGCCGAATTCCAGGGGGGTCAGCTCGATCATTCCGTCTTGGCCAGGAAATCCAGGTGGACGCGGAACAGGTTGGACGCATTCTTGGTGCCGTCGAACGGCAGCCAGCCCATGGCGATGTCCAGCCCGTCCAGGATGTGCCCCACGGCGTGGGAGAACTCGGCGACCCGGCTCGCGAGCGGCGAGGCCGGCGGCGTCCCCACGACCAGGGCGATGTCGGCCGCGGCCTTGCGGGCCGTGTCGCCGATCTTGAACGGCACGCCGAACGGCTGGTCCGCGTCGTAGGCCTCGAAGATCACGTGCTTGTAGGAGGCCTCGATCTTCAGAGTCAGGAGCGACTCGTAGAACTTGGAGGTCGCCCACGCCATCATGGGCTCCTGGCCCTTCGGGACGAAGATCGCC
The DNA here is from genome assembly GCA_016212795.1 of Elusimicrobiota bacterium. Taxonomy (GTDB): domain Bacteria; phylum Elusimicrobiota; class Elusimicrobia; order UBA1565; family UBA9628; genus JACRDT01. The sequence continues at coordinate 71,541 of JACRDT010000048.1, read as the reverse complement.
ATGCCCCGCGCGCTGGGCCCCGGCGCCGGGGGGGCGAACGACCGGGCGGCCTCCAGTTCCTGGGCCGACGGGATCTCCAGCCCCGCCGCGACGGCCTCCTGGGCGAACAGGGTGGCGAGCTCCTTGTCGAACGGCGAGGGGGTCCCCTGGGCCTCCTGGAAAGCCCGCAGCGACGCGAAGCGCCGGACCCAGCGCGCGGCCTCCGGCATGTTCCCGCCCAGCCGCTCGACGAACAGGCCGATCTCGTCGCTCGTCAGCTCCAGGCCCAGCCGGCTGAACGCGCCCGTGACCATCTCTTTCTGGGCGTCGCCGGCGGCCAGCTTCATGTCCACCGACCAGCCCTTCCTGAGGGAGATCTTCAGGGCCTCCTCGAGAGCCCCCAGAGCGCGCGCCGGGTAGAGCGAGGTCAGCACGACCTGCAGGTTGCGGCTGAAGAAGAGCGCGAAGATCTTGGCGAGCGAGCCCTGGTTCTCCTCCGTCACGTTGAGCAGATGGATGTCGTCGACCAGAAGCGCCTTGGCCTCGCCCAGGCGCTTCTCCAGCTCCGGGTACTTCCCCTCCTCGAGCGCGCGGCTGACGGCGTTGGCGAGCTTGACCCCCGAGGTCAGCACGACCCCCCCTCCAAGGGACTTCTCGAGCCCTCCGCCGATGGCCTTGATCATGTGGGATTTCCCGACCCCCGCCGCGCCGAAGACGAACAGGGGGTTGTACATGTTGCCCGGGGCGCCCACGACCGAAGCGGCCGCGGCGTGGCTGAAGCGGTTGTACGGCCCGACCTGGATGGAATCGAGGTTGGTCTTCTCGTCCAGCGCGGTCTCGAGCCCCCACAGCGGCCTGACGACCTTGGCCGGGGGCGCCATGGAGACGGGCGCGCCCGGCGCGGCGGCCGCGGGCTGCGCCACGGTCGCGGGGGCCTCGAGCCCCGGGGGAGCCAACGTGAACTCGCCCGCGATGGGCGGCTGGGAGGCGAACGCATCGGAAGGGGACGCCGGCGCGGGCGCCCCGAAGACCGCCGGGCTCCCGCCGGGCAGGGGAGGCGCCGCCATGGCCGGCGGGGGCGACTCGACGACGAACGGGTTGGAAGCGTCCGCCGCCGGCGCCGTGGGCCCGGACGCGGAAGGCGGGGGCGGCAGCGCGAACGCAGGGACGGCCTCCCCCGGCGGCTGCACGAACGCCGGCGGGGGCTCCGCGGCGGCGAAGACCGTCGGAGCGGGCTGCGCCGGCTGCGTCACGGCGGGCGCGGGCGCCGGGGGCGGCGCAAAGACGGGCATGGGCGGGGCTTCGGGCTGGACCGGAGCCGGGGCCGGAGGCGGCGTGAAGACGGGCATGGCCGGGGCTTCGGGCTGGGCCGGAGCCGGGGCCGGAGGCGGCGTGAAGACGGGCATGGGCGGAGCCGCGGGCTGGGAAGGCGTCAGCGGCGCCAGGAGCTCGGGACCCGTCGAGGGCACGATGGCGATGAGCATCTTGGTGAGCTGTTCGAGCTGGTCCTGCGAAAACTCGTTGAGGAACAGCGCGTAGTTGAAGCCCTCCCGGTTGGTGATGCGCCGGGGCCTGCCGCACTTCGAGCCGAACCTCTTGACCACCGACAAGACGTCCTTGACCTCGCCCTTGAACGACAGCACGTACCTCGTCGGATCGGACTCGGACGGGTGAGGCTGGAGCTGCCACTTCTCCATCGTCACTAGATTTCCGAGCCCAGCAGCATGATCTCGATGACCATGTCGAAGACGATGTTGCGCTTCGCGAGATCCGCCGCCGTGATGACGTTGGATTTGATCTTGGAACCCGCGCAAGTCTTGGCCAGCTCGAGGATCTTCGGGTCCTTCGCGTTCTCCACCACGGCCAGGAGCATCACGGCCTTGAGAGCCTTGATCTTCGAGAACACGCCCTCCACCTCGGCGTCCGGGCCGAACGGCTTCAACATCACCTTCCGAAGGTAGACGGGCTTCTTCGACACGGTCCCCGCCCTTTCGTCGAGGTTCCTGATCAGGCCCATCGTCAGGTCCTTGAGGGCCGGGGAGAAGATGAACGCGACACGCCGGATCTGGCTCTTGGCCGCGTCCGGAGGGACGGTATCGCCGATGTCCTCGCCCGATTCCCCGGTGGTCCCCGCGGCCGGCGGTGCACCGCTTCCGGCCGTGCCGGGGGTGGCGGCCGAAGGCCGTAGGGGGCCCCCCGGCGCGGCGGGCCCAGCGGCCGCGGCCTGCGCGGGCGCGGGAATGGCCGGCTGGACCGGCGGGACCGTCTTGGGCGCGGGCGGAACAGGCGCCGGCTGCGCTGGCGCCGGAGCAGGCGGCTGCACCGGCGGAGCCGCCACCGGAGCGGGCGGAACGACGGCCGCGGCCTGCGCGGGCGCGGCCGGCACGGGAGCGGCTGGCTGGACCGGCGGGACCGTCTTGGGAGCGGGCGGAACAGACGCGGGCTGCGCAGGCGCAGAAGACAGCGAGGCCGGCGGCGGCGTGAGCAAGGGGCTGGGCATCTCGATCTTCGGCATGGGCGCGGCCGGCTGGACCGGCGAGACGATCCTAGGCGCGGGCGGAGACACGGCCGGCTGCACCGGCGGGATGAGCCTCGGCGGGGGTGGAGCGGCCGCGGGCTGCGCTGGCGCCGGCGCGGCAGGCACGGGCGCGGCCGGCTGGACCGGCGGCGCCATCCTCGGCGCGGGAGGAGGCCCGGCCGGCTGGACCGGCGGCGCCGTCCTCGGCGCGGGAGGAACGGCCGCGGGTTGCGCCGGCGAGGGCGGGACGGCGGGAAGGTGGCCGGCGGACTTCAAGACGGAGTCGAGGTCGGGAAGGCCTTGAGGCGCCTCCGGGCCGGAGAGGATCTGGTCCAGGTCTGAAAGGATCTCCTGGACCTTCTCCTCGTTGTTCCCCTCTCCGTCATCAGCCATTGAAAGGGGCGTTGATCGGATTGTCCGCCATCTGCTGGCCGACCGCCAGGCTCTTGATCTTGAGCGCCACGTCCTCCGGGTTGTTCGCGTTCTCGATCACCGACTTCTCGTCGATCTTGCCGTCGGAGTAGAGGCGCAGCAGGTCCTGGTCGAAGGAATGCATGCCGTAGTAGGAGCCGCTCTCGATGACCTTGTAGACCTCGGCGGGCTTGCCGTCGAGCAGATGCCGGCGCACCAGGCTGTTGACGATGAGGATCTCAGTCGCCGGGAAGCGGCTCTTGCCGTCCCTGGACAGGACCAGCCTCTGCCCGATGACGCCCTTGAGGCAGTTGGCCAGCTGCTGGCGGACCTGGTTGTGCTGGTGCACGGGGTGGGTGTCCACGATGCGGTCCACGGTCTGCGTCGAGTTCATGGTATGGATGGTCGAGAGCACCAGGTGCCCCGTCTCGGCCGCGGTCAGGGCCGCCGCCATCGTCTCATGGTCGCGCATCTCGCCGATCACGACCACGTCCGGGTCCTGCCGGAGGACGTGCCGGAGGGCGTTGCTGAAGCACTTGGTGTCCTTGCCGACCTCCCTCTGCACGATGCTCGACTTGACGTCGGCGTGGTAGAACTCGATGGGGTCCTCGATGGAGATGATCCGGTACTGGTAGTTGGTGTTGAGGTGGTTGACGAAGCTGTTCATGGTCGTGGTCTTGCCCACGCCAGTGATGCCGGCGAAGAGGATGAGGCCGCGGCTCTCGCCCGCCAGCTTCATGAGCGGGGCGACCGGGAGATTGAGCTCGTCGAACGAACGCACCTTGACCGGCACCACCCGCAGGGTGAGGCCGATGGTCCCCTTCTGCTTGAAGACGTTGACACGGAACCGCGAGACGCCCTCCAGGCTGTAGGCCACGTCCAGCTCCATCTCGCGCTCGAACTCCTTGACCTGCTCGGGGGTCATCAGCTGGTACGCCGCCGTCTTGATGTCCTCGCCCGTGAGCTTGGGCAGGTTCGCCGCCGGGATCATCATCCCGTGATACCGCAAGGCCGGGTGCGAATCGGCCTTGAAATGGATGTCCGAGATCTCCTTCTGGAGCATCAGCTTGAGCAAAGCGTTGACGTCGATGGCCATCACTGCCTCCCTGCCGCAAGCCGGGCCTTCGGCCCGGTGCGCAGATCAAAAGGTGAGTCCCTCATCGCTACTCTTTTATTATCTTAATCCCTTTCAGCACCAGCCAATCGGCCGCCAAAGGGCTCAGAATCGCGTCTCCAGGTATTTTAAGCTGTTGGGACTGGGGAGTCAATCGCATCTTTACATCATACTCGGACAGGAAGAGCCTTCCCGGCCGGGGCAAAGCGGTCGCGGCCCCCCCGTACTTGATCCTCCCCAACGGGGGGGGCGTCCTGACCTCGTCCGGCGCCTCCGACGCGAGCGTCGCCCGCTCGGGCGGGCCGCCTCCGCGGCCCAGGGGAAGCGGCCCGCCCGGCGGGGGGAGCGCCAAGCGCTCCATGATGATGTCGAGGACGTCGGCGCGGGTCAGCACGCCGGCGCTATGGCGCGACCTTGATGGAGATCTGGCCCAGGTACTTCTCCAGGTCCTCGTGCGGCCGAGGGATCACGTGGATGGAGACGAGCTCCCCCACCTTCTGGGCGGCGGCGGCGCCGGCCTCGACCGCGGCCCGGACCGCTCCCACCTCGCCCCGGCACAGGGTGGTCACCAGGCCCGAGCCGATCCTCTCGTAGCCCAGCAGCCTCACTTTCGCCGCCTTCGCCATGGCGTCGGAAGCCTCGATCATGCCCACGAACCCCTTGGTCTCGACCATCCCCAACGCCTCTTTTCCTTCTGCCATTTATCCTCCTCGCTCGTGGGGGGCATCCTCATGAAACGGCATCCGCCCCTCCGCTAATTATGGTATTCCTCTTTGTCCTGGTTGCGGTTCTCGCCTTCCATCTCGAGGACGGCGTTGCAGCGGCTGCAGCGCTTGGCCGGGGAGTAGGTCCTGATGCAATGGTCGTCCTGCGGCCACCACTCCTCGAAGAACATCTCGGCCTTCCTCTGGCAGCGCAGGCAGTACCGTTCCAAGCCCGCCCCGCAGCAGGGGCAGAACTTGGGGAAGCCCTCCCCCTGGTGCAGCAGCGACCCGCAGCCGCCGCATTGGATGTCGATCGTCAACGTGAATTTGACCGGCTTGTTCTTGGACATGTCAGTGCTCCGTTAGTAGCCTTTCCCCGCGCCGCCCTCGCCCGTCACGATGGCGATGGACGCCGACGTCCCCAAGCGGGTCGCGCCCGCCTCGATCATGGCCTGGGCGATCTTGGCGTCCCGGATGCCGCCCGAAGCCTTGACCCCCATGCCCGGCCCGACGGTCTCGCGCATGAGCCGCACGTCGTCGACCGTGGCGCCCCCGGAGCTGAACCCCGTCGAGGTCTTCACGAAATCCGCCGCGGCCTTCTTCGACAGCAGGCACGCCCGGACCTTCTCCTCGTCGTTGAGGAGCGCCGTTTCGAGGATGACCTTGAGCACCCGCCCCCTCGTCGCCTCGCGGACCGCGCGGATGTCCTCGAACACCGCGACGTCGTTGCCGGACTTGAGGGACCCGACGTTGATCACCATGTCGATCTCGTCGGCGCCGTTGGCGATGGCGTCGCGCGCCTCGACCGCCTTGACCGTCGACGTCGTCGAACCCAGGGGGAAGCCGATGACGGTGCAGACCTTCACGCCCGAGCCCCGCAGCAGCTGCGCCGCCAGCGGCACGTAGCTCGGGTTGACGCAGACGGAGGCGAAGCAGTAGGTCCGGGCCTCCTCGCAGAGCTTGGCGACCTCCTCCTGCGTCGCGTTGGCCTTGAGCAGGGTGTGGTCCACGAGGCGGGCGACCTTCGAGCACTGCTTGGTCGGGTGGCAGACCGCGAACCGGTCCGCGCCCGAGGCCTGGAGAGGACAGCTGTCCGCCCCGCTCCGGCCCCCGCAGCGCCGGCAGCCCGTCGGCTCCTCGGCGTCGTCCGGGTCCTTCGGGAGCGGCGCGCCATGGCCCTTGGCCCGGAACCCCTGGCTCCACTCGTCCGAGAAGACCTTGCCCGCGGTCCCGAACGTGGTCACCGGGGGCTTGCGGGGCTCGGAGGGCGGCGTGCCGCTTCCCGCCGTCCTTGGGGCGGGCCCCGGACGGCCTTGGGGGCCGGCTCCCCGCTCCTCCTTGAGGAGGCCCTTCTCGGCCAGCGCCCTCACGACTTCCTCGACCACCTTGCGCAGTTCTTGTTCACGCATATTTTTTCACTTTCCCGCCGGCATTGATCTGGTCCACGATGGCGCACACCACCGTCCGCACGGGCGCTTTCGGGTCGCCGATGATCGCCCGCGCGGAACCTCCTTCGTCCACCACCAGCACGACGCTCCCCGGCCCGGCGTCCACCCCGCCGTCGACGGCCATCTGCGCGTCTCCCAGGGGCCTGCCCGTGAGCGGGTCGATGGGCCGCACCAGGAGGAGCTTCCCGTTCAGGTGCGGGTGCTTGCGCGACGCCCAGACGTTGCCGACCACTTCGGCCACAATCATCGTCCGATCACACCCCTTGGGCCGACGGCTCAAGCCCCCCTCGGCTACTTGCCTCCCCCGCGGGGGGAGGAAAGTGACAACCATCGACGATCCCCACCACCGCCGCGTCCACGCACGGCGCGTCCTCGAAGGCCGCGATGGCCTCCCTGGAAGCGACCCAGAACACCAGCTCCGAGGCCCCCGACCCCACGGCGTCGGCGGCCACCACGGGGTCCCCGGCCGGCGCGGCGTCCTCCCAGCGCAGGGGTTGGACCAGCAGGAGCTTCTTGCCGTCCGCGCAGGGCGTCTGCCGGCTGCAGGTGACCCGCCCGACGATCCTGCCCAGTCTCATTTCGAGTATTTCCTCTCGATGTCCGCGATCTTGGCGAGCCGGCCCGCGTGGCGCCCGCCCTCGAAGGGCGTGGAGAAGAAGACCGTGAGCATCTCGGCCAGGGCGACTTCCCCGTGGGTCTTGCCGCCGAGGCACAGCACGTTGGCGTCGTCGTGCCCGGCCGCGAAGCGCGCCGCCACCGAGTTGTAGGCCGCCACGGCCCGCACGCCCGGGACCTTGTTGGCCGCCAGGCACACCGCGCCGCCGAACCCGTCGAGCAGCACGCCCTTGTCGTACTCCCGCCGGGCGACGGCCTCCCCCACCAGGAGGGCGATGTCCGGGTAGTCCACCGACTCCTCCGAGTGGCAGCCGAAGTCCGCCACCTCGTGGCCGGCCTTCTGCAGGAAGCCCTTCACGAACCCCTTCGCCTTGAAGCCGCCGTGGTCCGACCCGATGACGATCTTCATTGACCGACCGCCGCCAGCAGCTGCGGGTCCGCCTGCGGGATGACCACCTGCGAGACCAGCATCCCCTCCGGCAGGGTCGAGATGCCGGCCGCGACCGCCGAGCGCACCGCGCCGACCTCGCCCGTCATGGTGACGAAGCCCTTGCCGCCCCCCACCGAGGTCCGGACCTCGAGGATGTGGACCTGGGCGGCCTTGGCGGCGGCGTCCGCCGCGCGCACCGTGGCGATGGCCTCCTTCGTCTCGATGATCCCGAGGGCGTCGAGGCTCTCGACGGGGATGCGCTTCTCCAGGGCCCCGAGGACCTGGCTGTGGATGTTCCTGATGATGACCTCGTCGACCAGGGCCTTGCCCACGATCTCGCGGCCGGCGCGCAGCGACGACTCCACCTCGCCCAGGGGCCCCGAGATGAGGATGGTGAACTTCCCGCGCGCGATGATGCTGGTCTTGACGAGCTTCACCGAGGCCATCTTGCACATGGCGTCCGACGCCTCGATGCCCTTCGCGATGGACGACGCTTCGATCAACCCGATGGCGATGTTGGCTTGCATCTGTCTCCGCGGGCGTCAGCCCGCGGACCTCCGTTTCACAGAGATTTCCTTGCTCATTCTTTCTTCAAGCGATCCGAAAGTATCCGACCAGGCAGCAATGCAAAGGCCTCGCGAAATGGGAGGCCTTCGTGATGCCGTCCCCGGTCGGCGTGCCGATGGTCATGGACGCCCAGCCTTCCCCCATCCCGAGCCCGAAGAGCGTGGGGGCGTTCTTGACGAAGATGGAGCACTGCATCCGCCGCGCCATGAGGGTCATGTTCCCGACGTCGGTCGAGTACATCGCGGCGGTGTGGTGGTTGCCCCCCTCGGCCTGGTAGGCGAGCTCGACGGCCGTCTCGATGTCCGGGACGACCGTCACGGGCAGGACCGGCATGAGCTGCTCGGTCCAGACGAGGGGATGGTCGTTGGGGACCTCGGCCCACAGCAGCCTGGTCGCGGGAGGGACGTCGAGCCCGATGCCGCGCGCGATGACGGCGGCGTCCTTGCCCACGAAATCGCGATTCAAGACCGGGTCCTTGCAGCCCCGGCCGCCCTCCTTGATGACGAGCCTCGTGACGGCCTCGGCCTGGGGGCCGCTCAGCTCGAATGCCCGGCCGTCCTGGCGCATCGCCTCCAGGAACCGGCCCCGGGCGTCCTGGGTGACGATGACCTCCTTCTCCGCGATGCACAGGACGTTGTTGTCGAAGCTCGCCCCGAAGATGATGTCCGAGGCGCACTGGGGGAACCGGGCCGTGCCGTCCACCACGACCGGCGGGTTGCCGGGCCCGGCCGCGATGGTCTTGCAGGTCTTGCCCACGGTCATGGCGACCTTCACGATGGCGGGACCGCCCGTCACCATGTTGACGTTGGCGCCGGGGTGGGCCAGGAGGGCCCTGGTCGTGTCCTGGGTGGCGGGCGCGACCGTGGTGATGAGCCCGCCGGGCCCGCCGGCCCCGACGACGGCCCGCGAGAGGATCCTCATGGCCTCGTTCGAGACCCGGGCGGCGGCGGGATGCGGGGCGAAGACCACGGCGTTGCCCGCCGCGAGGACCGAGAGAGCGTTGTTGATGACGGTCGCGGCCGGGTTGGTCGAGGGCGTCACCGCGGCCACGACCCCGTAGGGCGCGTACTCGACGAGGGTGAGCCCCCTGTCGCCCGTGTAGGCGTGGGAGGAGAGGGCCTCGACGCCCGGGGTGCGCGTGGCGCAGAGCAGGTTCTTCTGGACCTTGTCCTCCACCCGCCCCATCTTGGTGTCCTCCACGGCCATGCGGGCGAGCGTCTGCGCGGCGGCCGCCGCGGCCTGCCGCATGGCCTCGATGATCTTGGCCCGGGCCTCGAGCCCCATGGCGTGGAACGCCGCCTGCGCCTTCCTGGCGGCGGCCACGGCCGCGTCGACCGACGGGAAGACCACCCCGTCGTCGCGTCCGGCGGCCACGGCCCCCGAGCCATCCGGCGCGGCGCTCCCTCCGGGGAGGGAGGACGTAGGCCCTCCGAGGACCCGGTCCCCATGGGCCGAGCCCCCGCCCGGCGCGGCCGGCGATGTACCGCTTCCGGCCGCGCCGGGGGTGGCGGCCGAAGGCCGTATGGGGCCGCCCGGCGCGGTCCTCAGGGCGGTCTGGAGGCCCTCGTTGGCTTCGAGGCGCTTGAGCACCTCGCTCACGACACGCGCGATCTCATCGGTATGCATAGGGCAAGCGAACGCCATGCGTCCGCGGGCAGCTATAAAGGCTTCCTCAATCCTTGAGTCCCGGCGCGCGGACCGGCAAGCCGGTCAACGCGCCGTCATGATTTCTTGAATACGACCTTGCCGCCCTGCTCGACGAAGTCCACGATGGCGAAAATGACCGCGTCGACGGGGTTGTTCTGCGTCCGGGCGGTCTGCCTCGCGCTCGACCCCTGAACCAGCAAGACGAGCTCACCTTCGCCGGCGCCCACCGAGTCCACCGCGACCAGCGGGTTGCCCTTGGGCTGGTCCGCCAGGTCGACGGGCTGGACTAGCATCAGCTTGGCGCCGACGAGCTTCTCGTCCTTGGCGGTGCAGACGACGTTGCCGGTGACCCTGGCGAAGATCATATCACTCGCCTCCCCCGCGGGGAGGCGAGTAGCCGTGGGGGCATATGCCGTTTCATCAGCATGCTCCCCCGCGGGGAGGCGAGTAGCCGTGGGGACGCATGCCGTTTCATCAAGGCCTCCCTCATCTCTTCCTGTTGAGCGTCTCCGGCAGGGAGATCGGCAGCTTCCCTTCCAGGTCGGGATGAGGCTGCGGGATGACGTGCACCGCCACCAGCTCGCCGACCTTCTGGGCCGCAGCCGCTCCGGCGTCGCACGCGGCCTTGCACGCCGCGACTTCGCCCCTGAAGAGCACCGTCACCAGGCCCGTCCCGACCTTCTCGTAGCCGACCATCCTGACGTCCGCGGCCTTGACCGCGGCGTCGGCCGCCTCGATGCAGGCGACCAGACCCCGCGTCTCGATCATCCCCAGTGCCATCATGCTTGCGTTACCTCCTCCGTTCATACGATGGTGACGGCGTCGCCGGTCTTCAGCCACGCGGCGTTGCCCTCATCGGTGTCGACATGGAACTCCAAAGCGAACTTGTCCGAGACGCGCGCCACCACGTTCTCGAACACCACGGCCCGCAGGTCCGGGCCGCCCGCGCGGACCCGGACGACCTCGCCGTCGGCCAAGCCCAGCCTGCGCCCGTCCGACGGGTGGACGTGCAGGTGGCGCTGGGCGACGATGGCCGCCCCCTCGAGGTCCACGGTCCCCCTGGGGCCGTGGAGCCGGACGGGGCTGGCGCCCTCGAGGTTCCCCGATTGGCGGACGGGCGGCGAGATGCCGAGCGCGAAGGCGTCGGTCCTCGAGACCTCGACCTGCGACGCCGGCCGCGCCGGCCCGAGGATGCGCACGTTCCTGATCCTGCCCTTGGGGCCCTCGACTTCCACGGTCTCGCGGCAGGCGAACTGGCCGGGCTGCCCCAGCGGGCGCAGCTCCGTCATGCCCGCGCCCGCGCCGAACAAGGCCTCGAAATCGGGCCGGGTCAGGTGCGCGTGCCGGTTGGACACGCCCACCGGGATGCGGAGCTCCGAGCGCGACAGGCGCCGGGCGATCTCGTCGGCGATGCTCACGGCGAGATCCCTGTCGGCGGCCATGTCAGCGCGCCTGACCGATCCCCGGCGCCGCGGCCTTGAAGCGGATGATGCGCAGGAAGTTGGCGGCCTTGAGGCTCTCCCCCCCGACCAGCGCGCCGTCCAAATCGGGCTCGGCCATCAAGGCGTCGACGTTGTCCGCCTTGACCGACCCGCCGTAGAGGATGCGCATCCCGGCCGCGAGCTTTTCCTGCAGGCTGCGGGCGACGTACTTCCTGATGAAGGTGTGCGCGTCCTGGGCCTGGGCCGGCGCGGCGGTCTTCCCGGTCCCGATGGCCCAGACGGGCTCGTAGGCGATGATGACTCGCGCCAGCTCGTCTGGCGCGAAATTCATGAAAGCTCCTCTAATCTGTGTCTCCAGGACCCTGTACGTCTTCTGCTGCTCCCTTTCGTCCAGGGTCTCCCCGACGCAGACGATAGGGATCAAGTCCGCGCCGAGCGCGGCCTTGATCTTCTTGTTGACCGTCTCGTCGGTCTCGCCGAAGCACCGGCGCCGCTCGCTGTGCCCGATGATCGCGACCCGGCACCCCGCGTCCGCCAGTTGGCGGCCGGCGACCTCGCCGGTGAAGGCCCCTTGCGGCTCCCAGTGGAGGTCCTGCCCCCCGACCAGGATGGGGCGGCCTTTGAGCGCCTCCGCCACCGCCGCGACCGCGGTGAAGGGCACGCACAGCGCGACGTCGGGGCCGCCTTCGGCGCACCCTGCCGCCACTTCCTTGGCCAAGGCCAGGGATTCGGCGAGAGTCAGGTGCATCTTCCAGTTTCCGGCGATGAATGGTTTTCTCAGCGGCGATGACATGTGTTCACCTATTAAAATGTGGCCAACTTGGCCACAACTATGCCTACTTCATTATACCGCACGAATCGAGAATAGTCAACAAAGAAACAGCGCCGAATGAAACGGACCATCCCCCCTCAACTACCCGCCTCCCCCGCCGGGGGAGGCGAGTGATCAGTACTCCGAGAAAGGCAGGACGAACTCGCGCATCGTCCCCGGATGATAGTCCTCTTTGTAGCTGGACTTGGGGCTGCGCTTGACGCGGACCGTGAAGACCTTGGCCTTGCGGCCCTCGGCGACGTCCAGGTCGCTGTCGCCGAAGAACAGGACGTTGTTGCCGTCCTCGAGGAAGCGCCGCTTGCCGCCCTCCTCGCCCACGAAATGGAACCGGCTCTTCGGGACCAGATGCCGCCACTCCTTGCGCAGGCCCTCCCCGTCCGTGTCCGGCCTGGTGGCGAGGATCGACACCCTGAACCCGCACAGCTTGAAGGCCCAGGCGAGCGCCCAGGGCAGCGCCTTGGGCTTCTCCAGGTCGTAGGCCCGGTTGACGATGGACCAGAACTGGGGCCCGAGCGGCCGGGGCGTGCCGGCGAAAGCCTTGGCGTAGGCGGGGGTCGAGAAGACCAGCGTGTCGTCGTAGTCGAAGGCCACCCCGAGCTTGCCGATGGTCACGCCGCTGAAGATCAGCCCCCAGACGCACAACAGCGCCATGAGCCGCTTGAACATCGTCCACCAATACTCGACCTTCTCTTTAGCTTTCTGAAGCAAGCCTCAATTCCCCCGCGTCTGGATGCGACCCAAGGCGGGAGCGGACATGGACCCCTGCTTCTTGGCGCACTCCATCATGATATCACGCACCAGCTTCCCCGTGAATTCCTTCTTCTCCACGGACTTGAAGATATCGTAGCCGTCTCCCCCGTCGACCAAAAAGTCGACCGTGGACACGACGTAGACGGCATCCCGCTTGAGCTCCTTGCCGGAAACGTTCGCCGAAACGATCCTCTCGCCCTTGGGCTTGGCAGGGTCGTACACGACGCTGGCCCCGGACATCTGGAGCATGCTCTTTTCCTTAGCCCCTTGCTCCAAGACCTCCTGAACCTGGGCCCCAGTCATGGTCAAATTGACCACGACATTGTCGAACGGCATGACATTGAAGAGGGTCCTGAGGGTGACCGGCCCGGCCGCGATGCTGGACCTGATGCCCCCTGGGTTCTGGAAAGCCATGTCCGTCCTTGCCCAATCCCGCATGCAATCGGTCATCCAATCGCCCAACGGGGACTCGATCGAGGCCTTCCTGTCGTGGGGGAATGGTGTGGCCGCAGTGGCCACAACCACCTCCATGGCCTTCCCCACCTCGTCCATATACTTGGAAACGACCGCCCCGACCTTGGGGTCCTCCCCGAATTCGTCCACCCAGAGGTCGATGAGCCTGCCGTCGGATTTGACCACTTTCCTGGTCTTCGGGTCGATCTCCAGGGTCACCTTGCCGGCCATGGTGAGCCCGGACCCCGTTTGGACGATCAGGGTGCCGTAGGTGGCGTCCCGCACCGGGTCTTTCAGCCTGGTATGGGAATGCCCGCCCACGATGAGGTCGATGCCGGGCACGGACGCCGCGAGGGTCTGGTCCCCATCGAAACGCTCGGACCCGTCCGGATTCTCGAACCCGAGGTGGGAGAGCGCGATGATGACGGTCGCACCCTCTTTCTTCAACGCCGAAACGGCGAGCTTGGCCTCGTCGATCTCCCGCCGGAACTCCAGGCCCTTGGTCTGCTTCGGCGGGACAAGCCTGCCCATCTTGGTCGTCAGGAGCCCGAAGATGCCGACCTTGGCGCCCGCCACTTCCTTGACCACCCAGGGTTTCACCCAGCCCACGCGCTCGCCGGTCTTGGCGTCGTAGATGTTGGCGCACACGACCGGCGCCTTGATCCGGCCGAGAAGCGCCTTGACGACGTCCGCGCCGTAATCGAACTCGTGGTTGCCCACGGTGAGGGCGTCATAGCCCAGCGCGTTGAAAACGTCCGCCACCGCCTTGCCTTGCGTCAGGGAGCCTTCGGGGGTCCCCTGGAACCAGTCCCCGGCATCCAAAAGAAGCCTGGGACCCTTCTCCTGGGCCATCACCTTGGCAAAGACCGCGCCGCCCCCGACGATCCTCTTGGGGTTTTCCTTGTAATATGACGCCTCGCGCGACATGATCCAGCCGTGGATATCATTGGTGTGCCAGACCGTGAGCCGGATGTTCTCCGCGCGCAAGTCGCAAACGCAGGCGTTGGCGACAAATAACGATAAAATCAATGATAATCTTGTCATTTATTGATAGCCACAATCTCGCCCAGAAGGTCCGCGGCCTGGTGAACCTCGTCCGCGGATCGCGCCAGACGGATGAAGATCTCCTTGGTCTTCAGACCATCCACCACGTTGGGAAGTTCCAATGCCTCAGCCAACCCGGACCCTGCCGTGAGGCTCGCCCGTTGAGAATATCTCTTGACCGACACCACGGACTCCACGCAGCCCTGCGCATCCCCCCTGCCGGCCGCCAGGACGGCGTCGCGAAGGCTCCTGGCCGCGTCCCGCAGAGCCGCCGCCGCCCCCGCCGACACCCTGTTCTTGGGAACGCCGAAAAGCGCGGCCTCCTCCACCGCTCGCGCCGCCAGAAGCGCGCCCTCGGACAGGTGCCGCGACACGCGGAGCGTGTCCTCGCGCCCCTTGCGGACCGCGCCCCGGCCCGTCAACGCCTTTCCTGAAGTCGGCCAGGGCGTTCGGCCTCCGGCCTCGAACGCGGCCTGGCAGCGCCCCAGGAGCGGCCGCACCAAGGCGGCCTTGACCCGTGAAGGAACGGAGAAGAAACGCGCCACGGCGGCGGCCAAGACAGCGAGCGCGCGTCCCTGCTCCAGCAAGGGATCGCCGGCCATGCGGCATTATAGTAAATACTCGCCTCCCCCGCGGGGAGGCGAGTAGCTGTGGAGGATCGAGTAGCCGTGGGGGCGGACGCCGTTTCGTCAGAACAGGCCGGGCCGGAAGCGGTCTTCCGGCCCGGCGCACGGGACGTCGACCCTACCTCTTCTGGCCCGACTTGCTTCTAGCGGGCACGGCAGGCTGCTGGGGTCCGGCTGTCGCAGGCTTGGCTGGCGACGGCGCCGCAGCGCTCCCGGCCACGGCCGGGACGGCAGCCTTGACCTGGACCATGGGCTTGCCGCAGCAATACGGCGTCAACGACTGCTGCGCGGCGTACTTCTTCTGCGGGTGCGACTTGTCTACGGCACACTCGTACACCACTTCATTTGCCGCCGGGGTCATGCCTCGATGTCCTCGGTGAACAGCCTATCGGGCGAGGGAGCTGAGGAGGCACTGGACGCCGCCGGAGGCGCCGGCGTCGCCGACCGCCGTTTCCCCGAGGAGGCGCAGCCCCAGCCTTTCGAAGCGCTGGCGGTAGCCCTCCCTGATGCGGCGCTCCTCCGGGCTGGCGAAGCCGTGCGCGAGGACGAGCAGCCCTCGCGGGCCCAGCCACCCGGCGATCCGGCCGAAGGCCTGCTCGAAGGCCTCGCGCACCAGGGGCTTGTCGAGGTAGTACAGGACGTCGCCCACGACGATCAGGTCGAAAGCCCCGGGACTGGGCCCGGGCCAGTCGCGGACGTCGGTCTCGACGAACTCGACGTGGGCCCGCCCCGCCAGACGGCGCCTCGCACGCTCCAAGGCCACCGGCGAGATGTCCACGGCGGTCAACATCGCGGCGCGGTCGGCGAGCCGCTCCGTGAACACGCCCTCGGCGCACCCCAGCTCGAGGGCGGCCTCGAAGCGGCGGCCCTGGAACGCCGCCTCCATGGCGTCGAGACGCTGGGTCTCGTAGGGGAGGCTCTCGTAGCCGTAAGGGTCCGCCTTGCGCGAGAACACCCGGTCCATCTTGCGCCGGACGGCCCTGCGGTTGAGCCAGCGGATGAGCGGGTCTAGGATCATATCACTCGCCCCCCCCCACGGGGGGGCGAGCAGCGGGGGGGCTGATGCCGTTTCATAGAGCCACTCCTTCTTTCTTCAAGGAATCCAGCCACAACCCCAGGATGGCGATGCGGAAGAACAGCCCCGCGTCGACGGCGCGGTCCCCACGGACGAGCCGCTCGTGGCGGTCCTTGAGCTCGGCCGCGTTGAAGATGCCCCGCGACAGGAACCCAGGGTCCCGCACCAGGTCGGCCAGCAGCGCGTTCTTGGGGGAGCGCACCCACGACTCCCACGGCACGATGAACCCGTGCTTGCGCCGCCAGACGACGCCCCGGGGCAGGTACTTCGCGGCCACGAGGCGCAGGATGTATTTCCCCTTGAACGCCCGGATCTTGTGCGAGGAAGGCAGCCCCGCGGCGAACTCGACCACCGGCTTGTCGAGGAAGGGCACGCGGGCCTCGAGGCCCGCCCGCATCGTGGACTTGTCGGCCTTCATGAGCAGGGCGTCGCAGAGCACCGTGCCCAGGTCGAACTCCAGGGCGTCGTTGAGCGAATCCATCCCGGAGAACCTCGCCGCCCACGCGGGCGGGCCGGGCCGGACGTGGCCGAACCAGGACGGGTCGAGGAGGCCCAGGAGCTCCGCCGACGACGCGTGGGCCAGCGCCTCCGCCCACGCCGCGGCGTCGGTGAAGGGGATGCGGCTGAAGAGCCGGCCCGAGCCCAGCCTGCGCGCCACCTGCGCGGCCCCGGCCGCGGCCCAGGCAGGCAGCCTCTTGACGCCCTCGTTGAGCCAGGCGGCCTTGTAGCGGTCGTAGCCCGCGAAGAGCTCGTCGGCGCCCTCCCCGGTCAGCACGACCTTGACCGATTGCCGGGCGAAGCGCGCCAGAAGGTAGGTCGGCAGGATCGCCGAGTCGCCGATGGGTTCGTCGAGCAGGGAGATGGACTCGTCGAGCCTGGAGAGGACGTCGGCGGGGAGCCGGAGCTCCTGGTGGTCGGTCCCCAGACGCCGGGCGACCTCCCGGGACCACGACGACTCGTCGACCCCGCGCCCGGCGCCCGAGAAGCCGACCGAGAAGGTCCGCACCTGCCCAGCCCCGACGTGCCGGGCCATCAGGGCCGCGACCAGGGCCGAGTCCACGCCGCCGCTCAGGAACACCCCCACCGGCACGTCGCTGAGCATGTTGCCCCGCACCGCGTCGGACACCAGCCGGTCGAGCGTCCCAACGGCCTCCCGCAAGCGCGGGACAGGGCCCGGCTTTCTTGGCAGGCGCCAGTAGCATTCCTCATGGACGCCCCACGGGCTGACCCTGAGCAAATGGGCGGGCCTCACCTTGAGCGCCCCGCGCACGACCGTCAGGGGCGCGTGGACCTTGGCGTAGGCCAGGTAGTCGACGACGCCCGCGCAGTCGAGTTCCCGGCCGAACCCCCCGGCCAGCAGGGCCCGGAGCTCGGAGGCGAAGGCGAAGACCGGCCCCTCCTGGAAATAGTAGAGCGGCTTGACCCCGACGGGGTCGCGGGCCAGGACCAGCTCCGAGCGCTCGCGGTCCCACACCGCCAGGGCGAACATGCCGTTGAGCCGCTCGAACGCGCCCACCCCGTGGCGCGCGAAGAGGTGGAGCAGGGTCTCGGTGTCCGACCGGGTCCGGAAGACGGTCCCCGCGGCCTCGAGGCCGCGCCGGAGCTCCAGGTGGTTGTAGATCTCGCCGTTGAAGACGACGGTCAGCCGGCCGTCCGGCGTGGACATGGGCTGGCGGCCGCCCGCCAGGTCGAGGATGGACAGGCGCCTGAAGCCCAGCGCGACGGCGCCCCCGTCATACTCGCCGTCGTCGTCGGGGCCGCGGTGGGCCAGCGCCGCCCGCATGCGCCCCAGGGCCGCCCGGTCCGCGGCCTCCCCGGCGGCGCTATAGATCCCGCAGATGCCGCACATGGGTCAGCGCCGGAAGACGTTCTCTTCCGGCGCTCCTCACAGGAGAGTCCTCATCGGCCCCCACAACTACTCGCCTCCCCGCGGGGGAGGCGAGTAGTTACCCAAAAACATCGAACTCCGGCGCCTCACGCCGGCGCTCCACGGTCTCCGGCAGGAACCGGCTGTAGCGGAGCACGGCCCAGGCCAGAGCCGCGCAGGCGAGCCCGTAGACCAGCTCGAATCCGCAGTAGCGCAGCCACTGCCCCTCGGTCACGAAGGACCAGCGGACGGCGGCGTAGAGGTTGGCCTCCGGCTCGCCGAGGAACATGTCGTAGAGGCCCTTCAAGGCGACCACGCCGCCCCACCCCGCCAGGATGGCGGCCGCGACGCGCCCCAACCCTCGCACCTTGACCCTCTCCGACGCCGGCGCTTTCGTGGTCACCTCGCACCCCGGAGCGACGAGAAACCCGGCGGGCCCGCGCGAGCAGCGCCCGCGCCAGGGACGCCGGGCCCTGGCAGGGAACGCACGACAAAGGGCCCCGGGTCTCTTGGACCGCGACGGAGACCGGGACCCCTCGCCGAGCGGATCAGCGCTTCGAGTACTGGAAGCGTTTGCGCGCCTTGGGCTGGCCCGACTTCTTGCGCTCGACCATCCGGGAGTCCCTCGTCAGGAATCCCTCGACGCGAAGAGGCTTCTTGTTCTTCAGGTCGAGCTTGACGAGGGACCGAGCGATGGCATGGCGCACGGCTCCGGCCTGGCCGGTCATCCCGCCGCCGAACACCTTGACGACGAAGTCGAACTTCTTGGCTTCCTCGACCAGGGCGATGGGCGCGAGCACGTCCCGCTTGCGGCGGTCTTGGCCGCGGAAATACTCCTCGACCGACCTCGCGTTGATCGTGACCTTGCCTTCCCCCTGGGGGATGAGCCTGACCTGCGCGACCGAAGTCTTGCGGCGTCCCGTGGCCCAGATCGGCTTGTTGGCGACAGCGCTCATGATTTGGCCTTATGCTGCATGAATGGATTCTGGTCGTCGACGAAGATGCGCAGACGCGTCATCTGCCGGGCCCGCAGCCTGTTGTCCGGGAGCATCCGCCGGACGGCCAAGGCGACGACCTTGCGGGGGTCCTTCTCCATCACGCGCCACAACGGCGTGACCTTCGCCCCGCCGGCGTAGCCCGAGTGGCTGAAATACTGCTTCTGCCTGAGCTTGTCGCCCGTCAGACGCACGTTCTTGGCATTGATCACGACGACGAAATCGCCGCAGTCGACCGAGCCGGCGTAGTCGACCTTGTGCTTGCCGCGCAGCAGCGTGGCCACGCGCGTCGCCATCCTGCCCAGGACCTGGTCGCGGGCATCGACCTGATGCCACGCCCTGGACGACGAAGCCTGGCATGGCTTGATGATGGTTGTCTTCTGACTCATCCTCTTATCATACATTATCGTCGGGCGCCCCATCAAGGACGTCAATCGCCGGCGGCGTCGCCGACGCCGGGCTGGACCGGGGCCGTCCCCTGGCGGGGAGCCTCGGGAGCGGGCGCGGCCGAGGCTGGAGGCCGGGGCGCCGGGGGCGCCTGCTGGCCCGCCGGGCGCCGCGTGCCGAAGACCTCGCCCGTCGGCGACTTCCAGAAGACGGGCATGCCCACGAGCACGCGCCTGTAGACGGCGTTGCCCGCCTCGGTCAGGAGCCCCCCGCTGAAGAGCGCCCGGCCCTCCATGTCCTCGAGGCGGAACGCCCACTTCGCGTCGGCCCCCTTGCGCTCGAAGTAGGCGAGCGCGTCCTGGGACCGGGCGAAAAGGTAGCGGTCGTAGCCCGCCCGGGTGAGGACGAACCGCTTGGAGGGCGCGCCCGGGAGCGCGGCCTCGACCGCGAGGTCCTTGAGGGTGCGCAGGCGCGCCTTCAGGTCGTCGATCGCGCCCGCCGCCTCGGCCTTCCGGATGCGCTCGAGCAGGCGCAGGTCGTCCGGGGACCACTGGTTCATGTCGGGCCCGAGGACGCCCCGCTGCCACATCTCCGACAGGATGTCCTTGCGGTCGGCCTTCGAGGGCGGCGCGGCCACCTTGGCGACCGGGGACCGATGGGCGTCGGCGGGGTCCTGCCCGCCCGCCGGCATGACGATGGACGCGAGCAACGCCAGGAAGACGCCCCCGGCGGGCCGCATTAAGCGGCGCGCCTGCGGCGTCCGGCCCCCTCGCTACTCGATCCTCCACTGCTACTCGCCTCCCCGCGGGGGAGGCGAGTCATGGCGGGGAGGGAGAGCATCCGCGGCCCCACCACGCCCGTCTGCGCCTGGTACTTGCCCTTGCGGTCGGCGTAGCCGACCTCGCAGACCTCGTCGCTCTCGAGGAACAGCAGCTGGGCGATGCCCTCGTTGGAGTAGATCTTCGCGGGCAGGGGCGTGGTGTTGGAGATCTCGATGGTCAGGTAGCCGGTCCAGGTGGGCTCGAGGGGCGTGACGTTGACGATGATGCCGCACCGCGCGTACGTCGACTTCCCCAGGCAGATCGCCAGGACGCTGCGCGGGATGTCGAACCGCTCGACCGAGCGGGCCAGCGCGAAGGAGTTGGGCGGCACGACGCACGACTCGCCGCGGACATCCACGAAGGACTTCGCGTCGAACGCCTTGGGGTCCACCAGGGTGCTGAAGGCGTTCGTGAAGATCTTGTACTCGTCGGCGACGCGGATGTCGTAGCCGTAGGACGACAGGCCGAAGGAGACCTTGCCGCCTCCGTCCTGCCGGTCCACGAACGGGTCGATCATCTTGTGCTCCAGGCACATCCGGCGTATCCACTTATCCGATTTCAGCATGGCGTCGTATCAGCTCCTCGGCGGCCCGATGCCCGCTGGCGGCCGCGCTCTCGATGGTGGCGGGAAGCCCCGTCCTCGTCCAGTCCCCCGCGAAGGAGAACCCCGGCATGGCCAGGCCCGGCCGGGGCCGGCGCTCCTCCGCCCCGGGCACGGGCGAGAGCGTCGCGCGAGGCTCCTTGGAGACCTTCCACGCCGTGATTCTAGCTTTTCGGAACCCGGGGAAGCACGCGGCCAGGTCGCGCTTGGCGGCCTCGAGGAACCCGGCGGGGGAGACGTCCTGGATGTCGCTCGCGCCGCTGACGACCAGCGTCAGCGGCCGGCCGTGCGGGCGGGCGGGCGCGCCGCCCGCGGGCTCCACCAGCCCCCGGTCGAACGCCCAATGGACCGTGGTCCCCAGCAGCCCCGCGAGCGGCTCGTCCAACACCGGCCGGTCCAGCCAGAGCGTGATGCTCACGACGGCCGCGCCCCGCAGGCCTTCCCAGGACCCCCGGAGCCGGCCCGGGAGCTCGAGCGCGGCGAGCTCCCACGGCGGCAGGGTCGAGACGACCGTGTCGGCCGGCAGGCGGGACCCCGAGACGTCCACCGCGCCCGACACCCGGCCGCCCTCCTCCAGGAGGCCCGTGACCTCGGTGGACAGGAGCACGCTCCCGCCGCGGGACTCGAGGTAGGAGCGGGCCGGCTCGGCGTAGAGCTCGCTCAGCCCCACCGCCGAGAGCCCCACCCTCGAGGCCTCGGGGCCGCCGGCGAGCATCTCCCTCAAGACCTGCGCCAGGCCCGTCGCCGCCGCCTTGTCGGGGGACTCGTTGAGGACGGCCCGCGTCAGGGGCTCGAGCACCCTGCCCTGCGCCCCGCTCGTGAGGCCCCGGCGGTCGAGCCACTGGCGCACCGTCATGGCGTCGAGGTCCGGCCCGCCCGGGTTGTTCAGGGCGCCGCCCAGGCGCAGCAGCCCCAGCTTGCCGGCCGGCCCGACGCCCGAGAGCCCCAGCACGCCCCACGCCAGCCCCAGCTTCGTCCCCAGCCAGGCCGGGCAGCGCAGCACGTCGCGGCGTCCGTCGCCGTCGAAGAAACCCACGCGCAGGTCCTCGGGGAACCGGACCAGCGCGTCTTGGCCGATGCGGCGCAGGAACCGGTCGGCCTGGCGGTAGCAGCCGAGGAAGAGGTGGAGCCCGTTGTCCAGCGTGTCGCCGGTCTCGGGATCCCGGAAGGAACGCGCCCGGCCTCCGAGATGGGACCGCTTCTCCGCGACCGCGACCTTGAACCCGGCCTCGGCGAGGGCCGTCGCGCAGGCGAGGCCCGCCACGCCGCCGCCGAGGACCAGAACGTCGGACCGCTCAACCATCGGCCATGCCCGCGCAGTAGAGCCACGCCTTGAAGGCGCGGCCGGTCTTGCGCAAGAGGCTCTGGCGCGGCGCGGCCCCCAGGACCTGGAAGCCGGCCTCCCGGATGTCCTCCAAGAGGCCCTCGTAGATGTGCGCCATGACCTCGGCGGGCAGCAGGGAGCGCCGGTCCGCGGGGTCGAGCGCCTCCCTGGCCTTCCTATAATAGGACTTGGCCCGACCGTACTGGCGCTCCATGAGGGCCGTGAACGCGGCATTGTGCTCGCGCCGCCGCAAGGAGGACTCGGGGTAGCCCGCCTCCCGCATGTCGTCGGCCGGGAGGTAGATCCTGCCCTTGTCGAGGTCCACGCCGACGTCGCGGATGATGTTGGTCAGCTGGAAGGCGTACCCGAAATCCATGGCGAACGAGCGGATCCTGCCTGGCGGCGTCGCCTGGTAGCCGAAGATTTCGACCGACAGGAGCCCCACCGCCGAGGCGACGCGCGCCATGTAGCCCTCGAGCGCCGGCAAGGTCTCGTAGCGCACCTTGCCCAGGTCCATCTCGCAGCCTTCCAGGACGTCCTGGAAGGGCTGCCGGGGCAGCTTGAAGTCGGCCACGGGCTTGAGCAGGGAGACGGCCACCGGATGAGTCGGGTCCCCGGCGAAGAGCCGGTCGAGCTCCGTCCGCCACCAGCCCAGCTCCTCCCGGGCCGACTCGGCGCTCCGGCCGCCGTCGTCTGCGATGTCGTCGATGTGCCGGCAGTAGGCGTAGACCGCGGCGAGGGCCGAACGCTTGGGCTCGGGGAGGAAGAGGAAGCCCAGGTAGAAACTCGAGCCCTTCTCGACGGGACGGCCGTCGCTCATGGCCGCAGCAACGCCCGGCCGAGCAGCCTGACCCCGTCCCAGCCGGTGAGCCTCGGACGCCCGGTCAACGTGTCGAAGTCGGCCTGGGAGATCTTGCGCAGGATGTCGACCCCGGCGTGCCAGGCCAGAGCGACCTGCCAGGCCAGCGGCCGCGGCAGCTTCGAGGTCAGGACCCGGCCCTGGTCGAAGAGGGCCTTGGTCCGCCTCCACTGGGCCTTCATGAGCTGCCGGAACTTCTCGTTGACGACCCCCATGCGCAGGTCGGCCTCCGCGTAGCCGCACGCCTTGAAGTCCTCCGCCGGGATGTAGAGGCGGTCTTTCTTGAGGTCCGCGGCCATGTTCTGCCAGAAGTTGGTGAGCTGCAGGGCCGTGCAGATCGCGTCGGAGTAGCGCAGCAGCTCCATGGCCGTGTGCCCGTGGATCATGAGCACGAGCCGCCCCACGGGGTTGGCGGCGCGGCGGCAGTAGTCGAGGACCTCGTCGTAGGTGGCGTAGCGCCCCTTCTCGGCGTCCTGGATGCACGCGCTGAGCAGGTCGTCGAAAGGCTCGACCGGCAGGCCCATCTCCATGACGGTGCGGTCGAGCGCGACGAAGACAGGGTGGTCGGAAGGCCTCTTGCCCAGGTCGTGCAGCCGGCTGCGCCAGCCGTCGAGGAGCTCGCGCCGCACCCCCTCGAACTCGGGCTCGTCGGCGAGGTCGTCGGCGATCCTGGCGAACGCGGCCACGGCCGCCACGTGGCGGCGCAAGGGAGCCGCCAGCATCCACGGCGCGGCCGGAAAATCCGCGTAGCGCCCCCCGGTCAGCCGGGCGCAGAAAGCGTAGGCCGAATCGAGGTCCCCCGGGTCGGTCATCCGCGCCTCGAAGGCTCTCAGGGTATCCATGGTATCACCTTATAGAACGGCATTGGCCCCCCCGCTACTCGCCCCCCCGTAGGGAGGGGCGAGTGAGTTTCCTGCGCTGGCTCCGCTCCCGGCGGTTCACCAGGCGCCGCCGTCCCTGGGGGGCCTCCGACCACTCGAACTGGAGGCTCCCGCAGAGCACCGTGTCCCCCTCCCTCACGCCCGCGGCGCGCAGGGCGCGGTCCACCCCGATGCGCTTGAGGACGGCCTGGAACCGCTCGACGGCCTCGGGGAGCTCGGACTTCAGCATGGACGCCGCCCGCGTCACGAACGAGCCCGTCAGGGCGAACCGTCCCTCGCCCAGGTCGCGCACCCCGAACCCCGAGGGCACGCGGACCGGCCCCGCGGGAGCGGCGCGCTCGGCCGACGGGTCCGGCGCGGGGTGGCGCGCGAGCTCCCTGATGACGCGGTCGAGCAAGGCCCCGACACCGGCGCCCGTCGCGGCCGAGACCGCGAGCAGGTCGCGCTTCCCGCAGCGAGAGCGCAGCGCCTTGAGCGCCGCCTCGGACCCGGTCAGGTCCATCTTGTTGACCACGAGGAGACGGGACTTACGCAGAAGCCGGGGGCTCGACGCCTTGAGCTCGGCTTCGATCACCCTCACCCCCCTGGCCGCGTCCACCTCGCCGCACCCGAAGGGGTCGACGAGGTGGAGGAGCATCCTGGTGCGCTCCACGTGGCGCAGGAACGCCGTCCCCAGCCCCTTGCCCTCGGCCGCGCCCTCGATGAGACCCGGGATGTCCGCGACCGTGAACTGCACGCGCTTGTGGACGACCACGCCCAGGTTGGGGGCCAGCGTCGTGAACGGGTAGTCGGCGATCTTGGGGCGGGCGGCGGAGACGCAGGCCAGGAGCGTCGACTTGCCGGCGTTGGGCAGGCCCACCAAGCCGACGTCCGCGATGAGCTTGAGCTCGAGGTCCAGCGTGACGCAATCGCCGGGCTCGCCTTTCTCGGCGATGCGGGGCGCCGTGTTGAACCGCGACTTGAAGGACTGGTTGCCGCGCCCGCCGCGCCCGCCCCGCGCGGCCAGGTAGCGCGCCCCGGCCGCGGTCAGGTCCGCGGCCAGCATCCTCGCGCCGCCGCCGTCTTTGGACGCGCCCGAGACCCTGTAGACCACCGTGCCCACGGGGACCCTCAGGACGACGTCGGCCCCGGCCGCGCCGGTCTTGTTGCTGCCCTTGCCGGGCGAGCCCTCGTTGCCCTTGACGTGGGGGTTGCGGGAGAGGTCCAGCAGGGTCGAGAGCTCCGGGGTCGCCTCCAGGTAGACGTCGCCTCCCTTGCCCCCGTCGCCGCCGTTGGGCCCGCCGAACTCGATGAACTTCTCCCGGCGGAACGACAGGCACCCGGCCCCGCCGCAGCCGGCCTTCGCGAAGAGGCGGACCCTATCGATGAAGTTGGTGTACATGCGCGCGCAAAGAAAAAGGCGAAGGGCGAAGCATCGTCAGGCGGCGGAGGCTCCTGGCGCCCAGGGAGCCCGGCTCGCGGCGGGACATCCCGCCGAGCGTCCCTAGGCCGGGACGGGAACGACGTTGACCCGCTTCTTGTTCCTGTAGGCCCAGTCGAAGGTGACGACCCCGTCGGCCTTCGCGAAGAGCGTGTCGTCCTTGCCGCGCCCGACGTTGGCGCCCGGCAGGAGCGGGGTGCCGCGCTGGCGGACCAGGACCATCCCGGCTTTCACCAACTGGCCGCCGTAGCGCTTCGTGCCTAGACGCTGGCCGTGGCTGTCGCGGCCGTTCGAAGAGGAACCTTGGGCTTTAGTGTGCGCCATGTCAGGCCTCCGCCATCGTGATGCTCTTGATCCGGATCTCGGTGAGGTCCTGCCGGTGGCCGTGCGTCTTCCTGTAGGCCTTCTTGGTGCGCCTCTTGAAGACGATGAGTTTCGGGCCGCGCAGGTTCCTCACCACCTCCGCGACGACCCGTCCCTTGCGGCTGATGGCCGGCTCCTTGCCGGTCTCCGCGTCCCCGACGGCCCAGAGAGAGTCGAACGCGACTTCCTGGCCCGCGGGAGTCTCCATCTTCTCCACCCGGAGCGTCTCGCCCGGCTGGACCCAATACTGCTTTCCGCCTGTCTCGATGATAGCGTACATAGCTTTGAACGGATACGATACCAAATCATCGGCCCCCAGGGCAAATGCAATCACTCGCCTCCCCATATCACTCGCCCCCCCACGGGGGGGCGAGTAGTGGGGGGCATCTGCCGTTTTATTTAGGAAGTCCCTTCACGAAACAGAATATGCCCCCCCGCTACTCGCCCCCCCGTGGGGGGGGCGAGTGACTGGTGCCAGGCACCAGGCGCGCCGGGACGCCGCCGGCAGGAGCCCTCCGTCGGAGAATTTCCATCTTCATACTTCGAGTGCCGTTTATTATCATCGAATGCCGTCGATTATTCCGGCCTCCGCCGAGGGCCTCTCTCGTCGAGAAATTTGACAGCGCGCGGGCCGGTCGTGCTAAAGTGTCTGCATCCCGGAGGAACCATCAGTGAGAATTCGAAGCGCCAAGGAGCAAGATTCTTTGAGGAACAAACCCGAACCCGATTCCAGCAGACGCACCCTCCCCAAGGTCGTCCTGACGGAGAACCAAGCCAAGGTCATCAAGGACAAGTACCTGCGCGACGCGACGTCCGTCGAGGCGTGGCTCGACACGGTGGTCCACAACGTGTCCCTCGCCGAGATCCTCCACCAGCCCGAGGCGGAGAAGTGGGGGGTCTTCGCCGGCGTGCACTACGTGGTCCAGCCCGGCGCCAAGGCCTCCCGCACCTTCCTCTTCCACGACGGGCTGCTCGAGTCGAGCCAGCGCGACGCCAACTTCCAGCGGCTCATCAAGAACCTCGAGGCCGCCTACGCCCAGCACGCGGAGGCCCGCAAGCTCGTCGACACGTGGGCCGCCCGGTACTATGAGACGCTCTCCCGCTGGGACTTCCTCCCCAACTCCCCGACCATGATGAACGCGGGCCGGGAGCTCCAGCAGCTCTCCGCCTGCTACGTCCTGCCCGTCCCCGACTCCATGGAGGGCATCACCAAGTCCCTCGCGGCCCAGTCCCTCATCCAGAAGTCCGGCGGCGGGACGGGGTTCTCCTTCAGCCGCCTGCGCCCCAAGGGCGACATCGTCAAGAAGACCCAGGGGGTGGCCTCCGGCGCCATCTCCTTCATGCAGGTCTTCGACAAGCTCACCGACGTGGTCAAGCAGGGCGGGACGCGCCGCGGCGCGAACATGGGCATCCTCCACTACACCCATCCCGAGATCAAGGAGTTCATCGTCATGAAGTCCCAGTCGTCGACGATGGAGAACTTCAACGTCTCGGTGGGCGTCGACGAGCGCTTCATGAAGGCCGTCGCCGCCGACGCGGAGTACGACCTCCTCAACCCGCGCACCAAGGAAGTGGCGGGCAAGGCGCGCGCCAAGGAGATCTTCGACATGATGGTCGAGTACGCCTGGAAGTCGGGCGACCCGGGCTTCGTCGTCCTCGACCGGATCAACAACTCGGGCTCCAACCCCACCCCGGCGCTGGGCCCCATCGAGTCGACCAACCCCTGCGGCGAGCAGCCCCTCCTGCCGTGGGAGCCCTGCAACCTGGGCTCCATCAACCTCGCCAACTTCGTCGAGGGCCCCGTCGGCGAGGGCACCGTGAACTACAAGCGGCTCGGCGAGACCGTCCGGACCGCGGTGCGCTTCCTCGACGACGTCATCGACGTCAACAACTACCCCCTGCCCGAGATCGAGAAGATGGCCAAGGGCAACCGCCGCATAGGTCTTGGCGTGATGGGCTTCGCCGAGGCCCTCGTGCGCCTGGGCATCCCCTACGACTCGGCCGCGTCGCTCGACGCCGCCACCAAGCTGATGCGCTTCATCAACGACGCGGCGCTCGCGGCCTCCGAGGCCCAGGCCCGGGAGCGGGGGGTCTTCCCGAACTGGAAGAACTCCATCTTCGACCCGGCCGGCGTCTACTACCGGGGCGAGGCGCGCACCCCGCGCCACTGCGCCCGCACGACCATCGCGCCCACCGGCACCATCGCCATCGCCGCGGGCCTGCAGGGCAGCGGCATCGAGCCCTTCTTCGCCGTGGCCTACACGCGCTACAACGCCAAGGCCCTCGACGCCATCAAGAAGGGCGAGACCCCCAAGGCCTCCGACGTCTTCTTCGAGGTCAACCCGCTCTTCCGCGAGGTCGCCGAGAAGAACAACTTCTTCGGCCTCTCTGAGACGGGGCTCTGGACCCGCATCAACGACAACCACAAGTCGGTGCGCGGCATCCCCGAGATCCCGGCGCCCGTCCAGCAGCTCTTCGCGACCGCCCACGACGTCTCGGTGGACTTCCACGTCCAGATCCAGGCCGCCTTCCAGCGGCACACCGACAACGGCGTGTCCAAGACCATCAACCTGCCGAACTCCGCCACCATCGAGGACGTCCGCAACGCCTACCTCCTGGCCTACGAGCTCGGCTGCAAGGGAGTCACCATCTACCGGGACGGCTCCAAGGCCCAGCAGGTCCTCAACCTCGCCCCGGCGCCCACCAAGACCAAGCGCCGCGACCCCTCCACCGCCTTCGGGGTCTCCTCGGAGTACTACCAGATCAAGACCGGCTACGGCCCGCTCCACATCCACATCAACTACGACGAGCGCGGCCCCTACCAGGTCTTCACGAACATCCCGCCGCTCGGGACCGAGATCTCGGGGCTGACCTCGCTCATCGGCATCCTGCTGTCCAAGTACCTGGCCGAGGGCGGCGACCCCATCAAGATCCTCAAGCACTTGAACGCCGTCAAGGGCGACCGCCCCATCGGTCTTGGCGACAACAAGATCAACTCCATCCCGCACGCCATCTCCATGGCCCTGCGCCAGCACCTCAAGAAGACCGGGTGGCTGAGCAACGGCGAGTCCGAGTCCGACAAGGCCAAGCTCGAGGTCGTGGGCCTGCCCAAGGCGGAGTACTGCCCCAAGTGCTACTCCTCCAACGTCTCCTACGAGTCGGGCTGCTCCGGGCCGACCTGCCACGACTGCGGGTTCTCGGAGTGCAGTTAACTCGCCCCCCCCGCGGGGGGGCGAGTAGCGGGGGGGCCGACGGCCCTTGTGCCCCCGGTCACGGACCATAGTCACACCCCGCCCCGCCTTGATTTCGCCCCCAAAACCGCCTATACTTCTATTGCCCTAGCGCCGGGCATTCTTTTGGAAAACGCACACATGGCCGTTGTTACGCGCCGTAACATCCATGTGAATTTACATCGGCCCTGGCGGACGCTAGACTGACGGATAGAGGAGAAACCCACTCAGACCATGCCGAACCCACGCGACGCCGCGGCCGGAGGCGTGATGAGCGCCCTCGGGAAGTGGGTCGGCGACCGGCGCGGCGTGTCGCTGGTGGAGCTCATCGTCGCAAGCGCCATCCTCAGCATCATGGTCCTGGCCAGCATCGGGAGCTTCAACCTCATCACCCGGGGCATCCACCAGTCGCGCACCAAGACCATCGCCAACAACCTGATCCAGGAGAAGATGGAGGTCCTCAAGAACTACTCCTACTACCAGCTCACGGTGACCTCCGCCACCACCGTCGACAACAACTACGGCGTGGTCTACGACAACAACATGTACCCCTCCGAGCAGATCAGCCTGTGGGGCTACCCCGTCTTCACCCGCGCGACCCACGTGGCCTACGCCGAGATGTCCAGCGGCGTCGTCTCCACCGTGCCCTACAGCTCCGTCGACACCGGCCTCAAGCAGATCATCGCCTACCTCATGTGGAAGGACGGCGACACCTACAAGAAGCTCACGATCAAAAACCTCATGGCCAACCCCTCGGCCTCCGGCATGGACTCCGGGTTCAGGGGGACGGTCACGGACTCGGCCGGCTCGGTGGTCCCAGGCGCCAAGGTCGTGGTCGTGGGCTTCCCGAACTGGACCGGCTCGGCCGACGCCGCCGGCGCCTACTCCTTCGCCGTGGCCAGGGGCACCTACTCCGTCACCTGCTCCTCGACCGGCTACTACAGCGCGATCCAGACCAGCCAGAAGGCGACCCGAGGATTCTACACCACCACCGATTTCACCAACGCGTCCCTCCACCCCCTGATCAAGATCGCCTCCGGGGCGATCACGACCACGGTCTGGATCTCCACGAGCCTCCTCATCAGCCAGGTCGCGGCGGGCACCGGCACCTACACGGACGGCGGGACCAAGGAGAAGGAGTACGTCGAGCTCTACAACCCCACGACCTTCACCTGGACCATCAGCGCCGCCAACTTCGAGCTTCTCTACGACGAGGAGGAAGGCGGGGCCGCCGCCGCGGCCATCCCGCTCACCTTCAACGTCACGTCGCTGCCGGCCTCCCATTACTTCCTCATCGCCAGCACCGGGGTCATCGAGGTGAACAACCGCGTCCGCTACGCCGACGCCGTGTACACGACCCTCGGCTCAGACGTCATCCAGGATTGGACCGGCGGAGCGTCCAACGCGGGCGGGGTCGGCATCAGGCTGGCGGGCGGGCCGTGGCTCGACCGCGTGGCTTGGCGGGCGTCGGGCGCGGGGAAGAGCCCCCCCGTGGCCCTGGTCGAAAGGAACTCCCCCGGCGACGCCCCGGACTACACGCACGGGCTCGAGGACGGCTGGATCATGACCCGGCTGACCAGCACCGGGACCATCGACTCATCCTTCGGCAACGCCTACGACACGGACAACAACGCCTCCAACTTCGAGCCCATCAGCGACGGGCAGGACCACCTCGGCGCCCCCCTCTACGTCAACAACTCCACGGACCAGAAGAACCGCATCAGCGGCAAGCCCGCCCACGGCGCGTTCTCCTCGGCCGACGACACCCTCTCCGTCCCCTCGCAGTCCTACGCCAAGAACCCCAACACCTCCCTCGAGTACGCCGAGGTCCTGCTCAACAACATCACGACCGGCACCTGGACCGTCAAGCTCACCTCGGGCGCCTACATGCTCGAGATCGGCAGCGTGCAGATCGTGCAGGGCTCGACCATCACCATCCCCGGGTCCAACACGGCCAACTCCCACGCCACGCTCTCGGGCTACGCCGTCACCGTCATGACCTCGGCGGTGACCGGGGGCTTCCTGCAAGGCTACCTCTACGGCGCCGGCGCGGAGTACTACACGCCCCTGCCGAACATCCTCATGGAAGCCAACGGCACCCAGGTGAGGACCGCCGCCAACGGGTTCTTCTTCGCCAACATCACGACCGGCGCCTTCACCGGCTACGCCAACTTCAACAACGACAACCCCGCGTACACCTCGGGCTCCATGTCCGACACGATCGTCCTGGGCCAGATCTACAACATTCCTGAAATCCACCTCGCCCAGCAAGGCACCATCATGGGCTACGTGACCAGCGGCACCGGGGCCCTGCCCAACGTGACGATGAAGGCCAAGCGGGGCGCCTCCACCTACGAGGGCTTCTCCGACGGCACGGGCTATTTCTACGTCTACGTCCCCAACGCGGCCAGCAACTACACGGTCACCCCGGTGCTCCCGGTGGGCCAGTCCTACTCCAGCTCCCCCGACCCCGCGGAGGGCAACCCCGCCTCGGGCCAGGTCATCCACGTCGGCACCTTCACCATCACGGGCGGCATGGGCACCATCTCGGGCGCGGTCAAGGACGGCACCACCCCCATCACGACCGGCGTCCTCGTCATCGCGAGCCGGGGCGCCATCCCCGATCCCCCGGACGCCGTCTACGGCTCCTCGGCGCCCGCTCTCTCCAACCCGCTCTACTCGGTCTCCAGCCAGGCCGACGGCACCTACTCCCTGGAGGTGACGGCCGGCTCCTACAACATGAGCGCCTACTACCCCACGGTGGACACGCAGACCGGCGGCGTCACCTACAAGCGCAAGACGAGGACCACTCCCGCCGTGACCCCGACCTCGCCGGCCACGGGCCAGGACTTCACCGGAGCCTGGCCATGACGCTGAGAGCCCTCAGGAGGCGGATGCGGTCCAGGGCCGGGTTCACCGCGACCGAGGCCATCATGACGGTCGCCATCGTGGCCATCCTCGCCGGGGTGGCCGCCCCCATCATGCTCCGCGTGACCAACTTCTGGCGCCTGACCACGGCCCGAAACGACATCGAGCGCGACGTCCGCGTGTCGCTCGAGACCATCAACAGGTGGCTGAGGCAGGCCCGGAGGAACACCCTCATCATCGACCAGGCCGTCGGCCAGCCGCCCTTCTCGCGCGTGAGCTTCACGCCGGAGAAGGGGGGGCTGGTGACCTTCTACCAGAACGGAAGCAAGCTCTACATGACGCTCTCGAGCAACACCGTGGTCACCACCATGCTCTCCAACCACCTGGGCTACATCTCGTTCACCTACCCGAAGACGACCGACGTCAGCATCCTTTCCGTGGCCATCACCATGCAGTCCCCGACCTACCTCGGCGGCAAGAAGGCCCTGCAGCTCTCGGTCCAAAAAGTGAGGATCATGAATTAATATGCCCAACATCAGGCAGGGCGCGGCCTGGGCCGGCAGGCCCAGGGGCCGAGCGTCCTGGCCGCCCTTAGGAAGGATGTCAGGCGGCCGGGGCGGACAGATCCTCGTGGGCGTGATCGTCATCATGCTCATCCTGGCCGTTCTCGTCCCGACCATGGTCATGTACGTCCAGAACGAGTCCAAGTGGAGCATGAAGCAGACCCGAAACATGACCGCCTTCCAGATCGCGGAAGCCGGGGTGGACAGGGGCTTTCGCAAGATCTCGGAGAGCACCACGACCTGGGCCAGCGCCATGGCCGGCACCTTCCCGACAGGCTACCTCTTCACGCAAGCCTTCGACGACCTCGACGGCGGCTGCTACGCCGTCGCCATCTCGAGCGGCCCGGAGGAGGAACAGGTCACGGTCATCTCGGTCTCGACCCACACCAGCAAGAAGGAAAGCCGCGCCATCCAGGCCGTCTACGAGAACGCCCCCATGGGCGACACCGCCATCTACGCCCGCTCCGGGGTCGCGGTCGCGGGCAGGAACGTGCAGGTCGAATGGGGCGCCGTGGTCACGGCCAAGAGCATCGACATGAACGGCAGGCTCTGGCCGCAGCGCTGGACCTCCGCGGGCATCGACCTCGACACCAACGGCAACGAGTGGCCCAACTGCGACCAGCCCGCCTGCGTGGGCTGGCACTCCTACGAGATCAACATCCCCGAGGACCCGGGCCTCGATACGGACGGGTTCCTGCAGGACGCGGTCTCCTCGAACACCTACTTCTTCGGCAACCAGGCCTGGGGCGCCCCCAGCACCCAGTGCAACAACGCGACTTTGTGCAAGACGGACAAGACCTACTACATCCAGGGCAACCTCGACGTGACGAACTCGATGTACGTCCAGGGCGCGCTCGTCGTCACCGGCAACGTGAGCATGGACGGCGGCAACAAGGGCGCGGGCGAGGAGTGGTGCCTGATGCCCAGGTCGGCCTGGCAGCAGTACGGCCTCGACGACGGCGCGGCCACGGCCTGGAACCACTACAAGGACGAGGAGATATTGAAAGTCAACTGCGCCGGCGGGACCAGCCACGACCCGGTCGACTCCACCGCCCCCGCGAACTTCCCCGGCATCAACTCGGGCTACAAGTCCCCGGCCACGGCCGGCAAGTGCATCGACAAGATCGTCGTGAAGGGGCTCATGTACGTCGGAGGCAACCTCATCCAGACGGGCGGCGGCGGCAACACGAACGTCGTGGGCGCCATGTACGTGGTCGGCGACGTCTCCGTGGGGACGAACAACATCACGGTCTGGTACGACCAGAACGCGGGCGACTGGATCAAGACCACGAGCGTCATCCTGTCGCGCAAGTCCTGGAAGGACCTGCCCAGCCAGAAGTGGCCCACCCAGCTGTCGTGCAACCATTGATGCTCGCGAAGGGCGTCTTCATCGTCATGGAAGGGCCGGACAAGTCCGGCAAATCCACCCAGGCCGGCCTGCTGGCCCGCGCCCTGCGCGGGCGGGGCATGGGCGTCGTCCACACCCGGGAGCCGGGCGGAACCTCGCTGGCGGAGGCGGTTCGAAGGATACTGCTCGACCCAAGACATCAGGTGGAGCCTTTGGCCGAACTGCTGCTCTACGAGGCCGCGCGGGCACAGCACACCAAGGAGACCATCCTTCCCGCGCTGCGCTCCGGAAGGATGGTGGTTTGCGAGCGCTACACCCTGGCGAGCCTAGCCTACCAGGGCTTCGCCCGGGGCCTGCCCCTGGACGTCGTGCGCACGCTCAACCGCATCGCCTCCTACGGCTTGAAGCCGCGGCTGACCCTGGTGTTCGACATCCCGGAAAGCGAGTTCGGCTGCCGCGACCGCAGCCGCAGGCTCGACCGCATCGAGCGCGAGGGCGCGCGCTTCCGCCGGAAGGTCCGCCAAGCCTACCGGAGACTCTCCGCCACGGAGCCGCGCACCCGGCTCCTCAACGGCCGGCTCCCGGTCGAGGAACTGCACCGGCTGGTGCTCAAGACCGTTATGAAAACGACCATCATCCCCCCTCGACTACTTTCCTCCCCCGCGGGTGGAGGAAAGTGACGTGGGCTTCGCCGCCATCAGGGGCCAGGAGCGCGCCGCGGCCATGCTGAGGCAGTTCCTCCGGAAAGGCCGCATCCCCTCGGCCCTGCTCTTCACCGGGCCGGACGGCGTGGGCAAGACCCTCATGGCCGCGGAGTTCGCCAAGGCCCTGCTCTGCAAGAACGGAGACGGCTGCGGGGCCTGCCAGGACTGCGCCGCCATCGAGAAGCGCATCCACCCGGACGTCAAGGTCGTGGACGCCTTCTACCAGGCCGCCCTGAAGGAGGAGGACGCCTCGAAGCAGAAGACCCTGAGCGTGGACACCCTCCGCCACCTGCGCAAGGACATAGAGCTGGGCTCCATGATGGGCTCGTGGAAAGTCGCCATCATCCCCGAGGCCCACGCCATGGCCGCGGCGGGGGCCAACGCCCTCCTCAAGGTCATCGAGGAGCCGCCGCCCAAGACCCTGTGGGTGCTCGTCACCTCGCGGCGCGAGCTGCTGCCCAAGACCGTCTTGTCGAGGACCTTCCCCGTGCGCTTCGCCCCGCTCCCGCAAGGCGTCGTGCGAGACCTCCTGGAGGAACGCGGCGTGGAGGCCGGCGCGGCCGGGACGCTGGGGCGGCTGTGCGAAGGTTCGGTCTCGAGGGCCCTGGCGCTCCACGAGGCAGGGCTGCCCGCGCCAGCCGCCGACCCCTTCGCTGGGGCCAGCACTGCTGGCCCCGAGGGCCAGCCGAGGGAGCTCCACGCGGCGCGCCGCAAGGCCGAGCTCTCCCTCTACGGCCACGAGCAGGCGCTCCGGCTCAGGCTCAAGGCCGGGCACGTCGCCCTGCGCCGGGCCGTGCCCGCCCTGCGGGAGATCGGCGCGCTCCGCCAGGCCCTGCACGCCAACGCCGACCCGGGCACGATCCTCACGCTCGCGAACCTGCGGATGGAAGGATTATGAAGAAATTCTATATCACGACGCCCCTGTACTACGTCAACGCCCCGCCCCATATCGGGCACGCCTACACGACCGTGGCCGCGGACGTGCTGAACCGCTTCATGAAGGGCCAGGGGGTCGAGTCGCACTTCCTCACCGGCACGGACGAGCACGGCGCCAAGGTCGCGGCCGTGGCCGAGGCCGCGGGCGTCTCCCCCCAGGCCTGGGCCGACGACATCTCGTCCAAGTTCCGTCAGCTCTGGGCGCACCTGGACGTGCGCTACGACGACTTCATCCGCACCACCGAGCCCCGGCACGAATCCTGCGTCCAGAAGGTCTTCGCCCGACTGCTGGCGGGCGGCGACATCTACAAGGGGCGCTACCAGGGCTTCTACTGCGTCTCCTGCGAGACCTACTTCACCGACACCGAGGCCCCCGAGAAAGCCGGCGAGCGCCGCTGCCCCAACGCGGAGTGCGCCAAGCCCCTCCAGCTCGTCGAGGAGGAGAGCTACTTCTTCAAGCTGTCGAAGTACCAGCGGCCTCTCCTCGACCTCTACAAGTCGAAGCCCGGGTTCCTCAGCCCCGCGCACCGCGGCAACGAGATCGTCCGGTTCGTGGAGTCGGGCCTGCAGGACATCTCCATCTCGCGGACCAAGGTCAAGTGGGGCATCCCGGTGCCCTCCGACCCGCAGCACACCATCTACGTCTGGTTCGACGCCCTCACCAACTACATCAGCGGGGCCGGCCACGGCGCGGACCCGGCGCTCTTCCAGGGGCTCTGGCCCGCGGACGTCCACGTGGTGGGCAAGGAGATCTTCCGCTTCCACGCCGTGATCTGGCCCGCGATGCTCCTGGCGCTGAACGTCGAGCCCCCGGCCAAGGTCTTCGCGCACGGCTGGTGGACCGTCTCGGGGCGGAAGATGTCCAAGTCCCTGGGCAACTTCGTGGACCCCTACGAGGTGACCCGGGAATTCGGGGTGGACGCGTTCCGGTACTTCCTGCTGCGCGAGATACCCTTCGGCAACGACGGGGACTATTCGCCGGAGTCCATGCGCAAGCGCTACAACGCCGACCTCGCCAACGACCTCGGCAACCTCCTGAGCCGCGTGGTCCAGATGGTGGACAAGTACCTGGAAGGCCAGCTCCCCAGGAAGCCCGCGCTCGCGCCCGGCAGCCAGGCCGCGGCGCTAGCAACCCAGGCCCAGGCCATCGGCGGCTGCATGAAGCGCCTGGCCTTCTCCGAGGCGCTCGGCATCATCTGGGCGGGCGTGTCGCGGCTCAACCAGCACGTGAACGCCACGGCCCCCTGGACCCTGGTCAAAACCGACCCCGCCAAGACCAAGGAGATCCTCTTCGACCTGGTGTCCTCGCTGCGCATCGTGGCCGGGTGGCTCGAGCCCTTCATGCCGCAGACCTCCGCCAAGATCCAGGCTCAGCTCGGCGTCCGGCTGGTCCCGGGGGAGACCTCGGCGGAGAAGATCCAGAAGGGCCCGCCCCTCTTCCCTCGCAAGTAGCCGGCGGGACTCCGGGGCCCCCCGCATCCTGCTATAATGGAGAAAGAACCGATGCGGGACCAGATTTCCGTGCTCAAGACGGTCACCCAACGACTGGCGGGGGCGGGCATTCCGCACATGGTCAGCGGTTCCATCGCGATGAATTTCTATGCCCAGCCCCGCATGACGCGGGACATCGACATCGTCGTCGAGCTCAAGCCCGCGGACCGGGCCCTCATGCACGGGCTGTTCTCCCCCGATTTCTACATCGACGAGGAGGACATGCGGGAATCGATCAAGCGTCGGGGGATATTCAACATCATCCACTCCGAAGCCATGGTGAAGGTGGACCTCGTCGTCAGGAAGGACGATCCCTATCGCAAGGAGGAATTCGGGCGGAGGCGGACCATCACGTTCGAGGGCATCCCCCTTCCCGTTGTTTCGCCGGAGGACCTTCTCCTCTCGAAGCTCGTCTGGGCCAAGGATAGCCATTCGGAGATGCAGCTCAAGGATGTCCGCAATCTCGCCGCGTCGCTGCCGGACATGGATTGGGCCTACATCCGGCGATGGGCCAAGGAACTGGGCATCGAATCCCTGCTCGACGAATCTCGCGGAGGCTCCCAGTGATCGACACCAGCCCCGCCGCCCAGAGCTTCTTCCGTAAGGCCCTCATGTCCCTATCCGGGGCCGAACGCCTTGCGCTCGGATGCTCCATGTTCGACGACGCCAGGGCCCTGGCCGTGGCCGGCTTGAAGGCCGATCATCCCGACGCCTCCGAGAAGGAGGTCCGCCGGGCACTCCTGCGTCGGTTCTACGGCCAGGACTTCCCGCCGGAGAAATTCAAGGCCATCGAGGCCGCCCTCGGCCTTTGAGCGGTCAACGGTCCCCGGCCGGCAGGCCTAAAGCCTTCAACAACAGTCGGGACGGAGCCAGAACGGCGCGCCTGAGGCGCGAGCCCCCCGTCCCGCCCCGCAGGAAGACCCCCGCGCAGAAGCGGCACGCGCCGTCATAGAGGCGTCCGGCGCACGACTGCAGATCGACGAAACTCCCCCCCCGGCGCAAGGCCACCACCTTGCCGAGGAACTCGCCGGCACCGAAGGGCTCGTCGTCATGGAGGCGGGCGTCGCCCCGCGTGCGGGCTACGAGCTCCCCTCCCGCGGACCGGCCCACGCCCAGGAGGCGATGGACCACGAGGGCCGGCTGGGCGCCCTGGAAGCGCGCCCACACCAGCAGGTCGCCGGGCTCCGCGTCCTCGAGGGGGACGGCCCGCACCCACACCTCGTCGCCGCTCTCGAGCAGCGGGAGCATCGAGTCCCCCTGGAACGCGAACCGCCGCGTGAGCGGGATCATCCGGCCGGACCATCGAGCGGACGCCGCAGCCCGGCCATGAACCCGTGGAGGGCCTCCAGGTGCTCGGGAGCGAGGTGCTCCCGCCGGAACCGGTCGATGCACTCGGCGGGCTCGCAGCGGAAGAACGCCCCGAGGCTCTCCAGCAGAGGCCTCTCCGTCTCGAAGCGCGCCGCGCAGCGCCCGAAGAGCCCCTCCCAATCCGAGTAGGGTCCGGTCGGCGCCCCCTCCAGGGCCAAGCGCAGGCCCAGCGCCCTGGTATAGAGGTGGAAGAGCGCGAACCGGTTGGTCCAGCCGGGGCCGATCCACAGGCTGCGCCACCACAGCGCCATCCACGACGCGGCTTCGGCGGCCGTCTCCCACCGCAAGCGCCGCGGCAGCAAGCGCAGCCGCTCCAGCGGCTCTCCGAGGGCGCACGCCCCCCACCCGCCGAACGCGCCCCCTCGGCCGGCCCCGCCGCCGCCGCGGCCCTCCCAGCCAAGCCACCCCAGGGGAGCGCCCAGGTAGGAGGACTGCAGGGCGAGCGCCCAGGCCGCGGCCGTCAGCACCATGGGGACCCCCGGGGGAGGCTCCCGGAGCACGGCGTCGGCCGCGCGCTCGAGAGCGGCCGAGCCCGCGGCGTCGTCGAGCACGACGTAGGTGTGGTACGGAAGGTCCCGGACCACGCAGAGCCCGCCGGACCCGGCCAGGAGCCTGGCCAGCGCGGATGCGCAGGGCGTCTGGCGCCCCGGCGGCGGCAGGGCCGCGCGGCCCTCGCCGTCCGTCCCCAGGCGGCCGAGGACCGCCGCCGAGACCTCGCCCAGCCTGGCCGCGGAATCGAGCCAAAGCCGGCGCAGGCCCGCGGCCTCGAGAGCCGGCACCCGGGCCTGCATCTCGGAGCGGGTCAAGAGCGCCCCCTCGCCGTCCCCATCGATGGAATCCGCGTAGCGGCGGACGTCCAGGAAGAGCTTGCGGCAGTCGGCCAGCCGCTTCTGCGCCGGCCCGGCCGGCGGGCCGAAGAACCGCCGGCAGATCTCCATGTGGTTGACGAAGACCCACACCCAGGCGTCGAGCCATCGCCGCTTCGCCGGGCTCTCGCCCAGGTCCAGCGGGGGAGCCGGACGGCCCAGCAGCCGGCGCCACCGCGGCCGGTCCTCCCAGGACCGCAGGCCTCCCCAGCGCAAGTAGCGCGCCACCTCGCCTTCCTCGCCGATCCAGAGGTCGCCCAGCATCGGGAACGCCGCCTTGACCGCGGCGCGCCTCGCCCCCAAACGCAGGAGGAAGCGGCGCTCGGCCTTCGCGTCGGCGGACGGGGACCGCACGAGGATGAGGTCGATGTCGCTCACCCCGGGCTCCCAGGTCCCGCCGGTCAGCCCCCGGTGCAGGTGGACGGCCACGACCCCTTCGAGCCCGTAGAACGCGGCCGCGGCCCCGGCCGCGGCCCCGGCGTAGGCCCCCCGGTACAAGGACCCCAGCACGGGGACGCGGCGGGTCTCCAGCACCGCCCGGTGCAGGAGCCCCACTCAGATGTCCCGCCCGCCTTTGAGCCTCAGCACGCGCGTCGCCACGTTCCTCAGCAAGCCCTCGTCGTGGGAGGCGAAGAGCACGGTCCGGCCCTCGAGCCGCAGACGCCGGAAGGTCCCCACGCACTTCTCGCGGAACGACCCGTCGCCGGCCGAGAGCGCCTCGTCGGCCAGCAGGATGTCGGGGTCGCAGTGCGCGGCGGTGGAGAAGAACACCCGCGCGGCCTGCCCGGTGGAGAGCTCCGCCATCCGGACCTCCGCCCGGTCCGGGAGCTCCGCGAACTCCAGGATCGCCTCCACCCGCCTGAGGATCTCCCGGCGCCTCAGACCCATGAGGATGCCGCGGATCTCGATGTTGTCGACCACGCTCAGCTCCGGCTGCATGCCAGCGCCGATGCTGAGGAACGGGTTGGCCCGGCCCTCGACCCGCAGGCGGCCCGTCGTGGGCTCGAGGATGCCCGCGACCAGCGCCAGGAGCGTGCTCTTGCCCGCGCCGTTGGGACCGGCGATGCCGAGGCACTCCCCCCGGCCGACCTCGAAGCTCAGGTCCCGCAGGGCCCACACCGGGATCCGGGGCTCGGGCGAGGCCGCGCCCAGGCGCCGGCGCAGGCGGCCGAGCAGGGTGTTGTAGCGCGGCAGGGTCTGGTGGAAGAGCTTGCCCAATCCCTCGGCGCGCACCGCGGTCATAATCTCTCCGCGATCCCCCGGGTCAGCCGCGGGTACAGGAGCAGCCCGGCGACGAGCAGCATCCCCGCGCCCAAGGAGACCGGGAGCAGGCCCGGGGCCGCCGGGGCCCCGCCGCCCATGACGAGCGCCCGCGTCGCCCCGATGATGGCGGCCAGCGGGTTGGCCGCGATGACCCGCTGGCCGGCCGCGCCGACCATGTCGGGCGCGTAGAAGACCGGGGTCATGAAGAACAGCCCGTAGAGCACGATGCCCCAGACGTGGTCGAGGTCGCGCACGTGGACCGCCAGGACCGACAGCAGGCAGGACAGCCCGGCCGCCAGCGCGAGCTCCACGAGCACGACCCCCGGCAGCAGCAGCCAGGCCGGCGCGGGCCTCACCCCCAGCGCCAGGAGGGCGGCGAGCAGCACGGCCCATTCGAGCAGGTGCGAGAGCAGCACCGCGAAGACCGACGACAGGACGATGTTGACGCGCGGGAACGCGTAGTGCGCGATGAGGCCCGCTTTGCGCCGCAGGCTGGTCAGGCCGCCGGTCGTCGCGGTCGCGAAGAAGTTCCACTGCACGATGCCGATGAGCAGGAACGCCGCGTAGTGCTCGACCCTGGAGCCCATCCAACGGGTGAACAGGAGGTGGAGGATGAGGAAGATGAACAGGGGGTGCAGGAGGGTCCACAGGAAGCCGACCCACGTCCCCTGGTCCCGCAGGCGGAACTCCGTCCTGGCGAGCATCCAGAAGAGGTCCCACTGGTAGCCGGTCACGGCCGCCCGCCCGCGCCCGCCGACGCGAAGAGACCGCGGGCGATGTCGAGGTAGCGGCGGCCGTCCCGGGACGGCGCCGCCCCGTCCTCGGCCAGGACGCCGGCCAGGCGGGGGCAGCTCTCGAGCGCGTCGCTCCACGCGCGCCGGGCGTCCCGCCCGCCCGCCCCGCCGCCCCAGGCGCGGCGGCCCAGGAGCCGCCGCGACCAGCGCGCCGCGCCGGCCAGCGAACCCACGAGGTCCACCCGGGGGCGGGTGAGGGCCGCGGCCCGGCGCACCGGCGCGAAGGCCGGGGCGTAGGCGAGCTCGTGGCGGATGATGAGCTCGTCGATGACCTCCGCGCGGTAGCGCCGCTCGCGGCGGTTGCTCAGGCTGCGGCCGCGGGGATGCACGCGGAACACCGCCAGGTCCTCGTCGGTGCAGCGCAGCCCGCAGTTGACCGCGACGCGCGCCCAGAACTCCCAGTCGCACAGGCCCGCCAGGCTCGCGTTGAACGGCCCGAAGCTCTCGAAGGCGGAGCGCCGCACCAGGACCGCGGTCGGCTCGCCCACGCAGTTGAAGCCCGGGTGCCGGAGCACGAGCCCGGCGAACTCCCGCGCCGTGACCGACGACCGGCCCGGGAAGCGCCGCGCCAGGGTATGCCGGCGGAAATGGCGGCGGTAGACCTGCCGGACCTCCGGCGGGACCCCGTCCTCGAACCTCGCGGAGCGCCGGCAGACCGCCAGCGCGCCGCCGCGACGGCCGAGGGCCAGCAGGCGCTCGAGCCCCGCGGGCTTGAGGAGGTCGTCCTGGAACACGAACTTGACCCAAACCCCGGCCGACAGCTCCACGCACCGGTTCCAGTTGCGCACCAGGCCCAGGTTCCGGGGGTTCCGGTGGAGGCGCAGGCGCCGGTCGCCGCGGAGGCGCCGCTCCAGGTAAGCCACGGTGCCGTCCGTGGAAGCGTCGTCGACCACGAGCAGCTCGAAGTCCCGGAAGGTCTGGGCCAGGACGCTCTCGACGCAGTCCCGGAGATAGGGCAGCCCGTTGTAGGTCGGGATGCAGAGGCTGACCAGCGGCCGCGCAGGCACGGCAAGATTCTACCTAATTGAGCGGAACATCCTCGCCGTCTCGGGTTTCGCGATGAGCGCGTAGAGCCTCTCGTTGGAAGGGTAGAGATAGGGCTGCTGGGACAGGACGAACGCCCGGGCGGAGCCGGGCCGCGCCGCTTCCATCTCGAGCGCCCTCACGACGACCGCCCTGCCCTCCCTGAACCGGTCCGCCCAGGCGGCGACGTCGGCGAAGGTGGCGGCGACGACGCCGGCTGGATACGCCGCGGCCGCGAAGGCGGCGGCCCGCGACCATCGCCGGAGGGCGGGCGAGGCCTCCCGCAGCCCGTGCCACGCCCACAACGCGGCGGCAAAGCCCATGACCAGGTAGTCGAGATGGCGCTCCGGGATGCCGCCTTTCCGGCCGTAGCTGCCCAACGCCATGAGCCCGAACACCCAGACGAGCGTCAGGTACGAGAAGACCTCGCGTTCGCTCGCGCCCTTCTCGACGAACAGGCGGCGCGACAAGACCACGAAAGGAGGCAGGACCAGCAGGCCCAGGCCGCCCGGCCAGGCGACGTAGCGCCACAAGCCTTCCAGGAACTCCGGGACGGACGAAGCCTTCATCGCCTCGTGCGCGGGGTTGAAGGGGATGAGCCGGTAGAGGACGAACGCCGCGGCCAGGAACGCCGGGACGCGCGAGAGGTAACGCCGGTCCCCGGACCGCCGGTAGTAGTGCAGGCAGGCGACGCAGGCCAGGACCGGGATGATGAGCGTGGTCGCCATGTTGACGGACGCCGCCCCGGTGACGACGAGCACGTGGAACGGGTCATGGTCCGGCTTGGAGAGCACGCGGATGGCGTAGAGCGTGAAGCAGATCTGGAAGTAGACCTGGGACTGGTAGGACCAGAAGTAGTTCTCGCCCGAGACGGGCCACATGAAGAGCAGCGCGGCGACGCACGACAGGGGATGGGACACCCGGACGCCGTTGAGCCTCCTCAGGACGAAGAAGCCGATGGCCGCGTGGACCACCGCCTGCAGCCCGATGGTCCACAGCGCGTTGAACCGGCCCCCGCCCAGGATGAAGACGGCCAGGTTGAGGAGCCGCGTGTAGACGATCCTGTGCTCGTTGGCGGGCGTGATGAAGCTGGAGAGCTCCAGGGCGTGGTTCAGGTACTTGGGGAAGAGGGCGTCGACCTCCCCGTCCCACTGGTCGTAGAACGGGAGGTCGATGGCCACCAGCCGGATGACGATCCACTTGACGGCCAGGATCAGGGCCGCGTAGGCCAGGGAGACGCGGGTCGCTCTGCTCAGGCCCCTATTGTACCAGACTTGAATTGCATGCCGGGCATACGATACCATCTTCGAGTCGGGCGGCGAAGGCCGCCGCCGGCAACGGGAGGGACAATGGCTTCGAGCGACAGGGTCGTCTTCGTCCTCATCGGTACCATGCTGTTGGGCGCCGCGGGAACATCCGGCGTCCAAGCCGGCGCCCCTCCGGCCCCGGCGCGCGCCGCAGCGCCCGCCCCGGCCCCGCAGGAAGAGGCCGCGGCCGAGGGCGACGAGGCCCCGCCCGAGGACGAGGCCGCCCCGGAGGAAGCCTCGCCCAAGCAGAAGGGCGGCAGGAAGGGCAAAGGCGGCGACCCCCTGAAGTCCCGCCTCGCCGAGATCTCCAAGGCCCATAAGACGCAGATGGCCTTCGGCGCCGAGGAGCTCGACGTCTGGACGAAGTTCTGGACGGGGCTTCGCAACCAACGCGGGCTCTTCGAGCAGCGCATGCTCAACGAGCGCAAGGCCTTCGTCGAGTCGCTGAGCTCCCTGGACGCCAAGGACCGGTCCCAGAGCCTGCTCGACTTCGAGAGGATGCAGAACAACAAGATGCGGTCGTTCGAGGACACCCAGAGCACCAAGATCAAGGAGTTCATCCTCGACCACGCCACCAAGCTCCGTGAGTTCGGCCTGGCCCAGGAAGAGAACCGGGAGAAGCTGGCGCAGGCCTCGGCGGACGCGTGGACCGAGGAGAGGTCGGCGCTCAACATCCAGGCCCCGATCGTGGAGACGAAGGCCGACAGGAAGGCCCGGGAGAAGGAGAAGGCCAAGGACGAGAACGTCTGGCGCCCCACGCCGGCCCAGGCGGAGGAGCGCCTCAAGGAGCTCAAGTCGGCCTTCCACGGCAAGGACGACGACGACGTCATCAAGGACAAGATCGAGCGCGCCAAGAAGCCCAAGAAGCCGGGCTGGGCCGAGAAATCCTACTGGTCCGAGGGCGACCGAGGGAAGACCTACACCTTCGGGGTCGGGTCCATCGTCGGGATGTCCCCGGCGACCGGCCTGGTCATGGTCGAGAACTCCGCCAAGGCCAACCTGCTCAAAGCCGAGGGCCAGACCAAGGGCACGATGAAGGGCGCCGTCACCATCGACTGGTACTACGAGAAGGATTCCCGGACCCTCTACGCCCTGATGGTCCACCTCCGCTGATCAAGTCGCCGTTGAGGTCCCGCAGGATGGAGAGCGCGGCGACCAGGTACCTGCCCCTCCGGGAGCCTCCGCCGTCCGGCGAAGGGGCCTCGACGCGGATGGGGAGGCGCTGACCGCCGAACAGGTTGAGGGCCACCAGGTCCTGCGGCACGTTGTCGGCGTCGAGCGTCACGCGATGCTCCCGCAGGAAGCGCCGCCTCAGGACCTCCGCCTGCGGCTCGCTGTGCGTGTGCAGCATGGAGCGCAGGTGGACCCGGTAGCGGCCGAGCACCTCCGGCAGGAGGACGCCCCGGCCGCC
Source organism: Elusimicrobiota bacterium (assembly GCA_016212795.1). Lineage (GTDB taxonomy): Bacteria > Elusimicrobiota > Elusimicrobia > UBA1565 > UBA9628 > JACRDT01. The sequence continues at coordinate 27,196 of JACRDT010000048.1, read as the reverse complement.
GACGCGGGCGAGCCGCAGCCAGAAATCGTAGTCCTCCCAGCCCCGCACGAGCCTCGTGTCATAGCCGCCCGCGCGTTCCCAGGCGCGAAGCCGGAGCAAGGCCATGGCGTCGAGGTAGGCGCGGGTCTTGAGGAACGAAGGGTCCCAGGGCCTGACGTTCGACAGCCCCTCCTCCTCGCCGAAACGGCTGAGATAGGAGTAGGCGAAATCGGCGCGGCAGCCGCCGAGGGCCCCGCACAGCCGCTCCAGGCACGGCGGCAGGATGCTGTTGTCCGCGTCAAGGACGAAGACGAAAGGCGTGCGGCTGCGGGAGAAGGCGGCGTTGCGGGCCGCCGAGAGGCCCGCGTTCGCGCTCCGGCGCACCAGCGTCCAGCGCCTGAACCTGCGGCCTCGGCGCGCCAGCCAGCCCCGCGCCGCCGCGGCTGAGCCGTCGGTGGAGCCGTCGTCCACCACGACGAGGTCGAGGGGGCCCAAGGTCTGGCCGGCCACGGAATCGAGGCACTCCCGCAGATAGCGGCGGTAGTTGTAGACGCTCACGGCCACCGTGACCTTGGGCGCGCGCCCGCGCCCGCCGCTGTCGACGAAGTCCCCGCTCCCGACGGCGACGCCGGACGGGGACGCCTTCTCCGCTGCCGGAGCGGCTTCCCCGGCCCCGCCCCCTCCCGCCAACGCCCTTCCAAATGGCGTCGGGGACGCTCGGCCTCCGGCCTCGACCGCGCCGGCGCCGGCAGCCTCGCCCAATGACCCGGGGCGGGCGCGCCGCCGTCCCAGGCGGGCCAACCCCTCCACCGCGGGCCGCAGGAAATCCGCCATGCGGCAGGCGGCGGAGAACGTCTCGAACCCCTGGTCCGCGATCTCCTGGGCCCGGCGCCTGCCCCGCTCGGAGAGCAGGAAGCGGTCCAGCGCGGCCGGGAGGCTCCCCATGGCCGCCTCGACGAAATCGCGGCCGGGCTTGAGCGGGAGCGCGGGGCTCGTCGGCTCCGTGACCACCAGGCAGCGCTGCCCCAGCCCGTGCAGGGCGATGCGGTGCCACTCGAAGAAGAGCGCCTGGTCGGCATGGACGTTCAGCACGATCTTGGAGCGCTGCTCCAGGCCCGTCATCATCCGGCCGGCCATCGCGCCGGGCGCCCCGGGCCGGATGAGGTTGCGCTCGTCGGCCAAGCGGAGGCAGGCCCGGTGGCGGGCGAGGGCCCCGGCGTGGCGGGCGAAGAAGCGCCGGCGCCGGTCGGTCAGGCTCCCGGCGAAGAAGACGTCGATGGGCCGGCCCGCCAAGGCCCAGCCCGCGGGCCGGCGGCGCCACGCGGGGTCGACGAAGACGCCCCCGTCGGACCGGGGCAGCTCGGCGACGGGCTTGAAGAGCGGGCAGGCCGCGGCAAAGCCCAGGGGGACGTGCCGGCACGCCAGGCCCCGGCCGGCCAGGAGCCCGGCGGCCTGCTGGTCGAGGTGCCAGACCTCGGCCGCCCTGGGGAACAGCTGGAGGGCGAGCGAGTAGAACCTGCTGCCGGGCTGCTCCGCCCCGTAGAAGACCAGCCGGCGCGGCAGCGGCCCGCGCCTCAGGCGGCTGCCCGCGCCCAGGAGGAAGAACTCGTGCGGGGCCACGACGACGTGCCAGTCCGCGTCCCCGGCGAAGCCGCCGGCTTCGTCGGCGGTCCGGGCCGGAAGCCCCAGTTCCCTCAGGCCGCAGGCCAGGAGGTCCCGCATCTCCTCGAAGAAGGAGTTGCCCAGGCCGCTCGCGTACACGACGAAGCGTTCGTTGCCGGTCATGCCGGAGCTATTCTAGCAGACCTCTCGCCCCGGGCGCCCGCGGCGGGGGCTTCGACAGCAGCCAGAGGTCGGACTCCCCGTCATGGCCGAGCTTCACCTTGGCAGTATAGGGCGCCAAGAAACGCTCCAGCCGCGCGGCGAGGCGGCGCGGGTCGGCGCGTTCCACCACCGCCACCGTCTCGGGCGTCCAGTTCGCCTTCGACACACTGGCCGCGTGCAAGGCTTCCCGGTGGACCGCGTCCATGGTGCGGCCGATGTCCCACCCCTCCTTCAGGGGAAGGATGACCCTGTCGCAGCCTTCATCCATGAACGCGCCTTTGAGCACCTCCCCGAAATCGCCCGTCGAGACGAACCTCCAGCCGTGGAGCCAGTCGGCCAGGTCGTAGAGGTGGCGATATTCGTGGCCGGCCCCGAGCGCGGGCAGCACCAGGACCCTCTCCGACCGGCCCCGGCCCATCGCCGCCACCCTGGCGGTGACATCCCGGTAGAGGTCGGAGGGGACCGGATAGGCGCGGTGGTAGACGATGCCGGGGTCCAGCTTGAAGTAGGTCAGCTCGCGGCCGCCGGGCAGCCTCGCCAAGCGGACCTGCCGGAGCCGGTCGAAGCTCCCGAACGAGAACGAGGCGAACTGCAGGATGCCCACGCCCGCCACCACGGCCATCGCCGCCCGCCGCGGCCGCGGCGGGATGGCGAGGAGCCCGGCGGCGGAGACGATGGCCGCCGCCGGCAGGATGGGGACGAAATAGCTGGGCTGCTTGTAGTGCGGCATGCAGAAGATCAGCGCCCACGACGCCAGGATCCAGACGGCCAACACCCCGAAGCCCTGGCCTCTCCCCGGCCGGGACCAGGCCCAGGCCATCGAGCCCAGGAACAGGAGGAAGAGGACGGGGGACATGATCTTCTCGGAAAGCCCGACCGTGTACGGCCCCCAGTTGACGAAATCGTGCCACGGCCCCGCCACATCATGGAAGGGCTGGGAGAGCTCCTTGTAGACGATCTCGGGCCCGGCGTAGTAGAACGAGACCGCCGCGGCCACGACGACAGCCAGGAGCGACAGGTTCACGACCTTGCGCCTCTCGAAGGACTGCCGGAGCGATCGGACCGCCGTGAACAGGAGCACGGGGGCGAAGTAGCCCGCGAAGGTGTCCTTGACCAGCAGCCCCGCCGCCGCGACGCCCGCCAGCACCATGGTGGCGCCGCGCGACCTGTAGCCGTCCGTCCTCAAGACGCACCACACGGCGACGGGCATCACGGCCATCACCTGAAAATCGAACGCGCCGTAGAGCCTGCTGAGTCCATAGACAGCGGGGTAGAGCGCGAAGAGGACCATGGCCCAGGCGGCGACGGCCGGGGGATACCCGAGCCGCGAGGCGACGGCCGGCAGGAACAGCAGGGCCAGGGCGAGATAGGCGAGGTTCAGGACGCCGGTCACCAGGGCGACGTCCTTGCCCACCAGCAGGAAGCCGAGCGCGGTGACGAACGAATGGGCCGGCGCGGGACGCCACCGGTCCTCGCGCAGGCTCGCGAGGAACTCGAGGAACGGGGCGCCCTTCTCCAGGCGGTCGTATTGGTCCATGGCGGGCAGGAAATGCCGGGCATGGAACGGGAACCCGATGCAGCGCTCGCCGTTCTGGCCGAGCCAGAGGGCGTTGGCCGCCGCGTAGACGCCCAGGACGGCGGCGAAGACGAGCCGCACCGTCCTGCGCCCGGCGCGCCCGGCCTCAGCCCCGCTCATCGAGGAGGCCGACGAGGCCGGCGGGGCGGCGGCCGCGCTTGAAGCGCCGCCGGTACAGCAGGGTCGCGACGGGGTTCTCATGATGGATGCGGAAGGCCCCGGTCCGCCGGACGAGCCTCCCGAGGGCCATGTCGCCGTACGCCAGGACCTTGCGGAGGAGCTCTCCCAGCGACCGGCACATCAGCAGGTGCCGGAGGATGAAGGCCGGCCCGGAGGAGAACCTCAGGTACGCCTCGTGCGTGAGCGCGTCGAGCCTTTCGCCATCCAGCCCGGCCAGCCAGGGGCGGGGGAGCTCGCGATCGGCCTCCCGGCCGCTCACCCAGTCGGCCCAATAGTCCCTCCAGCCGCGCTTCTTCATGTCCTGCCACAACCCCGTCCCGGGCTTGGCCAGCAGCTTGGAGAACTGCGCGTAGTCGAGCCTCAGCGACCGGGCGAAGTCCACGGTGCGGGCGATGCTCTCCTCGGTCTCGCCCGGCACGCCGACCAGGAAGAACCCGAGGTTCTGGATCCCGGCGCCCCTGCTCAGGGCGACCGTCTCGCGGATCTTCTCGAGGGAAATCTTCTTGCCGAGCCGGTCGAGGACCTCCTGGTCGCCGTGCTCGATCCCCCAGTAGATCCTCCCGCAGCCCGCCCGGGCCATGGCCTCGAGGAGACCCCGGTCCACGGTGTCGACCCGCGACCTGCAGGCCCAGGAGACGTCGATCCCGCGCTCGACGACGCCCTCGCAGATGTCCAGGACCCTCTGGCGCTGGGCCGTGAAGTCGTAGTCGAAGATGTCGATCTCCCCGACGCCGTGGCGCCTCACGCACTCCTCGATCTCGTCGACGACCGTCTTCGGGCTGCGCGGGGAGTACGGGGTCCCGCCCGCCTCGCAGAACGAGCACCGGAAGGGGCAGCCCAGGGAGGTCACCATGACGGTGAAATTCTTGCGCTGGGTCGGGAACTCGGCGTAGAGTTCGTTGGGCAGGAGGTCGCGGGCAGGGGCGGGGAACAGGTCGAAATCGATGGGCTCGGGATGAGGGTTGATGACGACGGCCCCTCCCTTCTTCCAGACCAGCCCCGGGACGGACCCCAGGTCCGGGGCGGGCCGCTCGAGCTCCCGGAGCAGGGCGGGCACGGTGTGGTAGGCGTGCTCGCGGCAGCCGAAGTCGATCTCGGGGTGCAGGACCGATTCCTCGGGATAGACCCTCAGGTTGTAGCCGCCGATGAGGACCTTGGGCCTCAGGCCCGACGCCGCCAGCTCGCTCCTGAGGTACCGGAGCCACGAGAGCGTCTCCGGGAACATGTAGGTCGTCATCATGGCGCCGATGACGTCCGGCCGATAATCCTTCAGGATGGCCGCGGTATCCTGCCTCGTCAGGTCCAGGGTCCGGGCGTCGACGATGACCGCCTCGTGCCCCGCCCGCCTGACGATGGCCGCCACCCAGGCCAGCGACAGGGGCGGGAACAGCCCGAAGTACTTCTGCACCACCCTCAGGTTCTCCTCGTGGACCTTGTAGGAGAACGGATTGAACACCAGCGCGACTCTCACGGAGGTATGATACCATCTCGCGCGGCGCCGGGCGCCCCGGCCGGCCAACGCCTCTCCCTATGGCCGCCGGGACGCTCGGCCCCTGGGCCTGCCGGCCCAGGCCGCGCCCCGGCCGCCTCGCGGTTGATGAGGGCCGCGATCTCCGCCATCGCCCGGGGCGTCAGCCCCTCGTGCGCCGGGACCTGCAGGCTGGTCTCCAGCATCCTCGTCGTGTTCGGGAAATCCTCGGGCCTCAAGCCGAAGGCCGCCGGGCAATGCCTCATGAGTCCGCGGCCCGTGTCGACGCCCCGGCGCAGCAGGCGGCTCCTCAGCCGCGGCGCGTCGTCGTCGAAGATGATGTAGAAGTAGCGGTTGCCGCCCTCGCCGTGGTCGGGCCTTCCGATCCCCGCGCCCAGGGCGGCGTCCAGCGCCCTCGCGTTGGCCCTGCGCCGCTCCAGGCCCCCGTCCACCCGGTCGAGCTGCCGGAGCCCGACCAGGGCCTGCGCGTTGGCGAGCCTGACGTCGGTCCGAGCCACGCTCACCGGGCGCCTGAACGCGCGGTCGTAGACGCCGACGGGGTCGACGCCGAGCCGGTCGAGAAGCAGCAGGACCGGGAACACACCCAGCGGGAACGCCGGGGCGCTGGTCATCGCCGCCAGCGCGTAAGTGGAGAGGACGCGCAGCAGGAGGTCGGCCCGGCTCGGGTACGGGCTGGCCTCCACCAGGGCCCGGATCCTCGCCGCCAGCTCCGGGTCGCGCGTCACGGCCATCCCGCCGCCGAAGGTCATGAACGGCTTGGTCGAGTGGAAGCTGAAGAACGCCGCGTCCCCCGCGCCCCCGACGTGCGTCCCGTCCCTCCTGGTCCCCACGGCGTGCGCGCAGTCCTCGATGACCTTGACGCCGCGGCCGCGGGCCGCGGCCACGATGGCGTCGATGCCGGCGGCGATCCCGAAGAGGTGCGCGACGACGACCGCCACGGTCCTGTCCGTCATGCGGTCCAGGACCCCCTGGACCCCGACGCCCTGGCTCTCCGGCGAGACATCCGCGAACACAGGCACGAGCCCCAGGCCCCGGACCTCCTGCGGGACCGAGAGGTCCTCGTAGGCCGGCATGATGACCTCGCCGCCCGGGGGCGGGCCCATGGCCCGCAGGATGGCGGACAGCGCGAAGCGCCCCGTGCCCGTGGGGACGGCGTGCTCCACCCCCACGTAGCGGGCGAAGCGGGCCGCGAACGAACGCTCGCACTCCCCCTCGACGAGCTCCCCGGCGGCCGCCAGCCGCGCGATGTCCAGCCACTCGCCCGGGTAGAGGCTGACCGTCCTGCGGCTCACCGGCAGGATCATGGCCGCCGCCCCCCGAGCCAGTCGAGGATGACGCCCCGGTTGAGGCGGAGCGCGCTGTAGAGGAGGTTGATCCTCAGCCGGGTGGAGCTGAAGCACGCGTCGCAGTCGGGGAAAGGCACGGCCTCCAACGCGGCCTCCAGGCCGTCTCGGAGAACGTTCGGGAACTCCCCGCCCCGCTCCTTCAAGCCGCAGACCATGACGTCGCCGTTGCTCTCGATGCGGAAGAACAGCCTCCCCCCGGCGCAGCACACGCCCTGCGGCCCGGGCCACTTCCTCATGTAGCTCAGCTCGAGGAACCCGTTCTCCATCCGCGCGCGGTCCCGCTTGCGCTCCTCCAGCCGGCCGAACGCCCGCCGGACCTCGTCGCGGTCGCCCGCCGCCTCGTTGGGGCGCGCGCTGGACAGGGCGTGGACGTCCGCCGGCTGGAACGAGATGGCGACCCCCTTGGCCGCGGCGAAGTCCAGCAGGTAATCGACGTGCGCCGTGTTGAACCTCGTCAGCGTCACGTTCAGGGAGACCGGGACCCCGTGGTCGGCCGCGATCGCGATGGCCTCCTCCACCTGCCAGTGCGCCCCCTTCGGCCTGATCTTCTCGTGGACCTCCGGGGGGCCGTCCAGGCTCAAGCAGAGCCGGTCCAGATGCCTCAGCACCCCGGCGTTCGCCTTGAGCAGCGAGCCGTTCGTGTTGACGCCGGTGTGGAGGCTTAGCTCGCGGGCCCGCCGGACGACGACGGCCAGATCCTCGCGCAGGAAGGGCTCCCCGCCCGTGATCTGCAGGAACCTCGTCCCCAGCCTCCTGAGCCCGGCGAGCAGGTCGCAGGCCTGCTCCGTGCTCAGCCCCGGGTCCGCCTTCTTCCAGCGGTCGCAGTAGGCGCACTGCGAGTTGCACCTGTTGGTGATGATGTAGCTCACGGCCAGGGGCGTCCTCTTGCCGCCGACGGCCGCCAGGAACGCGGCCTGGGCGGCGGCCGCCCAGTCGGCCAGCCTGAACCGGCGCGGCGTCCCGCCCGGAGGACGCACCGCCGGCCTCATGGGAGCAGCCCCAGGCGGCGCAGCACCCGGCCCCCCTGGCCCGCCAGGCCGAAGTGCCTGACCTCGGAGGGGCCGCGCCCAGGCCGGCCAACGCCTCTCCCAAGGGGCGCGAAGCCCCTAAAGGGGGCGCCGCGCGGGGCGCACGACGCCGGCAGGACGTCCCTGTACTTCTCCCGGAACATGGCCGCGGCCGCGCTCCAATCCTTGTCGCGCAGGCCGGAGGACCGGTGCCTGACCAGGATGTCCGAGGTCACCACGCACCGGCGCGTCCTCCTGACCTGCATGCAAAGGTCCAGGTCGTAGAAATGGAACCCGCCGAAGCGCTCTTCGTCGAACCGGACGCGGCTGAAGAGCCCGGCCCGGACCGCCAGGAAAAGCCCGTCCGCCGCGACCACCTCCGCGTCCGTCCGGTCCCACGAGAAGAGGCTCAGGAACCGCGGCCCGCCCCGCGCCTCCTGCACGACGCTTCCCCGGAGGAACGGCGGGCCGGCGGCCTCCCAGCGCAGGTCCCAAGGGGACAGGAGCCTGGTGCCGGCGACCCCGAGGAGCCCGACCGAGGGGTCCGCGGCGAACTTCCTCTCAAGGACGGCGCCCCACCCCGGCGTCATCGGGAAGGCGTCGTCATGACTGAAGACCAGGACCTCGCCGGTCGAGCGGGCGACGCCCCGGTTGTAGGCGGCCGCCAATCCCAGCCTGCCTTCGGGGTTGGCGATCAGGAGGTATTCGTGGCGCGTCCCGACGGTCCTGGCGACGCTGCGGCAGTGAGGGATCGACGTGGCGGAGCGCTGGGACGAGACGATGACGCTCAACATCGGGCCGGCATCCTAGTCACTTGCCCCCCCACGGGGGACAAGTAGCGGGGGGCTAACTCCGGTTTCTTAGGAGAGATTGATGAAACGGCATCTGCCCCCACGGCTACTTTCCTCCCCGCGGGGGAGGAAAGTGATTAGTCCCCTTCGACGATCGACAGCACCCCGTGCTTCTCCAGCTCGGGCTTGTTGTACTTCCTCTTGCCGCCGCGGCCGGACCGGCCGCTCTTGGATGGACGCTTCTTATCCTCGTTTCTGGTCATCGAGCATCGCCTCCAACCTCATCATATCAAATAAGATCGTCACGCCGCTGAGCTTGGACAAAGGCCCTGCCGACCTCCATGCGACTATGAATCGACATATCGAATCAAAACCACACGGGCGCGGCAAGGGCCCTCTTCCCTAGAATCGCCGTCGACGGATCCTCCCCGCACCCCGGACCCTCACCCGCGGCAGCTTGTAGTCCCAGTAGTCTTTTTTCAGGACCCATCTCAGGAGCGCCGGGCTCCTGCGGACCGCGGCCTGATGGGACTCGAAACCTTCCCGATAGGCGCGGTTGAAGCGCTCGACGAGCGCCTGTTTCCCGGGATCGCGGTCCGAGGGGTCGAAGGCTCCGGCCTTCTCGAAACGCTCCCTGAGCCTCAGCGCCCAGCGATCCTTGCGGTGGGGCCGCCGCCCGCCCCCCGGGCGGTCTTCTTCAAGTCTGCCCCTGGAATCCCTGAGGCGGGTGAAAGACTCGCCCACGCCGCCGTAGAAGAACCTCTTCTCGAAGTACTCGGGCGTCATCCTCCCCTTCGGGATGCGATGGCGGACCAGAGCCTCGGGCTGATAGACCGCCTTGCAGCCCGCCGCCCGCGCCTTCCTGGCGAGGCCGACCTCCCCATCCCCCTCGAAGCACCACAGCTTCCCGGGGAAGTATTCCGGGTGGAATCCGCCGAGGTCCACCAGCACCTCCCTGCGGATGGCGAGATTCCCGCCCCAGACGAAAGCGGGATCCACCTCCCGGGCCTTGTCCCCGAAATCAAGCAGGCCCAAGGGCGCGCAGAACCGCCCCTCGGGACGCTCGGTCCAGAACCACTCCAGCCAGGCGGGGGGCCGCGCCTCGTACCTGGGCAGGATGGGCCCGCCCACGATCCGCACGCCAGGGTCGGCGAAGGAGCGCCGGATGGCCTTCAGCCAACCCGGGGCCGGTTCGATATCGTCATCGATGAAGGCCAGGATGTCCCCACGCGCCTCCTCCACGCCCCGGTTGCGGCCGAACAGGAGCCCCCGCTCCTCCTCCCGGACGTACCGGAACCGGCGCGCCGGATGCCGCGCGACGAACCCTTTCGCGACGCTCCGAGTCGGGTCGGTCGAGCGGTTGTCGACGATCAGCACCTCGAACCCATCGGCGCGAAGGTCCTGTCCCCTCAGGCAGCGCAGAGCCCGGACAAGGGACCGGGCCCGGTTGAGCGTCGGGACGATGACCGAGATCATGCCAAGGTCACCACGGGGCTCTGCCGGGCGGCCCGGAGGAACCACCGCAAGCCCCGCAGCCGCCGGTAGCGGATGACGAGCACGTGCCAGACGCCGACGCGCTCGGCGGCGGCGATCCACAAGAGTTGGGCCGCGACGACGACAGGGTCCAAGAGCGCGGTCCGAGCGCTCCCCGGCAGACCCACCCTGTACACCCGCCCCCCGGGGACCTCCGAGCGGAACGGCTCGCCCCATGTCGAACGCCACCAGCACAGGCAAAACGGCTGGGCCTTGCGCCGAAAGCCGTCCATGACGCTGGCCGCGATGGCCTGGCAGGTCTGGTCGGCCCCCGAGTCCCAGATCGCGAAGCCCACGGCCGCGCCCGGACGCCACGCGGGGTGGGAGGACCAATCCCGGGCGTAGGCGTCGAGAGCCCGGTCCCACGAAAACCTCCGGCTCTTCTCCCTGGCGGCCGCGCCCATGCGGGAGCGCTCCGCCGGGTCACGCAGGAGCTTGAGCATGGCGCGGGCCAGGGCGGCGGGCTCCTTGGGCTCGACCAGGATGCCCTCGCGGCCGTCCGTCACCAGCTCCGGGATGCCGCCCGTGCGCGACGCCACGACCGCCTTGCCCGCGGCCATGGCCTCGATGGCGGCGCCGCCGAGGCTCTCGCGCCTGCTGGGCAGGACGAAGAGCTCGCATCCCCGCAGGAGCTCCAGGACCCTGGCGTGCGGCTGCTGGCCGAGCCAGCGCACGCGGTCCGCGATGCCGAGCCTCTCGATGAACGTGAAGAGCTGTCCCCTGGAATGGTCGGCCCCGACCAGGACCAGGCCGACATCCTCCCCTTGGCCGACGACCTCCGCGAACGCCATGGCCAGGACGTCGATGCCCTTGTACTCGGCCAGCCGCGCCACGCACACGATGTAAGGCCACGGGAAAGCCGGCGCGGCCGGCGCGGGGTCCAGGCCGGATGGCCCGCCGTGCCGGACGCCCTCGGGAAAGGCGTCGGCGGCCGGCGCGCCGTAGTAGACGACCTTGATCCTCGACGCGTGCTTCGGGCACCAGTACGCGGTGTAGGCTTTGGTCCAGGCCGAGTTGGCGTTGACGGACCACGCCGCCGCCATGAGACTGTCCGTGCCTCTCTGGTCCCAGCCCGGGTCCTCCGCCTTGGCCCAAGGCTCGAGCCGGACCCGGGTCTCTTCAACGCAGGACGCGTTCATAGATCGCCGCGTAGGAGGCGGCCACGCCGCCCCACTGGAACCGGCGGCTGCGCTCCCGGGCCGAGGTTCCCAAGCGCTTCCTCTCGCCCGGGTCCGAGGCGAGCAGGCCCATGGCCCGGGCCAGCGCCTCCACGTCTCCCGGAGGCACGAGCAGGGCGTGCTTCTTGTCAGCCGCGAGCTCCGGCACGCCGCCGACCCTGGACGCCACGCACGCCTTGCCGCAGGCCATGGCCTCGAGCAGGGCCATGCCGAGGGTCTCCCGGCGTGACGGCAAGACGAAGAAGAGGCAACCCTCGATGAGCCGCCGCACCGAGGCGGGAGGCAGGGCCCCGGTGAAGACCACCTGCTCCTCGATGCCCAGCGTCCGGCAGAAGCGGGGAAGGGCCCCGGCCAGCTGGTCGCGGCCGACCACGACCAGCTTGATGCCCTTCCTCTTCTCGAGGAACCGGGCGAAAGCCATCAGCAGCACGTCGAGGCCTTTGTACGGCGCCTGCCGCGCCACGCAGAGGATGTACGGGCCTCGGGGAGCCCCGGCACGACCGGCCTCCGGAGAGGGACCGCCGGCCCGGGAGCCCGGCGCGGGATCCGGGAGGCCGCAGGGGACCACGGAGGAGCGGCCCGCGAGGTCCGGCCAGACCCGCAGAGCTTCTCCGAGGCTCCAGGCCGAGACCGCGGTCACGTGCCTGGAGCGCCGCAGGAGCGCCCCGAGCTCCCGCTTGCCGCCCGCGAAGGGAAGGTAGTCCTCGAGCACGAGGTGGAGGCTCGCGACCATGGGCCAGCGGCCGAGCCGGCTCGCCCGGGCCAGGGCGCGGTGCGGCCGGCCGAACACGTGGCAGTGCCAGAGGTCGAAGCCGAACCGCCGCTGAAGCCCCAGCAGCCCGGCCGCGGCCCGCTCATCGGCCGAGCGCCCATCGGCAGGGCGCGCCGAGGGCTCTCCGACCCGCAGGAGCCGGAATCCCTCCCAGGACTCCTCGGCGCTCTGGCCCGCCAAGCGCCTGGGCCCCACCATCACCGCCTCGTGGCCGAGCCCCCGCAAGCCGCGGCCGACGCCGAGACCGACGGCCGCGTCCGTGGGGTCGGCCGGGTCGAGCCACGCCAGGCCGATCTTCATATCACTCGCCCCCCCGACGGGGGGGGCGAGTAGCGGGGGGGCCGACGCCGTTTCATCAGGCGGTTCTTCCATCGCCGCTTGGCGAGGAGGTGGAGCTCCGAGACCTCCCCGATGTCCATATGCTCGTTGCGCATCGAAGGCACGCAGCTCGTCAGCCTCCAGGGTCCCGGCGCCGTGATCCAGCCTTTGGACCTTGCCAGCCGTTCCAAAGCCGTGCCGGGGATGGGCATGGCCATGGAAAAGGACGCCGCCTCGGTGTCCAGCCCGACCGCGAAATCGATGAGCCCGAGCGTGCTCTTGCGGGTCTCGCCGGGGAGCCCGATCATGTAGAGGCCGTAGGTGAGTATCCCGTGCCTCTTGAGGCGGCTGACCTGGCCCCGGATGAAGGCCGGCCCGGGATGCTCCCTGCCCATGAGCCGCAGGACCGCGGGCTCGAGGGATTCGACCCCGAACGCGACCCGCAGACAGCCCGCGGCCGCCATCAGGGCCATCAGCTCGTCGTCGAGGCGCTCGAGGCGCGTCTCGCACCCCCAGGTCATGGGCGCGCCCGCCCGCGTCAGCGCCCGGCAGAGCCCGGCCGTCCTGCGCCGGTCCAACGCGAAATCGGGGTCGCGCAGCTGCACGAAGCGCAGCCCGAAGCGGGAGCGCAGGGCCGAGAACTCCCTCGCCACGGAGCCGGCGGAGCGCCGGCGCGGCCTGGCTCCCTGGGCCAGGGGATACGGGCAGTACCCGCAGGCCATGGGACAGCCCCAGGCGGTCTGCGAAGTCACGAAGGAATACCGCCGGTACGGGACGAGGTCCCAGGCCGGGACCGGGAGGTAGTCCATGGACTCCGGGACCCGCGGCCGAGGCCCTTCCACCACGCGTCCCGCGCCGTCCAGGGTCAAGACGCCCGGAGCCTTCCCGAGGCTCTTGGCGCCGGCGATGGCGAGGAACGCGGCAGGGGCCTCGCCGGCCACGACCGCGTCGGCCGCGCCGGACTCGAGGATGGTCTTGGGCTCAGCCGCGGCGGCCGGGCCGAAGAGCAGGATGGGACCGTCGAAGGACCGGCGGAGCCGCCTCGCGACCTCCAGGTCCAGGGGCAGGGAGAACCCGCCGGTCCGGATGGCGACCGCGCCGGGCTTCCTGGCCAGGACCTCGGCCACGCACCCGGCCGGCCCGTGGCCCAGGAGCGGGGAGTCCACCACGCCGACCGCGAACCCGCGCTCCGCCAGCAGGGAGGCGCAGTGGAAGAGGTCCAAGGTGGGCAGGCGCAGGCGGCTGTCCTTGCAGAACTCGCCGAAGCCCGCGTGGGAGTGCTTGAAGCTGATGAAACCGGGGGGACTCGGGGGGTCGACGAAGACGAAGCGGCCTTTCACGCCGGCTCGATCATCCGCTCCCGGCGCAGGCGCTCGATGAGCTCCCGGCAATCGCGCAGGATCACGTCCTCGGGCGCGTCGAACTCCTCCGCCAGCCGCCGAGCGATGGCCTCGGCGCCGCGCCCCTCGCCGAGGAGCTCCCAGATCCTGAGGCCCGTGCCGCGCAGGGAGTAGTAGGCCGCGGTCTCCACGTCGAGGATGACGGCCTCGTCGGCCACCTTGCGCCACGCCACGCGGCCGGCGTGCTTGAACGCCCGGGGTCTCGATGCTTTGGTCTTCTTCACGGCTCGACCTCTTCCGGACTATAGCTTTTTGCGTCCGAGCCCTTCAATCGAGCGGGCCGTCACCAGACCCACCCCAGGCTCAGGAGGATCGTGGCCAGCCAGCCGCCCGCCAGGACCCTGCTCGGCATCTCGGGCCGGAAGAGGGGCGACCGGAAGCCGCTGCACCCGACATACCGCCATCGCAGCTCCAAGTCGCCGACCAGCCTCTCCGTCACCCGGAAATCGGTCCCTACCCCGAGGCTCGCCGTCACGCCGCCCTTGTCGCCCTCGTAGGTCGACACGAAATTCGACGTGTCGGCCGGGCAGGGCTCGGCGTTCCACCAAGGGTTGTTCGAGGGCAGGTTGTTGTTGTTCCAGCAGTAGCCGTGCGCCAGCTTCGTCCTCACCTTGAGCCGCACCGAGTTCATCCCGGCGCCGGCCGTCACGAACGGGGTCCACCGCCGGCCGATCAGGAAGTCGTAGCGGAGCAAGGCGCTCAAGGCAGTCACGTTGAGCTTGCTCTCCCACTCCGCCCACCCCGTCCAGGAGCGAGCGGTATCGAACCCCGCGTGCGTCAGCTCGCCCCCGTACCGGAACCTCGGCGAGCGGCGGTACAGGTACTGGAAGCTGAACGCCCCCCCGCCCTGGGCCAGGTCGATGCCTTGCTCCCGCCCGAACGCGCCGCCCGTCGACCCGAGCGCGAACTTGAACAGGTGCTTGCGAAACGCTGGCTGCGCCCGGCCGGCCTCGGCGTCCCCCGCGGCTCGCCCGGGAGCATCGGCCGCCCGGTCCTCCTTGGCGGCTGGCGGCGGCGCGCCCGGGAGGTATTTCGCCAGCTCCGGGGCGTGCGGGTCCTCCCGCTCCGACTCGCCGTAAGCGTCGAGGAACATGCGCGCCCAGCGCTCCTTGTCGGCCGCCGGCACGACCCCGAGAGGCAGCAGCCTCTTGAGCTTCTCCCAGTCGGCCTCCCTGGCCTCCTCCTTGCGCTGCCGGGCCAGCTCGGCCTCCTCCTCCTGATGGATGAACTGCTCCCACTCCGCGGCGCGCTTCCTCGCGGCGTCGGCGTAGCGGGGGACCTCCTCGGCGAAGTCGCGCCACCGCTCGATCTTCTTGCCGGGCTTCGCGTCGCCCTTGTCGAACCGGACCATCTCGTCGTAGCGCTCGAGCGCCTCCACGTCGGTCTCCTTCCAGCCCGCGTGGGACAGTTGGGGGAGGGCCTTGGGGGTCTTGACCTCCGGGATGGGCGCCAGGTCGGAAAGCCTGAACCCGGGGCCAGGTTCCTCCCTGGCGAGGGCGGCCAGGTCCGGCGCCGGCTCCCCCCCGGAATCCGCCAGCACGGCCTCGGCGTTGCCGAAGAGGTCGGGCGTCTGGTTGCGGTCGCGCAGGGTGGCGCGCAGCACGCTCGAGACGTACCGGACCACCTCGCCCGCCGTGACGCGCCCGTCGGCGTTCTCGTCGGCCCACCCGCGCAGCCCGCCGAGCGCCAGGTAGCTGAAAGCGGGACGGTCGGTCCCCGGCAGGGGACCGGCGTACTCATCGGCCCGCGCCGCGGCCAGGAACACGAACCTCGGGTCCCTGGGGATGGAGACCGGCTTGACGGAAATGTCCTGGAGCCCCGGGACCAGCGGCGCGCCCCGGCTCGTCAGGCCGGAGAAGCAGGCGTCCATCACGACGTGGATCGAGCCGGCGCCGCTCTTGCGCATGGACCTGAGCAGCTCGTCCTGGCGCAGGCTCCGGATGGGCAGGCTGTCGGCGCTCTGCTGGGCGTCCACGCCGACGAGGAGCCCGTCCCTGTCCGCCTCGCCCGGGGCGCCGTGCCCAACGAACACGAACCAGAGCGCGCCTTCACCTTCCATCTCGCGGGAGACCTTCTCCACGGCCCGGCGCATCCTCTCGGCGGTCGCCTCCCCGTCGCGCAGCAGGACGACGTGGTCGGCCGGGACCTTGCGCGTCCTCGTCAGGTAGTCGTACCACGCCAACGCGTTGGCCCTGGCCCCCGTCACCGGGGGCAGGAAGGCGTAGTTCTCGATGCCGACCACGACGGCCGCGTCCGAGCCGCCGCCGCCCACCACGCGCGCGGGCCGGCCCAAGTCCGGCCACCCGGCCGCGGCCGCGGCCCGGCACCCGGCCCCCAGGAGCAGGACCGCCCCTGCCGCTGAGCGGCAGGCCGCTCGCCCGAACATCGCTGCGCGGGATGCCATCGTCAGCTATCGTAGTGCTTCGCGACCGATAAGGCAAGGCCGCGGCCCCCGGCGCCGAGATTGCTATCATTAGGTCCCATGAGGCGCCATCTCACGGCCGGCATCCTCATCGTTGCGGCGGTCTTCGCCGCCTACGCCGGCTCCCTGCGCAACGGCTTCGTCTGGGACGACCACATCTACGTCCAATCCAACCCCTTCATGCAGGACCCCGCGAACATCCGGCGCCTCATCGAGCCGCGGTACTACACGGGCAGGCACGAGGTCCTGGCCGGCAGCAGGCCCGTGTTCCTGGCCTCCCTGCTCGTGGACCGGAGGCTGTGGGGCTTCTCGCCCTACGGCTACCACCTGACCAACCTCCTCCTCCATGCCGCCGACAGCCTCTGGGTATACGCGCTGGCCCTGGCGTTCATCCCCTCCTGGCCCCTGTGCCTGCTGGCGGGGCTCCTGTTCGGGCTCCACCCCGCGCAGACCGAGGCGGTCAACGCGGTCAGCTTCCGCTGCGACCTCCTGGCGGCGTTCTTCACCTTCTCCGGCCTCTGGGTCTACCTCAAGGCGCGAAGAGGGCCGCTGGCCCTCGTCGCGGCCTCGGGGCTCCTGTTCGGGCTCGGGCTCCTCTCCAAGGAGATGGCCGCGAGCCTCCCTCTTCTCGTCCTGCTCGTGGAGCTCTACTTCCCCGAGCCCAAGGGACGCCGTGGGCGCCTGGCGCTGGCGATGACGGTCTTCGCGCTGGTCGCAGCCGTCTACGGCGGGTTCTGGTACGAACGATTCCGCTACGCGGCCCCCGCCGAAGCCGCCGACGACGAGCCCGCCCGGGCGGCCCCCGGGCCGGGAAGCAAGGCCTCCCCGCCCCCCATCAGGAAGGGGCGCTTCTTCCCGCCGTCCTCGCCCGAGACCGAGGAACTCCGCCGCGACCGCGCGGTCCGGCTCTGGACCATGTCCCGGGCGGCCGCCGAGTACGCCGCCCTGCTCGTCGTGCCCGACACCCTCGCGGCGGACCGCGCGCCCGTGATCGTGCGCCGCGCGATGTCCAAGAGCGTCGCGGTCTCCTGGGCCGTGCTGGGCCTCCTCCTCTTCTACGCCGCGGCCTGGCGGCGCAAGGACCCCGTCTCGGCCTTCGGCGTGGCGTGGTGCTTCGCGACCCTGCTCCCGGTGTCGGGCCTCTGGCCCCTGTTCAACCCCGTCGCGGAGCGCTACCTCTATATGGTCACGCCGGGGTTCGCCCTGGCCCTGGTCTCGGCCGGCCGCGCCTTCGCGGCGACCGCCCAGCGGCGGGGACCCTGGTGGACCGCGGCCGCCGTCGCCATGGTCCTGCTCGCCTACGGCCTGAGGACCCGGTCCCGCAGCCGCGATTGGTCCAGCGACAAGAGCCTGTTCCTGCTCGGCAAGCACCACGACCGCCAGACCGCCCGCGCGAGCTTCATCCGGGGCAACATCCTGCGCAACGAGGGCCGGGCGGCCGAGGCCGCGCGGGAATACCAGGCGGCCTTGCGGCTCAACCCCGGCTTCGCCGAGGCCTGGCTCAACCTGGGGATGACCTTCGGCGGCGTCGGCGACCGCGCCAGGGCGGTAGAGTGCTTCGAGAAGGCCGTGTCGCTCCAGCCGCTCAACCCCGTGCTCCAGTTCGGCTTCGCCATGTACCTCGCCTACGCCGGCGACACCCAGGGAGCGGCCAAGCGCTACCTGTCGGCCGTCGGGCTGGAGCCCCGCTACGTGGAGGCGTGGGTCAACCTGGCGGCCCTCTACCGCGACACGGGCAACCTCGGCGGGGCCAGGTTCTGCTACGACAAGGCGGTCTCGCTGGCTCCCGCCGACCCCATCGCCTACTATTCCTACGCCATCCTGCTGGAGAAGACCGGGGAGAACGCCGCCGCCAGGAGGCTCTACCTCAGGGCCCTGGCCATCGACCCCTCGTTCAAGGCGGCGCGGACCGCCCTCGCCGCCGCGCGGCGGGCCGCGCTCCCATCCGGCCGGGCCCGCCGTTGAACAACACCGGGGCGTTGTCTATAATGTCTTCACTCATGCCCCCGCCCTCTCCGACGATAGGCGGCCGGCCGGGGCCGGGCCGTCCTCCTGCTCGCGCCCGGCGTCCCTGGAGCGAGCGTGCCGCTTCGATTCGAACGGGAATGCGGCCGGCGAGGGAGCCCGGCCGCGGGACCCTCGCCGCCTCCGTCATCATCCTGGCTTCCAGGCCGGGGAGCCTGCGGCGCTGCCTGGCCAGCATCGCGGCCGCCCGGCCGCCCGCGCCCGAGGAGGTGCTCCTGGTCCTCAACGGCCTGGACGACGAGTGCGCCGCGGCGGCCTCGGAGCACGCCCGCGCCCTGCCGGGGCTCAGGGTGCTGCGGGGAGAGGCGCGCTCGCTCGGAGGGGCGCGCAACATGGCCATCCGCGAGGCCCGCGGCGACTGGCTGTGCTTCCTCGACGACGACGTCGTGCTCCCCCCGTCCTATTTCGCCGCCCTCGACGGAGCGCTCCGGCGCCACCCGGACGCCTCGGCCGTCGGCGGCCCCAACATCACCCCTCCGGCCAGCCCCCTGTTCGAGCGCTGCGTGGGCCACCTCCTGGGCTCCTGGCTGGCGGCGGGGCCTTTCAGCCGGCGGGTGTCGGGGTTCCCGGGCGACGCCTGGGCCGACGACCGGGCCCTCATCCTCTGCAACCTCGCCCTGAGGCGCTCGGCCCTCCGCTCCGAGGGCCTGCTCTTCGACGAGGAGCTCGCGCGCAACGAGGAGAACCTGCTCCTGCGGCGCCTCCTCGACGCCGGGCACCGGGCCCTGCACGCGCCCGACCTCTTCGTCTTCCACGAGCGGCGACGGACCTTCCGGGGCTTCTGCCGGCAGTGCTTCCTCTCCGGCGAGGGCCGGGCCGCCATGACCTGGAAGCTCCCGTCCTCGCTGCGGTCGTTCCATCTCCTCGCGCTGCTGCCGGCGCTCTGCGCCGCCGGGGCCGCGCTCAGGCCCGAGGCCTTCCTCGTCCCGGCGGTTGCCTACGCCGCGCTCGCCGCGGGCCACGCCCTGTTCCTGGCCCGGCGGCACGCCGAGGGCCCCGCGTCCCTCGGGTGGCTCTGGGTCCTGCTGCCGGCGGCGCACCTGAGCTACGCGGCGGGCCTCCTCGCCGGCGCCTGGACCGGACGGCCCCGGCGGAGCTGACCCATGGCGACCGGAGCCTTGCGGCTGGATTTCCACGGCGTCCGCGCGGCGCTGGCCTGCGACTCCCCGGAGATCCTCGCCGACCTGGAGAGGGACTTCGCCTACTTCGCCGCGACGGACCGGCCCGGCGCCGAGCCCGACGTCAGCCTGACGCTGCGCCTGGCCGCGCCGCCCCCGGGGCGCGTCCCGGCCCGCGCCTTCCTGCGCTGGCGGGGGGTGCGCATCGCGCACGAGCGCGGGCGGCGCCTGGCCGACTACGACGGGCTGGCCCTGCTGGACTACGACCTCGAGGCCGAGGAGGGCGTCCTGTCCAGCGCCAGCCGGGACCTCCTGCGCGAGCTCGGCTACCTGGCCGTCCTTTCCCGCGTCGGCGAGATGCTCGACCGCAGGCGCCTGCACCGGGTCCACGCCCTGGGCTTCTCGTACCGCGGCCGGGGAGGGCTCATCCTCCTGCCGATGAACGGAGGCAAATCGCGGCTCGCCCTCGAGCTCGTCGGGCGCGACGGCTTCGAGCTCCTCTCGGACGACATCCCGCTGCTGGGGGACGGCGGCCGCACGCTCTCGGCTTTCCCCCTCAGGATGGGCCTGCGCGGCGACGACTGGCGCGCCGTCCCCGAGCGCTTCGTGCGCCCCTTCCGGCGACGGCGCTTCGGCGTGAAGCACCTCGTCGACCTCGACTTCTTCCGCGACAGGGTCCGCGCCTCCTCCCCCCTGTCCTGGATCCTGCTCGGGGCCCGGGACGGGCGGCGCCGGCCGAGCCTCGCGCCGTGCTCCCGGGGCGCCGCGGCCGCGGCGCTGCTCTCCGCCATGGTCGTGGGGATCGGCGCCCCGCAGGTCCTCGAGCTCATGCTGCCCGCGCCGCCCTTCGTGGCCGGGACGCTCCGGCTGGCCCGCATCGCGGCCGGCCGCGCCAGGACCGCGCTGGCGGCCGCGGCGAGGGCGTCCTGCGGCCGGTTCCTCCTGGCCGAGGACTGCGGGGCCAACGCGGAGGCGCTCAAGACATTCCTCGACGGGGAACGGACCTAATGAAACGGAATCAGCCCCCCTCAATGCTCGCCTCCCCCGCGGGGGGAGGCTCACGACAACCCCCCCGCTGCTCGCCCCCCCGACGGGGGGGCGAGCGGCTACGCATCGCCCTGGCCCTGCCCTCCGTCCAGGACCCCGCCCACGCCCGCGTGGCCCGGGCGCTCAGCGCCGGGCTGTCCGACCTGGGCCACGACGTGGCGGTCTTCCCGCCCCGGGACGGGTTGAGGCCCGCCGAAGCCAGACGACGCCTGGAGCGGCTCCTGGCCGGCGGGATCGACGTCTGCCACATCCAGTTCTTCAGCCGCGGGTTCGGCTACCTGGAGAAGGCGCGGCTGCCGGAGGGAGTCCGCGTGGTCCTGACCCACCAGGGCGCCTCCCTCGAGCTCGTCGAGCACCCCAAGGCCTTCGGCCGCCTCGCGCGGAGGGCCGACGCCGTCACCGCGGTCTCGGCTGCCGGGCTCAGGGAGCTCGTCGACTCCCTGCCGGAGACCCGCCCGAAATCCTTCGTGATCCCCAACGGCGTGGACGCGCCGGCCCGCGGGCCCTGGGCCTGCCGGCCCAGGCCGCGCCGGCCGTTCGCCCTGTGCGTGGGCCGGCTGGCGGCCTACAAGGGGACCGACCTCCTCCTGCTGGCCTTCGCGGACCTGGCCTCGCGAGGCTCGAGCCTCGACCTGGCGGTCTGCGGGCCGGACCAGACCCGCGGCCGGACGCGCCGGTTCGCCGACAGGCTCGGCTTGGGCCGGCAAGCGCGCCTCCTGGGCGCCCGCGGCCCGGCCGAGGTGGGCCGGCTGATGGAGGAGTGCCTCTTCTTCGTCCTGCCTTCGCGCCAGGAGAACCTTCCGATGGCGCTCCTGGAGGCCATGGCCCGGGGCAAGGCCGTCATCGCCTCCGCCGTCGGGGGCGTGGCGGAGGCCGTGGAGCACGGCGTCAGCGGCCTCCTCGTCGAGCCGGGCGACACCCGCGGCCTGACCCGCGCGATGGCGAGGCTCGCGGCCGACCCGGGCCTTCGCGCGCGCCTGGGCAAGGGAGCCCTCGAGAAGGCGCGCCGCTTCGGATGGGCGTCGGTCGCGGCCAGCTACAGCCGGCTCTACGACTCGCTGCCGGCCCGGGGCGCCCCATGACCCGGCGGGGCTGGGCGTCGCTGGCGGCCGCGGCCCTCGCCGCGGGCGGGCTCTTCTGGGACAAGCTCCGGCCCGCCGCGGCGCCGCCCCCCGAGGTCCGCCTCGTCGAGCCGGACAGGCTCGGCGGCGCGCTCAAGGTCCTGCCGGCGCGCAACGCGGGCCGGGGAGGCCGCGACGGCGACCCGCTGAACCTGGCCTTCTGGGGAACGGCCGCCGAGGTGGCCGACGCCCTGCGGGGCGCGGGCTGGACCGAGGTCCCGCTCAGCGTCCCGGCCAGCGTGCGGGCGGGCCTGCTCGAGCTCGCGACCCGCCAAAAGCTCGCCCGGTTCCCACCCTTCAACATCTACCGCCTCCTGGGCAGGCCCCAGGACATGAACTGGGCCCAAGTCGAGACCCCCATCGTGTCCCGCCATCACTTCCGGCTCTGGCGGACGGGCTTCGCGGACCGCGAGGGCCGGGAGCTGTGGTGGGGCAGCGGGAACCACGACCTCGCCATCCGCTGGAGCGACCTCTCCCACCGGCCCGACCCCAACATGGACAAGGAGCGGGATTTCATCGCCTGGAGCCTCGAAAGCTCGGGGGTTCGGATGAGCTGGGTGGACCTCCCCCAGATCCCCAGGAGCGGGGCCAACGACAAGGGCTACGAGTTCAAGACGGACGGACGGGCTCTTCTGGTCGATTGCTCGCCGGCCCGGCCCCGAACCCCATGACCCGGGACACCCAGACCGACGGCCCCGACAAGACGTAGACGATGGTCGCGATGAAGAGCGCGCACTGCGGGTAGACGAAGAACACAAAGCCCGCGACCGCGCCCCCGACGAGGATCATGACCGAGCGGGGCGGCAGGATGGTCGCGCCGTCGCCGTTCTCGTCGCCGTCGATCTCGTGGCGCTCCCACAGCTTGCCCGCCTTGAACGCCGGGTAGGGGATGGTGGAGATCATCAGGAAGGCCAGCGCGACGACCATCAGCGGCGTCAGCGCGTAGAGGTAGGAGACCTTGTCCATCAGGAGCCTCCACGTGTGGGCGGGCTTGCCCTCCTCGACGATCTGGTAGAGCAGCACGAACGCGCCCAGGAAGGCCGCCCCGGCCGGGATGGGCAGGCCCGTGAAATGGGTCTTGCTCCCGCCCGAGTCGTGCACCAGGGCGTTGAACCGGGCGAGCCTCAGCCCCCCGCACATGGCGAAAAGGAACGCCATCATCGAGCCCCACACGCCGTAGTCCTTCAGGATGAAGGCGTACATCATGTGCGCCGGGGCGATGCCGAAGGTCAGGAAATCGGCCAGCGAGTCGATCTCGACGCCGAAGGTGGACTCCGCGTGGATGAGCCGGGCGACCCTGCCGTCGAGGATGTCGAAGACGATGCCCACGAAGATGGCCGTGGCCGCGGCCGTCATCTCCATCCGGTGCGAGGCCATGAGCGCGTAGAAGCCGCACGCCATGTTCCCGACCGTGAAGAACGAGGGCGCGATGACCTTGCCGCCGCGCTTCAGCGTTTGCCTGTCCATTCCCCCACCACCGAGACCCCGCCCACGACCCTCTCGCCGACCCTGGCCGTGCACTTGGCCGAGGGCGGGAAGCGCACCGCCACCTGCGAGCCGAAATGGATGATGCCGTAGCGCTGGCCCGCGGCGAGCTTCTCGCCCTGGCCGGCCCAGCACTCGATGCGCCGGGCGATGATGCCCACGATCTGCTCGACCACGACCGGGTCGCGGCCCTCGGGCCGGACGCACAGCTCGACGCGGGCGTTGGTCCTGGCGTGGGGCTGCATCGCCGGCGCGAAGGCGCCGGCGTGCCGCCGGACCCACTCCACCGTCCCGGCGCAGGGCGAGCGCTGCACGTGGACGTCCATGACGGAGAGGAAGATGCGCAGGGTCAGGCCGCCGTCCTTGCCCTCATGCTCGACGCTCAGGACCTTCCCGTCGCCCGGCGAGTAGATCATCATCGGGTCGGCCGGCAGCGGCCGCTCCGGGTCCCTGAAGAAGTAGCAGCTGAACAGCGCGAACAGCAGGCCCAGGAACTGCAGGACGATCCCGAGCGAGTAGATGGCGGGGAACCTGGCGATGGTCCAGCCGACGGCCACCGCCGCCACCCCGTACGAGACGTACGTCAAGCCCGGCTTGGCTATTCCCATGATCCAAACAGCGACAGCGCTCGCCCCCTCAGCTACTCGCCTCCCCGCGGGGGGAAGCATTCTGACGACACGGCATCTGCCCCCTCAGCTACTCGCCTCCCCGCGGGGGAGGCGAGTGATATGGGCAGGGCGGGAGTCGAACCCGCACGCCCTTGCGGGCAACGGATTTTAAGTCCGTTGCGTCTGCCAGTTCCGCCACCTGCCCTTCGCTGATGATTACAGCACTTTTCGAGCGGATTCCAAAACTGGTTTTAACCGAGCGTAGCATTAACGTAGCTTTTGAGGCCCAAAAGCCCGTGCGCGATACAGTGCGCATCACAAAGTCTCGACGAGAGGCCAGTAAGTGAAAAGGACTTCAAGGCACTGCTCCGGGCTATAAGTCCGTTGCGTCTGTATCCCGCTGGGCCGATTCCCCACCCAAACCCCTCGAGCCGTCTTGGTCGCACGCCATATCCCCGACGAGAAACAGCCGGTCCGGTGTTGTGAAACATAGGCAAGTATCACGAAGCCAGCGAGATATCAACCGGCCATTTCCCAGAATAAGGATCGTAGGAACACCCTTGCGATCTGCTGAGCCAGCACTTCAAGGGGTCCTGCCCCTGAGCCAATGGTCGGCAGTCTTCGCATGCGTAGCGATATTCGCAATCCATACACTTCTCGACAACGTCCTTGGTGGTGTTCCAGCACCTCTGCAATGCCTCGCCCCAAATCACTTCCTTGAGCGGTGCCTCTAACACATTCCCACATATCTGACTGCGCGCGAATATACAAGGAAGCACATCACCCCTAGGCGTGATCGCGATTTTTCCAGAGAAACAGCTGTTGAATTGCCGGGCCCGATAAAACGAGCTCCGCCCAGTACGAAAAGGTGGTCGGACAGGGGCTCGCTGATAATGTCGCGGGAGAATATCCGGATCGTTCCCACGGCCTGTCGGCCGCACGACATCAGGCCATCCTGATTTCACGCCGAGACTCTTACAGAAGTCCTGAATCTTCTCTGCTTCATCCTCATTTAATCTGCTGATAATCGAGGCGGCTCTTGTCGGGATATTGCTGGCCACCAATCTCCTCAAGGCCGCAAGAGTCTTATCAAAGCTCCCGGCGTTTCCGGTCACGCGGTCATGAGGCCCTGCGTCTGCCCCATAGATCGTCGTAGCCACCCGGACCCCATGTTCTTTGAAGAAGCTGACGCAGCCATCATCTATGAGGGTTCCGTTCGTGAAGATCTCCACGGAGCCGTACTTCTGATTTCCAGCCTCGCGCACCAGCTCTCGCCAATATGGCACCAGCAACGGCTCGCCACCGATGAATTGCAGGGCGCTCGCTCCTTCCTTCCGGGCCTCAGCGATGAGAGAAAGCCAACGCTCTTTAGGAACTCGGTCATTGTCCCCCTGCCGTCCGCTGGCCGAGTAGCAGTGAACACAGGAATTGTTGCATGCTGACGTCAGCTCCAGCCACAAGAACCGGAACTGCGCAGGCGCCGAAGCTAAAACCTCTTGAGCCTTCTCTGGTGGAGCTTCAAAGTAGATAGCGCCGAGATTCATAGCGCTCAACTTGTCGAAGAATTCACGGCAAGCCACCGCGTCCGCAGAGCGGGAAGTCAAGATGCCATCGATAGGACATGTTTGATATCTTTGAAGCATCTCAACGGCCCGGCGGTTTATGGAATAGACTCTGCCTGCCTGCAAATCATATATCGCACCGCGCAAAGCGCCAAGGATCAGATGGCAGTGGTCTCGTAGCCTATAGTACATCGGTACAATCCCAAGACCCTAGCTTCTGCGGCCCAACACGATATAAGCGGTTCGGCACTCCCCAGCGACTCATTGACTCGATAGGGCGAGATTTATAGCATGATAACATGCGTTGGCTGTTTCGCTTGGCAGAGAGCATCTGTTTACTCATTTTGGCGGGCGCTGGCTTCGCTGAACAGCCGGTCTTTGTCTCATCTGAAAGTGCCCATTTCGTCTTCTATTATGTCGAAGGCACGGCCGCAGAACGGGATCTGGGCCAAATCATAGCAAAACGGGAAAAGGCGCTTAGCGTCATCACGACCGCTCTGGGTGTTGTGCCAGGCCAGAAGATTTCCATCTACCTCTACCCGACGCGTGAATCTACCGAAAGCGGACAAGGCACAGGCAAGGCCTTCAACGATTGTTCCGGAGCCTCCGTCAACTACTTCGACTTTTCTCCAAGTTACGAGCGCACCCATTATGGCCATGAATTGGCGCACCTCATTTCCTGCCGTCTATCTGGGGGCCGCCATGAACTACCTATACTTGCAGAAGGATTGGCCGAAATCCTCGATCAGTCCGGCAGAGACATGCACGAGGAGGCTTCCTCCTGCGTCCGCATATACGGAGAGCGGACATGGCTTAGAGTAGAGCCGGACAAGGATTTTGAATACTCCTCGTTCCACCACAGTAGATGCAATTATGCGAAAGCCGGTTCTTTCGTGCGGTTTCTGGTTGATTCTTACGGCTGGGAGAAGTTCCGCAGGCTCTACGCGGCTACTACCAAGATAGCTATCGATCCCCGTGAGGAGCGCTTGACTAGCTTCGAGAAGCAGTTCCTCGCCATCTATACAGTCTCCCTGAAGGCTCTGGAAGACACGTGGAATGAGGAAGTTTCACGCCATCACAAGGAACCGCGTCGTCTCCCGGAAGGCGACTTAACCGCGATAAAGAATCTGTTTGCATCGCAGGACGCGGCAGTCGCCTCTCACGATCCTCAAGCGTTTGCAAGCACTTTTGATTCTCAAGCCAAACAGTTGATCCCTCATCTTTCAGACAACTTAGCATTCTATGCAAGCCAGCTGACTCGCACCGAGATTGTGCGTGTTCACAGCCTGGGCCTCAAGAATGGCCCCTCTGTGCTTGCACGTACTATCAGGCATTTGAGAAATGGCCAGAAGCTAAAAATATCTTATCGATTAGAGAAGTTGGAGGCCGGGTGGAAGATACACGAAGACGGATTGAATGCCGTTCTTATCGGCACCGATTTTCAGCAAGCCAGGCGAGATGAAACCGTATCAACCCATAGCGCCAGGAATCACCCTCGCCTTAAGGCCGAGGATGAAAAAGCTATAGCCAACATCTTTTCGTTACAGGACTCCGCAGCATCTTCCCACGATTCCAAAGCTCTCGAAAGCACCTATTGCCCGTCAATAAGAGAACGCGATTCCCTTCATGCCGGAGACATAGCTTATTATGCGAAAGGACTTGAGCGGACTGAAATCAAAAGGATTTCCAGGCTTGATACAAGGAATAACCAATCGGCGGCAGTCGAAACCGTAAGATACTTCAACGACGGGCTCAAGTATCGCATTGTTTACCGACTAGAGAAGACCGGACCGGAATGGAAGATATGTGAAGAAGTTTGGACTCCCCTGAACTGAAGCTCCGAACGCTTGACGCCGCTCCCTGACCTGACGCCCCCTCACCCCGTCGAAATCAATCCGAATTCAACACATCAATCGCTCGTATGCGCCAACCCGCACACCATGAAATGCCAATACTATTCTGCCACGCCAAAGGAACCGTGGCAGAATCCCGGTGAAGAACTATCAGGCCTTCAAAGCGGTGGCGGATCCGAGGGATGACAGGGATTGGGTGGCTCGGACGGACGGCAGGGACTGGGCGGCTCGGAGGGTTTGCAAGGACTCGGTGGTTCCGAGGGTTTGCATGGGGTGGGTGGAGGCTCCGAAGGCTTGCAGGGGTTCGGTGGCTGTGACGGCTTGCAGGGGCTAGGCGGTTCCGAAGGCTTGCAAGGGTTCGGTGGCTGTGACGGCTTGCAGGGGCTAGGCGGTGTGCATTTCCCGTGAAAATCGTCTACTCCCCCGGACGCCAACGAGAAGTGAGCCAGTCCTGCTAACGAAAACAGAGCCAGCTCGCAAGGCAGGATTTGCGGCGCTTGGGCTCAGGCCGCATCGAGGATGGCGGGACGCTGGGCGCGGGTCGGCAGGCCGAGTTCCTGGT
>JACRDT010000047.1 GCA_016212795.1 Elusimicrobiota bacterium | reverse complement strand
CCCGCCCCCGCTCCTGCGCCTGAGCCGCAGCCAGCGCCTGCCCCGGCGCCTGAGCCGCAGCCCGCGCCCGCCCCCGCGCCCGCCCCGGCGCCTGAACCGCCGCCCGCTCCAGCTCCTGAGCCTGCTCCCGCGCCCACCCCTGTGCCTGAGCCGCAGCCAGCGCCCGCCCCCGCGCCCGAGCCGCAGCCTGCTCCCGCCCCGGCGCCTGAACCGCCGCCCGCGCCGGCGCCCGAGCCTCCCAAGGACGGCAAATGCACCGATACCTCAGCCATCCTCAAGCTGCCCAAAGACGGCAAGAAGATCTGGGGCAATGCCGTCACCACCATGGCGGAAGCCGCTTGCCCGGATGCCAAGTTCTCGAAGGTCCTCTTCCAGTACCGCCATGAATCATCCCAGGCGTGGAAGGACATCTCGCTGCCAGACTCCAAGAAGCCCTATTCGGTGTATTGGAACGTCAGCGACGGGAACGTTCCCTGGGGCAATCATTTCCTCAGAGCCGTGGCCTATGACGAGGACGGGAACCCGGATGTCGACCCGCCGACGATCAGCGTGGAGGTCGGCGACGCCAACGCGGACGTCGTCGAGGACGGGAACCCTGACGTCGACCCGAACAACCCCCACCGGCTGACCCAGAAGGTGGACGCCTCCACCTCGACCAAGATCACCTTGACCGACGGCACCGAGGTCTTCATCCCCGCGGGCGCGGTCCCGACCGGAGAGAAGCTCCAGATCTCCTCCCCGAAGCCTGGCTCCACCCCTGAACCGAACTCGCCGTTCGCCATCATCCAGCCCGCAGGAGTCTATGTCTCGCTCTCGTTCTCGAACGGGACCAAGTCCTTCGCCAAGCCCGTCGAGGTCTTCATGGCCGCGCCGGACAACGACGGCGACGGCATCGTGGATGGCACCGCCATACCGGTCAAGGACCTCAAACCCTACTATTACAACGAGAAGCTCTCGGCCTGGGTGCCCGTGGACGCCAAGGGCAAGGCGCCTTTCGGGGTCTCAGCTGCGGCCGCGGCGGCGGCCGTGACGCAAGGGCTCTCCGGCGTGGGCTTCCGCACCGACCACTTCACGCTCTTCGGCCTGTTCCAGGAATCCTTCCCCACCGCGCCTTCCAAGGGGGAGATGTACGTCTACCCCAACCCCGTGCGCCCCGGCCAGTCCCCGACCTTCGTGGCCAAGGCGGGCGCGGCGCATCGGTTCGAGCTCCGGGTCTACGGCGCCGGCGGCGGGGTCGTCCATTCGGTCGACATCGACGCCCCGGCCCCGATCGTGGACGGCGAGTACGTCTACCGCTACGTCTGGGAGGCCTCAGGGGTCCCCAACGGCGTGTACTTCTACACCTTGAAGGTGGGGACCGGCTCGGGCGACGTCAGGAGCAAGGGGCGGGTGGCGCTCATCCGCTAGGAGCCCTCGGGCGCAAGCGGCGGGCGAGGAAGGCCCCCACGTAGGCCGTCAGGATGGCGGGGACGGCCAGCACCCCGAAGAGGATGACCCCCAGCGGCAACAGGCCGCCGGTCGGGTTCTTGACGAAGGCGACCGCGATCTGGGCGGCCGCGACGGCCGCGCCCCAGCGCCAGGGCCGGTCGGGTTCCAAGAATCCAGCCAGGAAGGTCACGAGGGTCAGGAGCGGGATGCCGAACTTGAAGTAGAGCCCGCTGTCCCAGGCCTCGCGCCGGTGGGCCAGCGCGCAGATCCCGACCCAGACGGCGACTCCCGCCGCGGCCGACAAGCCCCCGGCCAGCCAAGCCCTCTTGCCCATCGGTCCAGTGTAGCAAACGTCCGGCCGCGGCTTCTCTCCCGCGAGCCTAAAGATGTAGCATCTTTTCCGCCGACGCCCGCCATGGCCCTTCATCCAGCCGACCGGATCGTGATGCACGTGGACATGGATTGCTTCTTCGCGGCTGTGGAGGAGCGGGAGGACCCTGGCTTGAAGGGGCGGCCCGTCATCGTGGGCTCGGACCCCAAGGCCGGACACGGCCGCGGCATCGTGGCCACCTGCAACTACGCCGCGCGCAAGCTCGGCCTGCACAGCGCCATGCCCATCTCGACGGCCTATCGCCGGTGTCCCGGCGGGGTCTTCCTCAGGCCGCGGTTCTCCCTCTACAGCCAGGCCAGCCGCCGCGTCATGGACATACTCCGCCAGGGAGCCGACGTGCTCGAGCCGGCCGGCATCGACGAGGCCTACCTCGACGTGAGCAGCCGGGGCACGTTCGAGGCCGGCCGCGACCTGGGCCGCAAGCTCCAGCGGGAAATCCTGGACCGGGAGGGCCTTTCCGCCTCGATGGGCCTTGGGCCCAACAAGCTGGTCGCCAAGATCGCCAGCGACCACCGCAAGCCCGGGGGGCTCACCGCGGTCATCCCGAGCCGGGTGCGGGAGTTCCTTAACCCCAAGAGCGTGGCCATCCTCCGCGGGGTGGGCCCCAAGACCAAGGAGCATCTCGCGGCGCTGGGCTACGAGACCGTGGCCCAGCTCCTCGAGGCCACGGAGTGTCGGCTGGTCAGGGAGTTCGGGAAGTTCGGCGGCTAC
This sequence comes from Elusimicrobiota bacterium, assembly GCA_016212795.1. Lineage (GTDB taxonomy): Bacteria > Elusimicrobiota > Elusimicrobia > UBA1565 > UBA9628 > JACRDT01. The sequence continues at coordinate 3,035 of JACRDT010000047.1, read as the reverse complement.
CTGTGGGCCGAGGCCCGCGGGCTCGACGAGCGGCCCGTGGACCCGACCTGGATCACCAAGTCCGTCGGCCGGGAGGTGACCTTCGACGCCGACACCTCCGACGAGTCCCTCGTGACGGAGACCCTGCTCGAGTGCGTGCGCGAGGTCCGCAGGGAGATGGTGTCGGAGGGGTTCTGGTGCCGGACCCTTACGGTCAAGGTGCGCTTCGCAGGCTACGAGACGCACTCCCGGCAGACCACCCTGCGGCTCTCCACGGGCAGCCTGGCCCATCTCGAGCGCGGGGCCCGCTCTTTGCTCCAGGAGTTCCTCGGGAAGGAGCGGCCGTTCCGGCTGGTGGGGTTCACCGCGAGCAAGCTCGGGCCGCCGGAGGACCTGCTGCCGTTGGGGCCCGACGGGTGAACCGAGCCCGGCCGGGCCAAATGTTATAATGGGCCGCAAGGAGCCTCGCGCCTGAAAAAACCTGTCCGCCGTGCCGTCTTCCTCGACCGCGACGGGGTGATCGTCGAGGACGTTCACTATGTCCGGAGCATCGAGGCCATGAGGGTCCTGCCCGGCGCGGCCGAGGCCATCCACAGGCTCAACAAGGCGGGCTTGAAGGTCGTGGTGGTGAGCAACCAGTCGGGCGTGGGCCGGGGGTACCTGTCCTTGCGGACGCTGGCCAACATGCACCGGGCGCTCCGGGCGCGCCTGGCGGCGCGGGGGGCGAAACTCGACGCGATCTATTTCTGCCCCCATGCCCCGGCGAAGAAAGGGGAGGCCGGCTGCGGCTGCCGCAAGCCCGCGACCGCCATGGTCGAGCGCGCGGTCCGGCGGTGGGGCCTGAGCCTGGCGGACAGCTTCCTGGTGGGGGATTCCACGACGGACATCCAGACCGCCCGCAACGCGGGGTGCCGGGCCGTCCTCGTGCGGACCGGCAAGGGCGGCCGGGACGGGCGGTACAAGGCCAAGCCTGACGCCGTGTGCCGGGACATCGGCCGGGCGGCGGCGTGGATCTTGAGGGAATCGGCATGATACCGGCGGCGATCGTGGCCGGCGGGCGCGGGGAGAGGATGCGGCCCGAGACGGACGCCTGCCCCAAGCCCATGCTGCCCATCGCGGGCAAGCCGCTGCTGGAGCACCAGCTCGAGTGGCTCAAGCGCTGGGGCGTGTCGGAGGCGTTCCTCTGCCTCGGGTACAAGGCCGAAGTCGTGTCGGACCACTTCGGGGACGGCGGCCGCTGGGGGATGAAGCTCCGCTACAGCGTCGAGAAGTCGCCGCGCGGCACGGCCGGCTGCGTCAGGGACCTGGGCGATTGGGGAGGGGAAGACCTCCTCGTGGTCTACGGGGACCTCTTCGTCGCCATGGACTGCCGCAAGCTGGTGGAGGCCCATCGGGCCAGCCGGGCAGCGGCGACCCTGGTCGTCTGGGACACGGACCACCCGCACGACTCGGACCTGGTGCGCACCGAGGGCGCGGTCGAGGCCGGAGGCCGAGCGTCCGCGGCGCCCTTGGGAAGGGCGTCGGCGACCGAGGGCGGACGGATCACGGGGTTCTACAGGGAGAGGAAGGGGGAGCCCTGCGGCACGCTGGCCCTGGCCGCCATCTGGGTGGTGCGCCGCCCCCTCATGGACCTCGTGCCCGCCGACGCCCCCTCCGATTTCGGCCGCGACATCTTCCCCATGGCGCTGGAGCGCGGCCTGCGCCTCGAGGCCTACGCGACCCGCGAGACCGTGGAGGACGTGGGCACGCCGGAGCGCCGGGCGCGCTTCCTGGAGAGGTGGGGGAAGAAGTAAGCCCGGCCGGCGGCCCGCCGTCTCGGGGATGTTGTATGATTGGCGGTGAGCGCGAACGGATAGGAGATTGATGAAACGGCTTTCAGCCCCCCCGAATGCTCGCTCCCCCCGTGGGGGGGAGCTCACGGCATCATGATAATATCCAGGACGCCGTTCAGGGTGAGCTTCGCGGGCGGCGGCACGGACCTTGCGGCCTTCTACCGCAAGCGGCCCGGCGCGGTGGTGTCGACCTCCATCGACAAGTACATGTACGTCACGGTCAACCGCTACTTCGAGGACAAGATCATCCTGAAGTACTCGAGGACCGAGCTGGTCCCGAGGTCCCGCGACGTGCGCCACCCCATCCTGCGGGCGTGCCTGCTCAAGGTCGGCATCCACCGCGGCGTCGAGATCACCTCCATGGCCGACGTGGTCGGCGGCACGGGCCTGGGGTCCTCGTCGAGCTTCACCGTGGGCGTCCTGCACGCCCTGCACGCCTACAAGGGCGAGTTCATGACCGCCGAGGAGCTCGCCCGCGAGGCGTGCGAGATCGAGATCGACCGGCTCAAGGAGCCCATCGGCAAGCAGGACCAGTATATCGCGGCCTACGGCGGCCTGCAGTTCACCGAGTTCATGCCTGATGGGACGGTCCGCATCGACCCCCTCATCTGCCCGGCCGGCACCCAGGACGAGCTCCAGAAGCGCCTGGTCCTCGTCTACACGGGCGTGAGGCGCCGCGCGGGGCCCATCCTGCGGCGCGCCAGGGCCAAGTTCCACCGCAACGAGGCGGCGCTCGACCGGCTCAGGGCCTTGGCGGATGAGGTCCGCCGCGAGCTCCAGGCGGGCCGGGTCGACGAGATCGGCCCCATCCTGGCCGAGGGGTGGGAGGTCAAGAAGGGCCTCGCGCGTGGCATCACCAATCCCGACATCGACCGAGCCTACGAGCTCGGCCGCCGGCACGGGGTGACGGGCGGCAAGATCGTGGGCGCGGGGGGCGGGGGGTTTCTGCTGCTCTTCTGCCCGCCCGGCAAGCGGCGCGGGGTCCTGTCCGCCCTGAGGGGCTGGCGGGAGATCCCGTTCAGATTCGAGCCCGAGGGGTCCAAGATCATCTATGTCAGCAAGTAGAAGCCATTTCAAAACCCGCTTGGTACGCGAAAACGCGGATTCCGCGCCGACCCGCAAGGCGCGAGGGCCGCAGCGTGCTGGAGGCACGCGGCGGTCCGAGCAACGCCGCGGTCGGCCGGAAGCTGCGTTTGCAGGCGCAAGGGGGTTTTGAAATGGCTT